>JBLWXC010000004.1:0-71071 GCA_048267645.1 Balneola sp.
ACCGTAAGTCTTCGCCATTACTGTTGTAATAGCTGCAGTCAAGGTAGTTTTACCGTGATCTACGTGTCCAATTGTACCTACGTTTACGTGCGGTTTGGTCCGCTGAAAGGTCTCTTTTGCCATGATTTAAAAACTTAATTTTATTGATTTATAAGAAAAACGATTATCGACCTGAGCCGATAGTCGGACTTGAACCGACGACCCCTTCCTTACCATGGAAGTGCTCTACCACTGAGCTATATCGGCTTTGTTGAGCGAGCGACCGGGATCGAACCGGCAACATTCAGCTTGGAAGGCTGACACTCTACCAATTGAGTTACGCTCGCTTAATGTGGGGAGAGCAGGATTCGAACCTACGAAGTCTTACGACAACAGATTTACAGTCTGCCCCAGTTGGCCGCTTTGGTATCTCCCCAATTTTTCACATATGAGCCAGTGACCGGATTCGAACCGATGACCGGCGGTTTACAAAACCGCTGCTCTACCAACTGAGCTACACTGGCTTTTGCGAAAGACTTTAAAAATAGCGAACGTATAATTTATAGTCAATAAATAGAAGAGTAAAAATTTAATTATTTACTCATTTTTTTAAATCTTTTTCTCGAGAGGTCATGAATTTATATCCAAACCGCAAAAGGAGCGCAATAATAAGGAAAAACACTACTAATTCGCCATAGCTAGAAAGATATTTTCCAATTATTTTCCAATTATCTCTCACATACCACCCCATTCCTAGCAAAAGAGCGTTCCACAACACCGAACTTATTAGAGAATTTAGAGCGGTAAGCCCGATATTAAGATGACTAATTCCTGCGGTGAGAGAGATTACTGAGCGCGTGCCAGCCAAAAATCTATTTCCAAAAACAATCCATTGCCCCCACTTTTCCATCCAAGACTTTCCTTTGGCAAAATATTTATAATCTATAAAGCGCAAAATAAAATGACTATCTCTATTACTTTCTATTGAAACTCCCCATTTATGACCAAGCCAATACATATTCATAAAGCCTACAACGGAAGCACAAACTGTAACTACCCATAATAAAGGTAAAGACACAACACCTTCAGCTGCGAGATATCCCCCAAAAGCGACTATTATATCTCCGGGAACTGGCGGCAATACATTCTCTAAATATGCAATGCCAAAAAAAATCAGATATACTCCTAATATTGGAGCTACTGAAATCCAGTCCACAATACTTTGCACTATTTGATCGACCATTAGTCTTCTTTTCTAACCATTAACACAGTAGCCGAGGCGGATATACCCTCTTTCCTGCCCGTAAAACCCAACCATTCTGAGGTTGTTGCCTTTACAGACACATCTTCTATATCAACATTAAGATCCTTGGCTATAATTTCCCTCATACTATAAATATACGGAGCCAATTTTGGCTCTTGAGCAACTATTGTTGCATCTAAATTCCCTAACTCGAAACCTTTTTCAAGAATTAAAGCGTAAGCATCTCTCAACAAAACTCTACTATCAGCATCTTTGTATTTAGGATCAGTATCAGGAAAGTGCTTACCAATATCACCTAGCGCCAACGCTCCTAATAACGCATCAGTAATTGCATGTAGCAAAACATCTGCATCAGAGTGCCCCAACAATCCTTTTGTGTGTGGAATTTCCAACCCTCCTAAAATGAGCTTACGACCCTCCTCGAACTTGTGCACATCGTAGCCGTAACCTATTCGAATACCTTTCATTGTTTTTCGTGGATTAACAGTTCTGCGATTTTTAAATCAATGGGATAAGTGATTTTTAAATTTCTTCGATCACCCTCAACCATTTTTACTATACCACCAATATGCTCAACTAAAGAAGCATCATCAGTACCTAAAAACCCTTCTTGAATGGCAATATTATATGCTTTTTTGAGTAATGCCTTTTGAAAAATCTGTGGGGTTTGAGCTTGCCATAATTGTTCTCGGTTTGGGGTTTCAAGAATAACACCCTCTTTATCAATCTTTTTAATAGTGTCCTTAGCAGGCACACCTAAAGCAGCCCCACCTACTTCTTTTGCAACAGCAATGCATTGAAGAATGTTTTCTAAAGAAACAAAAGGCCTTACAGCATCATGAACTGCAACTAATTCAATTTCCTCATGAACAATGCTTAACGCATTATTAATTGAATTTTGACGCTCACTCCCGCCTTTTACTACTTTAAAATCTATATGAGAATGAGATAGGGAATATTTAGCGAATATTCGCTCTAAAGTGGGGATATAATCTATAGAAGTAGCCACTATTACTTGGAGCAAACAATCAATCTCAAGAAAACGAGAGATTGTCCACTCAAGAATTGTTTTATCCCCCAGAGGTATAAAAGGCTTTGGAAGCCGAGAACCCAAACGGGTTCCCGAGCCAGCAGCCGGAATTATGACCGCCAGTTTTTCCAATTAAAGAATCAGCATTGCATCGCCAAAGGAGAACAAGCGATAATTTTCTTTCTTTGCCTCTTCGTATGCCTTCATTATAAAATCATACTCGCCAAAAGCAGCAGCTAACATTAATAATGTAGATTCTGGGCGATGGAAATTAGTTACAATAGCTTCTGTAATTTTGAAGTTGTAAGGTGGGTAGATAAACTTATCAGTCCAACCTGTACCCATCTTAGACATACCGCTAGCCATTACGCTAGTTTCAATCACCCTAACAGCACTTGTACCGATAGCTACAACTTTTTTCTTCTTAGACTTCAAAGCAATATTGATCTTATCTGAAGAGTCTTTAGAAATAAAGTAATTCTCAGAATCCATTCTGTGCTTAGTCAAATCTTCAACTTCAACATTTCGGAATGTACCCCAGCCGATATGAAGAGTTACAGGCACCATAATAACGCCTTTATCTTCAATCTTTTTTATCAGCTCTGGTGTAAAATGCATTCCTGCAGTTGGTGCTGCAACGGCTCCACGTTCGGTAGCATATACAGTTTGGTATCTTTCTTTATCTTCATCAACAGGCTCTCTCTCTATATATGGAGGAAGCGGCATTTTTCCGAGAGCATCTAAACGCTCATACAACTCATCGTTAGTACCATCAAATAAGAAACGAATAGTACGACCTCTTGAAGTAGTATTATCTACTACTTCAGCCATTAGTTCGTCTTCGTCGTCTCCAAAATAGAGTTTGTTACCAATACGAATTTTACGCGCTGGCTCAACCAAAACATCCCAAAGCATATTTTCTGGCTGAAGCTCTCTTAGTAAAAACACTTCGATATCAGCTTCCGTTTTTTCCTTTTTTCCATTTAACCGAGCAGGAAAAACCTTTGTATTGTTGTAAACAACAACATCGCCTTCGTTAAAATAATTATGAATCTCAGAAAATTTGGTGTGTTCAATAGTTTGCTCATCACGGTTTAAAACCATCAAGCGGGCGTCATCACGTTTTTCAAGTGGTTCTTCTGGAACGTTAAGGCCTTCAATTTCGAATCTAAAATCAGTGAGTTTCATCTCTCCTTGGGTTGAATGGGAGTTTGTTGAATTTGCTTTTTGAAAAGTCGAATAAGATAGGCTTTTTATAATCCTTATTCAATGAATATCATTTTTGGGTAGCAAAGCTAGCTATTTATAATTATGTAGCAATTCGTTATACTTAAATGTTTGGTGTTTCGTTCACCAAGCTCTAATAAGGAACCATCATGAAAAAAGCATTACTCTCTTTACTTTGCATCTTTATAATCACTAGTGTTAGCGCATTTGCTCAACTCCGTGGAGATGTATCAACTCCGTTCGATTATCAAGGCCCTGTAATTAACAGACAATCTGTATCTGTACAAAGCAAATTAGGTCAGTTTTTTAGTAAGATTGATATGTCTCATTCATATTCCATGTCGTTCTCATCACTTGGAGGTTCCTACCAATCATTGAATGCTTACACCAACACAATGCAAGTTAGCTTAAGTGATCGTTTAGACGCGCGAGTTGACCTTTCTTTCTTACATTCTCCATTCGGTGGATCTAACTTATACGGGGGTAATTTAAACAACCCACGAATTATTCTTAGCAATGCAGAGCTGAATTACAAAATTAGTGATAATGCGCTAATACAGGTTAGATTCCAACAACTACCTGCTTCTTATGGGTATGGCTATGGTTACGATCGCTTCAATAATCCTTGGTATCGCTAATTTATAGATGTCGGAAAAACAAGAAGAACAACATTCATCCCAGAATAGCTTATATTTAAACGCAGCCATCGGCTTTTTAAGCGTTTTACTAATTGCACTTTTGGCGGCACTTTTTACTCGTGTATTGTATCCTAGGATTTTAAACCAACGTTCAGATACATCAAACGAACTTATCGGAACAATTATCCAGCTTGAAGTTTTAAATGGCTGTGGAGAACCTGGAATTGCAAATAATTTTACGGGGATTCTTAGAGATAATGGTTTTGATGTTGTAGAAACAGGAAACTTTGAGCGCTTTGACGTTGAAAAAACCATTGTTATTTCACGAACTGTTTCAATTGATAATGCAAAGCGTGTTGCTGCTGCTCTTGGAGTATCAGAAGAGAATGTCATCAGAGAAGAATCACCCGACTTCTATTTAGATGTAACCGTAATTTTGGGTAAAGATTATCACCAGCTTAACACACATTAAATGTCTGAAATTAAAGAACCCAATAACAAACAATTTTCAAATGCCTACACCGAGGACGACCTAAAAACAAAGGAAGTACTTGATGTAATTGTAGAATCCCTACTTAGTAAAAAAGCCAACAACATTGCTATTTTAGATGTTTCTGAGCTTACTACACTTGCTGAATATTTTGTAATATGCCACGGTAACTCTGACGTACAAATTAAAGCACTTGCTGATATTGTTGAAGATGATGTTCGTGAAAAAACATCCGAAAAAGCTTGGAAAAAAGAAGGCGTAAATGCTCGCTCTTGGATGATTCTCGATTATGTAAACATAGTTGTTCATATTATGAGTGAAGAGAAAAGAGAATATTATAGCATTGAAAGAATGTGGAACGATGCTAAAATCACCTACATCAAAGACGAAGCCTAAATTCTAGCTATGGCTGCTACTCTGCCCTCGCTACTTATTACCGAACCTATTCCTGAAAAGGTCATAGATTTTTTAAAGCAACACACGAATGTAACCGTAGGCAAAAAAGGTTACTACAGTAACGAAGAGCATCTCATTGAAGACATCGTGCATTATGATGCTTTGCTATGCATGCTATCTACGCCTGTTACAGAAAAAGTGCTTTCTGCCGCACAGAAATTAAAAATAGTTGCCAACTTTGCGGTGGGTTACAATAACATTGATGTGAGTAGCGCTCAAAAATTAGGTGTCAAAGTTGCCAATACGCCCGATGTTCTTACCGAGGCTTGTGGTGATTTTGCAATGGCCCTTTTGATGGCAGTAACACGCCAATTTAATTCTGCAGAGAACTACTTGCGAGCTGGAAAGTTTAAAGGCTGGGAGCCTCTTGGCTTTCTTGGGATGGAACTTCGCGGAAAAACTCTTGGCATTGTAGGAATGGGAAGAATTGGGTTGGCATTTGCAGAGAGAGCTAAAGCCTTTGGCATGGAAATAGCATATCACAATAGAAATAGAATTACTGATGGATCGGCAGATCAAGTTAATGCTAAATACATCTCCACTCTTGAGGAACTTGCTTCTACTTCTGACGTTCTAAGTTTGAACTGTCCACTTACACCAGAAACCCATCATTTGATTGATGCCCCTATTTTTGAACTCATGCCAAAGCATTCCATCCTTATAAATATTTCTCGAGGACCTGTTGTGAACGAAGAGGCCCTAGCCAAAGCACTTCACAATCACCAAATTGCAGGTGCTGGCATTGATGTTTTTGAAGAGGAACCTAAAGTACACCCCGATTTACTAACCGCCCCTAACTGCACCTTGCTACCACACATAGCTAGTGCAACATTTGAAACTAGAGAACAAATTGGGATGCTTGCTGCTAGTGCAATCGTTTCCGTTTTAAATAACGAACCTGAGCACTCAATCCCAAACTTGATTCACTCCTGATATCAACTCATATTCAGTTCCTTAACAATCTGTCTTTCACTTGAAGCCCTACTCATTGCATAGAGCCCCTTTGCCATGGCTGTTTTTTACTGCCTTAGTAATACTATATTTAGTGGCTGAAGTAATGTTTTTGGCTTTGACGCCCTCGAGATTAAAGGTTCAAGAAATTGCAAATGAGCAAGTTCTTAGATCAACTTCCGCTTTTGAGGATTTTCAGGAAACATTTCGCAAAGAAACTATCAACCTTTCCGATGCCATTCTAAGTGCTTACCAAAGAAATGCATCACTAGAAGACATTCATCAACTAATTTCAACAAAATTCAATTTTTGGGGTACAGCACTATACATTAACGACAGTTTAGTGGTTTGGTCGGGATTTCCAAAAGGAGAGTTCAAGCCAGCAGCTTTCGAAACAGACCTGCCATTTTCTATGGAGGTTTTAACAGAAGACAACGTTGTTTATATCCAAGGCGAGCAGTCTTTCACTTCTACTAATGGTACCGATACTCTAAAATTTCACCTAGCAACACTTCAGCGGCTTCAACAACAAAATTTACTTAGCATTGGCGAAAATTTAGAACTTACCGTCCCTCAGGCGCTGAATATTGATTTAGATTACCCTGTCTATTTTAGCTTTTTCCAACCTCTTCCTCAAAGTTTCGATGTTAAGCAAAATTTACTCGTAAATAATGATGATACCGTTGGTGTTGCTTATGCAAAATACAGTGACTCAGACTTTTTCATCGCCCAAAGGAAATCTTCTTTTTATAAATGGCGATTCCTCTGCCTTGGCATAATTCTTTTAATGATTTTCTATCTGTGTGTTAAGAGTGAGTTCTATCTTTATAAGCTTACCAATCTCATAATCACCTTTGCATTAATAACTTTTGGGTGGACTCTACTAAACCTTTGCTTACCAGATTTAGGTTTTAATTCTCTATTTGGGAATGACCCTGCAATTTTAGGAATCTCCACTCTCTTTATAGACGCTTTAGCCCTGTTACTGTTAGCCATCATTGGAACTCGTTTTTATTTAAAAAACTCTCACATCCAATCGAACCACTCACCAATTTTAGTACTTATAGTGAGTGTTATAGTTGGTATAGTTTTATCTCATCTATTTCTTAATGCTACTACAAGTATTTTTAATCTTGTGGCCGAAACTAGGGTAAGTATCTTTGCGATTAAACCAATCCCAGCTACTTCAACCATTCTCTTTTTTATTGCAACTGGGTTTTTATGGATTGTGCTATCCTACTTTACCATAAGCCTGTTGCTTTCTCTTTTCATACATCATCAAAAAAATGCTGTATCAAATTTCTTGTTTGTTATAATAGGCTTTATCGCAGGATGTTGGCTTGCCAACACCTTCCGTTTCCAGCCCCTTGATTTATGGCAGTACCTCCAAGCCTTTATTCTTTTTCTGGCATTAGGCTTTATAAGCTTACAAATTCGCCTTCATAGAATCCGTTTCTATGGAAGGTCCAGAGTTCGTTTAGTCATTTTAACTTGCTTTATTGCTTCGATACTCGGCTATATACCATCCTATTTTGGAGAAATTCATGAACGAAATGAACAAATGGTGCGTGTTGCCGAGTCATTTAATTTGCAAGAAGAAGAAAAGGCAGAAGAAATTACAATTACTCTGCTCACTAATCTTGAGCTGATTCTTTCTGAACAACAATACTCAGATTTAGATGCTCAAAAACCAAATTTGCAAGCCTTCTTCGATCGCGAAGTTCCTAGATTGATACTTAACCAATGGCAAGACTATTCTTTTTCTATCCAATTAGTCGATCAAGATGGAGAGTCAATTTCGGAATACACTACTGATTTAAACGCGCCAGGATGGACCAAAGTTTTTGATGTATTAAGCTTAGAAGTCCCTTTTGAAGAAGAACGTATTAAGAGAGATCGGTTGCGTCCAATTATCAGGCAAAAAGCATTAGAACAACCCTCTACTAGTTATTCTTCATATCGACAAGGCTGGATTCCATTTTTCACTTCCCCTACCGACACAAAACGTCTTGGCTGGATAATCTGCTCGGTTTACAAAGAAAAGCCCCAGTATCGAAAAGCTTTAAGGGCGGTGGTATCTTATGCTCAATCTCAAGAGCTTAACACAACTATTCATTTAAATGAATTTGAAGACGGTGTACTAAATAGAACATCTATCATCGGAGTACCGCTAGATTTACCAGGCTATTCTCGCTTGAATAAGGAGCTGATTGACCACGTTCAAAAAGACAGCATTCTTGTAAGAAATACGGAAATTTCTAGAGCTAAACTTCGAGAGATATTTATCGCCAATGACGCCCATTCAATTACCAGAGTTGCATCGCTAAGAATTACGACAACAAACCATATTTACTCTCTTCTTCGCTATTTTTTCACACTCTTAATCGTACTCATTCTCATTTCAATATTCTTTTTTTGGAGCCCTAGCCTTAAACTCATCGGGCACAATAAAAAGTTTAAAGATCGCCTTCTTGATAGGTTTATATTAGCATCACTTGCTTGTTTCTTGGCATTAGTAGCGGCGTCCTATGCTGCAATTATCTCACAAAGTAACGAGTCGGTTACTGATGATATCAGCATGAAATTGGAAAACCTCATTGATGGTATAGTCCAAGATTCAGTTTCTGATACACGAAAACTTCTTTACAACGCAACTTCTATAATTGATGCCGATGCCATACTCTACAAAGACAATACTGAGATTGGCTCAACTGCACCACAGATTTTCTCACAAAATTTACTCCCAGCCCAAATTCCTTGGGATGTTTATAATGAAATTTATGTAAAAGGAAGTGAGCAAGAAATCCGCTTCTTCACGCTAGGTTCTCAACAAATGTTGATTGGCTTTAGGCCGATTATCAAAAACGATAAAATTGTCAACGTTGCAGGAATTCCGACTTTTCTACGCGCGCCACGCTTTAATGAACAAGTCCTTTCTACAACTAGTTACCTACTTGGGCTATTCGTACTTATTTTTGGGCTATTTATTCTTGGAGCAACCTATATCGCTAATCAATTAATCTCTCCTCTTGAAGAGTTAAGTGATGGTATCAAAACCATTTCTGACGGGAATCTGGAGACTACTTTGCCCGTTAAAAGTCAGGATGAAATCGGAGCGCTGACCAACGCCTACAACATCATGGTTTATCGATTACAAGAGCTCCAAAAAGACTTGGTAGAAGCAGAACGTGAAGCAGCTTGGAAAGAAATGGCACAACAAGTTGCCCACGAGATTAAGAATCCTCTTACCCCAATGAAGTTAAACCTTCAACATTTAGAGAGGAAACTTAAAAGCCCCGATATTACTACCGAAGAGCTAAAAAGCCAATTCAGCAAAGTTAATATCAACCTAATTGAGCAAATTGACTCTTTAAGTAAGATTGCTTCCGATTTTTCGAAGTTTGCGAAACCAATTGATCAACCACTCCTCAAGTTTGATATCACAGAGTTGTTACAATCTGTTTTAGATCTTTACGCTCACGAAAAATCTGTTACCATAACTTCGGTAATTTCTAGCGAGCCTATTTACGTGGATGGCGTGAAAGATGAACTTCGCAGAGCGCTCATCAATCTCATCAAAAATGGTATTGAAGCGATGGAAGGCAGTGGCACTATAACACTTGCCACAAATAAAACTTCTAGGCAACTTGAAATAAGCATTATTGATACAGGAGAAGGAATTTCAGAAAAAAACAAATCGGTAATCTTTATCCCAAACTTTAGTACTAAGACAAGTGGAACAGGCCTTGGCTTAGCAATCACCAAAAAGATTATTGAAGCACATAATGGCGAAATCACCTTCACTTCTACCGCAGGCAATGGAACAACTTTTGTAATTACATTACCACTCTCCGCAAACTAATATCGGATACATAGATAGTATTTATCACGTATACGCTGTTTTGGGTTACCTTTCACGCTAACATTTCGTACCATTGCGGGCTCCAAAAAAGCATAATGTCAGATTTAAGAAAAAGCATACAAAAAGAGAGCTCGCTACTTTTAAAACTTGGTGGCCCCATCATTGCCACGCAGTTATTGAGAACGGGCCTAAACTTTACTGATACAGTAATGGCTGGAAATCTCTCTGCCTTAGACCTTGCTGGTGTAGCTATTGGAAATGCTATTTATATGCCTATTGCCGTTTTTTGTATGGCCACACTGGTAGCCATCAATCCTATTGTTTCTCAACTTTTGGGTGCACGTAAATTCGAGGAAATTGGCCGTAGTGCTCGCCAACTGTTTTGGCTTATTATCCTCCTTTCTATTCCATGTATTATCATTATCAGAAACCTTGATATAATAATGCGAATTATTGGTGTAACTCCCGAAATTATTCCATTAGCACAAGGGTACTTAAAAGGCATTTCATGGGGAATTTTACCGCTCTTTGCCTATGCAGGTGTCCGGTATTTTAGTGAGGGATTATCTGTAACTCGCCCGGCAATGTATATTGCTGCTGTAAGTTTAGTACTGAATGTGGGCGCAAACTATGTATTGATGTACGGCAAACTTGGGTTCCCTGCAATGGGTGGTGTGGGCGCCGGATATGCTACTTCACTTCTAAACCTTTTCTCTGCCATTGTCTTTATTTATTTCACGATGAGATTCAAGCCTTTTATGAGGTTCAATATCTTTGCTAGAATAAAAAGGCCAGACATTACACTCATCAAAGAATTTCTACGAATTGGCTTACCTAACGGCGCAAGTTCAGCTATGGAAGTTCTACTTTTTGCGAGTGTTAGTCTATTGATGGGAACGCTTAGTGTGAATGCCTCAGCTTCTCACCAAATTGCACTCAATGTTGCTTCCACTATGTTTATGATTCCTTTTGGTCTCTCTATGGCAATTTCGCAACGGGTTGGATTTTCTTTGGGCCAAGGCTCCATGTCAAAAGCTCGCTTTCGTGGATTTGTGGGCATTGGAATTTGTGCTTCAATAATGACTTTTACTGCCATTTTACTTTTCGCAATGCCGGAAGCCATTGTACGAATTTACACCACCGATCCTGCGGTTAAAGACATGGCCATCTCTCTTTTATTTATGGCTGGATTGTTTCAGATATCAGATGGGCTCCAAGTTGGCGGGTTTGGCGCCTTACGTGGGCTCAAAGATACGCGAGTGCCTATGATTGTAAACTTCATCGCCTACTGGGTTATCGGCTTTCCTGCGGGATATATACTCGGTATACATTTAGGCTACGGACCACAAGGTTTATGGATTGGTTTAATATCAGGACTTTCCGTTGCCGCCGTATTACACAACTACCGATTTAATAAACTCTCAAAGGTTGCTTAGAGAAGAAGATCTCATTCCAGAGCCCTGCAACTTAATGCCACATTAAAAGCCTCTAGTTGTAGTATCTTGATAAGATTTCCACGCTAATTAATTCATTCATCTCTTTAAGACTTTTTATCCTTTCCCCCTTCATCTTGGGTTTTCAATATTCAGAAATTATTTAGTTGAAAGCTACTGTTGAAGATTTTTCTCCGCAGGATGGGGGATTTTTGATTGCAGAAATCAGATAGTTTCTATCGACAAAAATTCTAATTCACCATTGGTGTTTTAATGCGTTCACCAATGGTGATTGATTTGAATCACCATTGGTGAAATGATATTTCCTTCTATACAAAATTTTGAAAGTATCGTTACAATTTTATAGTTGAATGCCTTCTCATATGAAAACCGGAAAGGAACCTTCCCAAAAAATCAAAGGTTTTAAATGCAGTGCTAAACTTGTATTCTGTTCTATGCCCGCATATATCCACGACATTGTAATCGCTAATCCCGATACCGCTATTCCTCAACAAACCATTCGGGAGATTATGAAAGAACGCCTGGCAAGCGATAGAAAAACGGAAGCCATTATACACCGTATTTATACTCAATCTGGAATTGAGAAACGCCATACAGTAATACGCGATTTCCTAGAAAAGAACGACGATGCATTCTTCAGCAAAGCATTAAGTGGCAACAACACTCCTTCTACCGCTGAAAGAAATGTCTTATATAAAACAGAAGCCACCTCATTATTTTTAGAAGTTGGAAAAAAATTACTGCTACAAAATCCAGAAATCGATAAATCTAAAATAACCCATGTAATTACGGTTTCTTGTACTGGTTTTTTTGCGCCAGGTCCTGATTTCGAAGTGGTAAAAGGTTTAGGTTTATCTGCATCTACCCAGCGATTTCACATCGGTTTTATGGGATGCTATGCGGCATTTCCTGCTCTTAAAATAGCCGCTGCATTTTGCAAAGCCGATCCTAATGCTTGTGTATTGGTAATCTGTGCTGAATTATGCACCATTCACATTCAATCTGAAAATGACATTGATAATCTATTAGCTTCTTCTGTATTTGCAGATGGGGCCGCTGGTGTTTTGGTTTCATCTCAAAAACCTGCCAAAAAAGGGTTTAGGATGAATTCCTTTGCCTCATCTCTTGCCTATGAAGGCGAGCAAGATATGGCGTGGACTATCGGCGATACTGGTTTTCAGATGACTCTTTCTAGTTACGTCCCAGATATCATTACTGCAAACTTAGCTTCTGTAATCGATCCTTTATTTTCTACACTTTCAATCTCTGCTAATGCTGTGGATATATGGGCTGTACATCCAGGCGGGCGAGCCATTGTCGATAAAGTTCAAAAATCAATGGAGCTTGCTGACTTACAAGTTGAAGCTTCACGAAAAGTGCTTTCTAGATTCGGAAACATGAGCAGTGCAACCATTCTATTTGTGTTAGAGGAAATTCTGAAATCTAATTTAGAGACGGATACTACTATTCTGCCGATGGCTTTTGGGCCAGGTCTAACGATAGAATCCGGACTTTTCACTATGATTAACTCTTAGTTATGCCTCTTTTTCTCAAAAACCGCCGAACTGATTTAGTTGAACTAATGGATAGGGATGATTGCGATCAGCACAAACTAGAGAATACTTACCGTCAGTTTTACAGAATTAATGGAATTCTTTCTCAATGGAGAAGAATTTATACAACCCAACTACGACCTTTCATGCAAGAGCACAATAGAGAATTTACGCTACTCGATATCGGTTTTGGCGGAGGTGATATTCCTTTTTCGCTTGCTAAATGGGCTCAGAATGATGGGCTAAATTTGAAAATAACAGCAATTGAACTAGATGTGCGGGCTCTAGATTTCGTTTCCAAGCTAGAGCCTTATCCAAACATTGAGTTTAAACATTGCAGCTCCACCCAATTAGTTCTAGAAAATAGAACGTTCGATTTTGTGATTTCAAATCATGTTCTACACCATCTCGATACTGTTACATTTTCAACATTCTTAGACGAAGCGATTTCCTTAGCGAGTAAAAAAGTTATTTTTAATGATATCGAACGAAGTGATATTGGATACGCACTTTTTAACATCTTCTCTAGGTTACTTTTCAGAAATTCTTTCATCACCCAAGATGGACTCACTTCCATAAAAAGGTCTTTTGCTTTTTCAGAATTGAAACAAGTAATTCCCGAGAATTGGAATGTACAACGCTTATTTCCTTTTCGGTTAATCCTCAGCTATACAAAAGATGCATAAAATTAGTGTCTGCATTGTAGGTGGCGGCCCCGTTGGACTTTTCCTTGGTATTGCACTCGCAAAGCTAAACATTTCTTGCTTCATCATTGAACGAAGGGCTGCTCCCGTCCCCGACTCCAGATCGCTAGGAATTCACCCCATCTCAATGGAGTTGTTTCAATTACTTGGAATGGAAACAGAGTTTTCCGAATCAGGAATTCATATTCAAAAGGGCATTGCCCATGATGGCATTCGCAAGCTTGGGGAGATAGATTTCAGTTCCCTCAAAAAACCATACAATTTCATCCTTTCTTGTCCGCAGTTTAAAACAGAACAAATCTTGAAAGAGACATTTCTGGCTCTAAATCCAAGCGGACTTATTCAAGAAGCAGAAGTAACCGATATTCGCCATGATGAAAAGGAAGTGCTGTGTTGGTATAAAAAAGATGGTCGTGAATTTCAGATATCTTCCGACTTCCTAGTTGGTTGTGATGGTAAAAACAGTTTGATTAGGCAAAAAGCGGGTATCTTTTTTGGGGGCAAGAGATATCCCGACACTTACATCATGGGTGACTTCGAAGACACAACAAAATTCGGATCTATGGCCACAGTTTTCCTTCCTAAGGACGGAATGCTTGAGTGCTTCCCACTTCCTAATGGAATGAGACGATGGGTGGTTAAAACCGAAGAATTTGTCAAAAACCCAACTCAAGCTTTGTTAGCGGAGTTAATCCGTAAACGATTAGGCTATAATTTAACGAAAACAAAATGCACCATGCTGAGTAGTTTTGGAGTTCAATACTTTACGGCTGAACAGTTTTTCAAAAATAGAATTATACTCGCTGGCGATTCCGCTCATGTAGTTAGCCCCATTGGAGGGCAAGGAATGAACTTAGGATGGATTGGCGCGTGGAAGCTGTCACAGGCATTATCCTCGATTCAAGAACAACCAACTAAAACGGAAGACTATCTTTCGCAATATCAGAAAGAGCAGAAGTTGATTTCAAAAAAAGTAGCGTTAAGAGCAGAGTGGAATATGAGATTGGGCAGAAAACGAAAAATTCCTTTCTTTAAAAAAGCGCTCATTTCTGTACTTCTTAATACGCCTTTGCGAAAGCTTGCAGCAGAGCAATTTGCAATGCGAGGGCTAGTTAAGCTTCCTTGAAATTAGCTTTTATAGAGTAAATTCGACAGAAATTTTTGAACCATCGCTAAGTTCATCAGATTCTTCAACTCTAGCGTTTAGCTTACGAGAAAGTGCTTTAACAATAAATAAGCTTTCAGGTCCTTTTTCCTTAGCGCCCATACCAACACCATTGTCGCTTATCTCAATAATCAGTTTTTCATTAGCTATATCACGTACAGATATATTAATCTTTCCTGATTTTCTATCTTGGAAAGCATGTTTGAATGAATTGACTGCAAGTTCATTTAAAATTAAACCACATAAAACAGCTCTATTTACATCAAGGCTGTATTCTGCAATGTTATAGCTAATACTGATATCTTTGCTAGCATCATCATAAATACGAGCTACGTTCTGTACAATGTTTACCAGATACTTATTTAACTCAACAGTCCCCGTTTCTTTCGAATCGTAAAGCATTGAATGCACATCCGCAACAGATCTAATTCTAGAGTTGGTTGCTTTCAAAACGCCTAATGAGTTCTCATCATCAATGCTATCTAGCTCTAGTTCAATTAAAGCTGAAATGGTAGCTAAATTATTTCTTAAACGGTGGTGAACTTCAGCTAACTGAGTGGTTTTTTCGTCTAGCTTGTTTACAATTTTCTCGAAGGTTTGAGATCTATGAACAGCTAATGCCACATGTTCAGCCAAGGTTTCGAATACGTATACATCACTATCGTCAAAAGGAACGTCATTCTTTCTATTTACCGCCTGCAGAACTCCGAATGCCTCACCATTTTGATCTTTAAGTGGTACACAGATAATGTTTCGCGTAGTAAAGTCGCTCGATAAATCCTTCCAAAAAAACTCACTATCGTCAATTTTGTTGGAAATGTATGGATTGTTATTCTTGATTACCCAAGCGCCAATACCTTTATCTTTTGGGATACTAAAACCCACAATTTGATCTTGTATTGGCCCTGTTGGGATACTAATATTTAACCGACCAGTAGCTTCATCTACTAACATTAATGAACTTGCCTCGGTATTCATCACAATGCATGTAGCGTCCATACATTTTTTTAGCAGGTCTTTTAACTCAAAGGTACGGTTTATCCCTTCTACTGCTTCCAGTAAAAGCCGGTAATTGGAATTATTTCCAATTCCGTTCTCAGTTTTATATTTCTCGTCCTCTTTCGTAGTCAATCCTTAATCGTTTGATATCAATATAAAAAAATGAATCTGATTTTTATGTTAGGATTAAATCCAACCATAAAAAGGCCCTGCCATTAAAAAATGACAGGGCCTTTAAATTAAAAAAATAATGGATTCAGAACGAATCTTAACTACGGCTTTTCTTTAAGTAGTCTAAAAGTACCGTGTGAAGGATTCCACCATTTCGGTAATAATCTACCTCAACTGGAGTATCAATTCTACATTTTGTAGAAAAATTGATTTCGGTACCATCAGCCTTTGTAGCCGTAACATTTACATCTTGGCGAGCTTTAAGATTATCGTCCAAGTGAATTGTGAAAGATTCTGAACCATCTAAACCAAGGGTTGCTGGTGTTTCACCTTCTTTAAACTGAAGAGGAAGAACACCCATACCAACTAGGTTAGAGCGGTGAATACGCTCATAAGATTCAGCAATAATTGCTTTGATTCCCAAAAGGATGGTTCCTTTTGCAGCCCAGTCACGAGATGAACCCGTTCCATATTCTTTACCAACTATCCCGATAAGTGGAGTTCCAGCTTCTTTGTACTTCAATGAAGCGTCAAAGATGGTAGTTATTTCTCCGGTTGGGTGATACTTGGTGAAACCACCTTCAGTACCTGGTGCCAATTTGTTTTTGAAACGTACATTGGCAAAAGTACCGCGAGTCATTACACGGTCATTACCACGACGAGAACCATAAGAGTTGAAATCTTTACTTTCAACGCCATGAGCTTTTAAGTATTCACCTGCTGGTGCATCTTCTTTAATGTTACCTGCTGGCGAAATATGGTCAGTTGTAATAGAATCGCCAACCATTACCAACGTTCGAGCATTTTCAATAGACTTGATTGGCTCAGCTTCTTCCTTAGTATTCATAAAGAAAGGAGGCTCTTGGATGTACGTAGACTCTTCTTTCCAATCGAATAATTCACCACCAGAAACAGGAATTGCTTCCCAAGCAGGTGAGTCAAAAATATCGCCATACATCTTGTCAAAAAGATCTGGGCGGATAGCATTGTCTAATTCTGCAGCGATTTCAGCTGTAGTTGGCCAGATGTCTTTTAGATACACATCGTTGCCATCTTTGTCTTTTCCTAGCGGCTCTGTAGATAAATCAATATCCACGGTTCCAGCAAGGGCGTACGCTACAACAAGAGGTGGAGAAGCGAGGAAGTTAGCTTTTACATACGGATGAATACGTCCTTCAAAGTTTCTGTTTCCTGAAAGCACACCAGCTGCAATTAAATCACCTTCGCGAATTGCTTTTTCTACGGGTGCTGGCAATGGACCAGAGTTACCAATACAGGTTGTACAACCGTAACCAACTAGGTTAAAGCCTAATTTGTCTAAATATTGAGTTAGACCAGCTTCATTTAAATACTCGGTAACAACTCTAGAACCTGGAGCTAACGATGTTTTAACGTAAGCTGGAACTTTCAAGCCTTTTTCTACGGCTTTTTTAGCAACAATACCTGCACCTAACATTACACTTGGGTTAGAAGTGTTGGTACAACTTGTGATTGCTGCGATAGCAACATCACCGTGATGCATTTCTATTTCTTGGCCATTTTTGTAAATGCCTTTATTGTCTACTTGCTCAGGAGTTAAGTTGAAGCCCATTGTAGCATCGTTGCTAGTCAAAGAAGCTTCAAAAGTAGTCTTCATGTTCTTGAGTGTGATACGATCTTGAGGACGTTTTGGTCCTGCAAGTGATGTTTCAACAGTGCCTAAATCAAGCTCTAATGTTGAAGCAAAAACTGGATCTGGTGTATCATCGGTTCTATATAAACCTTGAACTTTCGTGTAGTTTTCTACTAGTTGTACCAACTCATCTGGACGACCAGTTCTGTGCATGTAACGTAGAGCTTCGCTATCAATTGGAAAGAAGCCCATAGTTGCACCATATTCTGGAGCCATGTTAGCGATAGTTGCACGATCAGGTAAACTCATATTGCTGATACCTGCTCCGTAAAACTCAACAAATTTACCAACTACGCCATGCTTTCTAAGCATTTCAGTAACAGTAAGTGTTAAATCGGTTGCAGTAACACCTTCTTTTAACTTTCCAGTCAACTTCATACCAACAACTTCAGGCACTAACATATAGATTGGCTGGCCAAGCATTGCAGCTTCTGCTTCAATACCTCCAACACCCCAACCTAAAATACCAAGGCCGTTAATCATTGTAGTATGAGAATCTGTTCCTACTAAAGTATCTGGGTATGATGTTTTAGTTCCATCAGCTTCTTCGCGCGTAAAAACGCCACGACCTAAATACTCAAGGTTAACTTGGTGAACAATACCGCGACCTGGAGGAACCACACGGAAATTATCAAAAGCTTCTTTACCCCATTTCAAGAACTCATAGCGTTCGTTGTTACGCTCCATTTCTTTCTCTACGTTGAACATAAGAGCGGCATCAGAGCCAAACATATCAACTTGAACAGAGTGATCAATCACTAAATCTACAGGAACTTGTGGATTGATTGCATTTGGATCGCCACCCATTCTTTTCATGGCAGAACGGAGAGCGGCTAAATCAACTACAGCAGGCACTCCTGTAAAATCCTGAAGAACCACACGAGATGGTTTGAAAGGAATTTCGCCTTGAGGATTCTTAGCATCATAATTTGCTAATGCTTCAACATCACTTTCTGTAATAACGTAACCGTCAAATTCACGAAGTACCGCCTCCAATAAAATTTTAATGGAAAAGGGCAATCTGTCTACGTTTGCATAGCCCAGTTCTTTAAGTTTAGGAATACTGTAATAGTTCGATTCACCATTACCAGTATCAAAGGTCTGTTTGGTGCTTTTAAATTTGTTGGTCATTTCTGTATGATTTTAAAAATTCGAATAGACTATAAAGATACAAATCTTTTAGCCTTTTGTCTTTCTTTGGGAAACCTTTTCACAAGCTGTTTCATTTCAATAAGTAAAAAGGAACTTCTAAGTTTTTCGTAAAATATTATTACAAGCCTTATGCATTTCTTAAAATCCTTAGCTTTTTAGCTAGGTTCTATTAAGTAACAAAAGCTAGTAAAGCTTATTTAAGCTTCATTTCATTTTGAGCTGACCCGAAGGTCATTTCTTCGTCAAATTGGGTTGCCCCAAACGCTTCTTCCATTTCAGCCCGAAGTTTTTGAATCGTCAATCCACTGGTCAAAATTCCATTTCTTGCAATAGAAACACGACCTGTTTCTTCCGAAACAACGAGCACTAATACATTATTTGTTTCACTTATACCCACAGCAGCTCTGTGCCTTGTGCCAAACGCCTGTGCTATATTGGGGTTTTGTGAAATTGGCAGGTAACAACTTGCCGCAACAATTCTATTATTTCTAATCACAACTGCACCATCATGTAAAGGTGTATCTTTTTGAAAAATGGTTGTAATAAGTTCAGCCTTAACAACTGAATCAATTTTGACACCCGCATCCACTAAATCTTGTAGCGACGACGATCTCGCAAATACAATTAATGCGCCAGTACGTGCCTTAGCCATTTTTTTTACAGACTCAATTACTTCATCAATCATATCCGAGGAGTCTGCTCTCGAGAAAAATCTATCAAAACTAGTATTGTTACCCAGCCTGTAAAGTAATTTCCGAATCTCTGGCTGAAATAGTATGAACACCGCCAGAATCCCTACATCTAGTATACTTTTCAGGATAAAATTGATGGTACTAAACCCGAGCAATCGGATAAAGAAGTTGATTAGAATAACAACGATAATACCAATTGTTGCCTGAATGGCGAACGTACCTCTAATCCACCTGTATAGATAAACTAATACACTGGCAATAATTAAGGTTTCAATGAAATCCTTAATTCCGAATTCTAAAAATCCAATTGGGATCAAGTGGCTTTGGGTCTAGCGTTGTGATTTAATTGCATTGAATATACGTATAGAATCTGAAGCTTGCTTCACATCATGTACGCGAAGTATGCGAGCTCCTTTGGTTAAAGCGTCATAGTGTACAGCTACTGTTCCAGTAATACGATTTTCTGGAGCGGGCTCGTTCAAAATTTTACCAATCATTGACTTTCGCGATGCTCCTACCAATAAAGGGAAACCAAATTTCGTGAATTTATCAAGATGAGCTAGTAATTTTAGATTCTGTTCTAAAGTTTTACCAAAACCAATTCCTGGATCTAAAATAATATTCTGAACTCCGATTCTCTTTGCTAGGTCAATCTGGCGTTCAAAAAATGCAGATACTTCGCCAACTACATCGTTATAGCTTGGGTTTTCTTGCATGGTTTTCGGCTCACCTTGAGAGTGCATTATCACATAAGATGCTTCAAATTCAGCAGCAATTTCCCCTAATCTCTCATCTTTTTGGAGACCACTAACATCATTTATGATGTTCGCTCCCACTTGTAATGCTTGCCGAGCAACTTCTGGCTTAGTTGTATCGATAGAGTAAAGCAGTGTTGGACAGGTAGAGATTGCTTTCTCTAAAACTGGCATTACACGGTTAAGCTCTTCGAGTTCGCTTACAGGCTCAGAGCCCGGCCTCGTTGATTCACCACCAATATCAATTATGGTAGCGCCTTGCTCCTTCATCAACAGGATATGCTCTATCGCCCTAGAACTATCTAGGTATTTTCCGCCATCACTAAACGAATCAGGAGTGGCATTAACAATCCCCATAATTTGGGGATTGTTTAAATCTAAATTGGAAAGTTTAATTCTTTTGGAGCTCAACCTTGTTTAAAACCGTTATTGGTGAATGTTTCTTGAATAACGGTTAATAAGCTACCATTCTTCTTTCAGCTCGCTGAATTTATCTTCTTTAGCAGCCCACTCTTCAGCATCTGGTAATGCATCTTGGGTTTCATTAATCACCTTATCTTCCCATTGTTCAGCAAGGCGTTCGTTTAATTCGATATAATGCTCCCATTTTTCAGGTACTTCATCATCTGGGAAAATAGCTTCTACAGGACATTCAGAAACACATGCGTCGCAATCAATGCATTCGTTAGGGTCAATTGCTAGAAAGTTTGGTCCCTCTCTAAAAGCGTCAACAGGGCATACTGCCGCACAGTTGGTGTATTTACATTGTATACAAGGTTCGGTAACTACGTAAGGCATTATTTAGTTATTTAAAATTGGTTGTTTTCAATCTTTTGGAATATCAGAGCCTGCGCAATTAGATGCAATCCAAATTAATTCAGTATTTCAGAAATTTCATTTAAATTTCCATCGTTCTTGGCTGGCTCGAGGTTCATTATTTTAGCCATAAGCTCGTATAGATGTATGTTTTCGAAGGCTTCTATTCTTACATCTTTTTTAAACGCTGGTCCTTCGGCTAAAAATAACGCCCACATTTCTTTGTCTTGATTATCGAAACCGTGCGTACCACCACTTGGTGAGCTTGTATTTCTATCAAAATATGACTTAGTGTTTATGGTATAACCTCGATCTGCAATTACTAGCAACTCTGGTATTCTTTTTGAATTTTTTAAGTGAAAACGTTCTGGAATTTCTTCCTTCTTATACACTTTAAAGTGATTCTCATTTCTTTTTAAACTGCTATAAATTTCTTCAAGCTTTCCGTTTTTAGTATTCATCATCACAGCAGGAGAGCCTGAAATAATATCGATATCCTCTATATTCAAATAATCATCTAGTACAATTATTCGCTCTCTTGAAAGCTCCGACATCCCGTGATCAGATACTATGATGATATTTGTTGTATCCCAAAGGTTATTATTTTTTAGCTGTTCGATTAAATAGCCAACTAAGTCGTCTGCATGCTTTATAGCCTCTACTACTTCAGGAGAGTCTGGTCCAAAGCGATGACCTTGAGAATCTAGGAAACTGAAATACAGTGTTGCCAAATCTATTTTTTTATTGTTTGGCAAAGTCATCCATTCTACTACTAAGTCTATTCGAGCTGAATCAGGAACGCTTCCGTCATAACTCTTCCAGAAACTAGGTCTCATATTCTGTATTGGTGCTTCAGAACCAACCCAAAACATAGTTCCCGCTTTCTTTCCCTGCTTTTCTGCAGTATTCCAAATCGGTTCACCTTTATACCAATCAGGGTTCTCAACTTGTTCTCTATTTCCTATAGAATATTTTATGTCCATTTCAGGATCGTACATACTATTGCTAACCAATCCATTATTCTCTGGATATAACCCTGTTACAATCGCATAATGATTAGGAAAGGTTTTGGAAGGAAATACAGGGATGAGCCCATCAGATGTAACACCAAGTTTAGCTAAATAATCAAAATTAGGTGTTTCCGTTTTTGATAAATAATCTGCCCTAAAACCATCAAAAGAAATTAGAATGAGATTCTGCTCGTTTCCTTGTTTAACTTGGGCTGAACAACTCAGAAACAGTAAGCTGGTTACTAAAAGAAGTATTTTATTCATTTCATAATGTATAGAAAAAAGGCAACTCTAAGTGAGCTGCCTTTAAATATTGTTACTAAATAAACATCATTTTCCGATTCTCTTACTCGAAGTCTGATGTTAGTTTAAATCGTAATATTCTGTTATTACCTTTATCAGCTACGTAAACTACTTTATTATAGTAGGCTACGCCAGAAGGTTGGTTGAATTGTTTTGGCCCTGCACCTAAGCCGCCAAAAGATACAATAACTTTTTTCCCACTTTGGTCAACACCAGCAGGTGGGTTAACGCCTTCTAAACCACTTGATTGAAACTGATAGAACATATTTTGTAATTCATCTACTACAAAAATAAATGCGTCATCATCGCCAGAAAAAGCAACATCCGATGGTGAACTGAATTTCTCTGGCTCATATAAGAATCCGCTTGCCTTTGAAGTATCTTGAGCTAAGAGTGAAGAGTTTTGTAAATAAACTAATCCATCTGTAGTGAGCTCCGCTTTTATCCAAAGTACACGAAAGTCAATGTCAGCACTTTGATCCGTTTGTGTAATAATAAAACTACGGTCGCTAGTTAACTGATCTCTTTGTGGTGGCGCTACAAATGTAGTTATTGAACCTAAACCAATTGCGCTTTTAAGAGATGGGGTAACCGGATTAAGAGCTACAATTTGGCGTACATTCACCATTTTCTCGATTGTTTCTCCACCTACTATGCGTCTACTAAATTCTAGCACAGTGTTATCAGGTGCAGCAATCTGTTGAGAACTATTTAGAGGGCCTGTCCTAGTCGCATAAATGTTATTATCAGCTAAAACAGCAAGACCAGTTATTTTAACTTTCTCATAGTTATTAGCTGAATTTTTATTCAATCTAGCATTTTGAGCAGCACTAGTACTTAAACTTGCATCATCAAATGGGAATATTAGTGTATCAACAAAAGTAACATCTCCCGAACCATTCATGTTTTTAATTTTAAAAATAGCAGGCAGGTTCCAACTTATTGTTGGGCTAATAGACTCGATAATTGTATCAATTCTTGCCGCCACATACACATTTAACAATCTATCTTGAACAACGGCTTCTGCTCCGCTTAGTTCTATAGTTTTTCGTGGAGTCAAATCTGCTCGGTCTAATAAATGAAGTCCGTTAGCATCAGTAACGTACACAAAGGTATCAAAACCAACATGGATATCAGTTGGGGCATCAAAATCACCCCAAACAGGAAGTACTGGCGCATAGCCATCTACATTCTCTAATCTCGGGTCAATTTTACCTTCGTTAAAAATATCCTCAGTGGTTGGGTCATTCTTTGTGCCAAATACAGATTCACACCCAACACTTACTATACTTACAATCAATAAAAGTGCAAAGATTCTGTTTGAATTTTTCATAATCATAGTTCAAATCCAAGTGTAATACGATGAATAGAGCCTAACCTGTCATAATTGGTAAAGCCATAATCGATAGCTAATATTCTATTTGAGAATGGTACTTTTATACCCGTTCCTAAACTTGGTAACATTCTTTCTTCTATACCAAATTCGTAACCACCTCTCAAGAAGAACTGTTTTTTAAAGCCATACTCAGCACCAACGCTAAATTGCTCAGCATTATCACTTGGGTTGGTAATTTGGGCTGTAAGAATGAGACCATTAGTTTCTGAATCTAATGCATTATAAGCTGCACCAATTGTAAATCGAGTAGGGAGAGAAATATCAGTATCTGGTGTCTCTGTTACATCTCCTTCTTGAGTACTTCTAATTGTTTCTCCATTTGGAGAGGCATCTAGTCCAAAGTTGTTAATACCAACAGCAAATTGTAACCCTGTATCACCAACAAGGTATGAGAAACCAAAATCTATAGCTCCGGTGTTATAGGTTATTTCTTCAATGCCTATTGTGAGGTACTTTAAAGTAATCCCATAGCTAAACAAATCTGTAATTTTATGGGAACCTGTTAATCCAACTGATATATGGTTAGTTCTAAAAATTCGGCCTGTACCAAAAGGTTGAGCCTCTGTAGTTTCAGTAATATCACCAGAATTGAAATACTGAACCGAACCACCAATTGCGAAATCGCCTAATTTGTGGATATAACTAAAATACTCTAATCCAGTATCTACTAAATAATCAGTGTGAGAAATCGTAGCGTAAGAACTCCCAATTTTTGAAGCTAATGCGGGATTCCAATACAAACTTGAGCCATCAATAGCATCTGCCATATTAGAATTACCCATTGCCGCACTTCTAGCATCAACAGAAATTTTTGTGAATTGAAAAGACTGCGTGCCTGCTCTGTCGGTACCATATGATGTTTGAGCTTGTACTTCTGTAACAGAAGCCAAGACAAGTACCAATACTATAAAACTATATTTATTTATCAATTTTCTCATATTAAAAACGTATTGATACTCCAAAAATGATGTGTCTCTGTTCTAAGTAATTTGCTGGATTTTCATAAGCCGGCAACCCATTATCTGTTGGATCTATATACCTAGGGTCTCTAACACTATTTGGAACATCGTAAGATCGATCATTTCGTAGTGCTACAAGTTTTTGAGGATCTGTAGGATATGATTTATACCCTTTACCTGTTACTGGGTTAATAATAACAGCACTCTTATTGTTTAATATATTCGTGATTTCCAAGAAGGTACTAATACGAGTTCCATTAATTGTAAACCATTTCTGAATGTTTAAATCCATATAAAACCATGCTGGCCCCAATTCACTATATCTTTGTGCAGGGTCATCATTTATTTCATAAATAGGTCTCCAACCTTCTTCACCCGTAATTGGGTTTCTTTCATAGCCAGCAAGCTCATATGGTGTGTATCTTGCCCCACTTCGCCAAACTGCAGACAAAAACACCTGTAATTGATTAAGTGGTTTTAAGCCAAATAATGGTTTTTCTCTATCATAGGTGAATGTTACGTTACCTTTTATATCAAAAGGACGATCCCACGCTAATGGAGTTTCTATATTATTACCTACACTATTGCTAGCTGAAATATCTTGCAATTTATCATCAGTAGTTGAGCTTAACCCTTCAGTTCGGCTATAAGTAAAAGAAACTTGACCACTTAAAATATCACGGTATCTTTTTAGATATGTCGCTTCCACCCCTCTTGAGCGTGCGTAATCTCCGTTAATTCTAAAAGCTTTTGTAGTTGGTCTATTATCAACATCTAGAACGGTAATCTGCTGAGAAGTCACAAAGTCGTATTTATCACGCCAGAATGCCGAGATATTCATTGCATCATTAGGAGTGATTTGGTTTCTCAATCCGATTTCGTAAGAAATATCAATTTCTCTGTTTAAGTTCGGGTTACCCAAATTTGATAAATCAGATTGATCTTGATAAAAAGGATCTAAACCAGCATATACAAAGCTTGGGTGAGGGATTCTTGCGGAATGACCATAATTAAAAAACAGAACCTGATTCTCTCTTACAGGGAAAGAAACGTTGATTTTTGGCAAGAATATGAACTTGTAGCGCATTCCAAAAATCTTGGTCGTTTCGTCTAAATAATCTTGAGCAACAAACTCAGGAATAGTAGAATAGGTATTTGGGTCTAGAGCCTCTTGAACTCTAGTATCAACATATCTACCAGGTGCCCAATATTCGAAACGCCCACCAATGTTTGCAATAAGTCCATTATAACGGATTTTATCTGTTACAAATATTGCCCCTCTGTTTGGCTTTACTCTCCAAGCATCAAAGCTTTCACCAACACGGAAGGTTTCAGAAACAGTATTTTCGTCAATTCTAATTGGAGCTCCAATCCAAGGACGTGTAATATCTATCCATTGATAGTCATTAAACTTTGATTCAAAACCAATTACCAACTGATTTTGACGCTCGTTGAAATATTTGGTGATACTTGACTTCACTGTTATCTCCTCAGCAAAGTGATCGTGCCATAGTGTTGCTATACCACCATTATTGTAATACCCAGGCCCCGCAAGAACGTAGGTAAAATCTTCGCCAGCGGCATATTCTTCAGCTGGAAATGTGATAATACTTTCCGGATCGAATTCACCATCTACGTTTTCAGGGCGCCAATCTCTACCATTAGCATCTGCTCTTAGATTGGTAAATAATCTACTCACTTGAACTTCGTAAAACGCAGAAGTTGATAGTGTCTGTGTCCACTTCAAATAGGATAGGTTGGAATCGTGAGTGTAGGTGTTCGCATTATCTAAGAATCCATTAGAGAAATTGAACTGAAAACCAGGCTGAATCTGTGTGTTTGCACCAGTAATCTGCAACATTCTTGTATTCTGATTAATAGTCAAAGAGCGTTGGTAAGCGCCTTGAAGCCTCATTCCTGGCTTGATATTATAAGTTAGTTTAAGCATTCCGTTCCACCTATTTCCTTGACGTGGAGACCAGAAATTTGAATTTGTAATAGAAGAGCTTAATTGATCAGCAGATAGTTTAGTATATCCATCCGCTAAAGAAACCTGAGCTGTGGCATAAAAAGAAAAACTACCTGGTAAATCTAAGCCCAATGCTGGTAATAATTTTTCAGTTAATAACTCAGGACCGCCTAAACTTAACTCATATACATCCATGAAATAGTTAGCACGATTAGACATCACATTGGAACCGAAGTTATCTCTTTTGTGAGAAAAAGAACCTTCGTATCGGTCGCCACCATCTCTAGTTTGAACTGAAACCACACCAGAAGTCATATCTCCATACTCTGCTCCAACACCACCAGTAATTACTTCGATATTACTGAAAGAGTTTGCACCTAAATCGAGTCCAAAACCTGTACCTGCCAAAGGATCCTGAGCGGATACGCCATCTACAACATAACCTGTTTCATTTGCTCTACCACCTTTAATGTATAAACCAGTAGGATCTTTTATAACACCAGATTGAAGAGATACAGCATCTTCAACTTTTCTAACAGGAGCGGCTTCAATTTCTTTCCTAGAAATTGTTGCAGAAGTAGAAGATTTTTCAACGTCAAATATAGGAGCTTCACCAATAATGACAATCTCCTCATCAGATGTTAAAACCTGAGGCTTTAACGTATAATTTAATTCTGTTGTTTCTCCTGCTACAATTTTAATTCCAGTAAGTAAAATTGTTTCGAAACCAATATAGGTAATACGTATTGAGTATTCGCCTGGGCGGATATTTTGAATCTGGTATGTACCATCAACATCAGTAGCAGCACCAAAACTAGTACCAATAATTAAAATGTTTACACCAGGGAGAGTTTCTTCAGTGCCATCTTCTTTAATTACGCCCTTCAAACTTCCATTTTCAGATTGCGCATAAGCTGCCGTTTGAAACAGAAGCGTACATAGAACGAGTATAAAACTAAACTTCTTCATTAATTTATTGTTTAAATCCTAATCTACCGACAACAAGTTCCTGAATCAGTTGGCCTAGATTGTTATTTCCGTTCAGATTTTTCAAATCGATTGCAAAGTAAACTAAGTTGCCTTCAGGGTTTTCTATTGCAACTTGTTCGTAACCGTCATATGCTCTGAATCCGCTACCTGTCTTTCTATCATAATCAGTTGAGTACAGAGCAGTACTGCCATTAATGCCTTTAATAGGCTTTGCACTTACTAACGCAAAGCCACCCGCATCCACCTTAAGGGTTGTTTCTAAAGATGTATTAGGAACTACTAGCTTATCCTGAAAGAGATAATAATCGCCAGTTGCAATAGAGTCTACAGGGATAAAATTGAACAACTCATCCGATGTATTCATTTTCTTGATTGGGATGTTCACAAACAAATTTCCACCATTACTTAAGAACTCTCCCATAATTTCTTGCGCGTAAACAATATTTCTATCCATATCATCTGAAATCCAATAGATATGGTCCCACTTAGCAAGAGTTTTTTCCAAAGTTGGGTCTATAACTGAAGGGAAAGCTTCTGATAGAGCCACTCTTCCCTGCACCACTTCACCATCATTAATATTCCAAACGTCTGGTGTTAACCCACCTTCACTTAAAATGTTTAAATGAAATTCTAGAGTTTGAGCAGAATTTGAGCCTGAAAAATCATTTAGTAAAAGCGTTCTAGACTTCTGCTCTTTTATAAACCAAGATAGTGTATCCACATTACTTATAGATTCACTTGCATCCACAGTCCTCACATAAAAGGTGTTTCTTTCGCCAACTTTTACACCAGGAATTACAAGGTTTTGTCCATCTACCTGTAATGTTGAATAACTTCTACCCAAGAACACTTTAGCGTCTTTCTCCCCAGGGGTAGAGTTATCTACTTCTAATGAGATAAAAAGCTGCCCTTCGTCACTTTCAGTAAAAGGAATTTCAACCCAACCATTAACCGTGTCGTTAATAGCAATTTCGGTTCTATCTAAATTTAAAATTCCATCTGGATCATCAAAAGACCATCCAAAGCTCGCAATTGAATAGAGAGTATCCGGTGGGGATTGTACTCTATTGATAGATACAGTTGGTTCTGAATTTACAACTGGATAGACTAATCTAGCGCCAATTGGATCACGTAGATTCTCATTATCAATAGCTCTTATTTTAAAAAGAACGTCGTCATTCTGCTGACCAGCCGTAATAGGAAGGATAAAGGTGCTATCTGTTCTAGTCGTGAACTTCCAAGCTCCTTCGGAGGTATCATTTATTGCATATTCATAACCGATAATATAGCCATCGGGATCTTTACCAAACCATGAGATTGTAATCTGACTGGACAAGCGAAAATCATTTCCTCTATTTATCGCTTCTACAGTAAGATTTGTGCTAGGAGGTTTATTCTCGTTCCTTTCTCCTGAAATTGGTTCTTTACAGCTACCAAATACTAAACCAACCATAAGGGTTGCTAGTAATGACGTTTTAATATGCGCTTGTGATATCAAAATTATTCGGCCTATATAAAATATGGGAGTACAAAATTGTACTCCCATAAAATTTAAAATGTATTATTTAATAAGCATCATTTTACGAGTGCTTGCAAATGTACCTGCTTGAATACGGTAGATATACATACCACTTGCATATCTTGCTGCATCAAAACTTACATTGTGAGTACCAGCTGTCATTTGCTCATTAACTATAGTTGCCACTTTTCGTCCCAACATGTCAAATACTTCAAGCTTCACTTTTGCCGATTGTGGCAAGTCGAAAGAAATATTAGTAGTAGGGTTGAATGGGTTTGGATAGTTTTGGTTCAAGCTAAATTTCTCTGGCACACCAGCTATCTCTTCATTAGAAGTCACAAGACCTCTTTCTAAAGTGATGTATCTGTAAATTGGGCTGAAATCGTCACCAAAGTTGCCATATGGTCCATGCACATCTAAAGTGTCAGAACCATCGCTTACACGAACATTCCAAACAAAGCTTTTAGAATCGCCAACCGCTAAACCTTGCTCTGCAAGAAGATCATCCACTACATTAAATGGTAAAGTAACCTCAGTAGCAGTTGAGTTATCGTTAGAAGGTACTGTTGCTAGTACAGTAGTAGTGTCTGCAGAGTATAGCACAAATTCGAAAGTTACATCGTCGCCATCTAGGTCGAATGATGTACCCCAAGTTACACTAAGATCGTCATTCACTGTTACTTCTGCACTATCTTCAGGAGAAGTAAGAGCGAAGTCGAGTAGAGGTGTAAATACATTACCGTTGTTACCAATAAAGTCAGCTTCACTACGAGGATGTACTTTTGGCGCACCAAATGATGCAGCAACGATACCATAAGCATCAAAAGTAATGCCTTCTCTAAGCGTGTTGTTTATTTCATAAGAAACACTAACAGCACCAACTTCATCAGATCTGATGTCTTCGTTAAAGATAACACCACCAGTAGAATCCGCATCGGTATTTCTAAGTGTATATTCACCGTAGTTACCACGATCAATAAGTTCAACATTTGCAAATTTAACAAGCATACCTTCGTATGGCTCTAGCTCGCCATCTGCTTGTAATTTTACAACTTCATCAGTTGCAACTGTAGGGATAACTTGTTCGATATCGTTACCAGATGAGTTTAAAGTAAACTCTAGGTTGGTAAGTTGTGTAAGGCCAACACTACTGCTTCCGTTAACTACTGCCTCAACAACTTCTGCTGAAGTTACAGTGATAGAATCACCTTTTACGAGTGCTTGAGTATCTGTTGTTTTTTCTAAGAAAACACCACTCCAAGCTGCAGCAGCTTCTTGAAGAATAATCACGCCATCACTGTTATCAGAAACAATAATACCTGAAATATCTACTGGGATTTTACCTACACCTAGTAAAGGACTTACGCCAGTGCTTTCGTTAGCTGTTTTTTGAACCTGAACAATAGAGGTAACTACTTCGTCTGCAACAAAGAAGTTGTAAGTTCCAGCAATTGGGTTTCTACCAACTAAACCGTCGCTATCTTCTGCTAATAAGTAGAAAGAAACTGGGCTAAAGTTTGGATAAGTAGGCAATGTAAATGAGTAAGTATTGCCTTCAGTGTTGCTCATTGTAGAAGTAAGCGTAGTATCTCCGCTTGTATAAACAATTTTCATATTTGCTATAGTAGCATCACCTTCTGCAACAGCATCAGCAGTAACAACCACTTCGCTAGAGCTAGTAGGCATTGAATCTGAAAGAGCAACATTACTTATAACAGGTGGCAAACCAACAATTGTTAAATCGTTTGGCCATGAAAGAGTTTCACCATTACAAAGCTCACCATCAACGCAACGGATATCATCTCCTGTTTCATCATCAGTGGTCCAAAGAACACCATCTTCCATTGGGGCAATTTTGAAAGCAACTTGATCTGGAGCAATATGCCCATCGTTACTAAAGCCATCTAAAAGCATGAAACCAGAAACATCAACAATAGCACCAGGAACTGGAGGAACAAACAATCCATCTTCGCCACCTTCTAAACCATCTAAACGACGATAGTTCCAACCTGGCAAATAACCTGATTTTCTATCATTTCTATAACGAAGTGATGTATCGTAAGCATAAATTCTAGAACCATTTTCGTTCAATGCCCAATTTGGACGATCTGCAATAGTTACATTACTTACAGTAGCGTTTGTAATTTTAACATACGCACCATTGTATTTTGGGTAATTAGCAATATTAATTTGATAAGTACCATCACTATTAGCAACCATCAACTCGTCTACAGTTACTTCCCATGGGTTAAGTAACTCAGCAAACTGTGGGTAGTTTAAGTAAACACTACCAATAACAGTTGGAGCTTCATCAACTTTCATTTGAGCAACCGCGTTGAAGAAAGTAAGTCTACCTACAAAGGTAACAACATCTCCACGATTTAACCCGGCAAGCAAACCAAAGTCTTCTTCTACTAACTGAATAGACATTCCATCTCTACCTTGGTTTACAGCGGCAGTATCAGTGATAAAAACGTGCATACGGCTAATTCTATCAATAATGCCATCATTATCTGTGTCCGAAGGAGTAGATAAACCAGAACTTTTTGGGTTTGAAACTATAACAGCAGTGTACTTTACTGTTTGATTCTTAAGAGGATGGCCCTCAACCGCAGCCTGAGAATACTCAGTTAGGTTTTCGTACGTATTCAATTCTCTTATCGAAACTACATCTTGCGACTGCACCAGCATTGGTACCATCAGCACAAGGGCAGTAACACATACTTGTATCAATTTTTTCATAAGTGTTTATTTATTTTATGATTGCTAGTTTACCTGTTTGTATTTTTCCTGAGTCCAAATCTTTCACAGTAAATAGGTATAAACCTGTTGTCAAGATTTGATTAGCTTCCGATTGTAAATCCCAAGCGTGTTCACCACCTGCTATTACTCTCGGATCGTCACTAAAGCTGTCGAACCATGATATATCCCCATTATAAGTGGATGCATCATGACTCAATTCTGCAATAATATCACCTGCAATGGTATAAACTCTAATCTCTGATTTTGCTGGTAAATTGTAGAAGTATATTTTTCTATCGCCCTCACTTGGCCCGTCCCAAGCGGCGTTAACTCTATACGGATTAGGATAAACTCCAACCTCATATCCTTTATCTCCAAAATTTGTATTTGCTGGAGTACCAGGAAATACACGCACACTGTTTGAATTTGTACTAGTTTCCAAACTTTCTACTCCAAACTCGGCATCGCCAGCATCAAATGCTGTTACCGAAACTAAGTACTGCCAACCATTAAGAAGGTTGTCGAGCTCGTACTTATACCAATAATTAGTTGTATCACCTTCAAAAGTGACAGGATTAGACAAAGCAACTTCACCAAAACCGACATCAAAACCTATATTATTTGCAGGTGTGTCAAATTCCCTTATTAATTTTGGAGTAGGATTTAAATCATCACCCAACTCTGAGCTGTAAACACGATATCCTTCAAAGTCCATTTCACCAGAAACTCTATCTACAGATCGCTCAGCAGTTTTATCCCAATAGATTGAGACTTTCCCATCCTCTAATACAATCTTTGTTTTTGGATTGTCTGGAGGTGTAGGGAATAAATAACGAGTTAATTCACCATTATTATCAGTGTCTTCACCAGCATCCAAAACTCCATTGTTGTTTTTGTCTTCACCTCGGAATACACTACTTGCCGACTTAATAGTTTTAACCAAATCTACTCTGGTTTCCTCAGTATCCACTTTTTTATCCGAAATACTTTGAAACTCATCTGGTTTTAATGCGCCTGAGAAAACAAAATATACCGTAAAAGTTTCACCTGGCTCAACTTGAGGGAATGGCCCTATTGAAATAAAAGAAATGTAATTACCAGCTGATGTTTGTCCATCATTTCTCAACTTAGTAGCGTTGTCATCGTAAGGAAATTCGTTGGCCATTTTATTATATCTATCTCCATCCGAGTTTGGGCGAGAAAAATCCCCAGTACCATTACCAAACAACCAGTAACTCGGGCCAACCTTTGGCACATTTAAACCTGAATTAACAAACTGCCCATCAGCAGTATCGGGATTAGCAGGATGGAAAAATTCATCTCTGTAATTCGCCCCCATTATAGAAATAGCACCGTAAGTATTTAGGCTTGGATTATCTTGTGAACCTGCATCAAAAGCATAAATAGTATGTAGCGAATCAATATACCCTAACCCATTTTTATTAAAGAAATCGCCACCAGTTTCAGTAGTACTATTCACATTTCTTACTACCAAATCAGCATACATCCCAACATATACACTATCCCAAGTTTCAGGAGTAGCATAAACATCACTTTTATTAGTAATATCGTAACGAAGAATGGTGAAGTTTTCAGTGAACGGGAATCCCCAATTGTAACTTTCTAGCGAGACATCCACATAAAGAGGATTATCATGACCACTAATCGGCGTTCCACTTACTTCTCTTCTTCTATCTGAAAAGCTAGTAACAATATCTCTCTCACTTACCGCCCCAACCGAGAAAAACTCATCTTCTGGATTTGTGCTTCTTCGCTTAATTAAGTCTTCAGCAGTAAACTCAAAACCAGTTGCACCCCGCGAGTAACCTGCTGAATTTGTAACGGCTGAGCTAGAAACTCGAGCACTATTATTCTTATACATACCAATCCAAATACCGGCTTCGAAAAGATGCTCTGTTCCTGTGTTCTTAGGAAAGCGCATACTAAAACCACTTTCAGGATTATTTCTCACATCTGGCTTACCTATTGTGCCAAAGTTGGTTATGGACAATCCAATAGTGCCTGCGTCGGTTTCCGCACGCTCAAAAGACTGTTGGGCTAGCAACCCTTGAGAAATTAAAAGTATAACTGGGAGAATTCGAAATATCTTCAAGCAGGATTTAACTTATTTACTATGGACGACAAATATAAAAATATTTAATCAGAATCCCTTACACAATCCTTGACTTAACACTATAATAATATATTAAGCAGCCACTAGGTTTTTATACAATTTAACCAGTGTACTCTGCCTTACCCCTAGATAGTACAAACATAGTAAAAGCGTGAAAACGAGCTGCAATTTAACTACACCTACTTGGAAATATTTTCGCGAAGAAGTAACTACTTTTTTATCTAATATTGAAAAACTAGAGATTCTCTTTATATCCCGAACAATTTTCTGATCTTCCATCACAACTAGGCGTTCATCAAAACCCCCAACTTCATCAAAAACTTTTCTAGTTGTAAACAGGCTCTGGTCACCAAACCGAAGTATGTTGAGATTAAATCGAGTAAAACACGCGTAAAAACTAAGAATTCTATTATTCGGTGAAAAAGCTAATTGATAACAACCCGCACCTACCCCGCTTTCTATTTCAGACAATATATCTTTTACAAATCCTTTGGGCGGATAGGAGTCTGCATGCAGGAAGTAGTAAACATCACCTTTAGCTTTATGTGCACCAAAATTCATCTGAGAAGCCCTTCCCTTCCTATCACACACAAACACATTAATATTAAGGTTTTGACAAATCTCTACCGTATTATCCGAACTTCCGCCATCAACCACTACAATTTCGGAATCAGTCCCTTTTAACTCCGAAATCAAATACGTTAGTAAATCAGAAACTCCCTCAGCTTCGTTGTAAACTGGAATTATTACACTCAACATTTTCAACTATTTACTATTTAAGAGAAACCTTTCCCAATCTTCGTAAGTATCTACATCACTTAATTCTTTTAACAAGCTGAAACTAGTCCCCTCTTCTTTCAGCTTTTGGACAGAACTATCTAATACGGCAGAAGTGCTCCACTTTATGCCTGTAAATAACTCGGGGTGATAATTATTCATCCCAATTAAATAGTACCCACCATCACTTGCAGGACCAAAAACTACTTCTTTCTTATCCAGACTTGTAAAGGCTGAATTTATTATTTCTGAAGTTATTTCTGGGCAATCGCTTCCAATTACCACAACCTTATTATAGCCCTTCTCATTAATTGCATACTTAAATGCATTACTCATCCTATCACCCAAATCATCTCCCGATTGAATCCGTTTTACAATGCCGGGGTCATTCCACAAATCGTTTTCATCAATATTTTTAGACATCCACACTTCTTTGTCGGCGGATGTTTTGAGCAAAACCTTTTTGGTTATATCTAAAAGTTCCAAATAGACTTCCAACGCTTTTTCATCACCCACTGACTTTGCGAGCCGCGTTTTTACAGTTCCCCGAATCGGATTTTTTGCAAATACTATAAGTAACTCTTTTGTAGCCATAAATTGATTTTTTTTGTTTCTGAATACTAATTTGGAACCAAATTGAGATAATTAGGTTTAATAGACCAAACACAACTAACAAAACAAATCAGAATGAAGTTCTTAAATATTACAGTTTGTACAATTCTTTTATTTCTTGGTACAATTTCAACCAACCTTAAAGCTCAGGATACTGGAGGCGGTAAAACAGGGGTAGGTATCATGCTTGGAGAGCCTTCTGGGATTAGCTTAAAATCTTGGAATAATTCAACCACAGCAATCGATCTTGGTTTAGCTTGGTCTCTATCAGGAAAAGATGCGATCCATGTTCATGCCGATTATTTATGGCACAAATGGTTAGACGTTGACAAAGGAGAACTTGCGTTTTTTTACGGGATTGGGGGGAGAGCTGTATTTACCAACGATCCTTTTGCAGGAGTTAGAATTCCTTTTGGACTGAACTATCTCGTTGAAGACTCTCCGATTGGCATTTTCTTTGAATTAGCACCCATCTTGGATTTCTTACCAGATACTAATGGTGATGCTAACGGATCTCTCGGTGTTCGTTTCTACTTCTAAATGGGACACTATTATAAATATTTTTTAGGGCAGGATAATTTCCTGCCTTTCTTTTATTAAGCAAACCTGCTCAAAACAATCAGCGTATAAAGAATTAATTTTTTTATTTCTTTTGGTAAGAATTTCATCAGAACTATCTGGGTCGTGATGGGTTAAAAATAGATTTTTAATTTGTAAATCTTTTGTGGTTTCAAGCACGGTCTCCCAATCACTATGCCCCCAACCAAGGCGTTCGTTGTGCTGTTCTTTATTAAACTGCCCATCATGTATTAAAACATCAACGCCCTTAACAAATGCTCGGAACTTCTCAATAAAAGCCATATTACTGGCATTTTTAACAAAGGGAAGCTCATTATCTGGAGCAAACACTATTACTCTATCACCAAAGGTGAATTTATAAATAGCGGTTGGTACAGTGTGCCGGGCATACATATACTCTACAGAATATGCATCAAAATTTAGGATTCCCTCCTCAAAAGTGAGGCAATCAACATCAGCCTCGAGCATATCAATTGAAACTGGAAAGAAGGTATCCGAGAGATGTCCTTGCAATATTTCCTTACACCCAACATCTCCTTGAGGAGGCATATAAACTTGAAAATAGTTTTTTGAGTTGTAGAAAGGCTTAAAGAATGGAAACCCCTGCAGATGATCCCAATGTGGGTGTGTTACAAAAATTCGACCTTGTTTAGAGCCTGTTTTTTCAGCAAGCTCATTTCCTAAATTTCTAACACCTGTTCCGCAGTCTGCAACAATTAGGTCATTAAATCCCTCAAGTTCGATTTGAATACAAGTTGTATTGCCACCAAACACCATATTATGTGCATTTGCACATGGTGTGGAGCCTCTAACTCCCCAAAAGAATATTTTTAATTCATTATCCAATCACTGCACCATTATTATCTGTAAGACTGGTATACTTATTTTACACTCTGTAATAATTATAAGAGTTAAAGTAACTTACTTACTTCTTACTTAGCGCTTTCCTAATACCAGATTTTATCCACAAATAATCGTCCTAATTATTCGTCAGATTCCGTAAAACCTTCAATTTCAATTTCAATTTCTGTTAGTCGTTTTCTTTTTTCAACAAGCTGAGCTTTAGCTTTCTCAATTTTAACCTGTAATTCATCAAGAAGCTTATTTCCTTTCTTAGTTGGCTTAAAGTAAGTTTGAGCTTCCTCGTACTGAATGGCCTCTGCTTCTAACCGTGAAATATCTTTCTTAATGCTATTCTGTTCTTTTTCTAGCTTTATAACTTGCTTTCTGTCACCAGGCTCAACACCTTGAGAAGCCAGTCTACGCTCCATTCCGAGATCTGCACCAAGAGATCTAAAGCGTTCATAAATAGTATCGCAAACTTCACGATACTGCTTCCACACTTTATTTTTACTCTTTAAAGGTACATGCCCTATTTTCTTAAACTCTTCTTGTAACGCTTTGGCTTCTTCGACAGCCTTAGCTGGATCTTCGTGTTTGCCTAATTCTGCAAGTTTTTCAATAATCTCTTTTTTAGCTGCAAGATTATCTTTTTGATCTTTTCTTATATCCTTGAAATGATCTCGTCGCTCTTCATAGAATACATCCATTGCAGATTTAAAGCTTTTCCAAACTTTAGAAGATTTTTTACGAGGAACAGGTCCAATTTTTTTCCATTCCTGCATAAGAAGCTGCATAACTTTATGGCCTGCTTCATAATCTTCTGTATGTTGAATGCTTTCTGCCTTTTCAATCAACTTTAGCTTTTCCTCGAGATTTGCTTGTTCTTGATCTCGAAGCATGTCAATATTTTCAGCTTTCTTTTCGTTGAAAGCATCTGTTGCAGCTTTGAATTTATCCCAAAGTTCATTCTCATCTTTCTGAGGAAGATTCTTAGTCTTCTTCCATGCTTTGTGCAACTTGTTTACACGGCGAGCTGCTTCAGCAATATCTTCTTGATCAATAAGAGTTTCAGCCTCTGCAACAAGTTTCTTTTTATGCTCTAACGCCTTTTCAATAACTTTTCGGTACTGCTTGTCGTTCTTGAACCTTAAGTCATTAAAGTCATCTTGGGCTTTATTAAATCGATCCCAAACAGCATCATTTTTTTCAACAGGAACGCGACCTACTTTTCTCCACTGAGTAATTAAATCGTCGAATTCCTTACTCAATGCTTCGAAATCAACGTCTTCATCTCCAGTACGGGAGTTAATGGCGTCCATTTTATCTTGTAGAACAAGTTTCAGTGTAAGGTTTTCTTCTTCTTTCTGAAGTTTCTTAACCAGACGGTCTACTTTGTGATTTTCAAATTCTGTAACAAGGGCGGCAAAGCGCTCGTTTAAAGCTTCAATCTCATTGTGGGGTAGTTGTTTGATATGCTCCCACTTATGGCAAATTTGCGCTACTTCTTTTGTCGCCGACCATTTCTCGTTATTAATAATATCTGTGAACTCTTTGAGCAGTTCTTTTTTCTTAACGAGGTTTTCTTCACGTTTTTTATTTAACTCTTCGTAATGCTCTTTCTTACGTAATTCGAATTCAGTTCGAATTGTTTCAAATTCTTTAATTAAATCTTTACTCACTTGTGAGTCTGGCGCAGGGCCTTCACTTAAGTGTAGTGCTAGATTTGCAAACTCGTTTGATGCAAACGCCCAATCAGTTGATTCAGCAAATTCTTTTGCCTTATTAACAAGATCACTGTAAAATTTATCGCTTTCTAACTCAAGTTCTGCGTCTACTTCTGCAGATTCTGCGCTAACCACTTCTTCTGTAGTATCTTGCACATCATCCTCTTTATCGGATATAGTTTCTGCTTCTTCAAGATCAGCACTTGGGCTAGCTTCTTCTACTGAAGATACTTTTTCAACCTCAATATCAGCTTGTTTTTCATCAGCTTGCACAATTTCTTCAGCTAATTCTTTTTCAGTTTTATTGTCTTCAGTTTTGTTGTTTTGCTCCAGGTTCATTGCTGCAACCTTCCTTTCCACTTGGTTCATTTTTTATGGCATATGCCTTCTAGAATAAAGGTAAGATAATATTTCTCTCCTATATTTTATAATTAGCTCTGCCCTGAAATAAAAAAAAGCCAACTTGTTTAGAGTTGGCTTTTTAAATATGCTCTATTTTTCTTGAAAAACATGAACATCTCTTTGTGGGAAAGGAATGCTTAAACCTTCCTTATCGAAGTTTTTATAAACCTCTTCGTTCATTCTAAAATAAACGCCCCAATAATCTGCCGTATTTACCCAAGCACGTACTACAAAATTAACTGAGCTATCACCAAGCTCTTTAACTGCGTAAAAAGGCTCTGGATCTTTCAGCACTCTTTCGTCGGCCTCAAGTAGTCTTTTTAACACTTCGTATGCTTTGTCTACATCGTCACCGTAACCAATTCCAAAAGTCCAATCTACTCTTCGTGTAGCTTGAGTTGAGTAATTTGTTAAAGAACCTGTAGCAAGCGGTCCGTTAGGGATGATGACCGTTTTGTTGTCGGGAGTTGTAAGTATTGTAACAAAGATTTGTATCTCTTTTACCACACCAGAGTGCCCTTGAGCTTCAACGAAATCTCCAACTTTGTACGGTTTGAAAAGTAATATCATTACTCCACCAGCAAAATTTTGCAAAGTTCCTGAGAGCGCTAAACCAACAGCCAAACCTGCAGAAGCTAGAATAGCTACAAAGGATGTCATTTCTACACCAAGCATACCCAAAGCTGTAATGTAAACCATTACTTTAAGTAGGATTGATACTAAACTTTTTAAGAAGCCTTGTAATGAAGTGTCTACATTGCTCTTAACAAGCATTTTTTTCACTAAGCCCGTTATCAGCTTAACAATCCACAAACCTATTACCAGAACGGCAACAGCTTGAACAACTTTGGGACCGTAAGTCATCACAAAATCCCAAATCATATCAGTACTAATATTAAATTCGTCCATAAAACTATGTTAGTTAATTATTTATTGTAATTTAATATACGTCAAAAAAAAAAGAGGATTAATTAATCCTCTTTTAATAATAATAATCTAATAGTAATTAGAGCTGACTGATTTCTTCTTTAATCTGATCTTTAGTTTTTCCCAGCTTTTCCTGTAGTCTTCCTAAAAGTTCATCTTCCTTCCCTTCAGCATAGGCTAAATCATCATCAGAGAGCTCTGAATATTTTTGCTTTAACTTTCCTTTTAACTGATTCCAATTTCCCTTAATTGTTAAGTTGTTCATATATCTCCAATATTATTCATTGTTTACAATACTGTATATCAGAGATAATGAACTATGTTCCAAATTTTATAAATAAAACTTAGAACCACTACTTCAAAACAATTTACCGGGTTGGCAGAGGAAAATTATGCTTCTATATCGTGTACTTCTTTTAAAATAGCTTTTGCGTTAGCATCTTTTCCTTGAACAACTCGGTGCTGTAGATTGGTAATAATTTCAGGAGTTGCTTTCTCGTATGCTTCTTCTTTTGCGGCTTTCTCTGAGCCAGATCTAATTAAATCATAAATTACATCAGCACGTACTACACTATATATATTGTCTTTATTAAAAGCGTGAGAGCGTAATTCTTCATATTCTTTAAAAACACGTGAAAAATCTTCGCTGTCTTCAGCTTTAGTTATAACTTCCACATCAGAAGGGCCCTCTGCGCTAAGTGGAGTTTTACATAGAAAAAAATAATTTTGCTGAAAGTTCATGTACGGATAATTTCTTATTGAGATTTTCTTTTGCTGAATATAAAGAAAGAAGGATAATTATTCTCAATTCCTCTCTTAATCAACTATTTCTTTTAGCACTTTAGGAATTACCATCCATTTAAGCTCGCAAGTTCCCCAATTTATTTGCTCCCAAGTTGACGCATAACTCGAAACCATCACCATAGCAGCCGTTGGCATTCTAAGTGATATTCTATCAGAGCCTCCAATAAGCGAACTCGATACAGTCTCCATTAAAGGGTTGTGCCCTACTAAAAGCACCCTTTCTACACTATTTGGTAAGCCTTGAATTATTTTTAAGTAGCTGGATGGAGTGCCGAAGTACAAATCTTTTTCCCAAGTAATAATTTCTTCATTGCATCGGGCAGCTTCCAAAAATAAGAGCGCTGTTTGCTCGGCTCTTTTTGCTGGAGAACTTACTACCATTTCTGGTTTGCTTCCTATTTTGCGAACATACTTACCTAAAAGTGGAGCATCATTTATACCTCTCTTCGCTAAGGGTCTGTCAAAATCGGCAATACCCTCTTCCGCCCAACTAGATTTTGCGTGCCTAAGTAAAAGAATCTGTTTCATCAGCTTATGTTTTGAAGAGTTTTAGGTTGAAAAAAATATTTTCTAGAAAATACTGTAAGTGTTAGCCCACGGAAAAGCATGAAACTTGTCATGGCTACCCAAAGGGCATGTTGAGCATACCATTCATTTACCAAATAATAAACAGGTATAAATATTATAAGTGTAGAAATAAGCATCGAATTCCGCATAGCAGATGTTGCTGTAGCTCCAATATAAACGCCATCCCAAATAAAACAGATACTATTTACAATTGGCGCAATGATAAGCCACACTACAACACTCATAGCGGTTGCTATTACAAGTTCATTATCAGTAAAAATAGAAACGAGTTGCAAATCGAATAGTGCATATAAAATAGTGCCAACGGCACCAAGCCCAACACCCCAAATCATACAAGCTTTTATTGCTTCTCTTAGTTTGTCAAAATTATTAGCGCCTACAAATCTTCCAACCAAACTTTCAGCAGCAAAAGCAAATCCATCAACAGCGTAAGAACTTATATACCACAGCTGGAGTAGAATAGTATTTGCAGCAAGCCAAGTATCTCCCATCTCTGCAGATTTAGCTGTAAAAAAAGCATATGTAAAGATGAGGCATACTGTTCGTATAAAAATATCTCTATTTACACTAAAGAACTTTCGTAACTCAGAAGCTTCTAAAAGCTCGTTTAGGTTAATGCCAATATTGATGGTTTTATATTTGAATTTATATAACCCAAAAGCGAGAACTAAAGCTAAATAACTAGCTAACAAACTACCCCAAGCAACTCCATCCACATTCATATTGTAGAGATATACAAAGCTTAGGTTCGCCACAACATTCACAACGTTCGTAAAAATAGTGATCATCATAGGGTAGCGAGAGTTTTGCATCCCTAAAAACCATCCATTTAAGCAAAAAAGAGCCAACGTTGCTGGAGCCGAGAAAATACGGATACTATAATACAGCCTAGTAAAGGCTTCCACTTCAGGTGATGCATCTATTATATATAGTGCCAGTTCAAGAATAGGAAGTTGAAGGAGAAGGATTCCAATACTTACAGAAAACGCTACAATTAAAACTCTATAAAGGATAATACGGGTCTGCCTTTCGTTATTGGAACCGTAAGCCTGAGCAACCAAGCCTGTTGTTCCCATTCTCAAAAAACCGAAGCCCCAAAAAATAAAATCGAATATTAGGCTCCCAACTGCTATTGCTCCTAAATAATATACACTCTCTAAATGGCCCACCACCGCTGTGTCTACCGCACCAAGTAAAGGCACCGAAATGTTACTTATTATATTAGGTATAGCTAGTTTAAGTACTCGCTTGTTCACGAATTTCCTATTAAATTTTCATACTCTTAACGAGTAATTTAAAGTTCAAAGATTAACTTAATGTTTAATTAAGTTAACAGGAATTCCAACGGTTGCATATATAAGAGTGCGCATGTATTTTTACAGCTTAATGATTTTAGGGAAACCCGACTAACTAACTGAACATTACCTCTCATGAATATTGAAACTCGCAATCAAATATTAAGCATTGTTCTTGGAATTGTAATTCTAGCGCTCACTTATTATCTGTACGATGCTATTGTCACACCTTACCAAGAGGTTATCGAAAAGGAACAAATGACAAAACGTGTTCGTGACAGAATGCTTAATGTAAAAGATGTTCTTGTACGATACGAAGCAACAAAAGGTCATTTCCCTCCAACTGAAGGCGGTTTGGATTCTGTTGTTCAATTTGTGAGAATGGATTCAATGTTATCAGCAAGTGTTGACTCAATTTTTGTTGACAGCAAAGGCAAATACAGTGTCGATTCTCTCATTTATTCTCCTAGAACTGGTGCTAGATTTCAGTACACACTTAACGATACGCTTCGTCCACCTCTTTACTTACTAACAGATCCTGATAGTGACGATTTAGTTGGTAGCCTTGAACGTACTACGATGCGTAATGCTCCTAACTGGTAATAATGAGTGAAGCCACCTCAAATTTGGGTGTTTGTTTTTTTGCAGATCGTCTTTTCTATGCTATAAACGATCCTCAAAAAGATAAACACCTTTTTCGTATAGGCTCCTACGACTTTAACTTTAATGTAAATGAAGCAATAACATCACTTCACCCCGAGAACTTTCCTCCTATTCGTAAAACTATAGAGCAGCTCTTAAGTACGTACGACATTCATTCATTTAGAGCATTAACACACCCTGCTGATGAATGCTGGACTATTATGCCGAAAGTAGTTTATGACAATGCTGATGAGCGCGAAGATCACCTTTCAATTTTGATGAAAGGTATTAGCCGTGAAGATCTTGAGCCTACTTGGCACACACTAAGTAAAAGCGAGTTTAAATTTCTCAGTATCAGACGCCGCGCTATCATGCAAGGCTTCGACGACTTATCCTCCAAAGTGGCTATTACTGAATTTGCAAGTGATTTTGAAATCGCTCAAAAATGGTCCCAATTTTCTAAACCTGGTGGTTCATTTTTAATGCTCGGGTGCCACAAAAATGTAGTAACTATCACCTCGTTTCTTCTAGGGAAGTTCCGAGCTGCTACTTACATACAATTCGATCAACACTCCGACATACCCTACCATTGGCTACAACAAGCCACTCATTCTAAATGGCTAAAAGGTTTATACGAAAACATTTACCTCTTTGGCCATCATACCCATGAAACAGAACAAGCCTTGCAAAGCTTTTGGGACACTTCAGCTGAAATAAGCCATCTTAATTCACTCCGAAATATTGGTGTATTCGCCGATGAGGAAACTTACGGTTTTGATTTAGCTGCAGCATTTCCGGCAATAATATTAAGCTTGGATTTTTAATATCCAGAAAGTTCATATTGCTCAATTTAAAGGTTAAATTTGAGCTTCATTTTAATTACGAATTTAAAAATCTCGCTCCGCCATGCGGATAATTACAGGTAAACTTAAAGGTCGACGCATTCACATCCCGAAAGGATTAGAGGTACGCCCAACAACCGACCGTACAAAAGAAAGTATTTTCAATAAAATTGAAGCCTATAAATATATAGAGGATAGCCAAATACTAGACTTATTTGGTGGTTCTGGGAATTTAGGCTTCGAGGCTATCTCGCGAGGGGCAAGGCACGTTACTTTTGTTGAGCTTGATTCCAAAAACGTAAAACTTATTGAGAAAACAGCTGAGCAATTTGGTATTGCTAAACAAATTCGTGCTCAAGTTAGCGATGTACAAAAACACCTTGCTGGGCCAGCTGTACCTTACGATTTCATTTTCTGTGATCCTCCATACGATTATCCTTTTATGGAGGAAATGATTGCTCTTGTTTTGGAAAAAAATTGGCTAAACGAAAATGGCTGGTTTATACTAGAGCACGATAAATACCACAATTATAAAAAACACCCGCACTGTTTCTTTGCCAAAGCCTATGGACGTACTACTGTTAGTATTTTTCAAAAGCATCCGGTAGATTCACAATAAAGCTATCTTATGGACACTATTGCCTTATATCCTGGCTCATTCGACCCTATCACTTTTGGTCATTTAGATATTTTAGAACGCGCCACCAACCTTTTTCAAAAGGTGATTGTTACTGTTGCCGTAAACAAAGAAAAAACTGCCGTATTTTCTGGCGATGAACGCGTAGCTCTCATAAAGGAGTGCATTAAAGATAAAGAATGGAGCAAGAATGTTGAAGTGACCCAATTCACTGGGCTTTTAGTAGATCACGCTCAAAAAAGTCGTGCAAATACACTTGTTCGTGGTGTTCGTCAAATTTCAGATTTTGAATACGAGTTTAGAATGGCATTAACTAACAAACGTTTAGCGCCTAATATTGACACCGTTTTTCTGATGCCAGATGAAGAATTCACCTTTATCTCAGCTTCTATTGTGAAAGAAATAGCCTATTGGGGTGGAGAACTTTCTTCTTTTGTACCAGAAGTTGTCGCAAAAGCATTACAAGCCAAGATGGACAAAAACCAATCTTAATCTGATTAGTTTCCTCATTCCTCAACTTATTTCATCAAAACGCTATATAAATATTTTCTTTTAATGTAGGATTGGTGATTTTCCAACTCACTCACTTACAACATCAATTTATTAAACCAATGATTTCAGAACGCGCGCAAAATTTACAGCAATCGGCAACTTTAAAGGTAACGGGAAGAGCTAAAGAATTAAAAAGACAGGGTAAATCCATTGTTTCTTTAAGTGCTGGCGAACCAGACTTTAAGACCCCTAAATATATTTGCGACGCAGCTATCCAAGCTATTAATGACGGTTTGCATGGCTACACCATGAACACAGGAACACCAGAACTTCGTGATGCTATTGTTGCAAAACTAAAGCGCGATAACAATCTTGAGTACGATCCATCTCAGATTATTTGTTCAAATGGTGCTAAGCAATCGGTTGGTTTTTCATTATTAGCGGTAGTAAACAAGGGTGATGAAGTTATCATCCCTGCACCTTACTGGGTTTCTTATCCTGAAATGGTTCGTTTGGCTGAAGGTAAGTCGGTAATTGTTCGTACTTCTTTCGATAACGATTTCAAACTAACACCTGAGCAACTTGAAGCAGCAATAACTGACAAAACTAAAGTTTTAATTCTTTGCTCACCTTCTAACCCAACAGGTTCTTGCTATAGCAAAGAAGATATGGAAGGCTTAGCGGAAGTTCTTAGAAAGCACCCGCAAGTATTGGTTCTTTCAGATGAAATTTATGAGTACATCGTATTTGATGAAGAGCATGTTAGCCTTATAAATGTTGCACCAGATTTAAAGGACCGTATTATGCTCATTAACGGTTTCTCAAAAGGTTTTGCAATGACTGGCTGGAGACTTGGCTACCTAGCTGCTACTAACGAAATTGTTGGTGCTGTTTCTAAAATTCAAAGTCAGGAAACTTCAGCACCTTCAACTATTTCTCAAAAAGCTGGCGAAGTAGCTTATAATGGCGACCTTTCAGAAGTTCATGCCATGCGTGATGAGTTTAAAAAACGCCGTGATTTTATGGTAGAATCGCTTAACTCCATCGATGGTGTTAGCTGTTTTACACCTGGTGGCGCATTTTACGTATTCCCAGACATTTCACACTATTTAGGCACTAAAAAGCCAGATGGTGCAACCATCGAATCCTCTACAGATTTATGTCTCTACCTTTTAGATGAATGCGGATTAGCTGTTGTTCCTGGTGATGCCTTTGGCGAACCACACGGCCTTCGCATGAGTTATGCCGCATCTGTAAGTGATTTAGAAGAAGCTATGAGCCGATTTAAAAAAGGCCTTGAAAGCCTTTCTTGATACTTACACCCTTTTCAGAGAAGTTCTTGACCACCATTAAGAACTTCTCTTAATTTATACAAATAGCCTTTGCATAAAATTAATACGTCAAAAAAAATAACTATCCTCGGAACACTAGCACTTGGCGTAAGTGGCATTGTATTATTGGCTTGGTTTTTTCAGATTAGAGAAATCCTCAGCATAATTCCTGGTAGTGCTACCATGAAATTTAATACGGCTCTCCTCTTTCAACTCTCTAGTATTGGAGTTCTACTTTATCCTAATAGCCGTAAAACAACACAAATTCTAAATGTACTGTTAGTTTTTGGAATACTACTTATTGCAACGATTAGCTTTGCTACCTATTTTTTTAGTGTGGGTGTTAATATCGACAACCTTTTCATTTCTGATATATACTCGACAGAGTATCCCGGACGAATGTCGCCAGCTACGGCTTTTTGTTTTTTCTTATTAGGTATAAGCCTTTGGGGTACGCACGCATCATCTCGTACAATTCGTGTTATAATCCAATACTCATTATTGGTTATAATACTAATATCTCTTGTTTCAATTGTTGCATATGCACTCCAAATTCCCGGAGAAAGTAGAGGCTTTTTCATCCATTCTATGGCTATTCACACATCTGTACTTTTTATACTTCTTACACTAGCTCTCTCCCTAAAAAATCCGACTCTAGGTTTTGCTAACCTTCTATTTGGCAATAATGCTGGCAGTGCTTTAATGCGGTCACTTTTGCCCTTCTTAATTGGGCTACCTCTTTTATTAAGCTATATACTACTCAGGGCTAGCACTAACAACGTTTTAAATTTTGAATTTGGACTCTCGCTTCATACCGTCACTTTCATACTAATAAGTATCGTATACACTTCTATCATCGCCTCTAAACTTAACAAAGATGATATTAAACGAAACGCATTAGAAGATTCATTACGTATCTCAAACCAGGAGCTCTCTTTCTTTAAAGATGCACTCGACCAAAGCTCCATTCTGGCAACAACCGATAGAAAAGGTGTTATTACTAGTGTGAATGACAAATTTTGTGAGATTTCTAAATATTCTAGAGAAGAATTAATTGGTAAAACGCACCGAATTATCAATTCAGGTTTTCACTCCAAAGAGTTTTTTCAGACGCTCTGGAGTACAATCAGTAAAGGAAATATTTGGGTAGGTGAAGTTAAAAACAAAGCCAAAGACGGAAGTTTCTATTGGATGCTTACTTCCATCATTCCATTTAAAAATGATAATGGTAAAATCTACAAATACTTATCCATTCGACAAGACATCACAGATCGAAAAAATGGAGAAGAACGGCTAGCAATGCAGTTCGAGGAATTAAAAACTAAGAATATTGAAATCGAACAGTTTGCTTATATAGCATCTCATGATTTACAAGAACCATTAAGAACCGTAATCAATTACACAGAAACACTCACTGAAGAGTATGAAGGGAAACTTGATTCTGCGGCCGATAAGTATTTAAGCTTTATTAAAGATGCCTCAACAAGAATGAGTGACCTTATAAAAGGACTACTTGATTACTCTCGTTTGGGGAAACTTACTGGAAGAACTAAAGTTAACTGTGCTACTCTCATTCAAGAAATTAAGGCTGATCTTGAAGCCACCATCAATGAGACCAACTCAACCATTATAGTTGGAGATTTACCAATTGTTAATGGCTTCGAAATTGAATTACGTCTTTTATTCCAAAATCTAATTACCAATGCCATCAAGTTTAAAAGAGTTGGTGTTGAGCCCGAGGTGACTATATCGGCAAAAAAGACCGCCTTATTCTGGGAATTTTCAGTAAAAGATAATGGTATAGGTATTGACGATATTTACCACGAAAAGATATTCATCATTTTTCAGCGATTGCATAGCCGAAAAGATTACGCTGGAACAGGTATAGGGCTGTCCCATTGCCAAAAAATTGTTAACCTTCATGGAGGAAGTATTTGGGTAGATTCCAAAATTAATAAAGGGAGTACCTTCAATTTCACAATACCAATTAGCGACACATATGAATAAACAATTAGACTGTATACTACTTATTGATGATAACGACGCAGACAACTTTTTCCATGAACGGGTGATTAAAAAAACGGGCTGCGCCAGTAAAGTTGTAACTAAAGAAAGTGGAGAAGAAGCTCTTGAGTATCTTAAATCTATGACAGATGGGAAATATCCAAAGCCAGATTTAATTTTCTTGGATATTAACATGCCAAGAATGAATGGGTGGGAGTTCCTCGAAGAATACGAAAAACTAGAACTCTCTCAGAAAGCCTCTATTGTTTTAATCATGCTTAGTACTTCACTTAACCCCGATGATGAAAAAAAAGCAAAAGACAATCCACTAATTAACGATTTTGTAAACAAGCCTCTTATTAAAGATAATTTAAGAGAAATTATTGAGAAGAATTTCCTAGACCACTTGTAATTATCGCTCATTCTGTATCATTTTTTTGACTTTATAGTCATAAATTGGCACACATTTTGATTACCAACCATATATCAATATTACCCAAATCATCATTTTAAGTTATGCCTACTTACGAATACAAAAGAGAAGACGGTTCAACCTTTGAAGTTTCACAAAAAATGAGTGAATCTCCATTAACAACCTGCCCAACAACCGGGCAATCTGTTAAAAGAATCATATCTGGTGGTGGTGGAGTTGTTTACAAAGGTGAAGGTTGGTACGTAACCGATTATAAGAATGGAAACTCATCTAAATCTGCCAAAGCGCCTAAGCCAGAATCGAGCCCAACCGAATAGTTGGCATTTAAAAAGGAATCTCTTTTAGCGATTCCTAATACTACACTTGTTCATTATTGTTAATTGATGTTTCTTTAACTAATGCATAGAAACGAATCATATAACGAAGCACTAAACCAGTTTGTGAAACTGTGGGGCGATATGGCCTCTGCTTGGGGTATAAATAAAACCATGGCCCAAATTCATGCGTTACTCTATGCTGAATCTCATGCATTAGATACGGATACCATCATGGACACCCTAGACATCAGTCGGGGAAATGCCAACATGAATCTCCATCGTTTGATGGAATGGGAACTCGTTCATAAAGAACAAAAACCAGGCGACAGAAAAGACTATTACGTTGCTGAAACCGATGTTTGGAATATTGTTTCTACCATTATTCGGGAACGCCAACAACGTGAAATTGCACCCATCCGCGCTGAGCTGAAAGAATGTATAAAAACTCTCGAAAAAGGTGGCTTAGTAGACCAAGAAAGTATAGAGTTCAAAGAGCGCATAGAAAACTATAACGAATTTCTTGAAATGTTTGAGCGCTTCACTGACGCGCTACTCCCATACATTAACAAAAAGAATCTCGGTTTTCTAAAACAACTTATTAAGTTAGTTGAGGTAAAAGAGTCTCTTTTAGGAAAAAAGTAAATCACAATGGGTACTAAGACCACTCGACAAATGGGCGATTATGGCGAGGATTTAGCTTGCGATTTTCTTGTTCGGAAAGGTTGGGAAATTCTAGCACGAAATTATTTTTCTGGACACTCTGAAGTAGATATCATTGCAAAAGATGGGGATATCGTGGTATTTATTGAAGTTAAAATGCGTTCGAGCAGTAAATTTGGACAGCCCGAAGAATATGCTACGGAATCCAAAGTAGAACATGTTTTTAAGGCTGCCGAAGCTTGGATGCAAGAGCAACACTTACTGGACACTCCAATGCGTTTCGATATCATTGGGATACTCAACAAAAAAGGTAAACCTCCTGAATTTACTCATCTAAAAGACGCATTCCGTTAATTGGATTTTAAATCTGGAATTCAGACTTTATTGTATGCAACATTCTCTTACTATTCCTGAATATGCGCGAAGTATTCTCGCGATTATTGTTTTCTATTTACTTTTACTCATTGCATCCATACTGATTTTCTTTGTTGCCATATTCTCATTTGGCAAGGCTACCAACTGGATTGTTAAAGTTTTTGCTCCCTTCCTTGGGAAACCTGTTTTATATATTCTAGGTATAGAATTTGAAGTGATTGACTTAAGAGAAGACACCTCTCAACCTGTCATTTTTATTTTCAATCACAGCTCTACGCTTGATATTCCTGCCGTCCTCTCTTTGGCATTAGAGCGTATTCGTGTAGTTATTAAGTGGGAACTTCAGTACATCCCATTTCTTTTTATCATCGGTCGGTTAACAGGACAAGTTTTTATTAAACGCTCTAACCGAGCGCATTCTATCACAACACTCCAAAAAGCACTTGATAGAGTTCAGAAACACAAATTAAACCTAGTGATTGCCCCTGAGGGTTCGCGCAAGCATGAGGGCAAAATTGGGCCTTTCAAAAAAGGAGCATTCCGTATGGCAATCGATCTTGGGTATCCTATTGTCCCAATCTATTTTGACGGAAATGACAACCTCAGCTACGAAGGCTCCATAATGGCAAAAAGTGGAAAAATCGTTGCTACTATTCATCCTCCAATCGATACTTCTTCTTGGAAAATCGAAACACTAGATAATCACATTGACGATGTGAGAGCTATGTATTTGGATTGGGCAAAATAAAAATAGCCCCAAATTCCTCCGAGGCTATTCTATAGTTAAGTAATAGTACGAGTGATTGTGCTTACTTGATAAGTGTCATTTTTCTGGTAATAGCTTTTGTACCAACTTGTAACCTATAAATGTACAATCCACTCGCTAAGTGAGAGGCATCAAAAGTATATTTATGAGCGCCGGCTTTAACTCTACCGTTTACAATCTCGGCTACCAACCTTCCTGTAATATCAAATACGTTAAGCGTTACATGTTCTGATTTTGGAACCGAGAACTGAATATTTGTGCTTGGATTAAACGGATTCGGATAGTTTTGTTTAAGCTCTAACACATTTGGCAACTCGAACTCACCTTCTTTTGAAACAGGATTATGATCTACCTTGAATTGTTGTTCTTGCGTAAACATTGATCCTAAATAAGCATTATCAATTGCTTGAACTTGCCAGTAATAAGTACCGTTTTTCAAATTCTTAAGCTGCAATGCTGTTCGGTTACCAGTGTTTCCATTTGCTAACACTTTTAGCTTTCCTGTTTCTAGATTCGCATTAACCGCCATTATATCTGATGCGCCAGGCGAACTACCAACCCGCACATTATAAGTAAGCACACTGAATGGTGATTGTGCATCTGTAGAGTGATTCCAACTTAGCATAACTGTATCAGAAGATACTTCGGCAAACAAACTTGTAGGAACAGTTGGTGCTGTATTTCTGATTTGAGTGTTATTTGAAAGCACTACTGATTTTGCACCACTCTTACTATTTCCTGTAGCAACAATATCCAAATCGCCATCGCCATCTACATCTGCCCAAACAACTGAGCCTTCTATGCCAAGGTCTAGGTTTTCTGTGATAATGCCATCTCTATTATTTTTAAGAATAGTTGCATCAATACCAGAGCTTAAAAGCACATCGTCATCACCATCGTTGTCGTAGTCGCCAATAGTGGCTTTACTTTTCAGATTCGAAGCAACGGCCTTGTCTTGCCCTCCACTAGTTGATGAATAAAACAGTGCAAATTCACCATTATTATTAGTGTACAAACCTGTAAACAGCTCTGTTTTAGCAGTATTCGTAAAACCAGTAATGAGAATGTCTTTCTGGCCGTCAACGTTGAAATCGCTCCAAGCTACCGTTCCACTGATAACTCCTTGCAACTCAATGCTTGTAGCTTCAAAAGAACCTTCACTATCATTCTTGTAGATTCTTGCAATGATTTCATCAGAACCATTCAAGCCAGTAAGAAGTAAGTCAGGGAATCCATCTCCATCGTAATCTCCCCATGCAGCAGCAGCATCTTTAACACCTTCAAAAGGAATTGCTAGAGGCAAGAAAACTCCACCACCATTATTCTCAATGAGCACGGTTTGTAAGCTAGTGCCAGCATCTCCCGCAACTAATAAATCTAAATCGCCATCTTGATCAAAATCTACGGGAGAAATTAATCCATCGCCTAAACCAGGAAGAGTAAATCCTGCATCAGTAAATGAACCTTCTTCGTTTAAGTAAACTTTTGAAATTGGCCCTTCTGTAGAAGTTCCGGTAATGATTAAATCAATGAAACCATTACTATCAACATCATACCAGAAAACGCTACTGTTTATTACGCCCACAAACTCATCTTCAGCAGGCGCAAAACCACTTTCTCCGTCGTTTAGATAAAGCTTTGTTAGCGGATCGCTCGTTCCATCAACCTGACCTGTAAGTATTACATCTAAATCGCCATCACCATCTACATCGCCCCAAGCTGTTGAACCATTAATTAAACTTGGAAGAGTTGTGGTTTCTTCAACATACGATGATACTGGAGTTGCCGTAGTTTTTGGTGGGAATGAACTTTCCTTTCCAAATCTGTTTACTGCCATCACATAGAATTGATACAACTCCCCGTTTTTAAGTCCACCAATTACTAAAGTCGTATCCATTACATTCCAAAGCGTATCCTTTGGCTGAATTTCGGCTCCATCTTTACCAGAATACACGTAGTAATAGTCGAAATATGCGCTATCATTTGGTGCCCATGTTAACTGAACTGCACCATCACCTGGAGTTGCCACCACATTTCTGGGTTGGTCTGGAACTGGTTTTGGGAAGTTTGTTAATGCATTTGAAAGCACACTTTCTTTTAGATCTTGATTTACAACAGAAACCGCAAATGTATACTCTTTTAGATCTTCCAAATCTCCAATCGTCTTTGCCGTATCTTGAATAAAGCTATCTCCACTTCTTGTAGAGTCAACTAAAGTGAACTCACCCTCATCAAAACTCATGTAGATTTTATAGTGAAGGAAATTATCGCTTTTACTTTGCGTCCATATTGGCATTAAGCTTTTAGGTCGGAAGCCATCATTAACATCCAATAGCGTTACAGGTTCTGGCGCTTCTGCTTCGGCAGCAGTAACGGTGAACTTTACAGGCTCCAACTCACCTACTGAAACTGTGATTTCATATTCGCCGACTTTATCGCCTAGTGTGAAATTAGTTTCTGCAAAACCTTTAGAATCCGCAATTACAGAGCTCGATTCCAAACTATATCCCGTTGCACCTTCTGGTACTTTAGTAACGCTATAAGTAACCGTTGTACCTGTAGCAGGAATTTCTTCATCGCCTTGAACACGCACTTTTAACGATGAAGCAACTTTAGTGTTCGGTAAACCAACTTGGTTATTCCCCGAAAAAATAAATAAAACAGTTGGTGTAACAGGCTCTACTTCTTCAAACTGATTAGAACCGCTTGGCTGGTATTTATATTTGAATGAAAATTCAGTACCAAAATTTTCTGGCACACTGGTAATTTCCATGGCAGCGTAATGACCTTCTCTGGTGTAAACGCCCCATACTTGGCCAACAGCAATTGGTTGCCCCGTCCCAGCCCAAGTTACACTTACCCAAGGTGATTCATCCGTCCAACTTGGAATACTTACAACTTGATCAAGGCTCAAAGCGTTTAACTGAATAATTCTTTTTCCCTCAATTTGTGGTGCACCTTCGCTTCCAAAGTTTACGCCTTCATTCGAAGTTCCTCTAAAGTCCGCTTCATAAGAGCCTGTGTCTGCTTCATTCGAAGCCATTCCTTTTGAAAAATCGAAGTATTGCCAATTTCCTTCTACTTTCTCTATAGTTGCATTTCCTGTTACAATATCACCAATTGCGACTGCTGTTGCCATAACTGGACCAGTCTTGAATTCGCTTTCGTTTCCAAACTGATCTTTACTTGCCACCCAATAGAAATAGGTTTCGCCCGCAGTCACTGCATCATCTTGATAATTGGTTGTTGCTACTGTTGCCACTAGCGAAGCATTTGCAGGATTATCATCATTATGAGCTCTATAAACAGCGTACATGTCGGCACTTACGGCCTCATCCCACTCAAGATTTATTCCACCACCTACTTCGGCAACTAAATTTAATGGAGCCTTTACCAACTCGCCGATAACAGTAAATACCACTGAGTCAACCGCTGGATACTCTGCGAGATACGCTTTGATTTTATATTCGCCAACTTTATCGCCAACGGAGTAGCTCATTTTAGCTCGATTATTAAAAATACCCGCTTTATTTATGGTTATTCCATCTGGCGTAAAAAACTTCCCAGAAACTGCTCCTTCGGGAATCGATAATTCTTCGAAAGTAACTGTTAAACCGTTCATCGGCTCACCTATATCATCAATTAAGGCGAGTTCAAAATTTGTTGCTACAGTATCGCCCAAATAAGCCGTTTGGCTCTGCCCACCCGTAATTACTAACGTTGTTGGTTGCGGACCTGTTTGCTCTTCCTCTGCATTCACAATAAAGGTTACAAATTTGGTAGTATCTGAAGTTATCATCGCTTTGATGTGATACTCTCCTTGAGTGTCACCAGTGGTAGCAACAGCTTGAGCCAATCCCGCAGAATTTGTCAGTGCTGAACTTGTTACCGAGCCAGATGCCCCAATGCCTTTAGGCTCTTGAATAATCCTAAACTTAACCTCTTCATTTTCTATCAAATTAGCATTGTCATCTGTTACCAAAACTACTAGTGGACTACTAACTGCTGTGTTTACCGATGTAGTCTGGTTATTTCCACTTTCAATAGCGATAGATAATACTTGTTCAGGGTCAGGTTCTGTAGCGCTAAAAGTTCTACTTCCATTTGGCTGATATTTAAAATCATAGGTAAACGAATTACCAAAAGTGCCTTCTGGCAAGCTCGTAATTTCCATTGCGGCATACTTTCCATCTCGGGTATAAACACCCCAAAGCTGTCCTACTGAAATGGGCGCACCTAGAGTTCCGTCAGAGAAATCGTATGAAACAGTTACCCAAGGGGACGCATCAACTCTTTCTGGAACTGATGCCAATGTATCTAAATCTCCTTCACCCAAAAGGATAAATCGTCGCCCAGTAGAAGTAAGCGAAGTACTGCCTTCATTCCCGAAATTAACCCCTTCATTATTTACAAAAACAAAATCGGGTTGGTAATCTCCATCATCTTCTTTCCCACCAGTAGATTGTTGAGAGAAATCAAATCCCTCGCCAGAAACACTAGTACCTGAACCATTAACCTGTGCGAAAGCAGCATTCGGAAATGAAGTTCCACCCTCGCTCATATATTTATACTTAAACATAAAACTTCCGCCGAAGTTACCATCTGGTAAATCGGTTATTTCCATTACAGCATACAAACCTTCGCTTGTGTAAACTACCCAAAGCTGCCCAACTGAAATGGGAGCGCCCAGTGTTCCATTTGAAAAATCCCAACTGGTGTCAATCCATGGGGCATTCCCATCCCAAACAGGTACAGAAGCTAGAGTATCAATATTTCCAGTTCCCAGTAACATAATATGTTTACTAGGAATCAGGCTGTTAAATTCTTTTCCAAAATTAACGCCCTCGTTGCTACTTCCTACAAAGTCTGGGGTATAGGATGCAGTATCGGCAATAGTAAAGGCTTTACCACTCGTAAAATCATAAAACTGCCAGCTTCCCTCCACCATTTTCACGGTATCTATTCCCGTAACTTCTTGTGCGAAAATGGTTTTTGGCCCCCAAATTAATGCCATTAAAACAGCAAGAAACCACCCATATTTGAATATAATCCTTTTCATATCACTCCTTTTTAATAATATAAACTCAGCATTTACTGAGCTTACATAAGAAAGAGCGATGAAGGGAGTTTCACCATACCCGAATCAGGGTATAATTGGATGAGCTAATTATCTAGGTTCTAAATACTGCACACTGAAATATGATTTCTCATCAGTCCAAACCTTTTTGACTTCGAACCAACTCGAGACCATTTCAGCAAAACCTGACAACGTATATTTGTGGGAATTTTCGGTATGAATGGATTCGCCTTTTGTAAATGTGATTTCATTCTCGCCTACTAAAACTTGGTGTGTTTCTTTCACAAAAAGATGCATTTCTATGCGGCCTTCTTCTTCATTCCAGATAGATTTGTGTTCGAATAAATCAAGATTGAACTCCGTCCCCAACTTGCGATTCAAATGCACTAAAATATTTTTATTGAAAGCAGCTGTAACACCTTCGCTATCATTGTATGCCGCTTCAAGTACGGAAACATCCTTTTTAAGATCTGCCCCAATTAAAAGAGCACCATCCTCACCAACCATTTTCGAAATCACTTCTAAAAACTGCTCTATTTTCTTTCTTCTGAAATTGCCGATGGTGGAACCTGGAAAGAATACTACTTTTCTCGCTTTCGGATTTGTAATAGGCAATTTGAACTCTTTGGTATAATCAGCCTGAAGAGGAACAATTTTGATGTTCGGAAAATCTTCCTGCAGCTGTTCCGCCACTTTGAACAAATAATCCCCTGAAATATCCATAGGGATGTAGCAACAAATATTGGGCATATTCTGGAGCAATATTCTAGTTTTGTCGCTACTGCCACTCCCTGGCTCAATAAGTTCAACCTCTTCACCTAAAAACGTAGCCATTTCATGAACGTAGGTTTCCAAAATATGGCGCTCGGTACGAGTTGGGTAATATTCTTTTAGCTCAGTGATTTGGTCGAATATTTCCGAACCTTTTTCGTCGTAAAAATATTTACTTGGCAATGTTTTTTGGGGAGAAGTGAGCCCTGCCAATACTTCTTCCATCATGCTCATTTTCTGCACCCCAATTTCTATATCAGTCATATATATTTATTTAGCCAGTCTGATTCCACTGAACTGCCAACGTGCATCTGCATGGAAAAAGTTCCGATAAGTTTTACGGATGTGAGATTTTGACGTAGCGCAAGATCCGCCTCTAAGCACATACTGATTTACCATAAATTTGCCATTATATTCGCCAAGTGCCCCAGGCAAAGGTGCATAACCGGGATAAGCGTTATAACTACTTTGAGTCCATTCCCAAGCATCACCATACATTTGGCGTAAGCCATTTTCCGAAGGGTTGGAAAGCGGAACTGGATGAATTACATCTTCATCTACAAAATTCCCTTCAACTGGTAAATCACCACAAGCATGTTCCCACTCTTGTTCGGTTGGCAATCGTAAGCCTTTCCATTTTGCAAAAGCATCTGCTTCGTAATAGCTAATATGAGTAACTGGTTCAAATTCGGCAATTTCACGCGCTCCTGAAAGTGTAAACTGAGCCCACTCGCCATTTCTCTTAAACCAATATAATGGAGCTTCCCACCCCTCGCTATTCACTTTATTCCAGCCTTCCTGTAACCAGAACTCCGAGCGGGTATAACCACCATCGTTAATGAATTCTAAATACTCTTTGTTGGTAATTAACCTGTTGGCTAAGGCAAAGTCTTGAACTAGTGTTCGGTGGCGAGGATGTTCATTATCATAAGTAAATTCGTTGCCTTCATTCCCAATTTCTACTACCGCTACATTGAAGTTCGTCCACGTTAGCTCGCCTGGGTCGGTTGCTTCAGGAATTATTGAAGCTCTGTACACTGGCAATAAAGGATTTTGAGCAAGTAAATATTTCAAATCTGTGAGAATCAATTCTTGATGTTGTTGCTCATGATTCATCCCAATTTCTAGTACTTGGCTAGCTTCTTCCCAAGCTTCATCAGAAACGGAGTTTATAAACAATTCAACCTGCTCATCTACATAAGCGCGATATTCAAACACTTCTTTTACAGTGGGACGAGAGAGCATTCCTCTACTCGCTCTAGCAAATGGAACGCCTGTTTGTATATAATATGAGTTGAATAAATAGGCATACTGAGGATGCAAACTTTTGAAGCCTTCTTGGTATTTACCCAGAACAAATGTCTCAAAAAACCAACTTGTATGGGCAAGATGCCATTTAGTTGGGCTCGTATTTTCCATTGCTTGAATTATAAAATCTTCTGTTTCAAGCGGAGCAACAATATGATGAGTAAAACTTCTAATCGCCTTAAACTGCTTTAGAATATGCGACCTAGAAAATCGCTCTTTATTTTTATTCCTCGATAATTCTGGTGCTGAAATAGATGTACTCATTTTATGCTCTCTTAAATGGTAACTGTAAATTTTAAGTGATAAATAAACGCGTTAAACCGTCTACTATCTATCTCTATAAAAATAGATTTTCTTTGTACTAGAATCTCTACGACTTTTTATAGAAATATTATGGAGCTTACTAAATTGATATACAGCAGTACGCATAGAGTTGATGTTCTTGTCATTTGTGTATGCTACTTCAATAGCTTGCCCACCGGGTTTAAGCTTTTCTAGAGCTTCTAACAAAGGTTTAAACTTTGACGTTCTCTTTTTTGAAGATTTTATATTCGAGCGCTTTACAAATTTAATATCCATCTCAATAACCTTTTTAAATTCTGAGTGCTGGCCAATGTCTTTCACAACAAGCCATGCATTAAAAATAATTCTTGTACGCTAATATGCAAATATATTTACATTAGAGTATATATTCTAATGTAAATTATAAGTTATAATTTGGGGTGGGTGGGCTAGAATAGGCTTATTAAAAACCATTTTTGTAAAAAATAGTGAATTAAGAATAATTAGAGTGGGAGCTTTTTAACTAAATTATTAATGAATATAAGCTGACTTTTTTACCAGCATTATCTACTCTAGATGAGTATTTTTCTAATAAAATCTTAGTTAAGAAAAAGAGAAGATGCCAAACCTCGTTTATGAATTGAAAGAGCAGCTAGATGAAAACATAAGTGCTGAGTTTAAAATGCTATTAAGTCTCTTTGATAATGATAGAACTTCTCCTTTATACCGCACTGATGATTTTTCCTTTGAAACATTCTTAAAACTGCTGATAAGACATAGAGTACGAACATCTATTGTAGAAAGGATTGATGAATTTAAAATAATATTTACCACAGATGAGTTAGAACAAATAAAGGCGATTTGCACCCCTTTTTTACTTAAGCAAATGAAGCTAACTCAGGTTACTTTTAGTATCTTATCCGCATTTAATGAATCAGGTATTCGGGTAATTCCTTTTAAGGGGCAGCTTCTTTCTAAAAAACTGTTTAACTCTTATACCTTCAGAGAGTCACAAGATATAGACTTATTAATCCATTCTGAAGATTTGTTATTAGCAAATGCTATACTAAAAAGAAACGGATTTACTTGTGAGCTAGAAATACAGAATTGGAAAGATTGGCATGTTAAATGGCTGAAAAGAATCTCCCCAGATCTTTTATATGTAAGTAAACAGGGTAAAGTAAAAGTTGAGCTACATTGGTCTTTATTTAGCCAGGTTGGTATTTATCCAAAAAAAACAGCTGAAATCTTTATAGATGCTCAAAAATCTAACCACCAAATTGATGAGGTAGCTGTTTTAACGAATGAAGATGAACTATTATATTTGTGTATACACGGTACAAAACATAGTTGGTTCAGAATCAAATGGCTACTCGATATCCGACAGATATTAATTAATTCAACATCCGAGATTAACTGGCAGGAGATCTCTGATATTTCAAAAAGAAATAATAATTATCCTACTCTTGTATCTTCTTTATTATTAGTTCATTTGTTGTTTAACACCCCTCTTCCGAAATTTTTCAGTACAGATGAGTTGTCAGACGAAACGATCATCGATTTAATTGAGGATGCAATAAACACTCTTAACGATGAGAACTTAATACATGACCCTATTAATAATCGAATGAAGCAATATAAAAAGTTAAACTATAGCTTGGGTGGTTTAAAAAATTATTTATGGACTTTTCTCCTTACAAAAGATGATTTTAAACTTCTTCAATTACCCCCATCCTTATTCTGGTTATATTTTCCATTACGACCTTTTATGAGTATTTATAAGAAAATACTTAAATAAAGTACCAATCTGTTTTGATACTTTTAAACATAGAAGTTGCTTATAGGTCTACGCTGATGATTTAAAATCCTGTACTTTTAGAATAAAACTATAGTTATTCAAGAAATCATACCGAGTTATTTTAAAGTGAGCAAGACAAACGAATAGAATAATAAAAACAGATAGTCCTATATAATAGGTGAATTACAGTAGATACTGTAATTTTCAATCAGAATTAATTTGAAGCCCTTTTAGACTGTTTATACTATTTAGAAAAGAGAGAGTTTCTTTTGTGCATATTTCTGTATCAACATCAAATCTTTCGGTTAAATACAGAATTATATCTTCTATTTTAACATGATTTTCTATGCGCTCCCAAATAATGGTACCTGTTGCATTCAAACTAATATAAGCTCCTTCATCAATATCCATAATTATTAATTCGTCATCTACTTTACTAATTAGCAGTCTATCTTCATTCCGTTTTACAATGGTAGAAAGTGTTAACATCAGCGTATACTATCTTTTTGTTATTAAAAAATTAAAATAGGTATTATTTTAATTCTTAGTTATATCATTCACATAGCGATTATCTAAATTACTTTAACTCATATAAAAACTTTAATTAATGCCTTATTTGTATTGGGGTTTTGGCCATAAAATCTCCTCAGAAATTGAATTCCCAGAGTTACTTCCATATAAATATACATCATCTCCCGATATCACCATAAGAATTGGAAAAGTTCCCGAACAAATAATTGGCAACACCTTTACAGGTAACATTCTTTCCTATACTATAAACGAGCAAGAACTACTGTTTGAAGGAATAGGTATAGCACACTATTATTCAGCTAACGGCAAGTCAATTATCATTTCTCCAAAACAACCTGTTGAAGATTGGAGAGAAGTTCGTTTACATGTATTGGCGTCTGTTATGGCATCCGTTTTACAGCAAAAAAAACAGCTCCCATTACATGCTTCTGCGTTGTTACATGATAATGCATTGATTCTTATTGTCGGAGATTCTGGAGCTGGCAAATCGACATCGGTAGCAGGATTAATGAAAAGGGGACACACTATTTTTAGTGATGATGTTATTGTTCTTAGGAATGCTAGACATCACGTTTTGGCCCAGGCGTCTTATCCAATGATAAAGCTTTGGGATGATACCATGACCAAGATGAATCATGCATTGTTTTCAGATCGTTCATTTAGAGTTAGAAAAGATATGGAGAAATTTGGGGTATTTTTTCATGAGTCTTTTAACACAAACGAGTATCCCGCTTCAAAAATTTTGATTTTAAAAAAAGGAGAGGTTAATCAGGTTCACATAGAAGAATTATTCGGTACTGAGGCCTTCAAAGAAGTATATAAGCAGATTTATCGACCTATGTTAATGGTAGGAAATGATCAGTTAACTAACGCTTTTTCTATAATTGCTTCATTAACAAACAATTGTAAAGTTTTTAGAATTACAAGACCACTGGTTTGTGATCCTAAAGATTTGCTTGATGTTGAAGAATCTCTTATCCAAAAAATTTAAATTAAACTATGAAAAAACGAAGTGTAAGCGATTATTGTTTTTTTATGGAGGCATGGATACTTCTTGCATTTTCACGAGCTCTAATCTTTTTCAGACCTTTTAGAGCACTTACCCCTATTCTAGGAGAATCTGTAGATGAAGAAACGGCCAATGGTATTTTAGAAGAACACATCTCTGATAGACAATTATTATTACTTATAAAGCGATCTATTTGGAGAGCCGCAAAAAGAAGCCCATGGAGAACGATGTGTTTTGAACAAGCATTAACTGCCCGAATAATGTTGCGTCTTAGAAATATAAAAAGTGTAGTTTTTTTTGGTGTAAACAGGCATTACAATGAAGAGGGAACTATGAAAGCACATGCATGGCTTATTTGTTCAGAATTTACAGTAACTGGAGGGGCCAATAATTCAGATTACACCACTGTAGGTAGGTTTGTAAAATAATTGTTCGGTAGATATTATTTTTTGATTTACACTAAACTTTACAGAAAAAAAATTTATATTAGTTAGTAACCCAAAAATTGATACTATGACTCAAGATAACAAATCTAAAAAAGAAACTTTAGAACCAACCCAAGAACAATGGGTAACTCCACAAGCTACTGTACTTTCAACCCAAGAAACCCTAGCTGGCGGTGCGGGCTCGTTTGATGGTGCTACCTACGAAGCTGCAAGCTCATAAATAAATTTTTCTACTAATAAGCCGGCATGGGTAATACTATGCCGGCTTATTTATTTTTTAACCTTATGGGAATAGTCAGTGAAATTTAATTCCATTGATTTTGCTTTATTTCTTCCGCTTGTTTTTTTACTGTATTGGTTTGTCACCAATAGAAAATTAAAAGCTCAAAATTTACTTCTCGTAGTTGCTAGTTATATCTTTTATGGCTGGTGGGATTGGCGATTCTTGACACTCATGGCTTTTAGCACGCTAGTAGATTATTCGGTGGGCATTGGTCTATCGAATTCGAATTCTCCAAGCAAAAGAAAAGCTCTGCTATGGGTAAGTATTTTTGCAAACCTTTCGCTTCTGGGCTTTTTCAAATATTACAATTTTTTTTTAGATAGTTTCATAGGTGCTTTTTCATTTTTTGGTGCTTCAATACAGGCTAACACACTAGAAATAGTCTTACCTGTGGGTATCAGTTTCTATACATTCCAAACATTAAGCTATAGCATTGATGTATATAAAAGGAAGTTAGAACCAACCAAAGACTTTATTGCTTTTGCGGGTTTTGTATGTTTTTTCCCTCAATTAGTGGCTGGCCCTATTGAAAGAGCCAAAGATCTACTCCCTCAATTTATTAAAAAAAGAACTTTTAGCTATCAGCATGCTACAGATGGGCTTAGACAAATGTTATGGGGCTTTTTTAAAAAAATGGTAATTGCAGATAACTGTGGCGAATATGTAAATCATATTTTTGCTAATTATTCTGAAATGAATGGCAGCACATTAGCTGCAGGCGCTTTTTTATTTTCAATACAGGTGTATGGCGATTTTTCGGGATATTCTGATATCGCAATAGGCTCGGCTCGGCTGTTTGGCTTTAATTTAAAGCAGAATTTTGCTTTCCCTTATTTTTCGAGAAATATCGATGAAATGTGGAATCGATGGCATATTTCGTTAACAAACTGGTTTCGTGATTATTTATACTTTCCATTGGGAGGTAGCAGAGGAAGTACCTGGATTAGAGTAAGAAACACATTCATCATATTTATTGTAAGTGGTTTGTGGCATGGGGCAAATTGGACTTTTATTTCTTGGGGAGCTTCACATGCAATCCTTTTACTTTTGGTATTTTTTATGGGGCGAAAGCAACGTTATGAAGGAGTGGTTGCCCAAGATTCCTTCTTTCCATCTGTTAAAGAGTTCTTCTTAATTGGACGTACCTTCTTAATATGGGTATTGGTAACCATATTTTTTCGAGCTGAAAACATGTCGCAGGCACTTGGTTACTTTAAGGGGTTATTCACTACGACTTTGTTTCAGAAACCTCAATTTGAAGGAGGACTGGAGATTAAAATACTACTCCTTCTTATAATCTTTTGTTTTTCATTAGAATGGATGGGAAGAAGAACTCAACATGCTTTGGAATTTTTTGCTTTAGATTGGCCTAGGGCAATACGTTGGTCGTTTTATGCAGCGATAGTAATTATTAGCATGATTTTTGTAGGTCAAGAGCAACAGTTTATTTATTTCCAGTTTTAGTATGCAAAAATTCCTTCTAGATTTAGTTCTCTTTATACTTTTTTTCTTAATCATATTTAAGGTGGCAGATTTTTATAGTCAGAAACACGAGTGTAAAAGCTTAAATGAGATAAAGTTTGAGGAATTATTTAACCCCTCAATAAAAGCAGACATTGCAATATTTGGAAGTTCAAAGTTAAAAAGAGCGTTAGATCCCAAAATTTTAGAAGGGGATAATATTTCGGTTTATAATTTTGGAATTGAAGCAGCCTCGCCAGAATATACTTATAACTGGTATACAAACTTTTTCAGGGAGTACTATCCAAATCCCCGACTTGTAATTATGGATATAAATTGGGCCATGTTTACTGAGTTTAGTTTTAGAAAAATAGAACAGGATAGCAGATTTTATCCTGTTTCTGAGTTCATAAATTTGACAATTCATTCAAGTAATTGGAAAGAATCCTTATTAAAGCGAACTGCGTTATTAAACCGGGCAAAGGATTGCAATGAATTAACAGAGCTTACCTATAATGGATATACCCCATACCCTAAAACAGATAAACCAAAAGTACTCCCTTACCCAGAGTTATCGGACAATTTCGACACTCAGTTAGAATTTTTAAAAAAACTTATCTATAAGATAAAAGAAGACAATGCCGAAGTTGTACTGTTAATTATGCCTGAACTCTTGAGAGAAGAAATTAAGAAAGAGGATGTTTTTGAAAAGAATATGAATTTCCTTTTGAGAGACTTAGAGAAAGAAAAAGTACTTACATTGGATTATCGGAATTTAATAGAAGCCGATACGATGTTCTATGATCTTGAACATCTGAATATGGAAGGGGCAAAAATTGTATCTCAGAAACTCAAAGATGACCTGCTACGCTTAACATACATATACAATTAACTTGCGCTTAAGTTCAGGAAAACTTCTTCCAATATTTGTAAACCCCTATAGCTTTTAACAAATGCATAGCGTTATCCACATTAAAAGAATCCGGGGAAGCTTTTAGTTCTTCCCATTCCTTAGAAATACGTTTTACATCACCAATATTTCTAAATTCAGAATGATTCATTTCTGAAATAATAGAATCCATTTCAAGAGCATGACTTTTTAATCTGGAAGTTATATCAGAACTCTGTTTTCCCTTTTTATTATTTAGCCGAATTTTATCGGGCAAAATTCCATCCATCATTTTTCTTAATACTTGTTTGCTTTCTTTACCAGTGTATATCTCATTTGGTATTGCTAATGATGTTGTAATCACCCTAATATCATTCGTTGGATCACGGAGTTCTAAACCTGTTTCATGTCCAACATGAGCACCGAAAGGCAACCGAGTTACTCCGTAATCAAGTATTAGAAAAGCATGTTCTTTAGCGGACTTATAACTACGATATTTATTATTATATATATCATAACCCTTTTCTTTCATGAGTTCTTTGACATTTAAAGAAGTCATGAAAGAGCTATTACAGTAAGAAAGCTCAGAGATTGGATCACTTCCAAATTTTAACCTCTTATAAACACTTCCAAGGATATCGTTATTAAAGATGATTGATGATACCGTTTTTTTAAGAGTAGCCTGTATGCCATTCCATTTTAAATAAAAAGGTAATGAAAGATTTTTATCAACCCCTTGCCAGGAAATCGTAGCATTTCCAAATTCTCCCATCAGAATCGACCCAAAAGAATTTTCGGCTGCCGTTTTAAAAATATCACACATCCAGAAACCATTTCCTGCTCCGTGAAGTGGCTCACCAAATAATTCTAGAGACATATCTACTCCTTCAAGCGGAGAAATAGCTTTTGAGTTAAGAAAGCTAAGGTGAATGTTGTTATACTTTTCTGTAATCGAATGAATATAAGGACGTTCATCTCCAAATAGTCTGTTACTTATTGTTTGGGATGGTTCAAAAAAAGGAACATGGCTAAAAGTTTGAAGAGATTTATCATCTTCAGCCAGTTGTAATGCTGCAAGTACACAAACTGTACTAGAATCCATTCCACCGCTTAATGTAGCTGCAGCTGATTTATAGGATCGGAGCCTGGCTTTTACTGCCAAATTCATCTTTTCAAGTAGTTCTTCTGTATACTCTTCAATTCTCAACCCTTTTTTAACTTCTATCTCTTTAAAGTCCCAGTATTGCTGAATATCGATTCTTTTTTTAAAAACAACTATAAAATGTGAAGGGAGTAGTCGATTGATATTTTTATGAAATGTTTTATGAAAATCGCCAGGCCAAACGATTAATAAACGCATTATCATATACTCGTTTATCTCTTTATCAACAAATGAAAGGGGCAATAAAGCTTTATTTGAGGGGGCAAATGCAAAGACATTTTCATCTATGTAATAGTTTATGGACGTATAATCCCATTGATCACGAGCTATAAAAAGATCTTCACTATCGGTATGAAAGGCCACCAACGACCACTTCCCCAATAAGTAATCCACACAATCATGTCCCCATTTTAAGTACGCGTTAAGAATTAAATCGCCATCTGGAAAGTTTAATTGTTGATTGGAGGGAATGCCTAGCTTCAAGAATAGCTCCTCTCTATTGTCAATACGACCTTCAGCAGCAAAAATTAGATTATGATCCTCCAAATTCTTAGGCATCTTCTCATGTACAGCCTCCGGGGTATTGTAAGTGAGCATGTGCCCTATGGCAAAATTATCTTTTACAATAGAATCATAACGTTCATGTGGGAAATGTTTTATTCCACGAAACATTATCTCCAGTTCATTAGAAACTGGTTTTCCGCTTCTATACCAAATACCAAATATTGTGCTCATTTCAGATAATTAGGAATACTTTTATATGTCTTTTCGTTGAATTCGTATTTCAAACTTAAAAAATACCGCTAATATATCCTTTTGTTCGATACAGATATAATTTTCAATGCAACCGACTTTCATACAATCGCCTTTAGAAGTATTTGAGTCATACTGGCAGGCATAAAAAAACCCATGCAAATCAATGATTTACATGGGTTAGTAGTGGGCGATGAGGGACTCGAACCCCCGACCCCCTCGGTGTAAACGAGGTGCTCTAAACCAACTGAGCTAATCGCCCCTTGAAGGGCGACAAATATAGTAACATTTCAAATTGGGACAAAGAAAAATTTCACAAATTTGTTGTTTTATTGGTTAACACTGTTAACTTTAAGCAGCATTTAATTCAATTATTTTATGGATACTATTAAAAATTCTAGCTTTACACCTGTTCTTGTTGACGGATGCCGAATTCCTTTTTTAAAATCGGGAACCGACTATAATGATTTAATGGCTTACGACCTTGGCAGAATGGCTATCCAAGGTTTGCTAGCTAGAAATAATGTAGACCCAAAAACGATTGATCGAGTTATAATGGGTTCTGTAATTCAGGAAGTTCGCACTAGTAACGTTGCTCGCGAAAGTGCTTTAGGCGCTGGCATCCCAAATACAGTTCCTGCTTTTACAGTTGCCATGGCGTGCATATCCTCTAACCAAGCAATTACTTCTGGGATGGATTTAATCCAATCGGGCCAAGCCAAAATTATTGTTGCCGGTGGAACCGAAACGATGTCGGATATCCCTGTGCGTTTCAAAAAGAAATTTCGCCAAAATATCCTTGCCGCTAGAAAGTACAAATCACCTTTAGAATTTTTGAAGTTCTTTAAAGGGCTCGGTATCAAAGATTTTTTACCCGAACTCCCAGCTATCGCAGAATTTTCAACGGGAGAGACGATGGGGAAAAGTGCCGACCGAATGGCTGCTCGCTTTGGTATTTCACGAAACGACCAGGATGAATTTGCAATGCGTTCTCATCATTTAGCTGCTAAAGCAACCGCCGAAGGTTTACTAGATGAGGAACTCATTCCCGCTAAAATCCCACCAAAATTTTCAGTTGTTGAACACGACAACGGTTTCCGAGCAGATACTTCGATGGAGCGACTTGCTAAACTTCGTCCTGCTTTCATTAAACCTCATGGAACCATAACTGCGGGCAACGCTTCCTTCCTAACCGATGGTGCTTCTGCATCACTCATCATGGAAGAACAAACGGCACTTGCCCTCGGGTTAACACCAAAAGCCTATCTCCGAGCTTATAATTACGTTTCTCGAGATCCGGGCGAAGAATTATTATTGGGTCCAGCTTATGCCACGCCTAATGTACTAGATACGATGAATCTTTCTTTGGAAGATATCGACGTATTTGAACTTCACGAAGCTTTTGCTGGGCAAGTTCTAGCCGTTCTTGCCGCACTCGATTCTGATGATTTCGCAAAAAACTCTTTGGGTAAAGATTCAAAAATTGGAGCCATCCCGATGGATAAACTCAACACTCTTGGTGGCTCACTTTCAATTGGTCACCCTTTTGGTGCAACGGGCGTTCGCTTGGTAACTACAGCCGCAAATCGCCTAATCCGCGAAAGTGGAAAATACGCATTGGTAACCGCTTGTGCCGCCGGTGGACAAGGACACGCAATTATTCTAGAGAGGTATTCAGCATGAGTTATTTAGAAATTTCTACAAAGAATGAAGTTGCCATTATTACGCTCAATCAACCAGATGCTAAAGTAAATACCCTGAATGAAGCGATGATGGAGGCTTTTTCTGATTTCTTAGATACGTTGGAGTCAGATACATCGCTAAAAGGCGCCGTTCTCATCAGTGGGAAAAAAGATAATTTTATTGCTGGCGCTGATATTGAAATGTTCAAAGCTCGCGATACTGCTGAAGAAATCGAGCAATTAAGCCGAGACGGACATGCTATTTTAGATAGAATCGAAGCTTTCCCAAAACCCATTGTGGTGGCTATTCATGGAAGCTGTATGGGCGGTGGATTGGAACTTTCGCTGGCGTGCCATTACCGAATCATATCCGAACATCCCAAAACCATACTTGCTTTGCCAGAAGTTAAATTGGGAATTTTACCTGGCACAGGTGGCACGCAACGTCTACCTAGGCTCATTGGCATTCAAAAGTCATTGACCTACATGCTAACGGGTAAAAACATCTTTGCTCGCCAAGCAAAAAAAATGGGTTTAGCGGATGAAATTACACATCAGCACGCTTTAGAAGAAGTTGCCATCAAAGCGGTTCACACTCTTTCTTCATCCAAAAAATTTGTTCGTAAAGACACTCGTTCCTTCACAGAAAAGCTACTTGAAGGAAATCCCATTGGTAGGAACATCATTTTTAAGCAAGCAGCCAAACAGGCATTCCGACAAACTAAAGGAAACTATCCAGCTCCTCCAAAAATCATTGAAGCGGTTAAGTATGGATTTAAATATGGCAAACAAAAAGGGCTTCTACACGAGTCAAAGCTTTTTGGTGAGCTAGGTGCCACAAAGGAATCGCGCGCGCTTGTAAACCTATTTTTCGGGCTAACTGATGCAAAAAAGAATCCACATGCTGAACTTGTTAAACCCGTAGAACATATTGCTGTTTTAGGCGCAGGATTGATGGGTTCAGGAATTGCAGATGTGAGCATCAACAAAGGAAAATTCGATGTTCTTTTGAAAGATCGAGACCTTGCATCCGCAGCTAAAGGCGAGAAAGTAATTTGGGAAGCTCTTAACCTGAAATCGAAAAAGAGAATTATAACTTCTTTTGAGAGAGATCAGATTGCCAGCCGAGTTACGGGTACAGATTCCTACAAAGGTTTTGCTAAAACGGACGTTGTGATTGAGGCCGTTTTCGAAGACATCAACTTAAAACGAAAAATGGTAGCCGAAGTTGAAGCAGTAACCTCAGAACATTGTATTTTTGCTACTAACACTTCGTCGTTGCCCATTTCAGAAATTTCGAAAGGAGCTAAGCGTCCTCAGAATATAATTGGGATGCATTATTTCTCTCCTGTGCAAAAAATGCCTCTCCTAGAAATTATAACCACGCCCCAAACGGCAGATTGGATAACAGCCACCGCTTACGACATCGGCGTAAAACAAGGCAAAACGGTGATTGTGGTAAACGACGGGCCTGGATTTTATACCACTCGAATTTTGGCTCCATATATGAACGAGGCACTGCTACTTCTTGAAGAAGGCGCCTCCATAGAGTTTCTTGATAACGTGATGAAAGAGTTTGGATTCCCTGTTGGACCAATGGCTCTTTTGGATGAAGTTGGTATTGATGTTGGCGCTCATGTTGGGGAAACCATGGAGCCTATGTTCTCGGCTCGTGGAGCAAAATCTTCTACCAAAGCCAAAGAGCTTTTTGAGGCTGGATATTTAGGCCGCAAGAATAAAAAAGGCATGTTTGTTTACGGCGAGGGAAAGAAGAAGCAAATTAACCAAGCCATTTATTCTCACTTTGGTGGTTCAAAACGCACAAACCCAGACAAAGAAACCGCCCAACTCAGAATGGCTTTTACGATGGTTAATGAGGCAGCATTCTGCTTACAAGATGAGATTATCAAATCGCCAACCGATGGTGACTTAGGAGCGATTCTCGGACTCGGCTTCCCTCCTTTCTTGGGCGGTCCGTTTCGTTACATCGATTCGCTAGGTGCTCAAGCTTTGGTTGATAAGATGAATGCCTTTGCTCAAGAATTTGGTCCTAGATTCAAACCAGCTGATATTTTAGTTGAGTATGCATCCCAAAAGAAAAATTTTCATGGGTAATTCTTACCATTAAAAAACCGGGCTACTACTTCTTCGTAAACTGTAAAATCGTTATTTAGGAAAATCTTTCTAAGAAGTAGTTGTTAATAGTTTACACCTTCTTCCGATTCTAAATGTGTTTCACTTTAGAAAACAGTATCTTTAAAACTTAAAATTAATTTTTAGACAACTGTATCAATGAACGTACTTACATTTTTATTTTTGACACCTCCAGCTGAAGGTGGAGCGGATGGCGGATTCATGAATCTTATTTTCTTAGGCGCTATTTTCGTAGTGTTTTATTTCTTCATCATTCGTCCACAAAGCAAGCGCCAAAAAGAAATTCAGCGTAAAGTTTCTGAAATGAAAAAGGGCGACAAAGTTGTTACTTCTTCTGGAATTATCGGTGTATTGAATGCTATT
>JBLWXC010000004.1:71171-95303 GCA_048267645.1 Balneola sp.
GAAGATGATTCTGTTCTTGTTGAAGTTGGTGGAAACGTGAAAATTCGTTTTCTAACAACGGCCATCACTGATGTGAACCCAAATAAGCCTGAAAAGAAAGAAACCAAGTAAATTGCTCAGCAATAGGTAAAAGCAATCTAGATTTTTTTAAATTATTTTAAGGATGATACATCAGGTGTCTCATCCTTTTTTTATGTAACTACCATATTTTTTAACATTCTTGTAAAACAACTACCTGAAAAAGTAACTTACCGAAACGCTTACCCCTAGTTGGTGATATACATCCACCGTCTTGTTTGACAGAAAATATGTGCTTGCTTGCTCTTCTTTCATAACTGGTGAAAAATTAGACTGTAAAACAGCTCCTATTGAGGCTGATAACTTATTTGTAACAACGTATTCATAACTCAACCGAGTTTGCAGAGATGGTTTTAGTATTTGCACTGCATCTTTTCCACTTCGATTTGCTGTTATAGTCGTAGAACCGGAGGTTGGTGTTGCACTGGTAAAAGATTTTTTCATGAATAATCTAAATGTAATTTCTTAAACCATACTGAGCGGTATCCAACTCCTGCTACCAAGTAAGACAACTCGTACAAATTGCCTTTTCTTGGGAATGCGATACTGTTAGTTGATTGATTAATTACAAAGGCATTGTCTGAAAAATGCAAGCTTTCCATTCCTACATCCAATAACAAATGATTACGTACATATCTAAGTTGGAATGTTTGAGCTAATGTTATGCCATTTACATTATCCGAAACAGTCGCATCATTGATGAAAGGTGTATATGTAAGTTCAAAACTATTTTGGGCGCTCAACATTACACTACTTAAAGAAAAAAGTATAACCAATATTAATTTCATAAGACGCGCTCTTAGGTTAGTTAGTGTTGAGCTAATTGTATCTATATTTCATTTTGTTGAAATGGCTAACACACCTGATTCTATTTAGTTAAAATTTCTCTTTTCAATTCATACTAATTTATTTAACCATATAGATAATGTTTATAGCAATTTGTTACAATTATAAAGTTTCTCATGCTTTTAGAAAGCTTGTTAGTTGTTAAGACAATTATTTTTTTCAACACATTTCCACAATGAGTTTCAATGTATAAAACCGTACCTTTATTTGATTCAAATCAGTAAAGAGCAGAGTACTTACATCTTCCGGAATTATCGGTGTATTGAATGCTATTGAAGATGATTCTGTTCTTGTTGAAGTTGGTGGAAACGTGAAAATTCGTTTTCTAACAACGGCCATCACTGATGTGAATCCAAATAAGCCTGAAAAGAAAGAAAAATAAAATCTCCAACACCATGGAAGAAGCATTTCGCTTTAACACAATAACAGAAGCCATTCAAGATATCAAGAATGGAAAAATGGTGATAGTAGTTGACGATGAGGATCGCGAAAATGAAGGCGATTTCCTCATGGCAGCGGAACTAGTTACTACTGAAGCGATTAACTTTATGGTTACCCATGGTCGTGGTTTAGTTTGTGCTCCGGTTACCAAAGACATTGCGCAAAAATTCAAGCTAACCCACATGGTTACGGAAGGTGCTGACCCCGACGAAGCCAACTTCACAATTTCTATCGATCACAAGCGCTTAACAACTACTGGTATTTCTGCCGCAGATCGTGCAAATACCATTCGAGAACTTACAAGCGATGATGCCAAACCTGTCGATTTCCGTCGCCCTGGCCATGTATTCCCTTTGCTAGCTGTTGAAGGCGGAGTTCTTCGTCGTGCCGGACACACCGAAGCAGCTGTCGATCTCGCTCGACTCTCTGGGCTTAAACCCATTGGTATTATTTGTGAGATTATGAACGAAAACGGCGATATGGCTCGTGTTCCAGACCTCATCAAGATGGCGAAAGAGTTTGATATGAAACTCATCACCATCAAAGATCTTATTGCTTACCGTAACGACAATGAATCTCTTGTTCATGAGGTGATGGATATCAAAATGCCGACGATGTACGGTGATTTCAAACTCCGCGCATTTGAAGAGAATCTTTCTGGCGATATTCACTTGGCGTTAACCAAAGGCACTTGGGCAAAAGACGAACCCGTTCTTACTCGAGTTCATTCTTCGAATTTAATTGGTGATATTTTTGGTGCAAGAAATTCAGATACTAGCGAACAATTGCATCAAGCGATGCTACAAGTTGAACGCGAAGGGAAAGGCGTGGTTCTTTACATGAATAGAAACCAACGTGGTTCTGTTCTTGTAAACCAGCTAAAAACCTTAAAGTTGATGCAAGAAGGTAATTTCGAAACCGTAGAAGAAGAAAATAATAACCCTAAGAAAGGTGACTCTCGAGATTACGGAATTGGAGCTCAAATCCTGCGTGCGCTAGGCATTACAAAACTTCGTTTACTTTCTAACAATCCAGTAAAAAGAATTGGTATTAACAGCTTTGGCCTAGAGATTGTAGAGCAAGTACCAATTGAGCATTCCTTCAACTTTGCTACAGAAAAATATAAACTAGAGAAAGAAAGCTAGGTAAGTAGAGTAGGCTTTCTTTTTTAAAGAGAGAGGAATTATATAAGGCTGTTAACATACAGCCTTATCAAAAGGTGAGAATTTAGTCTTTACCTTCGCCAACAATTTTTTGAGATAACGTTTCTAAATCGTCATCACCATTGGCCTCATTGTTATTCATTTCAATTTCCATCAACTCTTCGTCAGTCTCTGTTTTTATCAACCTTTTATTAAATACAAAGAGAACAACGATGGATACAGAAATGGCAATATCTGCTACATTAAAGATGTAAGGGAAAACAGCTTTATCCCCAATCCTTAAACTGAAGTGAATGAAATCAATTACATGACCTTCTAATACTCCGCCATATCCGTATATGTAGCCCATAAACAAACGATCAGAAATATTTCCGAAGGCGCCGCCAAGAACCAAGCCCATACAAATCAGATAACCAATTTTGGCTTCCTTCATTGTAGTGAACAGATAGATTAAAATACCAATGGTTGCAATAATTGCGATAACGCTAATTGCCCAAGTGGGTAAAATATTAATACCCATTGCCATACCTTCGTTTTTAACGAGGTAAAACTCTAACCACCCTTCAATTATAGTATAATCTTGAAGGGTAGACGAGGTTCTAATAATCCACTTGGTAAGTTGGTCTAATCCAAGAACAAGTACTGCGGGAATAAAAAGTGCTAGTAATTTTTTCCGATTCAAACTAATAGATGTTAACGACGCTTCAGTTTTGCGTCAATGCTAAGTTGAGTATGAGGAACGGCTTCTAAGCGACCTTTTGCTATTTTTTTGCCGGTAACCTTACAAACCCCGTAGGTTTTGTTGTCAATGCGTTTCAATGCATCATCAAGATACTTGACAAATTTGCGAGTACGATTTAGAAGAACGTAATTTTTTTCACGTTCTTGAGCATCCGTTCCTGCATCAGCCATATGAAATGAATAAGCAGACTCATCTGATGCGTTTTCCATGCTTTCACGCAGAGAACGCTGTAGATTATCTAACTCTTCGGTAGCATCTTCTAACTTCTTAGTGATTATGCCACGGAAATATTCAAGTTCCTCATCGCTATAAGGAGATATCCTTTCTTGGGTGTTTGAATCTTTAGCCATCATATTGCTTTTTAAGAATTTACATTTCTACGAACTGAGATTTTACAATCGGCATCGCCAATTTCCCAGTCCTTCATAAAATCTGAAACATCGAGCAATTCGAACTCTATTTCTTCTGCTAATGTTTCCTGTTTGATATATTCTTTCATCGAAACAACGGCTTCTTTCAGTTCATCTGAACCTTCAAATCCGACGATAATTCGATCAACTACATCAAAATCAGCTTCTTTACGCATATTCTGAACCCGATTCACAAACTCACGAGACAAACCTTCTAGCTTTAACTCATGGCTCAATTCGGTATCTACAGCAACGCTTAACCCGCGTTCTGTCTCCACCTTCCAACCTTCTAATCCGGTTCTGATAATATCAAGGCCATCGGATTCAATCTTTACAATGTCACCATCGCCTAGATCAATCTCTATAAACCCATTTTTCTCAAACTCTGAGAGTGCATCCGTGCCTAGGTCTCGTACTTTCGCAGAAACAGCTTTCATTTTTGGCCCTAATTTTTTCCCTAATACTGGGAAATTGGGCTTTGCTGTTTTGTGAACGATACCTGAATCGTCGTCTACAAACTGAATATCTTTAATATTTACTTCTTCCAGAATAATGCTTTTTACCGACTCAATAGCGGCACGTTCTGCCTCATCTTTGATTGGTAGAATTATTCTTGGTAGAGGCTGACGAACATTCATATCGATTTGGTTTCTGATTCTCAACACGATGGAAGAAATCAGACGAGCCATATCCATTTTATGCTCTAAGCTTTTATAAATAGCCGTTTCTTCTACTGTTGGGAAAAACGACAAATGCACAGAGTCTTCTTCTAGCCCTGTAACCTTATTAAGGTTTTGATATAGCCAATCTCCAATAAATGGGCTAATTGGGCTTATCATTTTACTAAGGTTTTTTAAGCACTCATACAAAGTCTGGTAAGCCGCTGTTTTATCAAGCGTGTTACCTTCTTTCCAGAATCGGCGACGGTTACGTCGAACGTACCAGTTACTTAATTCTTCTACGAAATCCTCAATAGCACGAGCGGCCTTAGTAGGTTCGTAGTCTTCCAAGAACTCTTCAACCAACTTGATAGTGGTGTTTAACCTTGAGATTACCCATTGATCAATTTCTGGGCGCTCGTTAATAGAGATTTGAGTTCCTGAATAAGTAAACCCATCAATATTTGCATACATCGCAAAGAAAGAATACGTGTTTACTATAGTATTGAAGAATTTTCTTTGAACTTCTTTTAGGCCATCTTCGCTGAACTTGAGGTTCTCCCAAGGGGAAGAGTTACTCATCATATACCAACGAACAGTATCGGCGCCATAAGTACTAATTATTTCGAATGGGTCAACAGTGTTACCCTTCGATTTACTCATTTTCTCGCCTTTCTCATCGAGAACAAGGCCATTTGAAATAACATTTTTGAAAGCTTCACCATCAAAAAGCATAGTTCCTAACGCATGTAAGGTATAGAACCAGCCACGAGTTTGATCAACACCTTCCGCAATGAAGTCGGCAGGATAGTTATAACTAAATTCGTGATCGTTTTCGAATGGATAGTGCCATTGTGCGAAAGGCATTGCACCAGAATCGAACCAAACATCAAGTAAATCTGGGATTCTGCGCATGGTAGCTCCATCAGGACCTTCCCAAGTAATTTCATCTATATATGGACGGTGCAAATCCATTTCTTCGAGCTCAGAAATTCCAGCTTTCTCACGTAATTCCTGGATACTTCCAATACACTCAAAATACTCTGGGTCTTTGTCACTTACCCAAATTGGAATTGGAGTTCCCCAATATCTTTGCCTTGAAACAGCCCAATCCACATTGTTTTCTAGCCAAGTTCCAAAACGTCCAGAGCCTGTACTTTCCGGCTTCCAATTAATCTTTTTATTAAGCTCAACCATGCGTTCTTTCACACTGGTTGTTTTAATAAACCAAGATTCAACAGGATAAGACATCAACGGTGTGCCTTTCCTCCAATCGAATGGATAATTGTGAATGCATGTTTCGTGACGGAACATGAGCCCTTTTTCTTTGATGGCTCTAGCAATTTCTTTATCCGCGTCTTTGAACCATTGACCTTCAAAATCTGGCACTTGGTTTGTAAAACGTCCTTCACGGTCAATCGGGTTAAACATAGGAATGTTAGCCGCCTTGCAGGTTTCGTAATCGTCGGCACCATAAGCTGGAGCTGTGTGTACTACACCTGTACCATCTTCCGTATTCACATAATCGGCAGGAATAACTCTCCATGCTTGTGATTTTTCTACTTCAGAAAATGCAAAATCAAAAATTGGCTGGTAGGTTCTACCAATTAAATCTGCGCCGGAAATATCTTCAATAAGCACGTATTCATCGCCAAACACTTGGTTTAGGCAAGCTTTAGCAACAATAAAGTTCTCATTATTATGCCCAACTTTAACGTACTCTAGCTTAGGGTTTACCGCCAAAGCCATGTTTGAGATTGTTGTCCAAGGGGTGGTAGTCCAGGCTAAGAAGTAAGTATTCTCTTCTCCATCGGCTTTAAATTTCACATAAATGGACGGATCCTGAGTTTCTTTATACCCCAAGCTAACTTCATGAGAGGAAAGAACGGTTCCGCTACCTGGCGAGTACCATTGAATTTTATACCCTTTATATACCAAGTTTTTTTCGAAGAGCTTATTAAATGCCCACCAAACCGACTCGATATACTCATTTTTGAAAGTAACGTATGGGTTTTCCTGATCTACCCAATAAGCCATTCTTGAGGTTAAATCGTCCCAAAGATCTTTGTACTTGAGAACACTTTCGCGGCATTTCGCGTTGTATTCTGCAACTCCATAATCCTCAACTTGAGAACGGCCTTCAAGCCCAAGTGCTTTTTCTACTTCAATTTCTACGGGTAACCCGTGTGTATCCCAGCCAGCTTTACGCTCAACTCTGAACCCTTTCAATGTTTTGTATCTACAAAACATATCTTTTACGGTTCTCCCCATTACATGGTGGATTCCAGGTTTTCCATTGGCTGTTGGAGGTCCTTCATAAAATGTAAAAGGTATACCGTCTTCACGAGTTTCCAGACTTTTTTTGAAAATCTGATTTTCCTTCCACCATTTCAGAATCTCTAATTCTGCCTTGGGATAATTTAGTTGCTTTATTTCTTCAAACTTTTTCGACATAAAAAGTGTGTTGTCCGACAAATAGTTTTTAAGCTTCAAATATACAAAAACCTGAGGAAAAGCTGACATTTTCATCTGTCATTTTATTTCGCCCAGCTTTGTACATTCCAGTAGAATATTCGCTTTCGTTGCTATATACTATATGTCAAGCTTATTTTTAACTAAACCTTTTGCAAAAATTAGAATTTTACTTAATCAATGAACTCATATCTGCGCACCATTTCGAAGGAAAATCCATATAAATTATGCTTTGTTTGCCTTGGCAATATATGCCGAAGCCCAACCGCCGAAGGAGTATTTATACATAAAGTTAAAGAAGCCGGCTTAGCCAGTTATTTTTTTATTGATTCCGCTGGAACCGCTGCTTATCACACCGGAAATAGAGCCGACCGACGGAGTCAAGCTACTGCCAATGCACATGGAATTGTGTTGCCATCTATTGCTCGAAAATTTGTTTATGCCGATTTAGAAGATTTTGACTTAGTCTTAGCAATGGATTCTGAGAATTATGCAAACCTCAGGCATTTAGATACGCGCGGGCAGTACAATCACAAAATTAAACTGATGCGCCATTTCGATCCAACTCCTGATGACGGTGAAGTTCCAGATCCATATTATGGTGGAGAACAAGGTTTTGAGAATGTTTTTCAGATGATAGACCGTAGCTGTACTACTTTACTGAACGAGCTTCTGGCTTATATTGAGATATAATGCATGAATCCTGAATTCATTTCAGGATTTCTATTTATATAAGAGTGATTAAACATTTTGGAGCAAAGCTTCAGACCGAGAAAAAATCAATAGAAGCTAGACCTTTCGGCAGCAATCTCAGTATTGTAAACGTTGTTTAATTTATTAAACCACCATCGAAACTAGTTTATCACATCAAGTGATTAAAGGCTCTATGTAGTCTCTTTTCGAATTACTGGTGCCACTTTGCTTGCAAAAAGTTCAATCGATTCTAACATTTTCTTGTGTGGTAGCGTCCCTACACTCATCTGCATTAAGAAACGATCATGCTTAAATATTTCATATTGATACATAATCTTGTCGATTATTTGTTGCGGACTTCCAACAAAATTTGCACCATCTATTTCGGTAGAAGCCTCAAACTGTTGGCGACTCATTGGAGGCCAACCTCTTTCTCTTCCTAGTTTATCCATAGTTTGTTTAAATACTGGAAAAGCAACCTCCATTGCTTCCTTTTCGCTCTTGGCTATAAAACCATGCGAATTAATACTCAATTTTGGGATAGCTTTTTGAGCATCCAAAGCACCTCTCCTGTGGTAGTTTGCAAATTCTTTAAACCGAGAAGGTTGTCCACCTATTATTGCTAGTGCCATTGGCAAACCTAAAGTTCCTGTTATGTACGCTGATTTCGGCGTTCCACCAACGGCTCGCCAGATCGGTAATTCTTCTTGGATGGGCTGCGGATAAATTCCTCTATTTTCTATTGCAGCTCTATATTTACCCGACCAAGTTATAAACTCATTTTCTCGGAGCTGTAAAAGCAGTTCTAACTTTTCCTCAAAAAGTTCTTCGTAATCATTGAGGTCGAAACCAAAAAGTGGAAATGATTCAATAAAAGAACCGCGACCAACCATTATTTCAGCACGACCTTTTGAAAGTAAATCTAAGGTGGCAAACTGCTGATAAACGCGAACGGGATCTTCGGAACCTAACACCGTAACTGTACTTGTTAAACGGATTTGTTTGGTCCTTGCCGCAGCGGCTGCTAAAATCACAGATGGAGACGACGCCACATACTCTTCTCTATGATGTTCACCAATACCGAATACGTCCAGTCCCGCTTGATCTGCTAGTTCTATTTCTTCTAACAAATTTTGCAGACGCTGTGAAGGATGAAGCTTCTCTCCCGTTTCGGGGTTTGGGGTATTATCAACGAAAGTAAAAAGTCCTAATTCCATAATTACAGATTAAATAATCGGATTCTTAAGGGTAATCATTATTTTTGAATAGTAATTCCCATTCTAACATTCACAATTCAAAGATGGCCGTTCAAAAAATAGTAAGTCTAGTACCAAGTCTTACAGAGTTACTGATAGATCTCGGATTATCCGATAAGTTAGTTGGACGTACTCGTTTTTGTATCCATCCAGCAAACAAAGTTGTCCAAATCCCCATCATTGGCGGGACTAAAAATCCGAATATTGAAAAGATAATTTCTCTAGAACCAGATTACATTCTTGCAAACAAAGAAGAGAATAGACAAGAGGTTATAGAAGAACTTCAAAAACACTGCAATGTCCATTTAACAAATATCGACACAATTTCTGAGGCATTAGCAGCTATTACTGAAATTGGAAAACAGCTAGCTGTAGAAGAGAAAGCTCATCAGATTTCAAGAGAGATAAACCTCGTTCTTAGCCAAAAGCCAAGCTTTGAATCCTTAAAAACGGCCTACTTTATTTGGAGAGACCCCTGGATGGTAGCAGGTTCGGAAACTTATATTCATGATGTTATGCGAGAATGGAATTTAGAAAACATTTTTAACAAGCAATTTCGTTATCCAGAAATTGATTTGGCTGAACTCCAACAATCAGAGCCTGATTTGATTCTCCTAAGTTCTGAGCCTTATCCCTTTAAAGAGAAACATATTAAAGAAATAAAAAAATACTGTCCAAATGCTAACATAGAGCTCATTAACGGAGAATGGTTTAGCTGGTATGGCTCGGGAATGATTCAAAGTTTTAAATCTCTCACCCAATGGAGAAACGGGCTAAGTGCTAGCTGATATATACCACACCACTCAGTTCTTCTTTTTCTGAAATAGTAAGATTACCATAATTCCCGCCAGTACTACCCCAACGAGATTCACTCCAATTAACCATTCCGAAGAGTTCTGACTCAATTCTAGCACACCCTCATAAGTTGACAACTTAAATGCAAAACCAACCCCATCGCTACCAATAGTTACAAAAACGCCCACTAATACCATCAACTGGTATTTAATGTTTGCTAATTGGAAAGTTATGATTTGCAATAAATAACCTGGCAGAGAAACTAAAGCACCCACTCTATTTTTCATCATCATTAAAAATAATCCACCAAGAATTAAACTAACCAAGGAGACTAAAAGTAGAATAGTGTTTATATGAATTGGTTGCAGTTCAAATCCGTTCTCAGTAAAAAAAGTAGACTGAATGTTTATAGTAAGAATTGCGAATAGAACTAAGGCTAAGAGCATCTGTATGGTACCAAATATCCGAAACTCATTTCCCTTCATCTTCAAATCTCTCCAATTTATAGCAGGAATCATTTCTGAGGGAATACGCCCTTCTGTCCTTCTCATCTCAATTTCGCTCTCAACAGCTGCAACTTTTTCTGGATATTTATAAAAATTTAGGTGATTGAGCATACCGAATAAATCGGCGTTGGAGTACTCAGAAAAGTCTTTCATGGGGCTCATCGTAGTTGAACAGCTATGGGTGATATCTCATTTTACAAATTCTTAACAAGATAAATAAACATTTCTTGCAACCTGTTTCGTCTTTTAACGTGGAACAATCAGAATCTAAAAACAAGAGAAATTCGCCATGAAAAAATTAGCATTATCATTACTCGCCATAATCATCCCTTTAACAATTATTGGAAATCCTACTACTGGAAATGATGAACTTATCATTAAAAAAGAAAACCTAGATAGTTTCCAAGATATGGTAGTTTACTATTCAGGTGATGTTAAAGTTCAATACGCTGAGAAGCCAAGCATCACACTAATTGGATACAAAGATTGTGTAGATAATGTAGAAGCTACCGTTAGCTCAAACACATTGAATCTGACCTCTAAAGCTAATACCAACAATTGCATTGTTGAGGTTATTGTAGAAGTTCCTGAAGTACAAGATGTAGCTGTACACGGTGGTGGATTTATTGACCTTACAAACGTTAGTAGCGACACAATGTTCGTTTCTGTATACGATGGCGGAGCAATTCGAATACTTGCACATGACTTTTTATATGCTAAAATCATCAACGATGGTGAGATCACTTACGTTGGAAACCCTGAATTACACACCGACATTGTTGGTTGTGGCCTAATTAACAGAGTTGATCCTATTGAATATTTCAGTCACTATAAGACTACTCTATAATCGATTATTATTTTCTAGGCGTATAACTTCAGATTTTAAGGGAATGGTTTTTTAGCCATTCCCTTTTTTTTGTACTCTCTATAAACAGCGAACTTTAAAAACCCCGAATGCAAACGGTTGAGGATTACATTTTTGATAAAGAAGGCGACCAACATGAGGTACTTCTCTACTTCCACGAGCTTATCACGTCCTTTCCTGGTGTAACCTCAAAAATCCGATTTCACATTCCATTCTACTATCAGAAAACTTGGGTATGCTACTTGAACCCTCAAAAGAATGGCAAAATTTCGCTCTGCTTTTTACGCGGTTACGAACTTTCAAACGAACATAAACTCCTAGAAAGTAAGGGGCGAAAGCAGGTTCTAAGTATAGATTTTGCCTGTGTGGATGATATCCCTCAGAAAGAAATTCTAGAGATTATAAACGAAGCCCTGCTACTTGATGAAACCGTCCCTTACAAACCGTTTGGTAAGCGAATAAAAGAATAAAAGTGCTACTCGACGTGATTTTTAAATTTATTTAAAATTCTTTATCACAGCCTTAAACCGCTCACTAATTTCTTCATTCCCCAAATTCCCAATACTTCCCTCGTGGGTGTGGTTTAGTTTTTTTGGTGGTTCAAACGTTCCTTCTTTAATCTGCTTTGCAACCTGTACATAGGCTTCTCTAAAAGGTACGCCTTGAAGAACCAACTCATTCACAACTTCAACAGAAAAGGTGAGCTTGTATTTAGGGTCGTCCAGAATATTCTCGTTGGCTGTAATCTTGCTAGCCGCATATTCGGTGATAAACAAGCAATCCTTCAAGTCTTGAATAGCGGGAAATAGCAATTCTTTGAGCAACTGAAAATCCCGGTGATAGCCAGATGTCAAATTACCAATAGCCATCATTATTTGATTTGGTAGTGCTTTTAACACATTTGTTTTAGCGCGAATAAGCTCGAATACATCCGGATTTTTTTTATGCGGCATGATGCTTGAACCTGTTGTCAAATCATCAGGAAGAGTTACAAACGCAAAATTCTGGCTGTTATACAGACACACATCCGAAGCAAACTTATTTAATGTTCCTGCTAAACCTGCCATTGCAAATGCTAGGGTTTGTTCGGTTTTACCACGTCCCATTTGTGCATAAATCACATTTCTACTCATGCCATCAAAACCAAGTAGTTCAGTAGTCAGTGTTCTGTTTAATGGGAATGAAGAACCATAGCCAGCTGCAGATCCGAGTGGATTTCTATTCACGATTCTATATGTAGATTCTAGCAACACCAAATCGTCTACTAAACTTTCTGCGTAGGCGCCAAACCATAGCCCAAAACTTGATGGCATAGCCGCTTGTGTGTGCGTATAACCAGGAAGTAAAATCTCTTTGGTTGCCTCACTTTGCTTAATCAACGAGTTGAAAAGTGTTTCTGAGAGGCTTGCGATTTCTTTGATTTGATCTCTTAGATACAATCGAAGATCTACTAGAACTTGATCGTTTCTTGAACGACCAGAATGTACTTTTTTACCAACATCGCCTAATGTTCGAGTTAGCATCAATTCTATTTGAGAATGCACATCCTCTACACCTTCTTCAATTTCGAAAGTGCCTTTTTCAATTACTTCATCAAGAATGCGCTGTAATTCTTTTATAAGAATTTCGAGTTCAGATTGTTCCAGCAAACCAACCGACTCAAGCATGGTGATGTGTGCCATAGTGCCTTGCACATCATATTTAGCAAGCTCTAAATCTAGATCGCGGTCTTTGCCTACGGTAAATGCTTCAATAAAAGCATCTGTTTTAATTCCTTTTTCCCACAGTTTCTTGGCCATAATCTCTTCGTTTTAAAACTTCTTGAACGCTATTCTTTTTTTCTTGATAAAAATGGGCTTTAAAACACCATTATTTACTGATATTTAATCCATTTAGCAGATTAAGATAAATCTCAATTCCACTTTTAATTTCTTCTAAATAAATATATTCATCGGCTGTATGCGAGCGATGTGTATCGCCAGGTCCCATTTTAATACAAGGAAACGGCATGTGCACTTGATCTGACATCGTTTGGGAACCATAAGTTACAATTCCCGCTTTTTTGCCTTTCTTTACTATCGGATGTTCTGAGTCTATTCCAGAAGCATTCAAATTCAACGAACGTGGATTTACATCGCAGTCAACATATTTACGAACAATTTCTACCACTTCTAAATTTGAATAACATTCGTTCGGGCGCACATCAACAACAAATCTACATTCGTCAGGAACTACGTTATGTTGCGAGCCTGCTTCAACTTGTGTAACCGTCATATTAATCCCGCCTAAAACTTCCGACTTTTTATCAAAATCGAACGATTTAAACCATTCAATATCTTTTAACGCCTTATATATTGCGTTTTCACCTTCGCCACGAGCAGCATGTCCACTAGCGCCATGAGCAACACAATCTAGAACAATTAAACCACGCTCTGCGATAGCCATATCCATCATAGTTGGCTCGCCTACAACACCTAAATCGATATCTCCTAAATCTTCCAGTACAATTGGAACTCCTTTCTTGCCTGAAGTTTCCTCTTCTGCAGAAGCCAAAAAAGCCAAATTGTATGGCTGAGGATATTGAGATAACTCCAAAAATACATGCAATAGACTAACAAGCGGTCCGCCCGCATCATTACTACCGAGGCCGATTAATTTCCCATCTACAACTGTTGGCGTAAAGGGATCGAATGTCCACTTTGATGAAGCTTTTACGGTATCGTGATGTGAATTTAGTAGAATGGTCGGTTTGCTAGCATCTCGTTCGCCTGCCCAAACCCAAACATTGTTTATTTTTCGTTGGGGTGAATGGCCGTGTTCCTTCAAATAATTGAAAATAAGATCCGCAGTTTGATCTTCTTCGCTACTGTAAGATTTTATAGAAATCAATTTCTTTAAAAACTCTATAGCTTTTTCTGATATAAACTCGATGTTATTCATGATAACAGTACGGTTCCCTTATGATTCTCATTAATAGCATCAAATGCGGTGATTTTCACTTTAGCTACTCCTTGTTTTAAAGCCTGAAATCCAAGATCTAACTTAGGAATCATGCCATCGGTAATAATACGATCCTCTTTCAGTTGCGTATATAAATCTTTTGTAATCTCAGGGATTACCTTTCCTTCGTTTAAAACACCGGGTTGATCGAAGCACAAAAATAATTCTGTTTCTATCTCTTTGCTTAATGCAGAAGCCACAAAAGAGGCAATTGCATCAGCGTTGGTATTTAGCATATTTCCTAAGCCATCGTGGGTTAGTGGTGCTAAAACAGGAACCACACCTGATTCAATTAAACCAAGCAAAGCGGTGGCATTAACTTTTTCAATATCTCCAACCCATCCAAAATCGATGGGCTTAACATCTCTTTTTTTTGCTTGAATGATGTTTAAATCGGCGCCGGTTAAGCCAATAGCGTTGATGTCCAAAACTTGTAAACCAGCTACAATTTTTTTGTTCACTAAACCACCATAAACCATTGAGACAACATCAAGCGTAGCGCGATCTGTTATCCTTCTACCCTCAACCATCTCTGATTTTATACCTAGCTTTTCGCCAATTTTAGTAGCAATTACGCCACCACCATGAACTAATATTTTTGGGCCTTTTAATTCGGCAAAATCTCTTAAAAATATTTCAAGGGTTGCATCATGTTCTGCAACTTTTCCGCCAATCTTTACAACTTTGAGTATTTCACTCATTCATCTTCTCCAATAATCTCTTTAACACTGTCTGCATTGAAACGATTCTATTTCCGGCTTCTTCAATCACCAAGCTATTTCCACTATCTAAAACGGCATCTTCAACAATCACATTACGGCGAACTGGAAGACAATGAAGGAATTTTCCGTCGTTTGTTCGATTCATCTTTTCCTGACTTACCATCCAATTCGGATCAGTAGAAAGGATTTTTCCATAATCTTTAAAGTTACTCCAATTTTTTGCACAGATAAAATCAGCACCTTCAAAAGCTTTGTTCTGATCGTATTCAATCTTAGCGCCCTGAGTAAACTGCTCATCTAGTTCATAACCTTCAGGATGTGTAACTACCACATCATAATTTGCCGCGCAGGTCCATTCTGCGAAAGAATTAGCAACAGCTTGCGGTAATGCTCTTGGATGTGGAGCCCATGTTAACACCACTTTCGGCTTGGCTACTTTTTTGTGTTCTTCAATCGTAATTAAATCTGCAAGAGCTTGTAATGGATGTCCCGTTCCAGATTCCATATTAATAATAGGTGCGGGGCAATACTTTGCAAACGCAGTTAATATCGGCTCGCTATAATCATCGTCTTTGTTTTTTAAATCTGCAAAAGCACGAATTGCCACCATATCGAAATAAGAGCCAATTACAGCTGCTGCTTCTTTAATATGTTCTGCTTTATCGCCGTTCATCACAACGCCGTCACCAAATTCTAACTTCCAGCCTTGGCTACCAATATCTAGCACAACGGCTTCTAAACCAAGGTTATAAGCTGCACGTTGTGAACTAAGCCTAGTACGTAAACTAGGGTTCAAAAATAGCAGACAAATTGTTTTGTTTGTGCCTAAGGTTTTCCAAGCAAAAGGTGTTTTTTTTACTTCTGCCGCCTCAGCTAACAAACTCTGCAAATCGGGGACATCATGTATATTTATGAACTGTTTCATTACAATACTTTTTTAAGTGACTCAATAAGGAGATCAATCTCCACTTTACTTACATTCAATGGCGGTAATAAGCGCAATGTGTTTTTGTTGGATGATGAGCCTGTAAATATCTGATGCTCAAACAACAGCTTTTTTCTCATTTCTGCCACAGGGTATTCAAATTCAGCCCCAATCATTAATCCTTCACCGCGTAATTCTTTTATCTCTGAAATATCGCCGAGTTGCTCAGTTAAATAACGTCCCATCTCTTTGGTGTTCTCTAAAAGATTTTCCTCTTCAATAACTTCTAACACCGCAAGAGAAGCTGCACAAGCCAAATGATTACCACCAAAAGTGGTGCCTAACATTCCATGAACGGCTTTAAATTTTGGATGAATTAGCACTCCTGCTACAGGGAACCCATTTCCCATTCCTTTGGCAACGGTAATCAAATCGGGCTCAACACCTGAATGTTGATGGGCAAAAAACTCACCTGTTCGTCCATAACCAGATTGGATTTCGTCTAGAATAAGAACCGTTTCGTGGATGTCGCAAAGTCGACGAACTTCTTGTAGAAAAGCTGTTGTTGGAACTTGAATACCACCAACGCCTTGAATTCCTTCAATCAACACACAGCAAACATCACCTTTTTCTAGTTCGGCTTTGGTCGCTTCTAAGTCATTCCATGGTAGGCGAACAATTTCTGCACCTTCGTTTACTGGAAAAAGAATGTTTGGGTTATCGGTTGCGGCAACGGCAAGCGATGTTCTCCCGTGAAAACCTTTCTCATAAACCAAAACTTTTCTTCGCTTGTTATAGGCTGATGCTACTTTTAACGCATTTTCGTTCGCTTCAGCGCCAGAGTTGCATAAAAACAGATTCCAGTCTACATATCCAGAAAGTTCACCCAGTTTTGTTGCCAACTCTTTCTGAATGGCGATAGGCACTGAATTTGAGTAAAAGCCAATTTTACTAAGTTGCTCACTGATGCGTTTAACATAATGCGGATGTGTATGACCGATAGAAATCACAGCATGACCGCCATAGAAATCTAAGTACTTAGTTCCTTGCTCATCCCACAAGTAGCAACCTTCAGCTTTAACAGGTTCTACATCAAATAATGGATAGACTTCAAATAGTTTCATTCTGTGATACGGTTAATTTTTTCGAAAGAAGTAACAATCCCTTTAATGAGTGCTGAACTTAAACCTTGATGTTCCATCTCGTTCAGGCCTGCAATAGTACACCCTTCGGGAGTGGTTACTTTATCGATTTCAGTTTCTGGATGAGCTTCGCTTTGCATCAATAATGAAGCTGCACCGCGCGCTGTTTGAACTGCAATTTTTTGAGCTTCCGCAGAGTCAAAACCTAGTTGAATTCCTCCTTGGGTTGCTGCGCGAATGTATCGTAGAAAAAACGCGACTCCACTTGCTGCCAAAACGGTTGCAGCTTTCATCATGCGCTCTTCAATAATTAAAGTATCGCCTAACGCTTTAAAAAGATGCTCCACTTTTTCTACTTCTAGTTTTGCTTCTTTATTAGCACAAAGGCAGGTCATAGATTCGGCGATTGCAGCTGCCGTATTTGGCATAGAACGTACAATGGCATAATCTGTATTCAAATAACTTGAAATGACATCTAAACCAACACCTGTAATAGTAGAAATGAGTACGTGTTTTTGGGGATCTAACACTTCTTCAATTTCAGCTAATAAAGGACCTAATTGTTTAGGTTGCACACAAAGAAATACATATTTAGCATCTATAACAGCGCCTTTGTTTTCGGGAGTTACTTTAAAGCCATTCTCTTTATGCTTCTCTAATTTAGAAACGTTTCGGCGTGTAAGTGTAATTTGACTCGCATCGCAAACACCTGCTTTTACAAAGCCTTTTGCGATGGATAGCCCTAAGTTTCCCGCACCTAAAACCGCGATATTTTCTTTAATATTCATACTTAAAATGCAACAGATTTAAGATTAAGGCCTGTGGTTTCATCCAAACCAAACATGAGATTCATGTTTTGAACGGCTTGCCCAGAAGCGCCTTTTACTAAATTGTCGATTACGCCAACAATTAATATTTGTTCACCTTCTTTTTGGATGTAGAGAAGTGCTTTATTAGTATTGGCAACTCGTTTTACATCAGGGTTTGTATCCGTGATGTGTACGAAGGGCTCACTCTTATAAAATTCTGTGTAGAGCTTTTTCACTTCTTCTTCAGAAGCGTCTAATTTCAGATAACAAGCTGCTAAAATCCCACGAGTGAATGTTCCTCTCATTGGAATGAAATTCACATCTTTATCAAAGTTTGGCTGGAGTTGCTTTAAACTCTGCTTTATCTCTGCAAGATGTTGATGTGTGAATGCTTTGTAAACCGAAGCATTATTATTTCGCCAACTAAAATGCGTAGTAGAGGAAGGATTTTGTCCTGCGCCCGTACTTCCTGTAATTGCCGAAATATGCACATCTTGGTTTAACAATCCTGCTTTAGCTAAAGGAAGTAGTGAAAGTTCAATAGCAGTGGCAAAACATCCTGGATTGGCAATATTTTGTGCTTTTTTGATATCTGCTCTGTTGATTTCAGGCAGGCCGTATATAAAATCATGCGAAGCATCTTCAATCCTGAAATCGTTACTCAAATCGATGATTTTGGCGCCAGCAGGAACAAGTCCATCTTCCAAAATTTGCTTCGATTTGCCATGACCAGAACAAAAGAAAACTACATCCAATCCTTCTGGTAATTTCTCAGAAAAAGTTAGGCTCACATCGCCTTCTAAATCTGAATGAGCCACAAAAAGCTCTTCGCCGGCATGACTTCTACTTTGAACGGCAACAAGTTCCGCTTCGGGATGATTAAGCAAAATACGAATTAACTCTCCTGCGGTGTAACCCGCTCCGCCTATAATTCCAACTTTAATCATCATCCTGTACCGATTGTTGTATAAGTGTTGCGTTGGCAAGAATTTTGGTAAATCCTTTTACGTCGTCACCACTCCAACCTTGGTTCATTTCACCATATTGGCCAAATTTTGAAGCCATTAAATCGAATTTTGATTCAATGCCTTGTAACTCAAAACGTTTTGGCTCCAATTTCACAAAAACTTTGCCAGTTACTTTACCTTGAGTGTTTTCCAAGAAAGCTTCGATATCGCGCATAACAGGATCAAGAAATTGAGCTTCGTGCATCAACATACCATACCATTCGCCTAGTTGATCTTTCCAATATAACTGCCACTTTCCAAGAACATGCTTTTCAAGGAGCTGGTGTGCTTTTATGGTAATTAGGGAAGCTGCAGCTTCAAAACCAACTCTACCTTTTATACCAATGATTGTATCACCAACGTGAATATCACGTCCGATTCCGTAAGGCGCTGCAATTTGCTCAAGCTTTTTAATAGCCTCAACAGGGGTAAAGCTTTCACCATCAAGACCAACTAATTCGCCTTTTTTAAACTCTAGCTCAACAATTGAATCATCTTTTTTGGTGATTTTAGTAGGCCAAGCTTCATCCGCTAAATACTTATGAGATGTAAGTGTTTCAGCGCCACCAACCGATGTTCCCCACAAACCTTGGTTGATAGAATACTTTGCTTTCGCCCATTCTTTATCAATGCCATGGCTTTTTAGGTATTCTACTTCTTCTTCGCGACTGAGCTTCATATCACGAATTGGAGTAATAATTTCCATTTCTGGAGCAAGTACATTAAATACTAAATCGAAACGAACTTGATCGTTGCCAGCGCCCGTTGAACCGTGTGCGATGGCATCAGCTCCAATTTCTTTAGCATATTCAGCCAGAGCAATTGCTTGGAAAATACGCTCTGCACTTACTGAAAGTGGATACGTGTGGTTTTTAAGAACATTCCCGAAGATTAAATACTTAATTCCTTTTTCGTAGAACTCCTTTTCAACATCAATACAAACATGGTTTTTGATGCCTAAATCTGCTGCTTTTTGAGCTAGAACTTTCTGTTCGTCTGCATCAAAACCACCGGTGTTTACAGCTGCGGTAAATACCTCGTAGCCTTTATCTTTTGCTAAATGGATTGCGCAGTAACTGGTATCTAATCCGCCACTAAAGGCTAATAATACTTTTTTCATGGTAACAACATTTTTACGTTATTGAGTGCTTTTAGGAACGATTGTTTCTTCATTTGCACCCAGCGATAGAATTTGTTCACATTCTCTTCGCGTACAACTTTTGGGTTTGTATTTGGATGTTTTGGATCGTAAAGCATGCCTGTACAAAGGCAATTTCTACGGTTATTTCGAGTAAGGATATCATAATTGGGGCAACTTTGGCACCCACTCCAGAACGTTTCGTCTTGTGTTAGCTCCGAGAACGTAACAGGTTTATATCCCAAGCCAGAATTAATCTTCATAACTGGTAAACTAGTAGTAATACCAAACAGTTTAGATTCTGGATATTTCTTTTTCGAGAGCTCAAAAGCTGTCGTTTTAATACGCTTCGCTAGGTTTTGCCCTCTATAGTCTGGATGTACTATAAGCCCAGAGTTGACTACATATTTTTTGTTTTCCCAAATTTCTATATAACAGAAACCAGCTAGTATACCATCGTCTAAAGCTATAACCGCATTGCCATTAGTTATTTTCTTTTTGATATATTCTGGATCGCGCTTTGCGATACCTGTTCCCCGCAATTTAGCGGCCGATTCAATAAGATCGCATATAGCTTGAGCATAGCTTGCGTGCTTTTTTGAAGCAATTTGAATTGTAACGGACATTTTTTAAGTGTTAAATGAGTTCATCTGCAATTTGGCAGAAAGTTAGGAGTGACGTTGGTAAAGATGGGGCCGTAGTATAATACCGGCTAAAAGACATATGTTACCGCCGCCGCGGAATCCGGCGTGGAGGTCTTGAGTCAATCCTATGTGCAGCTGTATTTTGCATGGGACTAAAGAAAAGGATTCAGTTTTTTAATTCCAATACTAGAACCTAATTTTTTTTGAATGGAAGCGCTTTTTACGAAAATAATTTTCTTTTTAACGCTCTTTTACTTTTCCTGAGAATAGTTTAGGTCAATTACTAGGTTAAATTTTGTTCCCTGAGACGATGAAGTGAACTTTTGTGTGCCCCTTAATTGAGTTACCAAGGTTTGAATGATTGTCATACCTAAACTTTTTTCACCTTTTGGTTCGTCATTACTTTCTGAAAAACCAACTCCATTATCCGATACTTCAAGTATCAAATTTTGCTCTTCCACTCTAAGAAGTACCGAAATATTTCCATTGGTTCTACCTATAAAAGCATGTTTGTAAGTATTAACCAGCAATTCGTTTAAAATAAGCCCCAACGGAATTGCCTTTTCCATTTCCATATTGCAGCCTATAGCATCAACAAATAAATCAATTTGCTGTTCTTTCGTTTTATATGCCGACTTAATAGAATTACATAGCCTTTCGATATAATCGTGAAGATTGACCGTTGAAAAATTTTCTGTTTGGTATAGCGTCTCGTGAACAAACCCCATCGACTTTACTCGAGCGATAGCATCACTTAGTACATGACGTGTGTTTTCTTCTGCAGAACGCAAAAGTTGGAGCTCCAAGAGCGCTGTAACTACGGCCAAATTATTCTTAACTCTATGATGAATTTCCTGTAATAAAATCTCTTTCTCTTTCAGAGATTTCTTCACTTCTTTTTTGGCTGATTTCAGAGAAGCTGTTTTCTCTTTTACCTTTTTTTCTAGCTCTTTATTCCAACTGCTGATTAATAAAACGGCTCCAATTCCTACACAAAGTATAATCCAGATAGATACCCAAGTTATTATCCCGAAAGACTCTAAGGAGTTTATTATAGCTTCTTTCGAAAGGTTTTTAACACCTGCTAGTTCTTCTGATATTTGTCGCTTACCTAAAAAATCTCCTGAATAGATAAATACAGCAATAACACCAGTAACTATTGTAATGGCGCTATACACCCACCGTGTAGAAACTTCTTTTCTTTTTGGAATGCTATACCAACGTTGTTTCAACTCCTCAACTTTTGGAGAACAAAGAAATAGTATAGGTCCGATGATAACTACAGATTGCAAAAGGGATCCAGACCACCAGCCATTCCAAAGAGCCGCGGTATCTTGTGCAGAAAGATGATGAGATAGACTCCAAATAAACGCGCCTAACGAACTTGCCGTAGAAGCTACAAACGAAGTAATTATAAATACGATGATACTTCCGAGGCTTCTCAGGTCGTACCGAATAGTTATGCATTGATACACAATTGCATAAATAGAAATTCCAAAAACGAATGATAGGCCAAATAAAATCGCCCATACAAAATGGAGTTCACTGAATAGACCAATTACAAACATCGATAAAAAAACCGGGATAAAAGCCCATTCAAAGCCTAGCCAAAAAAGCATTATTAACCCAATTAACATTGGGGGATTTATCACAAAAAGCCGGAGGATTTCTTTGCTATCGTTAGCGTAAGTAAGAGATGTAGCTGGTAAGTTGGAAATAGAAAACCAAAGCACCCCAGCGATAATTAGAATCCAAGCAGTTATAATACCAACAACACGAATGTTGAGAGGATTGCTCAGACTCAGAATATAGTCAAGTTCTATAGGGCGCCAACGCATAAGCTACTTACTCCATTTAGTTGATAGAGGCCTCTTTTTTATCGACGCTTTCTAGCAGTTGTAAAGTTTAATTTATTTGGCTGAATTAAAACGTGATGTTAAATGGTTATGGGATTTTCTAGTTATGATCTACTAAAAGCTAGTCTATTCTTCTTTTAAATCATACTCAATGCGGTTACCAAGTAAATATCCGTAAGGTTTTAAACTATCGATTTCTTCAAAAAGTACACGAAGAATTCCTATCAAAGGCACAAAAAGAATCATTCCTGAAATACCCCAAATCTCGCCACCAATTATTAAAGCCAATAGTGCCATAAATGGATTAATGGATACTTTAGAGCCTACAATTCGTGGGGTTATAAAATTTCCTTCCAAAAATTGTACTACACTAAAAACAGCTATAACTAACAGTGGTGTTAGTAGAGAATCGCCCAAAAGAAACGCAAAAAGTAAAGGCGGAATGGCACCTATTATAATTCCGATATATGGAATAACTGCAAGTAATGACGCAAATACTCCGAAAAAGATGGCATGCTCTAGACCTATCAACAGAAGGCCTAATGTGTTCAAAATTGCGAGTATTCCCATTACAGTAAGCATGCCTACTAAGTAGTTCTGCGTTACTATTTGTACGTTGCCCAACACATCATCTATTTGGGCGTGATCGCCTCTCCGTTCAAATAATTTCTTAAAAAATACTCTGTACATGCTTTTGTAGTACAACATAAAAAACACAAAAATCGGCACTAGAGATAGCAGCGTAAAAGCGCTAGTTGTAGCACTTACAATAGATTTTATGTACTCCCCACTTTGATCAATTAGATTTGTAATTCCTTTTTCAAGATAATCGGTGCGTTGCTCTTCCGTAACTCCTAAAGTTCCTTCTAAATAGTCAATGCCTTGAGTTGTTACTGTTTTTAGCCGATCGGTTACTTCAGGAATCCGGTCTGAGAACTGAACAAACTGTGCTGAGATAATAGATACAATGCCCAGAAAGGAAACAATTACTAACAGTAGTGTTACCATAATGCTTAACACCCTGCCAAGCTTTTTCTTTTCTAGCCAGCTTACAATAGGATTCAAAAGCATTGCTAGAAATGCAGCAAACGCCAAGGGGATGAGAATAAACTTGCCATAGCTCATTACTATCACAATAAGCACTAACCCTAGTAGGGTAATAGAAGATTTATACCAAAAGGGAAACTTATTCTGACTCTGAGTATCTGTTTCTTTCATTGATTTATTTTGATAAAAGTAATTATCGTTGAGGTATTTTGGAATAAAATAGGATATTTGGACTGATTCGCATAAGAAATTTAGAGTTATATTTTTTTGATGAGCGAAGCGGTTATTATATTGTTTTATAGAACTTCCTTTTTAAGATTTAATCCTCCCCCATTATGCATATAGACCACATAGGAATTGCCGTAAAAGATCTTGAAAGCGCAGTATCCGTTTATGAAAAGCTGCTAAACCGACCTTGCACAAAGAAAGAGCGTGTTGAAAGTGAGATGGTTGAAACTGCTTTTTTTGAGACAGGCGAATCTAAAGTTGAATTGCTTGGAGCGACTTCTCCCGACTCAGTGATTGCAAAGTATATTGCAAAAAAGGGCGAGGGCTTACATCACGTTGCTTTTGAGGTTGATGATATCCATGCGGAGTTGAAACGCCTTCGTGCAGAGGGATTCACCGTCTTAAACGAGCAACCTAAAGATGGTGCTGATAATAAGCTAGTGGCTTTTATTCATCCCAAAGACAACAACGGCGTGCTGGTAGAATTGTGCCAGAGTAAATAGATGATTGGTTGGTTTTAGGCATGAGTTTTTGTTGCTTATGATTTAAGTACTGCTTAAGACTTCTCATTTCACCCCGTTTCGAAGCTCTACTACGGAATGCCGTGTAAATGCTTCAGCTTCCTGTACATTTGTATCTTCGCTTGAGGAAGCATCTACAATTCCTTTAGTGAAAGTCACTACTTCAC
>JBLWXC010000004.1:95403-269120 GCA_048267645.1 Balneola sp.
CATTGGTGTTTGATTCGTTTCACCATTGGTGTTTGATTCGTTTCACCATTGGTGTTTGATTCGTTTCACCATTGGTGTTTGATTCGTTTCACCATTGGTGAAATTATATTTCTTTCATTACAAAATTAACGAGCTCTTGTAACAACTTGAGCGTTGAGTGCCTATCGCTCTCGATAGGGCTTGAAAAGAAATATAATCTCACTCTAGAGGATTGATAATATGACTCGGGTATAATCTCAAGGTACGCTCAGCTGTCGTCATCGAATTAACCAACATCCATAAGCACTTATACTCATATCCCCAAAAGGAACCTGCACACTAATTGCCCAGCAGCATTTCTTTAAAGCGTTGGCGTACTTCTTTGGTTGGCTTTCGATAGGTGCCAAATGGGACATGCTGGTTACTTTTTGCCGTATCAATTTCAATGCCCCAAAGTGGAGAAAGCGAGGTTGGTAATAAGGAAAAACGTCCATCTCCAATTACGTTCTCATAATCGGGATGCATAATCAGTATCCCTTCCGAAAGTTTACTAAATCGCTCAATATCCTGATATAAAATACTCCCGTTAAATGAAGCGTATTTTTGTTCCCATTGAAGTAAAGCTACAGATTCGCCCTCGTATAAAGTAGGCTTTGAGAAAGGAATTAGCCGTGCCCCAAGAGTGAATAAACTATCCGAATGGGTATATCTAATGCTCCACAAAATTTCATTCGCCATAGTTGGCTTTACAGTCAGCTGCTCAATGTTATGCCCTCGCTGGCTGGCTACTTGATGGGCCACATTACGAACTCTTTGTTGCTGAAGAAATCCGAACGAAAGATAAACGGCTATCCACCCGAGTCCAACCCAAGCGAATAAAGGTCTTTTTTTATAGAAAGCGAAGCCTACTGCAATAATAAGAACCAACGAAAAAAGTGGATCGAAAATAGAAATCAGATTCCATGAAAACCGTTCATCTAGAAAAGGCCAGAGAAGTTGAACACCGTAACTAGTTGCGGTATCGGAAAGGCAAGCGGATCCATAAGCTACCAAACTATAGAAGTAGGTTTCTTTAAAGCTCAATTGTTTTTTAACTAACCACCAAATAAGTGCAGTCGCAATGAGAGCACCAACAGGAATAAAAACCAAAGAGTGGCTAAACTGTCTGTGAAACTCTAGGTTTAGCAATGGATCGGTAGCTCGACTAATAAACACATCCAAATCTGGGAGTAGCGCACTGAAGAATCCCACAAGTGACACCTGCCGCAGGTTCTGTTTACTAGAAAAAGACTGAGTGGCAGTTGCGCCAATGAGCCCGTGGGTAATGGGATCCATAACCGATGTTGAAATTTATACTTTAAAGTCTTTGAAACTCTTCCCTGAAGATAGCAAAGACCTAAGGAATGAACTTATAGAATCTCAGGTGATTCATTAATGGAAGAGGGGTGGTTTATATTGGTGTAATCACAAGAAGCTGGAGCTTCTAGATTGCATTACGAACGAAGACATTCGTAATGAGGGTAAGTTCAATATGACCCCATTCCGTATTTATAGAACGCTATAAACAATCACCGGTTATAAAAACAAAAAGCCCGCATCTCTACGGGCTTTCGAATCTTTTAAATATCTCTATTTCTACTAGTTACCAACAAAAAATACTGCGTTACCAAACAGTAGTTTCCCATTGTGCCAAAAGCCACGGAATAGTGGATTATCAATCATATAAACCACAGCTCCTGAACCCATGTTTTGAACTCCAAAACTGAGTGATTCTTCTAGCTTTTCTTTGGCTTTGTAGCCCACAAAACCACTTCTTAGTGAGCCTTTTTTTGCAACACCTACATTCCAGCCATTTTCTAGATATTCATAAGCTGAAGAACCTAGTTTTAACGACATATATTCATCACCATAACCAAAAGCTAACGGGTGGGTTTTATCCATGCTTACTTGAAATATAGAACCAGGATTAGAGTTAGATGAATAATCTCGCTCAGAATCAGCATATTTTTTCAACTTTGACTCTTTATCATCTTTTTTCTCATCACCCTTCTTACTAGATGACTTAGGTTTCAAACTAAAGCCATCTTTTCCTGATAAGAAACGATTCGCACCTTCCAAGGCAATCAAAGTTCCGCCACCACGAATCCAGCTTTTTAATTCCTTTAAGCCGTCTTCATCAAAGGTAGAGTTATAACTTCCTGTTGGCATTATAATTACGGTATAATCGGACCAGTCAACGCGACTTAAATCATCTCTATTAATCAAAGTAACAGGATATTTAATCTGCTGATCGAAGTAATGCCAAATATGTCCAACCATGTTGCTACTTGTTCCTTCTCCTGCAATAAGTGCCACTTTCGGAGTTTTGATATAACGAACTGATGAAGAACCAAAATCCTTTCCTGAAGTTACCAATCCTGTTGAAACTGGAGTAAGAGTGCGACCTAATTCATCAGCTGTTTCCTTTACGATTTCATCGAATGTGTCGCCTAGTTTCTCATTTCCTTTTCTAGTAATTACCAGCGTTCCACGATCGAAATTCTTACCATTAATAACAAAATCAGATTCGCTATAACGTGCCGTCACTCCTTTTTTAAGAATTGCAGCCAAGTATTTCAAATCATCTAAAGAATTCCATTTTGCAATGTATGCGTATGGTTTTTCGATGTATGGAGAGGTTGTAGCTACCGTTTCCATCGGCACATCTTCTTGGGCTATTTTAGTTTTAACAGCATAGCCTTCTACTCCAAAAGTATAGAAATTCTCCCAAGCAGTGATGTCGTAAGTAACCGAATCAGCTAGTTGAGGCTTTGGTTCAAAAAGAACTCGAACCATTGTTCCTTGTGGTTGGTAGGTGCTAATTACATAATCACCTTTTTCGATTCCCACACGCTCGGTTTTTCCGTTGGTGTAATTATAACCTTCTACTTTCGAAGAACTTTTTGCTACGCCAAATTCAATATTTTGTGATAATAAATGACGAAGTAACATCGAAACTTTATCAGGATTACTAGTTTTTTTCACCACAAAAGTCTTGTAATCTCCAGAGCCATTTTCTCTTGTTGTTTCAAAATACTTAGCAAACTCGTTTACCACTTTGGTTTTGTTTGCAGCAGTAACTTCAACTGTTGAAAGTCCAGAAGTCGAATGATGCGTAAGACGATCTAACAAGGTAAGTGTGTCTTCTTCAGCTGTTATAACACCAAGCCCGCCTCTGCTGTGTCCACCTTGCTCGTAAGTCATTCCAATTGCGCCATTAAAAATTGGCCATGAATCGCCATAACTTGGGTAAAATAGGTCGAACACTTCGCGAGTAAAGTACAACCAGTTTTCTTTGTCGAAATACTTCGTATGATTTTTACCAACCATGGTTTGGTATTCACGTTGCCAATCGGTAATTGCTGCGTGGAATGGTTCAGCTGCTGGTGCAAAATAATACGGACTGTTGTGGCCTTGCTCATGAAAATCTACATGAACGTGAGGCATCCACTGTTGGTAAACGGCAACACGTTGTTGGCTTTCAATTTGAGTTTGCCAAGCCCAATCTCTATTTAAATCGAAATAATAGTGATTCGTTCTTCCACCAGGCCAAGGTTCATTATGTTCTCTCGCTTCAATAAGTGGATTGTATTCGCTTCCTGTTACCGATTTATTCCAGTTCACATAGCGATCTCTACCATCAGGGTTAATCATCGGATCCATAATCACCACGACATCATTCAACCAAGCTTTCTTCTCGGTAACTAACTTGTATAAGGTATTTAACGCTGCCTCGCTTGATGAAGTCTCATTACCATGTACGTTGTAGCTCAACCACACAATAGCTTTTTTGTTCTCTGTTGGTTCACCTTGTTCAAATCCCACCAACTTCAGATTATTAGTACGGATTTCTTCGATGTTCGCTTGGTTTTCTTCGGATGTTACTACCACATACACCAACTCTCTACCTTCGTAGGTTTTGCCATATTCGGTGAATGTTACCATGGGCGAGTTATCTGCTACATGCTTAAAGTAGGCGTCTACTTTGTAGTGAGGAGTCCATTGTTCACCAAGTTCATAGCCTAGAAACTCGGCCGGAGATTGAATCTGTGCTTTTACAGCCACCGATAAAACAATGAATAGAATAAGTGCTGAAATACTTTTTTTCATAGTGTTGTGTTAGGAATTTAAAAAATCGGAGCCTCAGTAAGTTTCGATAACTCGCCAAGCTCATCCACTTTTTGCTTTTATATTTATTGACTTAATGTTTGCTCAATCTGAGCTTTTACATCATCCATAATGGCATTAGGAATTGGAACTGTGAGATTATAATGAGCTAATTTCCAGATGCCATCTTTTAAAACTAATGTCCCCGTACCTCTGCTCGGGCCCAAATTTGGAGTATCCAGCTCTTCATCAAACCAAGCCGTTTTTCCTCCTTCTGAAATATACACATGACGAACAACGGGTGTAAAGTTCCATGCGCGACCTTTATCAAAATGGGGTTTACTGTATGCTTTAAACTCAGCCACATCCCAGCGTTCGGTAGCATCGGTTCCCATAAAAATGGAGCTTTCATCTGCAAAATGGCCAAAATATCTATCAAAATCGGCTTCGGCAGCTGCATTGTGCCAATCGTCCATTACTTGGTTTACATCCTTCACATGCTGTTCAACCATTTCTGGAGTTAGCGATGCAGAACACCCCACAAAGAGGCATAAAATTATGCTATAAAATACAGTCTTCATAAATGTCCTTTTTTAATTGCTGAATTGTACCGCTTAGATTCCGAATGAACAAGTTATTGAAGCTGAAATATTTAGCAAAATAGTTCTTTACTTGTTTACAACTCTTACCACATCTCTATTCCCCAAACTGCGAAGCTGGATTCTAGAAAGTCTTGATCTTGTTGTGTAGCTCTGGTTTCCAGTGGAATCGAACTCAGATTAAAGCAACTTCAGTATTGAGATGTGCTCCTGCGGTGTGTATACTTGGGCTGAGTTTATAATTCCCAAAATTGAGTTCCATGCCAACCAATCAAGATGTAGCAGAAAAATTAAACCTCGTCTTTCAGCTTATGCAGCTTGCAGGCGAAAACCGGTTTAAAGCCATTGCATTCGATAAAGCCTCTCAAACTATTGCTGGGTTAAGCGACGATATTAACACCTACATCGATTCCAAAACGCTTACAGATATTAAAGGCATTGGCAAGTCTATTGCACAAGACATTTACTCTTTTGCGGAAACGGGAACCATGCCCGTACTCGATGCTCTTCAAGAAAAAGTGCCCGTTGGTTTGATTAAATGGCTAGAAATATCTGGGCTCGGACCAAAGAATATTCTGAAAATTCATCAGCAGTTTGGGATATCTGAAATTGAGGAACTCAAAGTCTTAATCGATAATGGTGATTTAGCACAGCTTCCTGGTTTGGGTGGGAAATCTGCCGAGAAAATTCGTAAATCCATAGAATGGATGGAGAAATTCGACGAACGTTGCCGCTTGGATGAAGCCACTGTTATTGCCGATTCTATTTTTGAAAGCCTGAAAAATTTACCAGGCGTTCAGCGTATCGAAATTGCTGGCTCTCTTCGTCGAGCTAAAGAAACCATTGGTGATATCGACCTTTTAATTGCTGCAGATGAAGAATACATCCCCAACCTTTTCGAAGTATTTACGAACCATGAGCGCGTTACAGAGATTCTTGGCAAAGGCGACACGAAAAGTTCCGTGCGAACCAAAGAAGGTAGACAAGTGGATTTACGCATTGTAAAACCCGAACATTTTGCAGCTGCGCTGATGTATTTTACAGGTAGCAAAGAACATAATGTGGTGATGCGTTCAAGAGCACGTGAACGAGGCATGAGTTTGAATGAATATGGATTGTATTCCTTGACAGAATCAGGAGAAACCAACTGGGAAGCCCCACATCCTTTCGAAACTGAAGCCGACATCTATAAAATGTTAGACCTCAACTTCGTACCACCAGAATTACGGGAAGATCGCGGTGAGTTCGAGATTTTTGACCATACAGAAAGTCTGGCTTTAGTTGAGGATAAAGATATCCGAGGTGTAATTCATGCCCACAGTACTTGGAGCGATGGAAAATTCTCTATCCGAGAAATGGCCGAAGCTTGTATAGAACGTGGTTACGAATATTTAGGAATAACCGACCATTCCAAAACAGCCGCCTATGCTGGTGGACTTTCAGTAGATGAAATCAAACAGCAATGGGATGAAATCGACCAACTTAACGAAGAGTTCAAAAGCGCTGGAACTAACTTCATCATCTTTAAAGGAATTGAATCCGACATCCTAGCCGATGGGAGTTTAGATTATGAGGACGACATTCTTGCAGGCTTCGATTTTGTAATCGCAAGTGTTCACCAGACGTTGGATATGCCTCGCGAGAAAATGATGGAACGGTTTCGAAATGCAATCAAAAATCCATACACACGAATTTTAGGTCACCCAACAGGACGTTTATTACTTAAAAGAAACGGAAGTGATATCGACTTGAATGAACTAGTTGCGCTTGCTGCGGAACACAACACCGCCATAGAAATTAACGCAAGTCCTTGGCGCTTAGATCTAGATTGGAGTTTCGGCAACAAAGCTCGAGAAGTTCAGTTAATGACTTCAGTCAACCCCGATGCACATAGTATTGAAGGCATCGATGTAATGAAGTACGGTGTTAAAATTGCACGAAAAGGGAAATACGAAAAAGAACGAGTGCTGAATACCAAAAGCGCTGATGAGGTTCTAGCTTTTTTCAAAGAGAAATAAAGTGAGGAATCTAAATCAATAGAACGTCTCCATTTAGTGCTAGAATGATTATTTTAACATCCAAGATTCAAATTCTTCAAACTAAATTCGCACTTTTCTGGTTTATGAGATTCAAGTGCTCTACATGAAAAAAATCCTCTACATATTCTTCTTTTTATGCTTTACAGGCATTCAACCTAGTTTTGCACAAGTACAAACTCGTGCCGAACTATCGGGTAAATCAGCATATATCCGAGCTATGGAAGCTTTTGCTCTTGAAGATTATACCCAAGCTAAAGAATTACTACTTACCGCTTATAACGAGTTAGGCGCCACTTCTGGAATTTCTTATGCCTTAGCTGATACTTACATTATGCTAGAAGATTTACCAAACGCTGCCCTTTATGGAAAACAAGCGGTGTCTCTCGAGCCTACCAACAAATGGTATCGCTTTAAGTTAGCTCAAATTTATCGCAGTGCTGGCCAGAACCAAGCCACTTTAGATGAACTAATCAAACTGTTAGAATATCATCCCTTTGATTACGATGCTCTTTTCATGCTCGCCGATACTTATAAAGATTATGGCGAATATCTAAAATCAAACCAAGTACTCAACCGCGCACTTGAGTTGATGGGGCCAAACAGATCCATTTACCTACTTAAGTTTCAAAATTTTGAAGCGCTCTCAGCTCGGGATTCCATGCTCGTTCAATTAGAGTCTTTAAGAAAACTGGATCCCGATGATTTAAATACTCTAAATCTTCTTAGTGAGTTCTATTCTACTTCTGGCAAAAACGATCAAGCAAAAGATGTATTAGCTGATGCATTATCGAGAAATAGCCGCGACCCACAAAGTTTGATAAACCTTGCAGCCATTTACATCGATGGCGAAAAATGGGATAGCGCTGGTACACTCATCGGAAACTTTGTATCCGATAAGCTCATTTCTCCTGAAGAAAAATTACAAGTAGCTCAATACCTCTACGCGCGCCAACAAGAAGAACCAAATAACGTTCAACTTCGGATTGAAACTAGTCGAATTTTAGATCTTTTTTGTGAATCGGAACCAGATTACGGACTCGCTTTCACACTAGCTGGGCAATTTTATGCACAGAATAACGACATCGACAACGCTCTTTTAAAGCTAGAAAAGGGAAATGAGCTCCTTCCCCAAGACGATATTGCGTGGAGGCTACGCCTTCAACTTCTTTTAAACCAACAGAAGCTAGATGAAACCATTGAAGTTGGCCAAGAAGCAGACCAAGCCGTTCCTGAAGATGCCTTTATTCAGTTTTTTATTGGCTCGGCACACCTCCTCAAAAATGAAAACAAATTAGCTGTTGAATGGCTACAAAAAGCTTCGCGTTCTCCTTCAAGGCGGCCGTTTAAATCCGTTATCTACTCTACTCTTGGCGATGCTTATGGAAATCTTGAAAATTTTGAGGAATCAGACCGAGTGTACGAGCTTGCTTTGCGCTACGATCCTGAGAATCATACGGCGATGAATAATTACGCCTATAATCTATCCGTCCGAGAAGAACAATTAGACAGAGCCAAAGAATTAGCGTTGAAAGCAATTGAATTAGAACCCAACAATGCTGCTTATTTAGATACAATCGGTTGGGTATATTTTAAACTTGCTGATTACGAACGGGCAAGACGTTATATCAAAGCATCTATCGACACAGGTTCAGCTAGCGCAGAAGTTCTAGAACATTTGGGAGATGTGTACGAGAAACTAGATAATCTACCCGAAGCACGTAAATGGTGGAAACAAGCTCTTGATTTGGATAGTACAAGAACTCACTTGAAAGCAAAAACCGACCCAGATTCTCAATGAGTTTATCACCACGTTTCCCTTTATTTAGCATCATTTGCGCACTTGTGTTCATTTCGTCGTGTAAAACAACCAAAACGGTTGTAGAAAAAGAAGAGCCGCTGTATCCGCTTACAGAGTCTATCGGATCTGTGATTGCAAAAATTCCTAATTACAGAACAAGCATTACTTCAGCAAAAGGGAAAGGAAGAGCTATTGTAAGTGAGCCTGGCAATAGCGATCGCATTTCCATTAGTTTCGAAACCGACTCTGTTTTAAGCTTGTTAACTATGAAGAATAGAGTGGGCATTGAAGGTGGCAAAATGCTGGTGGATAAAGATTCCATTCTCATCTACAATAAAATTGATAAATACGCCCAGAAAGTTTCTATTCAAGATGGGCGGCTAACAAACCTGAATGAACTCGCCTCAGTAAACTTCCTCGACTTGATGAATTTCAAAGTTTATGAATCGGATATCGAGGTTGCCATGCAAAATGATACAGAATATGTGCTAGGCTTCTTTAACAAAGGCGTAGTGCGCATCAACAAAAAAGATGGCACCGTTAGTAAAGTTCAACAAGCATGGTCTTCGGGGCTTCCTTATTCCCAGATTGAATACGAAAGTTATGCTGAAGTGGAAGGCTACAAATTGCCTCGAAAAATCACCATATTAAGTAGAGATGGCAATTCACGTGTCACATTGCAAATTCTCCAATTAGATATTAACCCAAGTAAGTTGAATATAGAACTTATTATTCCTGACAACATCCCTTTAGAGCGACTATGATTTCTAGATTCTCTTCCATTTTTTTCGCCATTGGGCTGTGCTTTCTTGCACTTGCTCCTGCACAAGGACAAAGTACCTATGAGGAAAAGCGTAAAGAGATTTTAAAGAAACAAACCAACACCCGAGCAGAAATTAACGTGCTTGATGCGCGTATAAAGTCGTACCAAAAACGTGTTCAAGAAACGGAGGTACAGTACAATAAATCCTTCAAACAATACGAGAATTTAAATAGCCTCATCTCTCTACAGGATGATAAAATTTCGAGACTTGAAACCGAACAGATTCAGATTGAAGCAGAAATAAATCTAACTCAAGACGAAATTGATAAGCGAGAAAAAGAGCTTAAAGTACTCATCGATAATTATAAAAAAATACTTTTATACGCTTATAAAAATGGGCGGTCAAACAATCTGGAACTTCTCCTAACTTCAGACTCTTTCAACCAAATGCTGGTTCGTTCGTTTTACCTCAATAAATTCGAAGAACATAAAGCAAAGCAGGCGCAGCACATCCGCCAAAGAAAAAACGATTTAGACCAAGTTCGTACAAGCCTCAAGCAAAGTTTGAATAAAAATGTGCTTCTACTTGAAGAGATTAAGCAAGAAAAAGAAACACTTGATGGACAACGTACTAAACAAAAACAAACCGTAGAGAGCATTAAAAGTCAACGCTCTCTACTTCTTGCAGAGCTAAGAAAGAATAGAGAACAAAAAGAAGCTTTAGAAAATACCTTCAACGCTTTAATTGCCGACGAAGAAGCTGTTCGGAAAGCAGAAGAAATTCGACTCGCTAAGCTTGCAGCTGCACGTAATATCGCTGATGAGAATTTAAGAAACACCGAAGTTGCTCGATACTCTACGCCTACTGTTGTAAAAAGAGCCGTTTCTGATGATATGTTGAAAGCTTTTAGTTCCTCTTTTGCTACAAAAAAGGGGGCACTTGATTGGCCTGTTAATAGCAGAACTATTTCAAAGAAATTCGGGAAAACACGTAATCCAATTTATGGAACCGAAACGGAACACTTAGGAATCAATATTGTAACGGAACCAAGATCTGAGGTTAAAGTAGTTTCCGATGGTTACGTATTTGTAGTTTCTCCTATCAGTGGTTTCGGAGATGTTGTGTTTGTAAACCACGGTGGCTATTACACCGCCTATGGAAACCTCAGCCAAATTGATGTTTCTAAAAACCAAGTGTTGAAAGCTGGCGACCGCATTGGACTTTCGGGAGTAACTAACTCTCCTTTAGGCGAAAATCTATTTTTTATGGTTCGAAAAGATAAAACGAACTTGAACCCACAAGACTGGCTCCGTAAAAAATAGTTTTACGTTCCGATATTACATTCTCTTTATTTTAAATCTTATTATCACAAAAAAACAACCTACTTCGTGAATAATTTACCTAGACTACTTTTTTATATCTCTGGCTTACTTTTTATCTCAGCCGCATTCATAATATTCACTTCTGAACTGCTTACGAAAGTAAATGACGGTACTACTTTTGGAACGGTTCTATTCTTTGTTTACGGTTTGGTATATATGAGTATGGTTTCACAAAGCAGCAAACGTTACATGCGCCGGCTACAAGGTCCTACTTTGGTTCCTTACATCTTTGGAGTAATTGTTTTTATATCTCCTGCCGCATGGGCAATTATTTATAAAGGGGGCGAAGCAACTTCTCCTATTCTCTTTGTACCGATGCTTTTTATTGCCTGCGCTTGTGGCTCTTGGTTTGGCCACAAAATGGGACTTAAAGCTCAGATCAAATTCCAACATGATTTACAAACCTATCTTGAACGTGAAGAACGTTTATCAAATCAGTCTCGAGACAATCAGAACTAATCCACATCAGTATGAAATCCCTCCGACTTTCAATCATCGTTCTCTTTTTTCTATGTGCTAACTCAACTTTATCCTTAGCGCAACGGCAAACAATAACCCCTGCCGATTTACATAAAATAGGAACTGCTCCTTCGGCAGAAAGAATTAAAGCAGATATTGAAACCTTGGTTGGCTTTGGAACGCGCCACACTCTTTCCGATACGCTTTCTAGCACACGAGGAATTGGAGCTGCCCGACGTTGGCTAAAACTAGAATTTGAAAAAATATCAGAAAGCTGCGGAGCATGTTTAGAAGTATACTACGTAAGCGACGTTGTTACAGGAAATCGTATTCCAGAAGCTACCAAAGTAGTGAATGTAGTAGCCATCCAACGAGGTTACGCAGACCCGAATCGCTTTGTGATGATGAGTGGCGATATAGACTCTCGCGTTTCGGATCCATTAAACAGCACATCTGACTCACCTGGAGCAAACGATAATGCATCTGGCTTGGCTGGCGTTCTCGAATCGGCACGGGTACTCACTCAGTACAAATTCCCAGGCTCAATCATGTATGTTGGTTTATCTGGTGAAGAACAAGGATTGTTTGGTGGACAGATCCTTGCAAAGCACGCTCAAGAAGAAGGCTGGAGAATTAAAGCTGTACTGAACAACGATATGATTGGAAATATTGAAGGCGTTAATGGCGTAATCAACAACACTACCGCTCGTGTATTCTCAGAAGGAACACGTTATGTTGAAACAGAGCGCGAAGCTAGAACTCGTCGTTTTACAGGTGGTGAAGTAGATTCCCCTTCTCGTAATGTCGCTCGTTATGTAGATACCATGGCCGATCAATACATTCCTAACCTTGATGTTATGATGATTTATCGGCTAGATCGCTTTGGCCGCGGTGGACATCATCGTCCGTTTAATGAAGCTGGCTTTCCTGGCGTTCGTATTATGGAAACGAATGAAAATTACACTCGCCAACACCAAGATTTACGAACTGAAAATGGAATTAAATACGGCGATACTATTGACGGCGTAAACTTCGATTATGCTGCAAAACTAACCGCACTTAATGCTGTTGTTATGGCTGGAATGGCGGCTGCGCCTAATCCTCCGGCTAAAGTTCAAATTAGCGGAGCCGTACAACCAAGTACTACCCTGAAATGGCAAGCGGTGGATGCAAAACAAAATCCTCAATTAGCAGGCTATAAAATTTATTGGCGCTTAACCGATGCTAACCAATGGCAAAAAAGTGTGTTTGTTCCAGCAAACGTAACCGAACACACCTTAGAAAACGTTGTTATTGATAACTACTATTTCGGTGTGGCTTCAGTCTCTAAAGATGGAATTGAAAGCCCTGTTGTTTTCCCTGGTGCAGCGGGCTCTTTTGGTGAGTAGATAGATATTTTTTCTTTAAAGGTTTTCAACTTTTTCTTACCACCAAAATTCTATTTTACCATTGGTGTTTTACTTAATTCACCAATGGTGAACAGTTTAGAACACCATTGGTGAATTGAAATCGCTGTCAGTACATCTTCACAAAGGAAACGTTAACTACTTTCTGAAACTCATCATGCCAAGAATCGAATTACGAACAGAAATCAAAGCAAGTAAGGAAATCGTATTCGACTTATCTAGGAGTATTGATTTACATAAAATCTCTACCAAACACACAAATGAAACTGCTATCTCTGGAAAAACTAGTGGACTAATTGGCATGAATGAAGCCGTTACATGGAGAGCAAAACACTTTGGAATTTATCAAGTACTCACCTCAAAGATTACAGAATTTGAACGACCGAATTTATTTGTGGATGAAATGGTAAAGGGAGCGTTCAAAGGTTTTAGACACGAACATCATTTTAAAAACTTCAATGGTGGGACATTGATGACCGACTTTTTTGATTACGAATCTCCTTTTGGAATCTTGGGCAAGTTAGTTGACAAGTCATTCTTGTTAAAATATATGACGAACTTACTAGAAGAACGAAATAGAATCGTAAAGGACTTTGCTGAAACGGATAAATGGAGAGAAATAATTACTAAGTGAAAAAGTGCAGTTGCCAAAACACCTCAATAATCTTCTAAATTTGTAACTTCGAAGATCTAGACTAGGGAATTTTTCAATCCATATTATTTGAAGACGTATAGGCGATTATATCCTTAACTTCACTTCTAAAGCATTAAAGAAAACATAGCATGGCTGGTGAAACAAATTTATCTCAATTATTAAAAGGAATGACTCCAAAACTACACGATGGAGAATATGTCTTTTCAACGGTACAAGATGTTAGTAAGATTGACCGAAGAGATACCATTTGTGAATTTAAAGAAGCAGAAGGCACAACTATTGTTATCGAGAAACAAAAAGCAGACGAGCTACATTTGAGCTACGAGTATATTGCTTCTTGGATTACTCTAACGATTCACTCATCTCTTGATGCAGTAGGCTTGACCGCAATATTCTCAGCTGAGTTAGCGAAATATGATATTAGCTGTAATGTAATTGCTGGATATTATCACGATCATATTTTTGTGGATAAAAAAGACGCCGACAAAGCCATCAAAGCTTTAATAGAATTATCTGAGAAGCAACAATAAACACGGCCCTTGTTTACCCTCGTTACGAACGTCTTCGTTCGTAATGCAGTCTAGAAGCTCTAGCTTCCTGTGGTTTTGAGGATTTGTTCTTGTTTCGCTTGCTCCTATTTTGATATAAAATCCGTTTTATTCATTTTACTCGAACTTATTTAAGAATAAAGTGAGTATAGATCACTTTAAACTGTTGTTGCCAAACATAAAAAAAACGAATGAAACAGATTTTTACGATTCTATTCTTGTCAATTACATTATTGTCATTTGGACAAGAAAAGACCGACTTTGATAACCTAGTGAAACTTGGAGAAATCTATTCCAAGAACGTCAATGCGACAGGTGACGAATTTAAGAAGGAAGTCGACAAACTAAGAACACCAGAACTGAATCATATCATTGACGCACTAATTGCGGTTGGTGAAGGTGATAAAAAGCTTTTGACTAAAGAATTCCTTTCAAAACCTTCGGATCATGAGTTAAAATATTGGTATGTATTGAGAGAAATTCACTACAACAATCAGTCTAAGAACTCAGAGCCAAGACCAAATGAAGAAATAGCTAAAGAGACATTAGAAACTGAAATTGATAGCCGTTGGTTGTTGGACAATTATTACTATCGAATTCGCGGTGGAATTGCGAAAATGTTCAATGACAAGAATTTAAGCAAGTACAATATTGACTTAAACAATTACGGATTAGAAAATGAGACTGAAAAGGCAATTCTCTTTTTCGCTATCTCTAATTCATTGACTCAACGTTTTCGAGTTCTTCAAATGATGAAGAATTATGATAAGCTGCTTGAGTTTGCAGACAAGCTACCGACATTCAATGGAAAACCATACTATGAATATACTTCATTCGACTTTGAAGACTTTGAGTGGATTGGACACGAAAAAACCGAGTCGTATAAAGACAGACATTTGGGAAGTCTATTTTCTGCTTTGAACGGACACTTTTCTGCACTCGCTGAAAAAGACAAAACAGATGAAATGAGAAACCTGTATTTCAACTCAATTCTTTTTATCCCAGACTATTTTAAACATTCCGGCGGAATGGAAAATGATTTACAACAACTTTACAATCAATCAAAAAAATAAAATAACGTTTGGCAAAAAAGCATATAGTTTATGGCGGGTGAACGGCTACCAGCAAGGTTTTTACTCCGTAGTCAGCTTTGGTTTCGGGGGGACAAGAAAGTGCTTCGAAACCGCCACAAGCCATATGCAAACCGTTGTGCACTCATTCAAACTCCTAGCTGATCTAAATTAAAAATGGACAGAAATAAAATTGAATATTTAAAGGAAAAGCAACTGTTACTTCAAAAGGAGATTAGATTGAAAGAATTGCGCAAAAGAATCGCTCCTGAATTGAACTATCTAGAAGAACAAAGTTTCGATTTCAAAGTATTTTATGATTTCAAATATATCAATTGGATAAATGACAATATAAAAGTCAGACCCAAAGATGGTTACAGAGGTAGCCACGGTGACTTTCAAATTGATGTTGATGATTTAGATGTTGTTGATACAGTAATAACATCAGAAGATGACTTTCTAACCGTTGGGCCAATCGCAGAGTTCTTTAATAGAATTTCAAATGACACTACACTCATAATATGCGCTCTTGGAGGAGGTCCAGAATTAGAAATATCAAAAAAAGCTTTCCTTTCAAATCCATCAATATTTTTTTCAAGTCCAGAGAATTGGGTGTTAAGTACAGACAAAGCATCAATAATTGAAAATATAAGGGAGCAAGGAGTAGTAAGATTTATAGACATTACTCAATCAGAACCAATATTAAGAGTCAAATCAATGATAAACTACTATTAAAACGGGCGTTTATTAAGACCGTTGTAACTCACTAGAACAAATGTAATGAAGAGAATTTTTACATTATTATTTATGGGTATTCTTTTTACTCATTGCTCGATTGACAGGACAGTTCAATACCTCAGCCAATCAGAGATTCAAACATTGAGCGCATTTGAAAACTTAGATAATGCTAATCAATTACGAATAGCTGAAATAAACGAACCCGGACAAAAGCTATGGTTGTGCCTAACTTTTATATCAAAGGGAACCAAAAATCCTCTGATTAACGAAGAGATAAAACTTTATCACACATCATCAAATGGCGAATATGAACCAAAAAATCCTAACGACGAATCAACAGCAAGATTAAATGGAACAGTGCAAACGGGCAATAAAGGGCACATTTTTGTTCAAACTATTTTGCCAGGCGATTACGGAAATTCAGCAGATAATAGGCACATCCATACTACTGTCAAAAATGCTAAACCAGTAGCATACGATATTCACTTTAAACAATACACAGGAAAAATGGGCAATAACTTCATTAACGGAAGTGACCAACATTTCATGGCGAATTTGAAACAAACAAAGGATAGTACTCTTGTTGCTTTCCTAACAATAGAAGTGAAATGTTATGATAACAACGACATGTCTTCTACAGACACAATTCCTGGTTGTCAATAGTTGTGGTGCAAACGAAGCTCTAGCTAGCTTCCGATGGTTTTGAGGATTTGCTCTCTCTATTCCTTACAAAGATGCTGAAACAAGTTCAGCATAGCCGAATTTATTTCGAATCTAAGTCCGGCAACGATTCACCAGCCACCACACAACCAAACTACCCTATCATTGTTACTTCGGGAACTCGCTCGATCTTTATGGTTTTACCTGTTACTTCTTTTAGAAGATGTGCTTTTCGCATAGCGCCCCAAATTTCTAGATAAGGCTCACTCTCGCTTGTAATCTGAAGTTGTATTTCCTTCGCTTCCGAATTTACAACAAGCCTTTTCACATTCTGGTAATGGCTTCGATCCAATCCATCGGCAACCCGCAAAATCCCTGCTAGTTTTTTAATTCTTGCCCTAGTTGCTCGGCTGAGTTTCCAATATTCTAAATGGGTTTGCTTCGGAATAGAACGACGGTGGTAGCGAGATACATTCGCCATAATCTCAATTTCTTCCTGCTTAAAACCTTTCAGTTCTGCATTTCGGATAATATAAAGTGCATGTTTGTGATGCTCGGAGTGCGATATGTAATAGCCAATATCATGTAAATAGGCCGAATATTCCAACAACTCACGGTCGTTATCGGTTAGCTTTAGTTCATCTCTAAGATGAGAGAAAATAGTTAGCGCCATTTTAGCAACATGGCGAGAATGTTCTTCGTGCCACTGGCATTTTCTAAGTAACTCGAACACACTGCGCCGGCGCGGGTCTGCAAATTCTTTCGTCCAAGGCAACCCAATCATATCCTTTTTTAGGTAGCGGATGATAATCCCCTCTCGCAAAGCTTGCGTCGATATTCTTACTTTTTTGATGCTGAATTGTCTCAATAACAAATTAACTAACACCACTCCAGTATTTATAAAATCGAGACGTTTTACATCTAGTCCTTTTACCTTGGCACGTTCTTTTCTATTCAGTGTTATAAATTCTTCGTAGAAATCGAAAAAGTCCTGAGCTGAAAATTCTAATTCGTTCAAGGTAACTTCTACCGAAAGTCCTTTTCGGGCGGCAATCATTAACGCAATATTTTGCATAGTTCCAGACGAACCAATGATAGTATCCGTACGATGTTGTGCAAATGCTTCTGAGAGCGACTCTAGCTCGCCTCTATAATGCTTCTCGAGTATTGCTATGTCTTCTGCAGTGATAGGGTCAGATGGCTTAAAAATATCCGCCATTCTAGATACACCAATCTTTCGGCTGGTTAAATAGAAAAACTCTTTCCCGTTACCAATAATAAACTCTACACTTCCTCCACCAATGTCAGCCATCAAAACGGGTTCTTCACCTAAACTTATTCCATGCTGAACGGCATAGCCAATAAGCTCGGCTTCCATATAACCAGGGATGGCGTTTATTTTTATCCCAAGTTCATCAATACTGCGTTGTATAAATTCCCCACCATTTTCCGCTTCACGAATGGCACTTGTGGCGTAAGCTAAAATCTTTTCTGCTCCGTGGCTATCGCACAATACTTTGATATTTCTGAGTGCATTCATTCCTCGCTTTATGGCTGCATCAGTAAGGCGTTTTCCTAATCCACCCTTGGCCAATTGCACCATCTCTTTCAAATCATCTATTTTGCGAAAACTTCCATCCGAATATAAATCTACAATAACAGCGTGAAAGGAATTGGTACCTAAATCGATGGCAGCAATTCGTTTTATGGGAACGATTTGAACAGGAGAAGAGCTATTTAATATCACAAATACCTTAGATTTTGTTTAAACCAATTCAGAATACATAAAAAGATTGGAGTTTTTGTAATTTACAATATGCAGCAAGTTGATTCTAGTATAGATTTTGAAGCTTTTAAACCCGCTTGGTGGGCAACTAATGTGCACGTTCACACTGTGGTTTCTTCCTTCATAACCCCCGAAAATATAGACGTAAAGCGCATTGAGATTGAAACTCCCGATGATGACTTTCTTGAAATTGATCTTCTCGATCTTCAAAACGACAAGCCCATTGTTGCGCTTTTCCATGGACTAGAAGGTTCTTCTGAGCGCCCGTACATTCGCAGTTTGATGTTTAGTTTGCAACAGGAAGGATTCTCTTCGGTTGCGTTGAATTTTAGAAGCTGTGGCAGTAAGATGAACAGGCAAAAAAGACTCTATCACTCTGGCGAGACTACCGATTATGCCACACTCTTTAACTGGATAAGCCAACAATTTCCCCAAAACGAAATTTATGCCGTTGGATTTTCTTTAGGCGGAAATGCGCTGGTAAAGTCTTTGGGTGAAGAAGGAAATCAGCATTCTGTTTCTAGAGCGGTAGCCGTATCTCCGCCGTATAGTCTAAAAGGTGGCTCTCTGGAAATGAGTAAAGGATTCAATAGAGTTTACCAAAAACGATTCATCCGAACGTTGGAAAAGAAAGCAGTACAAAAGCGAATTTCCTTCCCCGAGATCCCAACGTTTAATGGCTCTACCGTTTATGAGTTTGATGACCAGATTACAGCGCCGGTTCATGGTTTTAAAAATGCCGAAGATTATTATGCAAAATCATCTTCTGGGCCTTTCTATGAACATGTACGCCGACCTCTACTCATCATTCACAGCAAAGAAGATTCACTATGTCCACTTAAGTTTGCACCACTCTCAATGATAAAGGCAAACCCAGATATTGAGACTTTGTTTACTGAACAAGGTGGGCATGTTGGTTTTATGAGTGCCCAACCAGGTTGGCTAAATAGATGCATCTTAAAATGGCTAAAAGCATAAAACGATTCGTATCTTAAGAGTGTTATTTGAACTCACTCAAAAAAACACATCATGGTAATTATTATTGGCGCCGGTCCCATCGGCATTGCAACTGGCATTCAACTTCAACAAAAAAATATTCCCTTTCTAATTATTGAGAAAGGAAGCTTGGTCAACTCCCTGTTTCATTATCCAGTAAATATGACCTTCTTCTCAACCTCCGACCGCTTAGAAATTGGCAATGTTCCTTTTATCTCACACGGAGCAAAACCAACGCGAAGTGAAGCGTTAGAATATTATCGCCGCGTAACTGAACATTATAAGTTACCTGTTCATTTGTACGAAGAAGTTCAATCTCTTTCTGGTGAAGATGGAAATTTCACGGTTACTACCGATAAAGGAACTTATCAGGCTACAAAAATAGTAGTAGCAACTGGGTTTTACGGAACGGCTAATTTGATGAATGTTCCCGGAGAAGATCTCCCTAAAGTGAAGCATTATTACAACGAGCCACATCCATACGCTTGGCAAAAAGTATTAGTAGTTGGTGGTGGAAACTCCGCCGTTGATGTTGCTTTAGAATGCTTCCGTGTAAATGCTGAAGTAACTCTGGCTGTTAAACACGACACCATTAAGCCAAAAGTAAAATATTGGGTAAAACCTGATATCGAAAACCGCATTAAAAACGAAGAAATTAAGGCCTACTTTAACACCACTGTGAAAGAGATTCGTGAGCATGAAGTTGTATTGGATACTCCTGAAGGCGAAGTAACTTTAGAGAACGATTTTGTGCTAGCAATGACGGGCTATCATCCAAATTTCGAGCTTATGGGAAAATTAAATATCGAGCTTTCTGATGACGAACAATGCATGCCAATTCATGAAGAACGTACCTTAGAGACCAATAAAAAAGGTGTTTATGTAGCTGGCGTTGTTTGCGGAGGGATGGATACAAGCCGATTGTTTATCGAAAACACGAGGGTTCACGCAAATCAAATTGCGGAACACATCGAAAAACACTGGACATAAAAAATGGGCAAGCGACCTATATCACGCCGCTACGACCAAATTACCGCTGCTGCATTCCTGCCCTGACGGAGTTCAAAGGGAGCTGACTGTATAGGACTTGCCCAAGACCCAAAGATAAGACTATTAGCAGACAAGGTTCAAGTTTTATTCGCTAGAATTTTATTTAATCCTCTTTTCAGGTTGTGCTGAAGTCGGAGTTTCTTAATCATTTCTTATTCATCACAAAAACGCCATCCCAATCTTTGGATGGGGGGAACTCTTTCATATTCTTACAGCGCTCAATAAAAATTCCTGAGGGGTTAACCTCATAACTTTCCAACTCAAATGATTGCTCAAATAATCTTAGTGCGCTATCCCATTCTTGGTTGAAATAATGAGCCATTCCTTGCTCATAGAGGCCAATACAATCATATAATTTTTGGTTGGCATCGCTTTTTAAATCAGCCAACTCGTACACTTTTACGGGTAAAGTTCTTCCTTTAACAATAATGTTATCGAGTAACCGGAAGACGCAATCATCACCAAATTTTTCTGCTTCAAGTTTTGTGGATTCGGTTACCATTGTATAAACTCCGTACTGCTTGGCACCACTTTCACAGCGTGCGGCTAAGTTTACATTATCTCCCATCATAGTATAATTGAATCGGCGGCTAGACCCCATGTTTCCTGTAACCATATTTCCAGTGTTCATTCCCATGCGATGTTTCATATTTACAACAACATCTGGCCAGCCATCTTTCTTCCACTTTTTCCGAAGTTCGGTTAACTCTTTCTGCATTAGTTGAGAGGCCACACAAGCTCTCAAGGCATGATCTTCTATTGGGAGAGGCGCTCCAAAAAAAGCGACAATCGCATCTCCAATGTATTTATCTAGTGTGCCATTTTTATCGGTAACAATGTTGGTCATTGCACTCAGGTACTCATTAATCAAGGCTACTAACTGCTTCGCATCAAGCTGTTCAGAGAAGGTTGAAAATGATTCTATATCACTGAAAAAAGCAGTCATGTGTGTTTCTTCACCACCCAACTGTGGTTCCGAACCAGATTCAATCATTTGATTAACAAGCTCTGGAGAAACATACGAAGAGAACATTCCTTGTATCCTATCTCTTTCATTCTCAACAATAAAATATTCAAAACCTATCGAAACTATCTGGCTCAACACAAACACCGTTAATATGGCTGTTAAGTTGAAGAAGATTCCGAAAACCACGAATAATTTATAGGTAACAAAAATATATCCGCCCATCAATATAATCATAACTAAGGCTCCCCAAACGGCGCCAATACTACGGCTTAGAAAAATCATAAATACCGCTACACACAACATCATTAACAGTACAGACCAATTGCTCTGAATAGATAAATAGTTGCCATCTAATATGGTTTGAATAGCATTTGCATGAATTTCGAAACCAGGACGAGGCAATCTCTCACTAGAAAAGGGAGTTGGGTAAAAATCTTTAAGCAACGCCATTGTTGAGCCAACAATCACAATCTTGTCTTTAAAAACCCCATCATATAATAGGCCAGAGCCAGTTTCTGGATCATCGAAATAGTTAATTTCAAACGCTTCCGATTCCATCACAGTAGTGTAGGTAGGATCATCAATCACAAAGTCGAGAGAATAACTTGGAAAATGAGCTTCTGGTCCGTAATAATTTATCAGAAATGAATTTGCTGAGTTTTTGGGGATACGATATTCACCAACTTTAAAAAACTCATTTGAATTCAAGGCTGGTTTATCCATCTCTTCGTGTCCTATCCCTTCATAAATCCGTAATGCTTCTAAGCCTAGCATATAGTAAGGGGTATTGTTGTGGGTTTGCCCAAAACGATAGCTTCTCACAAATCCGTCAATATCAGGCAGTACGGCAACCATCCCCACACGGTTTTGATTATAATCCTGCATTACCTTCTGAGGGAAAAGCTCTACTCTCTGCTCGCCTTTATTTGTGGTAACAATGTTAATCTGCCCTGCAAGAACTACCCCACCGTGTTTTTTTATTGCCTCTGCAAAAAGAGTGTCATTCTTTGGGCTGTAGATATCGGGTTGGTCATAAATCACATCAAATAAAATGACTTTGGCACCTGCTCTACTCAAATTATTGATTAGCCTTGCATAAATACTAGTTGGCCAAGGATATTTCTCTGGAATTTCGTCATCTGCCTGTTGGCTCATTTCCACCAAAACGATGGGAGAATCTTCAACGGAAAGAGGTCCTCGCCATTCAAAAAGTTGATCTCTATAGCTTAATTCTGCTTTTCGGAGTGTTGGAATGGCGCTGATCAGAACCGAACATACAAATACTGATATTGCTAAAACAAGATATACCCAAATGGACTTTCTACGTGTTTTTGCAATTTTCATCCCAATTAAAATTTAAAGAGATATCGAAGTTGGACAATTCGATCATTCGTATTTCCAGCTCCGGTAACGTTTGTCAGGTTTGCATCAAAAAGAAAAGAATGATACTCATTAAGATTGTATTGAGCTCCTGCTTGAATCACATACGTTCCGTAATTATTCTTAGTTGAGTTATTGTCTAGAATGAAGTAATCGTTATTTGAATTATCATCTGCTTGAGAGACTGGATCAATAATCAGAGCCCGAGATTTAGATCTGTTATTTGTTGCCGCAATTCTAGCATTAATATTGAGTTTACTTTCTAACAAGAAATAACTTCCTCCTGCATAAATACCAAAAATTTTGAAATCAGATTGTCCACTTCCTGTTTGAGTGTTGTTTAACGTAACGCCAAGCTGAGTTCTTAGTTTAAGATCAGTAAACCTACTCGTAAAATTTAAGCTCATTGCGGAGCTTTTAACATCTCCAAAGGCGAAAACATCATCTGTAGTTTTTAAGGAAGAAAAACTCAATGAGGCATCATGAATTATATCTAGAAATCTAAACTGTTGAGTTATAGAACCAGATAAATTCAGTGTAATATTGTCTTTTGGAACAGAGGTTAGAAGGGTATCCACTCCAGAAATACTAAAATTCTGAACAGCTTGATTCTGTAAATTTGGGGATAAAGATGGATTAAAACGTGCTATTCCGTTATCTCTTGTTCGGTATCGCATACCTAAGCTTAAACGAGGAAGCTCTTGAGAAATGGGATACCAACTTACATTTGTTCTGTAGGTAATAGACTCCGTTGTCGCCTCTTTCGCGTTGGTTACATTATCTTCTAAGAACTCATAGCCCAACGTAACAAACAACCTGTTTTGGAGCATTCTAAACCTATCGCTCACTGTAAAACCAGCAATATCTTTCCTTACTGTTGAATTGGCTAAAGAATTATAGTTTGGCCCCACCCAACGATATTGAATGCGTAAATTATTTTTCGGATAGTTAAAAGAAAGCTCTGCGTTGCTTGCTAACAAACTCGTTGGGAAAAATAAATCTGCTTCCGCACTATCCGAATCAATATCTTTAATTCGTAATGGCAATACATCCATATTTTCATTCACAATAATGAATTGAGAAAGCCTATCTAATAAATCTTCATCTTTGTCTTTTATTTCGAAGCCTAACTCGTCAGCTTTCTCTACAGTAAGAACACCGCCATAAATATCATTATTCAACGCACTTATTACGCCTTCGGCTTCAAATCGGATTTTATTGTTGGCCGCTCCAAACTTTAAGTCTGTACCAGCAATAAAATTACCTTTTGCTTGTAGGCTCCCATTTTCAATTTGTAGTAAATCAGGATTTTCTGAAAGCTTTTTTATATCAGTGTTAGGGTCTAAGTTGGAATAGAAGGCAGGAGCTCGTCCTAAAATATCTGTGAAAGAACGAACATTAAACACTGAGCTAGTATCATCTTGAACCTTTAATGCTTGAAAACCAATCTGAAATTTACGCTCGTTACCAAAAGCAATTCTTCCTCCAACAATTTCGCGCGTAAAAGTCCCCTTACCTTGATTGTCGTACTTAAGTGCATAACTAGTATCTACAACTTGGCTTCCTAATATCACCTCTTGGCTTACAATCCCAGTATACAGGTTTTCTATTTTCCTGTTTACTTCACCATAAACAAACTGCACGTTAAAATTATCATTCAGCAAATGGAGTTCTGAGTTTATTCCGAATATCCGGCGGCCACTAATTGTAAAGCGCCCCAAATTAGGATAAACATGTCCCGCTTGGAATCTCCACCATTTGCCCAACTGCATATTTATCCCGTATCTATTTTGGGGTTGCAATCGTCTTGATTCTTGAGACGTTAAAAAGCCATTCAGCGAATACTTTAACAATCCATAACTACCTGAAACGGACGTTCTTCCTGTATAAGCGTTGTTTGTATCGCCACCAATAACTTGATTTCTTGCCCCAAGTTCTACATTACCTATTGGCCTTGTATTGCCACCTTCAACACCTGCATACTGCGACACCTTAGATGGGTTTACAACCGTAAAATCCCACTCATTAACTAAGTAGGTTTCTTTTTCTGTTATATAGTTTAAGCGTATTGTGTGTTGTCCATCTCTATACTCGCGAGATAAATAAGACCAGTAGTATGCACTAGTATCAACCTGTTCTGTGATATCAATATCATCAACAAATAAGCGAAATTCGCCTGGTTCCAGCTTTTCGACATCATAAAAAAGTGCAATTGAGATAAGTACTTTATCGCTAGCTAAAGTTTCACCTTGCCGAGGTGATAGTACCGTAAAATCTATCAGTTCATTTCGTTTCTCTTTCTTCTCCCCAGTTGGGCTTTCAACAACATCTATTCGAACTGGGTTTTCGGACGGTAGTGTTTCTGGATAAAAGACCGTTTCGTTTGAAATTAACGTAAGCTGAAAATAGTACTCTAAGGTTGAAGTGTTAGAATCTTCAACAACAAAATCGGTGGTAAAAGCGCCATTTCTATAAAACACTTCCTTCTGTTGATATCCAGCGCCATCATCATATTTATAAAAGAGTAATGCTTCTTGAATTTCGGATTGAGAAACTCCAGAAACAATAAACTCTAACGTATTACTTTCACTTTTTGATATTGTTGGTGGGGCTTGATGTTGGACAAAATACTGGGCATAAGAAACCTGTGTAACCAATGATATGATCACACAAAAAAATAATTTACCGTAAGTATTTAACCTCATATATCTCCCGCTAACCCCATGCCATAAAAAACTGAACTAATCTTTTGGAATTTACTGGTCTCCTTTCTCGAAGTAGTCAATAATGACTTCACGGATTTGACCATTTGCATCCCGGAATCTCACTTTCATCTGTTTCTTAATCAGGTTTTCATCGAGGCTTTCGTACCCACCCTCAAGAGTTTCAACCTCGTTATCACTTAAAGTACCCGATTCAATTTCATTTCCTTGCTCATTTACCTGAGCATACATTTTTTCAAATAACGATACTGTTTCGCCAGATACAAGGGCAACCACATCAACTTGGCCTTCTTTTACCCATACATATCCATCGCCAGTATTTCCAAACTTAGTTCCTTTTACCGATGCTAAAGAGCGAGAAGTATTTACTTCAAAATCATTTCCACCTTGTGGCTGAACTTCAAGGAAAATTTCGCCGAGGCCCAAATCAATCCGAGTATTTCCTTTTTTAATGGCTTTATCAGTATCTCCGCGAACCACTAACATCGAGTTCGGTTTCACTTTTGCGATACTATTATCCATAAAAACCACAAGCGCATACCCTTCGCTATCGGTGTATAAAGTGTCTCCACTATATAATTTTTCGCCCAAATTATCTTCTAAATTCAGGGTTTTTCTTTCGGGAAGCTTAGCATTATCTACACTTACTGTGGGCTTAAATCGTCTAACAATTGCTAATGGTCGGTCATCAGTATTATTAATTATAATATCAGATTGAACAAACCCCATCAATAACAATGCAGAAAAAAAGATTGATATCAACGCTTTGTATTTAGTACTCATAATCATTTATTAACTCCTAAAATGATATCGCCATCCTCAATTTTTCTCAAGAACTCAGCTAATTTTATATTCACTTGGGTTCCTACAACTGGCACACCATCCATCTCTAATCCTTGTAAAGAGAAGCCAGCATCCTGCAACTGTTTGAATCTTGACTCCCCAATCAATCTAATTAAAGCACTCTTTACTTCATTATCAATTACTGCTGGTTCTCCACTTGTTTCTGGCTCAGCTAATCTAAAACTCCATATTTCAGAAGACTTTTCTTCAGTACTAGCACCAACTTGAATACTAGTTATCAATTGCCAGTAATAGGTGAGTCCGTATTCAAGAGGTTGCGCTCTGGATGCAGGAAACTGAAATGTATTTCCTTGCACTCTAACATCAAGATTTTCGAACGTTAGCAATGAACCTCCATCAGTAATTGGCAGAGAACTTTTAGCACTCTCAAGTAACGATTCCGGGCTATCTTCACCACTGCTATTAACTACAAGCAATCTATAATCAGCATCGGTATCTCCATCCCAACTAAACTGAGGATACGGATTTGTAATCTCTACATTGCCATCAATCACATCACCAGGCGTCCTCAAAAAGATGTCTTCGGTTTCTGCACCAATGGTGTTTCCAATCTCTGCGCTGGCTTGTGCCAAATCCTGTCTTCCCAACTCATTACTAATTTGAAATACTACTACATGAATTGAGTAGGTATCGGGAGGGAGCACTAAATTACCATCAAGTCCTTCGATAAGGGCGTCACCTTCAGGAGTAAGACCTCCATCAAACTTCATTGTTTCTTCTATCCCAGGTATAATTTCTTCTTTAATTGCATTATTGGTAACATAAACCGACTGCATAGGCTCCAAAGAAAATGGCCAATTACTCCTTTGAGTTATATGTATGATATCTCCCCTTTTGCCTGTAGAAATTCTAAATTCGAAATAAAGGTTCTCTAATTTTTCAGAGGTAAGATTTTGCATTAACCCCGAAATTAATACTGGCCCACTCCCCTTTTCATCTAAGCCTAAACTAGAAAGCCCAAAAACTTGAGAGTTCTGTAATTGATCAGAAACATCAATTTCGATGCTCAAAACCGGCGATTGTGCCAACGCACTCACACACGGAACAAACATCAAAACCCATAGTGTAACATACCCAAGGAAAGTATTACACTTATTTTTTTTATCCATAACAAATCCCTTAATTGTTTTGTAATGATATTATACTAAAACTAAGTTAGCTTTCCATTAGAATTTATAATCACAAAATAACAACTATTTCATTCACTCAAACCATAAAAAAAGCCCCTCAATAGGCTTGAGAGGCTTTTGTGGAGCTACAGGGATTCGAACCCTGGACCTTCGCGCTGCCAGCGCGACGCTCTAGCCAACTGAGCTATAGCCCCATAAGGGTTGCAAATATATGTCTACCAAAAAAAATATCCTAGTGTTATTAGGTTTTTTTGTTTGATTGACTTGATAGGTTCATTATTTTGTATTGAATTTTAAATAAAATCCTAACGCAAATTAACTATACAGGAGCATTCCCTAATATGAAACGTAAATTACATTTACTAGTTCTTGCACTATTCCTTACCGGCGGTGTGGTTATACAAACGGGTTGCGGTTCCAGCGAACCAGCAGTACCTCCCGTTGTTGACACCGATGGCGATGGACTAACTGACATAGAAGAAACAACTACCTACAACACTGACCTTACAAACGCTGACACTGATGGTGACGGCCTTAGTGATGGTGATGAAGTGAAAAAGTATAATACAGATCCTAACAATGCTGACTCTGACGGTGATGGCCTTAGTGATGGTGATGAAGTAAATTCTTACAACACTGACCCTAACAAAGCTGACACTGATGGCGACGGCATTAGTGATGGTGATGAAGTAAATAAGTACAAAACTGATCCTAACGATGCTAAAGGCGATGCTGATGGCGATGGTGTTTCTGACTATGATGAAATCATGGTTCATGGTACTGACCCTAATAACGCTGACTCTGATGGCGACGGCTTCTCTGATGGCCAAGAACTTGATATGGGTACAAACCCAAAAAATGGTTCTGATCCAGTTTTCATCAAAATGGACGCTCTTAAAACGATCAACTTCGACTTTGACCGTTCTAGCATCCGTGATGACGCTGCTGCATCTCTTGCCGATAACGTAGAATTATTGAACTCTGCTCCTGCTTTCAAAGTTAGAGTTGATGCTTACACCGATCATGTTGGTGGCAATCAATATAACTTACGTTTAAGCTTACGCCGTGCTAAAGCTGTTGTAGATTTCTACACTAGCAATGGTATTTCTGCAGACCGTATTGAGTCTCGTGGATTAGGTAAAGCTCCTGTTGCTTGTATGGACGAAACTTCAGAACGTGGTTGCGAAGCCAACCGTCGTGCTGAGTCTATTCCAGTAAGTACTTTGAAATACGCACCTAAGTGGTAATCGTATTTTAATGAAATTAAAAAGGCGAGCTTTTAGCTCGCCTTTTTTTATGCCTATGATTTTCTGCTTAATGCTACTTCATCATTTTAAAAGAAGCGAGCTACACTAACTCCTGGATAAAAACCTGGATCATCAAGCCTGAAAGCAAAGTCTACTCTGAATAGACTAAATATGTTACTGATTGAACCACCAACTTCAATATGTAAATCGTCAGTTCCTTGTACATTATACATGTTAACTTTTGAGTTTGGATTCCAAGTTTTACCAACTCCACCAAAAGCGATAACACTTAAACCCGTTTTGGGCGCAGATCTCCATCCTAGCATTTCTAAAGGCACACTTCGGAAATTATGCTCTGCATACACACCTGCATAACTAGCTCCTTGATACGGGATATATCTTTTAGTTTTAAAGGCTCCAAACGGAGTAAAATAGCCGAATGAAGCATCCAACACTCCATTCTCTTGTACTGGCAAGTCGCCCAAATAGGTACCTGCATTTATCCTTACATCTAACACATTCGGTAAAAATCGTTTTTTATAAAATGTAGTAAAGCGTTTATAGGTGTCTATCTTAAATCGAGTATAATTCCAATCGCTACCAATTAACTTGGCTGATTGTTTAACGCTTATTTTCAAACCATTTTGTTCGATAGTGCCATACGTATTCTTCTTATCACCACGGCTTAAACTAAGCTCTACCGCACTCATTCTTCCATCTTCAATCGATGGGTTTAGAGGCTGAACATTATCTCTTCCTAGAATATCATAACTCGTTTTGAAATCTATAGAGCGATGGTTTTCGTAACTATATTTCAGCCAATAAGTTGTTCTACTCTTTTTAGGGATGTAACCAAAACTCAGAAATCCACCTTCTTTTCGATAATAATTGTAATAATCGTCGTAGCCTAAAATTGGCATAACGCTTGGAATCACTATTCCGTAGATATCGGATTGGTAACTCGGACTCGTATCAAAATTATAGCCAAAGCTAGTAGCAAAGCGCCTTGTGTTTTTTAGAGGCCACCAAGATACTTGCACACCGTGAGACAAATCTTCATTACCAAAGCTATATCCTAATTTTACATCCGATTTCACTCTATTTTTTGCGTAAGTACGCGTGTGCTTTAAACCTAGGTGAACCGTTTCAACTTTATTATACCTGCCGATTGGTTTTAGTTTATTCACGAATTTTTGAAGTGCGCTTGCTGGTTTAGCAGAACCTCTTGATGAGTTTCCTTTTTTACTACTTCCACCCTCAGAACTTATGGTAATACTTCCGCCGTCGTCATCGTCCTCATCCATATCCAAAAAGCGAGTTAAAAATCCCTTTGGTTTAAACGCTTTTTCTAATGTAGCAGTGCTATCTAGCTCGGTATAGGCTGTTTCTTCCTTATCTGAGAGAGGCACAGCATCGGCGGTATTTTTAAAAAGAGAATCAGCTTGATCTATAGTTGTTGAATCAACACTTATCCAATTACCAATTTTATATAAAGAATCTGGCAGATCCACATTTACTTGGTAGTTATTCAATTTCGAAACTTGTTTAAAGCCAATTGGCGGGAAACGAAGTCCAACCACCCCAACTTCTACAAGCCCTTCAATTCGGACATCAACAGGAAGCCAATATTCGCCACCAAAATTACTAAACTGTTGCTCGTAGGCTAAGTTAAAATCTTGTACCGGTGGCGGAAATACCACTACTTGATTGGGCTTTAGTTTTACTGAAAGAAGTGCGAAATCTTCATCTAAAACAAAAATTGTTCCTTCAAAAAGTGGCTGAAATGTTTTTCTGGGAGATACTTCAATCTCATATACCACTTTATCATCAATGCTTTTGTAATCCACCAGCTTGAAATTGTAATATTTCAAGGCACGTTCATTGGTAATCCCAACTACATCAAAGCCCGCAACATCTAAATGGTCGTTATAAAAATTTGGTAGGTAGCTAACGCCTGCAAAATTATCTGCACCTTCAATATTTGCGGTTTGTCTTTTGGATTTCAAAACTTCTCGAGGTCCTTTTTCACTATCCCAAAATGCTTCCGAAATAGTCTCAGATATAGATACAATTGTGGTGTCATTTAACAACTGTTGGCGACTATAAGCGTCTACTTTGTAGGTTTTCAGGTTTGCTCGCCAAATTTTCTTTCTCCGGATTACTTCTTTCATAATTGAAATGGCGGGGTCTTCTCCAGTTACAGTAAGCTCATTCATTTGAACAACTGCTTCCTTTAGAACAAAATCTAAACTTCCTGAGAATTGCTCATCTATAGTTATTTCCTGAGTTTCGAAACCAATAAAACGAGCTACAATTGTTGTTGGAAATTGCTTTACGATGAGTGAAAATTCCCCATCTTCATTAGCAATGGTACCAGTATAGCTACCTTTAATTATAACGTGAGCGGCAGCCAAACCTTCACCCGTTGTTCCATCAGTTACTTTTCCTGAGATTTGTTTCTGCGCTAACACAATTCCCGAACTTAGTACGATGAATAGTAATAACGTAAAGATTTTTCTCATTTTAACACCCAAGTTTAATTCACTTTAATTTAAAACGCACTCTACTTAATTTTAAAAGCAAAGTTTCAACAAATCTGTATCTTAACTATCTAAAATTGACCCTTTAGTTCAACTGGATAGAATAGGAGCCTCCTAAGCTCTAGATCTGGGTTCGAGTCCCGGAGGGGTCACTTTTCATCTATTTAGGAAGTTATTCATACTCCCATGCTCAATCCTTCTTGCTTTTGAAAACTGCACCCAGGATGGCGGTTAAGAACGCGGCACCGATAATAGACCAAATGATTGGAAATGGTTTGCCACTAATTTCAATAGTCCACAGAAGAGGAAGATCTAGCTCCGTTGCCATCCACTTGCCTAAGATAGCTCCCACAAAGCCCACTGCAGCAGAAATTAAACAGCCTCCACTTCCAATTTTAAATCCACCAATGCTTTGCCCAATTCCTCCACAAATTGATGCGATTAATACATAGATAAAAAAACCAAAAATTGACATGTCTATTCACTTTAAATGATTGAGGGAGAGAATTATTTCAAAACCCATACTCTCTCTATTTATTACTTTAAAATAGCATAGCTTTCGTTTTTTATATAAAATAGTTTCTAATTTGTTGTAGAGTAGGAAACTTTAGTAAATATTTATGCTTTACATATTTGGGAAAGCCATTCCTAAAACTTATGTTTCTGTATCTTAAACGGTTATATTGGATGTTCATTAAATAAAGAAATGTTATGAAAAAAATCGGAAGTAAATTACTTTTTCTAGCTATTACCCTAATACTTGTACAAGCCTGTGGGCCTAGCGAGGAAGAAAAGAGAGCAAAAGAACAAGCAAGAATGGACTCGCTTAGAGCAGTTCAACAGCAACAAATTGCTGAGCAAATGGCGGCCTTACAAGACAGCCTAGACAGTACTGATGGTGGTGAATTAACCTCCCCAGCAGATTCTGAGACGGAAACGAAAACAAGTATGGGCTCATCTACCTACAATTTTGTAGAGAATGGTATGTACGCTGTGCAAGTGGGTGCCTTCCGATCTGAGGATAAAGCAAATGGCTTTGTTGCTAAATGGAAAGACCGTGAATATCCAAGCTCTTATGTGGTAAAAGTTGGCGACGAAGCTAGTGGCGACGTTTGGTTCAGAGTTCGCATTGGCTTTTTTGATGATAAAGCAGATGCAGAGGCTCTTGGCGCTGAACTTGCTAAAGAGATTAACTCTAGTTTCTGGGTATCCAAAGTTAGATAAAACAGAACGCTAAAACATTCTGTTTAACATCGAACAAATTTTAGTTGTATATCTGCTAAGCATTTACGTAATTATGAGTGCGCTCAAGTAGCGTCTCTCTTGATGAATAGTCAGCCCATTACATATGAACAATGTGATGGGCTATTTTTTTACAGTCCTAAATAACAATGCTTTATTCAGGCACATTGTTTCTCCCAATATTTTGACTAAATGGATGTGTATACAAAATCAGTTTTTGCCTCACCATCTTCGTTCCTTAAGAAGGCTTATCCTTTAGCTAAAACCTAAAACTGATTTGAATGTATTCCTAAAACTGGATAATGATTCCAGTTTTAGCCAAATTAAACCCAAAGCTTTCAGTTCCTATTGTAGCATCAATTAAGTGATAATTCAAAATGATCGAAGAGTTTGATCTAGTTTTCACACCCAATTCGAAATATAAGCCCGCTTCTGCAAAAGCTGCTGAAATATTTCGTTTCCTTGTTTGGTATACATCCCGACCTGTATTTGGATTGAATATGGTTTCGCCTGTACCTTCAGCAGCACGGTAAAGAATATAGCCCCCACCTGCAGATCCTCCCAAATGTAACCTTACTTTGCTAGAGGTCTTTGTTCCAAAAAAACGTTTTCGGACAGTGCCCGATATTCTCCAATAAGAAGTATGGTCAAGTTCATTCAATCTAGGTTCTTTATCACTTTCTTCAAATTCATAGCCGTGAGCTACAGATACGCCAACGGAAAATGACGCTTTATAAACACCACCCTCCACTCCAAATGCCAAAAAACTGTTAGTTTCTCTAATGGGGAAGTTTGTTTCTGGTTGAGGGAAATAAAACCCTACATCATATAGACCAAAAACTTTAGCATAATACCCGTCAAAATTACTCTGAGAATTTTGTGCTTCAGATTTCTGAGGTATACAAATCAGTAGTAAAAAAAGAATTGAAATTTTTTTCATAAGTATTACTCCCATGCTGAGTAAGCATATATCGCATTAAAAGTTTGAATGAATACTTTATCATCACCTACCGCAAGTAGCTGAAACGGCGAACCATCAGGGGACCGTTCTTCGGTATGTACTATCTCTCCTGTACTTCCTTTTAAAATATAGAGCCTCCCACTATGGGCATGATACACATAGCCATTTAAATAGCCGATGTTATCCTGTCCATGTCCTCCGCCGAATTCTAGTCCTGTATTCCAAAGCTCTTTTCCTGTAAATTTATCCAAAGCGTAAAGCCTGACACCTCCGTTAACTAAGACCATAGAATCGGTGAGCGTATAGCTTTGCCCAATGATTCCCAGGGTTTTCCAGATTACTTCTCCATTGTTCGCATTTATGGCTACAAATTCTCCTGATCCGTCGGTAACTCCGACGTAGATAATTTCATTTTCCAACAAAATGGGTTCAAAGATGAACCCGCCGTTGTTGGTGCGGTATTCCCAGAGAACTTCTTCGGTTTCTTTATGTATACTCATTATACGACCACAATACCCATCAGGACAATCTTCTGTAAAACGCCATCTTTGGGAAAAAATAAGCTGGTTATCAAGAACTCGTATTGAACGAGCATCGGTATTAATTCCGTATTCAATTAAATCGTATTCGGCTATGTAAGATCCATTCTTAGCGTATTTAAATATTTCTGCTTCATCACCGGAGAGGTAAATAAATTCATCATCAATACCATCATTTGAAAATTGGTGTACCTCGTTTGGTGTTTGTCTAACCCAAAGTAAAGAACCATCATTTTTGTCAAAACTGAAAACCTCATGATTGGTATTGTCCTTGAAAAAAATAAACTGCTCATCTAAAATGAATTCATCACTTTTTATGTATACATTTTCAGAAAATTTATATTCCCAGACTAATTTTCCATCTGTAATATTAAGTACGCTCAATACGCCGTCAGGTGATAAAATAATATTGTTCATATCAATTCTTGGAGCGGTTTTAGCAAGGGATAAAGCTTCTACTGGTTCCTTATAATTATAACTCCAAGTCACTTCAAATGAACTTGGTTGTTGCTTTTTGCACGAAAGAACACACAAAAACACAACGACTAAAACAATACTTTTTTTTCTGTTATTCATAGTATAAAAAACTAGGAACCCAAAAGGATTCCCGGTCTCCGTTTTTTTAGTTATTACCTAGTATTTCATCTTCAATCCATTGCTTAGTCTGTTGCATAGGAATTGCTAAATCACCTTTTTTATTAGCTCCTTGAGTATAGAGACGTTTCGCCCTGCGGATTTCTAGGTGGTTGTACCCACCATCACCACTGTCATCATAGTAAAAGTTGTTACTACTTTCGCTATACACATTATCATTCTTGTTCCACGTAGAATGATTTGGGGTCGTCACGCCATCGTTTTTTAATGGAATTGTTGCTACATAATTATATAGCATCATGATGCATCTAAGCCACTATATTTATTAAATACATGAGAATTGGTTTTACGTTTTGTTACGAATATTTCGCAAATCCATTTAACGCCTACTACATTCAGCAATTCGATTGGAATTTAAACCTTATAGAGGCTTTTGAAATTGAACACGCTCCCCAATCATTTCTAATAACCGATGATAATGAGATTTATATAAGCGCAAACTCCGCAATGGATTTAAAATTCGAAACGCATCCCTAAACTAGAGTTATAAATATCTAGAACTCTGAAGCACTTGCTGTATAAACTGTAGATATCCTACTATTTAAGAATATTGATATTATTTCTGAAAATATATTGGGCATTTTTTATGCTCAACCCTTTACTAAACCCTGTTAATTCGAGAATTATGCTGCTTTTGGACTATTCCAAAATTATGTATGTCATTTTTGAAACTTATTTTTTGAATAACGTACTCCTTTAACCTTGTTTAATTTTTCATATTCTCTAGTTAGCGTTATCATTCAGTGAGAAACAAAATCCATAATAATTTTTAAAACTAGCATAATGAAGAACTTTAGTATTTCAATACGGGAAGTCGACGCTGTACACGTGCTAGATATTAGTGGTGAGCTTGACGCTCATACAGCCTCACAGCTAGAGAATTCCTTAAAATCACTTATTGACAAGGATAAAATCAAAATCATAGTTAACTGTAAGTTACTTGATTACATCGCAAGCGCAGGCTTGGGTGTTTTTATGGCTTACATAGAAGACGTGCGCGGAATGGGAGGCGATATCAAACTCACAAACATGAACGAGCGAGTTTATAATGTTTTCGACCTGCTAGGGTTCCCCACTCTTTACGACATTTTAGACGATGAAAGTGAAGCATTAACAGGATTCAATTAAAATAATACCGTGAGCAACAAAGTAAATAAATATTCCATTTCGGTTGAAGCCTCAACAGCTTACTTAGCTGAAGTACGAGACTTTGTTGCTAACCATGCCTCTGAAAAAGGTCTATCTGAAAAAGATATTTCAGAAATTCGCTTAGCTGTTGATGAAGCTTACACTAATATTATAAAGCACGCTTATAAAAATCGTCCTAAAAAACCTGTTCAAATCGAAATTGGTTTTGAGGACTCTCAACTTTGGATTTCTATTACGGATGAAGGTGAAAGCTTTGACCCTAGTTCGTATAATGAACCAGATTTAATGAAACGAATTAAGAATAAACAACGCGGAGGAATGGGTGTTTATCTAATTCGTAAACTTATGGATCATGTTCAATATAATAGAAAGGGTAATTTGAACGAGATTAAAATGGTTAAACACCTCTAGAACCCGTGAGCCTATCTCCCAATATCGAAGAACGCCATAGCCGATTTGAACTTCGGACTCTTCTAGAAACGAGTCGCCTCCTGATAGAATCTCAGGACCCGGACTTTGTTTTAAATAACTTATTGCTCATTACTATGGGCAAACTATTAGTTACCAAGGGTATGATTATTATTCATAAACCTGGCGAAGACACTTATTTTGTTTCTAAGGCGAAAGGGAGAGGTTGGAAAAAAGAAGACGAAGAAATTGTATGCGATATAGACGCTAAATTGCAAGATATATCCATTATTCATGGGGAAAAGTACCACTCCATATTCCATCAATTGGGTATTGAGCCAGAAAGCGTTCTTTTTAATCTAAAAACAAGTAATTATCATATTGGCTTTTTATGCTTGGGTCCAAGAGGGAATAAAGTTCCTCTTACCCCTCGTGAACTAGAATTTATTGAAAGCCTAACTATTATCTCTTCGGTAGCAATTTCAAATTCCCGAATGTTTCAGGAATTGCGCCATATAAATAGGCGATTAGATCGAAAAGTTCACGATTTAAATACCCTTCTTCAGCTTAGTAAAGATTTCAACTTGATGGTTGATCGCGATGAAATAGCTCGTGTTTTTAAATTTGCCATGCTCGGGCAGATGCTCATCCGAACTTTCTTTTTTGCACTTGATGTAGATGGCAAAAAATCTATTGTCTCGATTAGTGGAATGAAGGAAACTCCTAAAGACGAGGATTTAGATTATCTTTTTGGTATGGAAGACGTTGTTCATATTCAAGAAGATGAACCCTGTGATTTTCTTAGAAAAAACGATATTAATTTACTTATCGGTCTTCGCTTTCAAAACGAAAAAATTGGTGTGGTTGGTGTAGGCGCTAGTGCTACCCAGCAAGAATATGGAGAAGAAGAAGTAAACTTCTTACAATCCTTAGGAAATCTGGCCTTGCTGACTATTCAAAAATCTTTGTTGCTCGAGGAGCGATTAGAGAAGCAACGCCTTGACGAAGAACTTAATCTTGCCAAAGCCATACAAAAAGGTTTACTCCCAGAGCCATTACCTGAACTGCCTGGTTTTGAGTTAGCGGCAATTAATGTTTCCTCTCGCCAAGTTGGTGGCGATTATTTCGATTTTATTACCACACCCGACCAAGGTCACCTTCTAGCGATAGCTGATGTTACAGGCAAGGGTGTGCCTGCCTCTTTACTGATGGCGAATCTCCAATCAATGTTGCACGCATTGGCGCCAATTGATATAAGTTTGAGCGAAGCTACTGCTAGTATTAATGATATCATTCACAAAAATACCCCAGCCGATAAATTTATAACCTTCTTTTGGGGAAAAGTATCAAGTGATGGCAAACGCTTTAATTATGTAAATGCGGGCCACAATCCACCTATTTTATTCCGAAAGGATAGCGACGACCCCATTCTACTTGAGGAAGGAGGTTTAATTTTAGGTGCAATGCCTACAATGCTTCCTTATGAGACTGCTGAAATTGAATTGAAACCTGGCGATGTGCTCACTTTTTTCACAGATGGTGTTACTGAAGCTCTAAATGTTGATCAAACTGAGGAATATGATGAATGGCGCTTAATAGACTGTATAAGAGAGCACAGGGACCTAAGTTCTCAAGAAATTATTGATACGGTTATAAACGACATCAACGTATTTTCTAACAACATCCAGTACGATGACATTACAATGATTGTATTGCGTGTTAATTAACCGTTTTTAGCCCAAGTACTCGAGGAAAAGTGGCATTCTGATTTCTAGACAAAGCCAGAATAGCTAAATAAGTATTATTCCGATTGGTTATTTCATTCACATAACGCACTGTTTCAATTCCTCGGCAAAAGCCATACCGCGCATTTTGGTAATATTTCCTCTGCATTAATCGAATTAGTGCTTTTGAAACACTTTCCCAGTCGTTTGGGTCATCGTTATGGTCAATAGCTAATCTACGAGCATCTGCAACATGGCCTTGACCTGCATTGTAAGTAGCTAATGCAAACTTCCACTGGCTAGTTGAATCCATATAGGAATAATGCTCTAGGTGCTCTTTCAAAATACGAGCTCCTTCTCTAATATTAATTTCAGGAATATAGAGTGAGTCAAGAGTTACTTCACTAAATCGAGGTAAAATCTGCATAATCCCAACTGCGCCGGCCCAGCTTTCTGATAATCTATCGAACTTTGATTCTTGAGCTGCGATAGAAGTCATCATTACCCAATCTAATCCAAATTCGTCTGAAACTACTTGAATTAAGCTATCATAAGGAGAAATCGCTCCGTACTCGCTAGTTTCTATCTCGGGTTTAAAATAGGATGCAATTCGTTCACCGCCTTCAAAATAACGCTGACGTAATACATTTAGGAACTCCGACCTTTTGGGAACTCCACCTTCACCAAATCTAAAATGCTTATATAGATATCGATTTAATTGTTTCTCGAGATCTGGTGCATTTTTGCGAATAGCCCAAGCAATGGTGTCTTTTTCCGCAATAACAGGACCTCTTAAAAGCCCACCCATGTATTTACTACTAGCTTGGTAAATATTATCATCGGCAACAGTAGCCATATATTTTCCGCTAGAAACCATAAAAAGCAAAGCTTCTGTATCTAAGTCGTCAGAAACTACTTCAATATTGATATTAAAACCTTCTTCCTGAAGTTCTTTCAAGCGCACGTAATACGAACTATTTCTTCTTGTGGCGATAGTAACATCAGCAAGTTCTGTAATACTTTCAGGTTGCTTTCCAAGTTGCTCTGAAAAAACTACAATTTGATCTACAATGTTATAAGGGCGAGTAAAGTCTACCACTTCTCGCCTTTCATCAGTAATTGTATAGTTAGCAGCTATTAAGTCACCTTCTCCACTATTCAAAAGGTCATATGGGTTGTCATCTTCGCCAACAATAACAACCTCAAGAGCGAGGTCATGTTCTTTAGCAAAATTCTTCAGCAACTCATATTCAAAACCAGCTTGAATACCTCTATGCAAAAAATAAGAATTGGAGCTATAACTAGTTATCATCCGCAACACACCCGACCGTTTAATGTCAGAATAATCACGTTCTATAGGTTCACGAATGTTTGCAATGAGGTTTGAATCTTCGGCAACACTAGTTTTTTTCTCAGCATCTCCTAAACAACCGAGAAGGCTAAAAGTTAACCCAAAGAGTAGTAATCGAGAACGAGAAGTCAGTAAGTAATTATGATAAATCATAATGATCTGATTTTCTTTAATTGCTATTGCCGTACGGTAAATTCGTATATCTCAACATAGCTATACTATTATACTGCAAATTTTTCAGCTTTGCCTATAAATTAACAACATCTAACCCCAATAGTATTCATACTAATACTTGTAAACAGAAATAAGTTAATCACTTAATTAAAAACTAACTTGGATTAGAAATCGTTTCTTTATTCGTTTTTTTCCATGTTAAACTCACGCCAAGTAGTATAATTACCATAGCAATTAAGGAACTAAGCTCTGGCCACTCTTGAAATATTAATAAAGCTAGGAGTGAAGCAAGAAGAGGCTCAACCAATATTAAAGTGGATAATAAGGTTGGAGACACATATTTAATGGCGAAATTCAACGATCCATGCCCCATTATTTGAGGCCCTAATGCCATTCCTAATCCTAGAAGAAGTAATTTCCCCTCTATTGGGTTTGAAAAACCTTCTAAAACAAATAGAACCACAGTACAGGTTAATGCAGCCCACGAATACACAGGAAATACGTAATCAATCCAGTTATGGTTTTTCCTCACTTTTCGGCCAATTAAAAAGTAAATTGCGAAAATTACTGCCGCGAGAAAAGCTAGAAAATTTCCAAGCGCTGGGTTTGAAAATGTACTTTCAGCATTGTAGTCGCTGTAACCTAATATTACAGAACCCATAAAAGCTACAATTACACCAATCCAAATGGTTGCTGCAAACTTAACTCTAAAAAGAAGCCGTTCTACTAAAATTAGAATAATTGGGTGAACTGTTACAAGTACCGAAGCCGATGCAACCGACGTAAAGTAGATAGAACTTGTCCAGCTTATAAAATGTAGACCGAGTAGTATCCCAGAGGCAGCCATCCACCAACGCTCGTTTACGGCAACCTTTGTAGCTATTCTCTCTTCTTTAGGTCTAAAGTAATAGAAGGGGAAAAGTATTACCGCTGCTAACACAGTACGAACTGCTGATACTTGAAATGCGGAGTAATCGCTAGCAAGTTTTACAATAATGGGAGCAAATCCAAAAGAAGTAAGCCCTAATGCTAGGGCTATTATTACTTTCGCTTTTGGATAATCGGAGCTCAAAAACGCCTACGCTATCTAATACGATCTATCGATCGCACTAATTTTTCGTCATTCTTTATGCCACGTAAAGCTAGTATCTGAAATACTAAAGCTAGAATAATTAGTCCACATCCAATAGCTTCATCCCAAAGGTACGTTCCAATTCCGCCTAAAGAGAATAACACACCAAGCCCAAAGCCAATGCCAATCACCTGAAACGCCATCGCTCTTTTTACCCAACTAATTTGGTCTTTTCTCTTCTGATAAAGCCCGATACTGATAATATCTAACGCCATAGCTATCAATAAACTGGCTGATAAACCAATTCCTATCCACTTTTGTGGATCTTCCATCGCTCTATCATAAATAGGAGTGAATACCACGGAAAGAGTACATAGAATTGCTAGGGCTAAAAAAATAGTTTGGATTCGTTGAATCACGATAAATAAGTTCTTTCAAGTTTAAGTTGATGAGTAAAGATAGCAGATTTTATAATGAAAATGGAAAATCGAACAACAAAAAAGGCGCCTATCCGACGCCTCTCTTGATACTATAAAAACAAAGTGTTTCTTGGAGCTTAACTTAGCTCATCTTCTATTTATCAGAACTAACAGTATTTAAAGAGCTTTGATCTTTAATGAGCCCAGGCTCTTCTGTTCCAAACATTTTTTTGTTTAAGCCTCTTCTTCCTCGTTCGAATAGGCTATAAAGCACTGGAACCAAAATTAAAGTAAGTGCTGTAGAGAAAATCAGACCAACAATTACTGAAATTGCCATTGGTCCCCACCAAGCTGCTTGCTCGCCACCCATGTAAACATATTCACTTAGGTGAGAGAAGAATAAAAGAGGTTCTTGTACAAGTACTAGGAAATCGAAATTAAATCCAATCGCTAATGGAACCAAACCTAATGTTGTGGTTATTGCTGTTAATATAACTGGACGGAAACGTACTTTCCCAGCTTTTAGTAGTGCATCTCGCAAAGTTAAACCATCTCGTTCACGTAAAATATCCACGTAATCGATTAGTACAATTGCATTGTTTACTACAACACCTGCTAGCGAAATAATCCCAAGAAATGCCATCAGTCCAAATGCCATTTGGAAAGTCACTAACCCGAAAAACACACCCGCAGTAGACATAATTACAGAGCTAAGAATAATCATTGGCTTTGCGATTGAGTTGAACTGAGAAACAAGAATAAATGCAATTAAGAAAATTGCAACTAAAAACGCCGAGGTAAGAAATTCGAAAGTTTCTTGCTGGTCTTGTTGTTGACCAGTCCAATCATGTGAGTATCCTGTTGGTAAGTTTTCTAAATAATCAGCTAAAACTACTTTTGCTTCTGCTAACACTGCATTTGCCTGATAGTCAGAACGGTTATCAGCACTAATAGTAATTACACGGTCTGCATCTTTATGGCGAATACCACCTAAACCATTGCTAATTTCCCAAGTTGCAACTTCAGAAAGAGGTATCTGATTCCCTTCATGTGAAATTGTTAAATCAGCAAGGGTACTTAAGTCTTCTCGATACTGTTTATCTAGACGAACTACGATATCGTATTCTTCTTTTCCATCTCTGAATTTTGAAGCTTCTACCCCGTTAATTGCTTGACGAATAGTCATCCCAATAGCGTTTGTAGAAAGTTCATATAAAGCAGCTTTTTCACGATCAACAGTAACACGAATTTCAGGGCGTGCTTCTGGCAAATCTGATTTAAGACCGTCCATCTTAGCGTAAATAGAATCTCCTTCAATAATATCTAGGATGTCGTTTGATATTTTTGTCAAAACATCCATATCGGAGCCAGCGATTTCCAAGTTAATTGGAGGGCCTGTTGGTGGGCCTTCTTGTGGCTTTTCAACCGTGATTTTAGCGCCAACAATATTCTTATTTAAATCGTCACGCAAAAACTCCATGGCCTCAAACACATCACCTTCACGTAATTGATAGTCTACAAAGTTTAAGGCAACTGTACCTTTGTTCGTGACATTTCCACCACCACTCATATCATTTGAGATAACCGCACCCGAAGTAGCAAGTACAGATTTCACATCACTAAAGTAGGGTAAGTTGTCAACTCTATCTTTAACCTCATCTACCAAGGTTTTTGTGAACTCAACATCCGATCCAATTGGTGCTTCAACTTGTACATAAACATCGCTAGGAGGAATATCTTCAGGAAAAAATTCAACACCTGGATTGAATACTGCTAAAACACCTATACTAGAAATAAATACTACAATAGCTAACACCACTACTGAAAGGCGATGATTCAATGACCATGTAAGCGTCTCTTCATACTTATCGATTACAACCCCCAAACCTTTACTTTGCCACCAGTTACCTACCGGATTTAAAAAGTATTTGTTCGATAACCAGAACAAGTATGTAAGCAGCACTAACATTGTCGTACTAATGCTAAACCCTATTATTCCGCCCATAAAAAAGCTTATTGCTAGTGCAAAAAGAAGAACAACTATTCCTATCCATGTAAGAATTTTTTTACCAGTTCGAGTTAATGTTGCTTTACCCTCAGCACCATCTACTTCCATAAAAAGTGCACAAATAACAGGATTTATTACCAATCCTACAAACAACGAACTACTCAACGTTATAATTAACGTTTTAGGCAGATAACTCATAAACTCGCCAGTTACTCCAGGCCAAAACACCATTGGTGCAAAAGCAGCTACCGTTGTTGCCGTTCCAGAAATAATTGGAATTGCTACCTCACCAGTTCCTTTTTTGGCAGCCTCAAATCTATCATAACCTTCCTCTAGAAAACGATAAATATTCTCTACTACTACAATGGCATTATCTACCAACATCCCAAGTGCTAGAATAAGTGAGAAGAGAACAATCATGTTCATTGTAATGCCCAACGCACTCAAAATAATGAACGAAAGAAACATCGACATTGGAATAGAAATACCTACAAACGATGAATTTCTAACCCCTAGAAAGAATAGTAGAACACCAACAACCAAGAACAAACCTGAGATGATGTTGTTCTCCAGATTACTAACCATGCTCACTACTTGCTTACTCTGATCGTTTGTAATTTTGTAAGTAGTAGTTGGAGGAAGTAAAGGGATCTGTTCATCCAAAATAGCCTTAACATTTTTGGCTGTTTCAAGGATGTTTTCTCCAGAGCGTTTTTTTATTCCAAGTGTAATTACTGGCGCACCGTCTAGAGTGGAATACGTTTCTCTATCTTTGTACCCGAATGTTACCTTTGCTACATCACGCACATAAATAGGTTCTCTATTCTCACCCTTAATTACAACATCTTCAAGTGGCTCTGTATTTTCGTATTGACCGGGAACACGTAATAAGAATTTCTTAGTTCCTACTGAAATATCACCACCGGGTATTGTTACGTTTTCGTTTGATATAGTCGCTATAATATCAGTAAATGTGATATTGTAATACTTCATCTTAGGAAGATCTACATCAACCTGAACCTCACGTTCTAGCCCGCCTGTCAAATCCACACCTAATACAGAAGGAACTTGCTCAATTCTATCTTGTAGATCCTCAGCTATATCTTTCAGAATATCTAAATCATAATCCCCTGAAATATTTACCTGCATTATAGGAAGTTCAGATAAATTCACTTCCTGCACAGATGGTTCTTCTGCATCTTCAGGCAACTCTGGTTTAGCTAAATCAACTTTCTCTCTAACTTTCTGAAGAGCGTCTTCTATATCCACATCTGTTGTAAACTCTAGATTTATACTAGAATACCCTTCTGAAGAGGTAGAAGTCATTGTTTTAACTTCTGATATTGCACCTAGCTCATCTTCTAGTTTACGAGTTACTAAGCTTTCCATATCCTCAGGCGAAACACCTGGATATACAGTTACAACGAAAATATTTGGGATGGTAATACTCGGAAACGATTCTTTAGGAATTGTTATATATGATACAATCCCTAATACCGAAACTAGAGTTATAAGTACGAGTATACTTATCCTGTTATTAATCGAAAAAGTGGATAACCAAAATTCTTTCTTATCTTGATTGGAGTTGGAATCAGAGCCTTTTGGTGCTCCATTTCCCTTTTCTCCATTGTGGCTACTATTATTTTCAGTGCTCATAAATTTATAAAAGTTGTAATGGTTCTTATTGAGCCGCTAATGTTTGCTCTTGTTTATTAAGCACATTTATGCGCATCCCGTCATTTAAGAAAGCAGAACCGATGGTAATCAAGTTGTCGCCTACCTCTAATCCATTTTCAATAATAACTTCGGTTCTATAAGAAGGCCCTAAGTTTACCAAGCGCTCTTCTGCTACTTCATTCCCTTCTTCATTTTCGGCAAGTACGTACACTACATAACCGCCTTTTTTAGAGTACACAAACTCTTCGCTTTCAATAATAACATCATTACGTTCAAGCGTTTTAAGTCTCATGTTTACGATCATATCAACTTTAAAGCGGCCGTCGTTATTCGGGAGTTTGGTTTCAATGCGGAAGGTCCGGTTTTGAGTATTAATACTATTCCCAACATAACTGATTGTGCCAGAAAGGGTGTCTTTAGCTTGTGAGTCAAACCAATACTCAATTTTATCACCATGCCTAATCACATCAGCATATCTTGCTGGTACACCGGCTGAAATCACAAATTCATCTGAGCCTATAAGGCGAACAACTTGCATTCCTGGGCTTACCATTTCGCCCTCTTCAACCAGTTTAGTTTCTAAACGGCCATTAAAAGGTGCTTTAATATTGGTATTTTCTAAATCTACTTTAATCGACTCCAATGCCGAGCTACTTTGCTCGTAAGCATATTTTGCATTTAAGTAATCGAGTTCAGAACCAATGTTATCTTCTTCGTAGATTTTTTTTAACCTAGTGTAAGTATCTTTGGCTTGGGCAGTAATCGATTCAAGTCTTATTTTTTCTTGCCTCAACTTAGAATCGTCGATTTTAAGAATCACATCACCTTTCTTAACCATTTGCCCAATTTCTGCTTTATAAGCAACAACTCTGCCCCCTACTTCTGAGGAAATAAAAATATCGTTGGCAGTTTCTACTGTACCTACAACTTGCAAATAGCTAGTAAAATTAGAACTTCCAATAGTTTTTGTAGATACGTTTACTGTTTTTACAATTTCTTCTGATGTGGTTTCTACATTTTCTCCCTCACCAGAACACGCTACAACCGTAAGGCTTACACTTAATAATATTGCTAAATATCTTTTTGTCATTAGTTTGTTTTTTGGAATGTTCATTTAATCTTTTTCTATGGTTGTATCTACAAATGGCACCATACCAGTTGCGAGGTCAAACTGCGCTTTTGCGGTGAGATAATTAAAAACCATAATGGCATAGTTTACTTCAGCTTCGCGAACTTGTATTTCAGCTTCGGTTAACTCTAATTGAGAACCCAAGCCGTTTTCGAATCGTCGTTTTGCTCTTTCATATCCTTCTTTAGCCAAATTAACAGCTTCTTTACGAGCATTCGATGTTTCGAAAGTCTCATTTACTTTTTCAGCTGCTGAGGCGATTTCATTATTTGCTGAGAGAAGAGCCGCTCTTTTCTGTTCTTCTAGATCCTTCCTTTGAATTTTTGCTCTATTTACGTTAGCAACACGCTCGAACCCCTGGAAAAGTGGAAATCGCAGATTTATTCCCAAAGTTTGAAAGCGATTACTATTCTGAAAGAAGTTTGGAGCATCTGGTTCAGCAGCACTCCATTGTAAATTATATGATGCCGTAAGTGTTGGAAGGAAACGACTTTTAACTGCGGTAATTTCTTTGTCTTTCAAACCGATACTAGCATCAATAACCCGAAGATCTCCACGGTAAGCAACCAAGCCAGAAGAGTCCACATTTAGAGCGCTAAACTCAAACGGGTTCATTCGATCAATTTCTTTAATCTTCAAATTATCCGCGTTCTTCACATTTACTGATAGGATATCAAAACTATTCAAGTTGCCTTTAACCTTAAAATCGAAATTAAGAGGCAATCCAGCGATTACTTTTAATGACCTATAAGCTTCCGCTAATGCGTATTTAGCTTGAACTAACAGCGGGGTTTGATTGCTTAACTGCACTTTTAAACGAAGCACATCATACTCATCAATAATACCGGCTTTTGCACGAGCTTCATTTTCTTTAATATTCTGCTCTAACCTATCAATTTGAGCTTGTTGCAATCTTAGCTGTTCATCAGCAGCCAGTACACTATAATAAGCCACACGAACCTGTGTAATAATTTGCTGACTAGTTGCCCTAAAGCTTTCTTGCTGAACTAATCTAAATACCGTAGAGCTACTTATTCCAACTAAAGCTTCTCCTTTAAACAGGTTCTGCTCTACTGTAAATCCACCTTGCCAATTATTATCGGTCCCAAACTCAACAGGGGCAAGCAAACCATCAGGTGCATTTGGATCAAAAAGTTTTGCTGGTATATAATTCACGGGAATTTCAATATTCCTAGTGTAACTAATTGAAGAGGTTACATCTGGGAAAACTTCACCATAAGCAATCTTCACAAGCTGGTCGGCATCTTTAACTGCTAACAAAGCTCGCTTAATCTCAGGGCTATTTGCAATAGCCATTTCAATCATTTGATCAAGCGAAACCTCTACCCCTTTTTGTGTTTCTTGCGAAACGGCTACTTTTGTGCCTATAAAAGCCCACATAACTATAAAAAGTAATAGTGAGCGATTTAATATTTTATTCTGCATTAAGTTTTTTTCGTTGAGTTTAGAAAGTCTATTCATAAGTCGGCGCTGACCTACGGAAAGACGTTCATTTTGTTACAAGAAAATGACTGTTAGTCATAATTATTTTTTACTTCCATCAGTGGCAATTCCACAGCCAATTAATTTTATATACCCTCTTAATAAAGAATGTATATCCAAATCTAACTGATTTAATAAATCATGGTTCTGGTTATTTTGGTTCTGATACACCAAACTGACCAGCCCATGCGATGTGCTCCAAATTAAAACAGCTAGCTCTTTTGCGTCATAAGATGAGTTGATACTACCATCCTGCATCCCGATTTGTATAGCCCTTACCGTATAGGTAAAAGTACTTTGTCTGTGGGCAACACAAGACTTAAAGTAACCGCTCCCATCCACCTCATTTGCTTCTTTTAGTGTGTCTAGAAAGCGCATAGCTCTAAAGTACTCTGGGTGCTCAGTTACAAATTTCAAGAACGTTTCACCAAGTAAGTAGACCAATTGTAAGCCTGGCAAATCTTGCCCTAACACCTTAGCTACTTCTTCATTAAACAGAGAGGTTGCCTTATCACAAATTCCAAGAATGAGGTTTGTTTTGGTATTAAAATACTGATACAAAGACCCTTTACTAACCTCTGCACGTAACGCAACCTCATCCATATTCAGATTTGTCAAACCCTTTTCCTGAATTAGCTCTTCAGCGGCTTTTATCATCAAAGAACGCTTACGTTCTTTTTCTCTTTCTTTTCGTTCTACAATTCCCATTTACTGACTTTGAGTCATTTTATTAAATTCAAGTCAAAAAGTTACCGCTTTTAGTTCATAGTTACTACAATTTTTTTACGTGTTAATTCTTTCATCTCATCCTGTTTAAATGCTCAAAAACCTGTACTTTTTCCCGCACTAAAATTCTCTCCATTGTTTAAAAAATATCTTACCGATTTTAGCTTAGTATTTGTCGCAATCTTGTGGGCTCTCAACTTTAGTGTAGCTAAAATATCCCTTCAGGAAATCGACCCCAACAGCTTCAATGTTCTTAGATTTATTTTAGCCTTTTTGGTTTTATATATCGTTGCTTGGAAACGTGGTGTATCGATTAAAGTTAAAAAAGAGCATTTTTGGAAAATGGTGGGGCTTGGCCTTCTTGGAAACCTTGTTTACCAGCTGGCTTTCATAATCGGTTTAAATTACACCTACTCTGCCAATGCATCAGTTATGCTCGGCACCATTCCAATTTGGGTTGCATTATTCTCTCAGTTTTTTACTGATGAGAAGCTTACTCCTTTAAAAACTATCGGTATACTTTTCGCTTTTATAGGTATCTGTGGAATCATTACTGGTGGGAAAAACCCAATATCTTTTGAATCTGAAACTTTTATAGGTGATTTGATAATTATATTTGCCGCCATCGTTTGGTCTGTTTATACCATTCTCTCTAAGAAGTATTTACAGATTTATAATTCAACCCAGTTTTCAACTTTTATGTCTTTAGTAGGGCTCATTAGTTTAACTATCGTGGGCCTACCTTCATTATTAACTCTAGAATGGAATCAAATTTCAATTAAAAGTTACGGAGGTATACTATATAGTGGTTTATTATCAGTAGGTATTGCTTATCTTATCTGGAACAATGGAGTTCATAAATTAGGGGCAGTTAGAACGGCCGCATATCAAAACTTAGTCCCTGTGCTCGGTTTGATATTTGGAGCTATAATTTTAGATGAACAACTCACTCTATTTCAATATATTGGTGCTCTTTTGGTAATTGCTGGTATTATACTGGCACGGTTTAAAAAATAAATTTCGATTTTCGAATACGACAGATATATATGAGACGATTTCAACCGCTCTTTTTACTAGCATTTTCCCTTTTCATTTTTTTTAATGCTAATGCCCAAACCACGGGAAATTCCTCATCACAAAGCTCTTTAAACATAAATAGCTCAAATGATTTGGGTGGATTCTACTTTCAGGACCCAACCGGCCTTCAACTAGCAATAGAAGGCCTTACTTACGAGGGTAGCATTGATAAAGAGACTTATATACTCGGACCTAACGATCTTATTTCGATTCAAATCGAAACGGTTCAAAACATTGTACTTCGTGGCCTTATAGTAAATGCATCTGGTGAAGTAATTATCCCATCAGTAGGTTCTGTTAATGTTAATTCACTTACCGTATTAGAAGCTGAAAAGAAAATAACAGAAGCAGCAAGTGTTGCATATAAGGCGCCAAAAGTTTCAATTTCTGTAGAGATTCCTCGCCCAGTTAATATTCATATTAATGGAGCAATACCATCTCCAGGTAAGTTTGTATTACCAGCTCAAACACGAATAGACTTAGCGATTTTCTTAGCAACCAAATCGCTACCTACTGAATCCTTACAGGATTCAATGATTCTAGCTCCTCAAAATACCAATGAACTTTTAGAGGATGGAATATACTCATACCGTAATATTTCTATTACTCACCGTAATGGCGAAAAAACGACTGCTGACTTAATTAGCTATTTTAGAGCTGGGGACTTAACTGGCAACCCAATTATCCGTGATGGCGACCAAGTAACTATTAAAATGGTAACGCCAAGAACTCCAACCGTTAGTATTTCAGGAGCTGTTAACTATGGTTATGAATTGGAGTATAAAAAGGGAGATACACCCGCTTCACTTTTAGCAATTAGTGGTGGTTTTGAAGAATCAGCAGACCAATCTAAAATGATTGTATACAGGCGCCAAGCTGACACTGTTGATATGATTGAGTTAGGTGCAAATGAATGGGCGGACTTTGAGCTAGCGCCTAACGACCGCATAGTAGTGCCTTACGACAGATCTAAACCTATACTAGGGTCTGCTTGGGTTTTAGGTGAAGTTAACATTCCGGGAAGCTTTCCAATTATATCTGGAAAAACTTCTGCCAGCGACCTCCTTAAATTGAGTGGTGGTTTAACTGATGAAGCTTTACCAGCTAGTGCCTATTTGGTTAGAGGAACAAACTTCGAAAACGAAATACCTAATAAGTTTAATGCAAAACTTATGCTCAGAACCTCTGATCAAATAGATGAAGGGACTAAATATTTTGAAAATGAAACTGAGCTTACCCAAAACAGAGTATACTTAGACTTAGAAGACCCCAACCAGCTACAACAGCTAAAGATTTTTAGCGGTGATAGCCTCTACGTTCCAAAAGATGAACACACTATTTTTATTTTTGGGCAAGTAAACAAACCTGGATATTTTCCATATATCTCATCTAGCGTAGTTTCTGTAAATGAATACATATCAAAAGCTGGCGGATTCGCATTAGCTGCAGACAAGAAAAGAGTATTTATTATTAAAGCAGGTAACGGTGCTTGGTATAAACCAAATGAAACTCAATTAGAGTCTGGTGATCGAATTTTCGTTGATAAACAGCCCGTTATTCCATACATATCTAAACAGACCGCCCAATATCAACGAGGACTAATTAGAAACCAACGCATACAACTACTGTTCGCAGGTATTTCTACAATCACAAGCATAATAACCACTTATGTAGCCTTAAATAGGTAATGATTTTAAATAAGTATTTATTAGAAGATTACTAAGAAGTAGAGATTAAACATGTATTATGAATGTTGTATTAATCAGCCACTTATATCCAAATGAGCTTGCATCATCTCAGGGCAAGTTCATAAAAGATATGTTTGATCTCTTGATTAATAACAAATCAACAGATGTTTCTCTTTTAATTCCAACACCTCATACAATTCCATTTACAAAAAGGGACTTACTCAATAATGCTCAATTCGTAGGTACACCAAAAGATATAACTAGATTAAAATATCTCTCTTTTCCCAGAAAAAAATTCCCCCGTATTATTCAAAAATCCATTTCTCACGCAATTCTATCGGGATTGAACGCTCATTCACCAGACATCGTACATGTTCACTGGTTATATCCCGATGGTTTAGCAATTCCATCACTCAAAAAAGCAGGGTACAAAGTTATTCTCACAATACATGGAAGTGATTGGTATCAAAATATTAGCAAACCGAACTTTAGGCCAATAATTTCTGAAATCTTTGAATGTGTGGATAGAGTGTTCTACTCTGGCCCTCAATTAAAAAAAGACGTAGAAAAAGAATTCCCCAAACTGTCTAATAAATCCGATGTTATTTATAATATGGTGGATTCACAGAAATACACACCTCCTTCAAAAACAGATAAATCTAAAAAACGAGCTAAATTAGGATGGGATGATTCTAAAGTACATGCTTTGACCGTTGCAAGCATTAGAGAAGAGAAAGGTGTCGATTTACTCTTAGATGCTATTGTTGGTAATGCCAAACTCAAGGATACTATTTTTCACATAATTGGCAACTTTGAAAATACTACGTATTCAGATAGCATAAGAAAAACCCTTATAAATCAAGAAATTCCGAACCTCATTATACACCCTACAGTCTCTCCTGATGAATTAATTGACTACTTTCATGCAGCAGATGTGTATATCTCTCCTAGCAGAAGGGAAGCTTTTGGATTAGCATTAACTGAAGCTTGCTTTTGCGGAGTACCCTTCCTATCTAGTCCAACTGGAATTTCGGTACAGCTATCAGAACACGGTTATGGGAAAATAATTCCTGAGTTTTCTAAAGTTAATCTAGCTTCTGAGATATCCTCAATAACTAAAGTGAAACCATCTGCTTCAATCATCGAAGAATTGTTTAGCAGAAAAGCCTACCTATCAAAACTTTTAACTGCTTATAGCGGGATTTAGTTTATTTTTGTATAAAACTTTCCTCAACACAAACAACAAAGCTATATTAATAAAAAATAATGCATTATATAACATACCTGAATAAAATATATAAAATATCAGGTAGCTAATAAGTGAACAAAGTAGCGCAATAGCGATTGATTTTTCAGTATCGTTACTAATATTTAGATTATTCAGCCCCACCTTAATAAATTTTGCTATAATCATAATAAACAAGACAAAGCCAACCAAACCCAACTCAGACAGGAATTTGTAATACTCATTATGAGGCTCATTTACGCCTATAGTCTCTTGTTTAGTGTAATAATGTTGGAAGTTGGCTGAAAACCCTTGGAAACCAACCCCCAGCATATATGAATCCCAAAACATTCTAATTGCCCCAATAAACAACATAATCCGAATATTTGACGAGTCATCATCACTACCTGCAAAAATATCCTTGGCTCGTTGCCAAATGCTAATAAAAATAGCATATACACTTTCGCTAACAAAAGCTGCTATGATCACAAATACCACTCCTGCAATCACTATGGTATAGTTTTTATAGTATTTAAAAATTATACCCCCACCAATAAAAAATGCAACCCAAGTACTTCTTGAGTATGTTATTAAGACCGCACCAAGAACCAATACCAAACCTATGGCGATTAAAGCCTTACTAGTTACCGATTTTGCTTGTAATAAATAGCTCAAGAGCAACATAAATGGCATACTAAAGCCAATAGCAAAAACATTTGGATCTGCTTCAACGCCACTTGAACGCATTAGTTTTTTACCCTCATTTAAATAATTAAATGCTATAATCTCTGGATTACTATAAGCATCATAAACACTTTTTAGAGCAACAATACACCCAACAACAATAACTACTTTTATAATAAAGAATAGTTCAGATGCCTTATTTATCGAGTTATAAATAAGGTATGTCATGCTAAGTAAAGTGATAAATCGAACGGCATTGAAAAGGCCGACATCTCGATTAGAGCTATATATTAAGGATAAAAATATTAGTGCCAATAATAATAGATACTCTAACTCCGCACCATAAACTTCCAGTTCTAAGTCTTGATTAACAATTTTAATAAGAACAAACAAGAAGAAACCACTAATCAGGGCCATCTGAAATAATGTAAATGGAATAGCAGAGCCTTCTGACAAATAAACTATACCAGATAAAAAAGCACCAACAATAATTGGTATAACTATAAAATAACCACTATATGTCCTGTCACCAAAGACCATTAGAACTTTTTTAGTTCTTTAACGAACTCTTCGAATCGGGTTAATTCCTCTGGGTTATTTACCCGAAGGCCTTCTTTCCATTCTTTAAAAAGAACCATAAGAATTCCCATAAATCCACCAAATAATATTGCCGCCAATATTATATATGCACGCTTTGGACTCGACTTATATGTTGGAATAACCGCAGGATCTACAATTCTTAACCCAGAACTTGCCTCTTCATAATTAAGTTTTTGTTGCTCGAATTGAGGATACAGCACTTTATATATTTCTTCCTGAACAATCACTTCTCTATATCTTCTTAAGTACTCTAAAAATAGCTCTGGCATTTCTTGCACAGACTGAAACACATCAAATGAACCACTGTTTTTTATACTGCCAGTTAAGAGTTCATTATATTTCCTTTCGAACTGCTTTTTTTGGACCTCTAAATCCTCAATTTTATTATTACCAGAGCCAAGAACCTCCTTTGTATAACCAATTTGAACTTCTAGCTTAACAATTTCAGTTTTCAACTCAGCAAGTGTTTTTATTTGAGATTTTGCCTGCTCTTCAACCTCTAATATTCCATATCTTTTTTGAAAGCTAACTAAACTGTCTTCTGCAGCTGCCAACTCTATTTCATTTTGATTTAATCTAGTCTTTATCATTTCATATCCATCTCCTACCCCCTTTCTATTTAAGTCCGCAACAGTAGAGTCTAGAAGGTTATAATAGTAACTGATTATATCATACGCCCGCTGAGGACTTTCATCTATATAAGAAATAGATATAGCTATTATCGAATTAAACCCTATTCCACCTTCACGCTTTTCATCAATAACAAGTCTTTGATCTAGATTCCTCCTAAGCGCTTCAGGAATATCTGTTCCAAAAACATCTTTAAGATTAAACTTCTCGATAACTCTATCTTGAATTGCCGTGCTTCGCACCAATACTAAAGCTTGATCTGAGGTAATCTTGGAGCCTCCTACAGAAAGATTTGCCAAGCCACTAAGCAAACCACCACTAGAAAAATCAATTCCGCTACCCTCGGTAACGATAAATGTCATTTTCGACTCATAACTTTTTGGCCACATAAATGCTATGATAGCCCCTATAATTGTTGCCAAAACAACAGTTAGAATCAATATTCTTTTCCTTTTTGCAAAAATTGTGGCAACTGCTAATAAATCTATTCTTTTCAGCTCATTCATAGTATTCTGTGATAATTATCTTCTGTACTTCTATAATTTAAGATAGGTTATTATATAGTTTTATAAGTTTCTTTTCTTCATTAGCCCAATTGTATTTTTCAAGTACTGCTCTGCGCCCATTTTCACCCATTTTCTGAGCTTCTTTTGGATTATCGATTATCCAAGAAATAGCTTTGGAAATCTCGCTAGGATCTAAAGGATTAACTAGTAGACCACATTTATTTTTTTCGACAATTTCTCCCCATAACGGGAAGTTTGATGCTATTACAGGAAGCCCTGCATGCATGTACTCAAACAATTTATTAGGTTGTGCTTCAACATGATTGGGTATCGGGTGAAAAGTAACAACGCCAACATACGATCTTTCCGCATATTCCATGAACTCTTCTTTTCCAACCCAACCAACAAATTCTGTATACTTCCATCCTGACTCTAACTTCAAATCATCCTCTAAAGTCTTTGGGTTAAACCTACCTCCAAGAATAAATTTTACCTTATGTGAACGATTTAGAATATCCACTGCTTGAACCACTTCTTTGAGACCTCTTACTAAAGTAATGTCTCCAAGATAGAAAATACTATCCTGTTGGTTAGACTTCGAAAGTGAAACGATGTCTGTCAGAATCGGAAAGTTTTGAATCAATTTAGTTTTATCAGAAATAAACCTCTGCTCTATTGATTCAGTTACAACAATGATATTATCAAATAGATAAAGAGCTAACTTTTCGAACCTAGAAGCAACAAAAGCAATAAATTTTCTAATATAAATTGGCACCCATTCTTTAGTCATTATACTTTTAGGTACATCTTCGTGTACATCATATATAACTTTATAGCCAAGTACCTTGAGTATGTAACCTACCAGAATTAATTCTGGGTCATGTAAGTGAAAAATGGTTTTTCTAGGATACTTTATCGCCTTTGAAAATAACCTTGGAATAATTTTAAAAACTCTATCTCTCTTATTCTCTGCAATAGGGAGCGCTATCATATTTATTCCGTCTATAACCTCGTCATTTGGATGTTGGATAATAAGATCCAAATCAAAGCCATGTGCTACCAGTGATTTACAAATCTTATGAAAGATTCGTGTATCATTTGACTGATGGACAGAAGAAAGTTGCACTATCTTATAACTATCCATCTTATTTCTTGAAAATTAATATATCTGTTACCTTAAATTGTTTTTCGCTACTAATTTTTACCATTACGAGCACATATAAAGCACATTTAGCATCATTATCTAAAATAATTATACCCGATTATGTCATTCAAAACTCTTATGAAAAATACATAGGATATATTGATTCTCAAGGTATTTTTTAAAACATAACCCACAATCATAAATCAACTCCTAATCATCAATAATAGTAATTTATTCAATCACTTTTCATCCTAAAATTTAAAAAGAACCACCAGTGATTGATATCAATTATCTTGGTTTCTGTGATTCAAACCAGAGTTTTACTTTTCCAATAAAACATTTTTACACAATCTCAGGTAGACTATTACACTTCAAATTATAGCTTACCAATGATTGTTGGACTTTTAAATAAACTAGATCAAAAACCATTTCATTTTGATTTCCAATTAAAACCACTATGAACTTTATATTTGACATCATTTTTAACACGTAGCTGATTGACCGCCTTTGAGGAAAGCATACTGAAAACAAAATGCGTCTATAGGGATTAGATTACTTTTAAACAGGTTTTTTTAAAACTTCTCTTTATTAAAGAAATTTTCACCACCCTTTTTTCTGTAAAATCACCCTGCGGAGAACTTGATACAAGAAACCACTAAAATGGCCAATCTGCATTAAGGCTAAACTAATTGACGTAATAAATACTCTAACAATGAAATTTGGTTCTTTTTTATTACTAGACCAGATCTCATTACTAAATACTTCTTTAGTTGACGACACTGTCTTCATGGATTCCGTTAAAAGAATTAAAAACAATATTCCTAAGACCCATATAGAACTTAGACTTGTTTCAATAATTAAATCTGATATAACAAGAATTGATAGTGTACATATAAATAAGAAAGGGAGCATACCTCTTATAGGTGATTGCTGAGGGTGATGTACTTTGGTTATAAACCTCCCCCTCCCATATCTAAAATACTGCTTAAATAGCTTCCATAAAGTATCTCTTGGAAAGTACCAACTTTGAATATTTGGGCTAATAAATACACTTTCATCGCCAAAAGCCTCAATTAATCTCAGGTTAAGCTCTGAGTCTTGGTTAGTGATATTATCAGTGCTAAAATTACCCACTCGTTTCAAATCATTTGTCCAAAAACATCCTAAAAAAACAGTATCACCATACCCCTCGTACTGATCGTTCATGTACTTAGCACCACCGTTACCTAAAAAGCTTTTTACAGCTATTGCGATACCGGCTTGAACTGTATTCTCAGCCTTATAACGCTGAGATCCACCAACATTCCTAGCACCTGTTTCTAAAAGTACCTCAATACACTTTGTGACATAATTCTCTTTGTAGTAACAATGTGCATCAGCTCTTAAAAAAACATCGCCAACGGCTTTATCAATCATTATGTTTAAGCCAAATGATTGAAATTTTTGGGGATTTTCAACTAATTTAACTCTAGCATCTTCTTGAGAAATACCGCTAATAATTTCGCGCGTTCTATCCGTACTTCCTCCATCAGCTATCAATATCTCTATAAGGTTTGGGTAACCACAGCCTAAAAAACCTCGCACCACACGTTCAATATGCCCCTCCTCATTAAGAACTGGAATTCCTATTGTTACAGAAGGAGCCGAGGAAGCCTTAATATCAATTTCTTGTTCTTCGATGACTAATGTGCTTGATAATATTTTTGGTTCAACAGCATTCAATTTACTAATTCTAACTATACAAAATACACATTTATCTATACCCTATTTCCACCACTCAATAAATATAATACAGCCATCCTAACAGCCACCCCATTTGTTACTTGATCAAGTATTACAGCCCTGTCGCTATCTGCAACTTCACTTTGCATTTCAACCCCTCTGTTTATTGGACCTGGGTGCATAATTTTAAAATCTGGATATTTTTCTAGATGCTCAAGCTTTATTCCAAATCGTTCGTGATACTCTCTTATACTTGGAAATAATTCAGTACTCTCACCTTGTCGCTCAAGCTGTATCCTAAGCGCCATTGCCACATCACACCAAGCAAGTGTCTCTTCTAAGTTAGAGGACACTTCAACGCCCATTTCTTTCACAAAAACAGGCATAAAAGTTTTCGGACCACATAGAACCACTTTGGCACCAAGTTTTGTAAGCCCAATTATATTAGATCTTACAACTCTACTGTGCGAAATATCACCTATAATAGCCACTTTTTTGCCTGTTAAGTCTGGATAGGTCTGCTGAATAGTAAACATATCTAGCAACGCTTGTGTAGGGTGCTCATGGCAACCATCTCCAGCGTTTAGGATAGCAGCATCAACACATTGTGTTAAAAAGTGAGGAACGCCAGGGCTTTCGTGCCGCACAACTACCATATCAATCTTCATCGAGCTGATATTTTGAATAGTATCTTTAAGTGACTCTCCTTTTTTTGTGGAAGAATTACTTGCAGAAAAATTTACTACATCAGCCCCCATTCTTTTCTGAGCTAGTTCAAAGGAAAGCCTTGTACGAGTACTGTTTTCGTAGAATAAATTTACGATGGTTTTGTCACGTAGGGTGGGAACTTTTGGCACAGGGCGATCTAAAATCTCTCTAAAGTATTTTGCTTGTTCGAGTACATAGAGAATATCTTCTTTTGAATAATCAGCTAGGCCTAGCAAATGCTTTTGAGTAAACTGGTGCTTTGATGACAGATTCTCCATCATACCTCTTCTCCTACTTCAACCAAATAAACTGCATCTTCGCCATCAAGTTCTTCAACTTTCACTCTTACTTCTTCTTTCTCATGAGTTGGCACATAAAGCCCTGTGTAATCTGCTACAATTGGCAACTCTCTGTGGCCTCGGTCTACCATACAACAAAACTGAATCTTTCTCGGGCGCCCATAGCCCATTAATGCATCCATTGCTGAGCGTACAGTACGCCCTGTGTATAACACATCGTCCACAAGAATAACGTCTCTATCATATAAATCGAAGGGAATTTCAGTGACTTGCACCTGAGGCATTTTTAATTTTGTACGGAAATCGTCTCTATAGAAAGTGACATCAAGTACACCAAAGTCTATTTCAATGCCAAATTTATTCTTTATTTCCTGATTGATGCGTTTACCAATGTAAACACCTCTAGTTTGCATGCCAATTATGGCAAGGCGGGACGGGTCATCATACGGTTCAAGAAACTGATGAGCAAACCGAACATAGGTGCGCTCCAGTTCCTCGGCAGACATTATTTTAGTTTTTTGCAATGGGCTCGCTTCTGATTAATTCTCCTGAAATTTAAGTTACAAAATGCCGAAATCACAAACTTTTATAAAATCAAGTAATCGCTTAGTGAGATGGCTTTCCTTTAGCGTGTATTCTCCCTATTATTGAGGCCCATAAAAATCGCTTTTTTTGAACGTTCATTAGATTATAATTCATGAAAATCCACGAGTACCAAGCCAAAGAAATTCTAAAAAAATATGGCGTAGCTGTTCCTGATGGCACCGCAGCAACTACCGTTGAAGAAGCTGTGCAAGCTGCCGAAGAAATGAAAAAGAACGGAACCTCTCTGTTTGTTGTAAAAGCTCAGATTCACGCAGGTGGCCGTGGTAAAGGGCGAACTAAAAAGAATAATGCAAAAGGTGTTATCCTTTGTAAAAGCATTGATGAAGTTCGCGAAGCCGCAGAATCTCTGCTAGGTGATGTTCTTGTTACCATCCAAACTGGTGAAGCAGGACAGCTAGTTCAGCGCTTATATGTTACCGATGGCGTTGATATCGAAAAAGAATTTTATTTAGGTATTCTGCTTGACCGTGCCATAAGCAAAAATGTAATCATGGTTTCAACCGAAGGTGGTGTTGAAATTGAGCAAGTTGCTGAAGAAACTCCTGAAAAAATTATCAAGGAATGGGTTGAACCAGGCATGCCTCTTCAAGTTAACCAAGCACGGCACCTTGCTTTCGCTCTTGGTTTAAAAGGCGAAGCTCTTAAAAAAGCTATTAAGTTTATCATGGCAATTTACAATGCTTATGTTGAAACCGACTCTGATATGTTTGAGATAAACCCGCTTATCCTTACTCCAGATCAAAACATTCTTGCTCTTGATGCCAAGGTAACCTTTGATGGCAATGCTTTATATCGCCATCCTGATTTGGCAGCTCTTAAAGATGATGCAGAAGAAGATCCATTTGAATTAGAAGCACAAAAGTACAACCTAAACTATATCAAACTAGACGGAAACGTTGGTTGTATGGTTAATGGTGCTGGTCTTGCAATGGCAACAATGGATATCATCAAACTTTCTGGTGGCGAGCCTGCTAACTTCTTAGATGTTGGTGGTGGGGCTAATGTTGATACTGTAAAAAATGGTTTCCGTATTATCCTTGACGATCCTAACGTGAAAGCTATTTTGATTAACATTTTTGGCGGAATTGTTCGATGCGATCGCGTTGCTAATGGTGTTATTGAAGCCGTTAAAGACCCAGAAATTGCAAGCAAAGTTGCTAAAGTGCCTATCATTGTTCGTTTACAAGGTACCAATGCAGCAGAAGCAAAAGAAATTATCGACAACTCTGGATTAAACGTAATTTCTGCTGTGCTTCTTAAAGAAGCAGCTGAAGAAGTATCTAAAGTTCTCGCTTAGACGCATTGTAATTTATTTACAGATATTTAAAATCCCTGCACTTAAATTTGCAGGGATTTTTTTGTTTAAGAATCAAATTTTAGCACTTATATTCAGCACTTGTGTATTATAAGCTTTAACTACTCATACTTTCTTTACGAACATGAAGCCATTTAAAATTGAAATTTCCACAATTGAACAAGGTCCTAAAGAACTTGAACTTCAAATTCCTATAAAAGCAGAAGTAATTAGAGAAATTCCAGGCAAAGACCGCCCTGATTATATGCTTGCTAAATTGGAATCGCCGATATTTTGGGTAGATAAAGCTAAAAATATCAATACAGAAATTTCAAACTTTGTGATTTGCTCTAAATTTAAAGGTCAAAAAGTTGAAAGTTCAATGAAAGACCTCACCATAGCAATCGCTTATGTAATCGATGATTCTTTAGAGGATGACAAAATCCTGAACTTAAAGAAATGTAAGTACATGGCTGTTGCTAAAGCGTCGGCTAAAAGTAAGTGGAATATTTTTGGTTAGGTTTAACCCTTACTTAGCTTGAGCGCAACCATTCCTAATTTCTTCATAAAAAGTTTCATACTCTTGTACTATGAAATCTTGGTTGAACCGCTCGGCTTGTTTTCTTGCATTGGTCGCCATCTCAGCATGTAGCGTTTCGTTAGAAAGTATTTCTACAGAATATTTTGACATACTTTCCACATCGCCAAGCTCACATGAATAGCCCGTTACTCCGTGGATATTTACCTCTGGGAGTCCACCAATATTTGTACTAACCACAGGAACGGAACAACTCATCGCTTCTAATGCTGCCAATCCAAAAGTTTCGGAGCCCGATGGTATAAGGAATAAATCAGCAATAGAAAGCACTTCTTCAACGGCTTCTAATTTCCCTAGAAAGCGTACATGCTCACATATTCCTAAATCTCTACATTGTTGCTCTGCGTGTTGCCTTTCAGGACCATCGCCAACCATAAGTAGTTTTGCTTTAATCCCGTGCTTTAGAATACCACCAAATATTTCAACTACATCTCCAATTCTTTTTACTTTTCTAAAATTGGATACGTGTACTACAACTTTCTCATCGTTAGGGCAAATTGCCTTTTTAAAATGACTCTTATTTGATTTTTGAAAGCGCTCCAAATCAATGAAGTTTGGGATGACTCGTATATTACGCTTTATATCAAATCTATTGTATGTTTCTTGCTTTAGGTATTCTGAAACGGCAGTAACACCATCACTTTTGTCAATCGAGAATTCTACAACATGCTTGTAACTAGGGTCGCTGCCAACAACGGTTATATCTGTTCCGTGTAGCGTAGTTATGATGCAGATTTTTTTATTTTTCTCGGCTACAATTTGTTTAGCTAAATAGGCGCTTGTTGCATGTGGAAGAGCATAGTGCACGTGCAAAAGGTCTAAATCTTCGTGCTCAATAAGGTTTACCATTTGTGTTGCTAAAGCCAAATCATACGGAGGGTACTCAAACAGAGGGTATGAGTTAATTGCTACCTCATGATACATTATATTCGGCTCCAGAGTATCTAACCGCGCCGGCTTGGCATAGCTCATAACATGAATTACATGCCCTTTTTTAGCTAGAACTTTAGCTAACTCAGTAGCAACAACTCCACTCCCCCCAAATGTTGGGTAACAAACTATACCAATATTCATTTTTTACGGCTCCTTTTAATTCCTCAAAAAATAGGCAATACTTCCTTTATATTGTACGGCTAACACAAGCTTTAACAGTTAAGGTTCCAAAGATTGTGTTTCTTTTTATTTAAGCAGTAATAATTTCCACTTAAACAGATAGAATGTTAATTTTAGGGGCTAGTGTTACATTTGGAGCAATAGTTTTTAAATTCATTGGAATTAAATTCGGCAGGTCATTCTAAAAGAGTTACTATTAGCCATATTTTTAAAACATAATTACAATATGGGCACTTAAAACTCCGTTTCATGCTTGCTTAAATAGCATTATTTATATCAATGCCTAAGCAATCAGAGTTTTACTAAGAATGACGATAACAAAACAACCTTGATTAAAACCTCTATTCATATTTAATGAAACAATCTCTTTTTTATATACTTTTAGCTTTTATTCTTACTGCCGCAGGCTTAGGAGACGCTCGGAAAGGGAATGATGCTTATGAAAAAGGGGACTATGTGGAAGCTGAAACTTTTTATCGCTCTGCCTTAGAGGAAAACCCTGAAAATGCACAACTTTATTTTAATTTAGGAAATGCTCTAGCTAAGCAAGACAAAGTACAAGAAGCCATAGACGCTTATTTGGAGTTTGATAAACGTGCAGAATCAAATTCAGAAAAAGCATTAGCCCAATACAATATTGGCACTTTACTAGCTAAAGGCGAACAATGGAAGCCTGCTAAAATGCACCTTAGAAATGCATTGAAACTAAACCCTACTGATGTTGAAACTAAGCAAAACTATGAGTTAGCCTCTTCTAAAGCAGAGGAAGAAGAAAACGAACAACAGCAAGAACAACAACAGAATCAAGAGCAAAAAGAACCGTCTGAATATGCACTTGCTATGAAGCAACAGGCTGAGAAGTTAGTTTCCGAAAAGAAATACAAACAAGCTTTTGATTTAATGCAACAAGCAATGCAAGTTGATGAAACGGTATCTAATTTTAAAGATTTCATTGAGCGTATTGGCGCAGTTGACCAGATAAATAATTAACTATGAAACACTACTTTCTCCTATTTATCATCCCATTTCTTTTTGTTGCTAATGCACAGGCTCAATCTGCTGACTACTACTTTCATAATTCTGCTCAAGCCTTCATAAATGCAGATATGCAAACTGCTTTAGATAATGTTGAACAAGGTCTTTCTCAATTCCCAAACGACATGAAGTTGAATGAATTGAAGAAAAAGATTGAGGAAGAAAAAGAGAAACAACAGCAGCAGCAACAACAACAACAACAGAATCAGGATCAGCAAAACAACGAGCAACAGGAAGATAACCAAGACCAGCAACAGCAGGACTCACAAGAAGAACAGCAAAACGAGGACGAACAAGAACAGAAAGAGAATCCTCAAGAAAGTGATAGCGAAGAAAAAAGCGAGTTGCAAGAACCTAAAGAAGGCGAAGGAAAAGCCCCTAAAGAAATTAGTAAAGAAGATGCCGAAAAGATTTTGAAAGCTTTAGCTCAAAAGGAAAAAGAATTGCTGAAGGAATTTAAAAAACAAAAATCTAAGAACAGCGCTAAGCATGACAAAGATTGGTAATAAGCTAAGCTCTGTAGTATTTATAATTCTATCGCTCCTATTAACTTCACACCTTAACGCGCAAAACGTAACGGTTGAAGCAACTTTAAGCGAAACAAATATTTTTGCAGGTGAGGGCGTCACCCTACAAATAGCTGTATCTGGATCAGCTGTAGGAACATTAGAACGCCCAACCTTGCCAGACATCCCAGGGTTACGTTGGCTACCTAATAGAACGAGCCAAAGCAGTAACTATACATATGTAAATAATAGGCCATCGGTTACCATTAGTTACGGATTTCAACTTATTGCGGAAGATATAGGGAGCCATAGAATCCCACCAATTAAAATAACCGTAGCTGGTAAAACCTACACAACCAAGCCAATACCTTTCAAAATTCTAGATCCAAAAACCATAGATTCTGGAAAGGCTGAGCGCTCTCCTGATATTTATGTACGCCTTGAACCAAACGTGACCAAACCTGTGGTTGGGCAGCAAGTAATAGCCTCTATAGTTCTCTATTTCAAAACTGGTATTGAAGTAAACTCGTATCAGGCTTCGCCTGGTTGGAAAGCAGAAGGTTTTTGGAAGGAAGAACTTGAAATGCAACGGCAAGCCCGTTCAACTTCTACTTTAATTAACGGAGTTCGTTACCAGCGCGCTAAACTTCTTAACTATGCAATTTTCCCAACTAAAGCTGGCACACTAACTTTAAGCCCTTTTACAATCACTGTTCGGATGAGACAAAGCCGTAATGGAATTAGAGATCCATTTAGCTTAAGCTTTGGACAAGAGAACAAAGAACTCAAAACTCTACCAGTTGTATTAGAGGTTCAAAATCTTCCCGAAGCTGGAGATACTGAGGTAATTGGTGCCGTTGGCAACTTCAAAATCAGTAGAAAAATTTCTACTAAAAAAGCCTTAGTTGGTGAGAGTATTGAAATTGAAACCACTATCTCAGGAACTGGTAACGTGCCTTTGCTTAACAAACCAAGCTATGAATTTCCTGAAGCTTTAGAACAATACAATCCCCAAGAAAGCACACAAATTAGGCGCGATAATAGTCAAATTTCAGGGTCAAAAACTTTTACTGATATTGTAATTGCTAGGAATGAGGGAACTTTCAAAATACCAGAAAAGAAAATCGCGATTTATAACCCGAGTAAAAAAGCGTTTGAATATACCACCTTACCAGAGTTAACCTTTTCGGCAACTCCCGATCCAAAAGCTGTAAACTCTAATTTAACGGAAACACGTTTAGACATCAGGCCTAGTACGGGACTTGCCCAGTGGAAAGCAATAGATCAAAGCTATTTAATTGAAAAATCTACTGTTTGGGCTTGGTTAATTTTGCCATTCGTTTTGCTTTTAGGTGCTTACGGCGTTAAGAATTATACCGACAGAATGAATACAGATACTGGTTTTGCAAGGTCGCAAAAAGCAAGGCAAAAAGCGCTGAATACACTTCAGGAAGCTTCTTCTACAACCGATATAAAGCACGGTTATCATCTTATTCAACAAGCACTTTCATTATTCATTGCAGATAAATGCAATCTTCCTGAAGCTGGCCTTTCTGCCTATCGATTAATTGAGGAAGTTCAATCTAAAGCTCCAGAAATGCCTGTTGATGATTTGAAAAAGCTTTTTGATAAATGTGAGACCATTGCGTATGCGCCAAATGTTACACAAGATTCACTCACCAACGATATCGAGCTATCAAAAGAGTTTATTAAAAAATTGGGGAAATTTTTATGAGATTAACTTCAATTTTCTTCTTTCTAATGATTTCGTCTTTTGCATTATTTGCTCAAGGAACCGCACAATTAGATTTTGACAAAGCCAATACCCTTCTTGAAAACGGCGATTACAGAGGAGCTCTTAAAGAATATAAAAACATAGAATCGAAAGGCTTTGTTTCTGCTCCTTTATATTTGAACATGGGAATTTCAGCAGTTCAAATTGATTCTTTAGGATTAGCAAAGTACTATTTCCTAAAAACAATCAAAGATTTTCCTGAAATCCCAGAAACATCTGAACAAGCTACACGAGCTTTAGAGTTTGTTAATTCTCAATTCAGCCGACAGTCAGCCACTCTACCAAAACTCCCATGGGATAAAGCTGTGGATTGGCTTAAAGAAGTACCCACTTCTAATGGCGTATTTTGGTTTGGCTACGCACTTGGGATGATTGCAATACTTATTGTTTTAAGTAATTGGTTTAACATTTTTTCTTTCAAAAAACATAGTACATTAGTATTAGTTTTTTCAGTTTCTGCTATACTCATTATAGCGTTAGCTTTTTATGTAAGCTACATTGATAAACGTTATGACGAGGCAGTAATGGTTAACCAAGAAGCCCAAGTGTTTCAAGGCCCCGACGAAACTAGCCCTGTACAAAGTTTAGCTTATGAAGGTTATACTCTCACTATCGATTATATTACAAGCAACGATAATCCCCTTTGGTATTATGTGCGCCTCGGTAATGGACAATTTGGCTGGATTAAGAAAAACGTGGTTTACCCACTCTAGATCCTATAATTTGAAATTAGACTTATGAATACTTCTCAAGAATACATCCAACAGAACAAAGATCGATACGTAGAAGAACTTATTGAATTATTACGTATTCCAAGCGTAAGTACAGATACATCTAAAAAAGACGCCATTCACCAAGCAGCGAACTTTTTATTGAACCAATTCAAAGAATTGAACTTTAATAAGGTTGAGCTTTTTGAAACACCTGGGAATCCTATCGTTTATGCTGAGCATTGTCCACACACAGACAAACCTACCGTTCTAGTTTATGGACATTATGATGTTCAACCTTCCGATCCAGACGACCTTTGGGATTCTCCCGCTTTTGAGCCTGTTATTAAAGATGGAAACATCTATGCACGTGGTGCAAGTGATGATAAAGGCCAATCTTATACGCATATTAAAGCCGTTGAATCTTTTGTTAAAACCGGCCAAGAAATTCCTGTTAATGTTAAATTTATTCTAGAAGGTGAAGAGGAAATTGGTTCTCCTAATCTAGTTCCATTTATCGAGTCTCATATCGACTTACTTAACTGCGATATGGTATTAATTTCTGATACATCGATGTTTGGCAAAGATATCCCTTCCATTACCTACGGTTTACGTGGTTTAGCTTATATGGAAGTTGAAGTAACTGGACCAAACCGAGATCTTCACTCTGGTGTTTACGGTGGCGCTGTTGAAAATCCTGTGAATGTACTTTGCGAGATGATTGCAAAACTGAAAGACGAAGATGGAGTTATTAATATTCCTGGATTTTACGATAAGGTTAGAGCTTTAACTCCAGATGATAGAGCTGCTTCCGCTGCTTTACCATTTGACGAAGAAGCCTATAAAAAATCATTAGACATAAAAGCCGTTCATGGTGAAAAAGGATACACAACATTAGAACGCGCTTCAGCACGTCCAAGCCTTGATGTAAACGGAATTTGGGGTGGCTACCAAGCTGAAGGTGCTAAAACAGTATTACCATCAAAGGCGGGCGCAAAAATAAGTATGCGTTTGGTGCCAGACCAAAACCCAAAAGAAATCGCAAAATTGTTTAGCGATTATTTTAACTCAATTGCACCAGATACTGTTAAAGTAGTTGTGAATGAGCATCATGGCGGACACCCATCGGTAACTGATCTTTCATTCTACGGGCTAAAAGCTGCCGCTAAAGCCTTCGAAGATGTTTTTGGCAAGAAGCCTCTGTTTGCTAGAGAAGGCGGCTCTATTCCGATTGTCGCAGATTTCCAACGTGTATTAGGTGTTGAGTCTATTTTGATGGGCTTTGGTCTTACAAGTGATGCTATACACTCACCAAATGAAAAATTCTCGCTTCAAGATTTCCAACGGGGAATTAGAACCTCTGCAAGGTTTATGGAGCACTTAGCAGAAATGAAGTAATACAAAAAGAGCCGACAAACATCGGCTCTTTTTTTAGTACTCAATTTCATAGGTAATAGGTTCGTCCTTTTCAAAGTCATAAAGAGTCAACCTTCTCAAATTATAGAATCCCGTCCAATAATTTCTCAGTGCTTGGATGTAATTTCTCCGAGCGCTATCCTTTTCGTTTTGAGCTATAAACAAGTTGGTGATATCAATTTTCCCAATGAGATAGCGGTTTTTAGACACATCATAACGTCGCTCCCCGATATCGTTAGATACAGCTGCTAAATCAACTTGTTGCTTGAGCAAACCGAACTCTCTTACCGTGCTTCTTACATCTAACTCAAACTGTAAGCGTTGATATTCAATAGTGTTAGCGGTTTCTTGCTGTACGTTTCGGGCTGATTTTATTTCAGCGACTTGTTTTCCCCAGTTGAAAATAGGAATCTGAAAACCAACAGTAAAAAACTGACGATTAGCTGGGTTTTCATACAGTTTGTCAAAATCTTCAGCAACTTGGTTTAGCCCATAACTCGCCTGAATACTAGCTGTAAAGCCACTTTCTTTTTTGGCACGCTCATATTCTTGATTAGCTTGAATTTCACTTAACTGAAATTGTAGAGACCTACTATTATTTTCTCGCGCCAGTTCCTGAGCTTTCATAACATCAAGCTTTATTTCAGGAGCTTCTTTTGGGGATATGATACTTATAACTTCATCATCATTAAGCCCTAACAATCCTTTAAAATTTTCAACAGTTCGTTGATAATTTAACTTTGCTGTAGTTAAAGATGCTTCTGCATTTCTGAAACCCAACTCACTTTGGAGTAGCTCATTCTCAGCAATATTTCCAACCTGAAAGCGACCTTTTGATATATTATAGATAGAATCATTAACCGCTACGTTAAATTCTGATACTTCTACATTAATTTTAGCTAGCAATACATCAAAAAAGCTCTGAGTAACTGTATAGGCCAAGTCTTCTAAATCTTCTACAAATTGTTTTTGAGCAATTTTATACCGTAAAGGTTCTGTTCTATTTCTCCATTTCAGGCTATTAAACTGGAAAAGAGGTTGTGTTAATCCTATCTCAATTGGTGTGCTTTGCCAACCATAATTGTCCTCTCCTGCAAAAATTCCCAATCTCGATAATCCAGAAGAAAGCGAAAGAGCTCCACCTGTTGGTAAAATTGATTGGTTTACAGACAACCTTAGGTTAGCATCAGACTGATGGATATCTACAAATTGAGTACCATTTTCTGTGACAATAGTTCGTTGCCCGAAAGAATAATTTGGCACATCACCACTTGCAACCAAACTTGGCAGTAAATCTGCCTTGAATGATTTGTATCTCCATTTAGAAGCAACCAATGAGTACTTTGCGGCACGCGCTAAAGGGCTATTCTCTTTTGCAATCGCAATACTTTCCTCTAAGGTTAATTGCCTTTCTGTTTGCGCAAAAAGTTGAGCTACAGGTAAAATCGAAAAAAGTAAAATTATGGAAACTAAAATTCTTTTATTCATGGCGTAGTGCATGTACAGGATCTTGTTGAGCGGCGCGCTTTGCTGGGATGAAACCAAATACAACCCCAATAAGAAATGCAACGCCAAATGAAATGAAAATTGAAGAAGGAGTGACAACCGTAGCAATGCCAGCAGTTACTTCAATTCCGTAACTAAAAGCCATGCCTAAAATTATACCAACTACTCCTCCAGAAATACAAAGGGCCAAGGCTTCAGTTAAAAACTGGAGTTCAATATCTCTTTTTTGAGCTCCTACAGCCATCCGCACACCAATTTCTCGGTAACGTTCTACTACTGAAGCCAACATAATATTCATAATACCGATACCACCAACAATCAAAGAAATAGAAGCAATTGAAGATAGTACAATACTAAATATTCGTTTGGTTTGTTGCTCTTGCTGTAGCAATTGCTCCGGAACAATAATCTCGAAATCAACCACATCGTTGTGGCGGCGTTTTAACATTCTGGATATTACTTCTGCTACTTTTCCGGAATATTTAGTGTCTGTAACTCGAACTATTAACTTGTCGAGCTGATTATAATTTGTAGTTCCCTCAGGGGAACTACTAGAAGAGGTAGTAAAACCACCACCCGATGAAAACACAACCATGCTACCACCACCACGGCTAAGATCACTTTTTGTAACTAACGCACGGTTCTTAAAACGTAAAAGTACTGTGGTTGCGGGGGCGTATATATCTAAGTTGTAATTACGAATTCCTAAATTTTCGATGTTCTCAGAGGTTACTTCTCTTTTCTCTAACACACCGACAACTGTAAACCAAATTCCCCCAGCTTTAATCTTTTCACCGATGGGGTCAAGGCCTGCAAAGAATTTAGTTTTAACATCGTAACCTATTACACAAACAGGTTCAGAGTTTTCGATTTGTAAATCACTAAATACGGAGCCTTCCGCAATACTGAAATTATTAATCTTGAAATAATCTGAATTCACCCCTACTAATTTTCCTGTACGCATTCGTGCATTTCGAATGAAATTAGTTTCGTAGATAATTTCAGGACTGATATACTCAACCTCAGGAAGTATCTCATTGATGCTCTTTAGGTCATCTAAAGATAAGCCTGGGGAAAACTTTTTACTTTCTTGCTTACCAGCTTCTTCATCCACAGAGCCTTCTTTCTGTTCAATAATAGGCTGTATAATTACGTTATTTGTGCCCAACAATTCCATTTGTTTTAGCACTACGTCTTGCGCTCCGCGCCCAATGGCCAGCATTGCAATAACCGAAGCTACCCCAAAAATTATACCTAAAGATGTTAAAAACGCTCTAAGTTTATTTCGCTGGATAGCCTCAATGGCTATATCAAAATTGTAGAATATCTTTTGTAGCACGGTTTAATTGGCTGAAGTGAGTTCTTCTTCTAAAAAAATGCGCTTAATACCAGATGTATCGTTAGGCATTGAGAGATAAATCTGGTCATTTAAAGTAAGCCCCCTATTTACAACTACTTCATTTTCGTTCATTAAACCAAGTTGTACCTGTTGTAGAACTGGAGAAATGCCATCTTTCTTAAACACAAAACTAAGCGAATCGATTGCATGTACTGTTTCTAATGGAATGAACAACACATCATCAAGTTTTTCTACAAAAATCTGATTACTTGTTGTCATAGCTGGCCGTAGCAAACTATCTGTCCCTGAAATCACGATAACTACTTCAAATACTTTAGAGTCAGAATTTTTCTTTTGTTCGCCAATGTTAGCTACGCTTGTAACCTCACCTGTTAGTGTTTTATCAGGAACTGCATCTAGCCCCATAATTACTTTTTGGCCTGTTTTTATTTTCTGAATATCCACCTCATTTACATAGGTTACCGATTCCATGGTTGTGAAATCTGGAAGTTCAGCTACAATAGGGTTCCATGCACTAACTTCCCCACCTTCCGCAATTTTATTCCCATTCCAATCCCTTTTATAAATTAGCATACCTTGGTCGGGGGCTCGAACTGTAAACTCATTCATTAACGATCGAATTTTATTCATCTCGTTTTTCTTTTTAGTCAATTCGGCCTCAACATCACTCATTTTCGCGATGTTCTGCTTAACTTTGGTTTGGTAATTTTTTGTTTCCTGAGCTAGTTGCCTACGGGCTTTATCTAAATCAATTTCAGCTTGTCGCTGTACGGCAGGCGACTCGTATTGAGATTGATCAACCGCAATTTGGCGTTCTTCTAGTGCGTACTTAAGGTTAATTAAATTATCTCTTGCTTGAGAAAGTTCTAAAGTACTATCCAACTCTGCTTGGGTAACTTTAGATTGTGCTTGTTGAAGTTCTAATTGCGCATCTTGTAGCTTTGCTGTTATTTCAGAACGATCTAATTCTGCAACGAAATCGCCTTTTTTAACCAAAGTACCTTCAGGAATGATTCGTTGAATTTTAAGATTGAATAATCGTACGTCTCTCCCCCCCTGTGGTCCTTTTATTTCTGTTGAATTTTTAGCTCTTAATTCGCCTGTGGTATTCACATCAACAACAAACTCACCTCGTTTCGGAGAGGTCAATAGCTCAACACTTTCACTGCTATCACCCTTCACAAAAAACCACATTGTAAAAACTACAGCGATAAGGATAACTGGAATTAAATATTTTTTTTGCATCTCTGAGATTTAAAATTTTTCTAGATAGATGTATGAAGATAAAGCTTTTAGAGGTAGACGCTGTTATCAGTAAAATAGTTTTACATTTACGCAAAAAAGCCTAGACTTACTATTTCTTTAAATTTAACTAACTATTCTTCTCGCAACGAATCTTGCTGAAGTAAGACTTCTCCAAATGAAATGTCTTCCGCAGCTAATACAAGAATAGTGGTTGGTAGCCCTCTTAGGCGTTCTTGAGTTTTTGTATAGTAATCAAAAAACCGTTCGTCGGGCTCGGCCATACCCATAAATATTAAGTCCGTTTCTTTAGATGATTGATGAAGTATTTCATCAAAACTTCGGCCATTGGCTACAATTACTTCTACAATCGCACCTGTACGTAACCTTTTGCTTATCTCATTAAGATTTTTTTGCGCATCCTCGGCTCCCTTTTCAGTACTCACAACCATCTTCAGGCATACATCGGCATCTATCCAACTTCGGCTACTTTGTAACAGATAACCCAGAATCATCATGAGACCACCGTTACCCTTGAGACCACCCCACCAAATATCAATTCTCTTTTTCTTACCAAAACCTTTTTGCTTATCGTCATGAACGATGAGGACATTCCGATTAAGTTGATGAAATTTAGCTATCATTTGGCAATAGCTTTCTCTCACTTCTAGGTTTTCACTATCTCCTAAAATTACTGTGTTTGGCACTAATGCACCTAAACCATAGGCTTCAACTAAGCGTTCTGCTCCTTGAAATGAGTCTTCTGCCGTGGTAACCTTTACTAAGCCTTGCACTCCTCTTTTGGCAAGAAATTCTCTGATATTCTCTTCCATTGTCGATTTGTGAGTAGAGGTAATTCCGTCGTTCTTTAAAACTGTAGAAACCGTTAATACCCCTCTGTTGTGGGTTAACGCAGAGGCTAAGTCAATTAAATGCCACCTTTTTGTTGGTGCACCAGATAAAACTAAAGGGTGAGGACGCCATGTTTTAGCTTCTTCGTCAGAATCGAGTCGAAGCAATCCAGCGCGAGTAATTGCCATCCAAATTCCTCGGCGAACATCTCCCCAAGTAGATTGCATTTCTTGGCGCTCAAGCCATATAAAAATACTTAGTACAAATAGGAAAGCTATAATTGTAGCAACGGTATTTATAAGAAACATTACCGCAATACAACCAAAAGCTCCCAGAATTGAAAATGCCCAGTGTACTTTGAATTTGGGGCGAAATGAGGGACTTCCTAACAATCGCTCAATTCCTGCCGTAATATTCAAAACCCCGTAAGTAGTTAGGAAAAACATGGTAATAACTGGCGCAATTACATTCAAATTACCAAGATAAACAGCTACTAAAGCAACAATTAACGTTACTACTGTACCAACTCTAGGTGAGTCATCATCGCCATCTCCACGACCTAACCAGTAGAGCCATTTGGGGAGAACCTTGTCTCGCGCTAACGCTTGCAAAACTCTTGGTGCGCCTAAAATACTTCCAACCGCGCTAGATAATGTTGCCCCCCAAACACCAACAAGAATGGCATCTCCCCAATACGCCATTTTTCGCATAATTAAAGGGTCTTCTATAAGTGATGAAGAACCTGCTCTCATAACTAACACAACAGGAAGAACCATATAAATCAGGTACCCTACTCCAACTGCGGCAAAAGTTCCTTTCGGGATGGATTTCCCTGGATCTTTAAGGTCTCCACTCATATTTACACCTGCCATAATACCTGTTACAGCAGGAAAGAACACCGCGAACACCGTCCAGAAATTTTCTTTGTTTTCTACTGAAGTTCCCCAGTAATCTATAGTAGTTGGCTCGATACTTTCACCAAAAAACAGAGATAGCAGTGACAAGATTATCCCAACCATAATGAAATATTGTGCACGAATAGCAGTACGAGCTGAGACAAGTGCTAAAATCGTAACTAAGAGCGTAGTTACTAACCCTATGGTACGCATACTTAGCGATGGAAATACGGAAACTACACTTTCTGCAAAACCAACGGTATATAAAGCCACTGATAATGCTTGAGCTAGATAGAGAGGAATACCGATTGCCCCGCCAGACTCTATACCGAGTGACCGGCTAATCATATAATAAGCACCGCCAGTTCTAACCCGTTGATCGGTGGCAATAGAGGCAATAGATAAAGCAGTAAAAAAAGTTATTGTAGTTGATAATGTAACAATGATTAACGTGCCTGCTAACCCCACATTACCAACAACCCACCCAAACCGGAGGTACATTATTACGCCTAAAATGGTAAGGATAGAAGGCGTGAAAACTCCGCCGAATGTTCCAAAACCATCTTTCTTGCTTTCCAGCACATTAAGCTGTTCTGGATATTTTTTGCGGAAGGGATTCTTCATCTAAAAAAGAAAAGGGAAAAAGCTAAGCTATCAAAATGAAGCTTTAACTTTTTATGGTGCCAGACTCTAAGTCGTATTGAGTAGCGTACTTGGTTTCGTCGATTACTTTAGTTGGATTATTGTTTTCATCTACAACTACTACTACAGGTTTATGAGTTTTTGCCTCTTCTGGAGTCATATCAGCATAGCTAATTACAATAATTCGATCACCAATTTGAGTGAGACGTGCAGCAGCACCATTTAAACAACACACTCTACTTCCACGTTCTCCAGGAATGGTATAGGTTTCTAGACGAGAACCATTAGTTATATTTACTACCTGCACTTTTTCGTACGGTAATAAATTTGCTAAATCTAGCAAGTCCTGATCAATGGTGATGCTACCTTCGTACATTAAGTTAGCTTCGGTAACTGCCATTTGGTGCAGTTTAGATTTAAACATGGTTATTTGCATTGTCTATAATCTCAAATTTCAAATATAATGTTGTCTATCAAGCGAGTTTTTCCTAGATATGAAGCCCCAGCAATTAGATATTTATTTCCTTTTTCTAATTTACCTACAGGGCACATCTTCTCTAAGGAATACACAGCAAGATAATCATTCTTGAAGCCTTTTGCTTCTAGTTCACGTTGTTGTTGTTCTAACAATAATTTTGGTTCAAGCACTCCATTTTTAATCTCTTTTTCTACTTTTAATAAAGCTTTATAGAGCGATGGGGCGATGGCCCTTTCTTCTTCGGATAAATAGACATTTCGACTACTAAGAGCCAATCCGTCTTCAGCTCTGCCTATTGGTGCCATGATTAGCTCTACATCATGATTAAATTCTTTAACCATTTGTTCGATAATTCGAAACTGTTGGTAATCTTTTTGCCCAAAAACAGCTAAGTCTGCTTCTACAATATTGAAAAGCTTGTTTACTACTAACGATATTCCTTGGAAATAACCTTGCCTACTTCCACCATCCAAGTGCTTATTTAGTTCCTCAATTTCTATGCTGAAATATTTTTTCCCAGAACCGTACATAATTTCGGTATCCGGCATAAAAACTACGCTAACACCTTCTTGTTCGCATAATTGTAAATCAGCTTCTGTTGTTTTGGGATAGGTGTCAAAATCATCGGTTGGGGCAAACTGCGTAGGGTTTACATAAATAGAAACCACAACGGCATCTGCATTTTTTTGTGCTAAATGGATGAGCGAGAGGTGCCCACCATGTAAAGCTCCCATAGTTGGGACAAAGGCTACTTTTTTGCCTTCAGCTTTTAGAGCACGTACTTCAGTACGTATATCGGCAATACTTTGTACTACTTTCATTTCAATACCTATATAGGTTTGCTTAAATGAGATTGCTCAAAAATTGTAGTATTAATGAGGTTAATTTCTCTAACAGCAAAAATCATTCATTTCTAAGATTACAAAAAAAAGAGACGTTAAAATAACGCCTCTTTTATATCTAATTATTTGTACCAAACAATGCTAAACAGCACGGTTCATATCAAACGCTTCAAGAATTTGTTTAATTCTGTTTAAGAATGCGCCACCATGTGCACCATCAATTATACGGTGATCGTAACTCATTGATAGGAACATCATTTGGCGAATTGCGATTACATCACCAGCTTCTGTTTCTAGAACAACAGGACGTTTTTCTATAGCACCAGTTCCAATTATAGCTACTTGTGGTTGGTTTATAATAGGTGTCCCCATTAAGTTACCAACGCTACCATAATTAGTAAGTGTAATTGTACCGCCCACCAAATCGTCTGGTGTTAATTTTTTACTACGAGCCTTGGTTGCCACTTCGTTCACTGATTCAGCCAAGCCAACAAGATTTTTCTGTTGTGCTTTTTTGATAACAGGAACAATCAAACCACCTTCGCCACCAACACCTAAAGCGACAGCTAAACCAAAATTGATATTCTTTTTCAGAATAATATTGTCACCATCAATCGAGCTATTTAATAGTGGAAATTCTAACATCGCCTTTATAATAGCTTCAACAAAAAGAGGAGTAAACGTTAATTTTTGGCCAGTTTTTTCGAAGAATGTATTTTTGTTTGCATTTCTCCACTTCACCATATTAGTTACATCAACCTCTGCGAAAGTTGTAACGTGAGCTGAAGTTTGAACCGATTTAACCATATGTTCAGCAATCATTTTGCGCATACGGTCCATTTTTATAACCTCCACTTCACCAGATGGCGAGTGTGTAACATCTAATTGGCCTGCTGAAATAGATTCGCCACTTGCAGCTGGTTTAGATGCTGCAGGAGTTGGAGCTGATTTTACAGGAGTTGAAACTTTTCCTGCTTTTCGGTCTGCAACGAATGCCAGAATATCTTTTTTAGATACTCGTCCACCTTGGCCAGAGCCTTTAATAGTATCGAGCTCTTCTTGGCTAATACCTTCTTCTTTTGCAATAGATCGAACTAATGGAGAGAAGAACCTACCGTCACTACCTACACGTTGTGGTTCTGTTCCGTTTGTAGAAGCTGAATCGCTTTTTAATAATTGCTCAGGAGTTGCTGCCGCAATTTCTTCTTTACTCATAGTTGGCTCGGAAGCCACATTATTACTTTTAGCTGGCGCACTACTTGCTGCTGCGTTGCCTGTTGCAATCACTGCAATCACTTGACCAACTTCTATAGTGTCATTTTCTTCAGCGCGAATTTCTACTAAGGTACCTGCCGCTGGGGATGGCACTTCGCTATCTACTTTATCCGTAGAAATTTCAAGAAGTGTTTCATCTTCTTCAACAGTATCGCCAACAGCTTTAGACCAACCAATTACAGTTGCTTCTACTACCGACTCGCCCATTTGAGGCATTACCACTTCAATTCGCTCACCTTCTGCGCCGCCTGAACTAGCGGGTGTTTCTTGTTGAGGTGCTGAAGTTGCTTCAACTTGTGCTTCTACAACACTTTCTTCTTTTACTTCTGGTGTAGCGCTCACATCACCTGCAGCCGCTGCATCAATTTCGATAATGGCAATAGCTTTACCAACTTCAATGGTATCACCTTCTTCAACTAAAATTTCAACCAAAATACCAGCCTCTGGTGATGGTACTTCACTATCTACTTTATCCGTAGCGATTTCGAGAAGTGTTTCGTCGAGCTCAACAGTGTCTCCCACTTTCTTGCTCCACTCAATAACTGTTCCTTCCATTACCGATTCGCCCATTTGGGGCATAACAACTTCAACCTTAGCCATAAAAATCTTTAATTTGATGCCAATTAAGGCGTTTTTTCCTGTCTTTGCAAAGGACTTAAAGTTCAGGATTATTCTAGTTAGTTCAAAATAGATATATCATTCAAAAATCACAGAAAAGCGCTTTTATTTACGTTATTTCCATTCCTTGATAAAATAGCGTTTTTTTACATGTTAATGTTTACACATCTGTGTTATTTTGATTCAAATAACATTTTATTTCTGTTTTTGATTCATGTCTTCTCAACAAAAAAAACCTTTCTATATTCGAGCGCTACTTAATTCGAGCTTAGTTTTCCTGAGTATTCTTATTTCTCTCTTATTTGTTGAGTTTGCCTTACGTATTTTTCTACCCCAAGATAAAATGGTCACTTGGCTTGAAATGCATGAAAAGGGCTTCATGATGAATCAAATAAGTGGCGCTTCATTTCAAGAACATGATTCAAGAGTTGCTAACTATGCCTTTACTGAGCAAAGATTGAGAAACTCAAAGAAAAACCGAACAACCGAGCAAAGAATTTTAGCTATTGGCGATTCATTTACTTTTGGTTTATTACTGGATGAAGAGAATACTTATATCCACCTCCTTAACCAGAAACTTCTAAAATCTGGTAATGATTCAACCTTCATTTTAAACGGAGGAGTTGGTGGCGCTGGCTTAGCGGATTGGCCACTTTGGTTAGAAACTTTTGGAGAAAACACTCAGCCTGACAAGATTATATATTTCCTGAATGTGCATGATATTGACCGTGCTTTATCAAAGAACTTATTTGTGCTGCAGAACGATTCGCTCATAAAATCAAAGCGCTGGGAACCACAACAATTCATGTTCAGCCTTGGGAAAAAAGGTTGGTACCGTTGGCTTCAAGCACATTCCCACCTTGCCAATATTATCGTCAAGATTTTGTGGAAGAATGTTTATTTCAACGATGTTACAAATAATTTCGACATTGAAAAGAGTAGTACCACCATTCCTAAATATGAAGAATTTTCACTCGACGATGATTACTCTGTTAACCTAGGCATGGCGTTAATCGAAAGAATGCAAAATTGGTGTGCATCAAACAACTGTGAGTTAGTTGTAACTACCACAGGTTTTTTCGAACAAAATAAGGCGGATACTCACACTGCCAAATTTTACAATTCAATCCTTGAGAATGGATTGCCTAATGACCTTCTTTTTTATGACAACTCTCCCTGTGTGGATTCACTAGCGTCTCATAACCTTGATGGTATCCGAATTCCCGGAGATTCTCACCCAAATGAGGAAGGCGCCTCCATTATTGCCGAATGTACTTGGCAATGGCTTCCTTCGGCTCTAGAATAAGTTATCCAAACGATTTCTGGGTTACCCTAACGCTAACTTCAGGTCTGCGAGTAAATCATTTATATGTTCTAAACCAACACTATAGCGAATTAGATTTTCTGGTGTGGTAGAACCTACCCTCTCGCTAGACTGACGTTGCTCCCAAGTACTTTCTATCCCGCCCAAACTTGTAGCTCTTTTAATTAATTTAGATTTCGCTACTACTTTTAACGTCTCTTCAGCATTTCCGTCATATAGAAAGGACACCATTCCTCCAAATCCGCTCATTTGGCTCCGAGCAATTTCGTGACCTGGATGAGATTCAAGTCCTGGGTAAAACACACTTTTTACTTTCGGATGAGCAGCTAAAAATTCAGCCACTTTCATAGCATTCTCATTGTGAGCACGCATGCGGTATGGAAAACTTCTAATGCTTCTACTTAACAACCAGCAATCTCTTGGGGATGGCACGGCACCCTGCATTCGTTGAATGGTTCTTATTTTATCAAAAAATTCATCTTCTTTAGCTGAAATTATTGCTCCGCCTAAAATATCGCTATGTCCAGCCAAGTATTTTGTTGTTGAATGCATTACCAAATCAGCACCTAAGTGAATTGGATTCAAATTCAACGGTGTAGGCCATGTATTATCCACACACACTTTTGCGCCAATCGTTTTGGCAAAATCACACATCTTCTCCACATCGGTAATTAGCAATAATGGATTTGAAGGTGTTTCTACAAAAAGCAGCTTAGTATTTTTTCTACAATCTGATTTTACAACTTCCACGTCTGTCATATCCGTGTAGGTATAATCTATTCCCCAGCGGAGCCCGAAGTTTTGAAGAATTACACGAGTTCCATGATATAAATTGTTTGGTAATAACACATGAGAACCAGCCTCTAAAGCTTGAAAAACTGAAGTAATTGCTGCCACACCAGAGGCAAATGCCGCACAAGCCTGCCCACCTTCTAAATCAGATAGCACTTTCTCGAGTTGCAATCGGTTCGGGTTCTCATAGCGAGTATAAATAAAGTCCCCTTCTTGATAACCCTTCTCATCATGCTCAAAATTTGTAGACATTTCTATCGGAGGAACAACTGACCGAGAACCCGATGAATGAGCCATTCCTGAATGAATGGCTATAGTTTCAATTTTTTTAGATGTATGCATGATATTTAATATTTAGATGGAAATTTATCAGGCTTCTCTTATTGCTTTAATACGTTGTAATACTGGAGGGTGTGAGTAATTTAAGAATACGTAAAATGGATGCGGAGTTAAATTAGAAAGATTGTCTTTTGATAGTTTTTTAAGCGTTGAAATCATGTCTTCTGGCTTTCCTGTAGTTTCTGCAGCAAAAGCATCTGCCTCAAACTCGTGCTTTCTAGAGGACATTTGCATAAAGATTGATAAAATCATCTCAATAGGTGCATAAAGCATTCCGAAAAAGATTAAACCTGCATAAACCGACATACTCTCCATATAAAAAGCATCGAATAATCCTTCTACATTCAAGAAAATTGAAAGTAAATAGAACAGAACTCCTGTATGCAGAATGCTGGTTATCATCCCTTTTATAATGTGCTTCTTTTTGTAGTGCCCAATTTCATGAGCTAACACGGCCACAAGTTCTTCGTTAGTATGATTTTCAATGAGCGTATCATAAAGAGCAACGCGTTTATTCTTTCCAAAACCCGTAAAAAATGCGTTCGATTTGCTAGACCGTTTTGAGCCGTCTATCACAAAAAGACCTTGTAAGGGGAAATCAACTTTTGCCGTATAATTTTCTATTGCTGTTCTTAGCTCACCTTCTTCAAGCGGAGTGAATTTGTTGAAAATTGGCATAATCCAAGTTGGTGCCACATATTGCATCACCAACGTAAAAATTGTTACTGCACCCCATGCATAAAGCCACGAAAGTGACCCTGTAAACATAAAGAAACTTAAAATTCCTGCAAGTACAGGAATTCCAATAATTGCACCTAATGCCAATCCTTTCAACATATCTGTTATGAAAGTTTTTGGTGTAGTTTTATTGAATCCAAATCGCTCTTCAATAACAAAGGTTGAATAAATACTAAACGGCAATGAAATAATGGATTTGGCTATCATCAAAAGAGTGATAAAAAGAAGCCCCGTAATAAGCTCACCAAATCCCCATGCTCGAACAATTTGATCTAACCAGTTAAACCCACCTGAAAACCAAAATGCCAGTGTAACTATAAGATCGAATGCCCCTGTAATAAACCCGAAACGAGTAACTACTTTGGTGTATTCTTGAGACTTAGTGTAGGTTTCTTCATCGTAAACCCCGTCAAATTCTTTAGGAAGTTCTTTTGAGAGAGATTTTAAATTCAGATAATTTGAAACAAGATCGAGTACAAAATCTACTGTAATAGCAGATAAAATTATTATAAAGTAGATATTCATTTAATGTGATTAGCTCAGCTTAATTTTTGCTAAAGATACACAATCAAGTTCTTTTATAGTCACACTTAACTAAACTTCCATTCCCCAGCCATCATAAGTGCCGTTATGCTTGGCTGCAAGGTTTTCCATCCAAGTTCTGAGTTCAGAAAACCGTTCTTCGGACACGAGTATTTTTTTAGTAGCAAAACAAAGCCAGTCGTTTTTATTCGGACTTTTACTAACCGAACATTGAAATTGGAGGTTTACCAACTCAACTTCTGCCATTGTAGCATCCATCTCTGTAGGAAAGTAGAAAAAGAACTCTACCATTTTCTCAGTAGAACCATCTCCTAATTCTGATGAAATTTTAGAGAGCGCAAGTGCATCTATTTTTCGTGAGTTAGACATACTCAATCATAGCTGAATTTATTTAATAATGCAAAACTTATCATCAGAGAAATGATAATCGAGCACTTCAATATAGCTTATAGATTTTTCCATTTAGTTTAATGTTAAACTATTATATACCTTTACTACGTAATAATCAACAATGGGAAAATTATGACACACCATAAAGGCTTACACCACATTTCTGTTTTAGCAGGTAATCCAACACAAAATGCCCAATTCTATATCAAGAAATTAGGCATGCGTTTGGTTAAAAAATCTGTAAACCAAGACGACCCAAACACCTACCATTTGTTTTATGGAAATGAAGCGGCAAGGCCTGGTTCTAGCATTACTTTTTTTCCTTGGCCAAAAGCACATCGAGGAACAACAGGTACTGGTGAAGCTGTAAACGTGGCGTTTCAAGTTCCTTTAGGTTCTGAATCTTTTTGGATGAACAGATTATCGGAACTAGGTATTGAACACAAGGACTTATCTATTTTTGGAAAACAGGCTTTGCGATTTAAAGATCCAGACGGTTTAGAATTAGATCTGATTTTTGATGGAAACGCCAAGGAAAAAATTAGCACCTTTGAAAGTTCAGTTCCTGTTGAGCAAGCTGTTCAGGGATTTTGGTCTACCCGCTTGAAATTAACACAACCCGAAGGAACCTCAGATATTTTAACCAATATTTTAGGTTTTGATGAGCAAAAAACTGAAGGTAATCTCACTTTGTTATCTTCGGAAGGAAATATCGGCACTCATGTAATAATTGAAGAATCAGAAACTGAGGAGCAAGGTCGTGGAGGCAGAGGGATTGTGCATCACGTAGCATTCCGTGCCAAAGATATGGACGATTTGAAAAACATGCGCGAACAAGTACTTGAAAGAGGTCTACAGCCCACTGAGGTTATCGATCGCCATTGGTTTAATTCGGTGTATTTCAGAGAGCCAAGTGGTATTCTTTTTGAACTAGCCACTGATGGTCCTGGCTATGCAACTGATGAAGATTTCAATCACCTTGGCGAAAAACTCATACTTACACCATGGCTAGAACCTAGAAGAAATCTTATTGAACGTACACTTCCAAACTTGGAACTATAATGAGTTTATTTAGAATTTCACCAACCAAAAATTTTATTGGTCCACATCAAAACCAACAAGTTTTGAAAGCTGGAGCTAATTTGATCGATGCGAAAGCGGTCATGATTATGATTCATGGTCGTGGAGCTAGCGCAGAAAGTATTCTACAATTAGGAACCTCGCTAAACCATGCAGATAGAATCACTTTTCTAGCACCGCAAGCTTCCAACTTTACCTGGTATCCTTATTCATTTTTAGCTCCCCAAGAGCAGAATCAACCAGGGCTAAGCTCTGGCCTTCAAGCAATCTTTGATATTATAGCGCTAGTAGAAACTCAAGGTTTTGAAAAGGATAAAATTTTCTTGCTCGGATTTTCGCAAGGGGCATGTTTAGCTTCTGAATTTGTTGCTCGTCACCCTGCAAGATATGCAGGCTTAATTGCTCTGAGCGGTGGACTAATTGGAGATAAAGTTTTATCAAATAACTATTCTGGGGATCTTGCACAGACTCCAATTTTTATGGGATGCAGCGATGTGGACCCACATGTCCCCACGCAACGATTAACAGAAACGGCTACTATTTTTGAAAACTTAAACGGATCGCTTACAAAAAGAATCTATATAGGAATGGGGCATTTAGTAAATAAAGACGAAATAGACCATATCAACCAGATGTTGGATGCTAGGTTGATAGATTTAGATATTCTTGAGAACTAATTCCCTCAACCTTGCGCAAAAAGGCTACGAACGAGAAGAAAATCTATCATTAACCTTAGAGTTAAAACCCGATTTTCTTCTTTAGCGCATTCTTAGCAGCGTCTTTGACGGCATCTTCTAACTCTTTCTTTTTCTTTTCAATCTCTGCTTTTTTCTCTTCTACCTTTTTAGTCTGTTCGTCAACTTTTGCCTGTAGTTTCTCGTATTCCGCTCTAAGCTGAGCCTCTTTTTCTTTGGCAATTTTCTCGACTTCTTTACGCTTTTCTGTTACTTGGCGCTCTACTTCGTTTTGAATTTTCTTCTTAGCTACATCCACTTCTTTTTGAACCGTATTTTTGAGTGCATTCACAAAAAGGTCATCAATATTAGAACGAACTTTAATATTCAGTTTCTTAGCTGTCCCATCTATTAAAGCAGTTGCGTACACTTCATCTGTGCTCTTAATTGCATCTCTAACAACCGACTCAATTTTATTCTTTGGCTTGCCCGCTTTTTCAAAATCAAAAGTAATTCCTTTGGCTTTATATCCAATTTCACTCTTAATTTTTTTGTCAATTAGGTCGAGCTGGGCACTTACCTCACCTTTACCTTCTTTCAGTTCGTATGGCAACAAATTGGATGGGGAAATTTTGGCTTTCTTTAGTGAAAAGCCATCGTATATAACGGATACATTTTCTTTAGGCTCATCAGTTAAGTAGTTCAACTCTCCTTTGACAGAAAGAGACACTTTGTTTTTATCAACACCACCTAAATCAATAATAATGGGTAAACCAGTTTTCTTTTGATCGTTACTAATATTTGTAATGGTACCCGAAATATCTATCTCTGTTTTGGTTTTTCCAGATAGCGATACATTTTTAATCCAAAGATCTGGCCAGTCATATTTATCAGAGAACTCGTAATTTTTGCCTTCATAGCGTTCAATTTTTTCCTCTTCATCGGCACCAACAAAACGACTTCCATATTTCCTAGCAACCCCAATGTATTCTAGATATACGTTAAAGTCTCCGAGTAAATTTCCTCCAAACAGAGCTGTCCCAATACTTTGAATATCAAAATCAGGTAGTTTTGCAACATTCACAGCACTTTGGATATCATCTTTAATCCAATTGTCAATTTGGCCGACGCTTTTTGAAGAGTTGTTGAAATCTTGATCAAAATCTTTTTTAAGCTGTTCTGTTTCCGTTTTCAGCTTCTTAACCTGCTCGCTCAACTTTTTAACATCTTCGAGCGCCGCAATAGCTTCTTTGGGATCTTTTAGTTTAGGTACTTCTAGCCTGTCAACGTTTTTCTTAATTTCGTCAACATTCTTCTCAATAGGATTATTTTTTAAGGTGTTTTCCCACTTTGTATAGTTTTGTTGCAAACCTGTTTTTAGAGAATCCATCTTATTTAAAGACTGTAGATTAACTTTTGCCATCAAAGCATCCACATCTATATCAGTCTTTATTTCGTCGATCTGAGTTTGTGCGTTTTTCTTTATCTCTCCTGTAATTTGGTTCGTAACTTCTGAAATAAATCCAGGCTCTTCCTCCTCGCCAGATTCATCAATAGGCATTTCAAAGTAACCGTCGGTTTCTCGTTCTGTATCTAACTGGAAACCCGTTAATTTCACATCTTCTATAATTACTTTGCTCCAAAGCAGAGGCCAAAAATCCATATCGAACTCGGTATCACCCGTCTCGAATGTATTCATCATTGTATTTTTGGGATTGGCAACTTGTAACCTATCCCAGCGTATTTTTAAGCTAAATAAATCAAATTCAAATCCGTCTATTTCAACTTTTGCTTCGTTAGCAACACTGGCATTGTATTCAATTTTTTCTTCAATCCAGCTATCTGTAAGCAACATGCTTAGTCCAAATCCAATAGCTACAAGTACTACAATAAAAATAATTCCTTTAACTCTCATAGCCTTACCCTCTCACTCGGTTTACCGTTTGATAAATCGAATATATTTTAGTTCCCTTAAGCGCTTTAACAATTTTCAATTTCCGCACCCTTGCATGGATATGTACTCGATATTGTTTTATCCCAAACATGGTAAGCGGAAACATTGGCAAGCAAAGGAGTACCGCTGAAACAAAGCTACCAAGTACCACTGTATTGTAGAAACGAGTCATTGCTAACCACTCGTTATCGTACATTGAAGTCCACAGTCCCCTCAAGCTTTCGTTTTCTAGCATCCAAACTCCAAATGCATGAAAAGCTGGATCTGCGAGATAAGCAACTCCACTAAACACTGCGAAAGACAGAATTGCCATCCCGATATTTACTTTTATAATCAGTATTAAAACAACTATCAGTAGGTTGTGTAAAGACATTACTGGAGTTAATCCAATAATCATCCCCAAAATAAAGCCTCCTGCAAGTTGGCTAGGTTCTGCCTCCGAAGACAGTTCTTTCAATAGTTTAGCAATGTATTTTAATAGAAGCATAGGTATGCGTGATGTTTAGTTCTCTCCTGAATATAGCACATCATAAACATTATTTGTTATAATGTGAATTGTATCTTCAAACCTTTACAAAATCGTTACCAATCGATAACAGATTTAATTGGTTATCTTTATTATCTTATATAGATACAGTGAATTTTTATCCTTCCTTTTAAATATGATTAAAAGAAATTTTATTGCATTATTAATGCTTAGTCTTTGTGCTCTTTCCTGCAAAGACAAAGGTATTGATACCCCAGTTGCCAATTTCCCATGCGAAAACGGATTGGCTTCCGATATTTACGAATGCTCAAATATTGACCTTTACTCTGTGGTTAGCGCAGAAGAACTTGGAGGGAATAATCTAAATGATATCTGGGGTTGGACTGATTCTCAGACAAATAAAGAATATGCTTTAGTTGGTTTAACCGATGGAATATCTTTTGTGGATGTTACAGATCCAAACAACCCGATTGTTATTGGTAAACTTAATGAATCTTCTACTGCTAGTAAGTTCAAAATTCCTGTAAATGATATTTCTTATGCCGCATGTGCTGTTGGGATAGGAGATACCGAATATGCAAAGTCGAATACGCAAACTTCCATATGGCGCGACCATAAAGTTTATAAAGATCACCTTTTCATTGTAAGTGATGCCCAAGCACACGGAATGCAGGTTTTTGACCTCACAAAGCTTCGAGAGTATAACGGAACTCCAATCCAATTCTCTCAAGATGCTTTGTATTCAAAAATTGCTAATGCTCACAATATTGTTATCAATGAAGAAACTGGGTTTGCTTATGCTGTAGGCGTAACAAATGCCGATATTTGTGAGACTGGTGGTCTGCATATGATTGACATTAACGATCCTAAAAATCCTAGTTTTGCAGGATGTTACGAAGACACAACCCCGCCACGTAGGGTAAGTAACTCGGCGTACATTCACGATGCACAGTGCGTAATCTACAACGGTCCTGATTCTGATTATTCAGGCAAAGAAGTATGCTTTAGTTCCGCCGAACAATCGTTAGTAATTTCTGAAGTTACTGATAAAGAAAACCCAACAACATTGAGCTTCATAGAGCAAGTTAATATGAATTATGCTCATCAAGGTTGGCTAACTGAAGACCTAGCTTACTTTTTAATGAATGATGAGCTTGATGAATACAACCTCGGCCGAACTACAAAAACCTATGTTTTCGATGTTAGAGATTTAGATAATCCATCTTTTGTTGGCTTTTACGAACACAATACAGAAGCAATAGACCACAACCTTTACGTGAAAGGCGATTACGTTTACGCAACCAATTATATCTCAGGGCTGCGCGTACTAAGGATGGATGATATTAGCTCCGCTGAATTATCGTTAGCTGCTTTCTTCGATACAGAGCCCGATGCTTTTACCCAACCAAATAGACAGTTTGAAGGAGCTTGGAGTAGTTATCCATATTTTAAGAGTGGTACTATTATTGTCAGTGATATAAACCGAGGCCTCTTTGTGCTACGCCCAGCATTTGATGAGTAAAATACACCTCTTCTTTATTCTTAGAATCTTAAATTATACCTGAAAAATCCTAAAAATCTCAGTAAATTATATGCTTGTAATTGAATGGCTCCTCACGTGTCAGTCAACTATAAAAAGCTTAATGACTTAGCAAAAATCGACTACTCAAAAAGCTTTCTCGTTTTACAGGCTCTTCTTTAATAGAAAAGTTCTTTTTACGAAATAGGCCAATTTATTTGAAATTTTTTGCCGTTTTTTACCAATTAATTAAGGTTAATTCCAATTAATACAAAACAATTTCTATCATCATATGGATTTATTTGACAAGCTTGAAGGGCGCCCAAGTCCATTAGGGCCGTTTACTTCAGCTGGCTACGGCTACTACACTTTCCCAAAACTAGAAGGACCATTAGGTCCTGAAATGAAATTCAACAATAAAGATGTAATCGTCTGGAGTATCAATGACTATTTAGGAGTTGGAAGCAACCCTGAAATAAGAAAAATTGATGCCGAAGCTACAGCTAAATACTCATTAAGTGCACCAATGGGTGCTCGGTTGATGACTGGAAACTCAACCGAACATGAACTTTTAGAGAAAGAACTAGCCGAATTTGTTCATAAACCAGAAGCCCTTCTTCTGAACTATGGCTACCAAGGTATTATGAGCATTATTCATGCGCTTGTAGATCGTAAAGATTATTTGATTTATGATGAATTAAGCCACGCATGTATTGTTGATGGTAAACAATTGGCAATGGCTGAAACCTCTGTGTTTAAGCACAACGACATTGAAAGTTTTAAGAAGCAGTTGTACCGCGCAGCAGCTAAAAAGAAAGACGACTCTTCAATTCTTGTGATTACTGAAGGTGTTTTCGGGATGACTGGAGATTTAGGTATCCTTCGCGAAATTATTGAATTAAAAAAAGAAGTACCATTTCGTTTACTTGTTGATGATGCACACGGCTTTGGAACTTTAGGAAATGATGGTTCTGGAGCTGGTACTCAATTAGGTTGCCAAGAAGGAATTGATATTTACTTCGGTACTTTTGCCAAAGCAGTTGCACTTATTGGCGCTTTTGTTGCTTCTGAACCTCGTGTAATCGAGTTCTTGAAAGCTAATGTTCGTAGCCAAATTTTTGCTAAATCACTCCCAATGCCTGTTGTTGTTACTGCTCGCGAGCGCTTAAAAATGATTCGTCAGCATCCAGAATGGAGAGAAAAGCTGTGGGAAAATACTATGCGCCTAAGAAATGGCTTGATGGAGTTAGGATATACAGTCCTTCCTTCTGAAAGCCCAGTTACCCCAGTGCTAACTCAAGGAAGCACCGATTTATGCCAAGATATTATGCGTAAACTACGCGAAGAACACGGCATTTTTGTGAGTGGAGTATCATATCCTGTTGTACCTAAAGGAACCGTGCTTATCCGCTTGATTCCAACAGCAGCACATAACAACGAACACATTGATAAAACCTTAGACGCTTTTGCTGCAATCAAAGATTTTGTGTTTGCATCTGCGGCTGAACTTGCAAGCTAGTTTTAAACATTTTGCTGCATTCATTAAGCCTCTCCACAATTGTGGGGAGGCTTTTTTTTGCTCCTATAAACGCACTAAACGTCTACTTTCCCTTTTCCTTCTCTTACAAGCAATGGCTCTCTTCCTGTTAAATCGATAATGGTGGAGGCTTCATTCCCACCATAGCCGCCATCAATTACTACATCAACTAAATTTTGCCACTTTTCGAAAATCAGTTCAGGATCTGTGGTATACTCAATAACCTCATCTTCATCTTTTATTGACGTTGAAACAATAGGATTTCCCAACTCTCTCACTAAAGCCAGAGCTATTTTATTATCTGGAATTCGAATCCCCACAGTTTTTTTCTTTTTAAACATTGGAGGTAGATTATTACTCCCAGGAAGAATAAAAGTATACGGACCTGGTAAAGCTCTCTTTAATATTTTGAACGTGCTAGTCTCAATTTGGCTCACATGATCTGATAGGTTTTTTAAGTCTTCGCAGATAAAAGAAAAATCGGCCTTCGCTAATTTTACGCCTTTTATAAGGGCTAGTTTTTCGAGCGCTTTTTTATTCTGGAAATCACATCCCAAACCATATACCGTATCTGTGGGATAGATAACCAAACCTCCCTTTTTAAGCACGTTTACAATCTGTGCTAATTTTCTGGGCTCTATATTCTCTTCATATAATTTAATGAACTCAGCCATGTTGAACTCCCTTTTTGAAATTTACACTCTCTACAATTATTGCTGAAATTATTATGAATAGCAATGGGTTAATAATTTCCTTCAAAACTTGATTAAAAAAAAAGACTCTTCAATTTCTTAAAGAGTCTTTTCTGTTTTATAAAATAGTGTTGTTTGTTAATTGAATAACTTTTTTACCCAACCAAACACACCACCTGATTTACTAGAGCTTTTGCCATCTCGACCTCCTGAGAGTCCATCATAGCTTGGTCTTGGTAACTCATAATCCTTTTTAGGTTTACGAGCCTTTCCTTTAGCACTTGGCTTAGTACGATTAGTATTACCACCTCGACCTCGTTTATCATCTCTAGGGCCTTTTGGTGCTCTAGCGTTAGACTTAGCAGGTTTTTTAGCTGCTTTTGCAGCTGGCTTCTTACGCTGTTTTTTCTCTTTAATTTCCTCTGGTAAAGTAATCTCTACTGGTGCATAACCAGCTTCTTTCACAATCCGATCGATATCTTCTTTATCCATTTTAGAAACTAACGATACAATTCGAGCTGCTTTCCCATTTCCAACCAATTCAGCACGGTAACGGTATTCATCTACATCGCCAGGAACATCGTAATTGATAACCTGCTTTACTTCATCAATGCTAATATCTTTGGCTGAAATTCCTCCAACCAAAAGCACTTTCATTTCGCCAGAAGCAAACTTCTCGAAACGCTCGTCGAATGTTGCCTGATCAATGCCTTCATGAACACTAACAACACCCCAGTTTTTATTAAGAATTATGCGGAAAAGACGATCTGTTGTACGCTTTGATGCCGCAAAAACCACCACTTTATCGGTTGGTGATTTTTCCATGTGAGCCATAAGCGTTGAGATTTTCATACGCGGTGGCACGTGAATATAACCTTGAGTTAAATCTCCAGCTATTGGGTCTGGTTTAGAGTTTTCTACAACTTTTTCTTCTGGTTTCTCCTCAGTTTCCTCAACAAGATCTTCCTTAAGAACTACTTTTATACTAGCTGATTTCAACTTCTCTTTTGGAGGCAGAGTATCTACTTGTTCTGGGGCTTCCTTCTTTTCAGGAACGATTTCTTCTTCTGAAGGAGCTTCTTTCTTCACTTCTTCAGCCTTATTATCGTCTGTGCTTTCTTCCTCTTTTTTAGGATTTAGCACCACTTTAACACTGGTTTTCTTTAGCTTTTCTTCAGGAGAAACGTTTTCATCTTCAGCCTCTTCAACTTCAGCAACAACTTCTGTTTCCTCAGCTTGCTCTGGCTCTGATGTAGGAACCTCCACAACTTCTGCTACTTCCGGTGCCTCCTCTTCTATTTTCTCTTCAGCTTTTTCTTCAACCTCAACAGGTGTTTGCTCAAGTTCTTCTGAGCTAGTCGTTGTATCTACTGTTGTTTCTTCAATAGTCGATGCTTCTTCTGCTTTTTCTTGATTCTTTTCAGGATTAAGAACCACTTTCACAGAAACTTTTTTCAAACGTTCTTGTGCAGTTTTTTCATCAACTGGTGGAGCTGCTGGTTCCTTTTCTTTTTCAACAGAAGCATCAATTTCTGATTCCTCGAAACCAATATACTGTGGGTTTGCGAGCGCAGTTTTAGCAAGCTCTTGAGTAGCTTTATTCATTGACGCAGAAAAAACCATAACCTGAGGAGTGTTTTCTACCAATTCTAAGATAGACTTCACCCTACTAACTAGGTTAAAATTTTCCATGTTATGCGCTTCATCAATCACTATGGTAGCGAGGTTTTTGAAGCTAACTTTGGTTTTTTCCAATATGTCAATTAACCGTCCGGGATTGGCAACAATCACCGGAGCTCCATCTAAAACGGCATTTTCTTGCTCTTTCTTGTCTCCTTTCATGGAAACAGAAGCGCTACTGATTTGAGCATGATAGCCCAGAGCCCAAATTAGCTCATCAATTATTTTAGCCCGCTCTATAGATGGTGTTAAGATTAAAACTCGTGTGCCGGAAACCTCTCCATTGGTCGTCAGTGTTTGTAGTGTAGGAATCAAAAAAGCTCCTTCGTCTGCAGCTTCAGTTTTTACAAGTAAATGTTTGCCTTGTAATGCTACAGGTACTACTAATTGTTGGAGAGGTGTTGGGTTTTCTATTCTGGTATCGGCCAGTCCATTCATTAGTTCAGGACTCAGGCCAAATTCTGCAAAAGACAATGTTACACCTCTTCTTCTTTTGGCGTTATAGTTCAATTTTCAAAGATCGATATCTAAACCTCGTGGCTCAGATTTTTTCAATATACGAAAGTTGTTAAGCAAGCTCATCTTTTCCGTGAAAACTTTCTCTCTCATCAAGATATCTTTTCTGAAAAGAGGAATGAATACTCACTTTTCCCATTGTTTTCTTTTGATAAAGGTTCACAAGCATCACAATGAACAACATCCCAAAAATTCCAGTAAGGCCAGCTTCTGGACCAAAATCTCCTCCCGTAACAGTATCTGGTCCCATTTCTTGAACTTGAATTAGAGATCTTCGAACCGCAACACCACTTACTGGCAAGCCATAAACTCCACCCATTACAAAATTCCAAGAAAAATGAATTCCTATTGAAAGAGCTAAACGGCCTGTTAGCACATAAGGCAAAGCTAGCATCAATCCCGCAAGAATGATGTTTATGGTTGAAATTATATCAGCATTGTCATTCCATGCATGGGCAATTCCAAATAGAGAAGATGTAAAAAGAACGGCAATGAGCAATCCGAATTTGGGGCTTAACTTCCCAATAGAAAACCCTTCGGCTAAGTTCCGAACTGTATAGCCCCGAAATAGAATCTCTTCGTAAAAACCAACTGAAAGCATTTGAATGAGCACGTAGATTATAGAAAAAAGCCAAAACTCTTCGCCTACTCTTTCCCAGCCAAACCCTGAAATTTCCAACCAACCACTTTGCCATTCCACAATAAACATTATTGTTTGTGCTACAAATGCCATTGCTACACCTATGCCAAATTCCCAAATCCACTCACGATCCCAGCCGAGTCCCACGCCAGATAGTTCTCTTTTATCTAAACCTTTAACCGCTAAATACACTGCTATAAAAAACCCAATGCTGAGTGCTATATATTCTAAAGGGAAGTGACCTACATAATTTGATGGAAAGGCAAAAAAAATCGTAAGAAGTAAGTAAAGAGGGATACGAATACCAGCTCGGAACCTATTTTCTTCTATATTATAAAGAGGATTCATACTAAGAGTGCTACAATTTGAGTTGTGTATACATCCATCGACAATAAAAACTGACTAGTAAAACGGATAGCTATGCTAAGATATGTGTTAAACGCTGACAAAGAAATCATTGAACATACTTTTTCTGTTCAATCTAATTCCGATTCAATGTATACAACATCCTTTAATGTGTTTCCTAAATCATTAATGCCCGTTGTTTTACACTCAGGCTCTAGGATTATTAAAAAAGGAACTTGGGGAATTTCAGATAAAAAAGAAGGTACAACTTCATCCATCGATAAAGACACAGTTCTTAATAACCCAAAGTTAGCAGCTTCGGTACAAACACATCCATGTATCATTCCTGCTAGTGGATTTTACATGTGGAAAAAAACCGTGAACGACCCTCTTCCTTTCTACGTACGTCGGCTTTCCCTGCCAGTACTTGGGTTAGCTGGCTTTTACACTGAAATTATTGACAAAAATGGAAACTCAAGCATCCAATTTGCAGTGCTTACAATGCCCGCAAACGTTCTCTTAAAACCACTTGAAGAAACGATGCCTTGCGTATTGGAACCAACAGATTTCAATAGCTGGCTAAATGGAGATATTAAAAACATCATCAACACAAAATTCAAAGACACCGCTCTAATTCCAGACTTGGCTGTATATCGGGTGCCAGATTTAGTAAACGACCCCTCTCAAAATTCTAAAGAACTCATCCAACCTATCCCCAAACTTCGAGAAGAAGAGTAGAATCACTTAAATATTACCAGAACTTAGTTTGCTGCATTAGTATTAAAGATATACCCGCTGCTGCTCCGCTTAGAAACAATACCCACTCGTTTTGTTTCATTTTTAATATACGTTCTGCAATAAACATTGCACCTAGTATTAATGCTACGATTAGTAATTGCCCGAGCTCCAGCCCAAAATTAAATGACAAAAGAGGAAGCAAGATATTTGCTTCGGAACCAAGCAACATTTGGAGATAATTTGAAAAACCCAAACCATGGATTAAACCAAATAGAATGGCTATACCATAATTAATCCTATTGGAACCATTAAAAAATCTCTCTTTTCTACCTTCTAAAAGAACATTATAGATAGCTGTGCTAAGAATTGTAACAGGAATCAAGAATTCTATGATAGCAGATGGGATTACAATCACTTGCAGAGTAGCCAACGCCAAACTCAAAGAATGCCCAACTGTGAAGGCTGATACTAGCCAGAAGATGATCTTTATATCTTTTATTCGATAAATTGCCGTTAAAGCTATAATAAAAACGATATGATCGTATGCATTTAAATCTGATATATGCTCAAATCCTAGTTGTAAATAGGTGCTTAATTCGTTCAATGAAGTAATTTGTTTACTTAAAAATAACAGTTCCAAAAATGCATAGAGCGTATCATATATGCATCACTCATAATCACGAATTAATGTTACCGAAGCATTAAAGATTGGTTATGATAATAAGAATCTTATAAGGTTTACTCCTCAACGCAATACCTCACTAGTTTCACTTATTCAAGAACAATGCATTTATTTATTTCTATAATTATTGTCTTCTCAGCCTACATACACCCATATTATGTTAGCATTTTCGAAGTATCCCATAATAGAGATACCAAAACTATTCAGGTTGCTATTAAAGTTTTTACTACAGACTTAGAGCAAGCAATACAGGCTAAATCTCAAAAAGAATATTTTTTAGGTAAACCAAATGAACATTCAGAAGCTGACTCGTTAATAACAGAATACATTAACTATAACTTCAACTTAAAAACCGATGGGAAATCATTAACCCTAAATTTTGTTGGTAAAGAAACTGAACTCGAAGCCATTTGGTGCTATTTTGAATCTCAGACTATTGAAGCTCCACACAAATTAGAAGTCACTTCAACCGTTTTTCTTGAACTTTTTGATCTCCAGAATAACATTATACACACACAAGTAGGTGGGAAAAAGCTGAGTGCGATTCTTAACAAAGAACATACTCAAAAAACACTTTATTTTTAAACTCTTCTGTTAAGCGGGTTAAATGATACAAGCATAATTACAATTCTCAAGATTTCAATTAGTGATAAAATGTACTTGCTTACATATACTCTTATCTAGATTGGAATTTAAATAAGAGATTTGGGGAGTTTTGCAGACATTCTACTATGTTTCTTCCAAAATCTTGCATAATTTCACTTTTAGTGCGTTACTTAAAAAGCTTTTGCTTGGGATAGTATCTAAATTTGAATATCTTTACACTCTTCTGGAATAATTTAAGAAATTTAAAATGCTTTATAACATAATCATCGGCGTAATTACAATAATCTGTGCTCTACTTATTCTTGTAGTACTATTACAAAATGGACAGGGCGAAGGCCTTTCTGGAATGGGCGGCGGTGGCGGCTCTCTAGGCGGTAATTCAGGGTTGGGTGCTCGACGCACAGCCGATTTGCTTTCTAAAGCCACTAGCATTTTTGGTGGTTCATTTCTAGTACTTTGTATACTTGCTAACTTTGCAATTGATAGAGGTACTGTAAGCAGAAGTGTTTTACAGGATGGCGCTGGTGCTCCCGATATTAGCGCTCCCGCACAAACTAACTCAGCAGTTCCGGTCTTACCACCTGCTAATGACGATGCTTCTGGTTCAGAAGGCACTCAGTCTGAAGGCGAAAACTAATACCTTCCGCTTTATTGAATTTTCTAAGCCATACTCAATGAGTGTGGCTTTTTTTTGGATGGAAGATTAGATTATTTGGCAAACTCTAGCGTATCTACTATTATGATACTTCGTTGCAATAGCTCACAAAACACAACCTCATGAGTATTCTTAGAATTGTCTTCGCCATCATCCTCCCACCTCTTGGTGTATTTTTTACTGTTGGTATTAAACCCGCATTTTAGATTAACATCTTGCTAACCTTACTTGGCTTTATTCCTGGCATCATCCATGCTGTTTGGGTTATTGCTAAAAACGACTAATCAACCTTTAGTTAGTGCCCATAAAAAAAGCCCTGTTGTTATAACAGAGCTTTTAAGATTTGATTGGTAATTGATTGTTTAGGCTAGCTAAACACCGCCACCAAGAGATCGATATAAAGTAATTACAGCATTCAGTTGATTAAACTTATTACTAATCAATTGTAGTTCTGAGTTTAACACATTGTCTTTTACCGTTAACACTTCCAAGTAATTCACTCTACCATATTCAAGCAATTGCTCTGAATACTCTGAGGCTACTTTCAAGGCGTTTAACTGTTCGGTTCTAACCGCTAGTTTATTAGACTCGTTCTCGTAATCAGCTAGTGCATCAGAAACCTCTTTACCAGCAGTTAACAAAGCTTTTTGATATTGTAAATACGCTTTTTGCTGATTGGCTTGAGAAACTTCATACTCTGTTTTAATCGCCCTTCGGTTGAAAATAGGCTGGGTTAATCCTGCGCTTAAATTCCCGAAAAGTGACTTATCACTAAATAAGTTAGAGAAATCCAGACTTTGAAGCCCACCTTCAGCGCTAAGCTTAATAGATGGATAAAACTTACTTCTCGCAACATTTGTTAGCTCAAAAGTACGTCTAAAGTTCATTTCTGCACTTACAACATCAGGGCGTTTGCTCAATAACAGAGCTGGCAAACCTGGTTTGATATCTACTGCAATTTCTTGTTCGTCAAAAGTACCTCTTTCTAAAGTAGCAGGAGCTTTTCCAATAAGGATGCTCAATGTATTCTCTAGAACTTTCACATTGTACTTTAAATCTTCAAGAATAATCTGCGTACCAAGTTTCTGAGCTTCTGTTTGTTTAACAGCCATCTCGTTAACATCGCCAGATTCTTTTAAGGATTTGATTACTTCAACACCAAGAATTCTGTTTTTGAGATTCTCTTCTGCTACCAAAACTTGTGCGTCTAATGCTAAGAGCTGGTAGTAGGTGGATGAGATTGCCGAAATTATCTGAGTTTGAACAGCTTGTCTTGCAGCTGCGCTTTGCAGATAACTTGCCATTGCAGCTTTTTTCGAGCTATTCAGTTTCCCCCAAATATCTAGTTCCCATGTGGCTGCGGCACCTAACTGAAATTGCTCGATAGTACCGCCACCATAGGTCCCATTTTCTGATGTTTCTTGGCGAACCCAAGAGCCATTGGCATTAATTACAGGATAGTACTCCGCTTTGCCTTGTTTCATTTGGGCAGTAGCAGCTTCTAAGTTTTGGATTGCAATCTGTAAATCATAATTACTCTCCAACCCTTGCTCTATATAGCTTTGAAGGTAGGAATCTGTAAACAATTCCTGCCAAGGCACATCCGCTAATGTAGTGCTATCTAGTTCAACTTCTGTCCTGTAGAGATTTTCGGTCTCTACTTCAGGACTTTTATAGTTTTTGGTTGCCAAACACGATTGCATTGTAAATGCAGCGGCAACCAAAACTAACAATTTATATTTACTTACTTTTTTCATGTACATCTAGGAATAAAATTTTATCAAGATTCAGTTTCTTCCGAAAACGGCTTTCCACTAATCTTTTCTTGAAGATTTTGAAAAATCACAAACAGCACAGGGATTACTAATAACCCTAACATTGTGCCCACAAACATACCACCAACGGCACCCATACCAATCGAACGGTTACCTACAGCACCAACCCCATTTGCAAAGGCAAGAGGAAAGAGACCTAGTATAAAGGCAAACGATGTCATCAGAATTGGGCGAAGACGAGCTCTTGCTCCTTCTTCAGCGGCTCGCATAAGCGACATGCCTTGTTTACGCCTTTGGAGTGCAAATTCCACCACAAGGATGGCGTTTTTAGCCAGCAAACCAATAAGCATTATCAGTGCTACTTGGAAATAGATGTTATTCTCTAACCCTGCTATGTTTATAAAAGCGATAGCTCCTGCAACACCAATCGGGATAGAAAGAATAATTGACAGAGGCAGAATATAGCTTTCGTACTGAGCGGCAAGTAAGAAATACACAAAGATTAGGCTCAATAGGAAAATTCCTGTTGCCTGCCCACCTGATCTAATTTCCTCACGAGTTAATCCAGAGAACTCAAAGCCATAACTATTTGGCAAATGTTCTGCGGCAACTTCTCGAACGGCTGCAATTGCATCCCCTGTACTATAACCAGGATTTGCCTTTCCTGTGATATCGATAGATTTAAGGAGATTGTATCGAGAAACATACTCAGGACCATAAATTCGCTCTATACTCACAAATTGGCTAATGCTTACCATTTCACCTTTGTCATTTCGAGCAAAGATTTTGTCGAGTGTTTCAGGAGTGTCTCTATCTTCAGGTTTTGCCTGAATCATCACACGGTATTGCTTACCAAATCTATTGAAATCAGTAGTGTACAATCCACCATAATAACCTTGTAATGTATTGAACACACTACTTAAACTTAGGCCAGCATCTTTCAATTTCTCCAAGTTCACATCAAGCTGATACTGTGGGAAATTCGGATTGAAGTTGGTAATGGCGTACTGAACTTCTGGGCGAGCATTAAGTGCTTGTAGAAATGAACCCGATACCTTGTTGATATCTTGCCAGTTATTATCGCCTTTATCTTGAAGTTTGAATTCAAAACCATCGGTATTACCGAAACCACGAACACTAGGAGGCATAAAGAATAAAAATTTAGCTTCCTTTATGCTCGCTGTTCTCTTAAATAACTCTTGAACTACCGCTTGAACAGTTTCGTCATCCTCGGTTCTCTCACTCCAATCTTTTAGCTTAATTACAGCAAATGCATAAGAACCACCGTTAATTCTATTTAGAATACTAAAACCAACAATGTTCATACGCATTTCAACGAGGTCCATTGAGTTCACAATTTCATCAAACTCATCCACAACTTTTTGAGTTTGCTCCATTGTTGAACCAGGAGGCAAAGTAATATCACCCATTATGATTCCTCTATCCTCAGCAGGAATAAACCCAGTTGAAGTAGTTTGGAATAAAATAATAGCTACAACAATTGATAATGCAAGTCCACCGACAGCAATCCATTTACGGTTTAACAAGAAGTAAACAATGTTGGTATACTTTCTAGAAAAAGCATCGAAACTCACATTAAAAGCAGTATACAAACGCTCTTTGAGGTTTTTCTTCTCTGTGTGAGATTCATTATGTGGCTTTAGTAAAAGAGCACATAATGCCGGACTTAATGTTAACGCATTTACTGCTGAAATTAGAATGGCAATTGCCAAGGTAATCGCAAACTGCTGATAGAAAACTCCAGATGAACCTTGAATAAATGTAACAGGAACAAACACCGCAGACATCACCAACGTGATTGAAATAATGGCGCCGGTAATCTCACTCATTGCTGAATACGTGGCTTCTTTTGCTGATTTTACTCCATGTTGAAGTTTAGCATGAACTGCCTCCACAACCACAATAGCATCATCCACTACAATACCAATGGCGAGCACCATAGCAAATAGTGTTAGCATGTTTATGGTGTAACCAAAAAGCTCAAGAAAGAAAAACGTGCCAATTATAGCTACAGGAACAGCGATAAGAGGAATTAAGGTTGATCTAAAATCCTGTAAGAACACAAATACTACAATAAACACCAGTATAAATGCTTCAAACAAAGTACTTATTACTTTTTCGATGGATGCATCTAAGAAGGTTTTTGTGTTGAAAGGAATCACATAATCTAAACCTTTTGGAAAATCAGGACGACTATCCTCAAGAATTTGCATTACTTCTTCTACAATGGTTTGGGCATTAGAACCTGCCGCTTGATAAACAGCCATTGCCACACCAGGATTACCATTTCCGAAGTTATTTGAGCCATAACTAAGTCCACCCAACTCTATAGTAGCTACATCTTTCAGCCTTAAGAAATTTCCATTTCCGTCCGACTTTACAATGATGTTTTCATACTCTTCGATTTCAGCTAAGCGACCTTTGTACTTTATTACGTACTCATACACGCCTTGCGCATTCTCGCCAAACTTACCAATTGCTGCTTCTAAGTTTTGTTCTCTAAGAGCTGCTTGCACATCCGCAGGAACAACATCATAAGCCGCCATTTTATCAGGATCAATCCAAACACGCATCGAGTATTCTTTTGAACCCAACACACCAACTTGCCCAACACCTTTCACACGTTGTAATTTTGGAACAAGGTTGATACTTGCATAATTCTGAACAAAAATGTCATCGTATTCTGGATTTTCAGAAAACAAAGACACAAACATCAATGCACTAGTCTGACTTTTTACAGTCGTAACACCTGTTGCAACCACAGCTGCAGGAAGCCTGTTATTAGCTTTTGCAACTCGGTTTTGAACGTTTACAGCTGCAATATCAGGATCTACGCCAAGTTCAAAATAAACGCTAATGGTAGCTCTACCATCATTACTTGCTGTTGAAGTGATGTAAGACATACCCTCAACACCATTAATTTCCTCTTCAAGAGGTACAACCACACTGTTTAGTACGGTTTCAGCATTTGCACCGGTATAATTCGCTGTTACCTGAACGGTAGGAGGAGCGATATCGGGATACTGTTCTACAGGCAACGAGGATAATCCAAGTACACCCAAAATGGTGATTAGTATAGAAATCACGGTTGATAGAACGGGTCTATCAATGAATATCTTAAACATAGGTTATATATTTTTTGACTTGGATTTACTTAACAGCGCTAAGAGTAGAGCTGGCTGGTGTTTGTTCTTGTGGAATTATTTCTTGTCCCTCGCTTAATTTCGAAACACCTTCAATAACGATTTTCTCGCCTTCTTCTAACCCATCAGTAACTATATAATCTAGAGACTTAGTGCCTTTTGTATGAATAACTCGGCTTTCAACTGTGTTATCTTCTTTAAGTACGTACACTAATTTCTTCCCTTGAATTTCAAAAACTGCTATTTGAGGAATTAGCATTACATCATTTTCTTCAGTAGGAATTTGAATAGTTCCACTTCCACCACTGCGAAGCAGATAATCAGGATTTGGGAAAAGAGCTCTAAACTGAACGGTTCCAGTTCTTTCATTTATAAGACCATTAATGGTCTCAACTTTACCTTTGTGGCCGTACATGGTGTTATCTACCAACTTTAACGACACCTCAGGAAATGTTGCGATTCTCTCTTTTAAACTTGATTTGCCCGAAGCTTTGTTGAAGCTAAGCAATTGCTTTTCGTTCATAGAAAAGTAAGCTCTCACATTTCTAATATCGGAAATCACAGTTAAAGGCTCGGCATTACTTGCACTCACCAAACTACCTTCGCGGTAGGGTAAACTTCCAACAATACCATCAACTGGGCTTGTAATTTTAGCGTAGTCAATATTTGCTTTAATACTGCTATAACTACTTTTTGCTTGGGCTAGATTAGCTTTAGCCGTTTCTAGTTGAACTTTACTTACAATGTTCTTTTCAACAAGAGGCATTAACCTATTTACTTCAAGCTCAGCAACATCCACTCTAGCTTTTGCTGCTTCAGCATCTTGGCTTAAAGTTTGTGTTTCAAGCTTAAAAAGTAGATCTCCCTTTTTTACTTGGGTTCCCTCATCAATGTATATCTTTTGTATAAAACCACTCACCTTAGGTCGGATTTCAACATTTTGCTGTCCTTCTAGGTTTGCAATAAACTCTTGAAGTGTTGTCACATTCTGTTTACTTACCGCAGTAACTTTAAAAGGAACTGGACCGCTAGGTCGTTGCATTTGCGCGGGTTCTTTTCCGCAGCTAGCAAGTGCTATTAAGGCAATAAAAATTATCCAAATTGGCTTTTTGTTCATTCTATTAATTTTAATTATATAAGTTTTTGCTCTTTTTTTGTCAGCTCTTTAGAAGCTTCCTCAAGAGTTTTTTTAATTTTTGTGGTGTACTTCAAATAAGTGTCTACAACTCCCGAAAATTCTTCGGAGTTTTTTGGATCTTGATATTTTAGGGTGAAGGCTCGCATCCTCTCAATCAATTCCACTTCTGAGTTTATAACTCGTAAATGGCTATCCATTCTATCTACCAATCTTTTTGGTCTGAAATACTTTTTGCGATCATCTGGGAGATTGTAATACATGACCTTACCAAGCTCTAATAGATGATTTACACTTGTAGATACCGAACTCTTGCTAGCATCGGTTCGAGTTACAAGTTCTTGAAATGTGAGACCTTCTTTACTACAGTTCACAATCAAAATCCCCATTATACGCGCAGTAAGAGGCGGCAGGTTATGATACCTGTTAAAATGAATGCCGAACTGTTCAACCAGTTCTTTCTTTTCTTTTTCCTCGTTTCCCATGATATGTTTGGTTTAAATATTGAGGCTAAAGATAGAGCTTTCTCAAGTTCGGTAAATACCGAACTAAAAATTTTACATCAAATTAACACATCAGGATGGAAGCGGTTTTTTAGTAAGTAGATGCTGATTAAATCACTGTAACGAACTTTTCTATGAGACCAATAGAGAATTACTAATTTCCTTTATGCGGGAAATCTGGGTGAGGGAGCTGGTTGGAGAATGGTTATTCGTGTAGATGTTAGATGATTTATTGACAGTTTTAATACAATTAAACAACGCTTACCATCATCATGAAGATACTTCTGAAGAATCTTTATCCAATAGTCCTGTCGTCTTTCACCAATCGTTTAGGCTTGTTCTAAAGACTGCACAAGTGTTTTCCCAAACTCTTACTAGAACTGAATCAAATTCATACAACAATTGGGAAAAGTTCTTGCAAGAACTTAAATGAATTCATGCATGAATTTGAACGAGTTCTTAAAAGAATTAGTGAGAGAAGATGAAATAATTTCAAACCGTCAACAAGTTATCTGAATTCTATAGGACTAACCTCACTTCCCAATACAAAACCGCGAAAAGATTGAGTCGAGGATGTGCTCGTTGGTGATTTCACCCGTGATGGCACCAAGCTCGTTCAGAGCGGCTCGTAAATCAATAGATAGGAAATCCCCCGTCATATTCATTGCCAATCCGTTTAGCGCAGCCTGCACGTGTTCTTGCGCTTTTTGAAGTCCATCGCGATGGCGAGTTGAAGTTACCAACAAACTTGAGGCATCGTAATGTTTATTTTCCAGCGCACGGTCGCGAAGTAACTTCTTTAACTCCCCGATTTTTTCGCCAGCCGAAGCGGAAATCTTTAAATCAAATTCCGTCCGCCATTCTTCTTTTGCTTCCACATCGGCTTTGGTTCCAATCAAAATAAATGGAGTTTCGCCCGCTCTTTGTTGAAAAACAGCAATTTCAGATCGTTCTTCATCCGTAAAAGAATGCGATAAATCTTTCAGATAAACCACTAAATCGGCTTGTTCAAAAGCTTTTTGAGATCGTTTTACTCCTTCCGCCTCTACAATATCTTCCGTTTCACGAAGGCCAGCGGTATCAATCAGTTTAAACAGAAGTCCGTCGTAGTTCCAATCTACATCAATCGTATCGCGCGTGGTTCCTGCAATTTCGGTTACGATAGCTCGGTCGGTTCCAACCAACGTATTTAGCAACGTTGACTTCCCCGCATTCGGCCTTCCAATCAATACCGTTTTAACACCATCTTTTACTAGGCGACCTGTTTCGTAGGTTTCCAACAAGTCTGAGAGTTCCGTATCTACATCTTCTAGTAGTTTCTGAAGCTGAGCTTTGTTGGCAAATTCAACGTCTTCTTCAATAAAATCGAGTTCCAACTCTATCATTGCCGTGGCGTCAATAATCTGCTGTCGAAATTGCTTTATGTGCTCGCCTAACTTTCCTTCTAACTGTTGATGAGCCGCATCTACCGCTTTGATACTTTTTGCGTGGATGAGATCCGCCACCGCTTCTGCTTGATCAAGTCCTAATTTCCCATTCAAAAATGCACGTTGTGTGAATTCGCCAGCTTCCGCAGATTTAATTCCTAGCGCTAAAACCGTTTCTAATACTTTTTGTGTGACCAAAACCCCACCATGACACGCAATTTCTACCGTTTCTTCCCCGGTATACGATTTTGGAGAATGAAAAAGTGTTACTAGAACTTCATCAACGGGCATCCCCGCCTTGTCTATAATCTTGCCAAAATGTACAGTGTGCGAATTTTGAGCTGATAAATCTTTGCCCTTAAATGCTTTATTTACGGTTGCAATGGCATCTTTACCCGAAACTCGAATTACGGCAATACCGCCTTCTCCGATGGGTGTAGCGATTGCGGCGATTAAGGAATTTTGTATGATTGAGGTCATCTTCTTTGTCTCATTGATTTGTACAAATATAAGCTTAATCATTTACTATGAATAATCGACTACTCACTCTATTTCTATTATTTTTTTTGTGCTTCTTCACCCACCCTTTTTGCCCAAGAAACAATTTCTGCAGATAGACTTGGTGCTGGCTATGGAACGTATACTGTTCCTACTAAAACACTTTTCCTTGAAGCAGTCGGCGCTATTACTGACGACATTTTTGATGTTGGCCAGTTATACTTAAGAACTGGATTGATGAAACGCCTACCTATTTTGGCTATGCTGTTACTTTTGACGAGAACTACTCGAGCGATTTGATAGAATTTGGAGCAACTTATTTGTTGGATTCTTCTTTTCAGTTAGATGCGGGCCTAATTTACGATAGTGCCGAAAATCTATATTTAACTATTGGTATTGCAAAAAGATTCTAAGTAAATAAACACCTATAAATTAGTTACTTGAAACTATTTACTTATTTCTGAAAAAAAGCTACTATGCTGATGAGGCAAGCCTCTTGAAAACTCGCCGTTTTCTAAACTCCTCCTCTTCATCGGCTGTTTTCGAAATAACTCTAAATTAATTCACGTACTATGAGACAATTATACACCTTGTTTATTGCATGTCTTCTTTTGAGTACTACTAATGTTCTAGCCCAAAAGAAATTGGATGAAGATAGTTCTAAAAACTCCATAACGAAGTTTATTGAAAGAACTAAAAAAGCAATGTTTCTGAACTTTCATACAAAGCAAAAACGCACAGACGATTTACTTACCAAGTTGAGTAACTCTATCTACACTGAGGGTGATTGGTTCCTTTTTGGTAAAATAGACTTTGTATATACGGATGGGCAAGTTGCTAGTATAATAAATAGTTCTTGGAGTGGAGAATCTTGGTTCATTACCAACAAAACCACTAATACCTATTCAAACGGTTTGCTTATTACCGAGTTATACGAAGAAGCTGATTTTTTAACCAATGAATTAGTCCCTTATGAAAGATATAGCTATTCCTACGCTCCAAATACCAATCCTGCAATAATACAGGAAACGGTATTCGAATATTGGGATGAAGATGCTTGGCACAATGATTACAAAGACATATACACCGTTGTAAATAATAAAATTACTGAGGGAATAGTATATTTTTGGGAAGAGGATGAATGGGTGCAATCTGAAAGGTTTGTACTCGCCGAATCCAACGACTCACTTATTATTACCAATCAAACATGGGATGGTGAAAATTGGGTGAATGATGAAAAACAGGTGTTCCCAAACCTTTCTTTCAATGAGCTTTATGAACAATCCTTCTATCTAAACGTTTATTACGAAACTTCTTTGTTTTTATTAACCGCTCAAAGTCCTGATAACTTACTTCAAGTGTGGGATGGTGAAAAGTGGGTAAATGAAGAAGAACAAAGAACCACCGATTACTTTACACCAAACCAACTTCCTGAATTCAAATATATAAATCATAATGTTTGGATTGATGATGAATGGGCTCCCTACTCAAGCATTCAATATTACTATAACGAAAAAATAAACCCAGACTCTGCTATTTACAGTATTATAGACGAGGAGGAATCAAACTTTGAATGGTTTCAATACTCAAAAGAAATCTACTCTTATAATAATTTAGGTTTATATGATGTAGTCATAGCTCAGTATAATGATGGCGAGGGATTTCAAAACCAATATAAGGTAGATTTTGAATGGAATGGCGTTAGTACAAGCTCTGAATTTGTTAATGAAATTTCAGGCTTTGAACTTCGCCCTGCTTATCCTAATCCATTTAACCCATCTACTAACATTGCATATTCATTAGCAAGTGCTAGCCACGTTACAATTAGTGTTTATGATGTGCTGGGCAGACACATAGCAACACTTGTTGATGGTAATCAAAGTTCAGGTGACCACATCGTTCGTTTTGATGCAAGCGCTCTTGGTAGCGGTATTTATTTTGTCAAAATGATAGCACCTAACTTCCACAAAACACAACCTATCACACTTTTGAAATAAAAAAAGGCTCCTTTCTAATCGAGAGGAGCCTTTTTTATTATTGATTAATCAATGACTATTTAGTGAAGCCTGTGCAGCTGCTAAACGAGCTACAGGTACTCTAAATGGCGAACATGACACATAGTTTAAACCCTGTTTGTAACAGAATGCTACAGAACTTGGCTCGCCGCCGTGTTCTCCACAAATACCAACTTTTAACCCTGGATGTTGAATTCGACCTTGTGTAGTTGCTCTTTCGATTAACTGCCCAACACCTTCCTGATCTAGTACTTGGAATGGATCATCTGCAAGTATTCCTTGTCTTAGATATTCAGCCAAGAACTTCCCAGCATCATCTCTACTATAACCGAAAGTCATTTGGGTGAGGTCATTGGTTCCAAAGCTGAAGAACGCTGCATGTTTAGCTATGTCTGAAGCTACCAGTGCCGCTCTAGGAATTTCAATCATAGTGCCGACTAAGTATTTAATTCTTATTCCTGTTTCCTCAAATACTTTTTCAGCTGTTTTATCAATAGTCATTTTTTGACTTACAAACTCTTGCTGAGTTCCAATTAAAGGCACCATAATCTCAGGAACTACATCAATGTTTTCTTTTTGAAGTTCAATTGCAGCTTCAATGATAGCTCGAGTCTGCATCTCAGTAATTTCAGGATAGGTAATACCTAAACGGCAACCTCTATGACCTAACATAGGGTTGAACTCTCTGAGTGAACGTGCTATTTGCGTGAATTTTTCAACAGGGATACCTAAATCTTCTGCAACTTTAGCAATTTCTTCTTTTTCACTTGGTATAAATTCATGAAGTGGAGGATCTAGAAGCCGAACGGTAACAGGTAATCCATTCATTGCCTTAAAGATTTCTTTAAAATCATTTTTCTGATAAGGCAATAATTCCATCAACGCATCTCTTCTTGCATCCTCTGTTTCTGAGATAATCATTTTTCGGATAGCTTTTATTCGCTCTTCCCCAAAAAACATATGCTCTGTTCTGCAAAGCCCGATGCCCTCAGCACCAAACTCACGAGCTCTTTTTGCATCTTCAGGAGTGTCAGCATTTGTGCGAACTTGCATATCTCTATAGCTATCTACCCACTTCATAAAAGTAGAGAAGTTTTCGTCCATTGTTGGTTTTACAACTTCATTTTTACCAACAAATACCTTACCACTTGTACCATCAATTGATATCCAATCGCCTTCTTTAACAGTCACATTTCCGTTAGTAAAAGATTTGTTCGAATAATCAATTATTATATCATTACAACCAGCAACGCATGGTTTTCCCCATCCTCTGGCTACAACAGCAGCATGACTTGTCATACCACCTCGAGAAGTTAAAATCCCTTGCGAGGCCGACATTCCTCCAACATCTTCTGGAGAAGTTTCGATGCGAACCAATACCACAGGCTTACCTTCGGCGGCTAACGTTTCTGCCATTTCGGAACTCAATACAACTTGCCCTACAGCAGCTCCTGGCGACGCTGGAAGCCCAACTCCTAAAAGTAAGCTAGCATCAACTTTATCTGTGTCAATTTGTGGGTGGAGAAGCTGATCGAGATGTGGAGGCTCAACCAATGATTTTACTGCTTGTCTACGGTTAATTAGGTTTTCTCTAACCATATCAACAGCAATTTTTAAAGCAGCTTTCCCAGTTCTTTTCCCATTTCTTGTTTGGAGGATAAACAGAGTTCCCTTCTGAATGGTGAACTCGATATCCTGCATATTACCATAATGTCTTTCCAATTTTTGTACATGCTTATAAAGTAAGTCGAAAGCTTCTGGCATTTCTTTCTTAAGCTCAGAAATTGGTTTTGGAGTTCTAATCCCTGCAACAACGTCTTCACCTTGTGCATTAATTAGAAACTCTCCGTACAACTCGTTTTCTCCGTTGGATGGATTTCTCGAAAAACATACTCCAGTGGCGCAATCATCCCCCATATTTCCATAAACCATTGCTTGGATATTTACGGCAGTACCTAGCAAACCTGTGATATGGTTTATTTGTCGATATTTTTTTGCTCTATCGCTATCCCATGAGTTGAAAACTGCGTTTATTGCAAGATGGAGTTGTTCGTATGGGTCGCTTGGAAACATATAACCTGTAGCATTTCTATAAACAGCTTTGTAAGAGTTCACCAACTCCTTTAAATCATCTGCAGTAAGCTCGGTATCTTCTTTAGCCCCTTTTTTCTTTTTTAAAGCCTCAATTACCTCTTCAAATTTGCTATGAGGAATACCCATCACAACATCGCCAAACATATCAATAAAACGCCTGTAACTATCAAACGCGAATCGTTCATTTTCGGTGTGTTTTGCGAGCCCTAAAACGGTTTCATCATTCAGTCCTAGGTTTAAAACGGTATCCATCATGCCTGGCATTGAAATAGCTGCACCAGACCGAACCGACACTAACAATGGGTTTCTGAAATCGCCGAATCCAGCACCCATATTCTTTTCAATAAAGCCAATCCCTTCTCGAACTTGCTCTTTTAATCCATTTGGCCATTTATGATTGTTTGTTGAATAGTAGTGACAACTATCAGTAGAAATAGTAATACCAGCAGGTACTGGCAATCCTATTGATGACATTTCTGCTAAGTTTGCTCCTTTACCGCCCAACAAAGCTTTCATCGTGGTGTTTCCTTCGGCTTCACCTGCACCGAATACAAATACATGTTTATCAAAATCCTTACTAGACATTTTTTTCTCCGTTTAATTGAGTTTAGAGAAACTTATATCTGAATTGTGATTATTACATGAAGAAACCACTAATACATATCAAAAAAAGGGCTTCCACCATTAATCTGAGAGAAGCCCTTTTCTTTTTTGCTATCCAAGAAATTCGTTCTAGTGAACGTTGCCCATTAACTTTCTAATTGGCTTAACTAGTAGTAACAATATCAAGCCAGAGCCTAGAGCGATATAAACAATAGTCAGGTATTGATCTGGCATTTGCTTAATAGCTTCAGCGCTCTCGCCAGAAATTTCACCACCTACACGGCCCGCAATTAGGTTTCCAAGAGATACGGACATAAACCACATCCCCATCATTTGGCTATAGTATTTTTTAGGAGCAAGTTTTGTGGTTAAGCTTAGGCCAACTGGGCTTAAACTCAATTCCCCAAAAGTATGGAACATATAGGTTAGCAATAACCAAGTTGGTGCTGCTAACTCACCTGATGCTGCTACGCCTGCTGCAAAAAACATCACTAAAAATCCTACACCTAGCAGAACCAAACCCATCGCAAATTTAACAGGGCTAGAAGGTTCTAAGTTCTTTTTAGCCAACCAAACCCACATAGCACCAAATACTGGAGCAAAGAAAATGATAAACAATGGATTTACAGATTGAAGTACACCTGCAGGCATTTCATACCCTAGTACATTCAAATCGGTAAAGCGTTGTGCAAACAAGTTTAGTGTTGAACCCGCTTGCTCAAATCCTGACCAGAAAATAGCCGAAAACACAAACACTATACCAATTACTACGGTCTTTTTGCGTTCGTCTTCATTCAACCCACCGAAGAAAATCACATATCCTAAAAAGAGAAAGGAAACTGCCAGAATTAGTATACCAGATGTATCGGCAATTGATACAGCATCTACAGGAATGACTCCTAGAAAGGCTAACGACAAAAAGCCAATAACAACTACACTAAAAATACGAAGTCCGTTTACCAGCTTATTTTTACCAGCTATTTCTTCCTCTGTAGTAAAAACAGGAGCGTTCCCAACATCATCAAGGTGACGGGCTGTAAATTTGTACTGGATTAAACCGAGTACCATAAAAAATCCGGCTGAAGCAAAACCTAAATGCCAGTTAACTTGTTCGCCTAATGGACTTGTAATAAGTGGAGCTAAAAAAGCACCAATGTTAATCCCAGAATAGAAAATGGAAAACCCAGCATCACGGCGAGCACTTTCATTTTCTTTGTACAAATTCCCAACAATAGCACTGATATTTGGTTTCAATAAACCGGTACCAATCGCAATTAAGATTAACCCAATATAAAAGGGGAAAGTATCAACGCCTGTAGTTACACCAGGCTCATTCATTCCAATAACTTCCAATAATCCAGGAATAGCCATTGTAAAATGACCTAAGGCGATGATAATACCACCATACCAAACTGATTTCTTTAAGCCAAACAGTCTATCGGCTAACCACCCCCCTGGAAGTGCTAAAATGTAAACGCCCATCACGTAAAGACCGTAAATTGCACCCGCTGTTTTGTCATCGAGTTCTAATCCACCATTTAAAAGTGGTGTTGTCATAAATAGGATAAGAAGCGCACGCATTCCGTAATAACTGAAGCGCTCGAACATCTCCGTAAAAAACAGAGTCGCTAATCCTCGTGGATGCCCAAAAAAGGTAGCTCCACCGCCATTTGTACCATTTGCCATAAATAAATGTATTGGGTTATAATTTCATAAAATCGTAAAGACTGGTGATGATAGGTAAACGCGGGTAAGAGTGCAAGAATCAATACGTAAAGCACTTCTGCTGATATCCTTTAGTTCTGATTCTACTTTGAATACCAACTGGCGAAACTTTCAGCTATACTTTGCGTGAACTATTTCGTTCACACACATTATTTATTATGGAAATTATCTGGATTATTCTTGGCGCGTTACTCATCATCATTGGCTTAATTGGTGCATTTTTACCTGTTATGCCTGGTTTACCTTTTAGCTATTTTGGGCTTCTTGTACTTCAGTTAACACAATCGCCATTCTCTACTACCTTTATGATTGTGTGGTTGGCAATAGTTCTTCTACTTATGTTTTTAGACAATGCTTTACCAACTTGGGGAACAAAGAAGTTTGGCGGAACCGCTTATGGAATTTGGGGAAGTGTTGTTGGACTTATAGTTGGAATATTTTTTCCACCTCTTGGTTTTGTTTTTGGTCCACTAATTGGTGCTTTTGCTGGCGAAATTATTGGTGGCAGTAAAACAGACAAAGCTTTGAAATCTGCCATTGGCTCTTTTGTAGGATTTATGACCGCAACAGGACTTAAAATTATGGCCGCTGGTGTAATGGGTTACTTTTATTTTGCGAATCTATAACCAGCATTCTACTTATTCCTTTTCAAAAGCTAATTTCAAGATATCAAATCCGTGTTCATCCTTACATCCAATTAATCGGTGATTTTATAGATTAAGGGATTTCACGGATGATTTTGGGTTAATACTAGCCGTTTAAAGGTTAGACTCTTTGAACCAAAATTAATGAGCATGCCAACTTCAAGTTTATAAGCTTTAAGATAATTTAAAGCTTGAGCTAAGTGAACATCCTCTAATTCAATAACAGCTTTTATTTCTACTAAGACTTTTTCTTCTACAACAAAATCTGCTCTGCGAGTGCCAATAGGGTGCGGCAGTTCTTTATAGAAGATATCTTGCTCTATTTCCCGTTGGAAACTTAGCCCTGCTTGCTCGAATTCATGAGCAAGTGCCCGTTGATATATCACTTCCTGAAAACCATTCCCCAAGAATGAGTGCACTTGAAACGAGGCTCCAATTATTTTCTTGGTAATATTTTCGTATTTCAAACCTGTGTTCATCCTATAATCCGATTAATTGGTGATTCAAACTGTTTTGAAAGAGGTAGCAAGCATAGTGTTTGATTCGCTGATGTTAAAGAGTATAGAATTTCTCAGATAAAATAATCAAACCATATTTAGTGGCGATGCTGGGGATGAATATTGCCTGTTTTAATTTCTGAATTTCTACGTTCATTCCAGATTAATACCTATAAAAGCGTAACCTAGTACCAAACTGAAATAATGAGTAGCCAAAAATTTAGAATTCTATCTTCAAAAGATTCGTTTTCAGAGTCATGCTTTATTGTACTAAAACCCGTTATACTCTGGAGTCCGCTTCATATTGCAAATTAAGATGAGGATATAGACCTTTAATTATGACACCTAAAGAAAAAGATCAACTTATTTCGATAATCAACTCTAATATTGAAAGCATCCGAAAAGAAATAACGGAGCTCGAAGAACTCACTAAGCCAATTCCGCTTGATGCTGCCATAGGAAGAGTTTCTCGAATGGATGCCATCAATAACAAAACAATTAATGAGGCTTCATTAAGAGAGAAAAAGAAAATTTTACAGCGATTAGAAAAGGCTTTAGAAAACTCTTCTTCTAAAAATTTTGGATTATGCTCCAAATGCGGAAACGATATTCCATTTGGGAGATTGGAATACATGCCTCACACCACAAGATGTGTTAATTGTGTTGGTTAGTAATTTTGGACAAGTTGTTTTACCAACTCATTTCTTAGATTGGGCAAAATTACAATGTGGTATCAATAACTATTACCCCGTTAGTCCCTCTAGCTCCATATACTGCCGCTTGAGAACCTTTTAGAACCTTGATACTCTTAATAGATGCAACATCTACAGTGTTGTAAATAGAAGCATAACCTCCTGTTTTAGGAGCTCCATTTACTACAAAAAGAGGCTCCGTTGGAAGCGAGAAACTATTAACTCCCCCTCTAATGCGTACTATTGCGTTTTCACCTTTTCCAGTAACAGTCACCCCCGATAATCTTTGCAAATGCGATGTCAAATCTATCGAGTTGTCGAATCTTTTCGTTTCTTCTAAGTTCGTTGTTGAGCTTACCTCTTCTTTCTTATTCAGACTTTCTATTGGTGCACAATTTAGTGTTAGTAAAAAGCACAATAACAGAGTAATTGATGCAACAAAATTTCGATTAGATTCTTTCATAAAGCATTTTTGATTTTAATATCAATTAGTTTTTTAAACCAGCTATCTAAATTATAATATTTAGGTAAATATCTTTATTTATAATTATACCAAACTCTTATCATAAATCCATAAACTAAACCTTCTTAATCTAACCCATTTAGAAGAGCGATTTTTCAAAGTTATGAATTAAAGAAAAATTTAAGCCTCTATTCCATTTCATGGTTTCTGTCGGTATTATTTAACCCATGAAAAATTTGCTTCTCTTTTTAACTCCCGTTCTCATTTGGGGCTCAACGTGGTATGTTATCAAATTTCAAGTGGGCGATGTAGACCCTATGTTTTCTGTGGCTTACCGTTTCGGTATAGCTGGTTTTTTGATGCTTATTATTTGTAGAATTTGGGGATTGAATCTTCGCTTTTCAAGTAAAGAGCATCGCTTTATGTTACTCCAAGGCTTACTCATTTTCGGTTTTAATTACTGGATGGTTTATATGTCGGAGTTGCATTTAACAAGTGGCTTGGTTGGCCTCATTTTCTCACTACTTGTATTCTTAAACATCATAAACGGACGTATTTTCCTTAAAACTCCCATCGAGATGAAAGTAATTTTAGGCGGTTTTTTAGGTTTGATGGGTACTGCTTTAGTATTTCAACGAGACTTGGTCAACTTCTCTTTTTCAGATGGAAAAATCATCGGAATCATGTTGGCCATCTCTGCCACTTTTATTGCTTCGCTAGGGAATATCACATCTGCACGTAATCAAAAAGCTGGCATTCCTGTTATACAATCAAATGCTTTTGGGATGACTTATGGTGCCACTGCCATGTTCCTTATAGCCATTATATCTGGAAAAACACTCTCTTTTGGAGTTGGGATACCCTATCTCGCTTCTCTTCTCTATCTATCCATTTTTGGATCAATCATCGCATTTGGAGCTTACATGACCTTAATCGGGAACATCGGTGCAAGTAAAGCTGCGTATGTTAATTTGGTAGGTCCAGTAATTGCTCTAGTTATCTCTACCATATTTGAAGATTACCAGTGGTCAGTTACTAGCTTTTCTGGTGCTGCTTTGATTCTTATTGGGAATGTAGTTGCTCTTCGATCATCGAAAAAGAAAAAAGATTCATTCCCTCGTGTGCCAGAGCTTAAAGTTCCCAAAGATACTTTGGAAAAGCACTTACCTGATATACTCACCGAATAACATACCTGCTAATTTCGAAGTTTGGTTATTCAAATCATACTCGGGGTTTAACTCGCACACATCCATGGAAAGCATTTTTCCAGAACTTTTCACCAACTCTAGCACTTTTAATGCATGGTTTAATTCAATTCCATGCCAAGCTGGAGCACTTACTCCTGGCGCGACTTCAGCTTTAAAAACATCCAAACATGTCGTCAGGTAAATATGGGTTCTACTTCCGATGAAACTCTGAACTTTTGCTAGTGTATCTGAATTTGAACCCCACACATCTTGAGTGGTGCAAAATTCAACTCCCAATTCTTCTGCAGTTTTGAACAATGCTTTTGTATTGTTCTGGGGATTAATTCCATATACAAAATAACTCAAATCAAGATTGTTCTTTTGGGCGTGTTCGTGGGCTTGTAGGAAAGGAGAGCCCGAATGAGGAATCCCATTATGCGGACGCAGATCAAAATGTGCATCGATATTTAATATTCCGAGCTTTGCATCCGGGTTCGTTGCTTTCAAATAATTGGCAATTCCTAGGTAATGCCCATAAGCTGTTTCGTGTCCACCACCTATAACAAATGGACGCTTTTTATTTTTGAGAAGAACTTGAATAGCTTTTCCTAGTTCATTTTGAGCCACTTCTAAATTCCCATCTTTTGGAAATATATTTCCAACATCTAGGAACCCTACTTCCTCACCTTGCCAACATAACGAACCAATTGCTTTTCTAAAACTTTCAGGGCCTTCACTAGCCCCAATTCTGCCTTTATTTCTTCGAACTCCTTCATCGGATGCAAAGCCTAGTAGCGCAACATCAGTCACGCTACTTAGATTAAACATCGAATCGCATTTCACTACTTGATGATATCGAAATTGTTCAAAATCTGTATCGGAATCTATGCGACCTGTCCAATTCTCAGGTTTGGAGGCTTTATAAAATTCTGGATTAATGTTCGATACACTCATCGCCAATAACCGTAAATTTTGGTTTCAACTTGCCTTGGTGATAGAATATTGAACGATAATCGTTGGTCGAGAATGCTGTAAACTTCGCCTTTGCGCCTTCATGAATTACACCCGCATCAATTCTTAAAGCTTGTGCTGCACGGTAAGTTATTGCCGCCAAGGTTTCGCTAATCGATAGCTTTTCACTTGCCCCTAGCAAAGCCGCTTGCGTTATCAAATCTCCCATTGGTGCGGAACCCGGATTCCAATCAGTAGCAATAGCAACGCATGCGTCATTATCTAATAATTCTCTACATGGTGTAAATTGCATTCCCAAACCCAAAGATGCGCCGGGCAAAGCCACTGCTACGGTTCCAGAGTTCATGAATAGTTTTACCGTTTCACTATCCGTGCATTCTAAGTGATCGGCTGAAACACTTCCCACTTCAATCGCCATTTTTGCGCCACCAGCGTTAAACTGATCTACATGCATGGTGATATCGAAGCCTCGTTCTTGCATTTTCTTAGCATAATTTCTGGCAAGTTCTACATCAAAAGCGCCCTCTTCCACAAAAATATCGGCACGAGTACAGAGCTTTTCATTTTCAATGACAGGAACGACTTCCTCTAACAGCATTGTCAAGTATTCCTCATGGCTTCCGTCATAATCTTTTGGTTTGATGTGAGCACCAAGAAATGTTGGAATTAAATCTACCAAAGTATGTTCGTTTGCCTCCTTGATAGCTCTAAGCATTTTCAATTCCGATTCAATTTCGAGCCCATAACCTGATTTCACTTCTACTGTTGCAATCCCTTGATCAAGTAATGTATCAGCATGATTTAAGATTATCTCAACCAACTCACTTTGTGTAGCTTTTCGAGTTTCAATAACGGTGTCCATAATTCCACCGCCAGCTTTTGCTATCTCTAAATATGATTTACCAGAAACTCGAAGTGCATAATCGTTGGTTCTATCACCTGCCCAACAAATATGAGTGTGGCAATCTACAAACGCAGGAACTGCCACTAAGTTCTCTTCTTCATTCAATAAACAACTAGCTGCTTTATATGTTTCTAAAAGAACTTCGTAATCGCCAATTGCTACAATTTCGCTTCCTTCTACAACAATTCCGCCATTTTTAATGACTGGCAATTCCTCGTCTTTTAATGCCCCATGTAAAGGAAGTGCGTGCATGGTTACTAATTCTTTAAACGGACCGTAAAGTATTGCTTGTTCCATATTTACCTTCGCTTTTAGATTAAAAGATTATGCTGTTCACCAACTGAAGTTGCTTCGTCATATCCAGCATCATGATGTCTAAAAACGCCCATTGCTGGATCATTGTATAAAACTCGTTTCAAACATTCTTCTGCTCTATCGGTTCCATCGGCAAGTACAACCATGCCTGCGTGTTGACTAAATCCCATACCAACACCGCCACCGTGATGAAAACTAATCCATGTTGCACCACCTGAAGCATTACTCATTAAGTTAAGTAATGGCCAATCGCTTACTGCATCGGTTCCATCTTTCATTGCTTCGGTTTCTCTATTTGGGGAAGCAACCGAGCCACAATCTAAATGATCACGCCCAATCACGATGGGTGCGCTCACTTTTCCAGTCCTAACCAAGTCGTTGAATATCAATCCTGCCTTTTCTCGCTCTCCCATTCCCAGCCAACAAATTCTACATGGTAATCCTTGAAAAGCTACTTTCTCTTGAGCTTGATTTAACCAATTAATCAGGTTTTTATTTTCTGGAAAGGCTTCTTTTAAAGCTTGGTCGGTAGCGTAAATGTCTTTGGGATCTCCAGATAGTGCCGCCCACCGGAACGGCCCTTTGCCTTCGCAAAAAAGAGGACGGATATAGGCTGGAACAAAACCAGGAAAATCGAAAGCATTTTCTACGCCACCTTGCTGTGCATAAGCTCTTAGATTATTTCCGTAATCGAAAGTTATAGCTCCTCTATTTTTCAGTGTAAGCATGTGCCTTACATGCCGTGCCATACTCGCTATGGATCGCTTCTCGTATTCTTTGGGATTTGATTTCCGAAGTTCGAGTGCTTTTTCAAGGCTAATTCCATGTGGCACATAACCGTTTAGTGGGTCGTGCGCTGAGGTTTGATCTGTTAGGATATCAGGCGTAATCCCGTCTTCAATTAAACGCTCTAATACATTTCCAATATCACCCACCAAACCTACTGAGAGATTTTCTTTCTTAGCTTTGGCTTCCATCACCCAACGGATTGCCTCCTCGTAAGAATGAGTCATTTTATCGATATATCGAGTTTTGATTCTTTTTTGGATGCGGGTAGGATCTACATCAACTCCCAAAAAAGTAGCTCCAGCCATTGTTGCAGCCAAGGGTTGAGCTCCGCCCATTCCTCCAATTCCGCCCGTAACTAATAGTTTGCCACGTAAATCTCCACCAAAGTGTTTTTCTCCGCAAGCAACAAATGTCTCGTAGGTTCCCTGTAAAATTCCTTGCGTTCCGATATAAATCCATGAACCGGCCGTCATTTGTCCGTACATCATTAAGCCACGTTCTTTTAACTCGTTAAAATGATCCCAATTCGCCCATTCGGGAACCAAATTACTGTTCGCAATCAAAACACGTGGTGCTTCGGGATGCGTTCGGACAATACCAACAGGTTTACCAGATTGAACTAACAAACTGTGGTTTTCGTCAAGTGTCAATAATATCTCGATGATTTTTTCAAGTGCGGCTCTATTTCTTACCGCCTGTCCATTTCCACCATAAACAATAAAATTCTCTGGATCTTCAGCTACTTCGCTATCCAAGTTGTTTAGCAACATCCGCAATGGCGCTTCGGTTTGCCAGCTTTTTGTGTGAAGTTGACTTCCCGTTGGGGCTTTGTAGTGTGGATGCGTTGCGTATTTCTTAAGAAACTCTGAATAGTTCATCATAAACTCCATTTACATCAATGTTTAACTCTTGGGCTACTTCTTCAGCTTTTCGAGTAATTACGTGGCTTTGCACTAATTCCAAAGCTTTTGCGATATCATCAGCAAAAACTCGGTCTTCGTCTGCGTGGTCGATATGAGTACGTATTATTTCGTGACAAGCATCTAGAATAGGACCAGATTTCATGGGTTTTCTGAAATCAAAAGCTTGAGCTGCATTCACCATTTCTACAGCCAGAATCTTTTCTACGTTGTCTATCACTTGGTTTAACTTCCTTGCGCTAATTGACCCCATGCTAACGTGATCTTCTTGCCCAAGTGAAGTTGGAATACTATCTGCAGAAGCTGGAAAACAGAGAGCTTTATTCTCACTTACTAACGCTGCCGAAGTGTATTGAGGAATCATAAAACCAGAGTTTAGCCCAATATCTGTCATTAGTAATTTAGGCAAGCCAGGATGTTCTCCTCCAAGCAACAGATAAGATCTTCGGTCTGAAATATTTCCAATTTCGTGAGCCGCTAGAGTTAGGTAATCGCACGGTAACGCCAACGGTTGACCATGAAAATTACCTCCACTAATGGCCTCTTCAGCAGAAAGTATAATGGGATTATCTGTTACTGAATTTATCTCAATATCTACCATCTGCTTCACATGTAGCCAAGCATTTCTACTCGTTCCATGTACCTGAGGCATACAGCGTATTGAATATGGATCTTGAACTCGGCCACAATTTTCGTGCGACTCCACCATTTCCGATCCTTTCAGTAGTGCTCTTAGTCGATGCGCAACAAATCTAGTCCCATCAAAAGCGCGGATTTCATGTATTCTTGCATCAAATGGACTTTTGCTTCCCAACACACCTTCCAAACTCATTGCCCCAATTATATCGGCTGTGTTTAAGCAGTGATGAAGATTATAAACACCCCAAACAGCGTGAGCCGCTATAAACTGAGTTCCATTTATGAGCGCTAAACCTTCTTTAGCTCCTAGCACTATTGGCTCAAGATTAAGTTCATTTAGCACTTCTGAGCTATCTCTCCAATCCCCTTTGTAATGCAACTTTCCTAAACCAATTAGTGGCAAGAAAAGATGGGCAAGTGGAGCTAAATCCCCTGATGCGCCAACCGAGCCCTGCTCAGGAACTTCTGGAATGATATCGTTCTCGATAAAGAAAATAATTCTATCTAAAGTTTCTTCACGTATTCCAGAATAACCATAACTCAAGTTATGAGCTTTTAAAACGAGCATGGTTTTAGCGATGTTCAACGCTATAGACTTCCCAACCCCAACACTATGACTTCGTAATAAATTATCCTGTAAACGCGCCGTGTTCTCTTTAGAAATAATGGTATTACAAAGCGGGCCAAAACCTGTATTAACTCCGTACACAACCTCTCCATTTTCTACTATGGTTGCTACATATTCGGCACTTTCTCGCACTCTTTTTCGTGCTTCACCCTCAAGTGAAACCTGCATTGTACCATTACAAATATCCACCACATTTTGAATGGTGAGTTGATCTAATCCCAGTCTAAATTTTGCCATACATTTCTTCCCTATTTTCTTGAATGTACATTCTATAAGTAATGTTTTGTATTACTTTATATGTATATATTGATGCTTATGAGTAATCAAATAGAATTTCGACATCTTCGCTATTTCATCACGGTTGCCGAGGAATTGCATTTCCGCAAAGCCGCTGAAAAACTGTTTATTACCCAGCCCGCGCTTAGTCGGCAGGTTCAACAACTAGAACAGTTCATTGGCGCACCGTTATTTATTAGAGATAAGCGCAATGTAGCCCTCACTAAATCTGGTAAATATTTGCTGGAAGAGGCTCGTTTTCTTTTCAATCATTTAGATTTTGTTCAACAAACAATCGAACACCTACAGCATGGGGATGAAGGGGAACTGCGCATAGGATTTGTGGGCTCGGCAATGCAAACGGTAATTCCCAGTTTGCTGAAACAGATAAACAAAGATTATCCTGGCATTCATTCAATCCTTACTGAGTTACCTAACCAAGAACAACTTGATAGAATTAGAAACGATCAACTCGATTTAGGATTTATACGAACGATGAGATTGCCAGCTGGCTTAAATAAACTGGATGTTTATGAAGAGAATTTCTGCTTAGTTCTTCCAGCTTCACATCCTGTCTCAGCTGATAATTTCACTTCTATTGATGTCTTACGAAATGAAAACTTCATTTTGTTTTCTAGCCAGTATAGTCATGGCTATTACGATAAGATTCTAAGCATTTTTGAAGACCAAGGATTCTCTCCCAAAGTGGCTCACGAATCAGTTCATGCCAACACTATTTTCCGACTTGTTGAAAATGAATTGGGAATTGGAATTGTACCAAGTTCTTTAAAACATGGATTCGATTTAAATATCAAGTTTATTGAGCTAACGAATATTCCACAAAGAACTACGCTTTCAGCAATCTGGAAAACAGATAGCCGAAATCCCATTCTCTCGAAAGTGATTGAGTTTTTAAGTTAAACCGAGTCTGTATATTTTGTAGCTATGATTTTAATTATAGACACCATGAATATAATGCACGCTTTGGGGCTTAATATAAACAAACAAAGCGGTATTATTCAGTTGATTTCTTTATTGGAGCACAATGCTTCCACAAAGAAATACAACAAACTATTCTTCATGGTTGATGGCTATCCTTTTCCCATTCCCCTGAGGAAAAAAGGCATGCACTTCACCTTTAGCAAACATCAAGAGGCAGACACACTCATTATTGAAAAAGCTAAAAAGTCTGCATCTGAGAAGATATGTATTGCCACATCTGATAATGGGATAAAAAAAGCACTACGAGGCTTAAACATTGAGTTTGTTAATGCTGCATCTTTTAAAGCTGCCAAATCAGATAAAAAGAAGAATCAAAAGTCCAATTATTCCGATGCCCCTAAACCACATGAGTGGGAATTGTGGCAAGAAAAGCTCGCTAAATTAAGATTTGATGATGATTCTTAGATCATGATATCAGCTTATCCATGCTACACAAGAATATGGCGGGTGTTTTGATAATAGAGTTCAATTACTTCTTCAAATAACAGAAAAAAATCACGCCGCTTTTTCTTCAGTTATTTCCCTTTTTGTACACACTTCAGTAGCCGAACGGAAAAATTATCACTAAACTATTTATTCGACACTTGTCGTTGCTTTTCGAGCGAAGCCGCATAGTATGCAGCACCCACAATACTTGCATCGTTTCTGAGGCTGGCAGCTTTAAATCGAGTGTTCAATTTTATATATGGGAAGGTTTTGTCGGCTTTCTTACTTAGCTGTCCACCCAAAATAAATAAGCTTGGGTGAAATAGTTTCTCGTAATGCTCTAGCACATGTTGCAATCGCTTAGCCCATGTTTTACGCTGAATGCCTTCCTGCTTTCTTGCTTTATTTGATGCTCGAGACTCAATTGTACTTCCTTTAATCGAAATTTGACCAAGTTCAGTATTCGGAACTAACATCCCATCCACAAAAATAGATGAGCCAATGCCTGTTCCTACTGTTAGTACAATCACTGTTCCTCTTTGACCCTGGCCTACACCAAATGTCATCTCTGCAAGGCCCGTAGCATCTGTATCGTTAATAACGCTTACGGGACAATTTGTAATTTCGGAGAACAAATGTTCAGCATCGGAATCAATCCAACCAGAATCAACACGAGTTGTTGAAATAACAATTCCATTACTTACAGGTGCTGGAAAAGCACAACCTATTGGACCTTTCCATTCAAACATCTTTACAATCTTATGCATTTTCGCAATAAGTTTGTGTGGACTCATATCCTCAATCTTGTCTGTAGACCTTTTATTGGATATAATTTCGCCTTTTTCCGTATCGACGATAGCCCCTTTTAAGCCGTAACTTCCAATATCAATACCTAAAACTTCCACTCAGATAGTTTGTTTAATCTTGTTTTAACGAGAAGTTTAAACTTAAGTAATACGTGCAATAAAGCCATATTAAGCTTTTGCTATTTAATGCAATTATGGTAGAGTTTATTTCTCTACCATAATCCATCCTTTGTTTTCCACTAAATCTTTAGCGTACTTCCATTTAACGTCTTTTACTTCACCTGTACCCATGTTTTGGATAGTAACTTTATCGTTTCTACCTGGTTCTTGTTCTACATGTACTGGTTGGCGTTTTGTATTTGGGCCCATTGGGCGTTGTTGGTTTCCACCAGCTTGTTGACCAGCAGGAGCTTGCATACCCATTCCGCTTGAATCGGCATGTTGAGTTTGCATTCTACTTGTATCAAATCGAGACTTTTGCTGTTGGGCTTGTTGTAGTCTATCGTTTTCCATTTGTGCCTCTGGGAAAGACTTCCAAATGGTTGTAACCACATCCTTATTAACCATGTCCAAGAGCTGACGGAACATATCGAAAGCTTCTCTTTTGTACTCCAATAAAGGATCTTTCTGGCCAAATGCACGCAAACCAATACCTTCTTTAACAGAATCAAGTTCACGTAAATGTTGCATCCATTTCTCATCAATAGTTGCAAGAACGGCTGTTCTTTCAAGAGAACGAGCAACTTCACGCCCTTCATTTTTAAGAGCAGCTTCAACATCAACAACTACTCTCATTCTTTTAATACCATCGGTAAAAATCACCTGAACTCTTTCTGGGCGATGTTCTGGGTCGCTATCATTGATGCGCTTCATCACTTCGTAAAGTGGTTTCGCCATTCTTTCTTCTTTGCGGCGGTACATTTCTAGAGCTTTATCTAGAATTACATCCATCAACTCTTCAGGGCTCATTTTTGGCCAAGTTTGCTCATCATACTCTGCATCTACCGCAAGATTACGCAGAACTTCAGTATGCAAACCTTCATAATCACCTGCAGCAACATGGGTATTAACCAATGTTTCCACATAATCCTCTAGCATATCCATAATATCTGCTAGCAATTGGTCGCCTTGCAATGCGTGTAAACGACGAGAGTAAATAACCTTACGCTGATTGTTTAGAACATCATCATACTCAAGCTGCTTCTTACGAATGCTGAAGTTATTCTGCTCTACTTTTGATTGAGCACGCTCCAATGATTTTGTAATCCATGGATGCGTAATAACTTCGCCATCTTCAAATTTCAATCTGTCCATCACACCAGCAACACGGTCAGAGCCAAACATTGCCATCAAGTTATCTTCTAGCGAAACATAAAACTGAGATTCACCTGGATCACCTTGACGGCCAGAACGACCTCTCAACTGCAAATCAATCCGGCGAGACTCATGACGCTCTGTACCAAGAATAGCCAAACCACCACGTTCTTTAACACCTGGAGCCAACTTAATATCAGTACCACGACCTGCCATGTTTGTAGCTACGGTAACAGCACCTAGTTTACCCGCTGATTTTACAATTTCACTCTCACTAGCATGTTGCTTTGCGTTTAACACATTATGAGGAATGCCCGCTCTTTTTAGCATTCGGCTCATAGTTTCAGATACATCAATACTTGTTGTACCTACAAGAACTGGCTGTCCTTTCTCGTGGTATTCACGAATTTTTTCGATGGAAGCGTTGAATTTTTCACGCTTGGTTTTAAACACCAAATCCTCTCTATCAATTCTCTGAATAGGACGATTGGTAGGAATCACCATTACATCTAGATCGTAAATTTCATTGAATTCACCTTCTTCTGTTTCAGCTGTACCAGTCATACCCGAAAGCTTATGATACATTCTGAAATAATTCTGTAAGGTGATAGTAGCGTAAGTTTGAGTTGAAGCCTCAATCTTAACCTGTTCTTTTGCTTCAATAGCTTGATGTAGACCATCTGAATAACGACGGCCTGACAGCACACGACCAGTATGCTCATCCACAATATTTACTTTACCATCTTGAACAATATATTCTTCTTCTCTTTCGAAAAGAGTGTAGGCTTTCAAAAGCTGGTTTACTGTATGGATGCGATCGCCACGTTCGCCAAATAATAAATGTAACTCGTTGAATTTGCGCTCTCGTTCATTACGAACTTCCTGCTTAGCCTCTTGAATTTTTTTCTCTTTATATTCTGCACTGAGGTCTTCTGCTTCAATTTCAGAAATTTTCTGAGCTTCAAGTGCTTCAATTTCAGCCTCAATTTCAGAAGTTTCGGTTCCTAAATCTGGAATAATGAAAAAGTCTGGGTCTTCACCTTTTTTGGTGATAAACTCTCGCCCTTTCTCTGTCATTTCTATGGAGTTTTGCTTCATATCTACCGCATAAAACAAATACTCGTCCACTTCAGGCATTCGTTTTGCATTATCTGCTAAATAAATTGCCTCAGTTTTTAGAATCAGCTTTTGGATAGCTGGATCCTGCAACATTTTCTTAAATCGCGTGTTTTTTGGGAAACCACGCTGTGCACGGAATAGAGCCAAACCAGCTTTTTCTTCATCACCGGAGTCGAGAAGTTGTTGAGCTTCTTGTACTAAATGAGATACCAATTTCTTTTGCGCATCTACCAAGGAAGCTACACGAGGTTTCATTTCCTCATACTTATCCGATTTATTATCGTTAGGTACTGGCCCAGAAATAATAAGAGGAGTTCTAGCTTCATCAATTAAAATAGAATCTACCTCATCAATAATTGCATAATGGTGTTCGCGCTGTACCAACTGTTCTTTTTCAATTACCATGTTGTCGCGCAGGTAATCGAAACCAAACTCATTGTTTGTACCATAAGTGATATCGCAACGGTATGCTTTACGGCGGGCTTCGGTATTGGGTTTGTAATTATCAATACAGTCTACATGAAGGCCATGGAAATTAAAAATAGGCTCATTCCACTCTGCATCACGTTTTGCTAAGTAATCGTTAACAGTAATAACATGCACGCCGCGCCCAGCAAGAGCATTTAAATACGCTGGAAAAATAGCTACGAGTGTTTTACCCTCACCCGTCTTCATTTCTGCAATTTTCTTTTGATGTAGGCATATAGCACCAATCAACTGAACATCGTAAGGCACCATATTCCATTCAACTTCATCGCCAGCAACCATCCATTTTTTACCGACAAAACGACGGCACGTATCTTTTAATACTGCGTATGCTTCGGGCAAAATGTCATCTAAAGTATCTTCAAGAATATCTAACCACTGCTTTTCTAATTTATCCAGCTGTTCTGCTAACTCTCTACTTTCTCCTTGTGAGAGCTCTTCAAAGTTCTCCATTTTTGCCTTTACTTCGGCAATTTCCTTCTCGGTCTCAGCAGTTGCGTCCTTAATTCTCTGCTTAAAATCCTCCGTTTTCTGCCTCAGCTGATCGTCGCTCAATTTCTCAATTTCAGGCCCTAGCGCGTTAATTTTCGCAACAATAGGTTGAATTTTTTTTATGTCTTTTTCACTTTTTGAGCCAAATATTTTGGAAAGAACCTTTCCGACTGTGTCAATCATGTTACTTTTTCAACGGTTTTTTATTACAGGCGCCTAAGTTAACTTTATTCAAAAGCCCCATCAACTAATATTGTATTCGTTACAAATATTAGACCAAGCTTTAACGCAATAACTCTTTTTTATTTTATTATGAACAAATTCGCACATCTATAAACAGAAAACTAGATAAATATTTAAAACCAAGAATATTTAAAGTGTATAGTTCATACTAATTATAGAGGTTGTATCTTCTTTTTTTAAAGGCAAAAAAGCTCTGAGATTTAAAACAAAATATTTGTTCTGATTTTTATGATTTTCTCACTATCTTTAAGGCCTTTTTCGGATTCGAAACTGAACGCAAATTTATCCTGACCAATGAAACGTACATTCCAACCAAGTAATAGAAAGCGCAAGAACAAGCACGGATTCCGTGAACGTATGTCTACAAAAAACGGACGTAGAGTTATTGCCGGCCGCCGCGCTAAAGGCCGCCATAAGCTTACTGTTAGTGATGAGCAAAAAGGAGCTAAGTAACCCCAGCGTTACTTCTGCCCGTAGATTTACTTTACCTAAATCTCGAATTTTACGTGGTAAGCGAAATTTTCAGAATTTATTTTCTGATTCTTCGCTCATCAAATCACCTTTAGTGAACCTTCGCTTTACCTCGTATTCAGACCCTGAAATGGGTTTCAACATCGGCTTCATCGCCCCTAAAAAAATTGGTAATGCTGTGCAACGCAATAGATGTAAACGTCTTTTGCGTGAAGCATTCCGATTGAACCAACACGCTCTCAAGGAAACTCTAGATTCCTTGGATATAGGACTACATGCCGTGCTCATAGCCCGAAACACAGACCTTGACTTTTCTTCGGTTCAGCAACAAGTGGTAACTCTTATGGATGAGTTACGTACTCGCCTCCTTCAAAATAACAATCTCTCTTAAAACTCAGACTTTTGGATAAAAATAACTTTATCGGATTTGGTTTAATCTTTATAATTATGATTGGTTGGTTTGTGTATACCATGCCAAGCGAAGAAGAGCTCCTTCAACAAAAAAGAGATTTAGCTATACAAGATAGTCTCGCAAAAATTGAAGCGATTCAAGAAGAGGCACTCAATCAGCAAGAAGCCCCTGAAACTCGTTTCATCGATTCTGATACAAAAAAGCCTTCTGAAATTCCTCAGTCTGGTATTTTTGCCGCTTCTACAGTTACAGAAGTTTCCACTTTTGCTGTAAAAACTCCTCTTTACACTGCCGTTTTTTCTAATAAAGGTGGTGGCCCAGTTACTTTTACTCTCAACGACTATAAAAACTGGGATGGCACGCCTGTTCAAATGATTGGCGACACAACACATTCAGCTTATAACTTTGGGTTTTTAACTACTGAAAATTACAACGTAGACACTCAAAATTTACTTTTTAAGCAACTTGCCCCTGGTTCTGAGCTCTCTCTGAATCCTGACGATACCAAAGAGTTGCAATACGCGCTCGAACTTGCAGACGGACGCAAAGTTCTTTACACCTATTCCTTTCATGGTAATAACTATGAAATTGATTTAGACGTAAAATTTATTGGCCTTGCTGATTATATAGTGGGCGGTTCTGTCGATTTTAGCTGGACTTCTAAACTTAACTTCACAGAAAAAGATAAAGCTCAAGACGCTCTTGAAACTGCTTCGTACGTATATCTTGCAGATGAACTTGAAGAATTTAAGCTCACCGAACCTGGTAAAGACGAGACCACACTTAACGGAAACGTACAGTGGGCAGCAACTAGAACCAAGTTCTTTACTCAATTCATAAAGCCATTACACACCACCGAAGGAGCAATTCTTACAGGCGAAATTACTGGCGAGATAAACAGCCCTTCAGCGCAATACCACTATACTTCTGCAATTACTTCTGATGTTTCTAGTGGCGAATCTCTTTCATACCAGCTTTTTGTTGGGCCATTAAAATATTACGACATCAAGAAAGTTGATGAGCATGGTTACGATATGGTGAAAGTTGGTTACAACTGGTTACGTTTCTTCTCAGATCCTTTTGTGCGTTTCATCATTATCCCATTTTTCACATTTTTTAGCCAGTTTATAAGCAATTACGGTGTTCTTGTTGTGATTTTCGCGGCATGTGTAAAACTTATTTTAACTCCGCTTACACTGAAAAGTTACCGTAGTATGGCTGCTATGCGTGAGTTACAACCTCAACTGAAAGAACTTCAAGATAAGTACAAGGACAACCCACAGAAGCAGCAACAAGAAACCATGAAGCTGTATAAAAAGGAAAAAGTAAACCCATTAGGTGGTTGTTTGCCGAACCTTTTACAATTCCCGATTTTGATAACGCTATGGAGATTTTTCCAAAACTCTATCTTGCTTCGTCAGGAATCATTCCTCTGGGCGGATGACCTTTCAGCACCGGATTATATCATCCACTTACCTTTCAGTATTCCATTTTTAGGCGAATCTATAGCAGGTTTTGTTCTACTCATGTCTGCCGCAATGGTTGTTCAAAGTAGATTAACTGGCGGAATGAGTGGCGGAGGCGGCGGTAACAACGCTATGGCTCAACAAATGAAAATAATGCAGTACATCTTCCCATTTATGATGCTCTTTATCTTCAACAAATTTGCTGCAGGCTTAAGTTTATACTACCTCGTATTCAACGTGCTTTCTATCATTCAGCAGTACTTTATCAATAAAAGTATACACGCTAAAAAAGAAGCAGCTGTAGTTACCAAATAATTTCTACGAAGTGTTACATTGAGCATAAATCTCAATGTAACACTTAATTATCAGTTCCTTGCTGAGTAAAGCCACACATCATTATCCGCAATTTGTATTCCGAGATGGCGAAAAGCTATTATGGAATCCTATCCTAAAAAAAGCGTTTAAAAATCGCCCCGAAGAAAGAGTTCGGCTACAACTTTTAGAATATCTAACCGAGGAGGCTAACTTCTCACCTAGCCGAATTTCGTTTGAAGCTCCGGTAAATCTCCCAAGAGATAAATCCTCTTCTAGAACCGATTTGATTTGCTACGGCAAAGATTTTGAACCGATTTTATTAGTTGAGTGTAAAGCTCCTGAAATTCAACTTACCGAGAAAGCTGCCATCCAAATTGCCCGCTATAATCAGAAAGTTAATGCTCCATTTCTGCTTATTTCAAATGGCATTCAAGATTATTGGTTTGCTATTGAAGGAGAACAACTCTCGGCTCTCGAAACGCTTCCTCCATTATTTCAAAGTAAACAAAACCCTACTTTAGACTTCTCTTACTGGGCCAAACGCGGCTTTGCTGGTTCAAAATCACATCCAAATTCCAGAAAGTGGATACTAGAATCTTGCAACAAACTTTTTGCGCAGAATACACCCGAGCGCATTAAATTTTTTAGTTTTGAGGGAAGCGACCCCAATTTAGCACTCCCAAACTTCTATTATATTTATTCACATAGCCCCAAACAGAAACTAGCTATTTCTTTTTGTGGAACACCGTACAGCTCTACAAAACTGTCTGTTATTTTGAATGAAAACGACCAGAATACAGCGCTACTATCTTGCTCTCTTGATTTATTAGCCAACGAAGAACCACAGAACACTCTTCTTCAATCAAAAGATGGGCTTTTTCAACTAGATTTGGCTGAAAGAATAGATTTGGATTTAGGATTCCCATTAACCGAATACTTCTCAAAATTCATAGAAATATTTTCGGAATAATTCTGTTTCCTAGTTCGATATTCGATAAGCATTTTGCTATTCTATAAACAACGTTAAGCTTCAAATTAAATACCATGTATAGCCAGCACAGAAAAAAATTATTTTCACTTTTTGATGATAACCAAAACGGCGTTGTTTTTATACAAGGCAAGGAAATTATGTACCGTTATGGTACCGACTATGAATTTCCTTTTCGCCAAGAGTCCAACTTCTGGTATCTCACTGGGGTTAATGAACCCGATTGTGCTATGCTCTTGGATTTGAATAAAGAAGAATATCATCTTTTTGTACCAGAACGGGACGCTCAGTATGCAGTATGGCATGGTTATGTTAAAAACAAAGAGCAATATCAGCAGGAATACCAACCAGACCACTTACATTCTCAGAATGATATTTTGCACGTTCTAAATCAATTGAAACCTGAATTGGTTTACTGCATAGACGACGAACAAGCTGAGTTTATAGAAGATTTAAATAGAGATTTTACTGTTGATACAGATTCTCTAAACGACGCACTTACTTACTGCCGAGTTATCAAAACAGAAGGCGAACTCGACTTAATGCGTGAGGCTTGTCGTGTTAACGACTTAGCTTATCTAGAAGTGATGAAAGCCATTAAGCCTGGCATGTATGAATACGAATTAAAAGCAGTATTCAATAAAATTCAGATTGAAAATGGCTTAATGCAAGATGCATATAACGGAATTTTCGCAGCTGGCAAAAACGCATCTATTCTACATTATGTAGAGAATAAAAGTCAGATTAAAGATGGCGATTTATTTTTGATGGATGCAGGTTTTGAATGCAAAGGGTATGCATCTGATTACACCCGCACCTTCCCAGCAAATGGGAAATTCACCGAAATTCAAGCTGGCATTTACAATACTGTTTTGGATGGAATGCAAGCAGTACTCGATGCTATTGAACCTGGTGCAAAAATGGAGGATTTACACCTCTTAGCTGCCCGCACAATGACTGAAGGCCTAAAACAACTAGATATTGTCCGTGGCAATATAGACGAGTTGATGGACGAAAATATTTTTGCGCTCTTTTTCCCACATGGTTTAGGCCATTTCCTAGGCTTAGATACACATGATGTTGGCGGTTATCCAAAAGGCGTAGATCGCATCGACAGGCCAGGTATAAAATTCCTCCGTGCCCGTAGAGACTTGCAACCTGGAATGGTAATTACTGTTGAACCTGGAATTTACTTTGTACCCGCTGTATTAGAACCAGCTCTAGAAGATCCAGAAACCAACAAGTATTTGAACTCCGAGAAAGTTCGTTCGCTTCTTAATTTTGGTGGGGTAAGAATTGAAGATAATATTGCGGTAACCGCAACGGGTTACGAAAACCTTACCAATGTACCCAAAAAAATTGAAGAAATCGAAGCTATAATGAAATAAATTCTCCTCAGATTTTCGATACTTCAACAACCCCAATCAGGCTTAGTTAAAGAAAGGAGCTGTACCAATGGCTCCTTTTTATTTTTACAGTATTATCTTTACAATAAGCCCTAATTGATGCCATCCTTTTTTTATCACTAAACTTATCGTGTTTTGAAATTAACTCTTAGTATTCTCCTCGGTCTAGCACTCACCACAATTGGATTTGCCCAACAAAATGGAGTTGTTTCTGGTAGAATTATTGATAAAGACACCAAACAAGGTGTTCCTGGTGCTTCCGTCTATTTATCTCAAACTACTTATGGTGCCCAAACAAAAGCCGATGGTACATACTCTTTCAAGTTTCAAACACCCGGCGATTATACTATCGTTGTTAGTATGATTGGTTATAAAACCATTCAACAAAAAATCAGTCTAGAATCTGGCTCTTCGTACACTTTCAACAATTCCATAACACCTTTGGTGGTGCAACTAGAAACTATTGTTGTTAAATCTTCCAACGAAGTATGGAAAAAAGATTATGAGAACTTTAAGAAATTTTTTATTGGAGAAGACAGCTTTGCCTCTGATGTGATCATCGAAAACCCTGAAGTTCTTACCTTCAAACAAGATCCTCGCTTAAAGCGTATAAATGTTACAACTGCCGCTCCTCTGACTGTAAGAAATAATGCATTAGGCTACCTGATACATATTGACTTCGAATCGGTTTATTTCAATCCTTATGACAAAACGGGTTTGTATACTTTGTACACTAACTTCAAAGATCTTAGCTCGCCCAATAGGCCAAAACAAACTAAAGAATGGGCTAAAAACAGAAAGTCTGCATACAGAGGTTCTTCAATGCACTTTTTCAGAAGCTTGAACAACAACACACTTCGTCAAGAAGGATTCACCTATTTACCTGAAGGTGGTGTTTTCAAGTCTAATGATGATTTGGAAACTATTGCTGAATTTTACCCAGTTGATTGGGCTGCCATTATAAACGCCAAATACACTGCTTACACTTTAACTCGCCCACCAGCTCTTGTAGGCTACCAACTTCGAATTAATCGTGGTAAACAGGTAGAAAATCCATCTGCGGTTACTACTGTTACCCTCCAAGGAAAAGCTCCTTTTGTTTTTATAAGTCCTTCTGGGCTACCTCGCAACCCCGCGGATTTATTGTTTGTTGGGAAATGGAGCACCGAGCGTGTTTCGAGACTACTCCCCAGCGATTACGAAGAGAAATAACAATCTTTTTTCTGAATTCTAGAAACATTCGATAATTAATTATCAAGATTTTCTTTTGTTGGTTCTACTTAGTATTACTATTCCATCTCTTCATTTTGTACATTCCAACTGCTAGAAAAAGCTGTATAAAGAATGTCAGAAAACTACCGCGCACTTACACGAAAATATAGACCACAGAATTTTGAGGATATCGTTTCTCAAGAACATGTGAGTAGCACTTTATTAAATGCTATAAAGCAAAATAGGCTATCTCATGCCTATATGTTTTGCGGACCTCGAGGTGTTGGTAAAACAACGATGGCACGTGTTTTGGCACGAATCATCAACCAAATTGATTCTAGTGTTGATGGCGAGTCTCTCAATCAGACGCTGAACATTATTGAAATGGATGCCGCATCTAACAACAAAGTTGAAGATGTTCATCACCTTCGTGAAAGTGTTCGAATTCCGCCACAAAATGGTCGCTACAAGGTGTTTATTGTAGATGAGGTTCACATGCTTTCGAAAGCGGCTTTTAATGCTTTGCTTAAAACCCTTGAAGAACCGCCAGAGCACGCAATTTTTATATTTGCAACCACAGAGCCTCACAAAGTTCTTCCTACTATTTTATCACGTGTTCAGCGTTTTGATTTTAAGCGAATTGCGGTAGAAGAAATTGTACATAGGCTACGTAAAATCTCTTTAGATGAACACATTGCTATCGATGAAGAATCGCTTCATGTAATAGCTAAAAAGGCAGATGGCGCACTACGCGATGCTTTAGGATTGATGGATCAAGCAATTGCTTTTTGTGGAGATACCATCACACATAACGAATTATTGCAAGCCTTAAATGTAGTTGGAACTGATCGCTTGTTCCAATTTATGCAGTGCGTGAAAAACCACGACGCTGATGAAGGCTTAGAACTCATCAATACCTTATTGCAAGAAGGGTATGATATACAAGAGTTTTTAATTGGATTGACCGAGCACTTACGAAATTTATACATCGCTCATCAAACAGATAAATTATATTTGGTCGAAGCTTCGGAAGAGACTAAAACTAAGTACAAGAGCACTGCTTCAGACTTTTCTAGAGACGATTTGATGCGTATGCTTCACATTGTGAGCGAAGCTCAAATCAAGCTAAAAGATGCCAGCCAACCTCGTATACAATTCGAAATCACGCTACTCAAGCTCATCCACATGGAGCGTTCGGAGAACCTTGGCCAACTTTTAGCTGCGCTCGAAGACTTAAAAAAAAACTCTAGCAACCTCGTAAATACCTCATTTAAAGGCTCTAAAGATGATTTTAAGCCCACCGAAGCAGAAAACGAACATTCTCAAGAGCCTACTCAAACACAATCAACTCCCCAAACGGAGCACATTCCGACAAACGAATCTGAGCCAAAACTAGCTTCACCAGTTAAAGAAAATATTGAAGTTAAAGTTCAAGCTGAAGAAGATGACGATGAATTTGGCTTAGGTCGCCCTGCGTTGATAACCAAGATTAACAAGCGCGTTCATGAGAAGCTTCCAACCACGCAACTCACTAAAACAACCGTTGAAGAACCTTCTGCAGTAGAAACTAAAATTCCTCGGTTAGAAGATGTTAAAGCAGTTTGGCAAAAGTACTTAGATGCTGTTAAAAAAGATTTTCAGATTGTGCTTTATATGCAAGTTCAACGGGTTAAGCCGAAAGCCTTGCAAGGAACAGAACTTATTATAGAATGTGATAATCCCCTAGCAATGAGAATGCTAGAAGAGCAAGCTGTAGAATTATCTAAAAAATTAAAGGAATGCCTAGGCTCTATGTTACGTTTTAAGTTTGAGCTTAATAAAACAAGTTCTACTGTTACTAAAGCACGTAACCCTTACGATAGGTTTAAAGAAATTCAAGAAAAAGACCCCATTATTAAAGAAATAGTAAGCCGTTTTGGGGCAGAACTAGAATACTAAATAACAAGGTTATTATGAGCAATCTAAATATGGCCGATATGTTCGGTAAGATTCAAGAAATGCAGTCTAAAATGCAGGAAACCCAAGAAAAGCTAGCTACAGTTGTGGTTGAGGCAGATGCTGGGGGCGGAATGGTAAAAGTAAAAGCCAATGGCCTTAGACAAATAATCTCTATTAAAATCGATGAAGATGTAGTGGATCCAAACGATAAAGAAATGCTTGAAGATTTAGTTGTTGCTGGAGTTAACAAAGCTCTAGAACAAGCTGACATCGCATCTAAAGAAAAAATGCAAGAAGCCTACAAAGGCATGATTCCTGGCGGGGGTATTCCTGGAATGGATCTTTCAAAATTTGGCCTCTAGTATTTTAACTTGATTACAGAATAGATTTCCACTCTTTTACCCTTCACATAGTACATGCAAATTACATCCGAATATTTAGAACGCGCTATTGAGCAACTCGCAAAACTACCGGGAACAGGGCGTAAGTCGGCGCAACGTATTGCCATTCATCTTCTAAAACAAAATGAAGAATCGGCTTTCCGTTTAGCAAATGCTATTATCGACCTTAAGAATAAAGTAACTCGGTGCGAGACTTGCGGAACAATCAGCGACCACAATCCTTGTTCTATTTGCGATAATCCAAAAAGACAAAACGGTATCCTTTGTGTAGTAGAAGAGTTTAATGATGTTTACATCATAGAAAGAACTAACGAGTTTAGAGGACGATACCACGTACTCGGTGGGGTAATTTCACCAATGGATAATATCGGCCCTAATAATCTACGCATCCAAGAATTGCTAAAACGCCTTGGTGGAGAAGAAGATATTACCGAAGTGATTTTAGCATTAAACCCCGATGCAGAAGGTGAAGCCACCTCTTATTACATCAATAAGTTACTAAGTGCTTATGATGTAAACGTAACAAGAATAGCTTACGGAATACCAATGGGAACTGAATTAGAATACATCGACGAAGCTACTTTAAGTAGAGCTTTTGCTAGCAGAAATGCCTTTTAAATTCATTTAAAGACTAAAAGGTGTAAAAGCGTTGGTGTTTTTCTGATTTTGTGAGTTCCTTTATCCCAAATTTAAAATTATTGATATGAAGAAAATTTTACTCCTTTTCACTCTATTATGCATTAGCTCGCTCAGTGCTTTTGCGCAAAACAACACTTCTTATTGGCAACAACATGTAGACTACACCATGGAAGTTGATGTAGACGTAGCTAAACATCAGTTTACTGGAAAGCAGAAGTTAGTTTATACTAACAACTCTCCAGATGAATTAACTCGTGTTTATTACCATTTATACTTTAATGCGTTTCAGCCAGGTAGTATGATGGATGTTCGCTCTCGAACAATTGCAGATCCAGATCGCCGTGTTGGAGATCGTATTTCTAAACTCAGTGAAGATGAAATCGGCTACCAAAAAGTGACTTCACTTAAACAGGATGGCAAACCTGTTAAATACACAGTTGAAGGAACCATTCTAGTTGTTGAATTAAACAAAAGCATTAAGCCCGGCCAAAAATCTACTTTTGAAATGGAGTTTAATGCACAAGTTCCTCTCCAAATTCGCCGTTCTGGCTGGAATAACTCAGAAGGTGTAGAACTTTCTATGAGCCAATGGTACCCTAAAATGGCTGAGTACGACTACACTGGATGGAATCCAAATCCATATATAGGTCGTGAGTTTCATGGTGTTTGGGGTAATTTTGATGTAAAAATCAGCATTGATAAAGATTATGTAATCGGAGGAACTGGCATCCTTCAAAATCCGAATGAAATCGGGCATGGCTATCAAGACAAAGGCAAAAAAGTACCTGCCCCAAAAGGTGATAAGTTAACTTGGCATTTTAAAGCCGATAACGTAATTGATTTTTTCTGGGGAGCTGATCCTGACTACATCCACACAACTAAACAGGTTCCAAACGGTCCTCTTCTTCACTTTTTCTATCAAAAAAGAGTGGATGAAAGCGGCACCAGTGATGAAAACGCACGTTACGAACAAGCTTGGGAACAAGCTCCTGATTTAGTAGCCAAAGCATTTGAATATGCGATGAAGAACTTTGGACGTTATCCATATCCACAATTTTCAGTTGTTCAAGGTGGCGATGGCGGCATGGAATATCCTATGGGAACCTTAATAACAGGAGCTCGCTCTTTAGGTAGTGTTGTAGGTGTTACTGTTCACGAATTTTTCCATAGTTGGTACCAAGGCGTTCTTGCTACAAACGAATCTCTTTATCCTTGGATGGATGAAGGCTTCACAAGTTTTGGATCGTCAGAAACAATGGCATACACATTCGACCGTCCTTCTTCTAATCCTCATGCAGGCTCTTATAGAGGCTACATCAGTATTGCAAAATCAGGACTAGAAGAACCACTATCTACACATTCGGATCATTATAACACAAATAGAGCTTATAGCTCAGCAGCATACTCTAAAGGCGCTGTATATTTAGCTCAGCTTAGTTATGTAATTGGCGACAAAGCCTTCCGTAAGGGGATGCTCCGTTATTTTGATGAGTGGAAAATGAAACATCCAACCCCAAACGACTTACTCAAAATCATGGAAGATGAATCTGGAATGATTTTGGATTGGTATAACGAATATTTTGTTCATACAACCAAAACTATTGATTATGGAATCAAAGCAGTTGTGGGCGATAACAACAAAGCTGTTGTTGAACTAGAGCGAATTGGATTAATGCCAATGCCTCTCGATATAGTTGTAGAATACACTGATGGAAACAAGGAACTATTTTATATCCCGCTTAGAATTATGCGCGGTGAAAAGCCTGCTGAAAACAACATCAAACGAACTATCCTTCCTGATTGGACATGGGTGACTCCAACTTATAGTTTTGAAATTCCAGCATCCGCTTCATCCATTAAAACTATTTCGATTGACCCCTCTGGAAGACTAGCAGATATTGAACCAGCTAATAACTCTTTCGATGTCGAGGGAATGCTAAACAAATAGCATTTCGTTTTACCAAAGCGTACAAGATTACTTGTACGCTTTTTTTATTTCTAACATTCTGAACTGAATACAATGTCACATAAAGACTACGCTGCGCTCTCTATTGAGGCTCACAAAAAGGCAAAAGGTAAAATCTCTATAGAATCTACTATGCCCCTGGAGACCTCGGATGATTTAAGCATTGCCTATACCCCTGGGGTAGCAGCACCTTGCAAAGAAATAGCCGAAGATGTAGAGAAAGCTTACTTATATACCGCGAAAGGAAATTTAATTGCTGTAATAAGCGATGGTACAGCCGTTCTTGGTCTCGGGAATATCGGTCCCGAAGCTGCCCTTCCTGTAATGGAAGGGAAAGCAGTTCTTTTCAAAAAATTTGCTGGAGTAAATGCGGTTCCTATTGTATTAGCAACTCAAGATACCGAAGAGATTATTACGGCTGTTAAAGCTATTGCACCAACATTTGGAGGGATAAACTTAGAGGATATTTCAGCACCTCGTTGTTTTGAAATTGAACAACGCCTTAAAGAAGAATTACCTATTCCTGTTTTTCATGACGATCAACACGGTACAGCAATTGTAACACTCGCCGGCATGATAAATGCTTGCCGATTAACTAAGCGTGAACTTAAAGATCTCACCGTTATTATAAACGGAGCTGGTGCAGCTGGTGTTGCAATCGTTAAACTGCTTTTTGCAGCCGGCGTTAAGGAAGTTATTATGTGTGATAGTAAGGGAATTATTCACACCGAAAGAACTGACTTAAACCCCGTAAAAGTAGAGATGTCTAAGTTGACGAATAAAAATCAACGGAAAGGTTCTCTTGCAGATGCCGTTAAAGGTGCGGATGTATTTGTTGGAGTTTCAGCCCCGGGTGTTCTTACTAAAGAGATGATTAGAACAATGGCCGATAAACCCATTATTTTCGCAATGGCAAACCCAACGCCAGAGATAATGCCAGAAGAAGCAAAAGAAGCTGGCGCACATATCATTGCAACCGGTCGTTCTGATTATCCTAACCAAGTTAACAATGTTTTAGCTTTCCCTGGTTTATTCAGAGGCGCTCTTGATGCAAGAATTAGTAGCTTAACTACCGAAATGTTCATTAAAGTTGCCTATGCAATTGCTGATTGTGTTGATAACATAAGCGTTGATGAAATTATCCCTAGTCCGTTTGATGAACGTGTTCCTGGGCGTGTTGCAGAAGCCGTACGACTTTTTAAAGTCTAAGGCAGGCTCTTCCTTTCAAATATGAGTTACATTCTCATATTCGTTTTGAAATTCACTGTTCAAAAAAATAAAAGCCACTTTTCGAGTGGCTTTTATTTTATCTAGTAAACTAGTTTTTAGTTTTTTTAGGCCGTTTCCACCTGATAGGATCTTCAGGTTGTGCTTTTATCGGATCTTGATAATCTTTCAAAAGCCTTAGCGCTTCCTCAACAGCTTTTTCGAGTTGGGGATCTCGCCCATTGATGACATCTTTTGGAGTTTGCATCACCTCAATGTCTGGAGCAATTCCTAAGCCTTCAACATCCCATTCTCCATTGATATTATAGAATCCACCTCTTGGTGCAACCATTCTACCACCATCAATAAAGCGTGGTGTATCCCAAGTTCCTACTAAACCGCCCCAAGTTTTAGTACCAACTAGCGGACCAATTTCCATCTGCTTAAATAGATATGGAAGTAAATCTCCACCAGAACCTGCACGTTCATTGATAATCATAACCTTCGGTCCCCAGATGCCTGCACCAGGAGATGTAAATGGAGTTCTATCTCCTGCCTTACTATTGAAAAATCCCTGAACTTTTCTATTCAAGATATCGACAATATAATCTGCTGCAGAACCACCACCATTGTTCCTTTCATCAATAATAGCGCCTTTTTTATCCTGTTGAGCGAAGTAGTATCTATTGAAATAGGTATATCCACCATCGCCCGTATTTGGAACCCAAACGTATGCTAGTTTTCCACCCGATAGCTCGTCAACTTTTTTCCTATTTCCTTCAACCCAAGCCCAACTTCTCAGTGCTCTTTCATTGGAAATTGGAACGGTAGTGATGAGTCTAGCCCCTTCTTTAGTGGGTTTTTCATTTACTAAAAGCTGAACTTGACGCCCAACGGTTCCTTCAAAATACTTATAGAAATTGTCCGACGCTTTTAGCTCTTTTCCATTCACTTCTAGAATATAATCACCTTCATTCACGTCAATTCCTGGAACAGCAAGTGGTGCTTCAATTCCTGGGTTCCAATTTTCTCCAGTGTAGATTTTATCGATTCTATAAAAACCTTTTTCTAGAGAGATATCTGCGCCAAGCAAGCCTGCAGGCACGTTGTCCAAGTTTGGATAATCTCCACCTGATACATACGAATGACCTACTGCTACTTCGCCACTCATTATATCTACTACATAATTCAAATCAGAGCGATGTTTCACGTGATCTATCCAAGGAGAATACCATTTGTATACATCATCCCAAGGTGCTCCGTGTATATTATCCACATATAGAAAATCTCTCATGAATCGCCAGCCCTCTTTAAAAATCTGATGAGCTTCAGCTTTTGGATCAATCTTAACTTTTAATCCTTGTAGGCTTAGTTTTCCATCTCCTACTTTTTTCTCGCCACCAGAAGTACTCACAATCCCCCAACTTCCGCGAGCGTAGTATAAAAGCTGTTTTCTATCTTCTGATACAACTGCTGAATTTACCGCATCTAAAAAAGTAATACTTTTTCTATCCTTTAAGCTGTACCGATGAAGCTTATTTCCTTCATTTGGAACATTTTCGATATAGAAGACAGTGCCCTCTGGGCCAGGAATTAGCCTAGTATAATTTCTACTAGGAACATCGATACTAATTATTCGCTGGGCAATTCCATCCATATCAATCTTTACGGATACTTCAGAATTTTCCTCATTTTTCTTTATTGACTCTTCCTCTTCTTCGTCATCACTTTTTGGTAAAAATGGTGAGGGCTCATCTTTTGAAAGAAGAATCATATATAAATCGTTGGTTGTTGGACTATTATAAGAACTCATATCTAGCCAACCTGAGCCCAATCCATAATTAGTGCTAGATAAGAAGTACAGATTCTTGCCACTTTCATCCCAAACTGGAGTTCTAGAATCAGACATTCCATCAGTGAGCTGCTCGGTTTTATTGGTTTCTACATTGTGAACTTTAACCACCTTAAACTGGCTCTTGAGCAATTTCACATACGCAATCCATTTGCTATCTGGAGACCAAACGGGATTCAACGTTCTATTCGGATGGGCGTAGCCATCTGTATCAACTCTTTTCGCTTTACCCGTCTCAATATTTACATACCAAAGGTTATAATCGGTATCGGTGTAGGCAATGTATTTTCCATTAGGCGACCAGGCAGGACGGAAATAGAAGGTTTGGTTTGGAAGCTTTATCGACTTTTTGGCATCCAATCCATACTGATCTGAAATCACCAATTCGTACTCTCCACTTTTGTCAGAAAACCAAGCAATTTTGCTACCATCAGGAGACCATATTGGATATCTATCTGCCGCGTTAGTGCTCTTGCTCAAATTTCTCCAACTTCCGTTTTCTTTAGGAACTGTGAATATTTCGCCTCTATACTCAAATAAAGCACGCTTCCCTTTCGGAGACAATTGAGGATTTATTAGATTTCTTGCGCTTACATCTTCCCAACGTTCACGTCCCCAGCTCATATCTCCCTTAACAGTAATGGTAAGTTGTTTTGTTTTTCCTGTATTCGGATCTAATTCATGAAGATAACCACCTTGTTCGTAAACAATTAAATCTGGACCTGCATCAATGCTTTTTACATCAAAATCGGAATGAAAAGTCCATTGTTTTAACTCTTCTGTTTTAGGATCAAACGACCATATATTGTTAGCAAAATCTCTTTCTGATAGGAAAAAAACCTTTCCTTTGTACCAAACAGGATCAACATGACGCTCATTATCTGTTCTTGGCGTTTGTTTGAGATCAAAAGTTTTTAAATCAACTATCCAAATCGGCTGAGCTTGTCCGCCTCGGTAATTTCTCCATTCAGCATCCCAAAAAGTGATGGGATTGTATGCAATGTATTTCCCATCCGCAGAGATTTCACCTTCAGCAGCTCTAGGAATTGGCAGAACTTCTGGCATTCCTCCCGAAGTACTAATTTTCCAAATTCTGTTTAAACCTGTTGGGTATCCAGTTCTTGATGATCTAAATAACACAGATTTTCCGTCAGGTGTCCAGCCAGTAACTATATCTGCACCTGGATGCCAAGTTAAACGAGTGGGCTCTCCTCCTTCAATCGAAACCACATACACATCAGAGTTACCAGCATATTGCCCAGTAAAAGCAATAGTCTTTCCATCTGGCGAAAAATGAGGATATGATTCTTCACCAATATTACTGGTTAGTCTTATTGCGTCACCGCCATTTCTGTTCACCTTCCATAAATCATTGGCGTGTACAAACACAATATAATCTTGAGAAATAGTAGGCTCTCTTAATAACTGCGTGCCTTGTGCAAATAAGCTATGCGTAGCAGATAAAATAAATAGTAACAATAACTTTCCTAGAAATATCTTTTTCATGATTTAGCCAATTGATTAATATTTGGTCTAAATGTAATAAAAAGATACTCAACCAATAAAGCGACCTTGAAACTAAAATGCCAAATGGCTAGCAGGTTTCAATAATTTGTATACTGTAAATACAACCGTTTGTAGCGTTAAAACAAGCTTCTTTGTTCTTGGTCTTTCTTTAAAGCTTGTTCTATGGTGGGCTCTTCGCGTAATTCGTAATTATTTAACATCTCTGGCATAAAGCGTTTTTCATAGATGCGGCGAGCGATACCATTTAAAGCTTTTTCGCCTCTTGGCGTAATACGGAGAAAACCACTTTCATCTTCTAACAAAAAGCCAAAAGCGCGTAAATCATTTACGATGAGATAAGCGAGTTTTTCAGTTACTCCGGCACTTCGTTCTATAATCTCTCGATGAGGTGCTTCCTCGTCATTTATGTAAACTTTTCCGAGCACATTCAACTCAGCATCAGTAAGGGGAAACCCTTCCGCACCTTTGGTGAGCAAATTATCCCAAGTTTTTTGGGAGTAATGTAAGCCAAACCACCACTTACCTTCTTTTATAAGCTCTTGGGTAATTCCACAAGCAAAGTGTTGGCCGGGCGGAGCTTGCCTTGGCTCACCTCTTGTCCTAAACATATTCACCATTGTAGCTAGATCTAATTCGTGAATATTAGGAGGATATTTAAAATGAAAATTACTTCGCTTTTGCATGGAAATCACAATTTTGTAGAATAACCAACACCTTGAAAATAGTTTCCTTTATGAGAGGAATCAACTCTAATAATCTATCCTTTTGAGGCTATGAGCTCAACCGCTTCAGCAAGAGTATAATTCTCTGGTTCTATGCCTTTCGGTAAACCGATATTCTTTTTCCCGTATTTGATGTATGGGCCATATCTCCCACTCATTACTTTAATCGGATCTTTTGTTTCTGGATGCTCGCCAAGATCTTTTAACTCAGAACTTTTTCTTGAAGCTACTTTCTGATTCAGAAGCTCAATAGCACGAGGAAGTTCAATAGTTAGCACGTCATCATCTTTAGGAATTGATTTAAACTTACCATCGTGAACCACATACGGCCCAAATCGACCAACGCCAGCCCTAACCACCTTGCCATCTTCAGGGTGCTCTCCGAGCAATCTCGGAAGCTCAAGTAGTTTAATAGCCAATTTTAAATCCACATCCTCAGGCTTCATTCCTTTTAACAAAGAAACTCGTTTCGGCTTTTTGTTCTCTTCGGTGATTTCACCAAGCTGAACATAAGGACCATATCTTCCAGACAATAAGAAAATTGGCAGGCCTTCAACAGGATGAACACCTATTGGCTTGTCTTCTTCTTCTGAAATTTTAATTAGCGCTTCTAACTTTTCAACCGTTAAATCGCTTGGATCCATATCCATTGGTAATGAAGTAGAAACTTCTTCGCCGTCCTTCATCATTTTAGCGTACGGTCCAAATCTACCCACTGCAACTTGGATACCTTCAATTCCTTCGAGTGGCAAATCTAACAACTTCGCTTCTTGAGGATTAATTTTATCATCTTGGCGCTCTACACTTGCTTTAAGCCCATTTTCACCTTTGTAATAATCATCAAGATATTTAATTGGATCTTCTGTTCCATTCGCAACACCATCCAACTTATCCTCAAGGGCAGAAGTAAAATCACTATCTACTAAATCTGGGAAATGTTTCTCTAACAACGCTGAAACCGCAAAAGCTGTAAATGTTGGAATAAGCATTTTGCCTTCGTTTTTGGCGTAACCTCTATCTTGTATAGTGCTTATTACAGTTGCGTACGTACTCGGGCGCCCAATTCCCCTTTTCTCAAGCTCTTTTACCAATGTAGCTTCGGTATATCGCGCTGGCGGTTTAGTTTCGTGAGCGTTGAAATTCAAATCTTGAAGTTTGGTCTCGTCACCTTTTTTCATTGCTGGCAAGAAATTCTCTTGGTTCTCGAGCGCAACTTCAGGGTCATCGCTTCCTTCAACATAGGCACGGAAGAATCCAGGAAAAAGAATCTTTTTTCCACTAGCTCTAAAATCAGCAACAGTGTCATTGTCTTTAGCGGTGATAGTTACACCTGTAAACTCTAACTCAGCCTCTGCCATTTGTGTGGCAATAGTTCGTTTCCAGATTAAATCATAGAGTTTAAATTCGCGATCTTTTAATCCTGATTTTTCAGGAAGAATGAATTTAGAACCTGATGGACGAATAGCTTCGTGAGCCTCTTGGGCAGACTTACCTTTCGCATTGAAATTTCTTACACGTTCAAACAAATAATCTTCGCCATATTGGCTTACAATACCTTCTCGCGCCGCTTCAATCGCTTGAGATGATAACCTTGTGGAATCGGTTCTCATGTAGGTAATAAAACCTTTTTCATACAATTTTTGAGCAATGCTCATTGTATCTCTGGCAGAGAAGTTGAACTTTCGGTTTGCCTCCTGCTGCAAAGTGGAGGTAATAAATGGAGGCGCTGGATTTCGTTTCTGCTTTTTAACATCAACATCGGTAACCGACCAATTCGCACTTTTTAAGGTTTCTACTAGCGCTTTTGATGCCTTTTCATCCAGAAGAACTACAGAATCTGGCTTTTTTAGCTTTCCTGTGCTTTCGTCAAAATCTTTTCCGCTAGCAAGTCGTTTGCCATCTAAATGAGTTAAATCTGCCTTAAAATCGTAACTATCGCCCGCTTTTTGGACTAATGCTTGCAGATCGTAGTACGTACCACTTCTGAATTTCATGCGCTCGCGCTCGCGCTCAACAAGAAACTTAACCGCTACAGATTGCACACGACCTGCTGAAAGACCTGGAGAAATCTTTTTCCAAAGCAGTGGTGAAACTGTATAACCAGCCAAACGATCTAAGATTCTACGTGTTTCTTGCGCGTACACAAGGTTCATATCAATATCGCGAGTATTTTCGAGTGCATTCAATACCGCTTCTTTTGTAATCTCCCGAAATGCCATTCTCTTCACGGGCACTTTAGGCTTCAACACTTCTAACAAGTGCCAAGAAATAGCTTCACCTTCACGATCCTCATCAGTTGCAAGTATGAGTTCGTCTACATTTTTCAGCTTGTCTTTAAGACGCTTTACAATTTTCTTTTTGTCGGGCGGAGTAACATAAATCGCAAAATAGTTGTCGTCTGCGTTTATACCTAAGCTAGACCATGGCTCTTTTTTGTACTTAGCAGGCACCAGCTTTGCCGACGAAGGCAAGTCTCGGATATGCCCCATCGAAGAGTCTACTTCGTAGCCCTTAGGTAAGTACTTACTTATTGTTTTCGTTTTAGTAGGGGACTCTACGATTACGAGACTTTTCATAAACAAACAGATTTATTATAAACGTTCGACAAGAGCTTTCAACTCTTCTGCGTGTGCTTTTGTGTCGATTTTTTCAATAGCTCCCAAAATAGTACCATCCACATCAATAACAAAGGCCGAACGTGAAGGACCTACAAAGGTTTTTCCGTACATCTTTTTTTCAACCAAAGAATCCGTAGCTGTTGCGAATTTATATTCAGGATCAGAAGCTAATACGTAGTTGATACCTTGTTTATTGGCGTATTTTTTATGCGAGCCACAAGTATCTTTACTTATTGCGATTAGATTGAACCCATGTTCATCAAACCAATCGGCATTTTCAGCCAAGCTTAAGGTTTGTTTATCACAGCTTGATGTATTGTTCTTCATATAGACCGAAACGATGGTTTTTCGAGTTAAAAGAGAACTAAACTCTACCATCTTCTCTTCACCACCCTCAACTATTTTGAGCGAAAAATTCGTGTCCATCTTTTTATTTAGGTCAATCATAGATTTTTCTTTCTTTAAAATTGATGCTTTATTTCTTAGTTCTTACAAACGCTTCGGCTTCATGAACAATCTTAAAGTTACAGGAGTTCGCAATAAAACACATCTCGTTTGCTTTTTGATGTAAAGCGTTAGTTTGTTCAATCATCTTTTCGTGTTCAACTTCTACTTTGGGAGCGAGAACAACCTCAACAAATTTTCCTTTTCCGTCTCTTTCTTCTTCCATCGTTCCTCTTGCTTCATCATAATAGCTAGAAACTATAACTCCCGCTTGAGCGCACAAATGCAAAAACCATAACATATGGCAGGATGAAATGGATGCCAAGAAAAGGTCTTCTGGATTATGCTTCGTTTCATCACCTAAAAAAGCAGGGTCTGAAGAAGCTTTTATAACAGGCTTACCTTCAATTGCGATATCGTAACTTCGCTCATAATCTCTATAGCTTGAAGTTCCACTTCCTTTATTTCCTGTCCAGTTTATACTCGCTGAATAATGATGATTTTTTGACATGGTTTTTAGATTTATTTAGATATATAGTGTTCGCTCAGCATGAATTTAGCCATCGCAGCCACAATTAAAGAATGGTCAACCTCTCCCGTTCTAACAAGTTCCAAAAAATCGTTCATAGGCATGATATGAACATTAATTCTCTCGTTACCATCCAATGCTTGTTCGCTTACTTTTTGGCAATTTTTAATCAAAATAGTATGCGTATGATTTGTTTGTATCGCGGGATTTGAACTCACTCTTCCCAAATAAATACAATCGTCTCCCGCAAAGCCAGTTTCTTCGAGTAATTCTCTTTTTGCCGTTTCAAGAGGTTCCTCGCCAGGGTCGCACACACCGCCAGGTAGTTCTAAAGTGGCTTTTTCGGTTCCATACCTAAATTGCTCTACAAGTACTAATTCGTTTTTTTTAGTGATAGCAATTACATTAATCCAATCTGGAGCTTCAAGAATAGAAAAGGTGGCTTTATGATTTTCTGAAGGAATCTTCATATCTCGCTTTAATACCTTGAATATATTAGTCGTATATTCAACCCGTTCATCCGTGGTTAGCCAAGGTTCAATCGTAAACTTAAAAGACTGTTTATTCATATGTCAGACTCACTGATTTTATCGCATTCTGATTTCTCGAACTCCGAAGAGCTTAAGAAAGCTACGGAAAAAGCATGCGACCTTATGGAAGAAATTTACGCAAATGGTAATTACGCTAAAATGATTGTTCAGCGCGATTGGTCGGAGCATAACCCGGTTATTAGTGGCGAACTTGCACAGCCTAAAGCTTTGCGTTGGTATCTTAAACGAGAGCTTAACCGGTTACTTACAAAACCTGCCAGTATTTCTATCAAACCATCGCGAGAGATTATTCCTTTAAATGATCCTCAATTACTAGACCATACGGACGAACAAAATTGGGACATCACCAAAAAGAAATTATTCTTATTTAGCCCAGAGCGCACCAATATTTCTATCGATCGGTTGCAACATTACACAGGTACAGATGCTAGCGATTTCCAGCGATATATCTTGTTTACGAACTATGCCATGCACGTTGAAGTGTTTTTGGAAAGATATCCTGATTGTGTGAAACCAGATCGCGAGGGCGTTCAAATGCCAGCATACCATCATAAACTAGATGACAACAAAGGTATTACGCTGATCAACATTGGTGTGGGTCCATCGAACGCAAAAACCATTACCGACCACGTTGCTGTTTTACGTCCTGATGCAATGATTATGGTTGGGCACTGTGGTGGACTTCGCAATCACCAGGAAATTGGGGATTTTGTACTTGCTAGTGGTTACATGCGCGAAGACAAAGTGCTTGATGAACTTTTCCCGATTGGAATTCCTGTAGTTCCAAATTACATGCTCAATCTCTATTTGAAGCAAGTGTTAGACCAGCATGGCTTAAAACATCGCGTAGGTACTGTTTACACCACTGCCAACAGGAATTGGGAGTTTTCTAAAAAAGTGGCGGTAGATCAAATTCACCAAAGCAGAAGTATGGCGGTAGATATGGAATCGGCAACGGTAGCAACTAACGGCTTCCGATATAGAGTTCCTCACGCTACGTTACTTTGTGTAAGTGATAAACCACTTCACGGAAAACCAAAGCTTTCAGGAGCGGCGCAATCGTTCTACCAAAATTCGAAAGAGCTCCATTTAAAGCTGGTTATTGAAACCATCGACATGATTAAGGAAAACTATCCCGAAGGACTTCCAAACTCCAGTATTCGCGCCATGAACGAGCCTTTGATGGGCGGTGGTGAGTAAGATTGTTGGATAATCAACTACAAGTAGCAATAAGTAATAATTTTCGAAATACCGATTTTCTCTCGTTACCAAGCTCTTGCTTGGTAATGCAGTCTTGAAGGTTAACATTTAATCCCACTCTAGAGGATTGTTTGAAATTATTTCATCTTCTCTCATCAATTCTTGTAAGAACTCATTCAAATTCCTGCATGAATTCATTCAAGTTCTTGCAAGAACTTTCTCCAATTGTTGCATGAATTTGATTCAGTTCTAGTAAGAGTTTTGAATAGTGCTTGTGCAGTCTTTAGAATAAGCCTAAACGCTTGGTGTCGGCTGGAGCTTCGGGTAAAAATCCTTCAGAGGAATTAATAAGTAATGGTTTTTTCGCGGGCGATAGCTCACATCTGATTTTTTTTGTAAGGAATGTCTCTTATCCCGCTCTCACTATAGAAAAAGATAATAGATTAGATATGAGAGATACAGAAACCTTTTCAGCGGATGATTTCTTAAACCGTAGCGTAAAAGACATGCGCCCGGATGAGCAACCTCGCGAAAAACTCATGAGATATGGCGCCGGTTCTCTTTCCGATTCAGAACTTCTAGCCATTTTACTTCGCACTGGCACAAAAAAGATGAATGTTATTGAAACTTCACGCGCTCTACTCGACCATTTTGGAGGCTTACACTCACTAATCAGAAAAGAGTGGGCAGAGTTGCGTGTTATTCCTGGCATAGCCAAAGTTAAAGCTATCACACTCGAAGCCGCTTTTGAACTCGCCCGCCGTATTCAAGTTGCCGCCTTAGGCGAAGAAGTTCAAATCACTTCCCCCGATGAAGCCGCCGCATATTTCGGTCCAAAATTACGCCATCTCACCAAAGAGGTTTTTATTGTCGCCTTTCTAAACCATAAAAAGGTACTCACAGGTTTTCATCAAATAAGTTCTGGCGGAAGCAATGCCACTATTGTAGAGCCTGCCGAAGTTCTCCGTCAAGCGATGCTCAACCAAGCAAATTCCATTCTCCTTTTTCACAATCATCCCTCGGGAAACGCAAAAGCTTCCAACGCCGACATCCAACTCACCAAACGAATCGTAGAGTCGGGTAAACTGCTTGGCATCCCCGTAGATGACCACATCATTATTGCGGGCTACAATTTTGTTTCGTTCTCTAATGAGGGAATGATTTAGCTAACAATGGAACTGAAAACGATGCTATTTCAGCCAATTTCAAACCTGAGAATTGCTTTGAGCTTCTAATTCTACATTGTCCTATTCCAAGTTCACTATCTAATTACTAATTCTTTATATTTGGGGGAATTTTATATCCGAATTTTTCCATGAACGACTACCTTCACAAAATAATTTCCGAATCTTTACAGCAGTTTAATTTAGACGAGCTTCCTGAAGTCCATACAGAAGCCCCAAAAATTGCTAGTCACGGAGATGCTTCCACAAACATCGCAATGATGCTCTCTAAGCCTCTGCGTAATAATCCTAGAGCCATTGCACAACAGATTGTGGACGGATTGAAGTACGACGCTAAAAAGATTGCCGCGGTAGAAATTGCAGGTCCGGGCTTTATCAACTTCCGCTATGCAGAAGATTATTTATTTGATGAATTGGCTACCATCATTAATACAGGCGTTGATTATGGAAAAACTTCCACATTCTCAGGCAAGAAGATTCTCGTTGAGTTTGTGAGCGCTAACCCAACAGGCCCATTAACTGTAGGACACGGAAGAAATGCCGTTTTAGGTGATACGGTTGCTCGTTTGTTAGAGTGGACGGGAGCCGAAGTAGATAGAGAATATTATTTTAATGATGCCGGCCGCCAAATGCGTGTGTTGGGCCAAAGTGTTCAGTCTCGCTATTTAGAACAACTTGGCAAACCGAACGAATTTCCTGAAGGTGGTTACGAAGGCGAATACATCAAAGATATCGCTTCAGAACTTATTGCCGAGAAAAGTGATTCCCTTGCTGAAAACGAAGATTGGACTCCGTTTAAAGACAAAGCCAAAGAAGCTATTTTTGCGGATATCAGTACTACGCTAGAGCGAATGAACATTCACATGGATTCATTTTTTAACGAGCATAGCTTGTACGAAGATGGCTCTATTGATGGAATTGTAGCTAAACTCCGCGAACTTGATCTCGCTTACGATGCTGAAGGCGCTACTTGGTTTAGAACAACCAAATTCGGCAAAGAAAAAGACACTGTACTTATTAAAAGCACGGGCGAGCCTACTTACCGTTTACCCGATATTGCCTACCACGCTAATAAATTAGATCGTGGTTACGATTTATGTGTGGATGTATTTGGTGCCGATCATATTGCAACCTATCCTGATGTGCTTTCTGGTTTAGAATCGCTTGGCTACAACAAAGAAAAAGTTGATGTAATTGTATATCAGTTTGTGACAATCGTTAAAGATGGAAAGCCATTTAAGATGAGTACGCGAAAAGCGAATTTCGTGACTTTAGATGAACTTATGGATGAAGTTGGCGCTGACATCACTCGCTTCTTCTTTCTAATGCGTTCTCCAAACACACATCTAGAATTCGATATTGCACAAGCCAAAGAAGCTGGTGATAAAAACCCCGTTTTCTATCTTCAATATGCACATGCTCGTATAGCAAGTATTCTGCGCAAAACTGATGACGTGTATAACTTTGATGCTGAAAGCTCCGCGGACTTAACACTTCTTTCTCACGATGCAGAAAAAGCGCTCATCAAAGTACTGCTCAAATTTCCAGATGTTATTGCTAACGCTGCCGAAGTAAGAGAACCACATCGTCTTATTAATTACCTAAACGATGTGGCATCAGCATTTACAAGTTTCTACCACGATTGCCGCATTGTTGGCGTTGATGAAAATCTGGCACAAGCTAGAATTGAGCTTTCAAAAGCAACGGCTCAAGTTCTTAGAAATGGATTAACCATTTTAGGTATTAACGCGCCGGAAAGAATGTAATTCCAACTTACTTAATCAGCATCATTGAGAGGGTTTGAGTAAACTCATCGGTCTGCAAGCGGTAATAATACACACCGCTTGCCAACTGACCAGAATTAAACAGCGCACTATACCCACCTTTGGGCTTGTACTCGTCTACAAGCACTTCAACTTCTTGCCCAATATTATTGAATATTGAGAGCCTTACATGCGTATCTCTCTTGAGGCTGTACATTATATAAGTGCTCGGATTAAACGGATTTGGATAGTTTTGGCTCAGTGAATAGGAAGCTGGCAACTCTGTCTTTTCAACATCTGTTGCTCCTCTTTTTACCTCAATCTTAAATCTCAAAGATGAAGCATTCTCTTCCGACTGTTGCTGGTAGAAGCTGTAGCTATTCTTCGAGCGCAAATCTATTCTGTTATTCGTTTGCTCATCTACAAGATCTAGTTGCCAATCATCTGGAATATTATTGAAAGCTTCCCATTCCAATTCATAATGTCCAGACGCTCCAACCATCAGCATTAAAGGAATCTCGTCATCTTGAATCTCGGAGGATCTTCCTTCAAACACATTTCGTCCACCTGTCTCAGCTACAAAAGAGATATTATTTTCAATACCGTTTAACGATTTGATTCGTTGGACATCTGACACATCCTTACCTGAATGTGCCTCTTGGCTAAAAATTAGATGAGCTTGGTTATCCAGCACTTTTCCTGCTGCATCTTTAAGAATTAGATTTAAAAATGCATCGTCATTCTCCGAAGTCTCTTTTCCAAATTTGTTGGGTGTGTTAGCAACTTTTTGGTTTTGTCTGAATTTGATCTGGGCGGATTCATCCACAGCCTGTACAACAAAACCTTGCATGGGTGCAATATACCTTCCAGCATCTCCTATTCCATTAGCTTCATTGTAGTATTTGAATGCAGCTACACCTCCTCCAGATTCTTCTTCAGGGCTCCAAACTGCATAACTCGTTCCCATATCCGAACTAGCGCTTACCAATTCATGCCAATCAATTGCAGCGGCAAAAGGGTTTCCAACTAATGAATAACTCAATGAATCCACGGTGCCACGATGTAAATCAACAATCACTGAATCTGCTTCTGTTCCTTTCATTTCCAAAGTAGCCGGCAGAATCTGGTTTCCGTCGGAGTCTTTTTCGAACATATAAAACAGATAGCCTTCTCCTAAAGTGAATGTAGAATCAGCTCCGTAATATCCTTCAAAACTTTGGTTTTCGGTATTGTATAGCCAAAGGCTAGAATTGGGAGCACTAGCTACATTTGTTGCCCAAAGTCCACCCTGTGTAAAAAAAGCTTCATTCAAACTACTGAACGAAATATTTTCTAGTGGAGATGAAATCATTCGCCAACCCGAACCTGCATGAGTATATAGCCTAGAATAAGTGAAATCTCCTTCTAACTTACCGTCTCCTTTTTCATAAAAAGCCGTATTACTTTGGTTTGAAAGAAGCGTGAGCGCCCCCTGTTCTACATTTAGAATTCCCGACTGTAGTTTCAGCTTTGTGTAGATGGAAAGAGAACCAGCAAGGTCTACTGTATCAGTATTTGTGTTAATTACTAGGTTTCCTAGTTTTTCATTTCCCGATTTAAAACGAAGCGAATCTGAAAAAACATCCCATCCAAGAATCTCTAGTGTGGAAAGCGAATCTCCAACAAAACCCAATCCATCTGAGATGTACTCAACACCACCATTTAACTTCAATGTTTGATCATCTAAATCTAATTCTGCTGAGACCCCATCAAAAGTAATTCCACGTATGTTGGCATCCACATCTAAAGTAACCGCATGTTTTATGTGCGCACGATGCTGATTTGTAGATGGAACAACACCGCTACTCCAAGTATTTACATCCGACCAATCTCCACTCTGCTTACTTAAAATCTGCACTTCTGGTTCTGCTTCTCCAGCTAGAATGGATACTCTTTGGCTGCCAGATTGTAATGTCCCTTTGTGAGAAATTGTAATTGTATACGTACCAGATTCGACATCTTCAATCACAACTTGTTCGATATTGTCTACCGTATTATCGCCAGTGGTTGCGAGGGATGAGGGATTTTCTCTATCCAATTTCCAGGGTAAATATGTGGTGGCGCTTGGACTCGAAATAGTAATATCGAGATCATTCACAAGAATCACATCTGTCGGGTCATCGTAAGTTGACGGAATAGTTCCTTTCGGGTCAGTCCATGCCATGGTGACAATCAGCGGCTCACTGGAAGAATGTTCATACGAAATGGTAATAGATGAAGAATTGCTGAGTAGGGTATCTTTTAATACCGCTTTGGTTTTATTCGAACTATTTGCTGAAATAAAACGCGCAGCCCGCTCTGTATTCAATAATCCCCAACCTGTTTTATAATCTGGTCCTTTATTTCCGATGTCATCAGCTGTTTGCGCAAGTAACGCTCTTAAAGAAGCTGATGAAAGTGTGTCAGAGTTCAATGCTTGGTAATGCTCCCGAAGCAACGCCACAGATCCAGCAACAATACCTGTTGCGGCAGAAGTTCCACCTGAGCTAGATGTATATGCATCATTAGCACTTGATGTTGGTGTATACAAATTGGAGGCTGGAGCGACAATATCTGGTTTGATTCTTCCATCATCGGTTGGGCCAAACCCCGAGCCTGAGATTGGTGCAACAGAGGATAAATCTTCAAAATTATTGCTAGAACTTTCGACACCTCCCACTACAAGAATATTTTTAGCAACAGCTGCCGAGTTTATGGTTTCAAATCCATCTAAACCTCCGTTCACCTGTCGCACACTTGTTGAATCCTCCACGCAATTCAAGCTCCCATCATATTTCCAGTGTTTAGTTGGTTGAGATTCTGGTCCAGTCTCTCTTTGATTTCCAGCCGCTTTAACAATCAAATAATCTGGCGCTAAATACGCTACGCTATCCCAATTTTGAGCTTGAGTATCATAAAATCCAAACTGATAGGCTTTTGAACTATTTTCAGATTCTAGTGAGTACCAAGTCCAACCAGAGCCGCAAATTGTTGAGCTGGTTGTCCACCCTGCAATTTCAGCATAAGGATGAGACGATATTAAAAGAAGATTTGAAGCCGATGTAGCCATTTCTGAAATATCGTTTTCCCAATTATACGCACTTACTTCAGCGCTGCTGGCCATTCCGCGGGCACTCGCAATCACCCCAGAAGAAATCATGGTACCAACAATATGAGTAGCGTGTGAGTTATTGGTTCCAGCCTCGATGTCATCAAAACTAACTCTACCTGAATACTCTTGATGGGTAAGCAACGGTTGATCGGCATCCCAATAGCCTATAATTTGTGAATTTCCCGAAAGACTTAACCCTGCAATTCCACCACTCCAAAGCTGGTTAGTTTTTACAGCTTCAGCTGCGCTTAGATTTGCTGATTGATAGATGATAGGAAGCTTATTCCTAAGGCTATCCTTGGCAACATACTTCGTTTTTTGCTGTTGAGAAAATCTAATTAGCGCTTCTTTATCAAAGGATTGAGCAAGAAGCTGCGTACTCCCTCCACCAAAAACTGAAATCAGAGCAGATATGCTAATTAATACTATGTTTTTGCGCAAACTCATAAGACTTTATACTATGCCTTATGATAGCTTTTCAGCAAATAAGAAAAAAGTTAGTTGGGGACCAATTTTGTGAAGCAAACAATTCCACGAACTAGCTGAGAATCTATCTTAAACCCGGCTTGTTTGAACAACTTATTGCTTTCATCTACCGTCCAGAATTTAATACCACCCAATCCTATCGACTCTTGAAGTAAACGCCCGTACCAAACATCAGACTTGATAAGGTGCATCATAAAAAACACACCATCGTTCTTAATTACTCTTCGAGCTTCGTATAGAACTTTCAATTCTTCAGTTAGCTCGTTTAGCGTTCCACCCATCACAATACCATCAAAGGTTTTGCTGAAGAATGGAAGGTCTCTGCCATCAGCGCGAACGAGAAACATGTTAGTTTCATCGGCTTCTGCCTTAAGGCGAGCTTCGTTTAGCATTTGAGAGGAAAAATCTAGCCCAACAATTTGAGCTTCTTGTTGTGATGCTTTTAAAGCGCGACCATATAATGCGGTTGAGCAACCAAAATCTAGATAAAGTCCGTTTGGCTTAGGAGCAGTCCATTCTATAAGTAGTTCATGTTCCTTCTCAATTGGAAAATCTTCTCCAGAAAGTAACGTCAGAGAGCGCTTCCGCCAAATGTCTTCGTAGATAGAAGCGGTTAATTTCCAGTGATTGGTGCTTTGGGCAATACTCGTAAAGTCTGGGCTTTTACCTAAAATATCGATGATATTGTTATTAACCGAGTATTCATCACCTTCTTGAGAACAAAGCGAACCATTGAAAGGTTTAGCCAAGTTAGAAACCTCTTTGGGTACTTGGATAGCGACACGTTCATTAACAGGTGATCGTAATTCTAAATTCATAGAGACTCTTTTTTGGAATTCCAGAAAACCTTACGACATATACCTCTAAGAGTTACATATCTATTTTTGGAGCACAATAGAGATTTGCGCACCTTTGTAAACACTCAAAAGTTGTGCAGCATTTCCTTTGTTAATACCAATTTCTAACATTCCAGAACTTCCCAAAAATACAGCAGGGTCACCTTCTTCTACATCTCCAAATGTAGTTACTATATTTTCAATCACCGTTGTACCAACATAAACTTTTACTTTCCGGTCACCTACATATTCTTTCATAAGTGATTCAGAAATGTTGGTAATCAAATTCCCGAATCTATCGATGTGCAGCACCCAACCTTGTAAACCATCTTTATCGCCAATAGGAATTGCCCAATGGTAAACCACCATTTCTTTAATTGGCTCTCCTAGTTCGCTCATCGGTACACCTTTGCTTAAATGAGCGGCAACAGGGCCAAAAATATCTCTACCATCGAAAGTACGAGACCTCTGATCTCGCCAAAAATCAGGATTGGTTAATTTCACCGCTTCGTACTCGTATTCATCATAAAGCAGTGAAAAAATCCCGTTATCTGGGCCTACAAAATAGTGCCCATTCATTTTTACTACAACGGGATTTCGATTCGTACCCACGCCTGGATCTACCACCACTAAATGGACACTTTTTTCTGGAAACATAAACGCAGCATTGCGAATTACCCATGCCCCGGCCATAATGTCTTGTGGTGGAATTTCGTGAGAAACATCAATCATCCTTACTTCTGGAGCCACTTCTAGCATTGCAGCCTTCATGGCGCTCACATAATGGTCTTGTAATCCAAAATCAGAAGTAAGAGTGATTATTTGACTCATTAAGAATAACTATTCAACATAACAGGCATTACTACCATCAAGATATCTTCGCTGTCATCTTTCTGAGATGGACGAACTATACCTGCGCGGTTAGGAGTAGAAAATTCAAAACTTACATCGGTGTCATCGATGTTGCTAAGAACATCACCTAGGTATTTCGCGTTGAAACCAATTTCTAAAGAATCGTTTGAGTAATCACACTCAATAGTTTCCTTAGCTTCGCTGCTCATATCTAAATCTTCTGCACGGATAGTTAGTTTATCTGAATCTAACTGTAAACGAATTTGACGTGTTGTTGAACTTGAGAAAATAGCCACACGCTTAACGGTAGAGAGCATTTGCTCTTTAGAGATGGTAAGAAATTTGTCGTTATCTCTAGGAATTACTGAGTCGTAATTAGGGTACTGCTCATTTATTAAGCGAGTGATAACAATGGTGTTGCCATTTTTGAAACGTGCGTGATCTTTGGTCACAGTAAGCTCGCAAGTTTCGGCATGCGCTGTTTTCTGAATAAGGTTTAGCGCCTTATCAGGTACAATAAAATCAATTTCACTTGAGCCTTTAATCTCGCGGTTGGTATACTCAACTAAGCGGTAGCCGTCAGTAGCTACAAATTTACTTTCTGAAGTACCAATTTTGAAATAAACACCCATCATTGCTGGGCGTAAATCGTCGCTAGAAACTGCAAATAATGTTTTGTGAATGGCATTATTAATTACTTCTGTAGAAGCAATAATTTCAACGCCTTCGTCTAAGTTTGGAACTTCTGGAAATTCGTCCGCATCATCACCAACAAGTTTATACGTTCCCTTGTCTGTACGGAAGTTGATGTTTTTGCGCTCATCAACTGTGAAAAATACAGGGATATTTGGTAATTGACGAAGAGTTTCTAACAAACGTCGTGCTGGAATTGCAACTGCACCTTCCTCTTCGATATCTGCTTCAATATACTCGATAATTGAAATTTCGAGGTCAGTTGCTGTTAATTTCAGCTTACCATCCTCGCTTTCAAACAAAATTGTTTCGAGAATTGGCAAAGTTGCTTTAGATGGTACTGCTCCAATTACCGCAGATAAACCTTTGTTGAGTTCGTTACTTGATACAGAAAATTTCATGAAATGCTAAAATTGAGTTAGTAAGGACATTTTTATGTGCACTATTGCCCTTTCGTAAACGTCTGCTTATACTAAGAAATACTTAATCCCTCTGCAACAACTTGCAGAGCAAAATTACTCTTAATAACACCCCTACAATATCGTTAAAGCGCTACTATAAAACCGGCAATAATTACTAATTCCGATGAATAAACCTCTCAAGGCGCTACTTTTTATATTATTACTGCCAACTTTAGCTCACGCTCAGTCTGCATTATCTAAATATGGCAATGATTTTTTGAGTACGGGAGCAGGAGCTCGAGCGTTAGGCATGGGGAGTGCTTATGCCGCTCACGCCAATGATGTAACAGCAGGATATTGGAACGTTGCTGGCCTTTCTTCGCTCTCTGAAACACAAATCATGTACATGCATTCTGAACGCTTTGATGGAATTGTTGGATACGATTATGGCGCAATTGCAGTACCACTTTCTTCAAAAAATGCCGTTTTCTCCATTAGCTTTTTCCGTCAGGGTGTAGATAATATTGCCAATACGCTAAACGCTTGGGACAAAGACCGAAACGCACCTAAAGAGAATCCTGAAGATTATATTACTCGTTTTAGTGCTGCCGACATGGCTGTTTTTCTTTCTTTCGCTAAACAACGTAGCGAGTTTCTTTCTTATGGAGTTTCAGCTAAAATTCTAAATCAACGATTAGGGCCTTTTGCTACCGCTTGGGGTTATAGTTTGGATGTTGGCGCACAACTTAAAACCGATTCTGCTGATTTTGGGGTTTCGATTAGAGATGTTACCACCATGCAAAAAATGTGGGATGTGGATGAATCTGAATTTGAAGGCTTTCAAGAAGTTTTTGGAGATTCAATTCCAAGTGGACAAAACGAATATGTACTTCCTTCTTTAAAAATTGGAGCTTCTAAAGCGTTTACTTTCAATGATTTTGAATTGCTAACCGCTCTTGATACCGACTTACTCTTCGAAAACCGCCGAACGTATTACATCAGCGTTGGCTCAATGAGTATTGAGCCTCATATCGGTGCTGAACTTAGTTATAAAGAGATTATCAGCTTTAGAACGGGATTAACCGACTTTGTTACCGATCCTGTAAGTGGCTTTTCCGTTTCCCCAACCCTAGGACTTGGACTTCAACTAAAAGGCTTCAATCTCGATTATGGCTTTGCCAGCTTTGCAGGTTCTACTAGTAACTTGGGTTACACGCATCGTATTTCTTTACGGTATGTTTTATAAAATTAATACTTGAAGTTTTCAAATATTAGCTATTATTTATTTTACACAATAAATAATAGCTAATTATGCATATATATACTGCTTTTTATCTTCTCCTTTTCTCTCAACCCGAATGTCACTAATTCACGTTTAGCTAACAATTGTTGTTTTTGGTCGCAAAATGATTGTGTTTTTATTTATCACTTTCTAGATGGTCCAGATAGGTTGAATTACTATTGTCCCTGGGGATCAGGTCGGCTTAATGTATTTTACAACGATGCCTTTAGCTGCGCTGCTCCAAATAGTAATTTTACTGCATGTTATTAATTAAGGAGGTTATTTAAAATGCGATTATCTTTAATTATCTCAATCTTTCTATTAACTACTTGTTCTGATTCAAACAGAACCGAATCTCACCTTGCTTCAGGCCCAACATTTGACAAAGGCGCTTCGTTTTCAGAACCGTTCGTTTATGGTGAACCCCTTAGGAGTGAGCAAACCCCAGTGCTACTTTCTGATTTCAATACTTACTCAATTAACAACGAGAATGAGAAGCTAGATTTACGCAATCAAGGAATTGATTTTTTCAGGATAGCGGACAAGTTAAGCAGTCCCTATGTAGATAAAATTAACGCTTTAAGTTCTGATTCGGATTTGCCTGCACTTATTCAAGAATTGAATAATTATTTTGATGAACTAAGCTCGGAACCCAGCCTATACTTAATCAAACAAATGATTGGTGCCGAACTTCAGTCTTTCTTAATCACTGATACCAACCACACTTTGATTAAGAATAATTATGCAACCGAGTTATTAGCCTATAACACTCAATTGCTCATAGATAATGGAAGCCCAAATACCGAAATCATCGCTAAGAATTTAGAACTGTTAGAATCTCATTTTTCAGAAGCTGAACTCAAATTATATGCAAAAAAGTGTGTTTCAAATGCAAATCGATGGATAAAGCAACAAGATGAATATTATTCTTATGAACTGAGCAATCAAAAAAAATGTATCGACTGTGGATCAGAATTATCTACTTTGATTAAAGAACTCAACAAAGAACCAAAACGAGCTTCCATTTTGAAAGGAATATCTATACTCCAAACTAAGTATTAGTAGATTTTTACTCAATAAGAGTGCTTTTCTAATTATATTCTTGATAAAATTAAATAGCTCTTCATTTTTTGCGCATAATCCTTCTCGGTCCCACAGCCTCTGGCAAAACAGAACTTTCTATTCAAATTGCTGAAGAACTTGGCATTCCTATCATTTCTGTAGATTCTCGTCAATGCTACAAACATGTGGATATTGGAACGGCAAAACCTTCTAAAGCCGATTTAGAACGTGTTCCGCATTTCAATATTTCAAACCTTGAACTAACTGAAAGCGACTCCGTTCAGGCTTTTTCGAATCGCGCTGAACTTTGGGAACAAGAGATTCTATCTCAACACCAGCATTCGTTTTTTGTAGGTGGAAGCACTCTTCACCTACAAAGTCTCATTCGCCCAATGGATGATATTCCCTCTGCCAACAACGCCAATATTGAAACTTTAACTGAAGAAGTTGAGCAACACGGAATTGAAGTTTTATATAATCGACTTTCAGAAGTGGACCCCGATTACATAAAAACTATAGATGGTATGAATCGCCAACGAATTATTCGCGCCCTTGATGTGTGGATGCAAACAGGCAAACCATTTAGCTCTTTCCATGTAAACAAGGAGTTTACTTTACCACCCAATACTCTCGTTTTTGGATTACATCGTGAGCGTGAAAACTTGTACGAACGCATCAACACCCGTGTAGACGTAATGATTGAAGAAGGCTTAATTGATGAAGTACGTGGAATTTTAGACCAAGGTTATTCAAAAGAACTACAACCTTTGAATGCCGTAGGTTATCGAGAAATTATCTCACATTTTGATGGCGACTTAACTCAAGCAGAAGCCATTGAAAAAATAAAAACTCACTCTCGTAGATATGCCAAACGCCAACTTACATGGTTCAAGAGGTGGGATTTTATTGAATGGTTACCCGCTCAATCAAAAAAAACTGAAGAACTGAAAGAAATTGTGCTTTCTCATTTAGCAGCTAAGCTCGATAAGCAGTAACTTTAGGCTTCACTAAAAAAACTCGCTCTCATGTATAAAGCAAAAGTTCACGTTACTCTTCGTCCTTCAATCTTAGATCCTAAAGGTAAAGCGGCACACCATGCGCTCCAAAATTTAGGACTTAATGAAGTTCAGCAAGTTCGTATCGGAAAATTTATTGAATTAGATATTGATGCATCCGACAAACAAACTGCGGCTACTATTGCAGAATCGGCATGCGCTAAATTACTTGCAAATGAAGTAATGGAAGACTTTGAAATAGTGTTTGAAGAATAATGCAGTTTAGAGCTCAAAATACCCAGGCAATAGCACCTTATGCTGAGATTAAAGAGCTTACACAAACTGATGTAAAAGTAGAAGAAAGCATCAATTCTCCGTGGAGAGTGTTACTCTATGATGATGACATTCACACTTTTGACGAAGTAATTGAGCAAATAATGAAAGCAATTGGTTGTAATTACAACAAAGCTCAGGAGCTTACCCTTCAAGTACATAACGAAGGAAAAGCGGTAGTTTATGAAGGCGACTTTGTCGAGTGCCTTCAAATTGATAGTGTTCTTAAAGAAATTCAACTCGTTACCGAAATAAGAGGTTAAATTGGCAACATTCGGAGTAATCATCTTTCCAGGCTCAAATTGTGATCACGATGCCTATCACGCAATGAAACACATCATGAAATGTGATGTAAAATTTCTTTGGCATAAAGAAACCGACCTTTCTGGTATCGACTTTCTTATTGTCCCTGGTGGTTTCTCTTATGGTGACTACTTACGCTCTGGTGCTATTGCAAGGTTCTCTCCTATCATGCAAGAAGTAGTGAAATTCGCTGAAAAAGGCGGACCTGTGCTTGGTATTTGTAACGGTTTTCAAATCTTGTTAGAAGCTCACCTTATCCCTGGTGCCATGATGCACAACAAAGATTTACGCCACGTTTGTAAAGATATTTTTATGCGTTGCGAAACTACCGACAACCTCTTTACTTCCTCACTCGAGAAAAATCAGATTTTCAACGTTCCAGTTTCTCACGGAGAAGGCAATTACCACATCAATGATGATGGCCTTAAACTACTCCAAGATAATGATCAGGTTGTTTTTCGCTATTGTAATTCAGAAGGTGAATTAACAGAAGAAGCCAACTTTAATGGTTCTATTGACCATATCGCAGGCATCACTAATGTGGGGAAAAATGTACTAGGAATGATGCCTCACCCAGAACGTGCCATGGAAAGTATTCTTGGTTCTACAGATGGAAAACCATTCTTCGACTCTATCCTTAATTCATTGTCGATAGCATAAGTTTTATTACCTTATGCACTATGAATAGTAGCCAAGACACATCCTTAACATTACACAGTAAAGAGTTGGTAAAGCGGTACCGAAAACGTACCGTAGTTGATAAAGTCTCTATTACTGTTAAGCAGGGTGAAATAGTTGGGCTACTCGGACCAAACGGAGCTGGTAAAACAACCACATTTTATATGATGGTTGGGCTAGTTACTCCAAATTCTGGTTCAATTTACCTAAACGACAAGAACATCACTCAAAAACCTATGTACCAGCGAGCACGCATGGGCATTGGTTATTTGGCCCAAGAAGCGAGTGTTTTTAGGAATTTAACTGTTCGCCAGAATTTAGAGTCTGTACTTCAATTCTTTTCCTATTCCAAAAAGGAAATTAAAGAACGTGTAGATCGACTCATCGAAGAATTTACGCTCCATAAAGTTGTGAACAGTAAAGGCTACAGTTTGTCTGGCGGTGAGCGTCGACGTACTGAAATTGCCCGAGCTTTAGTAACAGAACCAAGCTTTATACTTTTAGATGAACCTTTCGCTGGCGTTGACCCCATTGCTGTAGAAGACATTCAAGAAATTGTCTCGAAATTACGGCATCAGAATATTGGGATTTTGATCACAGATCACAACGTACACGAAACGCTTGCAATTACAGATCGCGCTTACTTAATGTTTGAAGGTAAGATTTTAATGGAAGGTTCTGCCGATGCTTTAGCTGAAAATGAAGACGCTAGAAAGTTATATTTAGGTGAGCAATTTAAACTAGATAGATATTCAAATCCATAAATAATAGACAAATGAAAGAAATTACTGTACAGGAATTAAAAGAGAAAAAAGAAGCAGGAGAAAAATTTTTCCTCCTTGATGTGCGTGAGCATTTCGAATATTTGGTTTCTAATTTAGATGGAGAGCTTATTTCTCTAGGTCAATTAGATGTTCGCCTTGATGAGATTAAGCAGCATAAAGATGAAGAAGTGATTATTATGTGTCGCTCTGGGGGCCGCAGTGCAAGAGCTTGTGAAATACTAGAAAAAAATGGCTTTACAAACGTTTCTAACCTAAAAGGTGGCATTACTGCATGGTCTAAAGAAATCGATACAAGCATTCCTGTTGCATAAGCATATTTCTTTATAAAAGTAAAAAGCCCTTCACTTATTATTGTAATGAGCGAAGGGCTTTTTTAAGTACTTACCTAATTACATCGTCGATTATACTACGATAAAGCTGCTATTTGATTCAACAGTTCTTGGTTACTGTCTGTATTCTTTAATACTTTGAGTAGCCCCAACATTGATTCTTTTGGAGACTTTTTGAGCAAATAACGGCGCACCATATTTCGCTCTTCAAGTGAATCTGTTATAAATTTATCTTCATTTCTTGTCCCAGAGGCTGTGATATTAATGGCTGGATAGATTCGATCATTGGCTAGTTCTCTATCGAGTACCAATTCCATATTTCCAGTTCCTTTAAACTCCTCGAAAATCAAATCATCCATTCTGGAGTTCGTTTCTACTAAACAAGTGGCTATAATAGTTAAAGAACCTCCGCCTTCAATTTTACGTGCAGAACCAAAAATTTTCTTAGGTATTTCTAAAGCTCGGATATCCAACCCACCAGAAAGTGTTCGCCCACTATTGGATTGAACTGCGTTGTAAGCTCTTCCTAGTCGCGTTAGCGAGTCAATAAGTAATACAGCGTCTTCTCCCATCTCTGCTTTGCGTTTAGCATAGCCTAGGGCCATTTCTGTAATCCGAATATGGCTCTGAGTTTTCTTGTCATTAGATGATGCAAATACTTCCGCTTTTGTAGATCGGATAAAATCGGTTACTTCCTCAGGCCGCTCATCTACTAAAAGTACACTTAGATGAATATCAGGATGGCTTTCGGTAATGCTATTTGCAATTTGCTTTAGCATTACTGTTTTACCCGTTCTTGGTGGAGCAACAATAAGTGCTCTTTGGCCTTTACCTATCGGAGCAACTAGGTCAATAACGCGCATTTCTATATTATCTGCACGATCTCCCATACGAATCCACTCAACAGGCATGATAGGAGTTTGACGTTCAAACCGGCTGGATTTAGTCCAAGCTTCAACAGGCTTACGGTTTATTTGATCTATTGCGCAAACGTGTTTATTACCTCGTTTATCCTCTTCGTATTCGCCTTCTAGAATTAAACCAGAGCGTAAATCTAACTCTTTAACTTCTTCAGGTTTTAGAAATGGATCTTGAGGGCTATAACTAAATTCATAATCGAGTTTGCGAATTAATCCCCAACCCTTCGCATTTATTTCAAGAACACCAGCATAACGTCCAGCTAAACCAAGATTCTCTTTCCAATAAAACTTAGGAATAAAAACATTACCTGCATTCTTATTGCGGTTATTGTTGTTATTGGAATTGTTTTTATTCTTGTTACGGTTTTTATAATTTTTTCTATTCCGTGCCATTAATATGTTTGATATAAAGTTGCCCGATCTCCGATTAATGAGATATCGATTTCAATAATATGTTGGAAATTCGAAGGAGAGCTGGGAAAAAATACGGTGTGGGCTAGTTCCCACACCGCAATCTAATTCAGAAGATGAGAAAAGATACAAATGTTTTAATTGATAGCAAATTAACGCACTGTAGTAGTTTCATTAACTATGCTATAGCATGGCATTAACGAACCATCAACTTTAATTTTTTCGCCATCTTTGTAATTTAATTTCAAGAACTTATCCTCGGCTGATGGTGTAACCGCTTCATAAGTTGAAAGCTGGCTATTAACCGTATTAGCTACAGAAGGATCTTTACGCTTAGCAAGGTTTAAGTAGTCAATTACTACCCAGTAAACCACTTTATCCGTTGCTTCAAGCTTTCTGTCTTCGGTACATTTAGAAATTACCGCACCATAAATACGAGCCATTTCAATGTATGCCCTACCGAAGTTAGGATTTGCTTTAATTGCTTGCTGAGCGTAGCCTTTTGCATCTTTAAGCTTTCCTAAGCTAATACTTACATCAGAAAGGTCTAGATATAAACTCAATTTATCTTCTTCAGTTTCAGCCAAGCTCAAAGCTTGTTTGTAATAATCTAAAGCTGCAGTATAACGAGCATTACCTTTTTCGATATCACCTAAATCAGATGCGCTTTGGAAAGTAGGCTGAAGTTCATGCAAAGCTTTTCCAATACGTGCAAGGTTGCTAAGGTCGTCAAGTTGTTTGTATGCCCCTAAACAAGTCTCTAGGATTTCAAGATTTGTAGGATCGTCAGCTAAACCACCTTCTCCCTCTGCAGAACAGTTGAAAAACGCAATCTGCTCTTCTGGAGAACCCAATATATCCTGTTGTTTATTCTTTAGATACTCTTGGATATCCGGACTTGCAAAAGGCATCGCTTTATCTATAATAGATTGTGCATTTTCTTTTTCACCTTTTGAAACCATGTCATCAAGTACAACTCTAACATAGTAGCCACTTGCAGATTCAGTTGCGCGCTTAGGGTTTAAGTCGAACATGGCTCTAAACTCTGCATATGCTTTACTCAGGCCATTATCGATGTGAGTATAGTTTTGCAAGTAAAAGCGGCCTTTTTGTTGATGAATTTCAAAAGCTTCTGCTTTGTCGTCTCCAAAAAGCTCCATTTTATCATCAAATAGAGTTAGAGCTGTATCCAAATAAGCAGCTTTAATAGTTGGATCATCCTGTTCCTCAGCCAAAGCCTGATAAATCTTTACGAACTTATCATACTGTGTAGCTAAATTGAATCCTTTATATGACTCAATAGTTAGGGGTTTAGCACAAATCATCCAACGGCCATAATCTAAAGCAAAACTATAGTCTTTGCCTTTGTAATTGGATTGAAATATGGAATAAGCCTGCAATGGGGTAAGGCCTTGAGGAGGAGTTGAATCACACTCAGCCTGAGCTGTCACCATATTAGTGCTAACAAGCAGGAACCCTACGATTACTATTAAATTTTTCATCATCACGTATAAATGTTAATTAGTGTCTTTTAGTCTAACACTGTAGTTAGCGGATTTATTATTATAGAATTAATTAAGTTTTGGTCTTATAAACATAAGCTCAGTTAAGTTAACAGAAAAATTAATTGCCCAAATTTTTTCTTGAACTAAACTTTGTGCTGTTGTGCCCCGGATTCCGTACTGAATACTTAAATCAAAAGAAGACCTAGAAGATCTTGGAGAAAAAACTCCTAACCCAGTTGAAAACCAAAGTGTATTAATATCTGTATTATCAATATTCAGATGGCCTTTGTCGTATGAAACACCAGCGCTGTATCTAAATTTAGAAAAAAATTTGTCAGATCCCTTCCGATATGGATGAAATTGTGCACCAATACCAAATAAATATCTATCACTATAGCTGTCAAATTGCTCTAAGTTTAATTCATACTTTGCTTTACTCCATTCTTCATATAAACCATCAGTAGAAATATTAAAGTAAGGACTCGCGAAATAGGTTAAACCCCCACTCACTTGCAAAGGAAGTGAAACATTTCCCGTTCCGCTTCTATCTAAATCGATAGTTGATATTGTACCGTTAATTACTTTTGTAGTTAACGATTTACTCTTCGCATCGAAGTTTACGGGAAGAACAACAGATGACCCAAATTGAATAATATCATTATTATTAAACACTCTTCTTTTATTGATAAGAATTCCGAAACGCTGAGAAAAAGCGGAGGCGGTTATATCTGTATCAACCGTGTTTGTTGAATATCCAGAATTACTGAAATCAATTTTTTCGCTATTATTTATTCTCATAAAAGCCAACGATGGGGCGTAACCAAACGAAATATACCTATTCAATGCAAAGCCAAAGCCAAACTCTAGCTTGCTTATACCACCACTTCCGATTTTATCAAACTGATAGCCCAATGTATCTGTAGCGTTTGGATAAATCTCTTTTGTTATACTTGAGTTAAAATTACTTCTTGTAACAGGGTATAGAGCAGCAGAAACTCCCACTTTTTGCTTTATAAGCGGGAAAACCACATGAATAGTTCCAGCTTCAAACAATGAATTGGTACTAGAACTAAAATTATCTTTTGCGTTGTACTTAACTAATGAGAAGTTAGCCGTTCCTCTTACAAAAGCACCTAAACCCCAAAAGGCAGGATTGCTCAAACCAGATGTTTCAAGATCATTCGAAGAAACACCAAAAACTCCCATTCCTTTTTCTTGAGCACTATTCTGTAAAATAGGGGCTCCAACTCCATAATAAGAATAAAGAGAACCGCTTCTAGCTTCAGAGTCGCTAACAGTTTGTGCAAATGCTGAACTTGTAATGAATAGGGATAAAACTATTAAACTTAATTTCTTCATGATTTGGCCCTTACTTAGCTGTTAATAAAATCAGTTTCGGTTTCAACGAGTAGTTTGCAGATTCGTCGTATAACAACGTACTTCTGAGCAAACCATTCGCAGGGTTCATATGAAGGTATAGTGTTTTATCACTAGGGTCATCAAAGATATAAGAATTAACATGTGCGGTTACATCAAACCGATACGCATTAATATTTTCGTCTAAGTAACCTAAAATTTCAGTAGAAGAGAACTGAAGTTCATAAGCTAGGCTATTTGTAAAGCCATACTTTATTTCCAAATATGGAATATCAACTCTATCAGTATTAGGCTGTAACGAACTTTCAAGTAGGTCTGTATCTTGATAAAGAATTAATTCGGCTTTTAATAAATTTCTGATTGTAAGCGAATCTACTTCTTCTTCTAAACTAAAAGAATAAAATCTATCTAGAGAATTGTAAAGAGCAAATCTATTAGCAGGATATGGCTTGTTAGCATATTCAAGAGAGTACCCCCAATCATTTAGCCCCACTATTGCAGTATCCCCAACTTCTTCATTAATCAACCTAAATGCGGAAGCGGCTGGTGATGGGAAAGAGATTTTACTTGAGCCACCTTTAGGAACAATTACCAAACCGTGAAAGTCGTAAACAAAAGAGGAGTCTTGAGTATCAGAAGTATCGTTCACGAAGCTCGCAAATTCCTCGAACCAATCCTGTGATAGAGGAACTCTGATGCTATCTTCCTTTGAACGAGTGAATGACCCAATCTCAACAGAGGCATCGTATGCAGGTTTAGAATCTTGAAGTAACTCATTGCTACGCCAAAGTTCCGTAACTTTATACACCGAAAATTCCGTTTCAGAAAGGCTGTCCCCATATACTTGGGTAGTATCAAACATAAGATCCAAGTACATAGAGTAGTTATTGTCTAATGTAGTGTCTACAGCAAAACTATAAATTGTTGGCTTTATGTATGCTATAGCTTCTACATCTCCAAAAAGAGGATCCGTGAATTTACCGACTGGGGTTAGTGTAAGCTTACCTGTGTAACTAGGTACTGAGTCGGGCTGGAATCCTGAAACCAAAAGTGTATCGTAAGTAACTTCAACTTCAGGAATAATACCACCACCTACTGGTCCAGATTTAGACCCACAAGCTAAAAATAATCCACTTATTGTTAGGAATAAAACAAGCCGTCTGACACCTGCGGCCTTCACATTTCTTTGCATTAAAAAGTTCTCTAAAAAATTAAATCTGTTATTCCGCTATTTTCTTATAGTATTCAGCGAATTTATCCGAAACATCTTCGGGTGAACCCTGAATTTTAGTTGGTGTAATCCCTAATTCAGAAAATATCTCGTCAAATTCGTTATTTAAATAGTTACCAGTAACAACATGGTCACTGTATTGCAAACCAAGCCTAAGCAAGTCTACTTTACCATTATCAGTTAGCGAATTGATGTCAACATCTTCAGGGAGCCCAAGCAATTCAAGTATACGCGCGGTCTCAGCATGTCCTTCGTTTTGTGGATGATGGAGATTATAAATGATTTTAGTTTTCTTAAAAATCTCTTCGTCCTTGTATTTTGTTTTAACCAACAAAGGAATTAAGCCAGCCGGCCAATCATGGCAATGGATAATATCCGGTTGCCAACCGAGCTTCATAACTGTTTCGAGTACTCCTTTATTGTAGAAAGCCAATCTTTCGTCATTATCTTTGTAATAATCGTCTGTATCTGGCTTTTTAAATAGTCCTTTTCTTTTGAAGTATGTGTCATTATCTAAAAAGTACACTTGCAATTTCGCATTAGGTATGCTTGCAACTTTAATCTTCATACTTTCAACATTATCACCAACTTCCACTTCTATACCAGAGAGGCGAATCACTTCATGAAGTCGGTTTCTACGATCGTTAATCGTACCATATTTTGGCAATAAGATTCTAATTTCAAAGCCTTTATCTTGTAGAGAAGCTGGTAAAAACCGAAGTAAATCGGCGGTATAAGTCATTCTAGCAAATGGCGAAATTTCAGCGGCGGCGTATAGTATTTTCATAAAAATATATCTGTAATTACTCTTCGTTTGAATTAGACTTATCAAGCATCATTTCGTCGAACGTCTGGTTATCTACTGAACTAAAATCCATTAGAGTATCACCTCGAAGCCCTAGACGTATGGTTTCTAAGGAAATAACCTCTTGTGGAGGGATATTTCCTAAATTTACATTACTCCCATACTTGCGTACAAACCAAACTTGTTGCTCTTTTTTAGGAGCTTCAAATATTAATTTATCCACAGAGATTTGGTCGGTAATCTCTTCTATTAGCCCAGAGCGAATTTCCCCGTTTGGACGGAAAACGCCAACTGTTCCACTTTCTCGAGCTTCACAAATAACTTTTTTTGAACCAGCTTCAAGCTCTTCTTGTATAACGCGTACCCATTTATATGGAGGTATTATTTCATTTGGGTTCTTACTCCCAACTTCTGAGTATACGTTATAATCTTTACTTAGATCCCGAATAATCTCTTGTTTTCGTTTATCCGACAACCAAATCGTTCCATTTGAAACTTCTAGAGTATCTATATGGTACTTATCTAATAGCTTAAGATACGAATCTAATTGATCACGAAGTAAATATGCTTCAAATAATGTGCCACCTAAATATACCGGAATACCCGCATTTGCATATACAGCTAGTTTTGCTTCTAAATTTTGAGTGACGTAGCTAGTACCCCACCCAAGTTTTACAACATCTACTGAGTCTGAGCATACTTCACAAAAATCTTCTACTTGCCTTGTACTATAACCTTTGTCTAACACTAAGGTCATACCATTATTTCTAGGCTTTTGAGTACGGGTTGGTAATTGATTTAACTTAAATGGCATCTTTGTCACAAATTTTAAAGCCTTGAATATACGGAATTAGCTAATGGTATTAAAGAAAGGCTTTTTGAAGTTAATTTAGGATTTAGCTCGATTCGTTTGCGTTACTAAATCAACAATTCTGGCTCTATCTACTTTTGCCAAATCATTGTTAGTGTACCTCCATAGCCAGTTATTGGACGAAGTGCCTGGAATATTGGTTCTGTCTTCGCTTCCAAGCCCCATATAATCTTGCAATGGTATGATTGCTTGATCCGCTACAGAGAACATTCCTAGCCGAATAAATTCCCAATTTATTTCACTTCCATCAGATCTAGTGTATACTCTAGCGCGATGTTGCTCTACTTCTGGCGCGGTACTATACCAACCTTTACTTGTGTCGTTATCGTGCGTGCCCGTGTAAACCACACTGTTCTGAGGATAATTATGTGGCAAGAAAGCATTTGATGAATCTGCATCAAATGCGAATTGAATAATCTTCATACCAGGGAAGTTGTACTTATCGCGTAGCTTCTCCACACCTTCGGTAACAAATCCTAAATCTTCAGCAATAATTGGTAGTTCGCCACATTTTTCTAGAATGGTGTCAAACAATTTTTCGCCAGGACCTTTAACCCAACGTCCTTTTTCTGCTGTTTTTTCGGTTGCTTTAACTTCCCAATAAGCTTCAAAACCTCTAAAGTGATCTACTCGAATAGCATCACAGGTTTTAAACATATGCTTAAAACGATCTACCCACCAAGAAAAGCCATCAGCCTCAAGAGTTTTCCATTTATAGAGAGGATTTCCCCAAAGCTGACCTGTTTCACTGAAATAATCTGGAGGAACGCCTGCTACTAACTTGCGATTTCCCTTCTTATCTATTTCAAAATATTGTGGGTTTGCCCACACATCTGCACTATTGTGATCAACAAAAATCGGAATATCCCCGATAATACGAATGCCTTTCTGGTTGGCGTAGTCCTTAAGCGATTTCCACTGCTCGTAAAATTCGAATTGCAACCATTCTTGAAGCGCTACTTCTTCTTTGTATTTTTTCTTAGCTGCTTTTAGAGCGTCTGGTTGACGCTGAGCAATTTCTGGTGCCCAAGTATTCCAAGGTTGTTTATTATAAGACAGTGAACAAGCCATAAACAAGCTATAGTCATCTAACCAATGCTTATTTTGTTTTTTAAATAGCTTGAATTTTTTTTCTTGTTCTTTAGATTTTCCACTATAGAACCGCTGCGCTGCAACTTTGAACAACTCATCTTTGTTCGCAAAAGCTTCTTCATAAAGTACTTTTGAGCCCGATGCTAGTTCTGCGCCTGCTAATTCATCCTCGGTCAGCAGACCTTTTTCAAAAAGGATATCTAAACTAATTAAATATGGATTTCCTGCAAATGCCGAAAAGCTAGCATACGGCGAGTTACCGTATCCCGTTGGTGTAAGCGGCAATATTTGCCAAATTGTTTGTTTTGTTTCTTCTAAAAAATCTAGAAATGCTCTAGCTTCATGGCCTAGCTCGCCGATTCCGTATTTTCCTGGGAATGAGGTGGGATGGACTAATGTCCCGCTTGAACGAGGAAATCTCATTATTTCAATTTCTTTGGTTTAATTATTACTCCAGCCAATGGCGGTATTACTATTTTTAAATGGGCGGGTTGGTTGTTCCAGTCTCCTAATTCTGCTCGAAGCACTGAATCACCAGCGTTACTTCCGCCATAAAACTCTGAGTCGCTATTAAGTATAACTTCATAGTCTCCAACTTGTGGTACGCCAAATTTATAATCATGATGCACAGATGGTGTAAAATTCAGCACCACCAATAAAAAATCTTCAGGGTCTTTAGCTCTACGCAAAAAAGAAATCAAGCTATTGTCAGCATCGCTAACATCTACCCATTCAAAACCTCGCCAATCGCCGTCGGCTTCGTGTAATGCTGGCTCTTGTTTGTTTAGCCTGTTTAAATCTCGAACGAGTAGCTGCAACCCTTGGTGCTTCTCCCATTCTAGCAAGTGCCAATCTAAAGACTTGTCTTGATTCCACTCTGACCACTGCCCAAATTCGCACCCCATAAACAGCAAATTCTTACCCGGATGAGCAAACATATACGTGTATAGAAGTCTTAAATTTGCAAATTTCTGCCAATCATCGCCTGGCATTTTGCTTAGCATTGCCTGCTTCATGTGCACCACTTCATCGTGTGAGAATGGTAAGATAAAATTTTCTGAGAATGCGTAAATCAAAGAAAAGGTAAGCTGATCTTGATGGAACTTTCTATAAATAGGATCTTCTTTGATGTAATCGAGTGTGTCGTTCATCCACCCCATATTCCATTTGTAATCAAAGCCTAGCCCACCAGTTTCTATTGGTCGAGAAACTCCTCCCCAAGATGTAGACTCTTCAGCAAAAGTAACCACTCCGGGATGTTGTGTATGCACCGCATTGTTAAACTTCCGTAGAAAATCGATTGCTTCGATATTTTCTCGTCCGCCATACTTATTTGGCACCCACTCATCGGCTTTTCTAGAATAATCGAGATAAAGCATTGATGCTACTGCATCCACACGAAGTCCATCAACATGAAATTTATCGCACCAGTATACCGCGTTAGAAACAAGGAAATTCTGAACTTCAGTACGCCCGAAATTAAAAATGCAGGTTCCCCAATCTTTGTGTTCGCCTTGGCGTGGATCTTCATGCTCATACAATCCCGTACCATCAAAACGGCGCAACCCATGTTCATCTTTTGCGAAATGGGCAGGAACCCAATCTATAATCACGCCCACACCAGCTTTGTGGCATTCATCCACAAAAAACATAAAATCTTTTGGCGAACCGAATCTACTTGTTGGTGCATAATAACCCGTAACTTGATATCCCCAAGAAGGGTCATACGGATGCTCCGCAATTGGCAGTAACTCCACATGTGTAAATCCTTGCTCCTTCACATACGGAATTAAATCTTTCGCTAGTTCTCTATAACTGAGATACCCTGGCGTTTCTCCTACTTTCTTTTTCCACGAACCTAAATGTACTTCGTAAATCGAAATTGGTTGATCTTGAGCTTGGATTTTCTTTCTGCTTTCTACCCATTTTGTATCGCTCCACTCAAAATCTTCAATATCGGCAACAATTGAAGCCGTACCTGGCCTTAATTCTGCATAAAATGCATATGGGTCTGCTTTTTTAAGCGGCGCTTCCTGAACTGGCGATTTAATTTCGAATTTGTAGTAATCTCCTTCTGCTACATGTGGGATGAAAATCTCCCATAAACCTTGCTCATGAAATTTACGCATAACATGAACGCGTCCGTCCCAATTGTTGAATGAACCAATTACACTTACTCTGTACGCACTTGGTGCCGACACTGCAAAATGAACTCCATCTACCCCCTCAACATTGCGAGGGTGAGCTCCCATAAATTCATAGGCTTTTTGATGATTTCCCTCTCCCCAAAGTTGTAAATCGAAGTCGGATAAGAGCGAATTGTAGTTGTAAGCGTCTATAATTTCAAAAGATTTACCATTAAAAGGCTTAATAAGTAGGCGATAATCGAACCTTTTTTTACGACGAGGGACGATAATTTCAAACAGTCCTTCATCTGAAACTCTTTGTAGTTCAAGAGGTTTAGCTTTTCCTATAAGGGCATAAACTTGCTCTGCTTCTGGCCTAAAAGCCCTAATAACAAGCTTCTCTGTTTTTTTCTCGATAATAGTGTGCAATCCTAAAACGGAAAAAGGATCTCCATGGGAACCATCCGAGATGGATGCAATAATTTCGTTGCTAAGCGTTGAACTCATCACTTTAGGTAAATTAAACGGCAATGAAGATAACAAATTTAGCTCAAATCTTTTGTGCTAATCGGGATGCTTCCAACGTAGCTATTCTTTATTTTAAAATTATGAGCAATACAGGACGAATCGCCCGCCGTTATTTATTTTCAAAGAAGCATATTTCGCTTATATCAACACTTACTCTCATCAGTATATCGGGATTAACTATTGGTATAGCCCTTTTAATCGTAGTGTTATCAGTGCTTAATGGCTTTTTTGTTCTTATAAAAGGCTTCCTGCTTTCTAACGACCCAGACCTACGAATTGAAGCTTCTAGCTCTACTACTTTTGCGCAAAATCAACTTATGCTCGACAAAATTAAAGCCTTGCCTGAGGTTAAAGTAATCTCTCCATATGTGGTTGGTAGAGCACTACTAGCGCACGGAGAGAATGAAAATAAAGTGGTGGAAGTAAAGGGAATAGATAAAGATAAATTCTTCCAGCTAATAGATATTAAAGAAAGTGTAACCTCTGGCGTTTTTGATGTAGGTGTACGCAACCGAAAGCCTGGTGTGATTCTGCACGAACAACTTCGGAATGATTTAGACATTTACCTAGGAGATGAAGTGGCTTTACTTAGCGCTTCAGGAATGCGTAAAGCTCTAACCCAAATCTCTACGCCACGTGTTTACCGATTTGAAGTGCGAGGCTCCTATTTTTCGCAACAAATAAGTGGGGAAGCCCAAGTTTTTGTGGATATAGCCGCTGCTCAACGACTTTTTAAATCTCGTAATGAGATTTCTGGTATTGATATAAAATTGATTAAAAATGAAGACTCTGAACGAATAAAAGCAGAGTTAGAAGAACTTTTAGGAAGTGATTTCAAAATATCGAGCTGGTACGATTTACAGAAACCATTGTATGATGTAATGTATCTCGAAAAATGGAGTTCCTACATCATCTTGATGATTATAATTATTGTAGCGGTGCTTAATATTGTTGGCTCGTTAACGATGATTGTAATTCAAAAAAGACGTGACATCGGGATTTTGATGTCGATGGGTTATTCTAGAGCAGCCATACGATCTATCTTCAGGAAACAGGGGCTTTATATTGGTTTAATCGGTTGTTTTATTGGTGGAGCGCTGGGATTAGCGTTAAGCTGGATACAAATGAAATACGGCCTAGTTAAACTTTCTTCTGCTTTTATTATAGATGCTTATCCCGTTGAAATTCGCACTCTAGACGTTGGACTTATTTTACTTGGTAGCTTACTGCTTTGTTTATTAGCGAGTTGGTATCCTGCGCATAGGGCTTCTCAAGTTCAACCTGCGGATGCTGTGCGATTTGAGTAGAATTGAATTAAGAATGTAGAATTAATGATTAAGAATTGAGGGTTGGCGGGCGTATTGACACTCTGGATTTTAAGAATAGCTAGGATGGCTGATTAAAAATCTCATCCCCTCACAAAGATGCTGAAACAAGTTCAGCATGACCGAGGTTTTTTTGAG
>JBLWXC010000005.1:0-260689 GCA_048267645.1 Balneola sp.
ACACTCTGGGTTTTAAAAATAACTAGGTGCTTTGTGAGGAATCAAATAGTTATTTCTGTCAACGAATTATCTAACATTTACAGAGATGCCCAAGGCTTAAAAAGCTTACTCTCATTCCGTAGATCTGCTACAGAATGCCCGTCAGGAAAGCTCTAGTTTCCCGTGTTTTGCGGATGGTACGAGGTTGAGGTGTTTGCCAAAACGAGTATTTGAGGATGGCTTTAGTTTAGAATAAAACCATGGCCATCAAATGCTTGGGAAATAGGTTTAAAACCATCAATCCATCATTTTGCCTTGGTAATGCTTCGCGTAGTTCAGCCCAAGGTTATCAAATCGCTGGAACTGTATTTGTAAACGACCCCAGAAACTAAACCAATCTTTATCTTCTTTGGGTGTCCAAAGCACTTCAGATAAGGCAGACATACGAGGTAGTACTGCATACTCAATCTTTTCAGGGGAGTGAATGAACTCAGTCCAAAGGTTACCTTGAGAGCCTAGTACATATTTACCTTCTTCTTCAGTTAATTCTTTAGGAATGGGCTCATAAGCATACACCTCAGGTAATGGAGTATCTCCACCAATGGCTAGCGGCTCTGTTTTTATATCGCCTTGGTAATGGTCGAAGTAGTTAGTTGCCCAAGGAGTCATAATAACATCATGCTTCATCTTAGCAGCTTCAATACCACCTTTTTCCCCACGCCAGCTCATTACGGTAGCTCTAGGTGCAAGTCCTCCTTCAAGAATTTCATCCCAGCCGATAATCTGACGACCTTTTGAATTCAAATACTCTTCAATGCGATGAACAAAATAGCTCTGCAATTCAAATTCGTCTTTTAAGCCTTCTCTTTTAATCACATTCTGGGCAATTTCACTTTCTTTCCAATGTTTTTTAGGCGCTTCATCTCCACCGATGTGAATATATTCGCTTGGGAACAATTCAAGAACTTCATCAAATACATCTTCAAGAAATGCGAAGGTTTCTTCTTTAGGGCAGTAAATATCATCAAAAACACCCCATGTAGATTGCACTTTGTATTCTTTATCAAAGCAACCAAACTCTGGGTAAGCTGCCAATGCCGCACTAGAATGACCTGGAAGTTCAATTTCTGGAATTACAGTGATGTATTTAGTTTTGGCATACGCTACCACTTCTCTAATCTGGTCTTGAGTGTAGAAACCACCGTGTCTTTTGCTATCATATTTCTCATCAACAGCTCTACCAACGGAAGTAGAATCGCGCCACGCTCCAACTTCAGTAAGCTTTGGATACTTTTTGATTTCAATGCGCCAGCCTTGGTCTTCTGTTAAATGCCAATGGAAACGGTTCATCTTATGCATGGCAATCAAATCGATGTATTTCTTCACAAACTCAATAGGTTGGAAATGGCGTCCAACATCTAAGTGCATGCCTCGGTATCCGAAGCGTGGCTCGTCAAAAATCTGAACTGTTGGAATTTTCCAAGTCATAGTTCGAGGAAGGAAAGAGGGGTCTTTGTATTCAATTTCTGCAGGTAATAATTGGCGTAGAGATTGAATACCATAAAACAATCCTTGCTCGGTTGCGGCTGTAATTTCGACTTTAGAGGGTGTAACTACCAGAGAGTAAGCCTCTGGGTTTTGTGTTTGCGATAATGGAGCTAGAACTAAGCTTACCACGGTATCTTGAGCAGTGGCTTTGCTAACAATAGGAAGCTCAAACCAAGTTGCGGTTTCCAACAGGTCTTTAAGCTGAGAAGCTAATGTTGAATTTTGAATTTCTGTCTGTGAAATCTGAATTTTTGTAGTCTCTTTGAGCTGGAAAAAGGAGCCATCTGTGTTAAGTGTAACAGAAACTGGCTTAGGAATAATGGAGATTTGTGGGCTGATGTTTTGTGCAAAGCTTAATAATGGTAGCAATGCGAACAGGAAAGTAGATAAGAGCTTCATTACGATATTAGTTTGATTTAATAACAGAAGAAACAGAGCTTTGAAATGTAATGCAAGAGCGGAAATTTTAGTATTTAGTATTTAGTATTTAGTATTTAGTATTTAGTATTTAGTATTTAGTATTTAGTATTTAGTATTTAGTATTTAGATTTTTTCCTTGTTCCGTAGCTCTGTTGCAAATACAAGTCCATATTTAATCCTATAAATCTTGATAGTCCTGTAAATCCTAGTTCAAAATTGGTGGGTTTAGGTATTAGCTTCCTTTCTAGTTTCTAGTTTTTGAAGATTCTTCGGAAGTATCTTTTGAATGACGGTCACCGTTGTTTTTGTTATTAACGAATACCAAAACTCCAGCGGAGCGAAACCAATCGTTGGGCTTGTTTTAGCGACTGTAAAATCAACATGCTTATCCTATTCAATCGACATGCTTATCCTGATTCATCGACATGCTTATCCTATTCAATCAACATACCTATCCTATTCAATCGACATGCCTATCCTGTTTAATCGCAATGCGCATCGTATTTTGTGCATTCTTTTAAGTCACCGCTCCGCTAAAGACCTAAAAGAGCCTTTGGGGGCATTTTTGATAGTTGGGAGTTAGCTATTTTGGAAATCCATAATTCATAATCCATAATTTAAAATTCTGAATTATAAATTCTATTTCCTCGCCTTTTTCTCTTTTTCAGCTAGAATCCAATCTACATAAAGGAATTCAAGCGCAGCGCCTTCATTTCCTTTCCAGTCTTCTATGAGCTCTTGGAAGCGTTCTTCAGAAGTGGTATTCGGGTCTTCACCGTAGCTCCAAATAATCCATCGGCGCAATCCTTTTTCTTCGCCCTTCTGGAAATTACTCGGAAATACTGCATCCGTTTTTCCACGCATCATCAATAAATCTTGAGCTGCTGTTGGCCCAATTCCTTTTATGGAAATGAATTGCTCGTAGGCTGTTTGCGGGTCGGTATTGGATATAAAATCCATGTCAATGTTTCCGTCTACAATATCTGTTGCTAGGCTCACCAAATACTCACCTTTACGGACGGTTGGTCCTAATTTGCGGATGTTGGCTGGGTCGGCGTGCATAAGTTGGTGGGGGCGAGGCCAAGCAGGGATGTTTTTCCCTTTGTGAACGAGTGTACTGCCATAAGCTTCCCGAACTTTGAACATCATTTTTTTAGCAGTAGGCTTGTGGTTCATCTGCATTTCCACAATTCTATTCTGAATGTCTTCAAAAAGATTCGCACGAGTCATGCGCTTCAATCCGTATAGCTCGGTAAGTTTATTGCCAACTAATGGGTCGGATGCTGCATTGTCATAAAGCGGACGTATATCCATCTCGGTTCCAAGAATTTTGGCAAGACTTTTATTGGCGATAGAGATTTCCTCTTTACTGAGCGATTCATACGACTCAATGTGAAATTCGGGAGCGTCGGGGTCGCCATTAAAGAAAACAGTTACAAGAACGTCACGGTCGCCAACGGGAATAGGACGAGTAAAACCTTCTTCAAAAATAAGTTCTGGGTTATGCTCGTGATCGAAGTAGGAAACCACATCTAGGCAAAGAAACCAGTCGTGCGGTGGGATGGATTTGAGAGACCAATTAGACATTCTAAAAAAGGATTGGGAATTATATTAGATAGCTTGATAAGTAATTAGCTACTAAAATAATTCCCAATGAATCTAATTTCAGGATTCTTTTCCTTTGGCTACAATAAAATTATGAGTTTGCTAATTCAACCTTATCAGCTTTACTCTTAAATGGGTTTAAGTTCCAAGCACTTGCTTTAACAAGTAGATTATCTACAGAAATGTAAACTACAGGAATAAAGATTAGTGTAATAAGTGTAGAGGCGGTAAGGCCACCAATTACTACACGAGCTAGAGATGCTTGAATTTCAGCGCCAGGTCCAATGCCGAACGAAAGTGGTAACAAACCAAGTACTGTAGTAAGAGTAGTCATTAGAATAGGGCGTAATCGAAGTTTACCAGATTGGATTACAGCGTCTACAACACTCATACCTTGTTCACGTCTCAGCATGTTAATGTAATCCACTAATACAATGGCATTATTCACCACAATCCCGATAAGCATTATGATTCCCATCAAACTTTGAATGTTGATGGTAGTTCCAGTAAGTAGTAGAGTTGGAACAACACCTATCACTGCTAAAGGAACAGAACACATAACCACTAAAGGATCGACAAAACGCTCGAATTGGCCTGCCATTACCATGTAGATTAATATCAAAGCCATCACAATAGAAAGGCCGAAATCTTTAGCAGCCTCTTGTTGTTCTTCGTATTCACCACTAAATACAATGCTGTATCCAGCAGGTAATGAATAATCAGCAAGTTTAGCTTGGGCGAGGGCAACGGCATCACCAAGAGCTAATTTAGAATCGAGATTTGCGCTAATTCCAGTAACACGCTGCCCGTTAATTCTATTAATTCCTTCAGGCCCACGACCAGCATTTTTATCAATTACGGAAGAAACAGGGATTACCGCACCGCTTGGTGTACGAATGGAGATGTTATCTAAATCGAGAGAGCTTAAACGATCTTCAGGTCTAAGACGAACGGTAATAGGATATTCATCACCATCTTGTCTAAAGGCACCAGCACGGCTACCACCAATGTTAGTTTGAACAGCTCGTGCAACTTCGTTAATTGTTAGCCCAAGATTAGAAATTTTTTCTCTATCAAAAACGATGTTTTCTTCAGGAGTTCCTTCACTACGGTCAACTCTTACACCCGTAATTCCAGGTACGCTTTCGAGTTGTAGTTTAACATCTTGTGCAATTTTATATGAGCGCTCAAGATCAAAGCCCCTAACTTCAAGTTGTAAATCTTCAGCTCCACCGGAACCAAAAATTCTTCTTAGAATCCATAATCCAGATTGAGCAGTTACACGAACATCAGCGCCGGGAATAACTCCTTCAACTTTTTTCTGAACCTCGAGTGCTAAATCTGAAGTATTTCCTTTACGCTTAGAAGCATCAACCATTGAAATTTCAACTTCAGCACGCCCGTCTCTAATATCTGTAGTAAGGTGGGCAATATCATCAAAAGGAATTGTGCTTCTGATAATATCTTCTAGTTGTTTTAGGTAGGTGTTGACAACGGTGATGTTAGTACCATCGGCCATTCTAAGATCAATCTGAATTTCATCTGCATCTGTTTGAGGAGCAAGCTCAACAGGAATGATAGGAACTAGCAAAAAGCTAGTGATAACAAGTAGGGCAGTTGCTGAGAACACCATTTTTCTGTGTTTAAGCACCGTTGTTAACCAACCAGAATAACGAGTTTCAAGGCGCATAAAGAATTGCTGAAACTTGCCTTTCTTTTTTGTGCCATCATTCTTTTTAACACTTAAAAAGCGACTTGAAAGCATTGGAACTAGGGTCAATGCTACAACTAAAGAACATATAAGAGCAAACACAACAACTAGTGCCAATTGTTGAAATAATAACCCTGAAACTGTTTGCATAAATACTACAGGTAAAAAGATAACAGTAGTAGTTAAAGTTGAAGCGATAATAGCACCGGTAACTTGCTTAGTACCTACAAGTGCACTCGTTTTTAAATCTTCGCCTTCTTCTTCTCTAATTCGGATGATATTTTCTAACACTACAATAGCATTATCAACAATAAGCCCGACCCCAAGGGCCAATCCTCCAAAACTCATTTGGTTGAGTGTGAGATCATTGAAATACAATAAAGCAAAGGTAGCAATGATAGAAATTGGAATAGATACTGCTATAATAAAAGTAGAAGATCCATTTCTAAAGAAAACATAAAGTACAACTACTGCTAACAGCGCTCCCCACATAGCGGAACTTTGTACGTTATCAATGGAGCTTTGAATAAACTTACTTTGATCGGTTGTAACAAAAAGTTTTAAGTCGCTACGTTCAGCATTAATTCTATCTACTTCTTTTCTAATATCATCAGTTACAGCAACAGTATTTGCTCCTGTCTGTTTTCTAATGCCAAAACGCAACATTTGCTGTCCATCAATGGTAACTAAGCGGTTTAAATCTTGATAACCAAAGCTAACTTCTGCAACGTCTTTAACTCTAATAGGTTTTCCATCAACAGTAGAAATTACCGTATTTGCAATTTGCTCTACATTCTCATATTCACCTTTTGTTCGCACATAAAGCTGTTGAGTTCCAGAGTTTACATTCCCACCCGGTAAATTCGCATTTTCACTTGAAATAGCTTGTTGAACTTGTGCTGCAGATAAACCACTAGCAATTAAGCGGTCTCTTTTAAGATCAATCTTAACTTCACGGTTAATACCGCCCCAAATATCGATAGCACCAACGCCGTTGATTTGTTCGAAACGTTTAGTGATTTCGCGGTCTAACAGTAAAGTAAGGTCGGCTAGGTTCTTATCAGAACTGGCACCAATTATTACGATAGGGAAGTTGTTAGGATCAAACTTAAAAACACGTGGGGATTCAACCTCAGGGGGGAGCGAACCTCGAAGTCGGTCTAAGGCTGCACGCACATCGTTAGCGGCTACATCGATATCAACGGATTGATCAAACTCTAAAGTTACTTGGCTTCTTCCTTCTGTAGATTGAGACCGCACACGTTCAACCCCTGGAACACCAGCTAATGCATTTTCAACTTTTTCGGTTAGGATAGTTTCTATTTCCTGAGGCCCAACATTGGGATATTCTGTTCTTACCGTCAGTTGAGGATACTCGATAGGAGGAAGGAGATCAACTGGTAAAAATCTAAAACCTATTATACCTAATGTAATGATGATCAAAAAGAACATCGAGGTTGCAATAGGGCGTTTTATCGAAGTTTCTGTAATTGGCATAGCTGAGAATTATAGAGTTAATCCGTTGTTATTCGGAGTCTTTTTTTTTCCTTCAATAACCTCTTTGAGGAGGTCTTCTTTCTGCATGCTTTGTAGATTTAAAACATGGTCCCACGTGATAGTCTTAACTCGGGCTTTATCCTTTCCTTCTGCTAATAAATTCTGACCTAAAGTAACTACCCACTTTCCACTTTCTAAGCCAGCAACACCTACAGCCATTTTACCTCTGGCAATAATGTCAATTTCTTGGAAAGTAACACTTGTTGGTTCGGTTAGTGAGGTGTTGTTATCTGAGGTGTCACTTACAGGTTCAATTTCGGAGCCAATAGAGTTAGCGATATAAATACCTTCTCTTCCTGTTTGAGGGTCAATAAAAATGGCACTTGTTGGGATAAGTGTAGCTTGTTGGCTTTCTCCAAAGTGAACATCAACAGGAACATACATTCCTGGTTTTAGTAAACCTCCAGCATTAGTAACGTCAATTTCAGCTTCTGTACTTCTAGTAATTTCATTAAGGAAAGGGCTGATTCGAGCAAGTTCAGCAGAAATAGTTTTTGGAACTCCATTTTCATCGTTAACAGTGATAGTTGCCGTTTGCCCAACTTTAATTTTGTTGAGCATGTCTTCGGTTAAAACAATTTCAACTCTAAGTTTAGATAAATCGCCAATTGTGAAAATCTTGGTGTTTGTAGTGGCCTGCATTCCAACTCGTGCATTTCTTTGGCCAATGGTGCCAGTAACAGGAGAGTTTATCACTGTTTTAGAAAGCTGATTTTTACGTTCATCAACTAGAGCTCTAGATTGGTCAATTTGGGCTTTAGCAAGCTCTACATCTGCTTCTGCAGATATTTTTTGTGCATTGATTTGCTCTAGTTGTAACTCGCTTGTTAAGTTCTTTTCAGCAAGCACAGAAATTCTTTTAAATTGAGCTTCCAATTCGGATAGTCTCGCTTCTGCTTGTTTTAATCGAGCTTCGTTGATTCGTAGCCCTGCTTGAGCTTGTTGCAGTTGCTTTTTAAATGGTTCGTCTTGAAGCTTAACAAGTGGTTGGCCTTTAGTTACTAAATCACCGTTTTCAACATACACTTCAGCAATTTGTGCATTTGTTTCAGGGTAAAGCTCAATCTGATTTTCAGAAATAACATTGCCACTAAACCTCTCTACAAGTGGTAAAGAACCATATTGAGATTGTACAGCTTCAACTGCAGGTATAACTAAATTTTGGAGCGGTTGTTGGCTTGGCTCTTCTGATGAACATGAGATGAAAAGCAAAAAGCATAGCCCTAAGAAATAATTCCGTGCCATAAGTAATTTTTGAGTGAGTGTATTATTAACAGTTAAATTAGCAACAAGAAAATACCGTTAACAGGTTCTATTCTCATGTTAAAACTGATTAAAAAGGTAAAAATTAGTTACAGAGAAAATTAAAAATATGGGTTTATCTTATATATAATTAACAGCATAGAGATGTATGAGTATAATCAGGTATTTTTACCTGTAAACCTCAAATGGCCGAATAAGACGGATAATTAAGGCACGAGTAGAGGTTTTTGAATACATCTACTCTACAATAAGCTCATCTTTTTGAGTTTTTAACTCTTCAGGTATGGATTCTCGGATAGTTTCTGAAAAAGCAGTAACAATGTTCTTTTTCAAGAATTCACGGCTATACACCAACCGTATTTTTCGAGTTGGGATGGGATCCATAAACTCTTTGATAACGCCGTTTGCGCAACGAGTATCATGATCTTGCATTGCAAGGTAGGGCATTAATGTAATTCCGAAGTTCTGTTCAACAAGTCGTTTTAAAGTTTCAAGGTTGCCACTCTCAAAGGTAACAGGAGCTTTTTGTTTCTTGTCGTTGTTCTGCTTGCAAAGCTTAATAGTTTGATCTCTAAAGCAATGACCCTCGTTAAGCAACCATAAATCTTGAGAATATAAATCATCAATACAGAGCTTTCCTTTTTGAGCAAATTCATGCTCGCCATAAACATAGGCTAAAAAGGGTTCTAAAAAGAGTTCTTCTTCGTAAATATGTTGTGTTGTTGAAGTAGCAATAATGCCAACATCAAAATGATCTTCATGTAACCCATCAAGTACGTTTGCAGTAAGGGCTTCCTCGAACGTAAGTTTAACTTTTGGGTATTTTGTGATGAACTTTCTGAGGAAGAGAGGAACTAAGTAGGGGGCAATTGTAGGTATAATCCCAACTCTAAATGAACCACTGAGCTCGCCATCTTGAACAGAAACTATGTCTTCAATATGCTTAGAACCACTGAGCATAACTTTGGCTTGTTCAATAATTTTAACACCTATCTCAGTGGGAATTACAGGAGTTTTTGAACGATCAAAAATGAGAACACCCAGTTCATCCTCAAGCTTTTGAATCTGCATGCTTAGCGTTGGCTGTGTAATATAAATTTTCTGAGCTGCGGTGGCAAAGTGTCGATACTTATCAACAGCAACGATATATGAAAGCTGGGTTAACGTCATGAAATTCTAATTCTAGGAATTGTTGGCTCTTGAATCTAGTGAAGTCCAAGTTAAGAAGCTGATTGAAAAGTAGCCAAAAAACAAGTTGGTGATTAAAATACCAACTTGTTTTGAAAATTAAAGTTCTTAGTCTAGTAAGGTGTCATAATACTCAAGTAATGCGGCTGCTTGAGTAAAGTTCTTAACTTTATTACGCGTTTTTTTAATGTGTGCTTCGAGCTCAGATTTATGGTCGCCTAAATCATTGATAAGATTTTTCTTTTTAATTTTTGTCTTAACAAATTTACCATCGGCTCTTTTTAATATAGTTGTCTCAAGGTTGGAAAAGCGATCTGTTATCACTCCAGTAAGAGGGTCTTTGGAGTTACCTCTTCTTCGCGTTGTTTGATATTTGACGTATAATTTTGTTTTTCCGTCATGAATTACTCTAATAGGCATTTGAGCGGTAATCTCAAACTCAGGGCTAACTACACCAAGTGTAAAGGTTTCATTTTTCTTAGTAAACGTGAAGCCCTTGATTTTAGATTTATTAAGAACTTTAATTTCATCTCTTTCTTTATAGAAGATTTCACCAGTGTAAGTATTAAGACTTAACAGTGTAGTTTTACTTTTGGTACCATTTAGAAAATGTACCACACCTTCTTCCCAGTCTTTATTGTAAAATGGAGATCCTTTCACCTCTTTTACATCCCCTGTGGTGTAAATCTGGGTGCCTCTAGGGTTTTGAACTTCTACTTCTTCTAAGCTAGTAGTTTGGGCTAATAGTGAAGCTGGAATAAAGCTTGAGAGAATAAATAGGAATAAAGAAATACGTAAAGTTGATTTCATAGTATAAAAGATTGTTGTTGTTATCTAAAATTTAGTTCCAATAGGCTAAAGGTACAATAATTAAATATTTTTACTGAAAATTATTCATAGGAATTTGGTTTTTATGGTATTCAATTTGATAAATAAATTGAAATTCAGCTTAGTTTTAAGAAAGTTGCACTGTATATTAGAACGTTATTTTTTCTTATTTCTTATGGGCACTTATGTATTTAATTTTTGATACCGAAACTACCGGTTTACCACAGAACTATTCAGCACCAATTACGGATTTTGATAACTGGCCAAGGTTAGTTCAGTTGGCATGGCAACATCATGATCATACTGGCAAGTTGATATCAAGTGGGAATTATATCATAAAGCCAGAAGGTTTTACTATCCCTTATAATTCTGAGAAGATTCATGGTATTTCTACTCAAAAAGCTATAGAAGAAGGCCATGATTTAGAAACAGTTTTACACATATTTAGAAAGGAAATTGATAAAGCTTATTTCTTAATTGGCCATAACGTAAGCTTCGACGAAAAGGTAATGGGGGCAGAGTATCTCCGTAAAAAAATTCCCTCTGCAATTACCTCTAAACCAAAGATAGACACAAAAGATGAAGGTACTCAGTTTTGTGCTATACCTGGAGGGAGAGGATTTAAATGGCCAACACTTTCTGAATTACATAGAAAACTTTTTGGCTATGATTTTGAAGACGCTCATGATGCCGCAGCTGATGTTGAAGCAACAACAAGAGCATTTCTAGAGCTTGTGCGTCTTGGTGTAATCCAAGTTAACTTCCCACTGGATGCCAGATTATATGAACCTTCTTCTAGCTATATTGTTCGAGAGAATTATATCGATTTAGTATCACCCTCTCGTCTAAAAAAAAAAGATGAGGTTTTAAAAGAAGAAGAGGAAACTCTTGAGCTCACTCCTGAGGCTGATATTGCAGAGCTAGCACAGGATTTTGCTTTTACTCACCTTCATTGTCATTCTAAATTTTCTGTACTTCAAGCCACAGCCGGTGTAAAAGAACTGGTTAACAAAGCGAAAGAAGAAGGGATGCCAGCGGTTGCATTAACCGATTTAGGGAATATGTATGGGGCTTTTTCTTTCGTTTCTGCGGCTCAAAATGCGGGTATTAAACCCATTGTTGGGTGCGAGTTCTATTTAGTAGAAGACCGACATCAAAAGAAGTTTACTAGAGAGAATCGTGATAAGCGCTACCAAATTCCCATGTTGGCTAAGAACCAAAACGGATATAAGAATCTTGCGAAAATAAGTTCCATCGCCTTTACCGAAGGGTATTATTATAAATTCCCGCGTATAGATAAAGAAGTGATAAAGCAATACAGCGAGGATATTATCTGCTTAAGTGGTGGACTTCGTGGTATTATTGCAGATTTGGTTCTCAATAAAGGTGAAGCTTTTGCCGAAGAAGAATTGCTTTGGTGGAAGGATGTTTTTGGCGATGATTTCTATCTAGAGGTTATGAATCATGGGCTTGAAGAGGAACGCAAAGTAAATGAGGTTTTTAAAGAGTTTTCCCAAAAGCATGGCGTTAAACTAGTTGCCACAAACAATGCATTCTATCTTGAAAAAGAAGATTCTGCCGCACATGATGCCCTAATTTGTATTGATAGCGGAACATTGGTTAGCACGCCAATAGGTAGAGGTAGGGATTTTAGATATGGTTTCCCTAACAAGGAATTCTATTTCAAGACAACAAGTGAGATGCTGGAATTATTTCCAGAAATGCCTGAAGCTGTAACTAATACTCAAGAAATTGTAGATAAAATAGAGCCAATTACACTTGCAAGAGATGTGATTCTACCAAATTTTGAGTTGCCTGAAGGTTTCACTACCGAGGATGAGTATTTGCGGCATTTAACGATGGAAGGGGCCGTCTCTCGTTATCCAGACTTTAACGACACTGTTAAAGATCGAATTGAGATGGAACTTGAAATTATTAAGAATATGGGCTTTGCTGGCTATTTCTTAATTGTACAAGATTTTATTGCGGCTGCTAGGAAAATGGGAGTATATGTTGGTCCAGGTCGAGGCTCTGCAGCTGGTTCTGTAGTCGCATTTTGTACAGGAATCACAAATATAGATCCATTAACCTACGACCTACTTTTTGAACGTTTTCTAAATCCAGAACGTGTAACTATGCCTGATATCGATATCGATTTTGATGACGATGGGCGACAAAGAGTTATTGAGTACGTGGTAAATAAATACGGGAAAAATCAAGTTGCTCATATCATCACCTTTGGTTCGATGGCAGCTAGATCGTCGGTTAGAGATGTTGCCCGTGTGCTCGATTTACCATTATCTGATGCCGATAGAATTGCCAAATTGGTCCCCGAAAAACCAGGTACCTCTTTAGACGACGCATTCAGTGAAGTAAAAGAGTTGAGGGAATTGAAAGCAGGCGAAGGTTTAGAAGCCGAAACGTTGAAGATGGCTCATGTACTTGAAGGTTCTGTTCGAAACACAGGGATTCATGCCGCGGGTATAATCATTGCTCCTTCTGATCTTACCGAATACATCCCAGTTAGCACCGCAAAAGACGCTGAATTATACGTTACCCAATTTGATGGTAGTGTTATTGAAAGCGCTGGTATGCTGAAAATGGATTTCCTAGGCCTTAAAACACTTTCCATTCTAAAAACAGCAATTGGATATGTGAAGGAAAACTTTGGGAAGGAATATAACTTAGATGATATCCCTCTAGATGACGAGAAAACATATAAACTCTATCAAAAAGGTGGTACGCTAGGAACATTCCAGTTTGAAAGTGAAAACATGAGGAAATACCTCAAAGAGTTGAAACCTTCAAATATTAATGACCTCATTGCCATGAACGCATTGTACCGACCAGGACCGATGCAGTTCATTCCAGATTATATCAAGAGAAAGCACGGTCTTGAAAAAGTTGAGTACGATCACGAGTATATTAAAGATATTCTAGAGCCAACTTTCGGTATTATGATATACCAAGAGCAGATAATGAGTTGTGCCCAAAAGCTTGCTAATTATTCATTAGGAGAAGCGGATTTACTTCGCCGAATAATGGGTAAGAAGAAGCACGAAGAAATGGTGAAGCAAGAAAAAATCTTCGTTGAAAGAGCTATAGAAAACGGTATTGATCCCAAGGTAGCTAAAGATATTTTCGATAAGATGGCCATGTTTGCTAGTTATGGATTCAATAAATCTCACTCTGCGGCTTATTCGGTGGTGGCATATCACACCATGTATTTTAAAGCAAATTACCCTGCTGAATACATGGCTGCGGTAATGAGCCATAACATGAATGACATCAAAAAGATTGCCTCCTTTATTGAAGAATGTCAAAGAATGAACATTCCTGTAGATCCGCCCAATATAAATACAGCTCGAGGTAAGTTTGTCGCAAAAGATGGCAGAGTTCAATATGGAATGTCGGCTATAAAAGGTGTTGGCTCATCGGCTCTACAACATATTGTGGAAGAGCGAGAAGAAAATGGCCTTTTTGAAAGCATTTTTGATTTTGCAACCAGAGTAGACTTGAGAATCTGCAACAGAAGAACTCTTGAGAGCTTAATATCTGCCGGCGCTTTTGACGAGTTAGATGATAACCGTGCGCAGCTTTTAGCCGGCGTTGAAGATATTCTCTCTTACGCAAACAGAAAGCAGGAAGAGAAGCGAATGAATCAGGTTAATTTATTTGGTGGCGCTTCAGGTGGTGGGGTAGCTCAAGAACCTAAACTAAAACCTGTGCCTAAATGGAGCCAAATTGAACGGCTTAATAACGAACGTGAACTTATAGGTTTTTACTTGAGTGGCCATCCGCTCAATAAATATTCAGAAGAACTTAGGTTATTTGGTAAGCAAAATTTAAGCGAAGACTGTATAAATAGTCTTCAACATGAATCTATTATAAGTTTTATCGCCATAATTACAGGCAAACGCCAGTTTACTGATAAGAGAGGTAGACCAATCTCATTTCTTGTGGTTGAAGATTTGTACTCCTCGCTCGAAGTTGCTGTATTTAGCAAAGAGTATGATAAATACGCTGCACTTCTCGAAGTAGATAATGTGGTGTACATCAAAGGGAAATTCACTAAAAAAGAAAGAGGAGATAGCGTAAGTGTAATTTCAGTTGATCGTGTTGAAAATCTTCGAGAACGATTTCAAGATAAACTTCGGTTAAAAATAGACATCAAAACAGAAGGCCTAACAGTGGATGATGTTGCAAAGATGGAATCACTATTTCAACTAAATAAAGGCAATACCATGGTGAAACTTGCAGTTCATAGCAAAGAAGCGAACGCACCTATTAAAATGAATGTAAGGAACTATGTGGTAGAACCTAACAACGAATTGCTGAAAAGTCTTCGTGATGTTTTAGGTGAAGAATGTGTTGAGTTGGAGCTTACTTCATAAACTCTTACAATACAGTTAATAACTACAAACGATGTGCAACTTAATACTAAAATTCACGATATTTGTTCACATAAGAAACAAGATATTAATCAAACTTAGGAAACCTTGATGGGAAAAGCATTAGAATTTACGGATAGCAATTTTGAAGCCGAAGTACTTAATTCAGATAAACCAGTATTAGTAGATTTTTGGGCAGAATGGTGTGGACCTTGCCGTATGATTGGACCGGTTGTTGAAGAAATGGCTGGTGAATACGAAGGAAAAGCAAAAATTGGAAAAGTTAATGTTGATCTAAACTCTGAGATTTCAGTGAAGTATGGTATCAGAAGCATACCTGCTCTACTTATTTTCAAAGATGGACAAGTAGTAGACCAAATTGTAGGTGCGGTTCCAAAATCTCACCTAACAAAACAACTTGATGCTCAGTTAGCATAATCTGTTATAAGCATTAAAAAAGCCACTTTATTTTCATAGAGCGGCTTTTTTTATATCCAATTGTTAGGAAAACGAGGTAGCTATTTCGGTAGTTTAAATTTTAGCACCAACCTCTTTCCATCATTCTCATAGAGAACTTCATCAGCAAACTCTCCCATTAAGAATACACCTCGTCCACTCGTTTTTAGAAGATTCTCTTCGGCAAGTGGATTTGGGATGGATTCTGGAATAAAACCGTCACCCTCATCATCAGTTGAAACGCTAAGAGTATTACCATCATAAACAGCTACAATGGTAACTTTTTTTGATTCATCGAGTTTATTGCCATGAACAACGCCATTGGTGGCAGCCTCACTCACTGTTAGCATAAGCTTTGCGTAAAACTCGTCGTCAAATTTTATTTCAGTTTGGAGATCGTTTAAAAGTCCTTCTACTTTTTCAAGATCCTCATATGTAGAGTGTAAAACTAGTTTTTTCCGTAATTTCATCTGTTAAGCATAAATACCGCGTAGTTTCAAAGTAGTAGCCACGCGATCAATTGCATACACATAAGCCGCCTGACGAAGGGTAATACTATACTTTTCACTTACCATAAACAAGTTATCAAAAGATTCTCTCATCATTCTATTAAGTCTTCGATTTACACGTTCTTCTGTCCAGAAATAGCCGTGTCTATCTTGAACCCACTCAAAATATGAGACTGTTACACCGCCTGCATTGGCGAGAATATCGGGAATTACCATAATTCCTTTTTCTTCTAGAATTTTATCAGCATTAGCAGTAACTGGGCCGTTTGCACCTTCAGCAATAATCTTTGCCTTTATTCTAGGAGCATTATCTTTATTGATTTGATCCTCTTTGGCGGCTGGAATGAGAACATCGCACTCTAGCTCTAGCAACTCTTTATTTGTAATAGGAGTGGCTCCTGGAAATCCTTCCAACGAAAAACCATGAGTTTTTGAATACTCGATAGCATCTGGTATATCAATTCCATTTTTGTTGAAATAACCACCACTAACATCACTAATGGCAATTACTCGAGCTCCTTGCTCATAAATAAGCTGTGCAGAAACAGAGCCAACATTGCCAAAACCTTGAACAACAACAGTAGCATTGCTCGCAGATATTCGAAGTTTACTTAGCCCTGCAAGAGTTGTAGTTACAACTCCACGTCCAGTGGCTTCTTTGCGGCCTTTTGAACCGCCTAGAATAATTGGTTTACCTGTTACAACAGCGGTTTCGTTCCGGTGGTTCTTCATGCTATATGTATCCATAATCCAAGCCATGGTCTGCTCATTGGTGTTCATATCAGGAGCGGGAATGTCTCTATCGGGGCCGAACACATCGAACATATTTGCGGTGTATCGCCTTGTTAAACGCTCAAGTTCATGGATGGAAAGCTCTTTTGGGTTTACACGAATTCCACCTTTTGCACCTCCGAAGGGAACATTAACACATGCACACTTCCATGTCATCCATGCGGCAAGTGCTTTTACTTCATCTAGGGTTACATCGTCAGCATAACGGATGCCGCCTTTTGAAGGGCCTAAAATGCTGTTATGGATAACTCGATATCCATCAAAAACTTCAATTCGTCCATCATCCATCGTAATAGGAATAGAAACCATTACAATTTTTTCTGGGCTAGAAAGGTATTTAAAAACTCCAGGGTTAAGATCTAAGATTTCAGATGCAAAACGGAATCTTTCCATCATAGATTCAAAAGGGGATTCACTTTCAAGGTGGGGCGCAGGCTCTTTATAATAGCCATTAACAAGCGCGTCTTTAGATTGAGGCATTAGATGATATAAAAAGGTTGTTGGTATTGTTGAAAAAGCGCTTCCAAATATAAGAATTAAGAATAATAATTATATTAATATTGATAAAACTACAACATAATTAATTGAATTGTTTAGGGAATACGCCTAAAAATTATTTTATAGCATTAAAGGTTTAAAAGATTGGGCAGTTGAAGTTGGGTAAGGTTGAGATATTTATAGTTTTCAACAAAAAATGGGTGTTTGGGAACTGAATTATTGATAAAAAAAGTTCCTAAATAATAATTTAATCTATTAGTTATTTGATATTAATTGACAAATATGACATTATAAGAAGATGATATAAAATCGAAAGTGTGCTTTTTTACACTAAGATTACAGTATTCTTCTAGTTAGTGTGGTAGCAAGAGTATTTTAAACCTTTAAATGAAGGCTTTATGGTTGCAAACGTACTGGTGCTGAATCAAGATTACCAACCGTTGAGTGTTTGTTCCATTCAACGCTCCATGAAATTGATATTTTTAGAAAAAGCGGAACTTCTTCACGACGATCCAAATAAAGTTCTGCGAACAACAAGACGAGAATATTCCTGCCCCTCGGTAATAAGGTTAAGAAATTATATAAGAGTTCCATACACACGCATTGTGCTTTCCAGAAGAAATGTGATGCGTAGAGATGATTACACCTGCCAATATTGCGGAAAAAAAACAAAGCTGACCATTGATCACGTAATCCCTAAAAGTAGGGGAGGTGCCGATACGTGGGAAAACCTAACTACAGCTTGCGAAAGATGTAATGTTAAGAAAGGAAGCTTAACACCTCGAGAGGCTAATATGTCACTAAAAAATAAACCATATCGACCTATTCCTATTACTTTTTTTCGAGATGTTAATGGCGGAGTTCAAGAGCCATGGAAACCATATTTGTACATGACTTAAGATGTTTTCAGGATTACTTGAGCTAGTTTTGCTTGCTCTATGTGTATTATAGTTATTACCAATTAAGTTGAATTTCTAAAATCGTAAATCAGTCTTTAAAAAAGCTTATCTTAACTGATTACACAAGCGAAGCGTAATGCTGAATTTGGATTAATTATTCAATGTGTAAGTAACATGATATAAAACCAGTTCTTGGTTTTTGATTCAAAAGTTTGCCCAAATTCAGATGCTAATAAGAAGATTATATAATGAGCAAAAAAGGAAGAGTATTAGTAGCCATGAGTGGAGGAGTTGACTCCTCAGTTGCCGCAGTTATGTTGCGTGAACAAGGTTACGAAGTAATTGGTATTACAATGAAAACTTGGGATTACCACAGGAGTGGTGGTAATAACGGGAAAGAAACAGGTTGTTGTACGGTTGAGTCAATGAATGATGCACGCCATATTGCGGTAAATCATGGGTTCAAACATTTTATTGTAGATATACGTGAAGAGTTTGGCGATTGGGTTATAGATCGCTTTGTGGGAGATTATTTAGACGGTAGAACTCCAAATCCTTGTGTATTGTGTAATACTCACATTAAATGGGCAGCACTTTTAAAAAGAGCTGATAATCTTGGTTGCGACTTTATTGCAACGGGACATTATGCTAGAGTAAGAGAAGAAAATAATCGCTTTGTAATCTCACGCGGATTGGATCCCAAAAAAGATCAATCCTATGCTCTTTGGGGTGTTGCACAAAAACATTTAGCGCGCACAATTTTTCCGTTAGGGAATTATCCTAAAACAGAAATTCGACAAATTGCGGAAGATCACGGTTTACTGAATGTGGCCAATAAACCAGATTCGTATGAAATCTGCTTTGTACCAGATGATGATTACCGTCGATTCTTAAAAGATAAAGTTTCTGGTCTTGAAGAAAGAGTGAAAGGCGGAAAATTTGTAGATAAAAATGGCATTATCCTAGGCGAACATGAAGGTTATCCTTTTTATACAATTGGCCAACGTAGAGGCTTGAACTTGCCTATGGGTAAACCTGTATATGTTACTCATATCGACGCAACAACAAACACAATTACTGTTGGCGAGAAAGAAGATTTGATAAGCTCTACCTTAATAGCTCGAGAGATTAATCTCTTGAAGTACGACCGTGTGCCAACTACTGAAATGGAAATCACTGGAGCTATTCGATATAATGATGATGGGGCAATAGGATATCTCACCCAAACAGGAGATGACGAAATAAAAGTTAATTTCCCCGCAGGTAGAGATGCAATTACACCTGGCCAAGCAATTGTTTGTTACGAAGGCGATGATGTAGTAGCCGGAGGCTGGATTAAAAAAGTTAATGTTGGCTTTGATGAACTAATCGACGCCTAGACGTAACAACCTTGCCACTCTCACGTTAGAAGACGGCACATCAACCGAATTAATAAAATAATTATGAAAAATAGACTCTCTTTTAGTTTGATACTAACCTTGGTGCTTGTGATGTTCTCGCAAGTAGCTAGTGCCCAGTTCCAAGGGCAAATCAAAATGAATATTTATAGCAATAACGATGGCGATATTGAAGTGAATGAGGTGAACATGTATGTCACTGCAGATCGTATTTTCTTTAAAGGAGAAGATAAGGTGAGCTTTGCTGATGGAATGGAATCTGGGGGCGTATTAATTCGTAATGATAAGAAAGATTTTATCATGCTGATGAGTGATACAGAGGCTCTTCAGATAACCAAAGCAGAAATAGAGGGCCTTTTCGATATGGCATCTATGATGGGTGGTGGTAAAACAGCAGTTAAAATAGATGGCGAAAAAGTTGACCCTGGTTATCGCTATTCGGATAGAACTCGTACAATCAATGGCTTTAAAGCAGCAGAAATGATTGTAGAAGATAATAGCAGTAAGAAAAGTGGGAACTACTTATCTGTATGGTTAACACCCAATATTGATATCAATTGGGGCATGCTTTCTGAGTCTTGGAATAACTTGCCTGAGGAAGTTGAGTCTGCGGTAAATGGGATGTCTAGAGAAACCGTATTTAATGGTAAGAACTTTCCTGTACTGATTGAGTATTATGATAGCAAAAAAGATCAGACCATAAAGATTATGGAAGTTTCTTCTATCACCAAATCGAATGTTGCTAAAGCAATGGTTCAAATTCCAGCAGGTGTGAATTTAGTTGGAATTAGTGAGTTGATGTGGAAAATGATGATGAGTGATAACTAAGATTCAGAAAATCAGTTTCATAAAATTTAAAAAAAAGACTACTCGGTTAAAATCGAAGTAGTCTTTTTTTTTGAATAAATCACAGTCTTCATTACAGTGAAAAAACTATCCAAGTTGAACCTTTCAGAAATGATTACCCAGCTTTTCAACTTCAGTAATAGGCTCTGCACAAGAGTAATCTGTGCAAATATAGATGCTTGTCTGGCCGTTTTTGGGCAACATATCTGCGATGTAGGATGAAAGTGATTGTATTTTATCTTCCTTTTGAGGTCTATAAACTAGAACTTTCTGAGGATTGAATGCTGTTCTTATAGCCGAAATGAAAGGCTTAACATCTGTAGTTCCTTCAGAAATTACAACTTCCTTGGGGGTATGATGAACAAATTGAATTGCAGAAAGCCCCAAAGTTATACTCGATCCCGCCCTGATAAGTTCACTCGAAAAGAACTTGCCAATTGTATCCGCCTTTTCTTCAAGGTCGGTAATCCCTGTGAGCTTGCTTAATCGTAATAAATTAAGCATCCCAACAGAATTTGCAGAAGGGATAGCTCCGTCGTAAATATGCTTTTGAAGTCCTAAAGGCTGGCTGGTGGTGTCCTTAGTTTGGAAGAATCCACCAAGCTCAGTATCCCAAAACTTCTCAATCATTGTTTTGTTTAAAGAAAGTGCAGACTCTAAATAATCGGCATTAAAAGTGGCTTCATAAAGCTCAATTGCAGCCCAAACTAAAAATGCATAATCATCAGCGAAGGCCTCAATTTCAGCTTCGCCTTGTTTATAACGGTGTTTTAAATTGCCATCAATTATCAAATTCTTCTCTAAGAATCGGAATGATTTTTCTGCGGCATCCAAATAAAATGGATTTTGAAGTGCAGCTCCAGCTTTGGCAAGGGCAGCAATCATCAATGCATTCCAGTCTGTAAGGATTTTATCATCTAAGAGAGGTTTCGCCCTATTGTTCCGTGCTTCAAATAGCGAACTTCGAATGTCTTTGAATCGTGATTCTTCCGTGTTGGTGAGAGCTTTTTTTAAATGAGGAATGTTATTTCCTGTTAGCTTTTTTGTGGCCTCATCTTCAAAATTACCTTCTGCCTTAAATTGGTACACATCCTTAAACCAAACAGCATCTTCATGAGATAAAATAGTATCGATTTCCTGTTCCGACCAAATATAGAATTTCCCTTCTTCGCCTTCTGTATCGGCATCTTCGGCAGAATAGAATGCTCCCGATGGGTCGGTCAACTCTCTAGATACATACTCTGATATTTCTTCGATTGTTTGTTTGAACAAAGGATTTTTACAGACTTGATAACCCTCGGTATAAGCCATCATCAGCAAGGCTTGATCGTATAACATTTTTTCAAAATGGGGGAGTAGCCATTGCGCATCCGTCGAATAACGATGAAAACCAAAACCTACATGGTCCCAAATACCTCCTAAACGCATAGCGGTTAAAGTTGCTTCTACGGCATCTTTAAAACGCTCTTCTTTTGTATGATGCCATTGCCTGAGCAGAAACATCAAGTTATGGGGGCTTGGAAATTTAGGAGCTGAACCAAATCCTCCATTTTTATCATCATATTGTAAAGTTAATTGAGCGGCCGCAAAATCAATAGCTTCAGTACCTGGAAACAAACCAGATTCAAATTCTTGCGATCTATCGAAACCACCTTGTATGCTTTCTACAGCTTTTTGAACTCTTTCAGGTTCGTGATCCCACATTCCTTTTACACCAGGAATTAATTGCTTAAGTCCAATTCTATTAAATCGAGCTTCTTTCGGTAAATAAGTGGCAGCAAAAAATGGTTTTTTATCTGGTGTCATGATGATAGTTAGTGGCCAACCGCCATGACCATTCAGCATTTGGCAAACAACCATATACGTGCTATCAATCTCTGGGCGCTCTTCTCTATCTACCTTAATGTTGATGAAGGCGTCATTAAGTTTCGCCGCAATTTCATCATCCTCAAAGCTCTCGTGAGCCATCACATGGCACCAATGGCATGTTGCATAACCAATGGACAAAAAAATGGGCTTATTCTCAGATTTAGCTTTTTCAAAAGCTTCATCTCCCCATGGATACCAATCCACAGGGTTATATTTATGCTGAAGTAAATAAGGGCTTTTTTCGTGTTCTAAACGGTTCAAACGAGTGGTTTTTATAAATGAAAAAAAAGGTAGAAAGGTAACTTCTCGAAAAACTAACTATCGATATCTTTTTTGAATCTCTGGCTATAATCAACAATAAATCGCTCGTATGGTTCATCCATTAATTTAGAAGAGATTAAAAAATCTGCGGAAGAACGATTACATGCTAAAGGAATATTATAAACTACGCTAATTCTCAGCAATGCTTTAACGTCAACATCGTGAGGCTGAGCTTGCAACGGATCCCAAAAGAAAATCATTATATCGATTTGGTTATCAATAATTGCAGAGCCAATTTGTAAATCGCCCCCTAGAGGTCCACTTTTGAATGTATAAACAGGGAGTTTGAGTTTTTCTGCAGCTAAAGAACCTGTAGTTCCAGTTCCAAATAAGTTATGTTGGGCTAAGGAGTCTCTGTTATAAAATGCCCAATCTAGCAAATCCATTTTGCGATGATCATGAGCAATAAGAGCAATGTTTTTCTTAGGTTTCATTGCTAGGATGGAGTTAGCAATGGAAGGGTGGTGTATTTTCTTTGCCATAATTTTTTTATTGGCAATATACATTAATCAAAGCATCATCGCTTTAAAATAGGTTAAGATATTAGGAGAATCTGTTAAATAACTAGGCGTAATTGAGAGCGTTCCATTCGAATCTGTTTCACTCTAAATGATTCGTTATCAAATCCTTTTAACTCTTTTTGGCTGTCTTTTATAAAAAGAGTATCTCGGTTTCTTTCTAGATATAGTTTCACATCTTCGTTATTGTAAAAAGCCTCCGAAACAACAATTTCTTTCTCTTTGGCCACATCAACTAAGCGAGATGCAATGTTTACTGAAGTTCCAAAATAATCGATTCTATCGTTCAGATTAACCGTTGTACAATCACCTAGATGTATCCCCGCCTTCAATTTAAAAGCCTCACCCATTGCTGTTGAGGAAGAAAATATTTCTTGAATTCTCTCTACGGCTTTTAGGGCAGAAACGGGTTCCCTAAAAACAGCCATTACCGAATCACCGATGGTTTTAACAATCCCACCACGTTCTTCAGCTACAATTTGTTGTATTATTTTGAAATGACTCATCAATTGGCCGATGGCAAATTCGTCTCCTTCTTGCACGTATAAATCGGTAGAGTTCATTAAATCTGTAAAAAGAATGCTAACGTTAGTGGCTGCAATTTTCTCGCCATCTTTAAGGATTTCCTTCGCAAATAAGGTTCTAAAGTCGTGAGATGAAGTTACTTCTGAAGCATAGATGGCTTCTTGTTTCCAATTTTCCTTTTCAAGATAACACACCACATTTTGTGAAGAACGATTTACAATTGTAAGGTTTGGTTTTGTTGAGATGATAGCTTCTTGCCCTGAGAAATCATCATCTGTCACATAAAGAGTTACAGTGTCAGGGCCGTCTTCTCTTACGTGGAGTTTTAAAAACCCCTCATGTTGATACGTTTTGAAGATATAGGTGCCTTCATCAAGCCGAACATTTAGGTACTGCTCTCCACCAAGTTTCAGGAAGTGTTGTGTTGCTCTATGCGGAGTATTTTGAGGTCCGCCAAAACAGTGCTTCTTATCGGATAATTTTCTAATTAATGGATTCGGTGTGAAAACTAAATGTATGTTTTTATTGAAATCAATATTGTAGCTTATATTACATTCTGCACAATGTAGATGATCGTGTGTATTGGCCATTTTCCTGAAACTATGGGTATGTGTCTTACAATTTGGACAAGTAATATCCCATTGGAAGTCAAGCAAATCTAGTTTTGCAGCATGAAGAAAAACATTAAGAACGGAGTATTTCTTTTCACCCCAGTATTCAGCGAGTTTATAAGGGTGGATAGTTTTTAACTCTGAATCATCCGCTTTTCTAATATATTCGAAAAGGTGGTTAACAATCCTTTCTCTACGAGTATTTTGTATAAGTTTTTCGCGAATTTGCTTCATCCTTTTAGTAGCACCCCGAACGAGGTTTTTCTCAGGCTCAAGTTCGTAAGTGAGCAAATCTTGAACGGCACATGCATCAACCTTATGCAAAAACTTTAAAAACCTCTGACGGAGAACTCTAGTTATATATAAACTAAGAGGAAAGGATAATAATTTATTAGTAGAAAGAATCCATAAGCGAAGGTGAACGGACGTACCTGCTGAGTTCTTACTTAATGTTACTAAGACTTTAACCTTTTTAAGAAGGCCGATTTTATAATGCCTAGTACAACCATAGCGATATGGTTTCTCCCACATGTAAGGTTCTTCTTGCCACACAAGATGAGAACTAAGCCTAGTAGATGCGAGCTCTAAAAAGCCTTTTGAAGAATTTCTTGAGAAAGGAGTTTTTTGAATTGGGTACAAACCAATCTCTCTAAAAATACTATTAGTATCAGAGATTAATGGCCATAGCTGTTCTGGTTTACCCTTAAGTTGAAACTTCCAGCTAAAAAAATGTTTATGCTTGTCCTTCATATTTAAAAGAAATCTATCAAAAGGTATAACTCGATAATTGTTTACCTAACTCGTATCTTATGTAACCATTTTGAAGAGGGTATCTTAAAATGGTTGTTACAAAATTTTAATAATACATAACAATGGCAATAGAAAGAACTTTGACTATTCTCAAACCTGATTGTGTTCGCAAAGGACTAATCGGGGAAGTAACTCGGCTTATTCAAGAAGCTGGATTTACTATTCTTGCAATGAAATTGACAAGATTAACAATGGAAACTGCAGGTGGCTTTTATGCGGTTCATAAAGAACGTCCTTTTTATGGCGAACTATGTGAATTCATGAGTAGCGGAGCGTGTGTTCCTATGATTCTTGAAAAAGAAAATGCAGTAGCAGACTTTAGAAAACTAATTGGTGCTACAAACCCAGCTGAAGCAGAAGAAGGTACAATTCGTGCTGCATTTGCTGATAGTTTGGGAGAAAACATCATTCACGGTTCAGACTCTGTTGAAAACGGACTGATTGAAGCAGCTTATTTCTTTTCTGAATCTGAAGTAGTAGCTAACCTAGCTTAATTCACTTCTTATTCTGTTTTTAAAGCAACCTTGTTAAAGGTTGCTTTTTTTTTGAGCCTCAGTGAATGTTTCATAAATTCCTTTATGAAACTATCTCAATATATTCTCCCGATTTTATTCTTAGCGGTTACATTTAATTGCGGCCCAAAAGAAACTCCTAAACCAGTTATGGTTAAAACAGGAGCTCAAGTACTAATTCAAGAGCACTTACCAGAGCTTAAAGGCAAAAAAGTTGGACTTTTTATGAATCCAACTGCTCGGATTGAAGGAGTTCACGTCCTGGATACATTACTAGCTCTTGATGTAGAGGTAACCGATCTTTTTGCACCAGAACATGGCTTTAGAGGAGATGCTGGTGCAGGAGAAACGATAAAATCTGGAATTGATAGTGCCTCTGGGTTACCAGTTCACTCATTATACTCAGGTGGTAAAATTCTAAAACCATCACCAGAAGTATTGAACAATCTGGATACCATTCTTTTTGATATGCAAGATGTTGGCGCTCGATTCTACACCTATAATGTTTCAATGAAATTGCTATTAGAAGCAGTTGCAGAAACAGATACCGAAGTTTGGATACTTGATAGACCAAACCCCGCTGGTGGCGATTATGTTGCTGGTTGGATATTAGAAGATGAACATCGGTCGTTTGTTGGCGATTATCCAATTCCAGTTGCACATGGATTAACTCTTGGTGAACTTGCTTTAATGGCCGTTGGTGAAGGTTGGTTAGATACAAACAAGCCAATAAACCTTAAAGTAATTGAGATGGAGGGTTGGAAACGTTCTTACAAATGGCCAGATACGGGACTGAATTGGTTCCCACCATCGCCAAATCTTCCCGCCTTCGATAATGCCTATGCTTATTTAGGAACGTGTTTTTTTGAAGGCACAACACTTTCTGAAGGAAGAGGAACCGAAAATCCATTTTTAATTATGGGTGCTCCAAAAACGATAGTTAATACAGAAGATTTAGCGGCTATTGGCGAGAAATATGGTGTTCAGCTAGATACTGTTTCTTTTACCCCGAAATCAATTCCTGGAAAATCTTTGAACCCTAAACATAAAGATTCAAAAAGCTTTGGCGTTGAAATTGTAAGCCTTTCTAGAAATGGAAAAAGCCTTAATGACCCTGTTAAGTTCGGAATTGATTTGATGTATCTATTAATGGATGCAACCCCAGAAGCCGAATACAAAAGCTTTATTAAGAAATTATCCGGAACAGATAAAATTCTTAATAAGCAAGAGATAGATTCATGGGGTGAAGACTTTGAAAACTATGTTGAAAAAAGAAAAGCTTATCTAATTTATGAGTGACGTCGTTTCCACTCATAACATACTAGGCCAGCACTAACAGATGCATTTAGAGATTCAACATCGTTCGTCATTGGCAAGGTAACTGAATCAGAACATTTTTTGAGTATGTTTTTGTCAATACCTCGGCCTTCGTTGCCGATTAAAAAAGCTACCGGTTTGTTAAATTCTTTTTCCCAGACTGTTTTGGTAGCAGTACCTGAGAGCGCAACAACCTCAAATCCAGCCGCTGTTAAATCTTTTATGCCTTGATTGGAGTCGTGCACGCGGATGATAGGAATCCTTCCGGCAGTTCCCGCTGAAGTTTTAAATACCGTTGCATTTACAGGTGCTTGACCTTGCCCTGAAACAATAACCGCCGATATTCCTGCTGCGGCAGCTGTTCTAAGAATTGCTCCAAAGTTGTGTGGATCTTCAATTCCATCCAAGAGAAGTACCGCTGGATTATTACTTTGATCTAGAGTTTCAACCCAATCGAAAAAGTTTGTGTACTTTACAATACTCATGAGTGCAACAAAACCTTGGTCATTTACTCTTCCAACTAAGTTATCAATTTTAACTTGTGGAACCTTTGAGACAGGAATTAGGTTCTCAGAAATAAGGTCTGTGATTTCAGATATGGTAGATGGTTGAATTGAATTTTTAATAAAAATCTTTTCAATTTCATCAGGACGTTGTTGTAAGGCCTCTAGAATGGGCTTACGACCATAAATGAAAATATTTTTAATATTTTGCATAATTATTTTATTGTTATGACACTTTTACTATAATGTAACAATAGAAGTCGTGTGTGAGTCTAAATAATAAGGACATGTTTGAGCAATCTAAAGAGAAATATCCGTTAACATCGGAAAGTTTATCACTAAAGAATAAATCTAAAGCAGATAAGGTCAACAAATCTGGTTTTTTAAGTCGGATCCAGTCAGTAAATGGATTACATTTTATATCGGCTACAACACAGTTGTTTTTAGGTATGTGTGTGGTAGCGCTTTCATTGGTTGAATTAATTCAACCAAGTTGGCTAGCAACGCTAATGACAGTGCTTGGTAGCTTAACTAGCGTTATCGGTTTGTATTTTATGTATACTATTTTTTCTAGAGTTGGAACCTTCGATTCATTGCTTAATAAAGCAATAAAAAGGGTGATAACTTTTCAGAATTAACAATTCGTTAAAGCTTTAGTTCTATAGGCTTAAAGCTACAACTATATAATGTAAGTGTTGTATAGTAATTTAATATGGTTTATAGCCTTGAAATTTAGAACCTTAGTTTTGCTTGTAAGTATGTTTTACTTAAACATACCAGCACCTTTTGCGCAAAGTAGCGAATCGATGAATGGATACGATGTATCCACAGGTAATATTATGGATACAAATAAAAATGGGTTTGTTGTAATTGCTCATCGAGGAGCGCGGGCATATTACCCAGAAAATACAATGGCTGCTTTTAGAGCTGCTGTAGAACTTGAAGCTGAAATGCTGGAATTAGATGTGCAGCTTAGCAAAGACAACGTCCCTGTAATTTTCCATGATACTAAGCTAGATAAAAAAACAAACGGCACGGGTTTAGTTTCCGATTACACTTTGGTAGAGTTGCAGCAACTAGACGCAGGCTCCTGGTTTGACCAGAAGTTCAAGGGCGAAAAAATCCCAACGCTAAGAGAGCTTCTAGAATATGCTAAAGGTAAAATTTCAGTAAATATTGAAATAAAAACGGAAGCTGTTAAAGACGATTCCCTCTATAAATCTGAAAATAGTGTAGAGAAGCAGGTAGTAGCGCTTGTAAACGCGCTTGAAATGAAAAACAGTGTAATGATATCAAGCTTTGATTATAGAGCCGTTAAAAGAGTTAAAGAGCTAGACCCAGAAATTTATGCAGCGCTTCTTTACGAAAAAGTGCAATCAAAGGGTTTAAACCCTAAAGAGCTTGTGGATTTGTATCATGCTGATGCATTTAACTGCAGTGGGCGAGAGTTAAACAAAACTTGGCTCGAAATATTAAACGAGAATAAGATTCCCTTTTTTGTGTACACCATTAACGATGCGTCACAAATGAAAATGGTGATAGAAGCAGGTGCCAAAGGTATTTTTTCAGATAAACCAGACTTACTCAAGCAAGTTTCTGATGAGATGCTTCCTTCCAAAACAGAATAATATCCATTTTGTTAAATCATTTATTGAATGGGGACTGTGAGAGTCCTATCTTTTTCATCCATCAACTACACTCTCTTCTTACATGTCTACCAAGTATATTTTTGTTACCGGTGGGGTAACATCCTCCCTCGGAAAAGGAATAATTTGCTCATCTTTAGGGCGATTATTAGTGGCTCAAGGCCTCAAAGTTACAATCCAGAAATTGGATCCGTATATCAACGTGGATCCTGGAACGATGAACCCATACGAACACGGGGAAGTTTATGTAACCGATGATGGCGCAGAAACTGATTTAGATTTAGGCCACTACGAGCGCTTCTTAGATATCCGAACTTCTCAATCTAATAATGTTACAACAGGTCGGATCTACTACGATGTAATTAAAAAAGAGCGCCAAGGTGCTTATTTAGGAAAAACAGTTCAAGTTATTCCTCACATTACTGATGAAATCCAATCTCATGTTCTTAAACTGGGTAATTCTGGAAAATACGATATTGTAATCGTAGAGATTGGTGGAACTGTTGGCGATATTGAAAGTCTCCCATACATAGAAGCTGTTCGGCAATTAAAGTACAACGTGGGTAGAGCAAACACTCTCTCAATTCATCTTACTTTGGTTCCTTACTTAGCTGCAGCAGGAGAATTAAAAACAAAACCAACTCAGCATTCTGTTAAAACTTTATCTGAAAGTGGTTTACAGCCTGATATTTTAGTTTGCCGTTCTGAACATCCATTGGATGATTCTATCCGTGGAAAAGTTGCTCGTTTTTGTAATGTGGATGTGGAAGATGTAATTGCATCTCTGGACGCAAAAAGTATTTACGAAGTGCCTTTGTTAATGCAGAAAGAAGGCCTCGATAAAAGAGTAATTGAGAAACTTAAGCTAGAAACTAAAAAAGACTACAATCTAGATAATTGGATTGGTTTTGTTGAAGCTGTTTGTGAACCTTCGGGAGCAATTGAAATAGCTTTAGTTGGAAAGTATGTTGAGCATCACGATTCTTATAAATCTATTGTAGAAGCTTTTATCCATGCTGGTGCTGTGAATGACTGCAAGGTTAATATCCGTTGGGTACAATCAGATGATCTTACAAAAAAGAATGTAGCAAAGTCTTTGAAAGGCGTTTCAGGAATTCTAGTAGCACCAGGCTTTGGTGGGCGCGGTATTGATGGAAAACTTGCCGCTGTAGAATATGCCAGAGTAAATAGCATTCCATTTTTTGGAATTTGCTTAGGCATGCAGTGCGCAGTAATTGAATTTGCTCGAAATGTTTGTGGTTGGAGTAGCGCGAACAGTGCTGAGTTTGATGAAGATACAGAGTATCCAATTATCGATATAATGAAAGACCAAAAGAATATCGAAAACATGGGCGGGACAATGCGTCTAGGCCAATATTCTTGTGAGCTAAAAGAGGGAACTAACTCTTATAAAGCTTATGGTAGTTCCTTAGTAAATGAGCGCCACCGCCACCGTTATGAAGTAAACAACAACCTGCGTTATAAGCTTGTTGAAAACGGAATGACTTTAGCAGGAATGAATCCTGAACGAGATTTAGTAGAAATAGTGGAGATTGAAGAACATCCATGGTTTGTTGGGGTTCAATTTCACCCAGAACTAAAAAGTACAGTTAGCAATCCTCAACCACTTTTTGTGGATTTTGTTAAAGCTAGTTTAAAGCATGCAAAGAGTGAAAAACTTTACACACCTCTTAAAAGCAGCAAAGCTACGGTATAGTTTTAATACACTAGTTTCTGTATCATAATTATTTAGAAAGGAATGTAGTTCAGTACTGCATTCCTTTTTTATTAAATAAACAATCCAAGATTGTAATGAATTCTGGCTTTGTAAAAGGTTTGTAGAAATTTTATCAATCCTAAATTGATTGTTTATATTGAACCGATCTTAAAATAATTATACTTATGAAGTACTTTTCAACACTATCAATATTATTACTACTAGTAATTACAGCGTGTACAAAACAGAGTGATACTAAAGTGATTACAAATGTTAACGGCTATACCATAGCTGGCGATTCTGTTATGCAATTTTCAACTATTGCTATTGAGAATGGAAAAGTTGTTGGTATTGGTGGTGGTGAAGTTCAGCACAAATTCACTGGAGCAACAATGATTGATGGAGAATCAAAAACAATGCTGCCAGGTTTAACAGATGCTCATGGGCACGTTATGGGCTTAGGATTTCAAGAGCTGCAAGTGAATGTGGCGGGGATTGAGTCGCTAGATGAAACACTCGAAAAAATAAAAAAATATGCTGAAGAGAATCCTGATTTGGAATGGATTCAAGGCCGTGGTTGGAACCAAACTTTGTGGGAAGAAAATGAATTCCCTACAGCCGCAGATTTAGATAAAATAATCTCAGATCGTCCTGTTTGGTTAAGTAGAGTAGATGGTCATGCTGGTTGGGCAAATACATTAGCAATGCAAAAAGCAGGCATAAGTAATGATACACCTGACTCTCAGGGCGGCAAAATTATACGAGACTCCAAAGGAAATGCTTCTGGCGTTTTTATAGATGCTGCACAATGGAATATTGACTCTATTGTACCTGAGCCAACAGAAGTGGAAAGAGAAATGGCGTTTAAAAAAGCACTTGAGCAAATGAAAAGCATGGGCTTAACATCAGTGCATGATGCTGGAGTGAGTGAAGATGACTGGGTGTTGTATAAAAAAGTAGCAGATGAGGATAATCTTACTACCAGAATTTATGCCATGATTGGGGGCGCTGGAGAAGAGTTTGATAAATTATCGAAAAATGGACCAATTGATTCTTACGCCGATGATATGCTTGCATTGCGAAGTGTTAAACTCTACTCTGATGGAGCTTTAGGAAGTAGAGGAGCTGCAATGATTGAGCCCTATTCCGATGACCCTGGAAATAAAGGGTTACTTTTCTACGACCAAGAGCAAATGAACGAAATGGTTCTTAAAGTTACGGAAAAAGGGTTTCAAACAAATGTGCATGCCATTGGTGATAGAGGAAACAGAGAAGTTCTCAATGCATTCGAATATTCAAAAGATAAGTTGGGAGAACAAGGTCTCAGAAATCGAGTAGAGCATGCTCAAATTGTATCATTAGAAGATATTCCTAGATTTAAAGAGTTGAATATCATCGCTTCTATGCAGCCAACTCACGCAACTAGCGATAAAAATATGGCAGAGGATAGAGTTGGCTCCGAGCGAATAAAAGGAAGCTATGCCTGGAAGACATTTCTAGAGCAAGGAACTATTGTTGCTGCTGGGTCGGATTTCCCCGTAGAACACTCGAACCCATTCTTTGGGCTCTACTCAGCTGTTACACGGATGGATCATGAGGGAGCGCCTAAAGGGGGTTGGTACTCCAATGAAGCATTGACTCGAGAAGAGGCATTAAAGGCGTTTACTATAGATGCTGCTTATGCTGGACATCAAGAGGAATCTCTTGGTAGTTTAGAGGTTGGGAAATGGGCAGACTTCATACTTATTGATAGAGATTACTTCCAAATTCCAGATAGTGAAATTTGGAAAATCAAAGTACTTGAGACCTGGGTAGCAGGAAAAAAAGTATATACGGCAGAAAAGTAGAACTCATCTTAAGAATAAATTTTTCATGTTAAGCCTCTTTTTTAAAGAGGCTTTTTTTTTGGAGCTGAATAAAATATATCATAGTTTATATGTATGAAATATGTGTATCTATGAGTAAATTACAAAATCCACTTAGAGGAAGAGGCGCCTCAGATAATCCAATAAATCGTTTTGAAGGCAATTATGTGGATTACGAACTTGACGAAGAAACGGGTGAAAAGCCATCTCCTAAAACCCAACTATTCGCCGATGATACCAAGCAAGTTATATCATGGAATAAAAGTCCTGATATTCCATTTGAAGCTGGGCTGAATCCATATAGAGGATGTGAACATGGTTGTATTTACTGTTATGCACGCCCGTATCATGAGTATTTGGGATTTTCTGCTGGAATAGATTTCGAAAGTAAGATTGTAGTTAAATATAACGCTCCGGAGTTACTCAGAAAGCAATTCATTTCTCCAAAATGGAAGCCGCAAGTAGTGGTGATGAGTGGCGTAACCGATTGCTATCAACCGATAGAGAGAAAGCTTGAAATTACTAGAAACTGCCTAAAAGTATTTGCTGAGTTTAGAAATCCGGTGGGAATCATCACTAAAAATCATCTAGTTACAAGAGATATAGATTACCTTAAAGAGCTTAGTGATCAGAAGTGTGTTAGCGTAACTATTTCAGTTACTTCTTTAGATAACAAACTAACGGAAATTATGGAGCCGAGAACCTCGCGTGCAAAAAGAAGGCTCGAAGCTATTGAGAAGCTAGCGAAAGCTAATATCCCAGTAAGAGTTAATGTAGCCCCGATTATACCAGGTTTAACTGATCATGAACTACCAAGTATATTACAATCAGCGTATGATGCCGGCGCAACACAGGCAAGCTACATTATTGTAAGATTGCCTTATAAAGTGAAAGACTTATTTTGTGATTGGCTAGAGCAACACTATCCTGATAGAAAAGATAAAGTAGAAAATAGGTTGTTAGACATGCGAGGAGGTAAACTTTATAATTCTGAATGGGGCAACCGGATGAAAGGTGAAGGTGTTTTTTCTAAACAAATTAAAGATGTATTCGACGTACAAATAAAGCGACTTGGTATGAATTTAGCTCACCACCCTCTAACTACTGATAATTTCATTAAAAAATCAGGAGACCAGTTACAATTGTTTACATAGAGAGTGGTAAATGAATTATTAAATGACATTCGTTTACAAACTTGAGGGAAACTTTTTTCAAGTTCGTTCGTCTTTAATGATGTAGCCTCCCGGTACCCAATGCTAGAGAGTCATATTAGAGATAATAATGTTAATATTTAATTTTGGGTATCGGGTTTTTTTTATCCAGTTGTCAAGCTTACCTAATACTTGCCGTTCTTTAAAAGAAGTCTCAAATATTGTCCCGCTCATTCAATATCTTTAGGCAAATTCATTATTAATTTATAAATCTGACATATTTATAATGGCTGCAACCTCATCTAGAATGCTACAATTGGGAACAAAAGCTCCATCTTTTTCACTTACCAACGCCACTGGCGGAGTAGTTTCTTTGTCTGATTTTGATGAAGCAAGAGTTTTAGTGGTTATGTTTATCTGTAATCACTGCCCTTATGTTAAGCATTTAAACAAAGCACTTGTAGAATTTGCTAACGATTTTAAAGAAAAGGGAGTAGAGTGTGTGGCAATCAGTTCCAATGATGTGGAGAAATATCCTCAAGACGGAATTGAATTTATGGCACAATTAGCTAAAGAAATGAGCTTTCCGTTCCCGTATTTACTTGATGAAACTCAAGAGATTGCAAAGGCTTATCAAGCTGCTTGTACTCCCGATTTTTTTGTATTCGACAATAATAGGAACTTGTACTACAGAGGACAGTTTGATAGTAGCCGCCCAGGAAATGATAAACCTGTAACGGGCTTTGACTTAAGGGGCGCAACACAAGCACTACTTGATGGGAAATCTTCCTATGAGCCTCAAATACCTAGTATTGGTTGCAATATAAAATGGAAACCAGGCAATGAGCCTGAATATTTTAAAGTTAAAAAATAATGGACAAGGTTGAACTTCAGAAGTTAAGAGAAGAATATTCCCTTAGTAGTTTAGACGAAAGTGATGTACTTCAAAACCCAATTGAGCAATTTAAACAATGGATTCAGGAAGCTTTAAAAGCGGGCGTTCCTGAGCCAAATGCGATGAATTTAGCTACAGTTGATAAAGATGGTAAGCCTCATTCGCGTATCGTTTTATTAAAAGGCTTTGATGAGAAAGGTTTTGTGTTTTTTACTAATTACGCAAGTGATAAAGGCCGAGAAATTGAAGCAAACCCTAATGTGTCACTTTGTTTTTTTTGGATAGAATTGGAGCGACAAGTTAGAATAGATGGTGTAGCCAAAAAGATATCGAAGGAAGAAAGTGAAGCTTATTTCAAATCTCGTCCTCATAAAAGTCAGATTGGGGCATTAGCATCTAACCAAAGTGAAGTAGTTGAAAACAGGTTGTTTCTAGAACAAAAATTTGAAAAGCTAGAAGCTAAGTTTACAGAGGGTGAAGTACCTATGCCCGAAACATGGGGTGGTTATGTAATTAAACCTTCAGCATTAGAATTTTGGCAAGGTAGAAGAAGTCGTTTACATGATAGAATAAAATATGAATGGAAAGCAGATAACTGGATTATAAAAAGACTATCACCTTAATATGCCAAAAATAAAGAAAAGACGGTTCGAAGAAATGCGAACCAAAGAAAATGTATTTGAATGGACAGATTATAATAGCTCAAACCCATTCCCTAAAGGCACTTGGAACTCAGGTGTTTTCCAGAATTCAAATCCTATAGTTCTAGAATTGGCTTGTGGTAAAGGAGAATATTCTGTTGGTCTTGCCCAATTATATCCCAATAAGAACTTAGTTGGAGTTGATATTAAAGGGAATAGAATGTGGGTTGGAGCAACTGAGGCTCAAGAAAAAGGGTTGGATAATGTCCGTTTCTTAAGAGCTTATATTGACCACCTAGACCAGTTTTTTGCAGAAGAAGAGGTAGACGAACTATGGATTCTCTTTTCAGATCCATACATCAGAAAAGAAAGAAAACGTTTAACGGCACCCAAGTTTTTAGCGTTATACAGGAAGTTTTTGAAACCAGGTGGCATCATCAATCTAAAAACAGATAGTGATATTCTCTATGAATACACCAAAGAAATTATTGAAGAGGAGAAGCTAGAACTTCTTCGAGATATTTCAGATGTACATAATGAGTGCCCTGATGACCCTGAGTTGTCTATAATAACCTATTACGAAAGAATGCATCTTAAAAACGGAAAGCCGAGTAAATTTCTTTCATTTAAGCTCACCTAGAATTTTTTATAGAATACTTGATTTTAGACATGGAATAGTTAACTTCGTTAAGTTAACACTGTTAACCAGTTTTAAATAATGGATAATAAAGAAATCACTTTACGAGATAAAATACTGGAAACTAGTAGGCGACAGCTTTTTGTTGAAGGACATAAATCTTTATCAATGCGGGGTATTGCAAAAAAGGTTGGGGTGTCTGCAACAAGTATTTATCTATATTTCGAGAATAAAGATCATCTCTTACACACCCTAATTGAAGAATCGGTAGAGGACTTAAGCTCCACAATCGAGCAAGAAGTAGTTGGTAAAGTAGGTACCATCGACAAATTTGAGGCTACAATTAATGGTTACGTTAATTTTGCTATGAGTAACCCTGAAAAGTATGATATTATCTACAATGTGAATTCTGCGGCAATGTCTCGCTATCCGAAAGAAAAATTTAGAAAAGCTCGACGAAGTTATGAATCACTAGTAAAATTAATTGAAGAGGGAATTTCTGAAGGATTGATGGCCTTGGAAAATCCGGTAATTGCAGCATATTCAATTTGGGCACAATTACACGGGGTTGTATCGGTAGTTCTTAACCAACGTTTAGACAGCCGAATAGATAAAGATAGGTTTATAAAAGAGTCTCTAGAATATATTGTTCAAGGGTTCTTAGTTAGAACAACAGTTTCATAAATAATGGAGAAAAAATGGATGAATTAATGAATTTACTTGGATTCTTTTCTGAGATGCCGTTATGGGCATCTATTGGTTCTGTAGTATTGGTATTGCTAATATTAGGTTACACAGGAGCACCTCTGTTTCTGTGGACTATTGCAGGCTATGCATTACTAATTGGTTTAGCTGCACCAGAATGGCTATTTATTGCATTTACAGTTGTGGCTGTAATATTCAATGTTAAGCCAATACGGCGAGCTTTGATTAGTGCACCAGTTATGAAATTACTGGATGTGCTAAACTTTCTGCCAACAATTTCAGAAACGGAACAAACCGCTATCGAAGCCGGTACCGTTTGGGTTGAAGGTGAGTTGTTCTCCGGAAAACCAGACTTTAAACGAATTTTAAATGAATCGTACCCTGAGTTAAGCGACGAAGAACAGGCTTTTTTGGATGGACCCGTGGAAGCGCTTTGCGGAATGGTTACTGATTGGGAAGTATTTGTTAAAAAAGACTTTGAAGATGATGTCTGGGAATTCATGCGCAAGGAAGGATTCTTTGGGTTAATAATTCCAAAGAAATATGGAGGACATGAGTTTACAGCAACAGCACACAGTGCAATTGTAGCAAAATTAGCTTCTCGATGCGGCCCACTTGCTACCACAGTTATGGTTCCAAACTCATTGGGGCCAGCTGAACTATTGATGCATTACGGTACTCAGAAACAAAAAGATTATTATTTACCTAAGCTTGCAACCGGCGAAGAAATGCCATGTTTTGCTCTTACTGAACCCAGTGCTGGTTCTGATGCAGGTGGAATGACCTCGCATGGTGAAGTTTTTAAAGGCGAAGACGGAGAACTGTATCTAAAGTTAAACTGGAATAAGAGATACATTACTTTAGCTGCAATATCTACAGTAATTGGCTTAGCATTTAAGCTTCGAGATCCAGAAAATCTTTTAGGTAAAGGCGAGGATCTCGGTATTACTTGTGCCTTGATTCCATCAAATACTAAAGGTGTTGAGTTAGGTAGAAGACATGACCCATTAGGAGTTCCTTTCTATAATTGCCCAACGCATGGTCGAGACGTAATTGTTCCTATAGATGCGATTATTGGTGAGAAAGAAGGTGCTGGCAATGGATGGAGAATGCTTATGGAATCGTTAGCAGTTGGGCGAGGAATTTCACTTCCAGCTCAGGGATTGGGTGGCGCTAAAATGTCGACCAGAGCAGTTGGGGCTTATGCTGCCATCCGCAAACAATTCGGTTTGAATATCGGGAAATTCGAAGGTATTGAAGAACCAATGGCTCGAATTGGTGGCTACACTTATTTGATGGAAGCTGCACGAAAATATACAACAGGTGGATTGGATAAAGGTGCGAAGCCAGCAGTTGTGACAGCCATCGCAAAGTACAATTTCACTGAATTAACTCGTGAAATCATAAACGATGCAATGGATATAGTAGGCGGATCTGGAATTTCTAGAGGCCCGCGAAATATTTTTGCAAACGGCTATACATCATTGCCAATTGCCATTACTGTAGAGGGTGCAAATATCCTAACAAGAACCTTGATGATATTTGGACAAGGTGCTATTCGTTGCCATCCATATGCCTTTAATGAAATCAATGCATTGATGAATAAAGACACCAAAGCATTTGATGATAATTTTTGGCAACACATTGGTCATGTTGTTCGCAACAAAGTACGTGCTTTCCTTCTTAGTATAACTAGAGGTCGTTTGGCTAGTTCGCCTGTTGGTGGACCTGCGGCAAAGTATTTTAGAAAATTGGCTTGGGCTTCGGCTTCATTCGCATTTTTTACAGATATCGCTTTGGGGTCTTATGGAGGTAGCTTGAAAATGAAGGAAAAAATTGCAGGCCGTTACGCTGATATTCTAAGTTTTATGTATTTATCAGCCGCAACATTGCGACGTTTTGAAGCAGAAGGAAGGCGCAAAGAAGATCTCGATTTCTTCAACTGGTCAATGCAGTATATGTTCTATAGAATGCAGGTTGGTTTCGAAGGAATTCTTAGAGAAATTCAAGTTCCAGGCCTAAGTTGGGCATTCAGATTAATTGGAGTATGGTCGCGTTTAAACCCAATCGGAACTTATCCTTCTGATAAACTAGGTCATAAAGTTGCACAAGCAATGCAGGTGCCTAGCGAGTTAAGAGATCATATAACAGATGGAATCTACATTTCTAAAGATCCTCAAGATGCACTTGGACGTTACGAACATACACTAACGCTTATTACTGAAGCAGCTCCCATCTATAAAAAGATGTATACAGCTATGAAGAAAAGAGAGTTGCCAAAAGCACCACTTTCTGAATTAATTGTTCCAGCTTTAGAGAAGGGAATAATCACAAAAGAGGAAGCAGATTTGGCTACAAGGGCTGAAGATGCACGAACAGATGCTGTTCAAGTAGATGACTTCACTCTGGAAGAGTACTTAGCCGAAACCCCTAAAATGCCTTCTGGTGGAGGACTAAAAACAGAGGATGTAATTGGAGCTTCTTAAATGCGCTCATAAATCTAATTTAATTGTGACATAATACTAGCCTTACAGATTGATTTCTGTGGGGCTTTTTTGTGTTTATAATATTATCTGCTATTCATATTGGTTGATTTAATGCGGTTTAGAATATTATGCTTTGATATATAATATAATAGTATAAAATACTGTATTATTGAAAATATTAGAATATTAATTAATAATTTACTTTCATTATAGTGATATGTATTGTTGTAATAAGAGTTAGATAGGATTGTAGCTATGCAAAATCTTCGTTTAGATTCCATCGACCAAAAAATACTAGATATACTCCAATCAGAAGGGCGAATAGCAAATAATGAGCTCGCAATGCGTATTGGACTTACAGCAACTCCTACTCTAGAACGTGTAAAGCGCCTGGAAAGGGAAGGGGTAATTGAGGGATATCAAGCTAGGTTGAATAAGGAAAAAGTTAATAAAGGTTTTAGCGCATTTATTACCGTAACCCTAGCGGTTCATCAATTGAATTTGTTGGAAGAATTCAGCGCTGCGGTTAAAGCAATTCCTGAAATACTAGCTTGTTACAATACAACGGGTGAGGGGGACTTTCTTCTTCATGTTGTTGCTAAAGACACTAAAGACTATGAACAACTGATGAGAACCAAGTTAACGATGCTCCCAGATGTTCAGCGCCTACATACCAGCATTGTCTTAAATACAATAAAAGAACAATCAAATATTCCTGTACAATGATTAAGCAAAAGAGAAAAAATCTATCATTTGAATCTAAAGCAGTTCACGCTGGCGAATTAAATAAAGATCAATATGGGGCACACATTACTCCCATATATCAAACATCTACTTTTGTGTTTAATAATGTTGAAGAAGGTGCCAAGGCATTTGCTCATGAAGAAGGCGGGGCATCTCACATTTACTCTAGGTTAGGTAACCCAACTGTAGAACATCTAGAACGAGCCATATGCGAGCTAGAAACGTTTGGAATGGAAAATGCGACAACGTATACAGGGATGGCATTTGGAAGCGGTATGGCGGCAATTAGCACTGGTATCATTAGCTTTGCGAAGGGAAAGCATGTAATAGCTCAGGATGCACTCTATGGATGCACAAGCCAGTTTCTGAAAGAAGAAGCTCCTGTTTTGGGAATCTCGACATCTTTTGTAGATACTAGCGATATAAAGCAGATTGAAGCTGATTTAAAAAAACATCCTAATACGGCAGTAATCTATCTGGAGAGTATCGCAAATCCAACAATGATGATAAGTGATATTGAAGCTATTTCGATGTTAGCAAAAGAGCATGGAGCTTTAGTAATGGTAGATAATACCTTTGCAACGCCTTATCATATTCAGCCGTTGGCCTTAGGTGCGGACGCCGTCGTTCATTCAACAACAAAATATATGGGTGGACATGGGACTGTTATTGGTGGGGCTTTAGTTGCTCAACAAGAGCTTTTAGCAGAAACTGAATTGTTTCTATATCGCAAAAATTTAGGTGGAATTGCCGGACCGATGGATGCATGGTTGACTTTAAACGGAGTAAAAACCTTACCACTTCGTATGGCAAAACATGCTACAAACGCAATGAAAATAGCTCAATTCTTAGAATCTCATCCAGATGTTGATAAGATTTGGTATCCAGGATTAGAATCTCATCCTCAATATTCACTTGCCCAAAGAATTATGAAAAATGGGTATGGCGGTATAATAGCGTTTGAATTGAAAGGTGGATTTGAGGCTGGTAAGTCTCTAATGAATAATGTGAAATTGTGCACTCTTGCAGTAAGTTTAGGCACCGTTGATACACTCATTCAACATCCAGCATCTATGACACACTCTATAGTTCATGAGGAAATTAAAAAACAAGCACACATTACGGATGGTTTGGTTCGGCTAGCTGTTGGAATAGAAAGTGCTGAAGATATTATTCACGATCTTGAGCAAGCTTTAGAGAGCTAGAAAAGCATACTAGTAAACTCCAGCAATTAGAATAAAATTAACGGTATTAAAAAAGAGGGCTTCAAATTAGTTGAGCCCTCTTTTAAGTTTGTTTCTTCAAAACATTAAATCAAAGATTACCAGCTACCACCGGCGCCACCACCGCCTGATCCGAAGCCGCCACCGCCGCTAAAGCCACCAAATCCTCCGCCACCGAAGCCACTTCCGCCACCGCCGCCAAACCCACCACCACGGTTGCCTCCGCCCATCATGCTTCCCCAAAGGAGAACATCAACAGGTCCAAGAGTACGTCGACCACCTCTGCCACCACCTTTACCAAATCGAGAAATAACAACAAAGATTAATACGATAAAGAAAATAATGAGGTCAATAGGAATATCGGGGCCATTACTTTGCATTTCGGGAGCACCTTCAAACTCGCCAGCAGCAAGCTGGATCATAATATCTGTAGCTCTGTCCAACCCATTATAAACGGTTCCGCTTCGTAGATTTGGGACTAACACATCTTGAACAATTCTATTAGCCATAGCATCTGGAATTGCACCCTCAAGGCCGTAACCAACTTCAATTTTAAGTTCTCGGTCGTTTTTTGCTATCAGGATTAGAACGCCATTGTAACGATCTCCTTCCCACATCTTCCACTTACTGAATAACTCGCTTGCAACTTCATCACGAGAGTAGCCTTCTAAACTTTCAATAGTGGCGATAGCAATTACGTTGGTTGTTGTATCACGATAATTTCTAAGCTTTCTTTCTAGTTGGTTTACCTCACTAGAGGAAAGCATATTGGCATAATCATTAACCATTCCCTTTGGTCTTTGGGGAAGGAAATCCTGCGAGAAGGCAGTTGATGTAATAACTAGGGCGATAAATATTGAAAGAAATTTACGCATCTGTTTTGCCCCCATAACTAATGTCATCCGAGAGTTCGTTTACGTCTTCTTTTTGGTAAGGAAAAAATTCCTTTAATTTTTTACCAATGTGTAAAATGGCTTCTTGTAAACCTGTCTCATAATCATCTGCCTGAAAGTACTTGGTCATTAGTTCAAGTTCAGCATTCCAAAAATCTTGGCCTACTTTTGAATTAATACCTTCATCGCCCCAAATAGCTACTTTTCTATCTTTGGTAGCTACATAAATAATGGTACCATTTTTGAGCTCAGTTTCATGCATTTTCAATTCTGCAAAAACTTCTTTAGCTCTTTCAAGTGGGTCTTCAGTTTTACATTTAGGTTCAATATGTACCCTGATTTCCCCAGAAGTATTGGTTTCAGCTTCTTTAATAGCGGTTATTACCGTTCTCTCTTGTTCTTTTGATAAGAATTTTGACATGAATACTATTTTGAAAATTTAAAAGAATAAAAACACATGAGGTTTGAACGTTTAACTAAGATTGTTCAAACCTCACGCGAATAGTTCTAATTATTAAAGTCTACTGTTGGAGCGTTTTCGGCTCCTTTATCGGCTTCAAAATATGCTTTACGTTCAAAGCCACCTATGGAAGCAAAAATGCTTGCAGGGAATTTTCGGATTGCAGTATTATAGCCTTGTGCGGCGTCATTAAAACGTTTACGCTCAGTAGCAATTCTATTTTCGGTTCCTTCCAATTGAGATTGTAAATCGCGGAAGTTAGCGTTAGCCTTTAGTTCCGGATACTTCTCAACGGTTACCAATAATCTTGATAATGCACCGCTTAACTGATTTTGAGCTTCTTGAAATTGTGCCAGTTTAGCAGAATCGTTCAAATCTGATGCACTAATATTGATAGAAGTTGCTTTACTTCGTGCTTCAATTACAGAAGTAAGTGTTTCTTGTTCAAAATTAGCAGCTCCTTTTACGGTATTCACTAAGTTTGGAATTAGGTCAGCTCGGCGTTGATATTGGTTTTCAACTTGTGCCCATGCTCCCTCAACGTTTTCTTCTTGGCTTACTAGCCCATTATTAACACTGATGCCATAAAACACTAACAGGAGTAAAACTCCTAGCCCAATAAGATATTTTGCTTTCATATTTTTGATTTTTGTTAATTACCTTGTGCCTCGCTTACGAGCCAAAAGTAGATTTGGTTCAAATTTCTTTCACAATCTTAATCAAAAATCGTTCCATTGTCAGACCGTACCCCAAAATTCATATTTTTTGACCTAGACGACACCTTATTAGACCACAAAAAGGCAGAACAGGCAGGATTAGCAGATGTTCATGCTCACTTTGATGCCTTAAACGATGTTGAAATTGGTAATCTGGTAGAAACCTATCATCAAATTAATAAAGGCCTTTGGGATGAATATGGGCGAGGGGAAATTGATAGACATATTTTACATCGCCGGAGATTTGAGGAAACCTTTATTGAGCTTGGCGTAGATGCTAGCTTGTATAAAGAAGCGGGGCAAGTATATTTGAACTATTACAGAAATCATTGGAAATGGGTGAAAGGTGCCAAAATAGCATACGATAAAATTATCTCCCATTTTGATGTTGGGGTAATAACTAATGGATTTGCTGAAACTCAGTGGAAGAAGATTGAGCAATTCGGTTTTAAAGAAACGGCTAAGCATATCATCATTTCTGAAGAAATTGGAGTGATGAAGCCACATCCAAAAATATTCGATCATGCTACTGAACTTGTTGGTTTGGAGCGTTCTGAAATTTTATACGTGGGCGATTCATTCACCTCAGATGTTATTGGCGGGCATCATGCGGGTTGGAAAGTTGCTTGGTTTACTAAACAACCTACAGAGCAAGGAGCTAAACTCTCAGATTTAGTATTTGATGATTTTAACCAACTACTGGTAGCCTTGGGAATAGAATAATAGATAATTCTATTCCTCAAGAGTTATTAGCTACCCGTTCCTGGGAATATGCAAAAAGCATCTATGCGTTCTCGAAGTACTTCTGTAAGGTGAAGGTCCTGCAATGCAATGCCTCTTATGATGAGAAAAACTCCCAATGAAAAAGCTAAGTAGGGTAAGTATTTCCGAATTGCAGACCTTAGGTCAAGCGAGATAAAACTGGGAGCCAAATAAATCGAAAACATTGCAGGGATGGTACCTAGTCCAAACAAAGCCATATAAGCCATACTATGCAAAGGTGTGTTTGTTAATACAGCGGCAGATAGACCGGTGTAAACAAAAGCACAAGGTAATAATCCATTGAGAACTCCCATTCCGAAAAGCGAGGTCTTAGATTTTCTACGTAGAAGTTTACCGTAAGCGGTAGTTATTAACTGCACAAATTGTTGGTAAAATTTAGGCTTAGTTCGGTTTCTAAAAAAACGTGGGAAGATAACGGCAAAAAGTATCGAAACACCTAAAACTATAGAAAGCCAACTTTGGAAACCTGATAGAGTAATTCCTTGTCCTAAAAAACCAAATAAAAGACCAAATAGGGAATAGGTTAATACTCGTCCAAAGTTGTAAATAAGTGCATTAGAAGATAAAGAAAGCAATCTGGAGCTAGTTCTAGGAATAGACAGTGCGATTGGGCCACACATGCCTACACAATGGAAACTACCAAGGAAACCTAAAACTAATGCGGTCCAAAGTTCCATACTAAATCATAATGGTTTTTTCTTCAAGGTAAGATTGCTCACCCATAACCCAAGAGATCTTCATAATCCATTTTCCTTTTGCCATATCATTAACAGGGATTATTTGAGTACCTGTTGCATTTACAGATAAAGGAATGCTTTTATCCATAGTAGGATCATTCGGACGATATAGTTTTATATCACCTTGAACTTTCCCTACTAACTCAGAGGGGAAAACTATACGAAGTGCTACGTTTTCTTCGTCAAAAACAACTAAAACAGGGTCTGCTAAATGTGAAGACCGAGATTTACTGTCAATGGTTTCTTGGTATTGCACCCCTTCCTCATAGTGGTCGTTAGAAACTAGAAAAAAATCTAGGCTAATGAAGTAACTAACAAGGCTTAGCATCGCAATTACAAATATTGTAATGGAAAGGGCAATTCCTTTTCCCCAATTAAAATTTTTCATTATGGTGTATTAAATTAGTTAGTAGGTCCTAGGAAGCCTGTTTTTTTTGTATCAATTTGCTTGCCATCTGTAAAAATGGCGAACTCTAATTCAGTTTGAAGACCTGTTAAATCAGCTTTGTTTATTTTTACTAGAAAGCGGCCTTCCGTTAATTCTTGAGGAGGCACAGTGCTGATGTTACCAAGAGGCACTAACTCACCTTTAGGGGAAATGAGTTTAATTTCGTAATTCTTAGTATCGAAGGTCTTATTTATAACTTTTATTTGATAGATATTACTATAAATATCGTTTGGTAATTCTTGATAAAGTGTTCCCGGCTGGCGGAATAGAGTTGTTTCTACTTCAGTGCGCATAGTTAATAACGTTATAAAAACACTGATTAGAATTAATAAAATTGCACTATACCCAGCTACTCGAGGAGTAAATATTTTCTTTTCATCACCTCGGATTATGTTTTCAGAAGAGTATCGGATTAGACCAACTGGTTTATCAATTTTCACCATTACTTCGTCGCAGGCATCAATACATGCTGTACAGTGGATACATTCTAGTTGAGTTCCGTTTCTGATATCAATACCCATTGGGCACACTTTAACGCATTGGTTACAATCAACACAATCTCCGAAAGAAGCGTCTTCAGAAAAACCTAAATCGGCGAGTGTGGCTTTTCGATTTTCTACTTTATAACGGTCCCCAATGGATGCTCTTTCTTCTCCACGTACATAATCATACATCACGTTAATGGAGTTATTATCGAGCATAACAGATTGCATACGGCCATAAGGACAAACAAAATGGCAAACCTGCTCGCGCATAAAAGCAAATACACCGTAGAATACTCCACTAAAAATAATCATTGCTGTAAGCCCACCTGCATGTTGAGATGGTGGTGCCGTTATGATTTCGAAGAGTTCGTCCTTGCCAATTATATATGCTAAAAAGAGATTGGAGATGATAAAAGCTAAGGAATAGAAAATAATGTGTTTAGTTCCTTTTTTGAGGATTTTTTCTTTGTTCCAGGGAGCTCTATTTAAACGCATTTGAGCGGCAGAATCACCTTCAATCCAGTATTCAATTTTTCTAAAAACCATTTCCATAAAAATGGTTTGAGGGCAAGCCCAACCACAAAATAGCCTCCCAAAAATGGTTGTAAATAGAACAACAAATATGATGAAAGAAAGCATCCCAAAAACAAGTAGATGCAAATCTTGGGGCCAAAAAGCGACCCCAAAGATTACAAACTTTGCTTTTATCACATTAATGAGCAACAGTGGCTGCCCATTAATTGTGATGAACGGACCTGAGAAGAAAAACGCCAATAGAAATATTGCTACAATATTCCGGGCATTGTAAAAACGCCCACTCGGCTTTTTAGGAAATATCCAGTTCCTTTTTCCTGTTTCGCTAACTGTGGCTAGGCGATCTCTAAATTGATCTTTTCCTATTAGGCGTTTGTTCTCTGTGGCCATTGTTTTATCCTATTTAATACTACACTTTACAGCTCGGGTTTCGTCAACAGCTTTTGGATTAGGTGGAGCTGAACCTTGAATAGAGCCGATATAGCTTACTAAGGAGTTTAAATCATCGTTAGAAAGAGCAGCACCACTTCCGTAAGGCATCATACCTTTTTCAGGGAAACCGTTCTTAATACTATTAGCAACTTCTTCAGCGGAGCAACCGTGAATCCAGAATTCATCTGTTAAATTAGGACCTACCATACCTTCGCCTGCATTTCCGTGGCAGGTAAAGCATAAGTTGTTAACTCCAGTGAATATTTCTTTTCCTTTGGCAATGGCATCTGGCGAGTCGCTATAAACCCATGCAAAAGACGCTGCATCAGAAGTTTGGTATTTCTCTGCTGCTATAGCCATTTCTGTTTCATATTCCTCGAATTGATCTTGCCCTATACCCGATACTTGGTAATAGAACAAATAACAAACACCAAAGGCAATAGTTGTATAAAAAAGCCATAACCACCAAACTGGCATGTGGTTATCCAATTCTATAATCCCATCATATTCATGGTTCAGTACTTTATCTTTTTCGTCGTCTAAAATATCCATAACAAGTGCACTATAATTTTTGAGATTCTTCGGTTTCTAAGGGAAGATGAGCTGCATCTTCCCATTTATCTTTTCCACTTCTAACTAGATAAACTACTAGTAGCAAAAAGAAGGTGAAGAAGAGGATGAGCGAGATACTTGGAAATAGCTCAACCCCTTCCATAGACCGTAATACTTCTTTATACATTTTATTCTCCTACTATTACAGGTGAAAGTTTTTTGCTCGAAGGAAGATCTCCAAATGGATCGGTTTCACCATTTATATCGGTACCTAAACGCTGTAGATATGCAATTAGAGCAATAATTTGCTTATCTGAAGTAACTTCAACGCCTTCGATTGTTCCAAAGCCATTTTCTCTTAGGCCTTGTGTAATTCTATCAGCCTGCGCTTTCATATCGGCAATAGCATACTCTGGATAGCGAGGTGAGTATGGAACGCCAACTGATGTTAGTGCTTTAATTCTAGATGGCATTGATTCCATATCCATTTCTCTTTCTAACATCCAAGGGTAAGCCGGCATAATTGAACCTGGTGAAGTTGAAGTAGGTTTGAACATATGACGTAAATGCCAGCTATCAGGATACTTGCCACCTATACGGTGTAGATCAGGACCTGTACGTTTAGAACCCCATAAGAATGGGTGGTCGTAAACAAACTCACCAGCTTTAGAGTATTCACCATAACGTTCTGTTTCACTTCTGAAAGGTCTAATCATCTGAGAGTGGCAGTTATTACAACCTTCAGCGATATAGATATCTCTACCTTCTACTTCTAATGCAGTATAAGGTTGAACACTTTCAATGGTTGGTATGTTAGAATCGATAAGTGCTGTAGGCATATATTCTACAATTCCACCAATAAGAATGGCAATTACGGTAAGGATAGTAAATTTTAAAGGACGTCCTTCTAATTTACGGTGCCATTTTTCGTTTTCATCACTTACTGATGTATCTAGTGGAGCTGCTTGTGCTTCTTCTGAACTCAACAATGAGCCACTAAAAGCGGTTTTAACAAGGTTGAAAACTCCGAAAAGAGCACCAGTAATAAATAACGTACCACCAAAAGCACGTAATCCATACATTGGAATGATTTGTTTTACTGTTTCAAGGAAGTTCGGATATGTAAGTAAACCTTGGTCAGTAAAAGCTTTCCACATTAAACTTTGAACGATACCACCCCAGTACATAGGAATTACGTAAAAAATTGCGCCTAGTGTAGCAAACCAAAAATGGATATTAGCTAGTTTTGTAGAATATAGCTTGGTTTGATAGATACGTGGTGTAACGTAGTAGAGCATTGCAAAAGCTAAACCACCATTCCATAATAAAGCACCATTATGTACGTGACCGATGATATAGTCAGAATAGTGAGCAATGGCATTCACATTTGCAATTGAAAGCATAGGGCCTTCAAATGTTACCATACCATAAGCAGTTATACCAACTACAAGAAATTTCAATACAGGGTCTTCGCGTACTCGATCCCAAGCTCCACGAAGGGTTAGAAGTCCGTTTAGCATACCACCCCAAGATGGAGCAATAAGCATTAAGCTAAACACAGTACCTAGTGCTTGTGCCCAAGTTGGTAATGCAGTGTATAGCAAGTGGTGAGGTCCAGCCCAGATATAAATAAAAATGAGAGACCAAAAGTGAACAATAGATAATCTGTATGAGAAAATCGGACGATTAGCAGCTTTAGGAATAAAGTAGTACATAATTCCTAAAAACGGAGTGGTTAGGAAAAATGCTACCGCATTATGGCCATACCACCATTGCACAAGAGCATCTTGAACACCAGCATAAACAGGATAACTTTTTAATATGGTTGCAGGAACCTCAAAAGAGTTTACAAGGTGAAGAACAGCAACGGTTACAAAAGTTGCAATATAGAACCAGATAGCCACATAAATGTGCTTTTCACGGCGTTTTAGAATGGTCATAATCATGTTTAATCCAAACACGACCCAGATAATGGTTATAGCAATATCGATTGGCCACTCAAGCTCTGCATATTCTTTACTGGTAGTAAAACCAAAAGGTAAAGTAGCTACAGCAGAAACAATGATTGCTTGCCATCCCCAAAAGTGAATTTTACTAAGTAAATTGCTCCACATAGAAGCTTTACAGAGCCTTGGTAAGGAGTAATACACTCCGTAGAAAATGGCGTTTCCTGCGAAAGCAAAAACTACTGCATTTGTGTGAAGAGGTCTAACTCTACCAAATGAAAGCTCTGCGATTCCTCCGAGAAAATCTGGCCAAATAAATTTAAGTGCTACAATAAGACCTACTAGAAATCCAATAATTCCCCAGGTCATTGTGGCTATACCAAAATTGCGAACAATTTTGTTGTCATAATGAAAGGTGTCTACAGACATTACGCATCCCGTTTTTTTGTTAGTGGTTTGTTTTTTTTGTGTGAAATTTCGTTATCGAATAAGACTCGAACCGAAGGTGTGTAGGAATCATCAAATTGGCCTGATTTAACAGCCCAAAAGAATGCTCCTAGAAAAATGAGTGCAACCGTAAGGCTGAACGCGATTAGAAAAAAGATTACGCCCATATCTTAAGTCCTCTTTTTTTTGCCATTATGCGTGTAGCTAGAGTAGTAAAAACCATCACACTGATTGAACTTAGCGGCATTAGAATAGCAGCAACCAATGGAGATAAATTTCCAGTAACTGCAAAAGCTAACCCTGTGATATTGTAAACTAATGAAAGACCAAAGCTGGCTAAAATTATGCGTATAGAAGTTTTTGAAAAATCTATTAATCGATCAAACTCTTTGAGTTTATTGCCTTCAATAATGGCGTCACATGCTGGTGAAAAAGAACTCATATCATCTGAAATAGCCACACCGAAATCACTATACATTAAAGCGCCAGCATCATTTAAGCCATCGCCAATCATAGTAACTGATTGGTTCTTGTCTTTAAGAGCTTTTATAAAATCTAGTTTGTCTTGAGGTGTTTGGTTAAACGACATGTTTTCAGAACCACCAAAAAAAGAAGAGAGCTCTTTTCCCTCTTTTTCGTTATCTCCAGATAGTAAAAACAATTGGAAATGCTTCTTTAGGCGTACTAATAATTCATCAACACCGGCTCTAAATTCACTCTTAAACTCAAAATAGCCTTTATATTGATTTGCAATGGCAATGTGAACTTGGGAGCCTAACTCTTGTTCTGAGCTCTCAATATTACCAACCAAATTGGGGCATTGCTCTAATAAAAAGGTTTTGCTACCAACACAGAGTGAATCTCCATTAAACGTTGCGAAAATACCTTTCCCAGTAACCTCGTAGTAATCATCTATATCAACCAATGAAAGGTAGGGGTAATTAGTAGCAATTTTCTTACTAAGTGGGTGTAAGGAAACACGGCAAGCTGACTTAATGAATGATTTTTCATCATCTGAAAGCTTATTGCCTTTAAAAACTAGGGTAGACTTACTCGATTCCGTTATAGTTCCTGTTTTATCAAAAACGATAATGTCAGTTTTAGAAAGGGATTCAACAACTTGAGTGCTTTTAGAATAAAGTCCGTTTAAGGATAAAATATTTACCGCAGAGCCAAGAGTAAAAGGCGTTGACAATGCAAGCGCACAGGGACAAGCAACAATAAGTACAGCAGTAAAAATAGTGAAAGCTCTTGTCGGATCTATATTAAGCCAAACAATACAAGAAATAATAGCTATTGTTATAACCGTAAAAGTAAAAATTGGGCTAATTCGATCTGCAAAATTAGTAACAACTTTTTCTTCTGAGGCTGAGCTAAAGGCTTCGTTTTCCCATAATTGTGTTAAATAGCTGTGCTCAACATTTTTTGTGACAATCATTTCAGCATTAGACCCCGAAACTTTACCACCTGCAAATACTACTTCTCCTTTAGAAACCTTCACAGGTTCAACTTCTCCAGTAATAAAGCTGTAATCGATATATGCTTCTTTGCTTGAAAGAAGAGAATCAACCGGAATCAATTCTTGATTTCGGATTAGAATACTATCGCCAATTTCTATGTTTGTAACAGGTGTAGATACTTCTGCTCCATCAGTAATTCGCATTACAGAAATGGGTAAGTAAGATTTGTAGTCGCGATCGAATGAAAGGCGGTCGAATGTCTTTTTCTGAACAACCTTACCAATAAGTAGAAAAAAGATGAATCCTGTAAAAGAATCGAAATATCCGGCACCAGTACCACTTAGAATTTCGTATAAACTTCTCCCAAAAAGAGCGAGAATGCCTATAGAAATGGGTACGTCTAGATTAATACCTTTTTGACTGACAGATGCCCAAGCCGACTTTAAATAATCGCTAGCGCTATAAAGTAACACAGGCAAAGCCAAAGTGATATTGAGAGTACCAAAGAGAATCTTGAATGTATCAACTGAATCGGAAGTTGACATGTTAAGATACTCAGGAAAACTAAATAGCATTATGTTGCCAAAGCTAAAGCCAGCTACACCGAGTTTAAGCCAAAGTTTCCGGCTAATTTTGGTTGTTTTCTTTTCCCCGAGATGCTCAAGCTTTAAATCGGGTTCGTAACCTATAGTGGTTAAGAGTTCTACAATATTTCTAACGGAAGTTTTAGCTGGGTTGAATAAGATGGTTACCTTTCTTTTTAAGAAATTAACCGTTGATTGGTTAACTCCGCCATCCAAGCTCTGAAGGTTTTCAAGTAACCACACACAAGATGTACAGTGAATGCTGGGGATTAAGAAAGTGATGGATGCTTTATTCTCCGTAAAAAAATCAACGAGTTTGTGCTCAATTTCAGGATTTGCTAAATAATCGAATCTCTTTCTCTCAATAGTAGATGAAATGGTTTTACCAGGAAAATCATCTAATGCATAATAAGTACATAAATCATGCTCTGATAAAAGCTGGTATACAGTTTTACAACCTTCACAGCAAAATGCTTTGTCATCGAACAGAATTTCTTCTTCATCACATTGCTCGCCACAATGAGTACAAAAAGTTTTTTCTATGACTGGCTGTGTAGCCATATTATTTATTCACTCCATTTGAGAAGTTTAATCTTAAATCAAACCATGTTTGAGACATGTTAGCATCTGCATCCGCAAAAGAGGTAGACTTTAACCAGTGTTTAATCTTATTTCTTTCAACAGACCAAAAATCATGAAAAGGACAAGGTTCAATATGTCCACAGCCTTCAATTCCCATAAAACATGTGGTGTAGGGCATCTCGCCATCAACGGCAGTAATTACATCATAAATTGAAATATCAGTAGTTGGTTTTGCTAGATAAACACCTCCATTTAAACCTCGTTGAGATTTCAATATACCAGGAGATTTGAGTTTTGCAAGGATTTGAGAGAGATAAGCCGCAGGGCAATTCAAAGATTTAGCTAGTTCCGCTGCGGAAATAACCTCATTAGGGTGCTTAGAAATGGCAAATATCGCAGAAATGGCGTACTGAGCACCTTGTGAAGCTAGTTTCATAATCGCTGTTTAGTTTCTAATTCTAATAATCTAATATCAATATTAGATTTTAAGGACATCCTGAAAAAAAAGCAAAGGTAGATTTCATTGATTTGCAAAAAAGTTGAAAACTGTGGATTACAAGTGGAAAACCTCTTCGCCATTTATTTGAAAAACCTTGTACCTTTAAGCTTGCCTTAACTCAACCTCAATCTATCTTTTATATGGCTCACTCAACCGTTAAAGAACCTGAAGTAACGCTAGCACTAGCTCAAGAACACGGATTAAATGAAGAAGAATTTGAAATGATTAAAACTCGACTTGGTCGGGTTCCAACATTTACCGAGCTTGGAGTGTACTCCGTGATGTGGAGTGAACACTGTTCTTATAAAAACTCTATCATCGAATTAAAGAAACTTCCTCGCGAAGGGGAGCACATGATGGTTGCCGCTGGCGAAGAAAATGCCGGACTTGTAGACATCGGAGATGGATGGGGTTGCGCATTCAAAATTGAAAGTCATAATCACCCATCTGCTATTGAGCCATACCAAGGCGCAGCTACTGGTGTTGGTGGAATTCATCGCGATATTTTTACGATGGGAGCTCGACCAGTAGCAAGTTTAAACTCGTTACGTTTTGGAAGCCTAGAAAATCCACGTGTACGTTTCTTACTTGATGGCGTAGTTCGTGGAATTGGTGATTATGGTAATTCGTTTGGTGTACCTGTAATTGGTGGCGAAGTTTGCTTTGATGAAAGCTATGAAGGAAATCCTCTTGTTAACGCAATGAGTATTGGCTTAGTAAGAGCTGGTGAAACCGTATCAGCTATTTCAAAAGGAATTGGCAATCCTGTACTTATTGTAGGAGCAAGCACAGGAAGAGATGGAATTCATGGTGCGACTTTTGCGTCTGAAGAAATTAGTGAAGCAAGTGAAGCGAAGCGACCAAGTGTACAAGTGGGTGATCCATTTACAGAAAAACTACTACTCGAGGCTAGTTTAGAAGTATTAAAAACTGGAGCTGTTGTTGGTATGCAAGATATGGGAGCCGCTGGTATTGCATGCTCAACGAGCGAGATGACGGCTAAAGGTGAGCAAGGTATGCTTGTTGATTTGGACAAAGTGCCAGCTCGAGAACCAGGTATGACAGCCTACGAACTATTACTTTCTGAAAGCCAAGAGAGAATGCTAATCGTTGCCCATAAAGGTCGTGAACAAGAAGTAATTGATGTTTATGAAAAATGGGATTTACACGGCGTAGTTATTGGTGAAGTAGTAGATACCGACCGTGTTACTTTTATGAAAGATGGTGAAATTAAGGCAGATATACCCGCTGAGCATTTGGTACTTGGTGGAGGAGCTCCTCAATATATTCGGGAAACTAAAAAGCCCGCATATTTAGAAAAAACTCAAAGTTTCGATGCAAGTACTTTGAAGCATCCTGATGCTCATGAAGACACTTTAAAGAAGGTTCTTAATTCTCCAAATATTGTATCCAAGAAATGGGTATTTGAGCAATATGATACCTCAGTACGTACAAATACAGTAACTTATCCTGGCGCATCAGATGCAGGTGTAATACGTGTTAAAGGAACGAATAAAGGGTTAGTTGCCAAAACTGACTGTAATAGCCGATATGTGTATTTGAATCCTCGACGCGGTGGACAAATAGCAGTGGTTGAATCTGCAAGAAATGTTGTTTGTGCTGGAGGAAAACCGCTAGCTATTACAAACTGTCTTAACTTCGGAAATCCTTACAAACCAGAGGTATACTGGACTTTTAAAGAAGCGTTAAATGGAATGGGAGATGCTTGTAAAGCTCTAAATACACCAGTAACAGGTGGTAATGTGAGTTTTTATAACGAAAATCCTAAAAGTGCTATTTTTCCATCTCCTATTATTGGGATGCTTGGTGTAATTGAAGATGTAGAAAAGCATCGTACAACTCCAGAGTTTAAAAACGACGGTGATGTTGTTCTTTATATTGGTGCAGACCGAGTAGGACTAGGAGGTACAGAATATTTAAAAGTTATTCACGGCCTTACAACAGGAGATGCTCCTGAATTAGATATTCCTTTTGAAGTAAATCTCCAGGAAACATTACTTGCAGCAATTAAAGAAGGTTTTATTACCGCTGCGCATGATATTTCAGATGGTGGACTTGTAATAACTCTTGCTGAAATGGCTATTTTCGGTGAAAGAGGAGCTAAAGTTTCTTTGAAAAACCTTTCTGGTGAAATTATCGAAGTACTTTACAGCGAAGCTCAGTCTGGTGTTGTCGTTACTGTTAAAGCTGAACATTTACCAACAGCTTTGGCTCATTTCCAAAGTAAAGAAGTGCCAGCCTTTGTATTGGGAACCGTAACAGGAACAACTCTTGAGATTGAAGATGTTGCTACTTTAGAAGTTAGCAGTATGAAAGATATCTACGAAAGTGCATTACCAAACGCCGTTGCTGGGTAATTTCCAAGCTTTCTAAAATACGAATACGAGAAAACCCCTATCGAGAAAGCAATTGCAAACTCGATAGGGGTTTTGTTTTGGAAAAAACTTTATTACTTAGTTGGTAGGAAAATTACCCAACCACCGCTTTGTATGCTTTTTCTAGGATGTCTAATCCTTCGTCAATTTGTTCTTTGGTGATTGTCAATGGTGGACGGAAACGAACTGTATCAGGACCACAAGACAGAATCATCAAGCCATTAGCGATACATTCGTTAATAACCTTATCACGAATTTCACCATTAGGCAAATCAATTGCTGAGAATAATCCTAAACCACGTGGGTTTGAGAATTGTTCGTGTTTTTCTGCCAAGCCTTGAAGTTTTTCAACAAGGTAGCTTCCTACTACTGCAGCATTTTCTACCAGTTTGTCTTCTTCAATAACATCAAGAATTCTTCCAAAGCGAACCATATCAACTAGGTTGCCACCCCAAGTAGAGTTAATACGGGATGAAACTTTAAAACAGTTTGTTTCAACTTCGTCAACTCTTGGGCCTGCAAGAATACCACAAACTTGAGCTTTCTTTCCGAAAGAAATAATATCAGGTTTTACATAATGCTCATGAGCCCAGAATTTACCCGTCATACCAACACCAGTTTGTACTTCATCATATATCAAAAGAGCGTCATGTCTATCAGCCATATCACGAAGTGCTTGATGGAATTCTAAACGGAAATGGCGATCGCCACCTTCACCTTGGATAGGTTCGATAAGAATACAAGCTATATCGTCTTTATACTGCTCAAAAAATCGCTCAGCCTGCGCTAAAGCTAATTCTTCTTGTTGAACTACGAACTTGATGCTTTCTGGAGTCTCAGGGAAAGTTGTAGCAGGGCTGATAACTCGTGGCCAATCAAACTTTGGGAAGAATTTAACTTTGTCGGCTAGAGTGTTAGTAACAGAAAGAGTGTAACCAGAGCGTCCGTGAAATGCTTTTTCGAAATGGAGAACTTTGTGGCCAACTTCATGGCGGTAGCCTTTTTGAAAATTTTTCTGAACTTTCCAATCAAAAGCCACTTTCATAGCGTTCTCAACTGCTAAAGCACCACCTGAAATAAAGAAAGAGTGGTTTAGATGTTCTGGAACTGCAACTCGGCTGAATGATTCCATAAACTCAGCCAGTTCTGTAGTATAAACATCAGAGTTAGAAGGTTTATTAATAGCCGTTTTGCCTAGTTTTTGTACAAAGTCAGCATCTCCAGCAATTTTAGGATGATTCATCCCAAGTGGGTTTGACGCAAAGAAAGTGAAAAAATCAAGATAGTTCTTTCCGCTTTTAGAATCGTAAAGGTAAGCCCCTTGGCTTTTTTCGAGATCAAGAACCATATCAAGCCCATCGGCTAGGATATGTTTGCCAAGTATATCTCTTACTTGGCTTGGTTGAATAGTATGAGTTTTTGCCATCCGGATATCTAATATTTAATGCTAATTAAAGTCTCAGTTTATTATGATAGAAAACTACCAAATCCGACTTTGTGGCTCAACTCAGAAAAATAAATAATGGAATCTTATTTTTTGAACTCAGAAAGGGTTTTAGTGATTATAGACACACATTCCATCAACTGAGCCTCTGTAATTACGAGTGGAGGCGCAAAACGAATGATGTTCCCATGGGTGGGTTTTGCGAGCAAACCGTTATCTTTTAGCGCTACGCAAAACTTCCATGCAGTGTCGCTTTCAGCAGTGTCATTAATTACAACAGCATTCAAAAGACCGCGTCCTCGAACTTTTAAAAACAATATTGAGTTGTCTACCAGTTTTTGCATCTCGGAGCGGAAAAGCTTACCCATTTTAAGCGCATTTTCTGCAAGGTTATCCTCCTTAACTACTTCAAGAGCTGCAATGGCAACCTTACAAGCAATTGGATTTCCTCCATAAGTGGACCCATGCTGACCTGGCTTAATCACCTCCATTATTGCATTATTTGCTAGCACGGCAGAAACGGGGTAGGAGCCTCCGGATAAAGCTTTACCAAGTATCAGTAAGTCTGGTTTAACATTATCGTAATCAGAAGCTAAAATTTTACCTGTTCTAGCAATTCCTGTTTGAACTTCATCACCAATCAAAAGAACATTGTTTTCTTTACAAAGTGCCGATGCTTTTGATAAGTATCCATCTTCTGGAACAACAACTCCCGCTTCTCCTTGAATAGGCTCAACTAGAAATCCAGCTACATTAGGCTGTTTTAGGGCCATTTCAAGTGAGTTAATATCGTTATAAGGAATTTTGATAAATCCAGGAGTGTATGGACCAAAGTTTTTACGAGCATCAGGATCGTTTGAAAATGAAATCACCGTAGTTGTTCGGCCGTGGAAATTATTCTCACAAACTATGATTTGAGCTTCATTTTCAGGAATTTCTTTTTTCTCGTACGCCCACTTACGGCAAATCTTAATGGCTGTTTCCACACCTTCTGCACCAGTATTCATTGGTAATACTTTATCGTAGCCAAAAAAAGAGGTGATATAGCGTTCATACTCACCCAAAACGTTATTGTAAAATGCTCGCGATGTGAGTGCCAAGGTATTTGCTTGTTCAACTAAAGCTTGCGTTATTTTGGGATGGCAATGACCTTGATTTACAGCAGAGTAAGCTGATAGAAAATCGAAATATTGTTTTCCTTCAGGATCCCAAACATATACTCCTTTCCCTTTTGCTAGTACAACGGGTAGGGGATGATAGTTATGAGTTCCAAATTGTTCTTCTAAGGTGATTGCTTCTTTTGATGATAACATAGCTGTAACTCTGTTCTTTTTCTTTTAAGATACTGAAAGCATAAACAAAGAGATTAGAAAAAAGATGAAATTAAGGTTGATAGTGAGTGAGAATAAATCGTATCTTTGTAATCTAATCGCGGGGTGGAGCAGCTGGTAGCTCGTCGGGCTCATAACCCGAAGGTCGCAGGTTCGAATCCTGTCCCCGCCACTATTAAAAAGGCCTCTTTTTCAAGAGGCTTTTTTTTTGGACAAGAATTTAAAATTCCATCAAATTCTAATAGAAATAACTCTCAAATATGAACTGATTATTTGACGAGTACATACTTTCTGTATCAACAGATTTCGTCACCTAGTTCCAGAATTTTATCAATTCGTGTATCAATATGATTTGGAGTAAATAGTTTTGCTAATTTTAATGCAGGCTTGATTACACTCCATGATTTGCAGATCTACTCAGGAATAGCACCTTTTTTCTTTCCCTGATCATCAAATATTGATGTTTTCAATAGCCATTTTGATTTACCTCATTTGTTAATTGGAATTATGCTTTATCGAGATTCTAGAATCTCATGAAAGCTACTCCTTACAAAGAAGTTGAAATCACTGCTATACACACCTCATGTTTATGCGTTTAATAGATTTATTTGAAAAAATATAAAAATGATTATTAGGAAGTGGAAAGGTTGGTACATCGCCCAAGAAATAGAATGCTATAAAGGTAAAAAGAAGGGGGATTATCAATATGGAGTTTATGATGATAATCTGTAATAAGTAATGAATGAAAACTTAGGGCAAAAAAAAGGCTCGCATCAAATGATGCGAGCCTTTTAAGTTCTAAACCTAACTGAATTAGTTAGAGTTGTAATCTTCGTTTTGAACCATGCTAGAGTTAGCATTTAGCTCAGACAAAGGAATTGGGTAAACCAAACGAGTATCGCCAGCAGGAATACCAAGAGCATCACTATAAGGCTCTTGTGCATCACCACGAGGGATCATTTCGCCATTTCTTAATAAGTCAAAGAAACGGAAGCCTTCACCAATAAGCTCTCTTCTTCTCTCTAACATAACAGCGTCAACATCAGTTGTAGCTGCAGTATAAGGAACAATACCACGCTTATTAGCAATTAGGTTAAGAGTAGTTGCTACAGTACCAGCAGCAACACTACTTCTAATTTGAGCTTCTGCTTTGTTAAGAATTACTTCTTCATAACGGATAACAATTACGTTATCATCGTTTGTTACAGCATCTGGATATTTACCAGATAAACGATACTGCAAACCATGGTTTGCATGTACATTACTAGTAATAAGACCAAGGCGAGCGTCAGTAGGGTCATAAAGGTTTGTAGCTGCATCTAATGTAAGCTCAACATCACCGTAGTTTGTATCTAAGTAAAAACGAGCGATACTTTCGTTACCAGTATTGTCAGATGCATTGTAAGCTAATTCAAAAATTGAATTCACATATCCACCATCTTTAGCCCATTCAGTTGCTAAAGAAGCAGCATCAGGTACACTGTATTCACCAGTAGCAATAACTGCGTCTGCAGCAGTAATAGCTTTTGCATATTGCTTAGTGTATAGGTAGTAACGAGACTGAAGAGCTTTAACCGCGTTATAAGTAATAACAGTTTTGTCATTATTCATAGCAGCGTCTTGGCTCATGTTTGCAGCAGCAGCGTTTAAATCAGCTTCAACTTGGTTCCAAACTTCTGTAACAGTATTACGTGCAGGAATAAGGTTACCATCGTTATATGCAGTTACAACAGGAACTCCAAGTGTACCGCCAACGTGCTCTTGTCCAAAGAACATATTAAGGTTCATATAGATAAGTGCACGTAGTGCATATGCTTGGCCTTTAATATGCTTTACTTCGTCTGTTTCTTCAAGATCAGCATTTATAACTACATTCGCGTTAGAAATAGCTTGGTAGCTTATTGTCCATACACTACTAGCATAACCATCTGATGCAGTTTGAACAAACTGGCTAACAGTAGTAAAACGACCAGAGTTACCATTAGAAAAGAAATTATCAGAACGAACTGCTAATGCTACAGGTATATGAGATCCCATATACGTTGTACTATTAATGTCATCCATAATTCCAAGAACGAATGCGTTCAAATCATCTACAGTTCCTAAAGCCGATTCTGTGTCCTTGCTATCAGGAAGGGTAGGCTCTAAGTAATCTTCACAAGCTGTAGATACACCTGCTATAAAAAGCAGTGCAATAAGTAAGTTTATATATTTTTTCATTGTATTCAATTTTAGAAGTTAGCTCTTATACCTACAGTCACAGACTTAATTGGTGCAGCTGTTAAATCAAGCTGACCATCAGCGCGAACTTCTGGATCAAACTCTAACAAATCATCAAAAGTTTTAGTCCATAAGTTTTGACCTAAGAAGTAGATAGTTGCAGACTTAACACCAACATTTTCTAGATATTTTGCTGGCACATTATAACCAATGTTAAGGTTTTTAAGTCTCAAGTAATCGCCATCGTATAATCTACGAGTGGAAGCGTTAGTAGAAAGTCGAGCATTGCTACCATAAATAGGTTTAGGGTTTAACGCATCATCACCTGGTTGTTGCCATCTATCATATTGGCTAGCATATGAGCCATAAGAGTAACCAAAACGACCATCAGACATCTGATAAGTAGCCCAAGTATCATACACTTTGTTTCCAAAAGAGTAGTAAAGAGTTGCGCTAACATAGAAGTCTTTAACATCAACACGAGTGCTAATACCACCAAACTTAGTAGGCATTGCAGAACCACCTTGGTAAGCAGTTTCTGCTGCATTGTAATCATTGGTAGTTGCTCCACCTTTTCCGTCAATGTACCATAGTGGGTCACCGTTATCAGGATCTACACCAGCCCATTTTCTCATGTACCAAGCACCTACTTCGTATCCTCGAACAGCAGTGTAAGAAGTACTACCCTTAAGTTCGATGTCTTCACCGTTACCATCAACTGGTAAATCGGTTACTTCATTCTTGAGTAAGGTTAAGTTTCCGCTAATGTTCCATTTGATGTCACGAGTTCTAACTACATCATAGTTTGCTTCAAATTCAAAACCTTGGTTGTAAAGTTCGCCAATGTTTTGTGTTTGTGAAGAGTGACCAGTTGTTCTAGATAGAGGAACAGAGAATAATAGGTCGTAACTATTCTTTCTAAAGAATGTTGCAGAACCATTTAGCTTTTCGAAAGCTTCAAATTCAATACCAACATCATAAGAATTAGCATTTTCCCAAGTAAGATCTTTGTTACCTAAGTTACTAGTAGAAATTGCTGGTAAATCGTTATAAGCACCTGTATAGCTAACTGTTGCTTGGTAAGTATTGATACCAACATTTGCGTTACCAGTTAAACCATAAGAAGCACGAACTTTTAAGAAGTTGATAGCATCAATGTTTTTGATGAATTCTTCTTCACTAAGTACATAACCTACACCAACAGAATAGAAACTACCCCATCGTTTGTCATCAGCAAAACGAGAATTACCTTCTTGTCTAACACTTGCATCAACAAAAATTTTGTCTTGGAAACCGTAGTTAACTAAACCAGTGAAAGACATAACTGCCCAGTCATAGCTATCAGACCAACCAGTGTTGATTGCAGTAGTATTAAGGTTAAATAGACCAGTAGTTGCAATACCTTCACCTGAACCACCAACTTGGAAGTTGTAATTTTTCTGAATTTCATTCCAAACTTTGAAGTTGAAAGAATGATCAGAAGATGGTACCCAGTTGTAGTTCAACATGTTTTGCCAAACATAGTTAAAGTTACGGTAGGTATAATCATCAACTGTACCAGACTCATCATCAGCATCACCATAATAGATGTTGTTGTAGTTCTTTTCTTCAGCTAATGTGAAGTCAATTGCATATTTGGTTGTGAAAGTAAGATTGTTATTAATCTTAATATCAAGAGATGAGTTGTTGATTAATCGATACGTTCTGTTGCGATCGATGTCATTTTCTTGAATATATAGCGGGTTAAATACTGAGTTTGAAAGGTCGGTAATGTTTGGTGTGCCATCATCATTTCTAGCTTTATCAATAGGAAGCATGAAATATTTAGCCAAGATTGGGCTACCAAAATAACCAGCACCCTCAAGTATACCATCTTGCTCTACAAATGAACCAGTTAATGAGTTAGAAAATTTAACTCTGTCATCCAATTTGTGAGAGATATCGAAAGAACCAGTGTAACGTTCAACACTAGAACCATTTACAGGACCTTCTTGGTTGAAAACACCCATAGAAGCATAAAAGTTAGTAGTAGCATTACCACCACGTGCTGAAAGGTTGTATTCTTGTTGAACAGCATTCTCGTTGCGAGCTTCCTCGCCCCAATCAGTATCAGTAACACCATCCCAACCACTAGCGCAGTTAGCTTTAACTTGAGCAGTTGTAGTTCCACAAATACCCGCATAAGCAGGGTTGTTTACTAAACTTTCTGTATATAATTCGTCATGCTGAGAAGCATTAAGTACACCTGGTCCATCAACAGCAGGGTTGTTAACACCACGTTGTGCAGAAACAGAATATGTAGTGTTTCCTTCACGTCCACTTTTGGTTGTAATAACGATAACACCATTTGTACCACGAGCACCATAAGGAGAAGTGGAAGCAGCATCTTTAAGAATAGTGATGTTTTCAATATCAGCACTGTTCAATGTAGATAAGAAACCTAGCGAACTAGTAGCACTGTTAGTAGAAGTGTTACCATTAACAACAGGAACACCATCAATTACTAGCAATGGAGCTGTACCAGCGTTAATAGAACTTATACCACGAATACGGATATCTTGAGTTGAACCAGGAGTACCTGAACTTGCAGAAATTGAAACACCAGTAGCCTGGCCTTGTAACGCCGCATCAACAGATGCAACAGGAACACTTTCAAATTTTTCTGCAGCAACAGAACTTACTGTACCTGTAAATGAAGCTCTATCAATTGAACCGTAACCAGTTACTACAAGTTCTTCAAGACCAACAAGGTCAAGATCAAGTGTAATATCTAATTGAACAGTTCCAGAACCAACTTCAACAGTTGTTTTGAATTCTCTGTAACCAATGTATTTCACAACAAGCTCATAACTGCCTGATGGAAGGTTAGAGATAGTATAAAATCCATCAAGGTCTGCCTGAGCGCCTTTTTGGAGTGATTGGATATAAGCTGTAGCACCTGCGAGAGGTTCTCCAGTTTTAGCATCTGTTACTTTACCTGTAATTGAGCCTGATTGTGCAAAAGCGCAAATTGGTAAAAGCATAGCTAACGCTAAGAATTGTAGCCTTTTTAACATAGTAGCCTTTAGTTTTTGTTTATAATGTCATAACCAATTGTAAAAATTGGTTACCTTAACGATTAGATAATATGCCTAGATTATAGATTAATTACAACAAGTTCTAGTCAAATTACTTTCTAGATGGGGGCTATTTATTTATGGAAAGTATACTCCCGTCGTTCCATGCGCTGATTTGAGCGTATTCTAGTTGGCTCAAACTTTGATTTCTTTGCAGAACGTAATGGTTAAAAGGGTAATTATTATCATTATTTCTCACCAAATCGAAGGTGATTGCTGGTTGCCGATTGGCTGTATCAAAAATGTAAATCCAAGTCATTTTATCGAACTCATAATCTACATAAAGTGGAGGGCCAAAAAGTATGTATACCATGCCGGGGTCGGTTTTCCAGCCTTCTTTAAAATTCGAAAATTGCTTATTAGCTTCTTCAACTCTAGTGTAATAAAGTTCAAGTACCTGACGAGCCTTAGTTCTACTTTTAATATGAGATAACCAATATTTGTCTATGGCTGTTTTTAAAGAATCTTCGGTACTTAGGGATTCGAATTGCTTAAATTCTTTTTCTCGCATTATATATTGCATTGGCATTAGCAATTCGCGCGCGCTTTTTAAGCTAGGGTAATTGATACTTTTGATAGAAAAATCTCTGGCTTTTACTAGCTGGTTTTTATCACTTGTTGAGGTTGTTACTTCAAACCGATAGTTCCCTCTTTTTAATGAAGGGAATTTGAATACTACTGAAATGTTGCCATTATCAGTTATAACCCTCCTTGAACTTTCAATTATTTTTGGCTTGTAATATGCAACACCTATATATGGGAGGCTAGATTTTTGGTGATTCCTATAACTCATTGGAATGGCAACACTAGTATCAGATTCAAATTCTAGGAGCCTAGAATTGATAATCATCTCATCTGTTGTTTCAGGGTTGTATACTTGAAATGTAAACTTCAATGAGTCGAACCTATTTGGTATATCATAAGTGTTTACATAACTATAATCACCTTGTTCGTCACTTCGTGGTTTTACCTCCATTCTAATGTCGGTTAAATAACTTTCAACTGCATTGGGATCTGGGATGTATAGCTTGGTTTTGGAAGTGGTTTCTCTTAATGATTGGCGATCAGTAGCGGTTACAATTACATCGTATTCGCCAGGTTTTAAGGCTATACTTCTTTCAAATTTGGTTACTTCTTGGCTTAAAATTATTTGAGGGGATGAATCTTCTACATATATAGTGAAAATTTCGGTGGGTATAATGTTTGTAGTATCTCCCTTACTATTTAAACTTATCTCTATATCTGCACTGGCATAAAATCCTTCTGAATTTCGCTTGTATATTAAACTCCCTTTTACAAGTTCGCCTGAAATGAGGACTTTTGAGGCTCCTAGTGTATCAAAATAACTAGCAGAAAAGGTTCTTAACTCAGGGTAGCCAGGTCTGAAGTCGTAATTGTCGCCTCTATGAACTTCTTGGATGTACGAATTAGAGCACCCTGCTATCAAAGCAATTATTATAAGTAATGCTATATGAATTATGTTTTTCATAGTAAGAAACCTGCATTCTTAATAACTAGTTCAAGTTAAATAATAAAGCAATCTAAATACTTCTTTTAAGAATTTGACCAGATAGCCAAAGTTGAATTTGTTGGTATTGAACATTGTAATAAGCACTGTTTCTTAATAACAGGTAATTATCAAAAGGGTAGTACTTATTTTTAATCTTAGGTGTTTTGAAATAGAAGTTCTTTTCTGGGTCTGAAAGATTATAGCTGTAGCTCCATTTCATCTCATCTAATTGCATATCTACAACCCAAGGTGGACCAAAAAGTATATAAATCATACCCACATCGGTTTTCCAACCTTCTTTAAAACTAGAGAATTGCTTGTTCGCTTCTTCTACTCTACTATAGTATAGAGAAACAACATTACGGGCTGTAATAGAATTTTTAACATTTGAAAGCCAAAAACGGTCAATTTCTTTCTTTAGTGAATCATCGTTTTCGATTTTCATTAATGCTTTATACTCTTTTTCGGTCATTAAATAATAGAGCGGTTTTGCAAGTTCCCTCGCAGACATCAAAGCTGGATAGTTGGGGCTTTTTATACTGAAGTCTCTGGCTTTGTATAATGTGTTTTCATCTTCCTTTTCACCCTCTCCAATATTGGTTACTTCTAGCCTGTAGTTTCCTCTTTCTAACGCGGGGAACACAAATTCAATAAGTACACTACCGGGTTCAGTTAAAACACGACGAGTACTACTAATTTCCTCTGTCTTATCGTAATCTATACCTTTATATGGAAGACTAGATGGATAATAATTACTAAAGGTCATTGGGCGAGCAATGGAAGTGTCTGACCGAAAGCGGATTAATTTCGCATAAATAGTAAGAGGTGAGTCTGGGCGGTTGTTTGTAACCTGAAATACAAATTTTAGAGAATCAATCGAACTGGGAATGTCGTAGCTAGTTTCTGGAGTATATACATGCTCTTTATCTGGATTATTACCAGCATACTTGCTCAAAACTTGGATATTCGTAATGTTGGTTACGCTATTATTAGGATTTGGAATGAATGTATTTTCGCTTCTATAGGTTTGTTTTCCAGTTTCTTGATCTGTTATAGATACAGTAACTAAATAATTTCCTGGTGCTACATTAAACTCTTTTTCAAAAAGGTAAGTGTCTTGGCTGTGAACAATGTTAGGGTTCTCTTTGCTGATTTGAATTTCATAATGATAATTCATAACCGAAATACTATCGATATCCTCATTTTTAATTTGTATATCGATATAGGCATTTGCTTCAAAAGCCTCATTTATTTTTTTATAAATCAAGCTGCCATATACAATTTCAGAGGAAACCGTAATTATTGCATCATCATTTTCATCTAAGAAACCAGCAGAAGTCATTCTGAGTTCAGGGAAACCCGGCCTGTATTGATATTCTGCGCCTCTTTTTACTTGATCAATTTTAGTTGACGAGCACCCGTAGAAAAATAGAAAAGGGATTCCCAATGCTAGATATAGAAGAGTAAGTATGTTTTTATTGGGTAAACCTAACATGGAAAATGTTTGAAATTCAGTTTGTTATATAAATATCTTTGTAGGATTCTCTATATATAAATGAGACTAATTTGAAGACATAATATATATAGTATATACATAGTCAAAAATTAAATCATTTAAAATAGATAGCAAAACAATGCAAGAATTACGAAACGAAATGAACCCCACTTCATTATTTGCGTGAAATAGTTTATAAATTATCTCTTAGCTTAATTTGGAAAATTGAATATCTAAGTACTAAGAAGTTTTATAATTCAAAAATTAGAAACGGAAGAATTATAGTTTAGAACAATTTGCCATTTTAAAAAAAGTGGTTCAGAAGTTTCAAATATTAAAAATTTGCTACCTTTGTAGGTGGTATATTTAAATATATTAATGTGTTATAAGATATTGAAAGGCTCTTTTATCTGTTAAATAATTATCTACAAAAGAATGCAAATTGATACAGTCAATTCATCTATCTTTACATACAAATTTCACTCACTACATTACAAATACCTTTATATATGATATCTGCAAGAAGACGTACAAAAATTGTTTGTACTATAGGCCCAAGTTGTAATACCCAAGAAGGGATTAATAATCTGTTATTACACGGGATGAATGTTGCACGTGTTAATTTTTCTCATGGAAGCCATGATGACCACGCTCAAGTTATAGGATATATTAGGAAAGCTGCTCGAGAATTTAATTATAGCATTCCTGTGTTGATGGATTTACAAGGCCCAAAAATTCGTGTTGGGCAGATGAAAAATGGTGGGCAAGTTCTTAAAACCGGTAGCGATATAAAAATCACTACAGAAAAAGTTGAAGGTACTTCTACCTTAATCCCAATTGATTTAGATAACCTAATTGTAGAGGCTACAATTGGCAATACGATTTTGTTAGATGATGGATTACTAGAGTTTAAAGTAGTTGATAAACAACCTGATCATCTGATAGTAAATGTGGTAGTTGGCGGATTGCTGAAGTCTAGAAAAGGTGTAAACCTTCCAAATGTTAATATTACAATTCCATCTCTTACCGAAAAAGATATCAAAGATTTAGAGTTCGGCCTTACCCAAGATGTGGATTATATCGCATTATCTTTTGTGAGATCTGCTAAAGATGTTAGAGATTTAATTTCTAGAGTTAGAGCTGCAGGAAGCCAGGCTGCAATAATTGCTAAAATCGAAAAACCAGAAGCTCTGGAAGTTATCGATGAAATTATTGAAGAAGCCGATGGTATTATGGTAGCTCGTGGCGATTTAGGAATCGAGATTCCAACAGAGCAGGTGCCAATCGTCCAAAAAATGATAATTGAAAAATGTAGAATGGCGGGTAAGCCTGTAATTACAGCTACTCAAATGCTAGACTCCATGATTAACAATCCTCGTCCAACCCGAGCTGAAAGTTCTGATGTGGCAAACGCCGTACTTGATGGAACTGACGCTGTAATGCTTTCGGGAGAAACTGCTGCCGGTAAGTATCCTTGTGAGGCCGTAAATGTAATGGATAGAATTTGTAGATCGGTAGAGGATAATCGTCCTCAACTTTATAACAGTTTAAAGTATCGCAAACCAGAATGGAAAGAGAAACAAGTTATTGAATCACTTTCGTACTCTTGTGTAACCATAGCTGAAAACGTAGAAGCTAAAGTCATTAGTACTATTACACATTCTGGAAGTACTGCACGTAGAATTGCAAAATTCAGACCAAAAGTGCCAATTGTTGCGTTTACTGAAAGCCAAAAAATTCGCCGACAATTAAACCTTGTTTGGGGAGTTCATTCCGTAAGGCTTAGAGAACTATTTGATACAGATAGTAGTGTTAAGTTGATGGAAGATTATCTGCAAGATAATGGTTTAGTTAAGAAGGGCGATAGAGTTATTATTGCCACGGGAATGCCAATAGCAAAACGCGGTCGTACTAACATGATTAAGATTAGTACGATTGACTAAATAGATTAAATAGCTGCCAATTAGCAACATTATTTATGGCTCGAAGAGTTCTAATTTTATTATTTATAGTGGTTACTATAAGTGGGTGCGGAAGTTTAAAATCTCGTTGGGATAACTTCACAGCTCACTATAATACTTTCTATAATGCCAAGCAGAACTACAAGGCTGGGATAGATAAAGTTCTCAACGTAAAATTAGATTACTCTCCAGAAATTCCAATTCGAATCCATGAGTTACCCGTAAATAGTGGAGCTCAGGATTTCGAAAAGGCAATTGATAAAGGAGCTGAAGTACTTAGAAAACATCCAAACTCGAAATGGGTAGACGATGCCATTCTTTTAATTGGTAAATCGTACTATTTCAGAAAGGAATACTTTTCAGCCGAGCAAAAATTCCAAGAGCTATATCAATCATCTACCAACGATGATCTTATCCAAGAGGCTGTAATCTGGAAAAGTAGAGTATACCTCGAGATGAAATTATATGATCAAGGTATTCAATACTTGAATGAGCAAATCTCGCTTCTAGATGACATTTGGAGTAAGAATAAAGTTAATGAAGCCAAATCTATTCTGGCTCAGTTTTATGTGGCACTAGAAAATTGGGATTTAGCCGCACTCTTTCTTGAAGAATCTGTCCCAAATTTAGATAAAAAAGAGTATCGAGAAAGAGGGTTCTTTTTGTTAGGGCAAGTTTACGACAACTTGAGCGAACCTGATAAAGCTCTAGATGCTTTCAAAAAAGTTGAAAAGAATTATAGCGATTATAATCTGCAGTACCTTTCAAAAAGAAAAAAAGCTGAAAATGCCCGTAAATTAGGTGATTATGATACCGCCTTAGCCACGTTTACCGAGATGGTTAAGGATGATAAAAACCTTGAGTTTAAGCCAGAGTTGCAATACGAAATTGGGCGTACGCTTCAGGATAAGAACAATTTTGAAGAAGCCGAAGAGGTTTACAAAGAAGTATTAAACGATAAAATAAGGCGCCCCAAACCAGAGACTGCTGCTAAAACTTATTACGGCTTAGCTGAAATTCAACGCTATGGATATAACAACTTCCAAATGGCCGCGGCTTATTATGATACCGCTGCTCGCCAAAATGTAAGTTTAGACAAGTTACCCCAAGGGTTTGTAGCTGGCGAGTTAGCCGAGTCTTTTGGAGAATACTCTAGCATTAAGAATGAAATTGAGCTGAAAGATAGTTTACTCTGGGTTGCAAATTTACCTGAAGAAGAATTTGATGCCTTACTCTTAACCTTAAGAGAGCAAAAACTACAAAAATTAATTGCAGAAGAACGTAAACGAGAACAGCAACAAAACACTATTGTTAATGTTTCTTCTCAAAGGCCTGTTTCTGGGCAAAGCTCTAATAATGGTTTCTTGAATGTGAAAAATCCCAATCTTGTAGCCGAAAGTAAAAATCAGTTTAGGGCTGTTTGGGGAGATAGAAATTTAGCTGATAATTGGAGAGTTTCTGAACTTTTAAGAGCTGTGGTTTCTAGTAACCAAAACGGGGATGAAGCAAATAACTCAAACAATAATGGAGATGAGTATGGGTTTAGCCAAGCTGATTTAGAAATTGATATCTCTAATGTACCTTTTTCGGCAGTTGAACAAGATTCAATGAAGGAAGTTATTGCTGGTTTAAAGTATGAACTTGGTAACTTGTTTTTCTTATCCTTAGAAATGCCAGATAGTGCGGAAGTATATTTTAACGAGGTCATTACAAATTATCCAAATAGTAAGCTAGCTCCGGTTTCATATTATTCAATATCGGAACTGAATTTTGTGAAAGGGAATACGGATAAAGCAAAAGAGTATGCTGAAGAATTAATTGAAAAGCATACTTCTTCTAGATATGCCAAAAGGCTTTCTGAAAAGTATGACATCCCAATTGAAAGTGATGACACTGAGTTGAAGTCGACATTACAATTTCAATTCGAAAGCATTAATAGTGATACTACACTGTCGTTGAGCGAAAAAGCTGAAAGAAGTACAGAATTGGCTGAGTTAAATCCTAAGGATAATTACTCTGCAGTTATTCTTTATAAAGCTACTCAACAGTTTATCGATTTAGGTAAAAACGAAGAAGTTTACAAGAATAATATTAATAATTGGATAAGTCAGAAGGTTTTATATCAACAACAGGCCGATTCTTTAAAAAAACACAAAATTGAAGCAAGGGAAAGCCTAAAAGACACAACCTTGGCAGAGGACGTTAAGTTGGAGTTAGAGCAACTGGTTGACTCAACATTAGCACCCTTAGATTTAAGTTTGTTTTTCCCTTATGAAGGTAAGGCATGGGATAAAGTTCGAGCCAATCTCGATTTATTCCTCCTTTACTTTAAGAACTCGCCACTTAAAGACGAGGTTCTGAAGTTAAAAACAGAACTTCAGGTACCGGTTAAGGTAGAACCTGTAGTTGAAGAAGAAAAGGTTGAACCCGTTTCTGTTGGCGACATTCCAACTTGTGCAGATATTGATGCTGAAGTTGTTATTCGTGGTGGGATGGAAGCTTTTATGAGCTCATTTTCTTTAGATCTCAACAACCCGCTACAAGAAGTCACCTATACTTTTCTGATTAATCAGCGTGGTGTAATTGAAAGTTTTGAGCCGAAATCCAACGATTATCCTCGCGAGATTCAAGAAGTATTAGAACCCGCTTTTGTAGACAATCTATTTTTTGAGCCTGTTATATTTGAAGGCCAAGCAATAACTGTTAAGTGTGAAGTTACCTTCCCAATCCAGTAATATCAGCCGATCTAATCGCGGTTTTTAAACGTTTTATCAAACTAGGACCTTCATAAATTAGCCCTGTATAAATCTGTATCAGATTTGCACCAGCGGCAAATTTTGCTAAAGCCTGATCGGGGCTGTTAATACCCCCAACGCCTATAATTGGCTTTGAACCTTTTAAAACATCGTATATCCAAGAAACAATTTCTGTGCTTCTATTTGAAATGGCAGCGCCACTTAAACCTCCATTTCCAATTTGCGCCAATTGTTTTTCTGATGTATTTAAACCTGTTCTATTTGAGGATGTGTTTGTTGCAACGTAACCATCTACATGAAGATCTTCACACAACTCTACAAGGCTTTGAAGAGTTAGTTTGTCGGTATCTACAGAAAACTTTACCAAGGTAGGAATAGCGCTGTTCTTAAGGTCAAGTGCAGTTAGTAAGTCACTTAGAGCAGCTGGATCTTCAAAAGTTTTTCCTTCTCCAGTATTTGGGCACGAAATATTAACAGTGATATAATCAGCAACATTTTTTGCTAGCTCGTAACTATAAAGATAATCTTGTATTGCGGCATCACCATGAATAGATGCATCATTAGTTTTAGCGATGTTAACCCCAAGAGGAATTTGAGTAGAAATAGTGCTCAATCGTTTTGTGATCACTTGGGCACCTTCATTATTCAAACCCATTCTATTAATTAGCGACTCATCTTCAGCTAATCTAAAAGCCCGAGGTTTAGGATTTCCTGCTGAAGGAACCGCTGTAATACTCCCAACTTCTAGAAAACCAAATCCAAGCGCTGCCATAGCATTTGGTGTGCGTCCATTTTTGTCAAAACCAGCAGCAAGCCCAATAGGGTTGGGGAATTTAAGTCCCATCAGGGTTTGTTCTAAGCCTTTATCCGAGCCCGAGTATAATAAACGAGCTAAAAATTGTAAGAATATTGAGTTATGAGTGGCTGAAGAAAAGTTTATTGCCCATTCATGTGCAGTTTCGGCGTCTTGGCGAAATAAATAAGGCTTGAGAAGGTGTTTATATATCATCGAAAAATTTGTTTGAACCAAGTATAAGAAAACCCTCAAATAAATGATGAAGAAGCCTTATTATCGACTCGGAAAATGAATAATAAAGATTACGTCATATCGCAACTTGTAGAGCACTTTAAAAGCGAAGGAAAGTTAATGCTTTTAGAGTCTCAAATGCATGGGCATACAGCAAGTAATTTAACTTACTTTGCAACAGAGCCAAATTCTTGGATTAAAGCCAATGGAGAGGTTATAGAAGTTTGGGACGGGACGAATATTTCTGTTAAAAAAGGAAATGCTTGGCAAGAGCTTGAAGCGTATAAATCATCTACTAAAGGATGGCTGTTCGGCTATTTAGGCTACGATTTAAAGAATAGTATAGAAGACCTTAGCTCTGACAATAAATCGCTTATTGAAGCACCTGATTTATTCTTTTTTGAGCCAAGAATCCTAATAGAAATAGATATGGATGGAAACCTACGCCTAATTATTGGTGAAGTCCCATCTCAACTTGAAGCTCCAAATTTCTATTCATTCAGCCTGAAGCAAAAGAAAATCATCAGTAAACGAGACTATTTGCACAAAATAGAACAAGCGCAGATTGATATTGAAGAGGGCGATTATTACGAAATCAATATTTCACATCCACTGGAGTTTGAATTTGAGGGCGAGCCTTGGTCTTTGTATCAAGAAATGAAAAGGGTAGGGCCAGTGCCTTTTGCGGGATTTTTAAGATTGGATTCACTTGCGGTTTGTTCGTCTTCACCCGAGCGGTTTTTATCAAGAATCAAGAATAAAGTATCTTCTCAGCCAATTAAAGGCACTATTCAGAGGAATTCGGAGAACGAACAAGAAGCTATTGATAGCTTGCTAAACTCTGAGAAAGAACGTGCTGAGAACTTGATGATTGTCGATTTAGTTCGCAATGATTTAAACCGGATTGCCAAAAAAGGATCTGTTGTTGTAAGTAATCTTTTTGAGGTTCAATCATTTAGAACTGTGCACCAATTAGTCTCAACTATAGATTGTGAAGTTGAAGATTCAACAAGTTCAGTTGAAATCATCAAATCATGTTTCCCCATGGGTTCTATGACGGGAGCTCCTAAAATTGCGACAATGAAAACCATCGAGCGACTTGAAGATTATCGTAGAGGAATTTACTCTGGTGCCATCGGTTATTTCAAACCGAACGGAGACTTTGATTTAAACGTAGTAATAAGGTCGGCGCTAATCCAAAATGGAAAGTTAATTTATCCAGTTGGAGGGGCGATTACGAGCGACTCAATACCAGAAAACGAATGGGAAGAAACTTTTGTTAAGGCCAAGGCACTTACAAACACCAAGGTTCAAGAATAATTATAGAATAGTGAATGAAGTGAATTCATCTCTGGTTGAATGATAAAATAAGGATTTACAATGGCTGATTTGCACAACAAAATATCTACACTCGCTGAACTTAAACAAAGCGGCTGGAAATCTGTAACTGTTAAAGAAGAGATTCGGCGAAACTTAATCTGCAAGATTAAAAAAAGTGAAGCGCTATTCGAAGGAATTTTGGGCTATGATAAAACAGTGCTTCCTCAAGTTCAGCATGCTATTTTATCTCATCATGATATGATTTTACTTGGATTACGAGGCCAAGCTAAAACTCGTATTCTGAGAAATCTAGTTCATTTTTTAGATGAGTATATGCCCATTATCGAAGGTTCCGAAATTAACGACGACCCCTACAATCCTCTTTCTAGATATGCGAAAGAATTAGTTGCTGAAAAAGGAGATGATACTCCAATTAGCTGGGTTCATAGATCGGCGCGATATGGCGAGAAATTAGCCACACCAGACACTACAGTGGCAGATTTAATTGGCGATATTGATCCCATTAAGGCTGCCGCAAATAGATTAAATTTAGCTGATGATAGAGTTATAAATTTCGGATTAATCCCAAGAACAAATCGTGGTATTTTCGTAATTAACGAACTCCCTGATCTTCAGCCTAGAATCCAAGTTGCTCTGCTCAATATTATGCAAGAGCGAGATATTCAAATCAGAGGATTCAATATTAGAATTCCTATTGATGTGTTCATGGCTTTCTCGGCTAACCCTGAAGATTACACCAATCGTGGAAGTATCATTACACCACTTAAGGATCGTATAGACGCTCAAATTATTACTCACTATCCTAAAGTTTTAGAAACGGGAATTAAGATAACCGAACAAGAAGCTTGGCAGGATAGAAACGACGAGATTTCAGTTCATATACCAAAACTATATCGCGAGATTATTGAGAGAACAGCGTTTGAGGCTAGAGATTCAGAATATGTAGATCAGAAGAGCGGTGTTTCAACTAGAATGACAATCACTGCTTTAGAGCAAGTTGTTTCTTCAGCAGAACGTAGAGCAATACTAAATAACGAGACACAAGCTGTTGTTAGAATCGTAGATGTATTTCATATGGTTCCTGCGCTCACAGGAAAGCTAGAACTTGTATATGAAGGTGAACAGGAAGGGGCAGCAAAAGTTGCTAAGCATATTATTGGTAAAGCGATTAACAAAACCTTTAAGAACCACTTTCCAGATCCGCAAAGTAAGTCGGAGTCTGAGAAAGGAAAATATAAGAGCATAATAGATTGGTTCGCTTCGGGCAACGAGATAAACTTGCCAGATACTTTGCCTTCTAAAGAATATGAAAGCTTGCTCAACTCTATTCCAAATTTAGGCGAGTTGGCTTCAAAGTTTGTAGTTAATGCAGACGAAGCTGATAAATACGCGGTAATGGATTTGATTTTAGAAGCACTTCATCAAAATTCAATGCTAAGTAAACAAGACTTAGACGATCAAAATCTATACTCAGATATGCTAGGTTCCATGTTTTCCTCGTTAGGAGGGATAGATGATGACTTTGAAAATTTTGATGCTTAAATAATTGAATTACGGCATATATAATCTTATCTTATCAATCTTTCGAAAAACAGAACACGACCAAAGATTATGAAAACAGGTATCCACCCAGATTATAAAGAAATCACCGTTGTATTGAGCGATGGTACTGAAATTTTGACTCGCAGTACAATTGAGACTAAAGATGGTGTGTACAAAAGTGAGATTGATTCTAAGAATCATCCTTTTTATACAAGAAGCAATAGCTTTACATCTAAAGCAGGTCGTATTGATCGCTTTAAGCGCATGTACGAAAAGAAGTAAATTACACTTCTAGATTTTTAAGGATGCTCTTTAACCGGATGCATCCTTTTTTTATTTTAGGGATATGAAAATACGATACTTTGAAGTAGGTCCATTTTTAGAAAATACCTACCTGCTTATTAATGGCGATGAAGCTATTCTTGTAGATCCTGGTTTTTCTAATGAATCAGAATTTCTCAGCTTTAAAAACGAGTTGTCAAGCTTTGGAGCTGAACTACAAGCCATTGTCCTAACTCATGCTCATGTAGACCATGTGCTAGGCTTACAGCGTGTTCTCAAAGAATTCCCAGTAAAGGTATACTTAAATACAGTTGATTTATTTTTGTGGAATAATTTTGGTGACCAAGCCCAGATGTTTGGGCTGAACCAAGTAGGCTTTTCATTTACTCCAGAACAACTTCCTGAATCGGGTTCATTCAGCATTAGCTCTTTTAAATTTGAATGCCTATTTACACCAGGTCACGCGCCTGATCACACCTGCTTGTACTTCGAAGATTATGGTTTTATTATAGCAGGCGATGCTCTTTTTAAAGAAAGTATAGGTAGAACAGATTTATATAAAGGCAGTTTCGAAACTCTAGAGAAGTCAATTAGAGAGAAATTGTATACGTTGCCAAATCAAACAAGAGTTTACCCTGGGCATGGCACTTCAACCACAATAGGCCATGAAAAAGAGTTTAATCCTTTCGTAAAAGCTAACTAGCCAAGCTTTTTTATAGCTTCATTGTAATATTCAGTTTTATCAGGATTAAGCTTGATGAGCTGCTTATACATTTTAATGGCTTCTTTCTTATTGCCTTGAAGCACATGAATTTTTGCAAGTGTCTCAGAAATAATGTCTTCCACGTTATCTGCTTCAGCACCTAAATCTGCATCATTAAAAGGTTCGCCTTCTTCTGGAATTCGAATTCGTTTCGATTCCACTGCTTCAAGCATGGCAATTAATGCATCGAGATCAAGTAATTGAGAGGTTCTGTTAGCGTGTAAAAGTTTTTTTGAAGATGTATAAGTGGTTTGATTTGGAACCGCGGCGCTAAATAATTCTGGGTGCACTAAATAATAATGTAAATGTTGCATTAAAGGGCTACCTGGGGCAAATGTTTTAGCCTTAAGAGCTTCTTTAATTGCGAGTTTGTTTTCGTCTGTTAAATGATAAAACCAAGCCAATAAAAAATGTCCAACAGCATCAGGTCCTCTTTTTTTAAGATGTGTTTTTAGACGGGAAATAGCACTTTCCGGATTTGAATCGAATTTCTCTACATAAGAGTTTAACGATTTAGGTATGTTAAATGGCAGTTTGGTCATCTATTTCAATTTCGTCAAAAATACGCTCTGATAGCATCACATTCAAAAGCAATTACCAGTTACTTACAGCGTCGTTAAAAATGTTGTTAGTTATTTGTTTCAATGCTTCATCAGCGGCGGTCTGTTCGCCATTTATGGGGTCATCAGTTGGGTCAAAGTTAAAACTTCCACTAAAAGCTTTGTTCCACTCAGGTTGAGCATTTTTTGTGTATATAAAGGAAGCGTTTACAGTAATTTGAACTTGATTCTGATTTGCAATTTCATCCCCGCTTATGCTAAACGGCCTATTTGAATAAGAAATAATTGAACCATCTAACACAGCATCTGCCTCATCTTCCGAGCTAGCAAGTCTTAATCTGCTTTGGTTAATAAAACGGTTAATCAGCGCTTCATTTAACCTGTCACTCAAATCTCCAAGGCCGCTATTAGAGCGGTCAGGAAAAAAAGGAATGTATATGGTGTTTACATTAGAAGGAATGGACGCCCCTGTAAAACTATATCGCAGGCAACTAGATGTGAGCATCCCTACAACTAAAATTAATATGAGTGGTAGTTTATTCAAGGCCGTATTGGTCTAGTTTTCGATAAAGTGTACGTTCACTAATTCCAAGTGTATCAGACGCTTTACGTCGGTTTCCGTCATATTTAGTTAGAGCCTGCTTAATTAAGAACTGTTCAGCTGCTTCAATAGATGGAATTTCATCACCACCAAAAAATTTCAACAATACAGATTCTTCACTCTCAGGAACCTCATTCTCATCTTTTTGGGGTAGAGGTTGGACGTTAGCAGCGTGTTGAGTTGGAATTTCGACGTTAAAATCAGCAACGTGGGTAGGGCTTATTTCATCTCTCAAAGCAGGCGGTAAAGCTTTAATATCTTTATTTGAAAAAGAGGTGTAAATGAAATTTGCCAGCATCTTTTTAACGTCGCTAATATCTGTACGAAGTTCAACAAGCGCCCTATAAACAAGTTCTCTGTCATGTCTGCTAAAATCGGAGCTTTCACTTTTATGAGATTCCTGCTTTTCAGATATCATCGGCAGATTATCCGCAGAACCTTGCTTTTGACGCCCCTTTAGGTAGTTTTTAAGCCTATCGGCATCAATAAATTGTGATTTTTCTAGAACTACTAATTGTTCAGCCACATTTTTTAGCTCACGAATATTTCCAGGCCATCTGTATGAAACTAATAGTTCTGTGGCTTCATCAGAAAAGCCTTTGAAAACAGAATCATATTTAACAGAAAACTCTTGCGCAAACTTCTTGAATATTGGGATGATATCTTCTGGTCGCTCTCGAAGTGCTGGGAGATGAATTTGTACGGTATCTAGGCGGTAGTATAAGTCCTCGCGGAATTCGTCCTCTTTAACCATTTCCCACAAATCTTTATTTGTAGCGGCAATAACACGGACATCCGTTGTTCGAACCTTGCTAGATCCTACACGGAAATACTCTCCATTTTCTAAAACTCTAAGTAGTTTAACCTGTACATTTTTTGGGGTATCACCAATCTCATCTAAGAAAATGGTTCCTCCATTGGCTTTTTCGAAATAGCCTTCTCTAGAATCGTTAGCTCCAGTAAAGGCACCTTTTTCGTGTCCAAAAAGTTCACTTTCTATAATGCCCTCAGGAATTGCACCACAGTTAACGATTACTAAATTTCCTCGCTTTCTTTCGCTCATTGCGTGAATGGCGCGGGCGGTAACATCTTTCCCAACGCCACTTTCACCTTGTAGTAGAACAGAAATGTCGGTTTTGGAAACCTGCATTATCTTGTCTACAACATGTCTAATCTCAGGCGAGGTGCCTAATAAACCGAATTGTTCCTGAAATACTTCGCGATCCATATCTTACTTTCTTGGTCTGTCAGATTGACGTGAAGTTACGCAATACAGCCCAAGTAAGTAAGTTTAATCTCGTATAAATTACGAACTAAGTTTATTGCTTTATAAGCTCAACAGCCTGCTCTATTGGGAGCGACCTTGTTTCCTTAAAGGTAGAAAGAACAAGATTGGAGCGGGTTTTACTAACGCCTTGCCACCCTTGAATTCGAGAGAGTAACTTTTCAAAAGAGCCCGTATTCTTTGTGCGAACTTTGATAAAGTGAGAACCGTCTCCAGTGATGGAGTGGCATTCCTGAATTTCAGGCTCGCTCAATGTCTTCTCTACAAAATTAGAATAGTATTCTGAGCCGTCAACTTGAACAAAAATGAAAGCAGTAATATCAAAATGGAAATCTTTGCTATTTAAAATAGCATTATACCCAGAGATAAGTCCTCGCTCTTCGAGTTTCTTCATTCGCTCAGAAACGGAAGGAACAGAGAGCCCAACTATTTCGGCAATACGATTACGCTGTGCGCGTCCATTATCTTGAAGATGATTTAAAATTGAGATATCAATTTCGTCTAGTAGATTACTCATAAAGGTGTGCTGTTTACCCTAATAATTATCGATGAACTTAAAAGTAGCCTTATTATTTTAGGTAAGCAATCAAAAAAAGCGCTTCCATTTTTTATTCACTTTAATTTGTTCAGTTTTAAAAAAAACAAAATTAAATCCTAATTGCTCTTATCTTTAGTCTCCTGAAATTAATAATGAATTAGTAGAATGCTAGACATAAACTTCATCAAAAAGAACGTAGAATTAGTAAAGACTGGAATGCTCAACAAGGGAGAGAAAGACGCTTCCTTGGTAGACCAAGTATTAAAAAAAGATGAGGAGTGGAGAACTCTTGTCCAAGAAGTAGATAGCATTCGTACTGAAAGCAACGCCAATGCTAAGAAGATTGGCATGCTGATGGGACAAGGTAAAAAGGAAGAGGCGCAAGAGATAATTGCTTCTACATCTAAAGATAAAGAGCGGATTAAAGAACTCGAAGAAGACTTGAAAAAGCTTCAAGCCGAGCGCGAAGGTCTGCTTCTTAGAATACCAAACGTTCCTCACCCAAGCGTACCTGTAGGAAAGCTTGAGTGCGACAATGAAGTTTATGCAACTTGGGGCGAACCTAACAAAGAAGAATGGAGAAAACCTCACTGGGAAATAGTTGAGCGTTACGGCTGGGTAGACTTTGAGCGTGGCGTAAAAGTTACCGGAGCAGGATTTCCATTTTATGTTGGTGCTGGCGCATTATTGCAACGTGCTCTTATTAATTACTTTATTAACGAAGCTGTTGATGCGGGCTACACAGAGCTACAAGCGCCTTATTTTGTGAACGAAGACTCAGCTCGTGGTACTGGACAGATTCCAGATAAAGAAGACATGATGTATACGGTTCCTCGCGATGAGTTTTTTGCGATTCCAACAGCCGAAGTTCCAGTTACAAATTTCCACCGAGATGAAATCCTTTCTGATAAAGAACTTCCAGTGAAATATGTATGCTATACGCCTTGTTGGAGAAGAGAAGCGGGTTCTTATGGAAAAGATGTTCGTGGTTTAAACCGCCTTCACCAATTTGATAAGGTAGAACTTGTAAAGATTGTGAAGCCTGAAGATTCTTATGAAGAATTGGAGAGCTTAAAAGGACACGCCGAAAAGTTATTGCAAGCCCTAGAATTACCTTATCGCACTTTATTGATGTGTACAGGGGATATGGGCTTTACCCAAACAAAAAAATACGATCTAGAAGTTTGGAGTCCTGGTCAGCAACGCTGGCTTGAAGTAAGCTCTTGCTCCAACTTTGAAAGCTTCCAGGCTAGAAGAATGCAACTGCGTTACCGTAAAGATGAGAAAGACATCGAGATGGTACATACTTTGAATGGATCAGGTTTAGCGCTTCCTAGAATTGTTTCGGCGATATTAGAAGCATACCAAGAAGAAAATGGAAAAGTAAGAGTTCCAGAAGTTCTTAAAGGATTTATTAGAAGAGATTATCTATAACTGTATATAGAAAAGGGATTTTGCTTGTTCAAAGTAAAATCCCTTTTTGTACTATTTCTTTTTTGCCATCCACCAAATAAGCCATCCAATTCCTAGAAGGATAAGGGCTACTCCAAAACCGCCCAAAAATGACCATAGCAGATAGGGAACAACGATGCTCACTACGATGCCAGTTATTGCTTTAACTGGTGATGTGGCAACTCCTGCGGCACCCACAAATGATTTCAATACTCTTGCCAATCTTTGTAACATGAATCCTCCTTAAATTAGAACCTTTGAGCTTGTACGAAAGGAGAAAGAAAAAGATACAATACTAGATAGAGAAGAATTTTAAAGGCCCTATAGCTAATTCAAAGCTATACAACGGCGTAAAATTCCTCTTCCTTAAAATTGAGTAAGATTTCAAGGATTGGTGCCATCTCGTTATGTTTCATTAATTCGAGACGCAATTTCTTGCCATTTCTAATTCCTTTTAAATACTGGCCATAATGCTTTTTCATTATAATTACGCCGTATTTTTCGCCCTGATGGGCAACAGAAAGAGCTAACTGCTCAGCACAAACCTTCAGGCGTTCTTGAAGAGAAGGCTCTGGTAGCATTTCTCCAGTTTCTAAATAATGGCGAGTTTGTTCAAAAATCCAAGGATTTCCAATAGCCCCGCGACCAATCATAACACCGTCAACGCCTGTTTCGTCGAACATTTTCTTGGCGAGTTCCGGAGAGCTTACATCTCCATTCCCAATTATTGGGATTTCTAAGCCGGGTGTATCTCTAAGCTTTTTTAGCCACTCCCAGCGCGCCTCTCCTTTATATTTTTGTGCCCGAGTGCGAGCATGAACCGTTAAGGCTTTTACACCAACTCTTTGTAGCATTAGCGCAACTTCTTGAATGCGAATGGTGTCATCATCCCAGCCTAAGCGTGTTTTTACCGTTACGGGTTTATTGGTAATGGCATCAACTACGGTGCCAGCCATGCGCTCCATTAAATCCATATCTTTAAGGCACGCTGCACCAGCGCCTTTATTAACCACTTTATAGACGGGGCATCCAAAATTGATGTCTACCAAATCGGGATTATTTGCAGCAGCAACTTTTGCAGCACCTTCCATAGCTTCTTCGCGGCCTCCAAAAATTTGGATACCAAAAGGGCGTTCACTCTCAGAGTAGCTCATTTTATGCAAAGCAATATCAGAGTCTCTAATAAGTGCTTCGGAACTAATGAATTCCGTAAAGACAATATCGGCACCTTTTTCTCTGCATATCTGGCGAAAGGGCGAGTCTGTTACGTCTTCCATCGGAGCGAGGAAAAGCGGTTTTTCTGGAAGTTGTATTGTGTCGATTTTCATAGTTCATCAAAATTTCACGAAAGATACTTATTTAAAGAGGACGAATGAAGGAGTAACTCTCACTTTCGTTGAAATGAACTAGTCATTTCGAGTATTAACTCATATATTTTTGACTCATTAAACTAATTTCAAAAAGGGAAAAATATGTCACTTGGAATAAAGAGTATCGAAGATCTTCTAGGAGATGAAGCTTCATACCTACTTGATCACGTTAGTAAAACAATAAGCAAAGACAGACTATCATTACCTTCAGCTTCTTTTGTGGATGATGTTTGGAGCCTTTCTGACCGCAACAATAGAGTTTTAGGTAACTTGCAACGATTATACAGCAATGGTAGACTTGGCGGAACAGGTTATCTATCAATTTTGCCTGTAGATCAAGGTATTGAACATTCAGCGGGAGCATCTTTCGCAAAAAACCCAGACTATTTTGACCCTGAAAACATTATCAACCTAGCACTTGAAGCTGGTTGTAATGCAGTTGCTTCAACGTTTGGTGTGTTAGCTACTATGTCTAGAAAGTATGCGCACAAAATTCCATTTGTGGTTAAAATTAATCACAATGAGCTTCTTACTTACCCAAACACTTTTGATCAAATCATGTTTGGTAATATTGATCAAGCTTATAACATGGGTGCAGCTGCAGTTGGTGCAACTATTTATTTTGGTTCAGAGCAATCTAACCGCCAGATTCAGGAAGTTGCTGATGCTTTCGCATACGCACACGAATTAGGTTTAGCAACTATCTTATGGTGCTATACTCGTAACGATGCATTCAAAGTTGATGGCGTTGACTATCATACTTCAGCTGACTTAACTGGCCAAGCAAACCATATTGGTACTACTTTAGGTGCAGATATCATCAAACAAAAGCTACCAACAAACAACGGTGGTTACAAAGCGTTGAATACTGGTAACTCTAGCTATGGTAAATTGGACGAGAGAATTTATTCTGAATTAACTTCAGAGCATCCAATTGACTTAACAAGATACCAAGTTGCTAATTGCTACATGGGACGTGCAGGCTTAATCAACTCTGGTGGAGCATCTGGTGATAACGATTTTGCTGATGCAGTAAAAACGGCAATCATCAACAAAAGAGCTGGTGGAATGGGCTTAATTAGTGGTAGAAAAGCATTCCAACGTCCTCTAAAAGAAGGTGTTGAATTACTTAACATGATTCAGGATGTTTATTTGAATGATGACATCACGATTGCTTAATTTATTTCGTAGATTAGAAAAGCCTTAGAATTCCTCTAAGGCTTTTTTTTATACTTTAGCCAAATAAATTAAGTTGTTTGAATAAGGAAGCTACAAATACCAACGAACCCACTAATTTTTTCTCAAAGAAATACCTAGTTATTTCCATGAGCCTAAGTTTTTTAACAATGGCTGGGGTAATCTGGTATACTTATACTCCTGGAGTACTCACTTATCTAGTTCCAAAAAGATTGCCTGGATTAGGTATAGCCTTAGTTGTCTCTTTTTTAAGAGTATGGTTTGGAGCTGCAAAAATTAGATTTCTATCAGAAAAAGTTATTAGCTGGATGGGAGCTTTTAGGGTTGTTTTAGCTTGGGATTTTACCTCAGCTGTAACACCATCTACTATTGGTGGAGCTCCGATGGCAACTTATGCCATGACCAAGGAAGGATTAAAACTTGGCGAATCTACTGCCATTGTGCTTTATGGAGTTCTTTTAGATCAGATTTGGTTCGCACTAGCAATTCCAATTTTACTTATTGCAGGTTTAAAATATGATGTCGTTCCGCCAGATATTGGTATGATTGGCGAGGCATCAATGATAATTTTATACGTTTCATTATTAAGCTACGCAGCGTTGTTGGCTTATGGGGTGTTGATTAACCCCGCTGCAATCAAAAAAGTTATAAAGGTAATTTTTAAACTTCCTCTTCTAAGAAAGTATCAAGATAAAGTTAGTGAGGAAGCTGAGCATCTTGAAGGCTATGCACACCAACTCCGAAAAAAGCCATTTAGCTTTTTAGCAAAAGCTTTCTTTCTTTCAACAATGTCGTGGTTGTGTAGAGTTGCGTTGGCTACAATTGTTGTGCTTAGCTTGCTTCCTGCTCCAGAAATTTTATCTGTTTTGCGAAGCTTAGCCATGAACTTAGCATTTTTGGTAGTTCCAACTCCAGGCGGAAGTGGAGGGGTTGAAGGGCTGTTTGTATTATTCCAAGGCTCTTTGATTACAAGAAAATCGTTCATTGGTTTAGCTGTTTTCTTGTGGCGAATAATAAGTTATTACATAAGCATTGCATTAGGTATGTTTGCCACAACTTGGTATATAAACCGCTCAGTAATAGAGAAACAAAAGAAGGACTGATTTGGCTAAGCTCAAGACACAATTTGAGTGCGCTTCATGCGGGCATATTTCTCCAAAATGGTTAGGAAGCTGTCCTACTTGTGGAGAATGGAATACTTTTGTTGAAACTAACAAAGCAACTAAAGAAGTTGAGCACAAGGCGAAAGTAAGTGGACTAGAAACTCATGAAAAGCCACAACAATTAGCCGAGGTTGAAACCTCCGAAAAATCTCGATTTTTTAGCAACATAAGTGAGTTAGACAGAGTGCTTGGTGGGGGATTTTTACCTGGTGCATATATCTTAATTGGTGGAGAGCCTGGCGTTGGTAAAAGTACTTTAACGCTTCAAATTGCACAATCAAATCCAGAGTTGAGTATTCTGTTTTGTGCGGGCGAGGAGTCGGCGGGACAGATTAAACAACGTGCGGAGCGACTTGGTGTGAAGTCGAAGAAGTTGCTTGTTTATAATGAGACTCAAGCCGATATCATTATTAAGGAAGCTCAAAGAATAAAGCCGGATTTACTTATTGTAGATTCAATCCAAACGGTGTACAGAACGGAGCTCCAAAGTATGCCTGGAAGCATTCAACAGGTGAAAGAATGTGCGGCAATGTTTCAGCAGTTAGCTAAAAAGAAGAATATTACTACACTTGTAATTGGTCACGTTACTAAAGAAGGGGATATTGCTGGCCCGCGCGTGCTGGAACATATGGTAGATACTGTTCTGCAGTTTGAAGGCGATAAAAATTATACTTATCGATTACTTCGTAGCCTAAAAAATCGGTTCGGCCCAGCACAAGAAGTAGGCGTTTTTGAAATGAATGAGCAAGGTTTAAAAGAGGTCTCAAATCCTTCAGAGCTTTTTATTTCAGACCGAACGGAAGGTATTAGCGGAAATGCGATTGTTTGCACGATGGAAGGCTCGAGACCTTTGCTAATTGAGGTGCAAGCCCTAGTTACCGCTTCTGCATTTGGAACTCCACAACGGACATCAAATGGCTTTGATAGAAACCGCCTAGCTTTACTCTTGGCTGTTCTTGAAAAAAGAGCAGGATTTAGTTTTTCTAACCATGATGTGTATTTAAATATTGCTGGTGGTTTTCGCTTGAATGACCCAGCAGGAGATTTGGGTGTTTGTTGTGCCCTCGTTTCTAGTTTAACGGATAAGGCAATAAACCAAAGTACTGTGTTTATAGGTGAAGTTGGCCTTGGCGGAGAAGTTCGAACTGTTCCTCACATTGAACAGCGAATGAAAGAAGCCGCAAAACTAGGTTTTAGTAACTCGATAGTACCTGCTACAAAAAATGCTACGGGAATCAGATACGTACGAGAAGCCATAAAAAAAGCCCTCGGTTAATACCAAGGGCTTAATATGTGTGACGACAGAGAAAACTAGTAGTTTTCTCGTTGACGGCGACGTTGCTCGCGTACGGCTTTTTTCATAGCCTCGCGACGGTCAACAGATGGTTTTGTAAACTGTTGGCGATCTTTGTATTCATTAAGAATACGCGAACGCGTAATAAGTTTTTTAAACCTGTTAATCGCACGTTCAACACTTTCGTTGTCTTTAACTTCAACACCTAGCATTGAGTCTCACTTCCTTTCGTTTTTTTATTTCCCTTAATTGGGATTCACCAAAAATACGAAAAAATTTTATAGAATAGAAGTTATGAAGTTTCAATCTATCTGATTTACGATTAGAGTGTTAGGAATGGAATCTTTTAATACTCCAATTCCGAAAAGAGCAAAGTCATATTTTGAGGGATCGTTTGGGTCTAGTATTGTTAATCGATCGCTAAGTTCTAGAACAGCCTTCCAATCGTTTTGTGGGCGAGCCAATAGCCCTAATTTTCTAGCCTGACGAGCAACGTGTACATCTAATGGAATTTTTAACTCAGATAAAGGCATAAAATTCATTATTCCAAGGTCCACAGGTCCAGAGCGTAAGCACCATCTCAAATACATGTATAAACGTTTGCAGGAGCTGTTTTTATCAGGGTTGGAAATGTGTTTGCGGGTTCGAGATGGTGTTTCTGGTTGAAGAGCGAAAAATTCCTCATTAAAAACGGCAATTAACTGCCTTTGCTGTTGGGAAGCGATGGTTTGGCAGTAGTTCCAAAATCCCTCAAAGCTTTCGTACTTTATAAGTATTGATTGAAGAATTTTTATGAGCCAATAAACATCAATGGGTTTGAAAGTTCGATGCTTAAAGTTTACAAACGCATCTTGATCACTTTCCTTAAAATTCAGAATAAATTCAGCAGGTTTATAATTCATTCCTTTTAGTAAGTCATCAACTTTGGCTACTACAATATCTCGTCGTCCCCAAGCCATAATTGCAGCAAAGAATCCCGCCAATTCCATGTCATTTTTGTGCTCAAAAGCATGCATAAACTGAATGGGATCGTTATCAATAAAATCAGGTTGTTCTACTTTTGCTACCACTTCATCTAAGTAAGGCTTTAACTGCAAGAGTTTTGCTTTGGAGAGTGTTTTGTGAGCTTTCTTTTTTTTCATTGTTGAAGCATCGGGTTATAGTGCAATGAAATGGAATAAGTTACATTAACTATTCTCTATCAACTTTTCAGTAAGCTGTTTGTTTGCCTTTGGAAAGGGATATTCAACTAATTCTGATTTAGATACCCATTTAACTTCTTGGCTTGATTTAGCCTCAGGGGTTCCAGAAATCAATGTGCATAGATAAGCATGAAGAGTAATCGAGAAATGTGAGTAAACGTGCTTGAGCTTCATGAATTCCTTATAGGCATGAACTTGAACACCTAATTCTTCTTGAAGTTCTCTTTCAACAGTTTGTTGAATGGTTTCGCCATTTTCCTGTTTCCCACCAGGAAATTCCCATAATCCACCAAGCATCACATTTTCGGGACGTAAAGCAATCAATACTTTTTCATCTTCCCGTTCGATAATGCCAACACCAATGTGTTTATGCGGTTTCTTTTTTGCGGAAGATTTGTAAGGAATAGAATCCGTTTTAGCTGTTTTCGTGGCAACGCATCCAGATTGAATTGGGCAATTTAAACAATCAGGTTTAGATGGTGAGCAAACAGTAGCTCCTAATTCCATCATCGCTTGGTTGAAGTCAGCGGGCAAATCAGTTGAAATTAATTTATCTACTAATTGCTGAACTTGTTTAGTTGTTTTTGAACTCCTTACATCATCTTCAATTCCATAGTATCGAGTTATAACACGAATCACATTTCCATCAACCACTGCGTTAGGTTGGTTGAACGCTATGCTGGTTATTGCTGCCGCTGTATATGGGCCAATGCCCTTTAGCTTTATAATTTCGTCATAACTTTCAGGTAAATTTCCTGAATAATCGGAAACGATGGTTTTTGCAGCGTAATGTAGATTCCTCGCTCGGCTATAATATCCAAGGCCTTCCCATGCTTTTAGAACTTGTTGTTGGCTAGCTTCGGCAAGTTCAAACACAGTAGGGAATTGAGCCATAAAGCGTTCAAAAAAAGGCCAAGCTTGGTCTACACGCGTTTGTTGTAGCATGATTTCCGAGATCCATATTTTGTAAGGATCTTTTGAACCACGCCAAGGCATTTCTCTTTTATGTTCTTGATACCAGTTTAATAAGTTTGAAGTGAAGTCTGAAGAGTTCAAAGAATAAGATTTAGTTTAATCACCTCTTGAGATATCAAGCACATTGAGTGTTACCTCTACAGAAGAAGCCGCACCCAATTCGTCTGATGCAATTATCTTAAACGTATTCTCTCCAACTTGTCGTTCAGTTGGGGTCCAAGTGAATAAACCCGTTCTTTCTTCAACTTTTGAGCCATCTGGTAAATCTACACCAATGTATCGGATTAACTGGCTTGTTGGTTTTTCTGGATCAGTAGCTTTGAACTGAAGCTTAAATGGTTCATTCACAACTATAGATGAACCGCGAACAGGGTTAAATACTGGTGGCGAATTGAAAGATCTTACATCAACAGTAAACCGAGTGCTATCGGTCTCTCCTCTAGAGTTTGAAGCAATAATTGTAAACCAGTTTAATCCTAGTTGGTTGGGAGTTGGTTGCCATACAAAACCTTGTTTCTGAATAACAGCATTTGTAGCTGTTGAACGATAAGTAAATTCAACATTATTCGTTGGATAATTACCCTCAAGTTCTAAGGCCATTATGAGGGGATTAGGATAGGTAAGTATTTTGTTTGGGATCTTCTTTAACGCAAACGGGGTATTTGTAGTGGTAGAAATTGCATCACTTTGACTTGCATCACCAACTTTCACTTTGGTTAGCGAGTTATTCTCAGAAATCCACACTCTATCAATGCTTTTAGTGATGAAATTACCTGCGTCAGAATCTGATTTCCAAATGGTAAGTGGTTCTCTGTTTTTCGAAATCCAAACTTTACCACTAACAGTTCTAACAAAAGTGTAGTCTAGCCAAAATAAAACAGTTGTAACGGCTTCTTTAACATTACCGACCTTTTTTCCGAGGCCGTTACTTGTGATTTCATACACATCGCCATTCTTGGTGGAAGTCCAAATGCGTTCTCCATCAATAAATAACTTTGTTGCGGGTACATTTAGCGAAAAGGTATTTGTGTAGCTTAATTTGTTTTCTTTGGAATTGAATAAAACCAGGTTGTTATGTGAGGTGAGAACGAAAAGCTGTTTGCTACCAAGAGAAGATTTAACATCTAACACTTCAGCGCCATCTATTTCTTTTTCTCCGAGATATTGTACCTCAGAATCTACGGTTTCGGGAGTTTCTAAAGAGAGGCTACCTAGTCCTTTTTTACCAAGAGCTACATACAGGTTGTTTTCTAAACGTGTGGCGCCAAGCGGACTGGCTGGCAATAGCGTTGCCGAGTAAACACCTAGAACAGAAGTTGGTTCTAAAACAGTGAGACGCTTTGACTCTCCATAAAGATATGCAAACCTGATATCTGCTGAAATTTCATCGCCACGGCGTTCCATTCCAGAGGAAGTATATAGCCATTGTAGAGAATCTGGATAAATTCTAAAAACGACCATTCCTTCTTGCTCGGAAAGTACATATAAGTGGGTTTCTGAGGCCTGAATGGTTTTTGTTTCAGGAATGGAAATTATCCTACTAAAATCTTGTAATAAAGATTGTTGCGCTATGGTGAACGGTGTAAATAATAGGGAAAGTAAGAGGTAAGAAAATACTTTCTTGAAGTAAGTGTTGGGGGTCATAGCCAATTATGTTTTTTATACCAGTGTATAGTTCTAGAAATTCCTTCTTCCAAACTCATTTCTGCTTTGTAATTTAACTCTTTCTCAGCTTTCTCAGAAGAGCAAGTCCATTCCAGAACCATTTCATTTGCTTTTTCTCTATTCACAACGGGGTACTGTCCAATTAATGATGCAGCACTTTCAATGAAACCGGATATCTTTTTTACTAAAGCAGGTTTAATTTTGATGGGAATAGCTTTTTTCCCCATCACAACTGATGTAACACCACGAATTTGATTCCATGAATAATCTTCTGTTCCTGAAATAAAATAGGTATGCACGCCAGCATCTGTTTTCTGGGATGATTTTATAATCCCGTTAACTAAATCTGTTACATACACCATAGAAAGACGTGGATGGTTCCCGTCTCCAACAATTGGGCAAATTCCTTTAGAGAAGGTTTTAAAAAATGTGTAGATATCAGACTCTCTTGGCCCATATACAGCAGGAGGACGAATAATTTTAATACTGTCTTTTTTAGAAGCAGCCTCATGGATAACCTCTTCCATAAGTTTTTTTGATAAGCCGTACATACTCACCGGATTGAGTTCAGCTTTTTCTGTAAGAGGAACTCCATTACTAGGGCCAACGCCAGCAAGCGATGAGAGAATAACCATATTAGTTATTCCTTTTTTTTGAGCTACACGAATTAAATTCTCTGTAGCGTCTACATTGGCGCGATTAAATTCTTTTTGAGTGCGCGCTCGAACTACTCCTGCAACGTGGAAAATCACATCAATTCCATCCAAAGCATTAGAAATAAGGCTTAGATCTGTAAGATCTCCTTTCACCCGAGTGAACTCTTTATTAGTAAGCCACTTGTCATCAGTACGCACTAAACAGCGTATTTCGTTATAATTTGGGTCGGCAATAAGGGCGTCAACTAAATGGCTGCCAACAAAACCAGTCCCTCCAGTTACAAAGACATTCATTAATTGCGTATATTCTTAGGTTATTTTTATGATGTAATAAATTGAATCCGATAAAAGGCAAGATACACATCTGCCGTTTGCTTTTAAACTTTTATGAAAGAACTGCGAGTTGCGTTATTTACGGGGAACTACAATCACATTCGAGATGGGGTTTCTCTTACATTAAATCGTTTAGTTAAGTACCTAGAAAGTCAAAATATTCCAGTTTTAGTATTTGGCCCATCAATCAAAGAGCCTTTAATTAAACACTGTGGTGAGCTTGTTGTAACACCTTCAATTCCAATGTTAGTTTCGGGGCGAGATGAATATCGCTTAACAACTACATTTCCAAAAGTTGCTCGCAAAAGGTTAGAAGAATTCAATCCAACAGTAATTCATATCGCAACTCCTGATGCACTTGGTTACAAAGCCTTAAAATGGGCAAAGAAAAACGATGTAACTGTAGTTTCTTCTTATCACACCCACTTTACCAGCTATTTTAAATATTACAAACTTACCCCAATTGAAGGGCTTGCTTGGAAATACTTGCGTTGGTTTTATGGCAAATGTGCGCACACTTATGTGCCAAGCCAGTCGATGATAGATGAGTTAGGTACCTATGGGATTAAAAGAGGATTACATGTATGGGCTCGAGGTGTGGACACGAATCTGTTCAATCCTAATAAGCGTGACTTAGAGTTTAGAAGAAAAGTAGGTTTCAAAGATGATGAGATTGTAGTCACATTTGTTTCTCGATTAGTTTGGGAGAAGGAGCTACGAACGTTTATTGAAAGCGTGAAAAATGTTCAAGCCACTAACCCGAAAGTAAGAGCAATGGTAGTGGGAGATGGGCCTGCATTGGCAGAAGCGCAAGAACTATTGCCAGAAGCTCATTTTACGGGTTTTGTGAAAGGCGAAGACCTAGCAAGAGCTTATGCTAGTAGCGATGTTTTCAATTTCCCATCTCATACAGAAACTTTTGGAAATGTAACCCTAGAGGCAATGGCAAGTGGACTTCCTTGCTTAGTTGCAGATGCAATTGGAAGTAAATCATTAGTAGTGAATGGTGAAAATGGGCTATGGGCAGAGCAAGAAAATGTTGCCGATTTTACTAAGAAATTATCTCAGATTACATCAAATTCAGAAACGATGAAGGCCATGGGAGCCAAATCTAGAGAATTATCTAAACTATATGAATGGGATAAGATAAATTCGGGTTTAGTAGAAAATTATAAAGCTGCTATGGAGCAAAATTCAGTAGTTGAAAAAAAAAGGGTAAGAAGAGTTTGAGAATCCTATATATATCACACTTACACCCTCCAAAAAATGCGCCACTTGAAAGCATTGGAGGCATGCAACGCGTTAGTATGCAATTAGTAGAAGAATTGGAGTCTCGAGGAGATATCGAGTTGAAAACAATTATTCTACATGCGCCTTGGAAGGGGATTGAAGTTAGAGCTGCTTTTTTTCTGATGAACTTGGTGCGTAAACTCCCTAAAATTGTTAAAGAGTTTAAGCCAGATGTAATCCTCTTTTCATCGATGGTGACAGCTAGCTTGGCAAAATTCACTCGCAAAAGAATTGATGTACCAATGGTTACTATTAACCATGGCCAAGATGTAAAAATGCCAATCGGGATTTATCAAAATTTTGTGCCAAGTGTTTTTGAAGCTCTTGATGGCGTGATATCGGTTTCTGAAGCAACACGTCAAGAATGTATTAAACGTGGGATGGATTCTACAAAAGGTGTGGCATTACCAAATGGTTTTGACATGACCGATTTCAAGGAAGTTCCAAATAAGAAAGAATCGCGAAGCGCAATCGAGAAAGATTTTGGGTTAGATCTTTCCAATAAGAAATTAATATTGACGGTTGGGCGTCAAGTTAAAAGAAAAGGTGTAGAGTGGTTTATATCTGAAGTTTTCCCAAAAATTAACTCTGATGTTTTTTACCTCGCAATAGGTGAGGGACCCGAGCACGAAAAGTTAAAAGAACTTGTAAGGAATTCCCCTTATAAAGATAGAATCCTTCTAGCAGGAAGGCAGCCTGATGAAGTCTTAAAAAAGGCCTATGCTGCCGCTGATCTGTTCGTAATGCCCAATATACCCGTATCTGGAGATATGGAAGGATTTGGGATTGTTCTACTTGAAGCAAACCTTGCGGGGACGCCAGTAGTTGCAGCAGATTTAGAAGGAATTAAAGATGTAATTGAGAATGGACAGAACGGTTATAAAGTTGAAGTATTAAACAGTGTGGAATTTTCATCTCAAGTTGATACATTGATTAAAACCGAGCTAGAAAAGATGAGCAATACATGCAGAACGTATGTACTGGAAAACTTTACCTGGAATAACGTAGCTCAAAGATATATTTCATATCTTGAGCATGTTATAGAGGACAAAAATGTGAAGCGAGCTGAGTAAGATCACCCTATTCAAGAATTTGATAGAAATTTAATACTGGCTATATTTCGCTGTTAAAGAAGAATATTGAGGAATTATAAGAATGGCCGATAAAAAAACTGAAATTGCAAAAAATGATATTTTTGCAAAAGCATTTAATTTCACGAAGGCTGACGAAGTTAAAAAATTAGGGCTTTATCCCTACTTTAAGCCCTTAGAGGCTACTGATGGAACTATTGTAGAAATTGAAGGCCATGAAGTTATAATGGCAGGTTCCAACAACTATCTTGGGCTCACAAACGACCCCAGAACAATTAAAGCTGCACAAGATGCTCTCACAAAATATGGAACTGGCTGTACAGGTTCTCGGTATTTAAATGGTACGCTAGATATTCATATCGAGCTAGAGGAAAAGCTTGCCAAGTTTATGGGTAAGGAAAATTGTGTGCTTTTTAGCACCGGTTATCAAACTAATGAAGGCTCTATCCAAACTATTGCGGCTAGAAATGACATTATTTTTTCTGATCGTGATAACCACGCATGTATAGTTGTAGGTACACTTTGCTCTAATGCTAAAACCGTTCGTTATGCTCATAACGATATGGATCAGCTCCGTAAGCAACTTGAAAAAGCAGACCCAAATGCTGGTAAGATTATCATTTCTGATGGAGTCTTTTCAATGTCTGGTACGCTCGCAAAAGTACCTGAACTAGTTGCATTAGCAAAAGAATTTGGCGCAAGACTTTATTTAGATGACGCTCATGCTGTGGGTGTTGTTGGCGATGGTGGGCGAGGTTCTGCATCTGTATTTGGTTTAACTGATGAAGTTGATCTGATAAGCGGTACATTCTCTAAATCATTTGCATCATTAGGTGGTTTTATTGTTGGAAGTAACTCTGTGATTGAATTCATTCGTCACCACTCTCCAGCGCATATTTTTAGTGCTTCAATGCCACCAGCAAACGTTGCAACAGTATTAAAAGCTTTAGAAATCCTTCAAGAAGAACCTTGGAGAATTGCTCGCCTAGAAGAGATATCTCTTTATATGCGTACTGAATTAGAAAATATGGGCTTCAACGTTTGGACAAGCCAATCTCCTATAATTCCTGTGGTTATTGGTGATATGATGACTTGTTTCCAATTCTGGAAAGATCTTTTTGAAGCAGGTGTGTATACTAATGCAGTTGTTCCACCAGCGGTTCCTCAAGGGCAATCACTATTAAGAACAAGTTATTCTGCAAGCCATACAGATGAACATTTAAACCGTATACTTGATGCCTTCCGCAAAGTAGGAATCAGGAATGGACTTATCGATCAAAACGGACACTCAGCTATTTAAAAAATATTTCTATGAATACGAATGGGGTTACCATCGTTACTACAGACGGTGAACGTAAGAAATTTATTGAATTTCCATACAGTCACTACACAAGTGATGCAAATTGGGTGCCCCCACTCAGGATGGAGCAGAAGAAGCTCATCAACACACAGAAAAATCCTTATTACAAAAATGCTGAAATCGCCATTTTCATAGCCGAGCATAACGGCAAAATGGCTGGTCGAATTTCTGCGGTGATTGATCATCGCTATAATGACTTCCATGGCACAAAAACTGGGCATTTTGGTTTTTTTGAATGTATTGACCAGCAAGAAACGGCAAATCTTCTATTTAAAGTTGCGGGCGACTGGCTGAAAGAACGCGGAATGGAAGATGTACTCGGGCCTGCAAGCCCAGGTATGATGGATACAGTAGGCTTTTTGATTGATGGATTTGATAAGCTTCCTTACATCCTGATGCCTTATAATAAACCATATTACGAGAAATTAGCACTTGGCGCAGGTTTTGAACCTGAAATGGATTTGTTGGCCTTTGTTGTCGATAAAGAGCATGTTTCAATGGATCGAATCAATCGGGCAATCGCAATTGTAAACAAGCGCAATCCAGGTTTGGTTATCCGTCCGGTTAACATGAAAAAGATTAAAGAGGAAGTGGAGATAGTTCGCTCTATCTACAATGAATCTTGGAAAGAAAATTGGGGCTTCATTCCGCTCACAAAAGAAGAACTTGAGCTCACCGCTGAAGACTTCAAAATGATTTTAGACCCAGATTTCGCTCATATAGCAGAAATTGATGGTAAAGCAGTAGCGTTTTCTATAGCACTTCCCGACTACAATCAGGTTTTCAAAACAATGAATGGAAATCTTTTTCCTTTTGGAATATTTAAACTCCTACTAGGTAAGAAAAAGATAAATAGAATTCGTACCGCACTAATGGGAGTGATGCCAGAGCATAGAGGGAAGGGAATTGACGCTCTGCTACACCAAAAAGCTATTGAAAACGGCTTAAAGAAAGGAATGACCGAGTCTGAATTGAGCTGGATTCTTAGTAGCAATAAGGAAATGGTTCGAGTTGCTGAAAGAATTGGTGGCCGTTTAGACAAAACCTATCGCATGTACAGGAAAAAACTTTAACAAATACTTGTAAAGTTTAAGAACAAAAATGCTCCTCTTTTCTAAAAATGTTATCTTCTTAGGTATTATAAATCTAAGAGGACAAAATGAGCGACTACAGAATAGAAAAAGATTCCATGGGCGAAGTTAAGGTGCCCACTAATGCACTTTATGGTGCGCAAACTCAACGTGCTCACGACAATTTTCCAATTTCGGGAATTAAGTTCAGTCGTGATTTTATCCAAGCCTTAGGATACGTTAAAACATCAGCTGCATTAGCTAATAATGAGTTGGGTTTAATAAGCACGGAAATTGCAGATGTAATTTCAAAAGCTTCGCAAGAAATTATTGATGGCAAGCACGATGAGCACTTTGTAATTGATATTTTTCAAACAGGCTCGGGAACCTCTACGAATATGAATGCGAATGAGGTTATTGCACATCGCGCTAATGAGCTTAATGCTAACGCTGAAACTAAGGTTCATCCTAATGACCACGTTAACTTTGGCCAGAGTTCAAATGATGTAATACCAACAGCTATTCGAGTTGCTGCAGTAATTTCAACCGCTGAAAAACTAATCCCAGCTCTTGAGCATTTACAAAAAACCTTTGTAGAAAAAGGAAAAGAAAATGCGGATGTGGTGAAAACAGGAAGAACCCATTTAATGGATGCTATGCCTGTTACCATTGAGCAAGAGTTTAGTGGCTATGCTCGCCAAGTTGAGCTTGGAATTGAACGCCTAAAATCTGCGTTAACACGAGTAAGAGAATTACCACAAGGTGGAACAGCGGTTGGGACAGGTATAAATACACATCATGAATTTGGTGCTAAATTTGCCTCGCAGATATCGAAGTTAACAGGGCAAGATTTTGTAGAAGCTACTAATCATTTTGAAGCTCAAGCTACTGTTGACGCTCCAGTGGAGTTAAGTGGTCAACTTAAAACAATAGCAGTGAGTTTAATGAAAATTGGTAACGACCTACGTTGGATGAACTCAGGCCCTAATGGCGGTTTGGGTGAGGTTCAACTAGCTGCGCTACAACCTGGTTCATCAATTATGCCTGGAAAAGTAAATCCAGTAATTGAAGAATCACTAACTATGGTTTGTGCTCAGGTTATTGGTAACGACACCACTATAACAATTGGTGGCCAAGCAGGTAACTTTGAACTTAATGTGATGCTTCCCGTAGTGGCACACAATTTGCTTCAATCTATTGAGATTCTAGCAAACGCTGCTCGGAACTTAGCTGATCGCTCAGTTTCAAGATTAGTAGTTCGAAAAGATGTTATTGCTGATAAAGTTGGTAGAAACCCAATTTTAGTAACCGCTCTTAATCCTATTATTGGATACGATCTGGCAGCGAAAATTGCAAAAAAAGCATTTGCTGAAAATAGACCTCTAAAAGAAGTTGCCAAAGAGATGACAGATTTATCGGAAGCAGAGCTCGATAGTGCGCTCGATCCAATAAAGATGACAAAAGGTGGTTTTACGGAGTAATTAGGTTAAGTCAAAGTTTCGCACTTGTTAAAAGAGCGAAACTTTGACTATATAGCTTTGATGAAAAAGCGCTTTTTCGTATAATTCCGCCCCTTTTTGAAGGGTGTGAATCTCGTTATTTGAATAATTTTTAAAACACTAAATATGGCTCGAACAATGGCAAAATCTCCTAAAAGTGCATTCAATCAGGCACAAAAAAGAGAAATTCTTGCAGATTATAAGCTTGGGTGGCTAAGTCGCCATCTATCCCTTATAGGTCGTAAGGAAGTGTTATCAGGTAAAGCCAAGTTTGGTATTTTTGGAGATGGGAAAGAGATTCCTCAAATAGCATTAGCAAAAGTTTTTAAAAACGGAGATTTTAGATCTGGATATTACCGAGATCAGACCTTCATGCTCGCAATTGGCGAGCTAAATCCCACTCAATTTTTTGCACAACTATACGCTCATGCGGATGTGAATTTTGAGCCATTTTCTGGTGGCAGACAAATGAACTCCCACTTTGCCACTCGATTAGTGGATGGCGATGGGAATTGGATTGACCAAACCAAATCAAAAAATACATCCTCAGATATTTCTCCAACAGCGGGGCAAATGGCCCGTTTGCTTGGTTTAGCTCAAGCTTCAAAAGTGTATAGAAATGAGAAATCTCTGAAAGGAAAAGAATGGAAAAAATTCTCTAACAAAGGTAACGAAATCGCTTTTGGAACCATCGGTGATGCTAGTACATCAGAAGGTGTTTTTTGGGAAACTATAAATGCAGCTGGTGTACTCCAAGTACCATTGGTGATGTCGGTTTGGGATGATGGTTATGGCATTTCGGTTGCTAAGAAATATCAAACCACTAAAGAAAGTATATCTGAGGCGTTAAGTGGCTTCCAAAGAACAGAAAACGCTCCAGGGTTCGAGATTTTAACAGTAAGAGCATGGGATTACCAAGGCCTGATGGAAACCTATTCAAAGGCTGAGAAAATCGCACGGGAAGAACATGTGCCAGTACTTGTGCATGTTACTGAAGTAACCCAACCTCAAGGACATTCAACTTCGGGTTCTCACGAGCGTTACAAAGATGAAGAGCGTCTCAAGTTTGAGGTAGATTACTGCTGCTTAAATCAGTTAAAGAAGTGGATTTTAAAGAATAAAATTGCTTCTTCAAAAGATTTGGATAGGTTAGAAAGTGAAGCCCTAGCTGTTGTAAACGAAGCAAAAAAAGAAGCTTGGGATGCTTATATGGCTCCTATTAAAAAGGAAAAAGCCCATGTGATCGGTTTGCTTCAGAATATTCAAAAAGAAACTGGAGAAAAAAGGGTAGGAGACGCAATTAGAAAACTGAAAATGTTTCCTAATTCAATCCGCAAAGATATTTATTCTGCTGCACGTAAATCTCTCCATTATACTGCTGGAAAAGAAACTCCTTCGCGTAGTGAATTAAAGCAATGGCTATCTATTAGCGATAAGGAAAACTACGACCGTTACAATTCACACTTATTAAGTGAAACACCATTTTCACCAATGAATGTTTCAGAAATAAAACCTGAATATAATGCCGACTCACCAATGGTTGATGGAAGGCTTGTGATTAGAGATAATTTCGAGAAACTATTCAAAAAATATCCAAACACACTGATTTTTGGCGAAGATGCTGGGAAATTAGGTGATGTAAATAAAGGTCTGGAAAATTTACAGGAGAAATTTGGTGAGATTCGTGTTAGTGACACCGGAATTAGAGAAGCTACTATTTTAGGTCAAGGCATTGGTATGGCATTACGAGGCCTTAGACCGATTGCAGACATTCAGTACCTAGATTACCTACTGTATTGTTTTCAAGGCTTGAGCGACGATTTAGCGACCTTACGTTATAGAACAAAAGGTGGGCAGGCTGCACCATTAATAGTTAGAACGCGCGGACACCGTTTGGAAGGGGTTTGGCATTCGGGCTCACCAATGGGAATGATGACAAGTGGTTTAAGGGGAATTCACGTTTGCGTTCCTCGTAATCTAACTACAGCTGCAGGTTTTTATAATACCTTGTTACAAGGAGACGATCCCGCAATTGTAATCGAGCCATTAAATGGTTACCGATTAAAGGAAAAATTACCGGCTAACCTTGGTGAATATACAACACCTCTTGGTGTACCAGAGGTAGTAAAGTCAGGTTCAGACTTAACCATCGTTTCTTATGGTTCTACGTGTAATATTGTAGAAAGCGTTCTTCCCCAATTAGAAGAGACTGGTATTTCGGCTGAGTTGATAGATGTGCGTACACTTATGCCATTTGATGTGAATGCGTTGATTGTTGAGTCTTTAAAGAAAACCAATCGTTTATTGATTGTAGATGAAGATGTGCCAAGTGCCGGATCTGCCTATATTTTACAGAAGGTACTGCAAGAGCAAGGTGGATATAATTATCTAGATTCAGAACCAATTTGCTTAACGGCAAAAGATCATCGCCCAGCGTATGCTTCTGATGGAGATTACTTCTCTAAGCCCAATGCTGAGGATATCTATGAGACTGCTTACAACATGATGAGAGAATGCGAGCCAGATCGATTTCCTGAGATATAAAAGGCGTTCCTAATCAGATTGAACCCATATTTTAGAATCTGAAAGCTCGTATAACTTGATGCTAGAATCAGTACCAAAGAAGAAATAATCGTGATTATTACTATAACGAAGTTGAGTTAACTCTGGGGCAGAAATGAATTTAGAAGCTCTTAATTCTCGCTTAAACCAAAAATCAATTACTTTAATCACCCCGTCGTGAAAAATTGCTAAGTATCGATTTGTGTAATGTAGGTCAGCATAATGGCCAGTGAAATTATATAATTCATAACCATCACTCGTAACCTGTACTGCTCCAAAGTCAGAATCACGAATAGAGATAAGAAATTCCCCAGATTTAGAAAATGAAACCCCCTGAGAATAACTTCCTTTAGCGGGGAGTGTTTGGAAGTTTAAAAGGGTACCTTCTTTAGAGTAAAGCTGATGTGTTCCAAATACGCTCACTGCAATGCTATCTCCAGTAGGACTAACACTTAAGCTCCTATTTGTACCCGTTAAACTAGCTGTACTAGTGCTAAAAATATGGGTTTTTGTTAATAAGCTAAATTTACTTAATGCTCCGAATGCAGTGACTGTATAAAAATAGTCTCCATCTGGAGAAAATTCGATGTCGAAAAAACTATTATTGTCATCGTTTAGTAATTCATAAACTATCGTGTCTGCTACAAAATCCATAATTCTTACAGAACGGTCTTTACTTGAAACCATACCAATTAGATGTTTGTCTTCATTTATATCAACACCGTCAACAGGGTTTTCAAATGGAGTGGCGCGATAAATTTCAGTGCCATTTTCAAGGTCAAAAACAACAACATCATTACTTGAAAATGAGTGGTTGTAATATCCTGAAGAAGCGACAAGATACTTGTCTGATTTACTACTGCGAATTGAAGTAGCACCAGGAAAATCAAATGACTCTTTTTCAATTATTCCTTGTAAGGACGAGATATTTACTACATTTGAAGGCGGTGATTTTATAGTCCTAACTCTAAAACTATATTTTTTAGTGGTATCAAGCTCTGTAACGGTGTATTCGGTGGTGTTTTTGTCAAAGGTTTTGTAGGTCTGAAACCCACTACCGTCAATACTTCTTTCCAAAATGAAATTTTTAACATAATTAAGACTAGAAATTGACCAACTTAATTTAACAGTATTAGCATTTTCTTCAGTAATAGTTAGAGATGGTGGTGGAACATCAAGAGTTACTTTTTTACCAGTAGAATAGCTAGTTTTAGAGCTACCTTTTATAGCCCTTACACTATAATAAGCATCATAAGTGTCATAACCACCAAACGGATTTGGAGTGGCATTTAGAAAGGGAGATAGAGAATCTACAAAGGTAGTAGTATTAGGTGTTAAAGTTGCAATAACTTCAGAAGGTTCCATTGTATAGGTATCACTTCGTAGAATCTCGAACCCGTCTTCAAAAGTGGAATTATCTTCCCAATTTAACCTAACACTAGACTCATCAATTATCTGTGTTGAAGTAATTTGCGGAGAAAAATTCATCTTTAAATATTGATATGGATAAATATTCAAACTATCGTAAGCATTACCATTATCTAAGTCTTCTTGGTTTAAAAAGGCATCAAAAGATAAATAGTAGTAATCGAATGTTTCCATAAGTTCATGTACATACGATGTCTCTTGATTATATAAAGTATCTAGTTGTGTAGAAGATTTTACATCGAATACAGACGGGTCATTATATATTGTCAGTTTAGTAACAATAATAAATGGCCATGAGTTATCGAACTGCCAAGACAGATTAAATGTACTAGTATCTGAAGATACTGAATAGGTGTCTAGGCTAATCTTTCCAAAAGATATTCCTGTTGTTAGTGTATCGGAGTTTTTATACCCATTTTCTACTTTTCTATAAGAATATAAAGTGTATTTAGTTTTTACAGTGACGTCACCTGTTGTGTCGGTATAAGTGTTTGTTGACGTTTCTAATGTGTCTAATACCTCAAATGAAATGCCATCTATTGATTTACTAAGTACATAGCCATCAATGTAATTGGTTGAGTCAGTCCAGCTAATTTGAACAGCTTTGTCGGCTTCAATTTGGGTATAAAATCCTTTGGAGGCTGGAATTTCGAAAATTGGATTATCAGGATCGTTTACATTATCTCTATCAATTGATGTAGGTGCTTTGCTGCAGTAAGATAATAGACAAGTTGAAACGATAAGAAGTAGAAGGGAATATTTTGTTGCTGACTTCATCATTTCAAATTAATTTTTAAAGTAGCTGTAGGTACTAAACTTTTATCAAAATCTACATAAGGGTTGAATTCAAATTTAGTAGTTCTAAAACCTGATTTAGGTGGTATGAAACCATCAATAATATTTAGCCCGTATACAGTTACTAGACCAATCAAGCTTATTTTTCGTGCTCGTTCATAGTCATGGAGTTGATCCATTTTCTTTTCCGACTGAGAAATGATATACAGAACCTCATTAGGATCGGTTGCTTGTCTATATTTTGTGCGAAGCAAATCATACTCCTTATTTCCTAAGTTTATTTTGTTATCAAATATTAGGGCAGAGGCACCAAACACTGCAGCTCCTGTAATAAAAAATGTGCTTTTTAAATATTGTCTCTTTGCTATTTGAGCATAACCTGGAACCAACACTTTTTTGTAAACATCAATTCTTTTTGGCCGCACATAATTTCGAACAATCAAGAGACTATTATCTACTCGAAAACTGTTTAAAACTTTGATATCATCAGATTCAGCGGTTGTTCGATAAAGTCCTTCTTCTAATACTAAACGAGTAGAATGCTCTCCTATCTGTTTGCCATTAACTGAAATTTTAGAATCTTCATCTGAAAAAATAAACACGTTAGTATCCCAGTAACAACGTGCAAAGGAACTTTTATTAGCATCTCTAGACTGAGATTTTAAGACCCGAGAGCTCAAAGTCAATTCTTTCTTTTCACCTTTGGCTAATTGCATACCTGTAATAGAATCGTGGAAATACTTGGCTGCAAAGCGAATTTTTGTATAACCGGCCGGAACACTGATTTCAGCTCCATTTTTGATTTCAATGCAATTGGAAAAATCTTCGTTTAAAATGAGGTATCCTTCGTCAAGCGAAATATTGAACTTTATTGTTGCAGAGTCTGGATTAGATTGAGCGAGGCCAAAGTTTGGTAAGGCTAGGATAATTGCTATTCCTAGAATAGATAAGGCTATATTTTTCATAACTGTAGTTAAAAATTAAAGAAAAAAGAAGCAACTATTGGCGAGTAAAAATATATGTTAAATCAACCCTTTAGCTTTTAGCTCAAGATATTTATTAATAGCATTAACCGACAAATCTTTGGGTGGGGTCAATATGGTATGAATGCCACGCTGATTAAGAGCTTTAACAATTTGTCTTTTCTCGTAGTCAAATTTTTCGGCAACAGTTTTGGTATAAATGTCACTAATTGAATTAGACTCTGATTCTAATAATTTACTCAACTCTGTATTTTCAAAGAAAATGGTTACCAATAAATGGTCTTTGGCAATGCGTTGCAAATAAGGGAGTTGTCGCTCCATTGCCGAAAGTGTCTCGAAGTTTGTATATAAAAGAACAAGACTGCGTTGGTTGAGATGTTGACGAAGATTCAAAATCAAACGTTCAAAATCAGATTCTTGGAAATTGGTATCCAAGTTATAGAGTGTTTCTTGGATTTTTCGGATATGTGTTCGCTTTTTCTCAGGTTTAACTATGGTCGATTTATTATTCGAGAAAGTAATTAGTCCTGCTTTATCTTCTTTTAAAAGAGCAATATTCGAAATTACTAAGCTTGTATTAATAGCGTATTCTAGCAACTGAAGTCCTTCGAAAGGCATCTTCATTACGCGCCCCATATCAATTACATTTACCACTTGCTGGGAGCGTTCGTCTTGGTATTGATTTACCATTAATTGGTTAGAGCGCGCTGTAGCCTTCCAGTTTATGGAACGTAAATCGTCTCCCCGAACATATTCCTTGATTTGGTCAAACTCCATGGTGTGTCCAATTCTACGAACTTTCTTTACACCAATATCTGAGAGGCGATTAGAAAGAGCGTATAACTCAAACTTTCGCATTTGTATGAAAGATGGATAAACAGGAAGGCCTACACTTTCCTCAAATATAAATCGGCGTTTAATAAAGCCTACGCTGGAAGAAGCATAAATATTCATTTTCCCATATTCAAACTCGCCACGTTTTGTAGGCGTAAGGGTATATCGTAAGTTTTTGGAGTCGTTTTTATGGAGTTTTGTTGTCAATACAAAATCACGAAGCTGAAATTGAAAAGGGACTTCGTCAATAATGGAGAGACTTACAGGAAATGAGTAATTATTAGTGATAGAGATATCAATTGGGTTCTCATCACCATTAGAAAGCTTTTGAGGAAGTGAACGTTTAGCTGTTATTCCATTTGGAACAGAAAAAAGTATCAGAAGGTCTACCAATACTACGATTACAAATAAAATAAACAGAATGTTTGCAATAGCACTAAAGGGGATATAAAAATATCCCGCAACGAAGCTTATGCTCACTGCTGCTAAAGCAATAAAAAAACGTTGTTCCAGAAAAAGGCTTTTTAGCAAGCTCACTATCTAGGCACCTCAACTTTATCAGCTAATTGCTTAAGAACTTGATCAGGGATGATACCCTCCATTTCTTTCTCTGGTGTAAGCATAATACGGTGGCGAAGAGTAGGTGAGATTATATCTTTAACATCTTCAGGAGTGATGAAATCACGGCCATGCATAGCTGCCCAAGCTTGTGCTGCTTTCATCAAGAAAACAGAAGCTCTTGGGGATGCGCCAATTGAGATTGAACCAGAGTTACGAGTCTCAAAAACAATCTGAGCGATGTAAGTCATTAAAGCTTTCTCTACATGAACTTCGTTTACTAGTGCACGTTGTGCAATTAGTTCTTTAGTATTTACCACCGCCACTAAATTTTCGAGCTCTGAATGTGATTTGCGAGAATAACTTCCTTCAAGAATACTTACTTCTTCTTCAACATTTGGGTATCCAACATCTATTTTGAAGAGGAAACGATCCAGCTGTGCTTCTGGTAAGCGATAAGTACCTTCGTGTTCAATAGGGTTCTGTGTGGCTACCACAATAAAAGGGGGTGGCATTAAGTAAGTGGTTCCGTCAACTGTAATCTGCTTTTCTTGCATTACTTCGAATAATGCAGATTGTGTTTTAGCAGGAGCTCGGTTTATCTCATCAATTAAAACAAGGTTTGAGAAAATTGGGCCTTTTTGGAATTCGAACTCCGTTGTTTTCGTATTAAAAACACTGGTTCCAGTAATATCTGCAGGCATTAAATCGGGTGTGAACTGGATTCTCGAGAAGTTAACATCTAACGATTTTGCCAATAAACGTGCAGTTAATGTTTTAGCAACACCAGGAACACCTTCAATTAAAACATGTCCGTCTGCCAAAAGAGCGCAAATAAGCAGATCAATCATTTTATCCTGACCTACAATCACTTTTTTGATTTCAGCGCGCAATTTCGCAACTAGATTCTCCAGACTAGATAAATCAATACGGCTTTTAAATGGAGCCTCTTGAGGTTGTTCAGTAGAAACAATTTCTGGGGTTTCTGGTTGCTGAATGGGAGTTTCTGGATTAGTATCTGGGGTGTTTTCTTCGCTCATCGTTGTGAATTTTTGTAGAACTTATCAATTAGTTCTGTGATGCGTTTAATTTCTGAATTTGTAATTTGAGCCTTGTTTTCTAGAGTCTCAATATGTTTAAAAATCTCGGTAATATCTTCTTTAGGAATGCTTGATCGTAAAGCAATTGTGGTAATGGTTCTATCATCTATATGATTAGTATCAACATGTAAATGGGTGCGAATGTAATCGAGGAAAAACTGAACTTTCTTAGCAAGTATATCTTTATGTGTTCCTGAATTTAGATAGAGATTACCAATAGTTTCGGCAAACTCTAAACTCGAATTTTTAACCTTTGGTATCTCGGGGATAATGCGTTGTGTTCGGCGACCTCGAAAAATTAGAAAAAGAAATATTCCTGTTAATGCAATAAACCAAGCCCATTTTAGATTTTCGTTAGAAACGATATATCGCATTGGAGAGTTAAACGAAATTCGCCCCTCTTTGTAGTACTCATCCCAATAAGTTTCTTGGTTTGGAAGGTAGGAGAGTGCTTTAAAGGCATAATCGTATTTAGCAGGATTCTTCACAAAATAATTTGTGAAAAGAAAAGGACTTGAATGAAGATAGAAGGCGCCTTCACCCACATCAACCCTAATGAAATTAGCTTTACCATCTCCATTAGTTCCTAAAACAGTGGTACGTGTGGTGTCGTATCTTGAAAAATAGATATTGGTTAATGTACGCGGAAAACTCCATCCATTAGCTCGCTTTAAATCAGGATTAGTGAAATTGAGTGTGCTTTGTGTTAAGGAATCGAGTGTGCTAGCGCTAGGGTCAATAAATGGGAAAGATTGACTCAATTTTATTCCAAGTGTATCAGCGAATGGTCCTTTAATATCCCAAGCCGATACAAAAATGAAGTCTCCTAAATCAACATGGTCTCTAAGGATAGAACTCTCGAATTCATCCAAAGAGAATGTAGAATTTATAAACACCCAATTCCTAGATAATTCACTGAAATCACTTTCAAGTTCAAAAATAGGAGAGTTGATAATCGTTACAGAGCCTTCATTAAATAGATTATCAGAGAGCTCAGAGAGGATGAATGCACCAAATGGCTTTTTCTCTGAAAAAGAATAGCTCTGAGACCAATCTATTTGTTTGGGTTCAGCTAGCTTAATCACTATGGCTAGGATAACCAAAAGCCCTAAAATTATGATATACTTTCTATCCGATTTCTTCATTCCACCACCCGTTTAATATTCTGAAGAGCTTGCGCTACGGATTGATATTTCTCGGCGTCAATTTCAAAATCTCCATATTCAACAAATTCGTAGTACATCACTAATTTACTGAAGTAAGGGTAGGAGGGGTGATTTAGAAGTTCTTTCTCATAATCGTTGTTGGTTTTTTCAATACTGAATTGGATGAGGTCTTTATTATAAAGAAGCTGTAAGGTTATTAAAAAAGCATAGCGAGTAGCGGCTGCAAAATCGGATTGTTCAAGGGCCTCTTGGTAACGTTTCTGGAAGTCAATTTTATCCAAATCTTCTTCAGTAACATTTGGTGAAAGTGATTTTTCTGGGTTCTTCCGGCGCAGAATATTAGATAAGTTACCGTCTAATAACTGGTTTACAAATAAAAGAATAACACCACCAATAGTTCCATAAATAATTAATTTTAATAAAGTGTTACCAACTTGGTTTCCAAGCAAAAGATGTAGCCATTTAAATATATAGTAAAGCAAAATCCCCATAAATGAATTAGGGTTTGGAGGAGCACCTTCATACTGGAATTCGGGGTTGTTATAATACTCCTCAATAATGGATTCATCTGGCAATCGAATGTCTATAGAAGTAGAATCAGGAACAATAGGTGGCGCAATAAATGGCTTTTTGGTATTAATGGAGACAGAATCAGATACAGCTTGGTCTTGTGCCACAGCTATTGAGAATTGGCACAAAGCAAATAGAGAAACTAGCCCAAAAAAACGGATGACAATACGAGAGGCGTTCAATTCAAAAATAGCTTATAAAGATAGATTTTCAATTCTAGAGCGTAATGAGACACCTTCCTTTCGTTCCACTAGATTAAAATAATGAAGTGAAAACGCAATGTACATTATGCAATAGAGCATTGAGCTAAGAACTGTCATCACACCTAAAAAGAAGGTGTTTAGTAATGAGATTATTCCAGCACTTGCGTCAGCTCCAATACTCGAAATAAATACTGAAAGTATTGAAGTTGGTATCATAAAAATTAGTGTTGAGAAAAAAGAAATAATATACATTAGGATAAAAAGGCCAAATGTAACCCACCAATAGTCTTTCACTAATTCCCAAGAGCGACCCATAGAGCTAAAAATATTTTTTTCTTCAATAATTAAAGCAGTGGGGGCAAGAGACCATTGAATTCCGATGAAAATGGCTGGAATCAAGAATATTAAGGATGCAAAAAAGAGGCTAAATGCCAAAACAATATAAAGCACAATAAGCCTCAATGCATTAGTAACTACATTTTCTAGCAAGTTGGAGGGGTCTGCCTCTCGACTTAGGGAAGTTAATTGGAGGTGTTTCAATGTTATAACTGATAACATTGTGGTTCCCAGAACAGACATCAATAAGCTTAATAAATACTTGCCTGAAAATATGGTGCTAGTAGCTTGCGCCTCCAATTCAGGATTACCTATTGCCTGGAAAAAATTCAAATTCTCATTTCCAATCAAAGCAACTTGAACGATATAAAAAGGGGCTACAAAGAATAGAAGACCTTTACCTAGAGTCTTATAATTAAGGCGTATGTATTGAAATGTATCAGTTAGAATTTCACCAATATTTCTGGGTTTTCTGTATTCAAAATCAACCATTTAAGGTTCTCCTTTTTAAGTTTATGCGCATTGGTAAAATGAAATAGTAACCTATAATGAAAGCAAAAGATAAGATAATAATTGAAAGACTTAGAAAGAGTGGCATTTCTGTATAACGTGTCACAAAGGACTCGAGAAAGCCAGCAATTATAAAGACAGGAACAAGGCTAGTTACCATTTTTAAACCTTCTTTAGCACCTCTAAAAAAAGCATCTCTACGTTTGTAGGTTCCTGGCATTATAAAACTGTTGCCAAGTACAAAGCCAGCGGCTCCGGCAATAGCAATAGCGCTAAGCTCTAGTGCCCCATGTATAAAAATGACAAGGGCAGATTGGCTAAGTAAACCATAACTTTGGAAAAATGAAATGAATACACCTACCATAATTCCATTTTTCATAAGTATATAACCCGAGCCTAAGGCTGTAAAAATACCAAAGATGAAACACATGAAGGATACTTTGATATTATTAAATGTGATTCCAAAAAACATGTTAAGCTGGGTGTCAGACTTATAAATTCCCAAAGGATCGCCAGCCTCAATATTGGTTCTGGTAAGATTTACATATCCATCAGATAGAATCAACCGAGCAAAGGATGGGTCGTTAAGTTGAGAAATTACTCCAAATCCACAAAATATAAGGAAGATGACTACCGCAACTGATAATTCTTTAAGGCGATAAGATAAAAGCTCAGGAATTTCTTGAGTCCAAAAAGTTATAACTCGAGAAGTACTTTCCTTCTTATTCTTATAAATAGTATTGTGCGCAAGAATTGAAAGGTCGTTTAAATACTGTGCTGTTTTTGTATTAGGATAGCAACTCTGAGCATAAGCAAGGTCATTATTCAATTCTATATACAGCTCTGCTAATTCGTCGGCAGAACCACGAGATCTTTTCTTTAATTTCGTTTCATAAGTAGTCCATTTATCAGCATTCTTCCGAAGGAAAGTGACCTCTCGCATAGTTTATTTCTTTACGACTTTTAAGACTAGGGTTAAATCATGTATCTTAACAAGATGGTAACTTTTTTACTAATAAATAGAAAACATTTTAGTTATGAATCAGGTCGGAATAGAAACATCACAACACGTACAGCTAAATTATAATCCTGCTGGCGTTGGAGATAGAATTGTGGCTACGATTATAGATGGTGTTGTAATACTATGTTATTATATGATAGTAATTATTGGGTTTGCGTTTGTGGTTGGCTCCATGTTTGCCGAGCCAAGTGATACAGAATCTTATGGATGGATTTTTATTTTAGTGTTAGCAATTCCCATTTTTATGTATGATTTAATACTAGAAGTGTTCTGGCAAGGTAAAACAGTGGGTAAGTGGTTAGTTGGCATCCAAGTAGTAAAAATTGACGGTACCAATCCTAATTTAGGTAGCTATTTGATTAGATGGTTATTTCGATTGTTAGAGATTTCCATGACATCTGGCTTGATAGCGTTTATAACAGTTTTGATAAATGGAAAGGGGCAGAGGTTGGGAGATATAGCAGCAAAGACCTGTGTTATTAAAACAAAAAAGAAAGTAAAGTTAAGCGATACTATCTATTCACAAACGGAAACAGAGTACACTCCATTGTTTCCTAGAGTGGCAGAGTTAACCGATAAAGACATTAGCACTATTAAAGAAGTGCTAGGCTCTAAGAAGGATTACGAGTACAATACGTGGTTTGTAATGGTTCAGCGCACAGCTAATATCATCCAGATGAAATTAGGTATTCAAAAAGAAGAATTTAAAGCTGATGAGTTTTTGAATAGAGTGATTGCAGATTACAATCACCTTCATAGATCATAAAAAGAGACGGTCAATAAAAACGGCTGTCCAAATCAGTGGTAAGTACGCAATTGAGGCAAACATTAGTTTTCTAGCATTCTGCTTGGAACGGTCTCTTGCAAATACAATGCTGTAGTACAAAAAGAAAAGTGCCAAAAGAACGGCTAGTACTAAGAAGATAATTCCAGAAATCTGTAAGTAGTACAACGCATACGAAATTGGGAACAGGCATAGTGTACATAATATGGCATAAAAAGCAGTTTTTACACCCGTAGTATCATTCTTAGGTACCATTTTAAAGCCAGCGCCAGAGTATTCATCCTTACACATCCAAGCAATAGCCATCACATGTGGGATTTGCCAAAAGAATAAAATTCCAAAAAGTATCCACATTCCAGGGTCTGTAAGAGTGCCTGTGGCAGCGGCCCATCCACCAATTGGAGGCAAAGCACCAGGAACAGCTCCAATTACAATATTAAAAGCAGAAACTCTCTTCATAGGAGTATATGCTGCCAAATAAAGAAAAGTTGTTGCAAACGAAACCGCACCCGCAACAGGGTTTACCATTACAACTAAATATGTGAGACCTGCAAAAATTAGAGTAAGTGAAAAAATCATTCCCTTGGTAGAAGAAATTCTGTGCGCAGGAAGTGGACGGTTTTTTGTTCGAGTCATTAAACCATCAAAATTGCGCTCAATAAATTGATTATGAGCGCCAGTACCAGAAGCTATCAAGTAGGTTCCAATAAGTACATGGATCATTATCATGTAATTGAACGATGCACCGCTCCCTAACACAAAGCCTACCAACATACTAGCCAAAACGGCTAAAGTTATTCCTGGTTTAGTAAGTTGATGATAGTCGGAAATTACGCTAGATAATGTGCGCTCTAACGGGATGTTTTTGTCTACAGAATTCATTAAAACAGTGAAAATTACTCTTAAAACTAACTTTAAAGTTAATCATTTTATTCGAGTTTTGTTACCTTTGGGCATGAAATTAAATGCATTCCAAAAGACCGCCATTGGCACCGTATTTGCCACCTTATTTCTAATCTTTATTGGAGGCTTGGTTAGAGCCTCTGGCGCAGGGCTTGGATGTCCCGATTGGCCACGTTGTTTTGGTACTTGGGTTCCACCAACAAGCCTTAGTGATTTGCCTTCTCAATATGATCCAAGTCAATTTAATGTGCTGAAAACATGGACTGAGTACATTAACCGACTTGTTGGAGTTACGATTGGGTTATTCATTATAGCTACATTTCTTAGATCTTTCAGCTATAGAAAAACAACCCCATCTGTATTTTACAGTTCTGGTATTGCTTTGGCTTTGGTGCTTTTTCAAGGTTGGCTAGGCGGTCAAGTTGTTAAAACAGGACTTAGCGAGTTCATGATAACCCTACACATGATTTTAGCACTGATATTAGTGTTAACTCTACTTTACGCTACCTTTAAAGCATCCGAACATTATGTAAGCTTCCAAATCACAAGTCAGCAAAGAAAGAAACTGATGTCGGTTTTGGTTGTTATTCTTGTATTAAGTGTTGTTCAGATATTTCTTGGCACACAGGTTAGAGAAGGCATTGATGTAATCAAGAATGCAGAAAATGTTATACCTCGTTCGGAGTGGGTTGCTCAGACCGGAGAAATCTTCTCCATTCATAGAACATTCTCATGGCTGTTTGTTTTTGCAACCATTTATCTATTTTTCGTGATTAGAAACGAAAAAATAGAAGGGCAACTAAAGAAAGTAAGTATTTATATTATTGGCTTAATAGTCCTGCAAATGTTAATTGGTATAGGTCTTAATTACTTAGACATGCCCAGAGTTTTGCAAATTGCACACCTAGTTAGCTTCTCGGTATTAATGTGTTTCGAGTTTTTATTGTTGCTAATGCTTGGGTTAAAACCCTCTCAAAAAGCTGCACTAAATAGCTAAAGGCGTTCGAGTAATTCATTCATAAAAAACTTTATCTCAGTTAAATCCTTACGAACTTGAGCTGGAATTTCTTTCTGAACTTGCTCAGCTCCTTCGGTTTTTTCTCCGCGTAATACTTTTTTTACACCTGCAGTAGTGTACTTTTTGTCCATCAATAGTTCTTTGATGCGGAATATAAGCTCAACTTCATGCTCTTTATAGGCTCTATTGCCAGCACTATTTTTTTTAGGATGTAGCTCAGGAAAGTTTTTTTCCCAATTTCGGAGAACATGTGGGGCAAGTCCCGTTAACTTGGTAACTTCTCCCATAGAGTAATACAATTTTTTCATAGCTGGTAGAAAGTGTATTTTATCGGCGTTTAATTAAAATAAGAAAACCATTTCTGAACTTTTATAAAAGAATACATTTTGGAAAATACGACAGAAAAGCCAGAAATCGATATTAGTATTGTAGTTCCTTTGTTTAATGAGGAAGAATCGTTGCCAGAGTTGGCTCAAGCCATCGATACAGCATTATCGAGTAAGTTTAGTTATGAAATTCTTTTTGTAGATGATGGTTCAACCGATACTTCTTGGCAGGTTGTAAAAACATTAGCGGCCTCAAACAAACAAATTCGAGGAATATCGCTACGCAGAAACTATGGCAAGAGCGTAGCTTTGCAAGCAGCATTTGATGTTGCTGATGGGAAGTACGTGGTAACTATGGATGCCGATTTACAGGACGATCCTGCTGAAGTACCAGAAATGATTGCAATGCTCGAGAGCGGATTAGACCTAGTTAGTGGTTGGAAGAAAGAGCGATTTGATCCAATCTCAAAAACAGTGCCCTCAAAGTTTTTTAATTTTGTAACGCGCAAAGCTGCAGGAATAAACTTAAATGACTTCAATTGTGGCTTGAAAGCATATCGAGCTGAGGTAATAAAGAATATCTACTTATATGGCGAGCTTCACCGGTATATCCCAATGCTTGCAAAAAAAGAGGGATTTTTCAGAATTGGTGAAAAGATTGTTAAACATCACCCTCGTAAATATGGAAAAACTAAGTTCGGATTGTCTAGGTTTTTAAATGGCTTTTTGGATTTAATCACCATTTTGTTTGTGCAAGGGTATCTGCAAAAGCCTATGCATTTCTTTGGAACTTTAGGCTTGTTGATGTTAACAGGTGGAACCATCATAAATGGTTATTTAGCTACTATTAAAATATTCTTTGGACAGGGGATTGGAGATCGTCCACTTCTATTTTTAGGGATACTTTTAATGCTTTTAGGAATACAAGCTTTAAGTACGGGTTTGTTGGGAGAGCTCATAAATAAGAATCATGTTGAGCGACAAAAACCAAATATTAGAGAAAGAATTTAGAGTATGAAGTTAAGCTTGATTATTTGTAGCGCAACTACAAAGTGTTTTGTTGCCATACTATTTATATGCCTAGAGTTTATCGGAGGGCCAGTGCTTTTAGCTCAAACCTCCGAAACCGACGAGTCTACTAATTTAAGCTGTGTAGATAAGGCGGAAGCAGAAGCGGAACTATTAAAAGAGCAAAACAAATTTGTTCAGGAAATTGAGGTTTTGGAAAGAGCCACTCAGAAATGTTCATTGTCTGAAAAATTTTACACCATAATATCATTAAAATATCTTGAATTAGGTGACAGTAACTACAATGAGGTTCACCGAGGCAATTCCAAGGATAAAAAAGATTACTTCTATACTGGATTAGATTGGGCAAGAAAAGCGATTCAAGCTGACTCTACTAACAATTTGGGGTACGAAATGGTGTCAACTTCTTACGCTGCGATACTTTCAGTTTCTAGCTTAAAAAGCCAATCCAAATTAGCAGATAGTGTGCGTATTTACGCTGAAAAAGCATTGGTTTATAATCCAGAGAACGATAGAGCAATTCACATCCTTGGGCGTTGGCATTATGAAGTTGCCAAACTTAGTTGGTTTACCAAATTTATGGCTGGGTTGCTTTTCGGAAATAAACCAGACGGCTCTATTGAAAAAGCTATTGAGTACTTTAAGATGTCTGTAGAGCTAGACGATTTCCCTGTTTATAGATATTGGCTCGGTAAAGGGTATTTAGAAGCTGGTGAAAAAGAAAAGGCACTAAAAGAGTTTGAGTATCTACAGACTTTACCCTATGGTCAAAAAAACGATGATTACTTTAAACAGGAAGCTCTAAAGCTATTAGAAAAATACAAGTAACTAGTAATTAGACTTTAGCTCCAAAAACCATTAGAAGCTGTATTCCAGTTATTTCAGCTACGGTTTTAAAGAAAATGATATCGTTCGTACTGTAGGAGAAAGCTAAATACGAAGCTACCAATACGGTAAAGTAGGTCCCGAGATATAAGGACACTTTTTGTGAATCATAAGTTTGGAGTGGGTTAAACCTGTACACCAGTATTTTAATGATTAATAATGGAATTAAAAGCTTCGAAAAAATAAACGGCACAAAATAGGCTACGTTCTTTTCTACAGTTACAGAGCTAAACCACTCATATAGAAATCGCCATTCAATTCCATTTGCTGTCCAAATAACAAATACAGAGGCTGAAATAATAACTCCCAAAAGAGGAAGTAGGTTTGCCACATTAAACCCATATTTCTCTGAGTGTTTATGTAAGTAATTTGAGAACTGAATGAGATAAACAAGGCATAAATCAAAAATGAAATATTGATATATAGGAACCTTGATAGTGTGATAAAGAATCAGAAAAAGAACAGTTAAGAGAGCCGTATTCTGATAAAAAGACTGAGATTTCTTTTTTGCTATCACATAAATAATCGAAAAAAGTGAAATACTAACTGCATAAATTATATGCTCTGGTAAGTAAAAAATAGTATCAAGAGCCCTTAATTCGGCAATAAGAACAATTCCTAAACTCAAAAAACTGAATCCAATTTCACGGATGTTCGTCCCCTTTTTTAGATAGAGATAAAGCTTGCAGATAATCCCAATCGTGTAAATAAAGATTATCTGGAAAAAATTATCAGGTGTAAATAGTGCAGGGACTTTACTTGTCCAGCTATAAGGTGAAATTAGTAGGGCAGAGATTAGTATTAAAACCGCGAGTAAACCTTTAGAATTGAAGTTCGTTTTGCTCTGTATAGAATTTATTAGCGGGTACAGCGCCAAAAGAATGATAGCTAAAGCAAACGAGGTGTGTTTTATAAAACCTGCTTTTTGTAGAAATGGAGTTGCTACAGCAAGTAATGTAAATAGTAATGCTATTAACAGATTTGTTTGGGAGTATCTCGTTTTTGAATAGCCAAACATAATTAGAGCGCTAAGAACAATTAGGCTTAAAATGATGGCAAAGTACATTGGAGTGTTTAAAGCTCTTGAAAAAGGAATCAAGCCTACTAAAACCGCAATACATAAGGGGAGAGCAGAGCTTACCAAAAAGCTTGAAGAGTGTAGAACTTCTGAAATTCGATTTCTGTAAAGGTAAACAAGGATTCCAATTTCGATAGCTAATAGGATAGGAATTGCAAAAGAAGAAGTGAAATAGAACGCAGTTAGGGCGATAGAAAAATAGCTTATGAGTTTAATAGACCTGCTTGCATTTATCTCTACCCAAACTAGAAAAAGAGCTACAAAGTGGGCTAAGAAAAGTATAAAATGGATGTGTTTGGGTTGATTTTCCAAAATATCAGAATTTGCGTTGTATTTTGGAGAGGCAACGCTATCTGAAAAAGCAGGTAGAACGGCATCAATATTTGAGTGATAAGTGTTTACTCCAAGCCCAAGCGATAATGCTATAACGTCTCGAATGGAGGCGATGTTTATGGTTCCAAATTCAACATTTTTATTGTAACCCTTTCCCGTTAATGATAAGTAAGTGGGGAGGTCCATTCCTGTTTTATGTTCTCCTAGCTCATTAAGGCCATGGTCTCCCATAATCAAAAGTTTATCAGTTGGGCGTAAGGAGTTATAAATCACACCAACTAATGAATCTATAGTTGTGTGGGCGTTTTTATATTCAGGAGCGAGAGTACCAAATTCGTGCCCTACCCAGTCGGTAGTTTCATAGTGGGCAACTACAACATCAAAGGTGTGTTTCTTAAAAAGTGCGATGGCTTCATCAGGAACTTCTTTGTCTTTCTCGTAGTAGTCTTCGTTTTCCCCGCGATGGTATTTATTAGTAAAAACATCTCCAAATTGATTAAAGTGACCATCGGAGAGAACAGCCGCAGATAAACCAGCATCTTTTATATCACTAAAAATTGATTTAATGTTCGTCTTTTTATGCGCAAAATTATTGATAACACCGAAAACACTATTTTGCTCCGAACCACTAAATGCAGTTCTAATAGCTGAACTTGAATATGCTTCGAATGTTGTTTTAACTTTTGAATAACTACTAATGCTTCTTAACTTGTTAAGGGTTGGCATTATAGTTGAATCCATAGCAGTCCGGTATGCTAAGCCATCTATTAATAAAATAAATAAATTAGAAGTTGAGTCGGGCTTTACAGAGAGAGTTTGTATATCTTCTATGCTATTAACCTGAGGACTTTTAAAGAAAGTAGTTTCAGTGAAATAGAAACTAGATATAATAAATACGACCAATAAAGCACGTATAAAGAGAGTGAAAAAGGTATGTTTTATATCCATCTACAATCAAAAAATTGGCTTTTAGCTTCGGTCATTAGTCTTATCTATTTTTGAGAACTTCTCCCTTATGTTACAAAAATTATTACTTCTACTGCTAATCTTTAGTACATCTATATTTGCGCAAGAACAACAAAAAGGTGTCAATTATGGAGTGCTCCCTGTTTTTTCGTTTAATTCGGATGAAGGGATTGTTCTAGGTGGTGAACTTAAAAGATATAATTATGGAGATGGTACTACACTACCTTTCTATAATTACATGACTTTAAATACTTATTTGAATTCAAATGGTGCGTTCTCAGTTTCATTATCAAGAGATCAAGTAAAGACTTTTGGTACTGATATTCGCACAAGCTCTAGTATCTCGGCCTCTCAAAATTTCGGAAATTATTTCCTAGGAAATACAGACGAGATAGAATTCGATCGTGCTCGATTCGATTCAGCATCTTACTATTCATTCAAATCTTTTGGATTTAACATTGGTGTGGCTACTAGAATACCAATTGACTTAATAAATGGTATTGAACGAATGGATATTAAAACAGGGCTTCAATTTGTGTATGAAAGTCCTTGGGGAACCGATGCTAACCGTTTTATAAACTCTTCCGGCACTGCAGGTTCGGAAGGAGCATTTTTGTCGATACTAGATATTGCCTTTGTGCTAGAACGTAGAAATTCAGAATTCAGAGCTCAAAAAGGATATTTAGTTGATATAGGTTTTAAATATGCTCCACCTTTAGTAAGTACTCATCAAACCATACAGAACCGAATTGTCTCTGTTGGTTTTATTCCACTTGTTGACCATGGCATAAGCGCATCTTTAGCTGGAAAGTTTAAACTCGTAAATACATTAGGAGACACTCCGTATTGGTTTAAACCATCTTTAGGCGGTGGTGGTGAGTTAAGAGGTTATATGTACAGACGATTCAGTAGCGATAACACTATAGCTTATACCATTGAATTAAGAACGTGGTTATTAAAAATTCCATTTAAAAATATCCAATTGGGAACTAATTTGTTTTTTGATGGAGGTAGAGAGTTCTCAAATGATAATTGGAATCAAATATTTAATAAGCACAAACATACATTGGGATTTGGAGGGGTAATGTCTATTTTTACCCCTGACTATATTTTGAAATACGATATTGGTTTCTCAAACGACGGAATCGGGATCTACTTAGGAACAGGTTATTCTTTTTAAATTCATCAAGAGAAAAGTATGACCACTAAATCATATAAAACCGCATAAACGGATAATTATTAGTATATGACTAGCTCATTAGGTGCGAACGCAATAATCATTTTATATGGTATAGGTGCGTTATTAATCACACTTTATACCATTGGCCAATTTCATCTTCTCTATTTTTATTTAACACCCAATAAAAAAGGAAGAAAGAACCCTAAACTGCCAGATTATAAGGAAGAGGATCTCCCAAGAGTTACTGTACAACTACCAATGTACAATGAATTTTATGTAGCTGAGGCTGTTATAGATGCGTGTGCACAAATAGACTATCCACGAGATAAATTTGATATTCAGGTAGTTGATGATTCCACCGACGAAACCATTGAAGTAGTTCGTAAAAGAGTTGAATATTGGGCGAATAAGGGCGTTGATATAACCATGGTGCACCGAACAAACAGGCAAGGTTTTAAAGCCGGTGCCTTACGGGATGCAACTCCTTCTGCTAAGGGTGAATTTATTGCCATTTTTGATGCCGATTTTAGACCGCATCCAGATTTTTTACTCAAAACCATTCCGTATTTCAAAGACGAAAAAATTGGGATTGTTCAAGGTCGCTGGGGGCATATCAACAAGCGTTACTCTATGCTAACAAATGCTCAATCTATCTTTCTAGACATGTTTTTTATTGTAGAGCAGAAAGCGAGAGCCCTTGCAGGTTACTTCTTAAGATTTAACGGCTCTGGTGGTGTTTGGAGAAAGTCTTGTATCGAAGATGCTGGAGGTTGGTCGGCAGATACACTTTCTGAAGATTTAGATCTCTGTTTTAGAGCACAGCTTAAAGGCTGGAAGATTGTTTATGATGCTGAAGTAGTAGCTCCTGCAGAGATTCCAGTTACGATGATTGATTTTAAAGCACAGCAATACCGTTGGACCAAAGGAAAGGCTCAGGTTATTAGAAAGTTGACTGGCCAAATCCTAAAAAAGAAAATGCCTTTCTTAGATAAAGCTCATGTTCTTTTCGACTTATATAATATTGTTGTAATACCAGGGATTTTAATCTTGGCCATCTTTAGTGTTCCATTGACACAATTGATTAGTACTCAACCCGAATATCAAGGAACATTGCTGTATTTCTCGTTCGCATTGATAAATGTGATTTTAGCTCCGTGGTTAGCTTGGTTGGTAATCCGGTCTTACAATACTTCTACGTCAACAACGATTAAAGATGTACTTAAATCATTCCCGCCATTCATCTGTGTGATTATTGGAATCCCACTTTTTCAATTCGTTTCTATGGTAGATGGATTTACAAGTAACAAATCGTTCTTTCATAGAACTTCCAAATACAACATTGTTACTAAAAATGATAGTTGGCGAAATAAGGTGTATTCACCTAAAGAAGTACCTCTTGTAACGTATTTTGAAGGGTTGCTTAGTTTATTTTTTATGTATGGAATCTACGTAGACTTTGCTAATAACAGTTTTGGTTTTCTGCCATTCCATATCATTTTAACTATTGGCTATGCATATGTATTCTTTACTTCATTTAGAAAAGGCTAATTAATTTCATAAAACGTTATGGATATATCCTTTTTACCAGAATTATCAGAAATAGGGTTTTACGCATTTTGCTTCTTCTCTACGTATTTCTTGTTGATGATAATTTTAGCACTTGGTTTAGTTCAGCTACCATACTCTAAAATTTCCAAAGGAAAGAGTCTTCCTACGGTTACTGTACTTGTAAGCTCCAGGAATGAGGAGAGAGATCTTCCTGAGTGTATTAGCTCGCTGGAAAAGTTGAATTATCCTGAAGGAAAGTTACAAGTTGTTCTTGTAAACGACCGCTCTACAGATAATACGGAGCAACTTATTAAAGAAGCTGCGCAAAGGAATGAACATTTTATCGGTTTAAATACAACCGATTATCCGCATCATAATTTGGAAGCCAAAGCCCGAGGGATTGCCTTAGGTTTTAAACATGCTGTAGGCGAGTGGGTGTTTATTACAGATGCTGATGCCATAGTACACCCAGATTGGATCAGGGCTTCTCTAGATGATGTAGATGAACATACAGGTATGGTTGGGGGAGCGCTCATGGTAGAACCGATTTCTTGGCTCGCCAAGCTAGAACGTGTATGTTGGGCATTCGTTCAGATGTTTAATCTTGGAATGTCTGGATGGGGAATTCCTTTTGTTTGTGTGGGGCCCAACATGGCGATGAGAAAATCAATTTATGATGAAGCAGGTGGGCTCGAAAATAGGAATTTTACCATCGCAGAAGATCTCGCACTTTTCAAAATGGTAACAGAAGCCGGTTACAAAGTTAAAACTTATATGGATGAACGTACCGTTGTACGGCTTAAACCTGTTCCTTCATTTCGCCACTTAATAAGTCAACAACGCCGTTGGTTAAAAGGTGGGCTTGATGATGGGATTCTTTACCTCATAATTTTAGGTTTAGCATTTGGATGGGGGCTTTTAGTATCAAGCTATATTCTATTCGGTTGGCTACTATCGTTGAAGTACTATTTAATCTTTACTGTCTCAAAGCTTGTGATAGATATTCTTTTCCTTAGCCTACAACGTAGTAGAATGAAGACAAGTAAATATGTTAGATACGTCCTCTTATTAGAGATTTACGTTCCTATAATCTGTTTTATCCTTCCTATTTCTTTTCTTGTTAGCAGAAAGATCTATTGGAAAGGAGATGGCTACGAAATCCCTTACTCGTAAATAAAAATGCTTTTCTAAATTGAGGGGCTATACTTTTGTTACTATTAAGAGTAAATTGTCCTAATTAAAATAGATTCGATATTATGACTGATATTAGAGATGATTCCGACTTAAAAACGATGGTTTACTCATTCTACGACAAGGTGCAAAAGGACGAAAGACTGGGATACATCTTTAATGACTACGCCTTTATTGATTGGGATACACATCTACCAATAATGGTCGATTTCTGGTCCAATATTGTATTTCGTACTGGGCGTTATAAAGGACGTCCTTATTGGAAACACCAAGCGTTACCACTTCAAAAAACAGATTTCAATATATGGTATAGTTTGTTTGTAGAAACCGTAGATGAACACTTTGCTGGTGAGAAAGCAGACTTCGTGAAAGGGATGGCAGGGCGTATTGCAGCAACTTTTATAACAAGGCTAGAGATGGAAGGGAAGTTCAAGTAGAGAAACTAACAGGCAAAAAAAAAGCTCACATAAAAATGAAAGCTTTTTGAAGCGTACCGCGTACGGGATTCGAACCCGTGCTACCGCCGTGAAAGGGCGGCGTCCTAGGCCTCTAGACGAACGCGGCAACTAAGATGATAATCAATAAAATAAGGGAGCCTGATGGGAATCGAACCCACGACCTCTAGTGCCACAAACTAGCGCTCTAACCGACTGAGCTACAAGCTCCATTTATATTTCAAATGCAAACCAAAAAACATTTCTGTAGAGAAGGTAGGCCTCTGAAAACACTCTTACCGAAGTAAAAGTTTGGTACCGCGTACGGGATTCGAACCCGTGCTACCGCCGTGAAAGGGCGGCGTCCTAGGCCTCTAGACGAACGCGGCAATCAAAATCAATAATTCAAAACAACTTCTATGAGGCGACAGGCGGATTCGAACCGCCGTACGAGGTTTTGCAGACCTCTGCCTAGCCACTCGGCCATGTCGCCTTGCAAAGCAAGTAGGAGTACGCCCGACAGGAATCGAACCTGTAACCTACTGCTTAGAAGGCAGTTGCTCTATCCGATTGAGCTACGGGCGCTCAATTCCAATATGTCAATAAAAATACATTCTGAGTCTCCTCAGAATGTATTAAGTGTCGGGGAGACAGGATTTGAACCTGCGACCCTTCGCTCCCAAAGCGAATGCGCTACCGGGCTGCGCCACTCCCCGAATTTCCGAAATTGGAAAGGCCACAAATATAAGGCTTTCTACAATCCGTTACCAGTATTAAATTATATTTTTTTTCTAGAATCGAAAAAAAGTTCCTCAACCTGCTAGTATTGCTGTCACATAATTTTCCCAACTCATATTAGATGCTGCTGAGGCAACATTTTCCCCAGATAAAGGATTGTCTAAATAATGAAGCATCACTTGCGCCATAGAGTCAATATCTTCGGGTTCTGCTAAATATCCGTTAAAACCATCAATCACCGTTTCAGGAAAGTGCCCAACCTTTGTGGCAAGTATTGGAAGTTTGAAATTATAAGTAAGCGATTCTACACCAGACGGTGTTGCTGTGAGGTAAAATAGGATACTACAATCAGCAGTTTGGAAATATTTGTGAACGTCTTCATTAGGAATGAATTCACTTTTTACTATAACGCTTTCTTGTAAACCTAGTTCAGCAACTAAAGAAAGTGGCCTGTAATCTTGTTCGCTTTCTTTATTCTTGAGAAAGAGTTTTTGAGCGATGGCAAATAAACCGCGTTTCAATTTGGTTGAGAATTTGGAAGTATCGAGTGTCGCCCAAAATTCTTCTCCACAAATCAAGAAAGATACATCATCCCGAACTTCTGCTACTTTTTTGAATGCGTGAATGGCATTGTGTAGGCCTTTGTACTTCCTAATAAACCCAAAATAAAAGAACACATGTTTTTTTAGTCCGAGTTCCTTCTTAAATGCTTGTATATCAAAATTTGGGTCAGGCTGATACAAATCATAAACGGGATGGAATAACTTAATTACAGTTGTAGCATCGTTTTGGGAACGCTCTCCCGTTTCATTTACAGCAAGCTTTTTGTTGGGGAATAGAACTTTTAGCTCTTCAACCGTTTTGTAGGCATGTGCGATATAAGTATCGGCATGTTTAATCCCCATTTTGGTAAAGCGCTCGTCAATAGTGCTTCCTTCTTTTTGAATCACAAAATGTAAATCAAAAATAATCTCAGCATTGGTATGCCTTTTAAGCCATTTTGCAATATTCCCCATTGGCAACCCTTGGATGGAAATTGCCCATTGAAAAATTACTTTATCTGGCGAAAGGGACTTTATGTATCGAGCAGTTTTTTTCCAGCTTAATGGATTATTATAGTTTGTGAGATATGCGACCTGAATTCTCGTGCCTTCAAGAAAATCTGAGGAGCTTGTTTTATCTACGAACTCCCTCGGTATAATTGCAGGGTATTGATTAGTCCATGAAACGATATGAACATCGTTATCTGGATTCTTATCCAAAGTTTTAGCTAAAGATGTATTATAATTAGAAATACCACCTTTAAACTTAGGTCCAGGGCCGAAGCAAACTATTTTAGCCATAATTTAGGTGTACTTTTTTACAGCAACATCGTAGACTCTACGCATACCTTCTTCAATGGAAATTTTTGGTTTCCAGTCAAGGCGTTTGCTTACATAATCCATATTACCATAGCGAGCATGTACACCAACAGGTTTGTCGAGTAAAGTCTTAATGGCTGGTTTATATCCAGCAAAAGAGGTAAATACTTCGATGATTTCTAAGAACGAAGTTAATTTACCACTACCAATATTAATGGCGCTACCATCGGTAATATGCTCCATCGCCAAAAGCGTACAATCAATTACGTCATCAATGTGAACGAAATCTCTACCTTGCTTTCCTGTTCCCCAAACTTCAAATGGATTTTCTTTTAAAGCTGCACGGCGTGCAATAGCAGGAACTGGGTATGAAAGGTCTTGGTCTTCGCCATAACCTGAGAACGGACGGATACAAGTTACTGAAAGGCCATAATATTTAGATGCAATGTGAGCTAAATACTCTCCAGTAAGCTTAGACCAGCCGTAGGTCATGTCAGGCTGCCCCATCTTAGTAAAGTCGATGTCACTCTCGCTTAAGGCAATCGCGTCGCTCTCAGTCTGTAAATCAACTGGGTACGCTGCGCTTGAACTTGGATATAAAACACGCTCAGGTTTTTGGCGGCAAACCCAAAGGAAAAATTCTGCATCAATAGAAAGATCGAGTGCAACCATCATGGGATCGCCATCAATTTTTGCGCGTCCACCTACAATGGCTGCAAAATGAAATACATCTGCGAAAGAATGCACATCTAAACCGTAGGTTTTGTGAATGTACTGTTGATCATCAAGCATCTGTCGGATAAAATAGCGCGCATCTTGCTTAAGGAAAATCATTCGCTCATCAGCACCAAAATACTCTAAACCATTTTCAAGCCTAGAAGGAGTGCCTTCGGGAAGCCAAGTAGAAGGGTGAGTACCAACTGATAAATCGTCGATAAATAGGACTGTGTCGTTCGTTGTACTGTGAATGCGTTTAACAAAGTTACGACCAACAAAGCCACATCCACCTGTAATAAGATGATATTTCATAAACCTAATTTTTAATATTTCCTATAAGATAGCAGTTTATGCAAAAAAGAGAGACTAAATCGAGAAATAATCTTTAAAAATCCCGTTCTTTAAGCACATTTTTAAAATCTAAGTTCTCGCATGAAATTTTTCCGCTCTATTTTTCTATTAGTATTGTTTACCACAGCTGTAAAAAGCCAATCTTTAAAAGTTACTAGCGCTCCATCGTCTAATAAAATTCTAAAAGCTGAAGTTTTAGATAAGGCCATTACTTTGAAAGATGTTGACGGAAAAGTGATAACTACAGGTATTTACAATACTCCAGATCAATCTGATCCTTCTTTAAAAACGTACGCCCTAAAAAATGGTGGCTTTATTGTTCGTGAAAATATTGCAAATTTCTTGGTGTACGACTCATTTGGTAAAGTAGTGAGAAGTATTTCGAATAGTACGCAAAGCAAAGATGGCGAGGCTATTTCAGAAGTTGCAGCAGATGCAAACGGTAAAACAATTGTTCTCTATAACCCTAAAGTTATGGCGAATGGGAAATCGGGTTCAAGAGCTAAGGTTATTGGGTTAAACCAAAGTGAATCGGATATTTTTTATAGTGATAGTCGAGTAATTCGAACCGTTAAAGTTTCAGAATCTGGAGAGTTCATTGCTATTGCCACAGGAAAGGAAGGTACAGATGACGAAGTTGTTATTGTAGATCGTTACGGTAATAAAATTAACAGCGTATCTTTTGACCAAGAGATTGTAGGAGTGAATTTATATGGTTCAGGTAGTACTCTAACAGTGTATTCAAATTCAAGAGCTGCTGTGTATAACGTACTAACAGGTAAACGAATTGGAAGTTCTAGTTTTAGAAGTCCAGTTCATTTTGCGAACTACAGCTCATCTGACAAAACTATTATTGCTTTAACTGGAGATTTGAAAGGGAATAGCATAACGAATGTGGAACTACATGCTGTAAATATTGGTGCACGGAAAGTTGTAAGAGGTGCATATTCTAGCTCAATAGTTGAATTAACAGAGCCAACCCTAGAAAGAGTAGGAAGATTTAATTATGTACTAAAAGGGTACAGCAAAGATTTGAAAGTTAGAGCGTCTTTCTAAATACAAAAAAAAGCCCCATCTATTAAAATGGGGCTTCCCAATTAAACTTCTTTTGCTTCTTCTGAAGCGTCTTGCTCTTGCGAGGATTCCTCACTATTACTAGTAGATTCTTCTTTCTTTACTATTTTATTCGGAGAAGGTTTTACCCAATCAAAAGATAAATCATCTCTAGATTTATTCATTTTTATCTTAATGGTAGAACCGAGTTCTCTTTTCTCTTCAAGGAGTGCTTCAGCAAGAGGGTCTTCAACGTATTTCTGAATAGCTCTCTTAAGCGGTCGCGCACCATATTTAGGGTCGAAGCCTTTATCAGTGATGAATTCTTTCGCACCTTTAGTAATCTCGATATCGTAACCAATTTCACGAATGCGACCGAATAACTCTTCGCAAACGATATCTATAATTTGGAAAATATCGGACTTTTCAAGGGGCTTGAAGGTGATTACGTCGTCAATTCGGTTCAAAAACTCAGGATTAAATACTTTTTTCAAAGCATCCTGAATGGTTGACTTCATTTTCGCATAATCGAACGTTGTTTCGTTAACATCGGCAAACCCAATGCCCTTACCCATGTTTTTAATATCTCTGGCACCAATGTTTGATGTCATGATAATAATGGTATTTCTGAAATCAACTCTTCTACCTAAACTATCAGTCAAGATTCCATCATCTAGAACTTGAAGTAGAATGTTAAATACATCAGGGTGTGCTTTTTCAATCTCATCGAGTAGAACTACGCTGTATGGTTTGCGACGAACTTTCTCGGTTAAAATTCCACCTTCTTCATAACCAACATATCCAGGAGGTGCTCCAACTAAACGAGAAACGGAGAATTTTTCCATGTACTCGCTCATGTCAATGCGAATAAGTGCGTCGTCTTTATCAAAAAGATATTTAGCAAGTACTTTTCCCATTTCTGTTTTACCGACACCAGTAGGGCCAAGAAAGATAAATGAGCCAATAGGACGCGATGGATCTTTTAAGCCTGCACGAGTTCGCTGAATAGCTTTAGTAAGCTTTAAGATAGCTTCTTCTTGACCTATAACTTTTCCGGAAAGACTTTCTTTCATCTTCAGGAGTTTTTGGCCTTCGTTCTGGCTTATCTTATTTACAGGAACACCGCTCATCATTGCGATTACAGATGCAACATCGTCTTCAACAACATCAAAAAGTATACTCTCAGATTCTTTTTCCCATTCTTTTTGAGAAATTTCTAAATCTTCGATTAAACGTTTTTCAGTATCTCTTAGTCGTGCAGCTTCTTCAAAGCGTTGCTTTTTAACCATATTGTTTTTCTCAATACTGGTGGCCTCAATTTCATTTTCCAATTCAATAATATGTTTTGGAACTGTAATATTAGAAAGGTGAACTCGAGCGCCAGCTTCATCTAAAGCATCGATGGCTTTATCTGGTAAAAAGTGATCTGTTACATATCTATCCGTAAGCTTAACGCAGGCTTCTATTGCCTCATCGGTGTATCGTACACTGTGATGCTTTTCGTACTTGGATTTGATTTGCTTTAATATCTCAACGGTTTCTTCAGCCGAAGTGGGGTCTACCATAATTTTTTGGAAACGACGTTCCAGTGCGCCATCCTTTTCGATGAATTGGCGATATTCATTTAAGGTAGTTGCTCCAATAGCTTGTATATCACCTCTAGCAAGAGCTGGCTTAAGCATATTTGAAGCATCTAAAGAACCACTCGCACCACCAGCACCAACAATTGTATGGAGTTCGTCAATAAAGAGAATAACGTCATCGGTTTTTTCGAGCTCCGTCATTACCGCTTTCATACGTTCTTCAAATTGTCCACGATATTTTGTGCCAGCAACTAAGGATGCTAAATCCAAAGATATTACACGTTTGTCGTATAACACACGAGATACTTTTCGTTGAACAATGCGCGCAGCTAAACCTTCAGCAATTGCGGTTTTCCCAACACCTGGTTCACCAATTAAAACGGGGTTATTCTTTTTACGGCGGCTAAGTACTTGAGCCACTCGTTCAATTTCTTTGTCTCTACCAATAATGGGGTCAAGTTTACCTTCTTCAGCCATTTGAGTAAGGTCGCTTCCAAAATTATCGAGAACAGGAGTTTTAGATTTTTCCATTTTCTTTTCCCTTGTGCTTCCAGATCCGGTTGAACCTTTTGAAGATGATGTACTAGCAGAAACAGAAGAGGCGTCGTCATGATCTTCACGCGCTTTACCTGAGATAATTAAATCAAGCTCTTCACGAACTGCATCGTACGATACACTGAACTGTTGGAGAATCTGAGCGGCAATATTTTCATCATCTCTAAGTAAAGAGAGTAATAAATGCTCAGTACCAATAGTATCGCTTTTATAAAGTTTAGCTTCTAAATAAGTGATGCGTAAAACCTTTTCAGCTTGTTTGGTGAGCGGAATATTACCAACTGTTACTGATCCTCCAGTACCACGTACTGTATCTTCAATAGTCTTTTTTAGTTTAAATAAATCGCAATCTAAATTCTTAAGTATACGCACAGCTACACCATCTCCGAGGCGGACAATGCCTAAAATCAAATGTTCAGTGCCTATATAGTCATGACCTAATCGTAAAGCTTCTTCTCGGCTAAACTGAATAACGTCTCTGACTTTACTTGAAAAATTACCCTCCATGATGGTAAGTCCTTGTCTGTGAAAATTTGGTAACTCTATGCAAAAAACGAGCCTACCACTACTTTAGTTCATTTAAGAACGAATGTAGCAGGCAGACTAAGTAATTGCAAGCAAAATGACTGTAGAAAAGATTAAAAAAGTGCTTTGCCGGTCATTTCGGCAGGTTGTTCAATTCCCATGAACTTAAGAAGAGTAGGGGCAACGTCGGCTAAAATCCCAGGATGCATCTCAATTTTGTCTGGATGATTAACAATTATTGCGGGAACTGGAGCAGTTGTGTGCGCGGTATGAGGACTTCCATCAGGTTTAATCATGCAGTCAGCATTACCGTGATCTGCAATTATAAGAGAAGTATATCCGTGCGCGTTGGCAGTTTCAATAACACGTTTTAGCTGTGTGTCAATGGCTTCTACAGCTTTTACAGCAGCTTCCATAATGCCGGTGTGTCCAACCATATCAGGATTGGCAAAATTGAGGATAACTAGGTCGTATTTTTCAGAAGAAAGTTTTTCGCAAAGTGCTGTAGCAACTTGCTCTGCATTCATTTCAGGTTGTAAATCGTAAGTTGCAACCTTTGGGCTAGGAATTACTAAGCGGTCTTCACCTTCATTCGGAATTTCTACTCCGCCATTAAAGAAATAAGTTACATGCGGATACTTTTCGGTTTCTGCTATACGAAACTGTTTCTTTCCTTTTTTGCTTACCCATTCTCCTAAGGTATTAACTAGGTCTTGTGGGGGGTACGCTACATGAACATGAGTAAATGTAGCATCGTAAGAAGTAAAGGTTACATAGTGAAGGTTCAGATTTGGTTTAACATCAAATTCTGAGAAATCCTGCTCTGTAAGTGCGCGTGTAATTTCTCTGGCACGATCTCCACGGATGTTGAAAAAGATAACGGTGTCATCTTTAGAAATTCTAGATTCCGCAGAAGAGTCTAAAAGGATAGGTTTGATGAACTCGTCTGTTAACCCTGCAGCGTAAGATGCGTCGAAAGCATCATCACTAGAAGAGAATGTCTCGCCTTTTCCGTTAACGAGAAGGTTATAAGCTAATTGAACACGTTCCCAGCGGTTGTCTCTATCCATAGCGTAATAGCGGCCAATGATAGATGCAATTTTACCAACACCTATCTCGGATGCTTTAGCATTGAATTCTTGAGCATACTTTTTCCCACCTGTTGGGGCAGTATCACGGCCATCAGTAAGTGCATGTACGTATACATTCTCAATACCATGCTGTTTGCAAAGTTCAAGTAATGCATATAGATGCTCGTTATAGCTATGAACGCCACCATCCGAAAAAAGACCGAAAAGATGGATTTTATTTTTCTTCTTAGCTTTTTCAAGAGCTTCGAGGAAAACACTGTTCGTGAAAAAATCGCCTTCTTTAATAGAAAGGTTAATTCTAGAGAGTTCTTGACGCACAATACGCCCAGCTCCAATGTTAAGGTGTCCAACTTCAGAGTTCCCAAATTGACCATCAGGTAAGCCAACATTGTCGCCACTTGCTAAAAGGTGGGTGTTGGGATAGGTCTTAAAAAGGGAATCGATAAAGGGTTTATTTGCTTTATCGATTGCGCTGACGGAAGGATCTACAGCCAACCCGAATCCATCTAAGATTACTAATAGTGCTCTAGATTGAGAGTTGGCCATAACGTAGAATCTCTTATAATGAGTTTACAAACTTTGTAAGGCTAGCTTTTTTACGAGCAGCGTTATTAGCGTGTATGATACCTTTAAGGCTCATTTTGTCAATGTAAGAAACAGCCTCTTTTAATAGAGCTTCAGCTTGAGTTTTATCAGAAGCCTCGCGCACATTTTTGATGAGCGTTCTCATTTTTGACTTGCGAGTTCGGTTTTGAAGTTTCTTCTTCTCCGCTTGGCGAACACGTTTGATTGCTTGTTTTGTTTGTGGCATGACTTATAGTCGCTTAATTATCGAAATTTCTTTAGTTCCCAAAATTACGGGTTACTAAAACATTATTCAACTTTTGATTGAATATTTACGGTAATAATTTTAATTTAACCTTTCTGATATGATAATAGTAATAGATGGGCCCGCTGGGTCAGGAAAAAGTTCAACTGCTAGGGCTGTTGCCGAGCAACTTCAAATCCAATTTCTGGATTCTGGAGCACTGTATCGAGTAGCAACGTTAGTTTATTTGAGTACTAGTCGTAACAGAGCATCGTTCCTTGAACTCCTGAAAGAAAGTGATATCTCTTTTTATTTCAAAGAAAAAAAATTCCATGTCTCGCTCAATGGCGAGTCCGTTTCTGAAAAGATTCGCGAAATGGAGGTTTCGAATGCAGTAAGTGAAGTTGCCTCAATGCCTGAAGTTAGAGCGTTTATTAATGCTTTGATGCACAAGCAAGTTGCAACTGGAATCTATATTGCAGACGGAAGAGATCTTGGTACTGCGGTTTTCCCAAATGCGGAGCTTAAATTTTTTATGGTTGCTGACTTAAATGAAAGAGCCAAAAGAAGACTAGCCGAGTTGAAAGCCAACGGTATTGAATCTACTATTGAAGAAGTAAAAGCAAATATTGCCAGTAGAGATGAAGTTGATTCATCGAGAAAGGCGGATCCTTTAAAACAAGCAGAGGATGCAATTCTTATTAATACATCTGGTTTAACATTTGAAGAGCAAGTAGCACAGATAATTCAGCACGCACAAAGCGTGATTGACAAGGGACTTTAAACTAAATAATAACCTTATCCCACTATTGAAAGTCAATGGTGAGGTAATCCATTAACTAATTTTATAATGACTGAAGATTTAAACAAACAAGAAACCGAGACTGAAGAAACTGCCGTAGCCGAAACGGTAGAAGAAACTACCGAAGAAGTTGTTGAGCAAACAGCAGAAGAGAAAAAAGAAGAAACATTGACTCACGTTTTTAACGGTGAAGTTGAAGGTGAAGTTTATACATACGACCAACTACAAGGGCCGTCTGATGAATACACCTTAGATGAGTACAATGAAATGATGGGGTTATATGAAAACACCCTAAATGAAATTGAAGAAAAAGAAATTGTTAGCGGTCGTGTAGTTTCTATCGATGAGAAATATGTTGTTATCGATATCGGTTTCAAATCTGAAGGCATTATTCCTGTTAATGAATTCCCTTCAGCATTCCTAGAGAGCATGGCTCCTGGCGATCAAGTAGACGTTTTCCTTGATCGCGTTGAAGATAAAGATGGCCAATTAATTCTTTCTCGTCGTAAAGCAGACATCTTGCTTGCTTGGGAAAAAATTGAAGCTGCTCATATTTCAGGTGAGATTATTGAAGGTCTTATTAAACGCCGTATTAAAGGTGGTATGGTTGTGGATGTATTCGGTATCGATGCGTTCCTTCCTGGTTCTCAAATTGATGTTCGCCCAGTTCGCGACTTCGATGCTTATGTTGGCCGTACAATGGAATTCCAAGTTGTTAAGCTTAACATGGCAGCAGAAAATGTTGTTGTATCTCACAGAGCGCTTATCGAGTCTGATCTTGAAGAGCAACGTGAGCAAATTCTTGACACTATTGAAGCTGGTCAAGTTCTTGAAGGTGCCGTTAAAAACATCACAGACTTCGGTGTATTCATCGATCTTGGTGGCGTAGATGGTCTTCTTCACATTACCGACCTTTCTTGGGGACGTGTTGACAATCCAAGCGAAATCGTTCAATTAGACCAACGTATGAACGTTGCTGTTATCGACTTTGACGAAAGAAGCAAAAGAGTGTCTCTTGGTCTTAAGCAATTACAACCACATCCGTGGGAAGAAATTCACACAAAATATCCTGAAGGCATGAAAGTTCAGGGCCGTGTAGTTTCTATTGCTGATTACGGTGCATTTATTGAGCTAGAAAAAGGTGTTGAAGGTCTTATTCACATTTCTGAAATGTCTTGGACTCAACACATCAAGCATCCATCTCAATTAGTACAGAAAGATGATGTTGTAGAATGTATTGTTCTTAACATCAACGAAGACGAGAAGAAAATTTCTCTTGGTGTAAAACAATTAACTGAAGATCCTTGGGCAGACATCCTAGAAAGATATCCTGTTGGTTCAAAACACAATGGTGTTATTCGTAACCTTACCAACTTTGGTGTATTTGTTGAACTAGAGCCAGGTATTGATGGTTTAATTCACGTTTCTGACCTTAGCTGGACTGACAAAGTAGAGCATCCGAACGAAATCGTTAAGAAAGATCAAGAAATCGAAGTTGTGATTCTTGGTGTTGACTTCGAAAACCGTCGTATTACTCTTGGTCATAAGCAAGTTCAAGAAAACCCTTGGGAACAATATGCTAGAGAATATCTTCCTGGTACTACTGTTGAAGGTGAAGTTGTTAAATCAACCGACAAAGGTGCTTTCGTTAAATTGCCATTAGGCGCTGTAGCATTCCTAAGCTTAGGAAAAGCTGTTGAGCCTGAGTTTAAAGAAGGCGATAAAGTTGAAGCATTCGTTCTCGACTTTGACGAAGCTGGAAAAAACATATCTCTTAGTCAATTAGACAAAGATCAGAAAAAAGCAAAAGCAGCTAAGAAAAAAGCTGAAGATGCAAACATTGAAACTGGTGCACCAACACTAGGTGAAATGTCTGGCCTACAAGCTCTAAAAGACAAAATGGAAGCTGAAGAAAAAGCGGACGCCGCTGAAAAAGCAGCTAAGAAAAAAGACTAAATTGGTTTAGTACTTAATACTAAAGCCCTCACATTAATTTGTGAGGGCTTTTTTTTGCGCAATAGTTTAGATGAAAGGGGTTATTTGGATTGAAACTCTCCAAGTATGGAGCAGGTCACTACTGTGGGCGTTACACCGTTCTCGCAATCAATTTATCCTTCCATTTTACTCTCGTTGCGTAGCTCCACTGCGAAATTCCAAAGGTCACAGGGTCTAATAAATGGGAATCACTCTGGCGATAGAACAGAATCATCTTTATAGAAGACAAGGGAGAGCTACTTGCCTTCATCCCTTTACCAATATCACCGACTATTTAGAATAGGCGACATAAATTTTGAGAGAAGTATGCCGCGTAAATGTTGCAAATTTGGATGATATATAACGTTTATAAATAGGTACTTGCTTAAAATAGTATTTGCGAATAATCAAATAATGCGGTTTCTTAACTTCATGGTTAAAAAGTTATACATAGTGCTTCCTGTATTTCTAACCCTTTTTGGATCTAAGCTTCTTGCTCAAGACTCCACAAACACGCCCTTCTTTCCTTACCAAAAAGGAGATATTCTGGTCTACTCGGTTTATGACTTTGACGGGTATTATATAGAAGACACAAAACTGGAAATCACTTTGGACAGTACCGGGCAGGACGGAAAAAGGTATTTAAGCCCCTTTCTTTACGAACAACAGTATTTTGTTGACAGCACAGGCACTATCTATTCAAACTATTTCTATGAGGCAGAAAACCGTAAGTTGTTTGACCAACAGGCGAAGATTGGTGAACCATGGTTTCAGGAAAACCAGTATTTAGAAAGATTTGAGATAGGCATTAAAAGGGACAGTCAACATTTTACCACTTTTGGAAAAGAAGATACATTAACAGTAGTGGATTACTATTATGCCCATGGCAGTACCTCTACTTCGGGAGTGGGAGGAGCCGGATTGACTTGGTCTTACCGATTTGGCTTGCTGCGTACTTTTGACTATGAAGGAGGCAACAGGAATGTACTAAAAGGAGCCGTGTTAGATGGGGAGGTATTCGGGGACACTACGGTATATACCCCTCCGCCACCTTCCGAAGTGCAAAAGGATTATTTTCCCTACAAGGATGGGGATGTGCTGGTTTACAGTGTGAAAGATTCAATGGATAACAAACTTCTGGACAGTAAAATTACGTTGGTGCAGGATTCGGTAGATGCAGCTGGCTCGGTGTGGTATTCGGTGGAGGCGAAAGGAGCTGATCCGTTTATACATCAATTCATCGTAGATACCTCGCGGAATGTGTATGGCACCGGCTGGTGGGAAGCTAACGATGAACCCTGGATGATTTATGATGCTTATAATGTACAGGGAGTACCTTGGATTGTTCTGAATAAGGAATTTGAATATGAACTGGCAGTGAGACGGACTACTGAAATACGTGAAGTATTTGGAAAAAACTTTGGTGCAAATATTATTTACGATGTATTTGTGACAGAATACTACGTTTCCTTGGATAGCACCTCTCATAGTCGAGATGTCAAGGAAAATGACCTTAGAGCTTATGCCGAATGGACCAAAGAATTTGGCATCTTTCATAAATACGAATACGACACCGGGTTAACCTACGAATTAAAAGGAGGGGTGATAAACGGTTTTGCCTTCGGGGATACGTCAGCGGAAATTACGTCCAATGAGCCGAAAACAAGTGTTCCTTCCGGTTTTAGGTTATATCAGAACTACCCGAACCCGTTTAATCCATCCACTAATATCCAGTTCGAGCTACCTTACCCCTCAACTGTTTCGTTGAAAGTATATGATGCTTTGGGTAGAGAAGTAGAAACACTTGTGAATGGAAACGTCCCAGCAGGAAAACAAACCATTCGTTTCGATGCCTCAAAGCTAGCCAACGGCATGTACTTGTACAAGCTTCGAGTTGATAATCAAGAAATAGTAAGGAAAATGACGTTGATAAAATAGGCAGAAAGGATTCTAACTATTTGGACTTTTTGTTCTGCCCCAGTACAAAAACCCACAAAAAAAGGAAGCTACAAGAGCTTCCTTTTTCATTTCTATAATAAAATAATATCTAAATTAGACTATGGTACTTGAACAGAACCCATAATTTTTTCTATGATATCTTCAGCCGTAATGTCTTCCGCTTCGGCTTCAAAGGTTGGGATGATTCTATGGCGAAGAACATCCATTGCAATAGTTCGAACATCCTCTGGCGTAACGTACGCTCTGTGCTCCATAAATGCCTGTGCACGCGCTGCAAGGTTTAAGTTGATGGTTGCACGAGGCGAGCCTCCAAAGCCTATGAGCTCTTCCAAATCCTTTAATCCGTAATTGGCTGGCTTTCGTGTAGCAAATACTAAATCAATAATGTATTTCTCAACTTTCTCATCCATGTAAATTTCATTGATTACAGAACGCGCTTCCATAATTTTGTCTACGGTAACAACGGTGTTAAGAGTAGGTTTTGGACCTGTTCTTGCCATTCGGCGCATAATTTCCATTTCCTCAACCTCAGTAGGGTAGCCGATTTTAAGCTTCAGCATAAAACGATCGACTTGAGCTTCTGGAAGTGGATAAGTTCCTTCTTGCTCAACAGGGTTTTGAGTAGCAAGTACTAAGAAAGGTTCTTCTAGTTTGAATGTGGTTTCGCCAATAGTTACTTGTTTCTCTTGCATGGCTTCGAGAAGCGCACTTTGAACTTTAGCAGGCGAGCGGTTAATCTCATCTGCGAGAATGATGTTCGCAAAAATGGGCCCTTTTTTAACTAAAAACTCGGCTTCTTTTTGATTGTAGATGAGAGTACCAATCAAATCGGCAGGTAAAAGATCAGGAGTAAACTGTATGCGCTGGAAATCTGTATTTAGAACGGTAGCCAACGATGAGACTGTTAAAGTTTTAGCCAAACCAGGTACGCCTTCTAGCAAAACGTGGCCATTGGTAAGCAAACCGATCATTAAGCGATCAATCATATAATGCTGGCCAATAATCACTTTGTCCAATTCTTTCCTGATATCCTCAATAAATAGGCTACTTTTTTCAATCTTTTCGCCTAACGCGGTCATGTCTACAGCAACTTCACTCATATTTCTAATATTCCGTTATAATTTTCTCTATGATATGATTAATTTCTTGCCTTCAAAAAGCCTCTAAATATAACACATGGATATTTTACAATCTTTTTTATTAGGACTTTTACAAGGTCTTACTGAATTTTTACCAATTAGTAGCTCTGGCCACCTTGCTTTGGGCGAATATTTTTTAGGAACGGGTGACGAAACGGGGCTTACATTTGAGATAGTAGTTCATTTTGGCACACTTTGTAGCATTTTGATTTACTACCGTGAGTTGCTATGGAGTCTGATAAAGTCTGGTGCAAATTTCGTAGTTTCTCCCAAAGAAAAGGCGTCTGACCCCCAAATTAAACTTATTGGCTACATTATTTTGAGCATGATTCCTGCAATGGTTGTGGGGTTCACTCTCAAAGACAAAGTTGAAACAATTTTCGGAAGCCCATTTTTGGTTTCTGTGATGTTAGTGGTTACAGGTTTTATACTTTTCTTAACCAAGTTTGCTAAGCATACAGAAGGAAAAGTAACTTTGGGCAAAAGTATTTTGATTGGACTTGCACAAGCTTGTGCGATGATTCCGGGAATTAGCCGTTCAGGTTCTACCATTTCAACAACTTTATATTTAGGTGTGAAAAGAGAAGATGCTGCGAATTTCTCTTTCCTAATGGTAATCCCTGTAATCGGGGGAGCAATGTTACTCCAAATCCTAGAATTGATGGAAACAGGTATCGAAAGCGCTCAGGTTATGAGTTTGGTTGTTGGCTTCTTTACAGCATTCATATCAGGATACTTCGCTCTTAAATATCTCATTGTTATTCTTAAGAAAAGTGGGTTTCATTACTTTGCTTACTACTGCTGGATAGTGGGTGGATTTGGTTTAGTTTATTTTTGGGTATAAACGAGCTTTCCATATAGATGGAAGGGTGAGTTGGTTCAATCCTAAAGCTCATATTTTAGAATTGAATAATTTGGGGAAAATGATAAGCCAAATAAGTTTTGATCGTCTACTGCTATATCAAAAAGATATTCATCAAATTTAAGAGCTTTAATAAACTTTCCATCCCAATCAAAAATATGAACGATGTTACCAACATTGTCAGAGCGTTCGGAAATTTTATTTCCATGAAATAAGGCATAGATATATTTATCTGTAGACTTTATAGAAAGGTAATTTAAGCGGGTATCATCAACCTTAGCCATTCTAGTATCCTGAATGGTATAAATAGGCGATTCATTAAGAGGACCTGTTTTAGTGGCTAATTTATGTTCATCAAAATCATAAATTTCTAGTAAATCAGTGTATAAGTAACCTACGGCTAATTTAGCTTCATCTTTATTAACGGCAACCGATTTTCTGTACACATGTTGCCGAACAGAAACAGTTTCTAAGGTATCACCTTTAAGTGTTCCAAAATCTCTAACAAATTCACCTTTAGAATTATATATAGCTAACATTCTATCCCCAATTAGACCGCTACTCACGAACAATGAGTCATCCAACATCCTAAACTGGAGCGCAAAACCCAAGGGTTTAAACTTAAACTCGTCAATAAAGATGGAACGTTTATCTTTTTCATATTCTACTACTTTTAGATTCTGAGCATCAAATAGGATTATCGACTCTTGTTCTGTTAATTCAATATTACCTAGATACACTACTTCGCCAGGCCCACGCCCAGCCTTTCCAAAACTATGCGAAAACTCACCATTTTGTTTGTTAAAGACAGAAATAGGCATAGTTTTTTGGCTGTCATACAGGAAAAGGTTGTTTTCATCCACTTCAATATAAAGTGGCCCATATAGTGAATCTTCTGGTACAAGTACGGTTCCTTTAGTAATCGGAAGATTGTTTTTGTCGTACTTTATAAATTCATTGGTATCTGTTTTAGAACAGTTTAAGAATATGCTGAAGAGGATTAGAAAATAAAATCGCGACTTATAAATAAGATTTAAGCAGAGATTTGGAATCTCTGCTTAGGTTAAAAGTTATTTAGCCCCCAGGTAATTGATCGTCAGGTTTATGGGTGGTGCAACTTCCATAGTTTTCCTCACCAATCGTCCATTCGGAATAGTATTCACATACTTGTCCTGGATGATAGTGACACGAACCTGATTCAAAAGCCTCTGCGCTAGTACTAAAAAAGGAGATGCCAATTATTAATAGACTAACTGTAGCGATTAGAAATAAAAATTTATTTATAACAAAAATTTAGTTAGGGTTTACCTCATTAGTATATATACTTGTATAGATACAAATAAAATATACTTATAGCTAAATCGTGTCTAAAACATATAACCAGCGGTAAAATAAACGCCCATTCCTTCTTCGGAGAAACCAAAATCCGTTCGGAGAACAAAATCGGGAGTGAAAAAAGAGCTAGTTCCACCAAAGCCAAAGGAGTATTTAAGGTCTTCGGAAACGGATTGCAGGGATTCTCCATTAGGGAAAGTTCTCCCTAAATCGAAGAATAGAGTTCCACCAAAATCGGCATCAAGGGCGTTTATTCTAAATAGCCAAGTTCTGAGTTCTGTATTTAGAATAATGGCGTTGTCATCTAAAAAGCGCCGTGCTGGATATCCTCTTAGAGTTTCTTCATCGCCAGCATAGGCCAAATCCCAATAAGGAACTTCACCAGAGGTGTGCTTGAGGTAGATTCGATTGGCGAGAGTAATTTCACGAATTAAGAAAAAAGAGATGTAATTACGAGCATCCGCTCTCAATATGGTGGAGTTGTAATTACTTCCATACCAGTTTTGTCCAACTTCTATCGAACTCTGGGCGTATTGTCCTTTTGTTGGACGGAACTCGCTATTTCTGCCTTCCCAAATAAAGCCAGAGCCAAGCGTTACTGTATGGCCTCCCGTATACCCCAACGGTTGTTGCTGAGTTATCAATCTACTCGAATCATTATCCCAAGGCGTTTCATAATTGAAGTTTAGAATAGCCAATACATCTAGTTGTTTCCCTGATGAGTAGGTTTTGAGTGGATAGCGTAAGGTAATATCAAATCCTGTTGAGATAGATTTGAAGTTATAGAGCGGACCCTTGATGCTAGTTGAGTTTGGAATTTTTTGATAGCTACCAATTCCAAAGTATGGATCTTCAAAAAAGCGAGATGCATAAACTTCACTAACAAAACGAAGCTTTGTATTTAAAAAACTTGGCTTATCGTAAGAGATTGAACCAGAAGCTAGGCCTCCAGTGGAGATGATTCCCGAGATATTTATAAATGAGTAAAATGGGCTACTATCCTTCCTGTAGTGGAAGCGATTTACGATACCTCCAACCATAAATCCATAATCGCTGTTGTAAGCTATGGCAGGTAAAAACGCAAAACTCGTTGAGTCGGTAACAACTTTAGTTTGAGCAAAAAGCGAGCTGGTAAAAAAAAGGAGCGACAAAAAAGTAGCTCCCTTTAAAAAAGATGATTTATAAAAAGGTATGTTCACTAAATGAATAAGTAAGTTACAATCAGATATGTTGGTACTAAAATACCAAAAGACCACATCATATAAGCACCGAAACTTGGCATGTTTACACCATTCTGTTCAGCAATAGATTTTACCATAAAATTGGGTGCGTTACCAATATAAGTAAGTGCTCCAAAGAATACAGCACCGGTTGAGATGGCCATTAGGGTGTGGCTCATATCCGTCATTAAATGAGCGGCATCTCCTCCAGCAGCATTAAAGAATACCAAATAAGTTGGGGCATTATCTAAAAATGCTGAGAGTAAACCCGTAATCCAGAAGAACATTTGGTTATCAGGTTCGCCATTATTAAAAACGGCATGATTAACAAATTGCAAAGCACCTTCACCATCGTTGGCAGCCTTAAGCATTGCAATAGGTGCAATAATGGTTATGAAAATTCCAGCAAATAATTTTGCAACCTCTTGAATAGGGAACCAGTTAAATCCGTTTGCTGCACGACTTTGTTTGGAGGTGAAATGCCAACTTAACCATGTTATAAATAGAAGAGCTATATCTCTAACTAAGTTTGCATAAGCCACATGAACTCCATATACCGAGAATTCGCCAAGATTGGCAAGGCCTGAGAAAAGAACCGCACCAATAACACCTAGAAGAAGTATCAGATTGAATCCACCTTCAATACCGATAGATTCTGACCCATCATCTTCTGGAGGACGATTTGTTTCCTTTTTGAATAATGTTTTATCCCAGAAGTAATAAATAGTTAGTAACACAACCACTACAAAGCTCATTTCCCAAAAGAGGTGTGAGGTTGTCCAGAAAAAATCTACTCCTTGTAGGAAACCTAAGAATAAGGGAGGATCGCCCAGAGGAGTTAGTGAGCCACCTACGTTTGCAACCAAGAATATGAAGAAAATCACCATGTGGACTTTCTTTGCACGCCAAGCGTTAGCTCTCAACATCGGGCGAATTAGAAGCATTGCAGCTCCAGTAGTTCCCATCCAACTTGCTAAGATAGTACCCGCAAGTAAAAATGAGGTGTTTACAATAGGTGTTCCAATTAGATAACCTTTAATACGTACCCCGCCAGAAACGGTAAAAAGAGCCAATAATAGAATGATGAAAGGAAAGTATTCTAATAAATAAGAGTGCAGTACTTCATATAAGGTTGCATCAAAGCCAAAACTGATAATCATCGGAATAAGAAGAAGCGATGCCCAAGCAGCAGATATTTTTCCAAAATGATGATGCCAAAAATCCTCTGCAAGTAAAGGGAATAATGCGATAGAAAGTAATATCCCAGCAAAAGGAAGAACCCATAATAAACTTAGAGAGCCTCCACTTATGCCATGGCTCGCCCCTTCAGCAGCAAATGCAACATTTGAAAATAATAGAATAAATACAGGTGCTAGTATCAGTCGAGTTCTTGATGAAAAAAATTGTAGACTCACGAGAATTAGATGAATTTATTTTTTTGGTTTAAAATAATAATTGGCTCGCTACTTAAAAAGGATATCGAGTATTGATGTAAATAATTAAGTTAAAACATTGTAAACCACTACTATTTTAAAGTGATGGTGAAATTTGTCGATACTGAGCGAGTAAACATCGTTTACTGATGCTTTGCTAATTGCTTTGTTTAAAAAAGCGCTTTCAAATTGTAATTGTCTAAATAGAGATAGTGTATGTCCGGTATTCTTATGTTTTATTATGAAATTGTTGAATTCTGAATATTATAATTATGAGTGAGCCTTTAACGCAAACAGAGATTGGTAATAACCTGAAAAAACTTTCGGGTTGGTGTTTTTCCAAAAATAAGATTTAAGAAAAGTTTCAATTCTCTGATTTTAAAGAGGTTTTGGCCTGTATGGTACGAGTTTGGGGAAAAGGGAAGTCTCAAAATCATTAATCAGGGATTTTTAATGTATATATAAAGTATAAATTAGATTACATACTTATGATGGTAGAGAGATGTTAATCCCCTAATTATTTTTTTACGAGAGCGAATAAAGGTTTTAATTAAGCAAAAGTAGGTTTATTTAAGATTTTTCAAATCCCATTGCCAAGTAAGCTTGAAGAAGAATAAATAAGCGACTGAAAGCGCACTCTTAATGTTGGATTCAAGGAAATAATACCGTATTTTTGGCACCTTCTGTTGTTTGTGCAAAGTGCATAGGCAACTGTTTTCCAAGTTGAAAACATCCACAGAAACAAATACATACTATGAAAAAGAATTATTACGAATTCACGTATATCCTAAATCCAGTTCTGGAAGAGGATAAATACAAAGAAGCAGTTGAAAGAGTAAACACTTTGATTACTACCAACGGCGGAGAAATTGAAGAAGTTGATGAGTGGGGTTTACGTCCATTCGCTTACAATATCGACAAAAAAAGCAATGGCTATTATGTAAACATGTACTTTACAGCACCTGCTGAAGCTATTGCTAAAATTGACCGCGTTTTACGCATTGATGATGATGTGTTACGTCATTTAGCTCTGAAATATGATGCTAAAATGCTTCGCCATCGCGAATTGCAGAAAAAGAATGAAGTTCCAAGCATTTTCTCTGTTGTAGAAGATGAGGAAGAAGTAGCCAAGTCTGACGACTAACCATTCATCACTAAAAAGAATTTATTATGATTAAGAATCCATCACATCCAAAGAAAAGCATTCGCAAAGTTAAGCAATGCAAATTTACAAAAGCTGGAGTAGAATACATCGACTACAAAGATGTTGAAACTCTACTTCGTTTTACCAACGATCAAGGAAAAATTCTTCCTCGTCGTGTAACTGGAACCAGTGCTAAGCATCAACGTCAGCTTAACGTAGCTATTAAAAGAGCTCGTTTCCTAAGCTTGATTCCTTACGTAGCAGAAAACCTTCGATAATAAAGAGTACCAGTCATGAAAGTTATACTTAAAACAGATATTGAAAAGTTAGGACAAGCGGGTGAGCTTGTTGATGTGAAAGATGGTTACGGGCGTAATTATTTAATTCCTCAAGCTAAAGCCGTTATGGCAACTAAAGGCGCTATCGCTGAGCTTGAATTGAGAATGGCACAAGCAGCAGAACGCGCAAAATTAACAGTTAAAGAAGCAAAAGAATTAGCAAAACTTTTAGAAGCTACTTCTGTTACTATCTCTGTTACCACTGGAGAAGACGATAAAATCCACGGTACGGTAACAAATATACAACTTGCTGAAGCTTTAGCTGAGCGTGAAATAATTGTTGATAGAAGAAACATTTCTCTCAATGAAGATGTTAAGACTCTTGGTGAATACACCGCCACTATCAATTTAGTCGGAGACTTAAAACCTACAGTAAAGTTCTGGGTAGTTAAGGCCGACTAAGGCAATTATTAATTAACCAAACTTTCGATGAAATTATTTAAGACATCATTAATGGGGATCATCTTTGCGGTGTTATCCCCATTTTTTATTTACGCTCAGATTCCCGACCCAATAAAATTTAATATAACCGACTCTCCAGAGGTGGTTAAAGCGGGTGAAGTTTTTACTATTACTATTGACGCTTCAATTGAAGGGAAATGGCATCTATACTCAGTACTTAACGCCCCAGATGCCGGGCCATACCCCACTAAGTTTTCAGCTAAATCATCAAATTTTGTACTTGCTGGTGATGTAAGTGAAAGCCAAGCAGATATCGAATACGATCCTAATTTTGAGGCAGAACTAGGTTGGCATTCTACCAAAGCAACATTCAATATTCCAGTAGCGGTTAAAAAAGATAGTTTAGGTGCACAGCATCTAGATATTGAAGTCCATTACCAAGTCTGTGATGATAGAGTGTGTTTGCCTCCCAAAAAGAAATCTATTATAGCTACCGTTAGTGTTGACGGTAATGCAGATGTTATTTATGAAGGTGCGATAGGGGGAAATGACAATACAGATATTGGAAGTTCCTCAGATAAAGTTCCTCAGACTTCAAAAAGCAGTTTAGGTAGCGAAGGAATTTTCTCATTTATGTGGATTGCAATTTTAGCTGGGTTTGCTGCATTGTTAACACCCTGTGTTTTTCCAATGATTCCCTTAACCGTTTCCTATTTCTCAAAACAAGAGGGAAATAAGAAAGGAATTGGCCAAGCTGTTATATTTGGTATAGCCATTGTTGCCACATTTACCATTTTAGGTGTTGTTTTAGCCTCTCTTTTAGGTGCAACGGGTGCCCAGAATTTTGCCTCAAATCCATTTGTAAATCTAATTATTGCATTCGTACTCGTTGCTTTTGCTCTAAGTTTGCTTGGAATGTATGAGTTACAACTTCCGCATCAGCTTACAAATTTCTTGAACAGAAAAAGTAATGAGAGCTCAGGTATTGTTGGGATTTTATTCATGGCAATGACCATAAGCGCGGTCTCATTCTCGTGTACGGCTCCGTTTGTTGGCGCTGTATTTACGGCTACTGTTGGGGGAGAATGGTTTTATCCAATTTTAGGGATGATAGGTTTCTCTGCAGCATTCGCAAGCCCTTTTGTATTATTTGCAATGTTCCCAAATTGGTTAGAATCACTTCCGAAAAGTGGTTCGTGGATGAACGTAGTGAAAGTTCTACTCGGTTTTGTTGAATTAGCCGCAGCATTTAAATTTATTTCGAATGCAGATTTAGTATGGCAATGGGGAGTTATATCTCGTCCGTTTACTATTGCGGCTTGGATTGTAATCTTCTTGATAGCTGGATTTTATGTACTAGGATTTATTGCTCTAAAGCATGAGTCAAAGCCTGAACAAATTTCTACTGGAAGAATGATTCTTGCGATGCCATTTTTACTGTTTAGCTTTTATTTAATTCCAGGTTTATTGGGATCTTCTTTAGGAATTTGGGATGCATGGCTTCCTCCAAAACAGCCAACCGATGTAAGCTTAGTCGCTTCTATTGGAGTAGGTGGTGGCGCTAGTGCATCAGCAGATGAAGGTTGGAGTGAAGATTTTGAAGCTTCAAAGCAAGCTGCCATTGAAGCAGGAAAACCTGTATTTATTGATTTTACAGGCTACACTTGTACCAATTGCCGAGCTATGGAAAGCAATGTTTTCCCGCTGGCTGAAGTACAAGAGTATTTTAGCGATATGGTATTAGTAAAGCTCTATACTGACGGTGGCACTGATGCTCAAGACAATCAACAAATTCAATTTGAACTGACAGGTAATATTGCTCTCCCTACTTATGTTATATACGACCCTGTTAACGAAAGAGTAATCGATCAGATCTTAGGCTATACCAAAGAAGAGAAGTTCACTACTTTTTTAAGAGAAGGTTTAGCTGAGTTTAAGTTGCGCTAAAAGTTGACCCTAATTCAGGAAAGCTTTAGCCTTTAGTAAATTAAACCCAACCTTTGATATTCTGAAGGCGTTATCTAAAAAGAATTGGCATATTTTGACTCTGGCTTTATTAAGCCAGAGTCTTTTCTATGTTTCCACTTCGTATGGACAACAAATTGTTGAGGGAACACGCTCTATTTCTCCTGTTAAGGTAGATTCAGCGTACTATATCGGCGAATGGATTATTCCTGAGACAATCAGCCTAAAAAGTAATCAAGGTGTAATTCCAATTTCAAATTGGGAGTACCAATCGGCAGGTGGTAACCTAATCCTCAATGATTCGGATAATTTCAGTTTCTCTGATATTGATACGGTATTTATTCAATTCAAGACTTTACCGTATGCTATTCGGAAATCGTTTGCAGAGAGTTCAATTCCTTTATTTGACTCCTCGAAGTTTAGCCTAAACCAAGATTCGCTTGCTAATGCGATTTTATTAAACCAAACACAGAATTCCTTCTCAGATTCTGATCTCAACCAAAGTGGTAGTTTAAGCCGTGGGATTGTAGTTGGTACCAACCAAGATTTCGCCCTAGAAAGCGGGCTAAATTTCGAGCTTTCTGGTAATCTAACAGATGATATCACTATAGAAGCTGCTCTCACCGATCGAAGTATTCCAATTCAACCAGATGGTACCACTCAAAATCTTCGGGAATTTGACCGTGTTTTTATTCAACTACAATCTCCCACAACAAAATTACAAATGGGTGATGTTGATGTTAAGTTTGAACAAAGTGAGTTCGCTAAACTAAACAGAAGGTTGCAGGGAGCTGCTGGCTACAATTCATCTAAAGCTGGGGATTATGGTGGAGCTGTTTCTGTGGTAAGGGGAGTGTATAAAAGTATAAAGTTTCAGGGCCAAGACGGAGTACAAGGGCCTTACAGGTTAACTGGTAACGAAAATGAGCAGTTTGTGATTATACTTGCCGGAACGGAACGTGTATATATAAATGGAAAGGAAGTTCAGCGCGGTGAAGAAAACGAATATGTTATCGATTATGGTTTGGGAGAAGTCAACTTCACCAATAATTTGTTGATTAAAGATGAGACAAGAATCACCATTGAATACGAATATATTGACCAAAATTTTAATCGCACACTGGTTGCTGCCGAAGGTGGAGATACTTTTTTTGACGGAAAACTAGCATTTGGCGCAACGGTAATCCGCCAAGCCGATGGAAACGATTTACTTTCTCAGCAAACCCTTTCCGAGGCCGATATTGACGTGTTAAAAGCTGTAGGTGATAATGTTGACAATGCCCTAGTCTCAGGAGCCGAGATTTATGATGATTCTGATGAAGATGAAAACGTGCTTTATGCTTTAAGAGACACTGTTTACAATGCGCAAACCTATTCTATATATGTTAATGCTCCTGGTGCAAGTGATGCATTATATAAAGTTAAGTTTTCAAAAGTGGAAGAGGGTAATGGTAGTTATCGCAGAGTGGGTTCGTCTGTAAATGGAATAATTTATGAATGGGTAGGGCCAGATAATGGCGATTATATTTCTTTTCGGAAACTTCCAGCTCCTCAAAAACAACAGATGGCGGCATTTAAAAGCTCGTATCTAATCTCCAAAAACACAAAACTCTATGGAGAGTGGGCTATAAGTGACTTTGATAAAAACCGGTTTTCGTCATTAGATGATAATGACAATATTGACATCGCATATACGGGTGGTCTAGAAATCGAAAAAGCACAAACAGACTTCGGTAAGTTAAGTGCCAGTATCAGCAGAAGGTATAGCGGCAAGGAATTTGAATATTTTGAACGAACAAGAGATGTTGAGTTTGATAGAAAATGGAATATCAATAACACTGAAGACTCTAAAGAAGTGATTAACGAAGCGTCTTTAGGATTGGATTTGTCTGATGTGACAAATATTGGAGGTGAATACGGATTCATAGAACGAAATGGTTTTAAGAGCCAACGGCAAGGAGCTCAAATAATGAGTGCGGAAGAGGGGAAGCTTCAACTTAACTATAATCAAGATTGGGTAACCAGCCAAGATGATAATGTTGCCCAAGAAGGGAGTTGGTTTAGGCAAGCGCTTAATTTGAGCAAGATTTTGAAGATGGGTAAAGCTTCCATTACACCTTATATATATGCAGAACAGGAAAAGAAGATTGAAAGGAGCCAAACTACAGACTCCCTAAATGCCGATGCCTTCTCATTTTACGATATTGGCCCAGGCCTTTCCTATAATTTAGGTAGTTTCCGAATCGATTATTCACTTGCTTACAGAAGGCAGATGGGAGTACTCAATAATGCTCTAAAAAATGAGTCTGAAGCAATAACGCAGAAGCTATTATTCAATTTCGAGCCAAGTAACTATGTAAGTACAAAGAATCAGGTTCAACTTCGAACTAAAAATGTTGATGATAGATTTCAAGCTGCTTCCAACAACCCAAATCAAAAAAGTATTCTTATTAGATCTAATACGAACTATTCATCCGTATCAGAAAACTGGAGTGGAGAGTTTTTATATGAAGTGAATACAAAACGACAAGCTTTATATCAAGAGAGCTATATAGAAGTTGGCCCAGAGTTAGGACAGTATATCTGGGATGATTTAAATGAAGATGGTATTCAACAAATCGATGAGTTTTTTCCAGAACTGAGCCCAAATGAAGGGATTTACTTGCGGCAATTGCTTCCATCAGATGAATTATTCCCAGTTGTTGACTTAAATGTCAGGTTGAGAAATGAGATTAAACCATTTGGTTTTTTGAGTGGAGAAGAGGGTATGGGCTTTTTCCTTCGCCAAATTAACCTGAAATCTAGAATTGATGTAAGTGAGAACTCAACTACAGATCAACTATCCGATGTGTATCTAATAAAGCTCAACACCTTCAGAAATGAAGCTAATACTATACAGGGAAGGTTGGCTTGGGAAAAAGAATTAGACATACTTCCTGAATATGATAGAGCTGAGTTAGCAATAAGATATAATCAGCTTAGAAATATGAACCGAAGAAGTAGTGAAATTCTTTCCATATATAATGAATCGTTAGCAATTGATGGCGAGTGGAAGCTAACCAGCAGAATTCAATCAACAATTCTATTATCAAAAAGTATAAATAATAGCGAAAGTAGTACTCTAAGCTCACGAAATTATGATATTCTCTCGTATAATATAGAGCCTGGCTTAAATGCTACAATAAATAGGTCGTGGCGCACAGGTTTTAGTTTTTCCTATGCTAATAAAAAAGATAAAAGCACTTTAAGTCCTGTAGATGCAAAAATTTATAAAATCAGAAATTCAAATCGGTTTTTTTTACTAAAAAAAATTCAAGCAAATTCTCTTCTGGAGATACGAAATGCGAGCGTAAACGGGGAGTCTTCAAGCTATGGTATTTTTGAGTTAACAGATGGTACCGGCAAGGGTACAAATGTGCTTTGGTCGTTAGGAGGCAACTATAGAATGAGTGATTTAATAAGACTTAACTTTACTTACGATGGTAGAACAGTAAGAGACAGACCTGCAATTCATACCTTTAAAATTGTAGTAAATGCAATTTTTTAGAAAGGTGTTCTTAAACACTCCTGAAATAAAAATCAATAAATAAATGTACTTATTGTTTACTTAAACTTAATTTTTATGAGCTACAGTGCTTTGACATTTACTTTAAAATGACCTATCCTTTCGCATCACTAATCTTAGACACTAACATTAAATCATTATCGGAGTGAACATGGCATCGTCGATTGCTCTTTTTCTATTACAAGCCGGTGGAGACGAAGGCTTTTTTAATCTAATTGTTCAGAAATTCAATGAAGGAAATGACGGCGGATATATGTGGCCTGTATTGGTTACACTTATTCTTGGGCTGGCTATTTTCTTAGAAAGAATTATAACCCTTAACCTTGCAGACATTAATACACGTAAGTTTATTGTGAACGTGCAAGAAGCATTACAAGAAGGTGGCATCAGTGCTGCTGAAGAATTATGTGCTTCTACTCGTGGTCCAGTAGCTTCTGTATTCCAAGCTGGTCTTATGCGTGCTGATGAAGGTATTGACGCCGCTGAGAAAGCAATTTCAGCTTATGGTTCAATTGAAATGAGTTTCCTTGAAAGAGGCTTAATTTGGTTGTCACTATTTATTGCAATTGCACCACTTTTTGGATTCCTCGGTACAGTAATTGGTATGATCGCTGCATTTGATGATATTCAGGCTGCAAACGATATCTCTCCTAGTGTAGTAGCTGGTGGTATTAAAACTGCCCTTTTAACTACTGCTGGTGGTTTGATTGCAGGTATTATTCTTCAAATTGGTTACAACTATTGCGTTTCTAAAATTGACCGCTTAATTGCAGAAATGGAAGAAAGTTCAATTACTTTAATCGATTCAATCATTTTACTAAAGGCTGGTAAGCCTCTTGTAGCTCCTGCTGCTAGTTCTTCTGAAGCTGACGCATAATAATAACCAATAACATTTAATTAGGAGACAATATGATTGTTCAGATTGCAGTTATTGGCGCGGCAGTGTTGATTGGTCTTGGAGTATTATCCATGATTATTTCAGCAATCAAAAGTATGGCGCAAGGTAAGCAAGATTTCAAGCGTATCGCTATTATGGCGATACCATTTGTAGCTTTCGGAATTAGCTATCTAGTGCTTGAGGATATCGTAAAGGCTGCGGTTATGGCTGCTGCATTTATGATGGGAACAATGGCTGTAGCCATTGTATTTTCTGGCTTACGCGGAACATTTAAGTTTTAATTAAGCGATTATGCTATTAAAGAAACCAAAAAGAGATGCGGCAGAGATCAATGGTTCGTCTATGGCGGATATTGCATTTCTATTGCTCATCTTCTTCCTAGTAACCACTACAATTAATGTGGATACAGGGATTGGATTAGTTCTGCCGCCACCTCTCACTGATGATACTCCACCACCACCTGTTAAACAGCGTAACATGATGAATATCTTGGTTAACGCACAGGGTTTTGTACTTATGGATGAACAACCAGTACAATTGGTGGACGTAAAGCAGACGCTCAAAGACTTTATAAAAAATCCAGAGAGAGATGAAACTCTCGCTGAAAGTCCATTGAAAGCAATTGTATCAATTAAAACTGTTCGTGAAACACCGTATAGTATTTATATTGATATGCTTGATGAAGTAATGGGTGCTTATAAGGAACTTAGAGACGAAGCTTCGTTGGCTAATTACGGTAAAACATTTGACAAGTTAGGTTCTGACTCAGAACAACGTAAGGCTATAGCTGATATGTATCCAAAGAAAATCTCAATCGCAGAACCGGATAAGGAATAAGAAATGGCTCATTTTAAGAAAAAACAAGCCGGCTCTAAGCAAGAAATACCTACATCAGCAATGCCCGATGTGGTTTTTATGCTCCTTTTCTTCTTCATGGTAACTACCGTTCTTCGTGAAGTTACTTTGAAAGTAAGAATTGACTTAACCGAGGCTGGTAACATTGAAAAGATTGAAGAAAAACGTTTGGTATCGTATATCTATATCGGGCCTGAAAAATTGGATAATAATCAATTAGGTGAAGATAAAATTCAAATTGATGACGCTATTGTTTCTGATATAGCCTCAATTCGTAAGTTGATGTATGATAAACTTCTTGAAGAACCTCGTATGATTGTTTCTTTAAGAGTAGATAAAGACTCTGAGTTTGGAGTTTTAACCGATGTTCAAGAAGAATTGAAACAGGCTAGTGCTTTAAGAGTAAATTATTCTACAAAGAACGAAAACTAGACTCTCTTCTTTTATGTATCTTTAAGGCAACCATGCTTAGCATGGCTGCCTTTTTTATTTATATTACATTATGACACAAGACTTCAAGACCATTCAAAGTGTAGGCCGTAATGGTCTACTATCTCAAATCAAGAATTACGATTCTTTTAAACACAACAATACAGTTTTAGGTATTGGCGATGATGCCGCTGTACTAACTGGTGAAAATGGCCAACATACTTTGTTGAGTTCAGACTCTTATGTTGAAGGTGTTCACTTTGATCTCACTTACACGCCATTTCAACATTTAGGTTATAAGATTATTAGTGCAGCAATAAGCGATATCTTAGCCATGAATGGGACACCGACTTCCGTTCTTGTCAATTTGGCTGTCCCGAACCGACAATCTGCCCAAATGATTCAGGATTTATATGCTGGTATCTATGCGGCTGGAAAAGAATATGAATTAGAAGTTGTTGGTGGAGATTTAACAGCGAATCATGCAAATATCGTAATTACAGTTACTGTTTATGGTAAAGTGGCTGAAGATCTAATCACCTATAGGAGTGGAGCTAGTGTTGGAGACGCTATTTGTGTAACTGGTGATTTAGGTTCTGCATTGGCTGGATTGCGGATTTTAACTCGCGAAAAGAAGTTCTGGGAAGAGCATGGTAACGAAAACGTTCAACCAGATTTAGGTGATTATGAATTTGTTATAAAAAGACAATTAGTGCCTACGGCTCGTCAAGATGTAATACATGCTCTCGCAGAGCATAAGATTGTTCCATCAGCCATGATTGATATTACACAAGGTTTGATTAGCGAAATAACAGAACTTTGTAACGCTTCTAAAACTGGAGTGTATCTTTACCAAGCAGCTCTTCCAATTGCAGCGGAAACACGTGCTGTTGCTGATGAAATGGAAGAAGATGTAGATAGGTATGCTCTATTTGGTGGAGAGGACTTAGAATTAATGTTCACGTTACCAGAAAAAGATGTAGAATCTTTAATTGAGAAATTTAACGACTTTGTGGTAATCGGTCGCATGGTTCCTGAAGATGAAGGAATGGCAATGCAAACGGCAGAAGGTGAAGTGCTCAATTTTGATGATTTGTCATAAAAATGTTATTGGCACAATTTTTGACATTTATTTGTTCATATCTTAAGGATATTTAAAAATTGACCGATCGAATATTATATTACACTGTTCCAAAGCTTTAGATAATTAAATGGCCGAGAAAAAAACAACACCCGAGAAGAAAAACAATCCCGAAAAGAAGATTAAGATTCCTAAGGGAGGAAAACCAGGCGGAGCTAGTCCAAAATTTCCAACATGGGGATTTTTAGCCATACTGTTTGCATTACTTATTGCACAGTTTATTTATAGCGGTGTACAAAGTTCTACAACCATCAAATACAGTAAATTCTTAGAGTATGTTGAGAAAGGATATGTTTCTGAAATTATTGTTAAGAATGGCATAAATATTTATGGCGAGTATAATGATAAGGCTGTATCGGACGGGGTAATTGCAGCACCTGAACCAAGTGAAGAGGATAGATTTAGCTTAAGTGAAACTCAGAGTTTCAAAAATTTTAATACCACCATGCTTCCTGGTGACGATATTCGTCCTATTCTAGATGAACACAATGTTGAGTATGAGGTAAGAATTGAAGAAGATTGGTTTAGTGGTGTATTCTTGTGGTTAATTATGATTGGCTTTGGAATTGGATTCTATGTGTTCATCCTAAGAAAAATGAATCCAGGTCAACAGGTTTTAAATATCGGGAAGAATAAAGCGGCTCTATATAATCAACAAACGGATACAAAAATTACATTCAAGGATGTTGCTGGTTTAGAGGAAGCTAAAGAAGAAGTAAAAGAGATTGTAGATTTCCTAAACAAGCCAGGAAAATTCACCAACCTTGGTGGTAAAATTCCTAAAGGGGCGTTATTAGTAGGCCCTCCTGGTACAGGTAAAACTCTTTTAGCTAAAGCTGTTGCAGGAGAAGCTGGTGTGCCTTTCTTTTCACTTTCTGGTTCAGATTTCGTGGAAATGTTTGTGGGTGTTGGTGCAGCTCGTGTTCGCGACTTATTTAAACAAGCCAAAGAAAAAGCTCCATGTATTGTCTTTATTGATGAAATTGATGCAATTGGACGTTCTCGTGGAAAAGGCCAAATGCCAGGTTCTAACGATGAAAGAGAGAATACATTAAACTCTCTTCTTGTAGAAATGGATGGTTTTGCAACAGATTCTGGGGTAATCATTCTTGCAGCTACAAACAGACCTGATGTTTTAGACAGTGCTCTATTAAGACCTGGTCGTTTTGATCGACAAATTAGCATTGATAAGCCTGATATTGTTGGTAGAGAAGCAATTTTCAAAGTTCACTTGAAACCATTGAAGTTGCACAAGGATGTGGATCCAAAGAAATTATCTGCACAAACTCCTGGATTTGCTGGCGCTGAAATCGCAAATGTTTGTAATGAAGCAGCCTTGATTGCAGCTCGTAAAAACAAAACAGCCGTTGATCTTAGTGACTTCCAAGATGCTATTGATCGTGTAATTGGTGGGCTTGAGAAAAAGAATAAAATCATTTCTCCTGAAGAGAAAAAGATTGTGGCTTATCACGAAGCAGGACATGCTGTTGCTGGCTGGTATCTAGAACATGCTGACCCGTTGGTAAAAGTTTCTATTGTGCCTAGAGGTTTAGCAGCTCTTGGATATGCTCAATATCTACCAAAAGAGCAGTTCTTATACCAAACTGAACAACTGATTGATGAAATGTGCATGACACTAGGTGGTAGAGCTGCAGAGGAAATTATTTTTGGTAAGATTTCTACTGGCGCATTGAGTGATTTAGAACGTGTTACTAAAGTTGCTTATAGCATTGTTACTATTTATGGAATGAATGAGAAGATTGGAAACATTTCATTCTATGACCCTAAACAAAGTGAGTACAATTTCTCTAAACCATATTCTGAAGATACCGCAAGGATTATTGATGAAGAGGTTAAGAAAATAATTGAAGATGCTTACGCCAGAACCAAAGAGCTACTCAGTGATAAGAAAGAGGAGCTAGAGATTTTGGCAAAAGAGTTACTTGAGAAAGAAATTCTATTCCAAGCTGATTTAGAGCGATTGATTGGTAAACGACCTTTTGCTACTCAAACTACGTATGAAGCTTATACTAACGGAAAAAATGAGCCAGTAAAAGAAGTAGCTGAAAATGTTGAAATAATCAGTGAGGCGGTAGAAGAATCAAAAGAAGAAGAGAAAAAAGAATCTTCTGATTTACCAAAAGAAGAAAGTGATTCTGATAATAAGGACGATAAATAAAAAACATCGTTTATAATACTCTCAGGAAGGTTGGTAATGTTACCGTAATAGACCGGTAACAAAAGCATAACTACTGCATAACCTTAGCGCAAAGCTGGTGCTGTAATTTTGGTTTGTAATCTAAAAAAAAGATACAAACTCAAAATAAATCAGCACAGCAGTGAGAATAAAAACAATCCTAATATTATTTATTGCGGCCGTATTCAGCACAGCCGCAATGGCGCAAGAAAAGGGAAGCTTAACAGGAACTATTGTAGATGAATCTACTGGAGAAGCCATCATTGGCGCCAGTGTATTTGTTGAAGGTACTGTTAAAGGCGCGGCTTCCGATATAGATGGAGTTTACTCCGTTAAAAATATAGAGCCAGGTATTTACGTACTTGTTGTAAGCTATATTTCTTACCAAAAACAAAGAGTTACTGGCGTTGAAATTAAATCAGGAGAAATTACTTCTCTAGATTTGGCGCTAGCACCAGAAACGGAATTGCTTGGTGAAATTACAGTAACTGCAGAAGCAGTTCTTAATAATGAAGCAGGGCTTCTTCGTCAGCGACAAAAATCTATTTCTTTTAGTGATGCAATAAGCTCAGAAAGTATTTCAAAATCGGGGGCAGGTGATGCAGCCGGAGTAATGAAAAAAGTGGTTGGAGCTTCTGTAATAGGCGGAAAGTACATTTATGTGCGTGGTTTAGGTGATAGATATTCAAGTTCGCACCTTAATGGAGTAGAACTCCCTTCATCCGACCCCGATAAAAAATCTTTTCAGTTTGATATGTTTCCTTCAAATCTGTTGGAAAATATTGTAACCATCAAGTCTTTCACACCAGATAAACCAGGAAATTTTTCTGGAGGATTGGTTGATGTAAATACCAAAGCATTTCCTGATAGAAGAACCTTATCATATTCGTTCTCCTCTGGTTACAATTCTTCAACTACTGGGAAAACTGGATATTTAGCAAATTCAAGTAGCACCGATCTATTAGCATACGATAATGGGATGAGGTCAATTCCTTCTGTGATTGATGATTTCAGAAGCGATCCTAATTTTGAGCTTCCTTCAGCCACATCTGCAAGGTTTGATCCAGAAAAAGCAGCTATCCTTGACAAGTTCTCGAATGCATTTAATAGCCAAATGGCGCCTTCTGTTAGAACCATGCCGCTCAATACGAGTGCAAATATTTCTTATGGCGACCAAACACTGTTGTTTGGTAAGAAACTCGGTTATTCGGCAAGTCTATCATACAGTAGAAAGGCTTCAAGTTATTCTAATGGAACCTTAGGTAGATGGCAGTTGATTGGAAACTTGGATGAATCTGGTGGGCTTACAAATCTCTTTGACCTTAAAGACTCTAAGTCTGAAATAAGTGTTGATATGGGATTGTTGGCTGAAGTCTCATATAAATTGAGTGAGAACCACAAAGTATCTGCAAATTATATCAACACCCGAAGTGGAATTGATAACGGTAGAAATATTACCGGTGTTTGGAGTGATGAAGCTCCAAACGATATCTATCAATCTTCAGTGATTCAATATATTGAACGTAAGCTAGATTCATACCAATTACACGGTAAACATTACTTAGAAGGTTTTCTAGGCTCTACGATTGAATGGACAGCTTCATATGCCAATAATACACAAGAAGAGCCAGATTTAAGATTCCTAACATACTTAATCCAAGATGATGGTAATGGTGGTGAGTTTCTTTCATTATCAAATGGAGTAATTCAACAACCAGCTCGATTCTTTAGAGATCTTGAGGAAGACAATACTAACTACATACTTGATTATGCGATTCCTTTTATGTCTTTATCTGGAACACAAGGAAAGCTTAAAGTTGGGTATTTCAGTCAGGTTATTAGCAGAGATTTCAACGAAAGCAGATTTGAATATGCAACAGGTGCTAAAGGATTTACTGAATTTAAAGATGATGTAAACTCCTTTTTCGATTACATGGGTATTGTAGATGAAGCATCTAATGGTAGACCGATTTTTGGCAATACTTTGAGAGATGCGAGCAATACAAAAAACCAATACACAGCCAAGCAAGATATCAACGCGTATTATGCAATGCTTGAACTTCCTATCACAAGTTCACTGAAAATTATTGGTGGAGTAAGGCAAGAAAATACTACGATAAGAACTGTTTCGGAAGATACAACACTCGTTGAAGGTCGATTAAATAATAGAGATTTATTACCTGCTATCAGCTCCATTTTTAGTGTTAACGAAAACATGAATCTCCGAGCTTCTTATACAAACACTGTTGCTCGACCTACTTTCCGTGAGCTTGCACCTTATACAACATTTGAATTTGTTGGCGACTTCATTTTCACAGGAAATGCAGAGCTGAAGAGAACGCTTATCAAAAACTCTGATATAAGATGGGAGTGGTTTCCAAATTCATCTGAGATTGTTGCAATTTCACTCTTTCACAAGGATATGACAAATCCAATCGAACGAGTAGTTCGTACAGATGTCAACAGAGCTCAGACTGTAGAAAATGTTGAAGAAGCAAAAGTTTATGGAATTGAGTTCGAATTAAGAAAGAACTTGGGCAGCTTTTCGTCACTCCTCAATAATTTCTCATTCTCAAGTAACTTTACTTTCGTTGAGTCTAGAGTATCTATTCCTGAAGATGAACTATACAATATCCGTACAAGCGACCCTAACGCAAAAGACTATAGATCATTAGTTGGACAGTCTCCATATCTCGTAAACTTTGATTTAGAATACTTTAAGTCTACCAATGGTGTATCGGTTAATCTTGGCTACAACAAATTTGGTGATAGACTTTATTCTGTAGCTCTTGGTGCTATTCCTGATGTATTTGAGAGATCATATTCAACCATTGATATGGTTGCAAACAAGAGCTTTAAAAATGGCTTAAAACTTAAATTTTCAGTTAAAAACTTACTCGACCCTGACATTAAACTATCACAAAAATATGGCAGTGACGAGTATATCTATCAGTCTTATAACAAAGGTAGATCGGTCTCATTAGGCCTTTCGTATTCATTCTAAACTAATCATCAAACAACCAAAAAAATCAAAATTAACATTATGTTAAAAAGATACAGCTTAACGATAATTGCACTATTTTTCAGTTTGAGTGCTTTTGCTCAAACAGAAGTAAATGTAGCCAATGCAGATTTAGTAGCAGGCCAAGATTACACATGGACAAAGGATAAAGTATACATCCTTACAGAAATGGTATTTGTAAAGCCAGGTACAAAATTAACAATTGATGCTGGAACAGTAATTAAAGGAAACCTAGGCGACGGAAACGAAGCTACAGGTTTAGTAGTAACTCAAGGAGCTCAGATTTTTGCAGAAGGAACTGCAGAAGAGCCGATTATTTTTACTTCAGTAGAGGATGATTTAGCTGGTTCTTTAACAGAATTGGACCGTGGATTATGGGGCGGTTTAGTAGTGTTAGGAAAGGCATCTACAAACAACGCTACTGAAGACGGTACGAAATTAATTGAGGGTATTAATGAGATTGCAAATCCAGAAAGCTATGCATTATATGGTGGCTCAACGGATGACGACAATTCAGGTGTTATCCGTTATGTATCTATTCGTCATACAGGAATCAACGTAGGTGATGTTGCTGGAAACGAAATTCAAGGCTTAACCTTGGGTGGAGTTGGTTCAGGCACAACCATCGAATATGTAGAGTCATTTGCATCTAATGATGATGGATTTGAGTTTTTTGGTGGAACGGTAAATACCAAGTATTTGGTAAGTGCTTTTAACACAGATGACGCTTTTGATTGGGATGAAGGCTTTAGAGGAAACCACCAGTTTTGGTTTGCAATTCAAAGTCCAGGAAATGTTAACGACGGTTATGGTCGTGCAGGCGAGATGGATGGTGCAACTGGCAATGAAAATACAGATCCATTTGCACACCCTGTAGTTGTTAATGCTACTTTCTTAGGGGCAGGCCAAAATGCTACTCCTAATGCTGGTGATGGTAAGCAATTATTGTTATTCAGAGACAATACTGGTGGCGAGTTTTACAACTCTATCTTTTCTGACCATGCAGGTTTAGCTATAGAAGTTGAAGCAGCTGGTAAAGTAAGCGGTTTTGATTCAAAGACTAGATTATTAAATGGCGATTTATTACTTGAGAATAACTTATGGTACGGTTTTGGTGCTGGTAACACTATTGCTGAGTTTGCAGCAGGCGACGACCAACAGCATACTCGCGATTATTTAAGTGATGTAGAAAATGGTAACAGAGTTGCTGACCCAATGCTAACTGGCATTAGCCGTACAGCTGATAGCAAGGGATTAGATCCTCGCCCAAAAACTGGCTCAGCAGCACTTGACGCTTCAGCCGTTAAAGCGGTAGATGGAGATTTCTTTACAGCAACTACCTATGTGGGTGCATTCGCTCCTAATAACTTATGGATTCAAAACTGGACAGCATTAGATGCTCACGGTTATGTATCTCAAGTGGCTGTTTCAAATGAGAATGATAGAAACACTTCTATTCCAACAGCAATTAAGTTAGATCAGAATTATCCAAATCCATTCAACCCAACTACAAACATTTCTTTCAGCTTACCAAGTACACAAAAAGTTACTTTGAAGGTTTATGATATGTTGGGAAGAGAAGTTGCAACACTACTTAACAACAAACAGTTTTCTGCTGGCGAGGCGTCTGTTACATTCGATGCAAGCAGCCTTTCTAGTGGAGTTTACCTTTATAGATTAACAGGAAACAACCTGTCTCTGCTTAAAAAGATGACTCTTATCAAATAATAAGCAGTAAAATCTTCATTATACGTCTCACAAATTTGTGAGGTGTGCTGATCACAGGAGAACCTCGAGGAATCGGGGTTCTTTTTTGTAAACATACTAGGATACTTTTTGTAGCTAAAATCAGAATTTAGTATCTAACAATTGATTGTAGCCAGCGTTACTTTTACTCGGTTCACTGGAACCGTGTTAATATGTTTGTGGTTTTAGTAATTCAACAATTAATGGAATAGTATCTTGATTTTTGTAACACGTAAATCTCATTTTAATGCCGCACACCGGCTTAATAATCCAACAAAGTCTGCTGAGTGGAATAAAAAAACATTTGGCAAATGTAATTACCCTAATTGGCATGGCCATAATTATACTATTGAGGTTACAGTTGCTGGAGAACCTGATTCAGAAACAGGTTTCGTTATAGACTTGAGTGTTCTTAATAAGGTGATTGAAGAAAAAGTTACAGAGCCATGCGATCATAGAAACTTAAATCTAGATATTCCATTTCTAAAGGGCATTATTCCATCTACCGAAAATCTAGTAAAAGCTTTTTTTTATGAACTCAAAGATGCTGTTGAGGCAGCCGCCTCGAGTGGAAGTATTCTCTATTCTGTAACCTTATATGAAACCGAACGCAATTCAGCAACTTATTGTCCATACCAAACTATACCAAACCTTACCTAATAAATTTTGTTTCTGATGCCTTTTTTCGTTCAAAAAAAAGGTGTTTAAGTGTAGTTGCTGGTAAGTTGTAAGAAAAGCATAGCTTTTAAGTATTATGCAATTACTTAGCGTTAAATGATATTATAAATGTCGATATTTTACTCTTTCTTAATATGAATGTCTTACCTTAAGGCATAATCCAATCAATAAGTTTTTATGAAAAAAATATACTTGTCTCTACTAACACTATGTATTACGTTGATTAGTGTTCAACTAGCAAACGCCCAATTTTTCGAAGATTTTGAAGGTGCCGAGAAAACTTTTTATGGTGGCGGTTCTGTCGCTTTAGAAACTGGGTCTTGGTACTTAGAAGATGCCTTATTAGGTAGTCTTTCCAACGATAAGTTCAATGGGTCTCAAGGTGTACGTATGGATCGTAGAAGTCCTAAGCTAGGGAATATCTACATGCTTTTTGATAAAGCAAATGGTGCTGAAGACCTAACTTTTAGTTTTGCTAACTATGGTAGTAGTACTGGAAACACGTTACAAGTTCAGTACTCTACAGATCAAGGTAATACCTGGACAGATTTAGGAGATGAGTTAACAGCTACAACTACTCTTGAAACCAAAACTATTCCTGTTGATGTTGAAGGGAATATTCGATTTAAATTCATCCATGCTGCTGGCACAGACCGTTTAAATATAGATGACATCCGAATTACAGACTTTGTTCAAGCTCAGGAAAACGCTGCTATTGCTGTTACAGTTGATGGTGCCCCTAAAACATCTGACGAAGACATTACGTTCCCAAAAACCTTAGTTGGTACAACAAGAACAGTAACACTTGCCATTAAAAATATTGGTACTCCAGATTTATCAATTAGCAAGATAGAAATTCAAGGCCAAGCATTTTCAATAACTAATCTTTCGGATTCAACATTAGCATTTGGAGAATCTACCGATTTGACGGTTACTTACGAGCCTTTTGTGGCTGGAGAAGATGAAGGAAGTATTGTTATAACGAGCAATGCTGACAATGCAGCAAGTTTTACTTTAAATCTTGCTGGTGAAGGAATTGAGGATGGAGATATAATTTCGATTGCTGATGCTAGAAATTTACCTCTTGGTAGTAGAGTTACTGTAACCGGTAGAGTTACTGTTGCAAACGAACTAGGTGGCCCGCTTTACATGCAAGACGCAACAGCTGGTATTGCCGTTTATTGGGAAGCCCTACATGCAGAGGCTAGCATTGGAGATTCTGTAACTGTAACAGGTCCTCTAAGTGTGTTCAAACCTATTGCTGGTGCCGATTCTGATTTCTTATTACAGATTTCTTCAACTCCAGAAGATAGCAACATCCTATATCAAGTTATTGATACCGAAAACAAGAAAATTGAGCCTGAAGTATTAACAATAGCTGAAATTTTAACCGGCGCATACGAAGCTCAATTAGTTGAAGTGAAAAACGCAACGGTAGCTCATACTGGTGTTTTTCAAGGGAATGTTAACTATACCATGAATGATGCTTCTGGCGAATTGTTTTTGAGAATTGACAACAATGTGAACCTTGTTGGAGCAACAGCACCAACTGAGCCTGTTAGTGTAGTAGGGGTGATTGGTAAATTTGCTGGAGATCTCCAACTTCTTCCTCGTTTCGTAGAAGATTTAGGAGTTGAAGAGACTTCTTATCCTGGAGATGACATTGACATGATAAACACACTTGATGTGGTTACATGGAACATAGAGTGGTTTGGAAGTAATGGAAATGGCCCTGAAGATGACGATTTACAACTTCAAAATGCTAAAACGGTAATCACAACAATGGATGCCGATCTTTATGCACTCGCAGAAATATCTGACGTAAACAAGTTTAATCAATTAGTGAGTGAGTTAGAAGATTATGGCGGGTTTATGGCCAATTTCGGCTCACAAACTCAAAACACTGCGTTTCTTTTTAAGCGCTCAGTGATTGATTCATTGGATTCTAGTTTAATTACTTCAGGAATGACAAAATCCGATTGGGCAAATGGTCGTTATCCATTAGAGTTCCATTTCAATGCTACACTAAATGACGAAAGTAGAGAGGTGTATGCATATGTAATTCATGCTAAAGCATTCGGAACAGAGTCTGATTATAACCAAAGATTAAATGCGTCAACTCAGTTAAAAGCATTCTTAGATAGTAACAGAGATCGCGATAATGTAATTATTCTTGGCGATTACAACGATTTGGTGACCACTTCAACTCTCGAAGGTTCACCTTCTCCGTATAAAAACTTTGTTGACGATGCTGAATATACTGTGATTACAAAGAGCCTTGAAGAGAATGGAAACACTTCTTATACAAGTATCTCTATGATTGATCACATCATTATTACGTCTGAGCTAGCTGATGAATATATTGTTGGCTCTGAACGTGTTGAAAACCCATTTTATGTTGGAAGTTATTTAAGTACTACTTCAGATCATTACCCAGTTTGGACTCGTTTCCAGTACGGCACACCAGTAAGTAATGAGGATGAAATTGCTACTGAAATACCAAGTTCTATTTCATTAAATCAGAACTACCCGAATCCATTCAATCCAACAACAGTAATTAGTTACTCGTTAAATGTTCGTACTCAAGTTAAACTTCAAGTATTTGACATAACAGGACGAAACGTAGCTACTCTAGTAAATAAAGTTGAAGCAGCAGGAGAGAAGAGTATTAACTTTGATGCTTCATCTCTTTCAAGTGGATTGTATTTCTATCGCTTAACTACTTCAGAAGGAGCATCTCTTACAAGAAAAATGATGCTTATTAAGTAATATTCTAATCCATTTTAGATATAAAAAAGCCCGAGATATCTCGGGCTTTTTTTGTTTATCATATTGATAAAATGCTTTTGAAGAACTTTTAACCTTCATTTAAGAATGCTGAATACATCCATACGAGTTTTTCTTGTTCACGGATATAATCGCTCATCATTGCATTTGTACCTTCATCATCTGCATCAGCAGCAAGAGCTAAGAGCTCTCTTTGTAGAGAAATGAGTACTTTAAAAGAATCTAGGATATTGCGTACAGCATCATAACCATCGGTTACTTTCTCGCTTTCCTTAATCTCAGCTATTTTTTGATAGCTTGAGTATTTGTATTCCGGTGAATAGCCAAGGGTTAAAATTCTCTCAGCAATCTCATCAACTTTTAGCAACAAGTTATTATAGAGTTCTTCAAATTTAACATGAAGCTCGAAGAATTTTTCGCCTTTAATATTCCAGTGATATCCTCGAGTATTCTGATAGAAAAAAGAGTAGTTAGCTAACAGTTCATTTAGCTTTTTAGCTAAAGTATCAGCTTTATTACTTTCTAGGCCTATTGCGTTTTTCATGCGTCTCCTTGTTTATTTGTATTCATTATATCAAACAAGATTGATAGCTAGATAATTCAAATAAATGAGATTATTTACTACCTAATTAAACGGAAAACGATATTATCTCTTTACACCTTGTGTTGTGAAAGAAATTCCTTGTTGTCCCGATGTAGAGAGCATAACGGCTTCAAATAAGGGCTCAGTATTAGTATTTCGAGTAGCCCACTCAAAAATGAAATTTGCCCCCGTTCCGCCGTGATTATCATCTTCATCTATCACGATTTCTACCGTTTCTAGAGGCTTAATGAAAATAGGATTATCGAAGTAACTTCTAATAAGCGCTCCTTTAGTGTCATAATACTCGGCATTAAGAATAAAGACGGAATCTGAGGAGCTAATATTTCGCATACTCACAGTTACGGTAAGTTCATAGGTAAGTCTTTCACTACGCTCGTAAATTTCAGAATACACCGATAAATAAGAACTTCCCGTAATAAGATTAGATTGGCCTGTAATGTCTATAGTTCTTTTTTGCCAGTTAACAGGATTTATAGAGCTAATTTCCCTGCTTTCTTGGCAGCCTAGTACAATAAAAAGTGCGAATAATAGAAATGCTCTTATAGTCATAAAAAGGAAGTTTAAGAATGAGAACTCCCAGAATATCGTTAATTCATGACTATTTAAATACTAAAGGATGGAAAAAATAGAGCGCTTTACTTTTAAAAAAGCAAAGCGCTCTTAAACTTTAATTTACTTATTCTTTAATGCTTGGTTAATAATTTTAGTCCACTTTTCAATTAATGGAAGTTCCAAGTAGAGTTCTGTATGATATTTAATATTATAAAACTCTAGATCTATATTGCGTGCATTAGAGTCTTTAAGTTTCAAGGATAAAGTTAAACTTTGCGTTACTTTAGATGATGCAGAGTTTGCTCGAATTGGTTTTCGCTCTGTGATAGATCTACAACTAATCACTTTCGTTAAATCAACTTTCTTTAAAACATCTTCTCCAGTCTTAGAACAATAATAAAGTAGAACATTAGCTTTTTTGTCGATTCCAATACCATAGCCGTTATTCCAAATATCGAACTCAGAGATGTCTAATTGTTGTTTTCGAGCCTTTTCTTGAAAGATTTCAGTATATTTTTTGATGTTAAATTTTTGTTTTAATTGTACGTAAATGAGTGGGCAAATAAATACTAATAGCAGTCCAACTCCAATTACGACGGATTCTAAATCAATCATTGAGAGTAAAATTTTCGTACAACTTTAGATTTAAGCTGTACGGGTTTTATAAGTTTTGTTTAAGGTGGTGAGGCAGCATTAATTGCTGCGAAACAAAACTTGTCACCAAAAATAGTGAAAGGGGTAAACGATATCTTGGCTACTTAAACTAGGTGTTATCTTAAGCTGAGAGGAAAGATATAGTTTATGCTTTTTAGAGAGCTTTCTTGAGTGATGATTAGCAATGGCTTGTTCTTTCTGTAAGTTATTACTCGTGCAACTAGGTAGTTCTGATAGCGAAATTGCGATATCAGTACTTTCAATGAGAGATAACGCGTAAATATTACTCTCTAACTTTGAAAAAGAAGTGCCAGATTCTGAACCTGTATGATTATCAACCACAGAGCTCTGAACATACTTCATTTCTGCTAATTCATATGGCTGTAGCAGAAGAGACAGTATAACAGAAACTAAATAAAGGCTATATCTAATCATTCGATTCATCTTACAAAGATAAAAAAGTAATGACTAGAAAAACAGATAGCCACAAACATTATTAGCTATAAACTCGGTTCTAGATCAAGGCAATGGTAAACCTTATCTATGCCTTCTTTTGTATCGGAAAGAACCATTAGCAAATCGTTAGCTTGAAGCAGCGTAGAGCCTGATGGCGTGATAAAAGTGTCATCTCGTTTAACCATCGCTATAATTGCTGTTTTAGGAAAGTTCAACTCAACTATCTTTTTCCCTACAATAGGACTGTTTGCAGGAATTTGAATTTCCTCTAAGGCTGCTTTTGCATCTTCAGAAAGAAAAATATCTAACGGCTTTTTAGGCTTGGCTTTTTCAGGTAAGGATACGTGAAGAAGCTTTGCAATCCATGATAGGCTTGTTCCTTGAATAATAATTGAGGTAACAGAAACAAAGAATACGATGTTAAAAATCATATTCGCTTTCTCTATTCCCGCAATAAGAGGATAGGTGGCAAACACAATAGGAACTGCGCCTCTAAGTCCTACCCAAGATATGTATGCTCTTCTGCGGAATTTCATTTTGAATGGAAGCAGACTTATTAAAACACTTATTGGGCGAGCTACCAAAATTAGGAATAAAGAAGTCATGATTCCTAAACCAAGTACAGGGAGAATTTCGGATGGAAAAACAAGGAGCCCAAGCGTAAGGAATAGAACAATCTGCATTAACCAAGCAAGTCCATCAAACATTTTAATGATGGCTTTTTTGTGAATTAAATCTTGGTTTCCTAGATATACAGCACATAAATAAACGGCCAAAAATCCATTCCCGCCAATACTATCGGTTGCAGAAAATGTGAAGAACATTAAGCTTATCACTAGAACGGGATAAAGACCTTCAAAATCGAGCTTAATTTTGTTGATTAAGAATTTACTAAGATATCCAAAAAGGAAGCCTGTTATGCCACCTAAAATCATTTGTTTAAAGAAAAGTGGAACTACTGAAAGAACTGGTAAACTTGGGTTTACAACAAGGCCAAGAAATGCAATGGTAAGTACATAAGCCATTGGGTCGTTACTACCACTTTCTAGCTCAAGTGTTGGCCGCAATCGTGTTTTGAGGGCTAAACTTTTAGCTCTTAAAATAGAAAAAACCGCAGCAGCATCTGTAGATGAAACAATAGCGCCAAGTAACAAACCCTCATAAATAGTAAAGTCTGTAATTGCCCAAATAAAGGTTCCAATTGAAACAGCAGTTAGTAAAACACCCATTGTAGATAGGGCTATACCTTGCCATAAAACAGGTTTTATGGAAGGCCAACTTGTTTCTAACCCACCAGAAAAAAGGATAAAATTAAGAGAAACAACCCCAATGAATTGAGCGACTTTGGGGTCATTAAAGTGGATACCACCAATACCTTCTGAACCAGCTAAAATTCCAACAACAAGAAATAATACCAAAGTTGGCACACCGAAGCGATACGAAGTTTTACCTGCAATTATACTTATGAATAAAAGTATAGAACCTGTTAAAAGTATGTTTTCAATGGTTAAATCCATTAATTATAATGTGTTTTATGATTTGTAGGTGGTGGTGTTAAAGCTGCACTAAAATCGTAATTATTTATTTTAGTTCTAGAGTTTATCTTAAAAAATGGGCCTAATAAGTAAAAAAAAAGCTCGCTAGAAAATTCTAACGAGCTTAGAATCTGGATAACAGATTGGCTTTTATAATACTAAAGCGTCTTCAATAAGCTTATTCTGTTCTGTTTCATGAATCTTTTTCTGGCCAGCAGCAGGAGATGCGGATGCTTTTCGACCAGCATAACTTAACTTTTGTCCAGACTTTAATAATTCCTGAATACGTGGAGCAACAAAGAACCAAGCGCCCATGTTTTTTGGTTCTTCTTGGCACCAAACAATTTCTTTCACCTTAGAGAAATCACCAAGCTGGTCGGCAATATCTTGATCTGGGAATGGATAGAATTGTTCTAATCGTGCAATAGCTACATTTTCAATCTTATTATCTTGACGATATTTCAACAAATCGTAATACACCTTACCTGAGCAGATTACTAAACGCTTAGTAGTGGTTTTACCTGTAACCTCTTCGTCTCTGATAAATGGCATGAACTTACCGTTAGCAAGTTCCTCTGTATTTGATGTTGCCATTGGATGGCGTAATAAGCTTTTTGGTGACATCAAGATAGCAGGTTTTTTCTCTTCTTGAAGTGCCTGTTTACGTAGCATATGATAGTATTGAGCAGGAGTAGTTAAGTTCATAACTCTCATATTGTCTTCGGCACACAGTTGTAGAAAGCGTTCTAAACGTGCAGAAGAATGCTCAGGGCCTTGACCTTCAAAGCCGTGAGGTAAGTTGAGTACCAAAGAAGTAGTTTGACCCCATTTAGCTTCGCTAGATGAAATAAACTGATCGATGATAATTTGAGCACCGTTTACGAAATCACCAAATTGTGCTTCCCAAATCACAAGAGCATCTTTCTTTTGTGCACTATATCCAAACTCAAATCCCATAACGGCATATTCACTTAATAAGCTATTATGGATATAAAATTTGCCTTGTGTCTCAGAAAGATGGTTTAAAGGAATGAAAGTTTGGTTTGTTTCAGTTCCATGAAGCACTGCGTGGCGGTGAGAAAAAGTTCCTCGTTCAACATCTTGTCCTGTAAAACGGATAGTTCTACCTGACTTTAAGAGTGAACCAAATGCTAACGCTTCACCGAATCCCCAATCAATTTTCTTTATGTTCTTCTCAACAATAGATGCTCTTTTCGCGAGTTGTTGTAGCAACTTTGGATTTGCATCAAAGTCTTTAGGAACGGTGTTAATTTTAATGGCAATATCCTTTAGTTCTTCCACTGGATAGGTAGTATCTGGGAATGAAGGAAGTTTTTCTTGAGGGGTTTCAGTACGATCGATAAGATCTTCTGTGATAGCTAGATTAGGTGCTTTCTTCGCGTCTTCAAAAGCATCTAATAGAAGTTGATCGAATTCATCAAAAATCTGTTGAGTCTCAGCTTCGGTGAGCTCATTTTTCTTAACGAGTTTCTTCGTATAAATATCTCTAGCTGTAAGATGATCGTTAATCTCTTTATACATACCAGGCTGAGTAAATGCTGGCTCATCACCTTCATTGTGGCCATGTTTACGGTAGCATATTAAATCGATAACAACATCTTTACCAAACTGTTGGCGGTACTCAAGTGCAAGCTGGATTGCATGTACTGCCGCTTCTGGCTTATCTCCATTTACATGGAAAATAGGAGCAAGAATCATTTTTGCTAAATCGGAAGCGTACTCAGTAGAACGACCGTCTTTTGGAAGAGTAGTAAAACCAATTTGGTTATTTATGATAATGTGAATAGTTCCACCAGTTTTATAACCTTCTAGTTGAGACATGTTTAAAGTCTCACCAACAACGCCTTGTCCAGCAAACGCAGCATCGCCATGCATTAAAACAGGTAGTATTTTCTTGCCAGCATCTTCACCTTCAAAGTGATCTTGCATAGCTCGTGCTGCACCTTCAACAACTGGGTTTACAGCCTCAAGATGACTTGGGTTTGGTAGTAATTCTAAGTCAACAATCTTACCACTAGCCGTTTTATGTTTTCCTTTTGCACCAAGGTGATATTTAACATCTCCAGAGCCTTGGATTGACTTAGGATCTACATTTCCTTCGAACTCGGCAAATACACGGTGGTAAGGCTTGTTCATAATATTTACGAGAATATTTAAACGGCCTCGATGTGCCATTCCCATAAATACCTTGTTGATATCATGCTCTCCAGCTTTTTCAAGCATAGAGTGAATCATCGGAATTAAAGTTTCAGCTCCTTCAAGAGAGAAGCGTTTATGCCCGATATATTTTTTATGAAGGAACTCCTCAAAAGCTAATGCTTGATTTAATTTGTGAAGAATTTCCTTTTTATCATCTTTAGTTAACTTCGCAATGTTAGTAGTGGATTCCATAACACCACGCAACCACTTTCTTTCTTCCAAATCTAAAAGGTGCATATACTCAGCACCAATATTGCCACAGTAAGTGTCGCGAAGCAGTTTAATAATTTCTCTAAGTGTAGCTTTTTCTTTTCCGCCTAAACCGCCACAGTAAAATTCGCGGTCAAGATCCCAAAGAGAAAGTCCGTAATAGTCTAAATCTAATTCAGGGTTATGTCCTGGTTCTTTGCCTAGAGGATCTAGGTCGGCAAGTACATGGCCTCGCATACGGTACATGCTAATTAAACGCCAAACACCAATTACGCGTCTATCTTGTTCAAGAGAATTTCCACCTCTCGAAGCCAACCCACTGTAATTGTCATGTCCGTAAGGGATTGGTTCGTAAGAGATATCTAAATCAGAAAAGATGTCGTTATAAAAATCTTCTTGGCCGGTAAGTAAATCGTTTACCTTTTTTAGGAATGAACCAGATTCAGCGCCTTGTACAACTCTGTGGTCGTAAGTACAAGTAACAGTCATAACTTTGCTAATACCCAATTGGTTGAGCACTTCTTTCGACATTGCTTGGAATTCAGCAGGGTAGTCGATAGCTCCCGTAGCAATAATAGCACCTTGATTTTGCATCAATCTTGGAACAGAGGAAACGGTGCCAATAGTACCAGGATTGGTAATGCTTATCGTAGTACCTTGATAATCATCAATCTGCAATTTACCATTTCTAGCTTTATTGATCAGCTCTGCATAGGCATATAAGAACTCTTTAAAGTTCATTTTGTCAACGCCTTTTATATTCGGTACAACAAGATTACGTGAACCATCTTTATTCGGTAAATCAATTGCAATTCCAAGATTTACTTGATTAGGAATTACCTTGTAGCTGTTTTTTCCATCAGTGTAAAACGCATTGTTTAGGTTTGGTAGCGTTTTAAGTGCTTTAATAATTGCCCAAGCAATAAAATGCGTAAATGAAGCTTTTGGTTCATTACGGCTTTCTAAATGTTGATTGATGATAGTTCTGTCTTCAATCATCATTTTAACAGGCAACACTCTCAAAGATGTAGCAGTAGGAACTTTAAGACTTTCGTCCATATTCTCTACAATTTTAGTAGCTACTCCCTTTATTTTTTCAAGCTCAGCATTTTTAGGAGCTGCTTTTGGAGAATCTTTTTGAGAGGTAGTAGGTACACTTTTAGAACTTACCTCTGATTTAGATTCCACCTCTGGAGCAGATTTCTGAGCTTCTGGGGTAATCCCCTCCATCTCATCAAAATATCTTTTCCAGTGTGCAGGTACTGTTGTTGGGTTGGCTTTATACTGGTCGTAAAGTTCTTCTACTAATGCAGAATTAGGTCCAAAGACGGCTTCAAATGACTTCAATAGGGATTAACCTCGTGCAGATTTAGGTGCGCTAATTGTTATAGTAATGTTATATACTATGTAATAGTTCAAAATAATAATGCTTTAAGTATTTCAAAAAGCGGTTCCAAAATTAAGGATAAGAATGTTAAAAAACGATATAAGTTATTTCTATTAACATTATAGTTCATATAGTTTAAAATTCGTTTTTCTACGTGTAGATTTCTTTTTAAAAACTGTTATAAGAAGTGGATTTATAGGTTGTATAAACTCTCTTTCTAACTTCCGGATCTGGTTGGTCATACTGTGTTTATGGCTATGAAAGCTGCGGCTTTGGTGGCGGGTCGTGTAACTAATTTTAATTAGTCAAATAAAAAAACAACCTAAATTTGCTTTAGATTACCTGAGGAGAAATCTCCTCAGGTTTGTTTTTCACTCTAATCTTGGCGAGATTTTACTGAATGATATATTCAAAATACAAAATTATGGTAGCTAAAGTATGTTCTTTCAAGGCTTATCAAGTAATTATTTATTCAAGCTTAGTGGTGCTACTCTCATCTTGCAATTCAAGAAATAATTACTCCATTCATGAAATGGATATCTATTCAGTAACTATTGATACCCTAATTACCAATCAAAGCGATAACTATCTACTTGGTACACCTAAATTTTTGGCGGTTGATAGTAATGGTCAAATAGTACTAGGCGACGATTTAGCATTACAATTTCTATACTTCGATCAAGAAGGGCGCTTCCTAAAAAAAATAGGTTTACGAGGTAGAGGGCCAGGAGAGTTTTTGAATATTTCTGCTATGGTATTAAACTCTAGGAATGAACTATTAGTCGCAGATCAATTTAATTCCCGTTTTACCATTTTCAGAGAGAATGATAAAGTGGAGACCAGTTTGTACGCCCCTTCAGAAATTCTTTGGCCTAGAAATATTCTAGAAACTGGTAATGGATACATTTTGCTTTACAGACTTGATTACCCAGTTTCCGATAACTTTTCCGATTCTACTCATGGGCAAAGTGGAAATTATTTGTTTCATTTTAGCAAAGATCTCCAATCAATAGAGTACTCGTTTGGAAATATTAATGACTTTGAACATTCAGAGAATACGTTTTACAAAACTTGGAGTCTTTTTGTAACAGGTAGCGCATTATCCCAAAATAACACATTACTTTTTGCTCCATATCTTTATAATGGAAAAATTTATAAATATGATTTGGATAAATTTACTCATCAAACTTATGCTGGGCTAAAAATCCATGATCAACCTTTCACTTCTATTTCTGGCCCTCCGATTCCAGAACACGCTATAAGAATAAATGGTAAAACACCAGCCATTGCAACCATTGAGTCTGAAAGTCTCGGACTTTTTGAGTTGGAAAATGGAAATATTATTCATTTTTCGTTTCAAGTTTCTGGGGAGGAGAAAAAAATAGCAATCGAAAATTTTGATGAAAATTTGATACTACAAAACACTGGAATATTGGAGGGTTTAGGTTCATTTGAACTGCGTCATAACAGTTCTATTTTCGATATCCATGCTACAGATGGAGAACACACATTTTATGCTATTGACAAACGAGACAGAAATAATGAACTAGTAATTACATTTAACATTGAAGAATTATGAATGCACGAATTTATTTCATTCTGATACTTTGTAGCGTACTTTTAAACTGTTCAAAATCCAGCCAAGAGAACAATAACATAAGCGTTAATAAAAAAGACCAAATATCGAATAATCTAGTTAATAAACGAGCACCAGCAATAGTTAAAGGAGTTCTTCGCGATCATAATAACCAGCCACTACCAATGGCTAATATAGAAGTTCAGAAAATCAACGAACTACAAAGCAAACCGTTGGGTGCTGCCACTTCTTTTTCAGGTGAGTATTGGGTAGGAATACCTGTTAGTAAAGATAATGTTAACGTACAGATGATATTCACCTTTTCCTCGTATAAGGCTGATACCAATCTCGTCCAAGTATCATCAGGGGATACTTTGATAATAAATCATCAGTTTGAATTGAAATAGGAATCTGGTAATCCTATTACTTCATAAAAGCTGAAAAATAGAGGCCTAAATCAATGGGGTGTTTTTCCTTTCTACCTCAACCCTAAAATTTCACTTACCCATTTTCAAATATCAACTTTCTTGCATGTATTAGTTTGTTGAAAGCTACCTATGAGATAAAGCTGTTAATAGTCTGGTATGGCTTTGCAATTGCTAAAGTATTCGCCAAAAATAATCCACAATTAATAATTTTGAATACTTTAATTCCCTTCAAACAACCGCTATATTACAATAAAAAAAATTATGAGCGATTCTCGCAAAAAAGTACTTACTGGAGCTGAAAATATTAACTGGGACTTAAGCGATTTATATGCATCAAGTGATGACCCTAAATTAGCAGCTGATAAGAAAGAAGTTTTAGAGCAAGCAGACGCCTTTTCTGCCAAATACAGAGGAAAAATTGCGCAATTAAACGTAGTTGAATTTAAAGAAATGCTGCAAGAGTATGAGGCCATTCAGGATAAAGGCGGAAAAATAGGTTCATTCGCGTATCTACAATGGAGCACTGATACAGCCAATACTAGCTTCGGTAAGTTAGTACAGGAAGCAAATGAGCTATCTTCTGAACTAAACCAAAAGTTGGTATTTTTAGATGTTGAATGGTTACAAGTTTCTGAAGAAGATGCTCTGACTTTTATTAATGCTGAAGAGTTAAGTTTTTATAAACATTATTTGGAGTCATCACGACGATATAAAGAGCATGTGCTTGAAGAGAAACAAGAGCAGATTCTCTCTGCAAAATCAGTAACTGGGCGCAGTGCCTGGGTACGTTTCTTTGATGAAACACTAGGTTCTGCGAAATTTGAACTGGATGGAGAAGAATATTCAGAGCAAGAAGTGCTAAGTAAATTACACGATAGCGATAGAGAACTTCGAGTAAGAGCACATGCTTCTCTCAGTAAAAAATTCAATGAGCTTTCGCATCCACTTACTTTTGTTTTTAACACATTACTCGCTGATAAATTTACCAATGACAAGCTGAGAAATTATCCAGATTGGATTACCTCTCGGAATCTCTCTAACGAAACGGATGATAAAACTGTAGATGCCCTTGTTGGTGCCGTAACCGGCAACTATGCGTTAGTTCAGCGCTATTACAAATTGAAAGCTAAGTTGTTAGGCTTAGATGAGATGAAAGATTACGACCGTTACGCTCCTATTGCACAGAATGAGGCTACGATTTCGTGGAATGAAGCAAAGGAAATGGTGATGGATTCGTATACTAATTTTCATCCCAAAATGGGAGAAATTACCAATCTATTTTTTGAAAAAAATTGGATTGATGCGGCTATAAAACCAGGTAAACGTGGCGGTGCATATTCGGCGAGTACAGTTCCATCGGTGCATCCGTATGTGTTTATGAATTTTGATGGAAAAATTCGAGATGTACAAACTTTAGCACACGAGCTCGGACATGGAGTTCATCAGTATCTAAGCAGAAAGCAAGGTCCTCTACAAGCTGGCACACCGCTAACCACTGCCGAAACAGCATCCGTATTTGGTGAGATGTTAGTGTTTCAAAAATTGCTTAAAGAACTAGATGATCCAAAAGAACGTTTAGCGCTAATTATTGGCAAAATTGACGACACTATTGCAACAGTATTCCGTCAGATTTCAATGAATAGATTTGAGAATGCAATGCATAACGCGCGCAGAGAAGAAGGTGAACTAACTACCGAGCGGTTTTCGGAGCTCTGGATGGAGCAACAGAAAGCTTTGTACGGAGATTCTGTGACTTTAACGGATGAATATGGAATCTGGTGGAGTTATATTCCGCACTTCCTACATACTCCGGGTTATGTTTATGCATATGCGTTTGGCGAGTTATTAGTGTTGGCGCTGTACGAAGAGTTTACAGAACGTCCCGAAGGTTTCTCAGATCGTTACTTAGAATTGTTAAGTGCTGGAGGTTCAGAATGGCCTCAAGATTTGGTTGCCAAAATGGGACTTGATATAACAGATGCTAGTTTCTGGAATAAAGGCCTAGCATCGTTTGAAAGAATGATTGATGAAGCTGAAGCGCTGAGCGATAAAATTTCGACGGTGAACTAAGCAAAATAACAAAGCTGAAAAGTGTGTGAGCTAAGGTTTGTTGATAAAAATCTTTGCTTGCTTTAAACCTTTAAGCGTGTAATTTAATAATGATAATAAGACCCCAAAAAAAGCTAAATGGCTCTAGATCGACAAGATAAAGCATTAAGAGAATTCAAGCAGATAATGGCAGATTTAATACATCTGCTCCGTGCTTCAACTCGAGCACAGCTTACATACATGTGTTGGGTAAATCATGCACGCCAACAATTTGTTTGGGAGACTAATAGCACCATTCTGCCTAATGTAATGTTTCAGGATAGGGTGAACTTTGATCATCACTTCTTAAACGAATTCAAAGATATTGATGAAATTGTGCAGCTAAAAGTTGGTGAGGATGTAGCAAAAGGCAAACTGATGCACTATTTCGATTTTGTACAAGCGAAATCGATGTTAATTATTCCTTTCATCAATAAAGGGGAAACTGTTGCGCTTACTGTGCTAGAAAGTGAGGATGAGTTTGAGCTCGAACGCATCCACGATAACATTCTGTCTTATAACAACGCTATGGTAAATGTGTTAGACACATATTTAGAAGTTGTTGACTTGCATGAGCAACAGAAAGAATGGGAGATGTACGAGAATTCTGTGAATAAGATGAATTATCGTATGCACAGAGTTGAGATTTTAAAAACCATGCTCAACGAAATGCAAGAGTGTGTTCCTCGAGGCGGTGTTTCATTATTATCTCATGGTATGGATACTTGGAATGTGGTACTAAACTCTGAAAAAAGCCACAATCCTATTAGATTAGGACTTAAAATGGAAGACAAAAGCATCTCTTCAGAAGCTCTTGAGAAGGGAGAACCGTTGTTTTCAATGCATTTTAATAACAATCCTAAGAGAATATCAACTGGAGAGGGGAGAACGGAGGGTGCATCTTTTGCCATCCCAATTCTAATTCACGACAGACGCCAAGCTTTAGCAATTGTTTACGATGATGATCCTTTAAATTTCAAAGAGTCAACCAAGCATAAGCTCATAAATTTGGCAAGAGTTGCGGCATTAAACATTCAAGCCTCATTGAAAAAAATGAGTATGGCTGAGGATTTGTTGACGCAAAATTTCAGTGCGTATATGCCAGAACTTTGGGAAGCCGCGCTCGATTTACAACTCAAAAAGAGCTCACAAAATAGCCGATATAAAACTTGGTTTGGATTGGTTTCACCAGACAATATTTCAACTCTAAGAACGAAATTTAGACTCGAGGATTTATATAAAATTCAAGAGGATTTTGTGAAGTTTCTGAATCCTAGTATTTACGGCTTTTCTGGTTATATGGGCTTTAATTCAGATTATGTATATGCAGTAGTGATTCAAGGTGAAACAGATGAAGTTATCACTCAATGGATGAATAAATTTAATACACGGTTAGCGCATGGTTTAAGGCTTTCTAATGGCCATACAATTAATGTAGATTTTAAGGTGGGCTATACCGAAGTAAATGAAGAAAGTGCAAATGCTTATCAACTGCTTACAAAAGCAAAAAAAGCACATGCAGAGGCAATAAATAGTTCAGAAAATAAAGCGGTGGTTGCATAATGGGAAACTCATATCTTATTATTATAGACGGTTTGGGCGTTGGCGCCCAAGAAGATGCAGCTGATTATGGCGATGTAGGAATGAACACCTTAGGACATGTATCTGAACAGGTAGGATGCTCACTCCCAAATATGGCTAAACTTGGGCTGGGAAATATCATTCCTCTTTCTTCAGTTCCAGCTACCGAAGAACCAAGTGCTGCGTTCGGAAAAATGAGAGAAGTATCTGGTGGAAAAGATTCAACTACTGGGCACTGGGAAATATCAGGAATTCAACTTGAAAAACCGTTCCCAACTTTTCCGAATGGTTTCCCTTTAGATGTTCTCGATGCTTTTGAAGAAGGTATAGGGGTAGAGGGCGTTCTTTGTAACCTACCATACTCGGGCACCGATGTAATCCGCGATTTTGGTGATGAACATCTAGAAACAGGTAAGCCAATTGTTTACACCTCTGCTGATAGCGTATTTCAAGTTGCTTGCCACGAAGATGTTACTCCTGTAGAAAAGCTTTACGAATGGTGTGATTTTGCACGTAAAAAAGTAATGATTGGTGACTATGAAGTAGGAAGAGTTATTGCCCGACCTTTTACAGGAAAACCTGGAGCTTATGAGCGGTTATCAAATCGAAGACACGATTTTTCTGCCATTCCTCCGAAAGAGAATGTTGTACAATATTTATATGATTCTGGCATCCAAACCTACTCAATAGGTAAAATTATTGATTTGTTTGCAGAACAAGGTTTTAGCAAGTACGATAAAACTAAAAATAATGCCGAAGGAATTGCTACGCTTTTATCTGTAATGGATAAAGTTGAAAATACTTTTGTGTTTGTGAATTTGATTGACACCGACCAGTTATTTGGGCACCGCTTGGATCCTAAAGGTTATGCTGGAAGTTTAGAAGAGTTTGATGCTGCTTTGCCAAGCATCCTTTCTAAACTTAAAGATGACGATTTACTCATTATCACTGGAGATCATGGCAACGATCCATGCTCAACAAGTACTGATCATTCACGCGAATTTGTACCATTATTAGTGTATCCTGCTCATAAAGCTAACAAAATAGACTTAGGTATACGCTCAACTTTTAGCGATATCGCAAACTCAATTGCTACTTATTTTGGTAAGGAAGCTGTGTTTCCAGGCCAATCTTTCCTAAAATAACTTGTTAAAGTAGCTCGATGCCGTTTCTTTAGTATAGGCGCTCTATTCATATTCTGAAAGATTTCGATTATACAGATCGGAAATGAATAATAAAAAAGAAAATAAATTCGTATATTAGTATGATTTTGCTTTCATCAGGAGCACAGACATGAAGAAGCTTAGATAACAGGTTGCAACCTATCAGCTTAACGAATTAAAAAAGTCCTGTGCCCTTTGTAGCGTACGCACAAACATTCATTAAATATTTACACTGTGGCCAAAAGTTCAGGAATCTCGACTCGTGAGTCGGAATCTTTAGATCGTTATCTGCACGAGATTGGTAAAGAGAAATTAATAACACCTGATGATGAAGTTCGTCTGGCGAAAGAAATACAAAAAGGTAGCCAGAGAGCATTAGAAGATCTTACAAAAGCTAACCTTCGTTTCGTAGTTTCTGTTGCAAAACAGTACCAAAATCAAGGACTTTCGCTTGGAGATTTGATAAACGAAGGTAACCTTGGTTTGATTAAAGCAGCAAAACGCTTTGATGAAACTCGTGGTTTTAAGTTTATCTCTTATGCAGTTTGGTGGATTCGACAATCTATTTTGCAAGCTCTAGCAGAGCAAAGTCGTATCGTTCGTCTTCCTCTTAACAGAGTTGGCGCGCTAAACAAAATTGGTAAAGAACTTTCTAAGTTAGAGCAAGAGTACGAACGTATTCCTTCTGCTCACGAACTTGCTGAAAGTTTGGAGATGACCGTTGGTGAAGTAGCTGATACTTTGAAAATTTCAGGTCGCCACCTTTCAATGGATGCTCCATTTGCTCAAGGTGAAGATAATCGTCTTCTTGATGTTCTTGAGAATGAGGAGATTCCAAACCCTGATTTTGAATTGATGGGCGAGTCTTTGAAAGTGGAGATTGAACGCGCACTTTCAAAACTAACTAAAAGAGAAGCTGAAGTAATTCGCTTGTACTTTGGAATCGGACGCGAGCATTCTTTAACTCTAGAAGAAATTGGAGAACGCTTCGACTTAACTCGTGAACGTGTTCGTCAGATTAAAGAAAAAGCACTTAGAAAATTGCGCCATCACAACAGAAGCGCAGCTTTAAGAGCTTATTTAGGTTAATACAACAACCGTTTCTTTATTAAGAAATTAAACCTCGCAAGTACATAATTTGCGAGGTTTTTTTATGTCTAGAAATCCGCTTTTAGACTGTATAGTAACGATCTCTGGAAGCCAAGTAGAGATATAAATATGAAATAACTTTAGAGGGAAAGGGTATGATTTTTCATTCCTTTTATTTCCCGGAAATATTTTGTTAATTGAATCTAAGGGTTGTCGTTAAGTGTTTATTAGAAAGTTGTTTAAGTGTATATAGTTAAAATCGAATTTCAACCTTAAACATACATTAGGATGGAGAAATCGTTTGGCTGAAAGAGCATTGTTATTTAATTAAAATGGAACAGCTAGTTATGAATTTATCTCTCGGTGAATTATGAGATTATTTTCTGTAGCACTAATACTACTTGTTATTTCATGTACGGAAAATAGTTCCAAAGATGAAATCCATCCAATCAAAGAGAGATATCCTTACCAGAACGAAAGTGTTGAGGAAGTCTCTATTAGCCGCAAGTTAGATGACAGTTCTGAACAACTAATTATTCCCGGAAAAAGCATCCTAGAAACAAGAGCATTCGCTTCAGTTATGGATATTACTGAAATAGACTCTGTGATAGAACCGGAAGCTAATTTGTATATGGCTCAATTCGAAAGCATCGCCAAAGATAGAGTCGTTTTCTTAGATACCTTTCAATATTTGTTGTATGAGTATAACCTTTCAACTCAAAAATGGACGGTGCTAGCAGAACAGGGAAGAGGGCCTAGCGAGTTATTGTTCGCAAAGGATGTTAGTGTAATTGAAAGCGATTTATATGTTACCTCTGGAGATTCAAGAATAAGCCAATTTGATTGCAGTAACTCGCCCTGTGTATTTAGGAAAGAGATTTCTCTTAAAGGTATTAATCCAACTTCGGTTGCCATCACTAATGATGAGTTAATAGTAATGGGGAACCTCAGTAAATATTCATTTTCGGGGAGTGTATCAGACTCAGTTATTATTAACAGCCTTTTTGAGGTAGATAGAAAAGGCTCGGTTTTGAAAAAATTTGGACGTTTTTATGATGTAAAGACTCATTGGATGCTACTCCAACCGTTTTCATCGGGAAAAATATGATACTCCAACGAAGTTGATTATCACCTAATGCAATACTTCGATTTGATTCCCTATTTATATCTTTTTGAAGATGGAACGTTGACTAAGAAATTCCATTTTTCGGGCTTCAATGTCGCAAAGAGAAGATTTGTTCCAACAACCCAAGAGCTGTTTGTTAGTTTTGAGGATTGGAGTTTAATTCAGGATGTAACAAAAGTTGCCGACAATATTTTAATGGTTACAATTCGACATTACGGTAATAGAAGGGTAACTGATTTGGGATTGAAATGGGATGAATCTAAAGACTTCTATTTAATCAATACATCAAGAGGAAAATCCCATTACCTCGGTCAAAGTTTTGTTGAAAGCGAAAACATTTGGGTAACAAACAGGCATTTAATTAAACAGAAAGACGGGAAGCTTTTCTTCAATACGTATAAAATAAAGCTGAAATAAATAGTCAATCGATATTTAAGTTAATAACAAAGTGTATTGCAAGGTTCGCAATGAGTGTGAAAAAAAGTACTATAATATTTTTAGCATTACTGTTTGTTTCATGCGGGAAAAAGGAAGTTCAAAATCAGGGTACTAACACATTCTATTCAGTTCGCAAACTGGGAGAGGTTGAATTAGAGTTAGTTAAAAAGAAGACAATTGTTCTACAAAATTCAGTGCAACAGAGTATAGGACTACCTCTTTATAAGGTTGAATTTAGTTCAGAAGGGAATTTATATTTTTTTGATATCAGAAAGAGTTCATTTTTAGTGTTCGATTCAAGTGGGGTATTTCTGAAGTCGTTTGGTAGATATGGTAGAGGACCTAAAGAGTTTGAACAGGTAATGGGATATACTTTAGATCAAAATGACAATCTGTATGTTTATGATGACTTGCAGAGGTTGGTAAAAGTATTTAATCAGAATCTAGAGTTAATAAACACAAAAGAGATTGATAATACAGCCTATTTCATTACTTCTCACGACATGGTGGTACATGATTCAAATTTGATTTTTGGAATCCTTGAATCTGGTATGAATAGCAGACGAGGAGATCCCAATTTACTTATTCAAAGTCCTCCTTTAATGATTGTTGATATTAAAAATTTGAACGAAGAACGATTTTTAGGAACCTATGATCCATATTTAAAAGAAATTAAATCGTTCTATAACCGTCCTCTTTTTGCATTCGATAATGGAGCTAGAACCTTACTTGTGTCGCATCAAAATACGTACAGATTCCAAGAATTTGAGTTAAAAGGAGGTAAGCGCATTAATTACTTTGGTGTTAAAGATGAGACTTTTGGAGAGGGACAGGTTGCTGCCGAGCGTGGAGCAAATAAACGAAAAAGGTATATGGAAACACTTTCCGAAAGTGACAACCAAAAAGTGTTCTATACAAATCAATACTTAGGGAATTTTTATATAAACGGAACGGAAGATTGGTTTGAAACCAAAGACTTAAACGATTTGAATTATTACCTAGCTGTGTATTCTCGAAAGGATTACCAGCTGATGGATGTAATTCCATTTCAGTATAGATTAATAGGCGTTTATAATGAACAATTTTATTTTATAGAAGATGAGGACCCCGATAATTTCCGAATTGGCGTATATGAGATTGTGAAATAGATAGATACTTTTTGCGGTAAAACTTTAACATGAAATAATAGCAAAATGAAATTAGCTCAACCTTGGTATAATTCTAGAATGCTAGTTGTGTTAGCTATTTTATATGTTGCCTGTAACGCAAAGAAAGAACGCTCTTCAAATCTTTTAGAAAAAGCGAAAGCAACAACAGTAAGTACTCTGATAAAGATTGGACTGGAAAGTCAGGGTGAGGAATCTCAGTTAGGAAATCCAATCGGCGTTAGAACTGATGATGAGAATAACATCTATATAGCTGATAAAACCTCTGCTGCAATTAAAGTGTTTAACAAAGAAGGTGTGTTTGTTAAAGAAATCGGAAGAAAAGGACGAGGTCCGGCTGAGTTTTTAGCTATCAACTCATTTGATATAACGCCTGAGGGTAATTTCTTCATTTTGGATCGAGGAAATATGCGTTACAAGGAAATCACAAAAGATGGGGAATACGTTTCAAGCGAGCCCGTAGACTTTTCTATGCAGTGGCAATTCTATCCCGATGATGTGGATTATGGCGATGATAAAATAATCGCGCTTTTTAATGATGGCGCGGGTGTTGAGATAAAGCCCCTCCTAGATAGAGAGTTGTTCTATGTTTATGATAGAGAGCTTAAAAATAGAATAGGCTCCTTTTTTAAATTCTCAGAATTTCAAGATATAAACATTACCACATTTGCCTGGGTTACTTTTTTAGGCAAGCCGGGTAGCTTCATCATTACACAAGACAAGATGGAGTTGTATTATTCTCCATTAATCTACCATGGCAATATTTATCATTTCACAAAAATGGGCGATGATTGGAAACTAGATAACGTAATAAAAACGCGTGATCTTAATGAAGATGCATTTGTTGAGTTTGATGAGTCTCGGTTTAATCAGTATGCCTCGCAGGGTGTTCCTGGATTAATAAATATAAGATATGGTGGGCCTGAGCCTAGAATTGGTAGAGTTAATTCTTTTGATGCAGGTATTTATCAGCTATCGGATGGAAGAGTTATCGTATTTACAGCAACATGGAGAGATCCATTAGACAAAGAAGGCGCCCACGAAAATAGTATTGATATCTATGCTCAAGTTATAAATACGGATAAAAGCGTCCAATCTATTGGTTTGGTACAATCTTTAGAGGCCTCACAAATGCCTTGGAAACCATTGGTAAATTGGAAAGATTCCGATGATAATTTTTACTTACTAGACAACACCGATATTAATATCCCAAAGGTTACAAAATTCAGCATAGATGGATTGTGATTTCGCTTAAGACTTACTCCATAACTCCTTCCTTCAATAATTCCCCAAAAAACCAATAAAGAGAAATAGGCTCTCAATGAGAGCCTATTATTTAGAAATCTGCTTTAACAGCAAATATCAAATTTCTACCTGGAGCAACAATACCTGAACTATAAGGTCGGTAGCGTTGGTCGGTGATGTTTTCTATCCCCGTAGAAAAAGAGAATACTTTGGTAACTTGATAAATGCTTTTCAGATTTAGCGTGTACCAAGCTGGAGAATATGGATTTCCATTAGCGTCAATGGCGTACATATAATCTTTTCCTTTTTCTTCATCGGGGAGATTATTGTAGCTTACTTTCATACTATAAACAGTGTATAAATCCAGCTTTAAATGATTGGCACTGTATTTAATATGGGTAGTTCCAAACCAAGGAGCAGCATGTCTAGAAGGACTAGTATTCCCATTATCTAATTCCTCTTCACCTTTTTGAATATTGAACTGAGAAGAAGCTTCAAAGCCAGCTGGTAAAGATAATTCGGCGGCAATTTGAACTCCAAAAATGGTAGCTTTTGCTGCATTTTGTACAGCCTGAACCTGACTTAATTCTCCGTCGTACATAATTTGGCTTTGTCCGTTTAAAGTGAAATCTCTGCGGACCAAAGCGTCTTTTAAAAGCGTATAATAGCCAGTTACATCTATTTGAAGTTCATCATTAAAGACTTTATTTACACCTAATTCCGCGTTATATGCATATTCAGATTTTAGCTCTGGATTTGGAATAACAACGGAGCCTGGCTCTGAGTCAAAAACTTTTCCAACATCATCAATATTTGGAGATCTGAAACCCGTTGAAAGAACCGCGTTTATAGCAATCGACTTCTCTGGCTTGAATACAACGCCTAAACTTCCTGTTAGAGCTCCACTATTTAGATATGCTTCGCTGAACGGGAATGGGTAAAAAGTATTTTCAAATTCGGCATCCAAAATAAACTGATTGTACCGAGTACCAGCTTGTAAAGTTAGCTTTGGGTTAATCTCGTACATGTAGTTTAGGTAGGCGGCATAAGAAGCCCAAGTAGATTCTGGATAACGAGGTGCACCGTTTACTGTTATGCCTGTACTTATATCAGTGTCAGTTCCTGAAGAGCTTACATCATTAAAAATACTTTCAACACCATAATAAAGTTGTTGGTTATCGGAAAGGTTTTTCACTAAATCGAGATTAGCGGAATAAGCATTCACTTTTTCAATTCTACTAAAACGCTGAGTTCCATTAAAATCGCGATCTATCCTGCTTTCTTCAAAATACTGATGAGCTAGCCGAAGTTTGGCATCATCAAAAAATGCTGATTCTGTTTTTGTAGCAATAGAAAAATTATTCATTACCCAAATTTGAGGTCCGTAATACCACTCGGCACTTCTTGGGAGTCCATTTCTATACCGAATTAAACGATCGTAACGATCGTAATCGGAAGTTTCGGAGTAATGAAAGCCATAATTAAAATCCCAATCATCGTTGGGTTTAAAACGGAGCTTTTGCATTAAATTTGTTTGTGAATATCCTGTAGTTCGCTGTATTTGTGGGTTTTTATTTGCAATCACTACATCGGAGCCATCAATTCGTTGAACAAATTCAGGGCGGAGGTATTCTTCAGGCCCATGACTTCCCATCTCAAGATCACCGTAATTAAAGTTTGTGAAGCTGGTAATAGCCCCCCATTTCTCTGAGCCTAAACTAACATCAAAGTGATATGTATTTTCACTATTCGCAGATGAATAACGAGCGACAGAATTACCTGATACGAATTGCTCCTCAGAAGCTGATAGCCCTGGTGTGAGGGTGTTGAAGCTCATAACTCCACCAAGAGCATCGCTTCCATAAATTACAGAACTAGGACCGAATAGGACTTCTGTATGTTCAATTGCGAATGGATCTAGAGAAATTACATTTTGAAGGTTACCACTTCTGAAAATGGCTGTATTCATTCGAATTCCATCTACCACAAGAAGAAGTCGATTGGTAGAAAACCCTCTAATCATTGGGCTACCGCCACCAAGTTGACTTTTCTGTACGTAAACCTCGCCAGAGAGGCTCAGTAAATCAGCCGCTGTTTGTGGATTTTGAACTTCTACTTGTTGAGGTGTAACGGACGTTATTTTTGAAGCAAGATTCGATTCTGTTTGGCGCCATCTCGTAGCCGAAACCACTAGTTTATCCATCGAGATGTTTGAAGGAGATAGATAAAGTTCAAAGCGCTGAGCTCTGATATCTTCATAGCTCAGTGTAACTGAACGGTATCCTATCCTGCGTATTATTATTTCTTTAGCACTCTTGAATTTAGAAATGTCAGCTTCACCTTTAGCATTTGTTATGGCATATAAATTAGGTGAGTCGCTGTATATAGTAACTAGCTCAATAGGTTGATCTGTTATTTTATCGTTAATGGTTATAATCTGGGCGTTACTTACCGCACAAAGCCCAAGAAAGAACCACATTAACAAAATGTGTTTCATAATTATCGTTTTGTTTTATAATAATGGTTCGAGAACTGAATTCTCAATAATCAGTTAAAAAAGACGTAACGATTAAACTTGGGGAGGAGGTGTAAGGGGAGAGTCAATTTCGGCATTAAAATTAGAAACAAAATAAGCTGGATTTAAGATATTCTTGTAATCATTGTTACCCTCGAAAGCTAAAATCTCTTCAATAAAACTAACTTTCAATTGTAAATATGTAAGAGAACTTGCACTCCGGTCATGAACAATTGGTTTTGTGGAGGTAGAAATTAGCCTGTCTAGGCTTCTCTTAATTTTTGTTTCGTGATGATCCCAGTAGCTTAAGAACCAAAGCGAATCTCCAGACTGTCCTCGTTCTACAACATCATACATTTGTCCGTTAAACTCGAACTCTTTATTGTGTTGCCAATGTAGTAACGTTTCTGCATCCGCTTTCGAAAATGTTAGCAGAGTAAGTTCTTCAGGAATAAGCCCAGCTTTTATCTTTTGTTTAATCTCTATTCGATGTTGATTTTTTTGATATAACAAAACCGAAAAAGCACCCCAAAAAGGGATGATAAAGGAAAGAAGAAGTAAGTATGAAACGGCCTTTTTCAACTATTAAAATTGGATGCTTTTGGGTTGTAGTAAACGATAAATTAATTTAATCAATCATTCTTATATAATGCCTCAATAAAGATGTTACATGTTTTAAAACTGTAAACAGAGTTAAGCGAACGAAAATACTTTAACGTTTTAACCGTATTTAACTTATCATTATAAATGTACACTAACATCTATTATTTGCAACGATAGTGGTTATGAAAAATTCTTTACTCTTATTAGCCATTCTTCTTTGGGTAAGCTCAAATTTGAGTGCGCAACACTACCCATTTAGAACATATTCTATTGAGGATGGGCTAAGTGAATCTGTAGTACATGCAATTATTCAAGACCATGAAGGTAGCATGTGGATGGGTACTGGGTATGGGTTGAATAGATTTGACGGAATTGAATTTCAGAATTATTTTGAAGATCAAGGGCTTCAAAACAGTAAAATATACTCTCTACTTGAGGATAATAATAAGAGGCTCTGGATTGGAACCGCCTCCGGTGTAAACTACTTTGAAGGCGACAGCATTTATTACCTTCCCGAACTTTCTGCACTCGATAATATGCAAATAATTAGCATATACGAAGATTCTAAAGGTGATATGTGGTTTGGCACCGATGGGGATGGGGTTTGGCTTTATCAGAAAAATCAAGAGCTATATCAATATTCTACCACTCAGGGATTTAAGAACAATAGAATTCGTAGAATTTTGGAGAGTGATAATGGAGATATGTGGTTTGCAACCCGAGAGGGGCTTACTCAGCTTAGTTTCGGAAACATTCGAACTTACTCAACTAGAGACGGATTGCCCGAAGATAGGATTAGAGATATCATTTTTGATGAGCAAGGTGTTCTTTGGATTGGAACTCGAAATGGGCTAACAAAATTCGAGAATAACGAGTTTACCACTTATGGCGAAAAAGAAGGCCTAGAGAATTTAAAAGTTCAAACGTTAAGTTATGATGAATCTGGTAGACTGTGGCTTGGAACAGAAGGTGGGATAAGTCTTTTTGAAAATAACAGGTTTAAAAATTTTACTGTAGAGAATGGATTATCTAACGGGATCATTTACTCAGCAACAAGAGATAGAGAAGGCAACCTTTGGTTCGGAACATTTGGGGGAGGAGTAAACCTATTTTTAGGCGATTATTTTGAAAACTATACTGCAGACTTAGGCCTATCCAATGATGTTGTTACCTCGTTTGCTGAAAGCGAAGATGGAGCAATTTGGATTGGTACGTATGGGGGAGGAATTAGCAAGTTTAAAAACGGTTCTTTTGACACCATTAGTTTAGATGAAGGCCTACAAGATGATAAAGTATATACACTTAAATACGACTCAAAAAAGAGAATTTGGGTTGGGATGAGAAATGGACTTTCGATAATTGAGAATGGTAAAATCAAAAATTTTAAAGAATCAGAATTTCCATTTAGGAAAATTAGACAGATTTATGAAGCAAAATCAGGCGATTTTTGGATAAGTACTTACGAAGAAGGCATCATCCGTTATGATGGAAAATCGTTTCAACAATTTGTAGTAGAAGATGGCTTAGCCGACAACACTACTTTAGGTGCCGTTGAAGATAGAGATGGAAACTTATGGATAGCTACCTACGGTGGGGTAAGTAAATTCAGTAATGGAGAATTTGAAACCTTTAACCTTCAAGACGGTTTGCCAAATAATGCCGTAATGACAATTATTTTGGATAACAAAGGAACTGTTTGGGTTTCAACGTTTGGTGGAATTGCTTGGTTCGATGGAAATAAATTTCAAAGCATAACTGTAGATGATGGCTTACCAAATAGAGTGTGTTATTTCATCAAACAAACAGAAGATGGAATTTATTGGATTGGTACAAATAATGGGTTAGCTCGGTTCGATGCTGCAAAATTCTATAGCGAAATTCCTACAGAGAAAGACCAAGCCTTTCAAACAATAAGTAAAGAACAGGGACTTATTTCAGATGAGATGAATTTAGGTGCCGTTTTCGAAGACTCCAAAAAGCACTTATGGCTAGGAAGTGTAGAAGGAATGAGTCACTTTTTCATTCCAAAATACAATTATAACCCTGTTTCGCCGGAAGTTAGAATAAATGAAATAATCGCTTCGGGTAGAGTTTATACAAATAAAACTCATTTAGATCTTTCTTACGAGCAGAATTTTGTGGAAATCTATTTCTCGGGGATTAACTTCACTGCCCCAAATCAGGTGATGTACGAGTATAAAATGGATGGAATCGACCCAACTTGGCAACGAACAACCGAGCGGTTTGCAAAATATCCATCGCTACCAAGTGGAGATTATACATTTAGTGTAATTGCTAGAAATACTAATGGAACTTGGAGCGACATAGTTACAAAAACTACCATTTCTGTGAGTACCCCATTTTGGTTACAATGGTGGTTCTTTATCCTTTGTGGTGCAATTATTGTGGGTATAATCTGGCTGTTCTATAGCTATTACAAGACTACAAAATTGGTTGATATTGAACGTATGAGAGTTAGAATAGCAAGTGACCTTCATGACGATGTTGGTGCTAGTTTGACCGAAATAGCTCTACAATCAGATTTCCTTCAAGCGATTGATACAAACCCTGAGTTTAAAAAGTCACTCAGCCAGATTGGTACACAATGCCGTAGAATTGTAACCAGCTTAGATGATATCGTTTGGTCTATTGATGCTAGAAATGATACTCTCGGCGACTTAACGGATAGAATGCAAGACTATATACTGAATGTGCTAGAGCCAAAGAACTTTACAGTTGAGTACGATTTTGATGATCTAAAAATGCAGAACAAATTAGCGGTACCTTTAAAAGAGAATTTATATCTAATTTTTAAAGAGGCGGTTAATAATATTTCTAAATACTCCAACGGAGATTTGGTTCGTATTACAATGCATACCGAAAGCAGTGGCTTTATATTTACCATCTTCGATAATGGAAGTACGGGAATGGGCCCTAAGAAAACGGGCCATGGATTGAGAAATATGAAAATGAGAGCCGAACGAATTGGTGCTAGTGTTGATGTTAGCAACAAAAATGGTTTTACTATAACAATAACAGGCAAATTAAACGCCAACTAAACAAATATTATGGCTGTAATAGGAATAGTAGAAGACAATGTTAAAATCAGAGATTTGATTCAACGCTATCTAGATATGCAAGATGGGCTTGAATGTCCTGTTGCGGTTGATAGCGTGGAAGAAATGCTAGAGTTTTTAGAAAAACACATGCTACCAGATGTAATACTAATGGACATTCAGTTGCCTGGAATGTCTGGTATTAAAGGGATGGAAGTAATAAAAGATAAATATCCAGATGTGGATATAATTATGCTTACCGTTTATCATGACTCTCATAAAATTTTCGATTCGTTAAAAGCAGGTGCTTCAGGATATTTATTGAAACATACCTCACTCCCTGAAATTAGAGAGGCAATTGATATGCTTTTAAAAGGAGGGGCTCCAATGTCTCCTCAAATTGCACGAAAAGTTATTACTCATTTTAACGACCAAAAGCCGAAAAAGAATCCGGAAAGTATGTTAACTTCCAGAGAACAAGATATTGTTAATGGTTTAGTTGATGGCTTGAGTTATAAAATGATTGCAGACAGGTTCGATATTTCAATTGATACTGTTAGAGCTCATATTCGAAACATCTACAAAAAGCTTCATGTGAATTCAAAAGCAGAGGTAATTGCGAAATCACTACGTGGCGAAATTTAAACATGCTAACATTATCATGTGATAGATAAACCGAGTTGATTGTTTGAAATTCTTAGAGAAGATTAATCTCCAAAGCGGGAGTACCTATGAAGACTTTTAGAACTATTTTACCAATACTTGCTGTTAGTTTTTTTACTACAGGTTGCTACACCCAGTTACAAAGTCTAGATGTAATAGATGGGAGAGATGGAAATTATCGCCAATCAGAGTATTATTCTTGGAATGACAATGAGGATGCAAGAGAAGGTGATAATTGGTACGAACGCGAACAAACAGCAAAAGAATATATCCCTGCTGAAGAAGAAGAAATTAATGCAGATTTAAACCTTTACTACAAAGACTACGAAAAAGAGCAGTGGTACTCCGAGAATAACCTATCAGACGTTTATTGGTCTGGTTATGATGACGGTTATGACGATGCTAGAGATGACTACACTTCAAAGTATTATAAGTATCGCTATTTAAATTACCACCCAAGAAGACATCATCTTTCTTTCTTCGCATACTCAAGACATTACCAGCTTAGAAATATGTTTGAATTTAGTTTTGCTAACTTCAGCTATCATGCATTTACAGATCCTTTTTATTGGAGTACTCCTTGGTATAACCCCTATTATGATAACTATGGCTATTACGGTTACTACGGCAACTATTTTATAGTTAACAATTATTATGGTAGCTATAGAAATAAGTACACCAAGAAGAGAGATTATAGAGTAAGAAGTAATGGTTTGACAAATTCCAATAGTACAAGGAGTAGAACAAGCAGTTCAACCCTACGTAGTAGAAACGACACTGGTACTAGTGCATATAGCAAAGGAAGTAGATCTACTGGAACTTCAAATGTTACTAGGACTCGAACAAGTACAACTACAAGAAGTACTACCACTGGTAGAAGTTCAGGAAGTAGCTCTGTAGGTAAATCTCGTTCAAGCTCGAGTTCTAGTAGTTCAACCAAACGTTCTACTGGTAGATCTGGAACAAATGTAGATACTAATAATTCATCTAAGAGATCCTCAGGTGCTGTTATAAGAACTAATACTAATAGAAATAGTGGTACAACAACACGTACCACTACAACTACTAGAACTAGAAAGAGCACTCCCGTTATAAGAACTTCAACTCCTCCGACTAGGACTAGTACAAGAAGTACGACTACTAAGCGCTCAAGCCCAACGAGAAGCACTGTAAAAAGAAGCTCTAACCCAAGTTCATCTACTCGCTCTACAGTAAAAAGAAGTAGTTCATCATCTACATCAAAAAAGAAAAGTAGTTCTACAAGAAAACGGAACTAACACTACTCAAGACAAATTAAATAATAAGATCATGAAGAGAACAATGCTCTTAATGCTAGGACTATTTCTAGCATTCAACCTCAGTGCGCAGAATGGAGACTCACCTATTTCGTATAAAAGTTTGGGGCTTCAGTTTAGCTCAAATTCTTCAAATGGTGATGCGGCCTCAATAGTAGTGCCATCCGTTTCTTCATACAATGGTTTTGGTAGCTTTATTGATAACCCAGCGGTAATGGCCTTGGCTGAAGAAAATAATATCAGTATCGCATGGTTTTATTCCAATCAAACCCAAAATGATTCATATCTGAATAATAGAACGTCAAATAGTTTCAGAAACACAGATTTTGGCAATCTTGGTATGCTTTATAAGTTTCCAACTTCGCAAGGTAGTTTTGTTATAGGAGCAGGTTACGATCTTATAGATAACTATGATAGCAGAGCTTTTCTTAATGGGAGAAACTCTTCGAGTACTATAACAGATATGTTTGTAGACCCTTCAAGTGGTTACAATGGGATTGCTTATGATGCTTATGCCATAGAGTTTGGTGATGTTGAGGAGACTTATTATGAGTCAATATTTAGGCTCGGTTTTACACCAAGTCAGTATCCTGGCATAACACAATATGTGGATGTAAATAACAGAAGAAAACTAGGAGAGTTTAGTTTTTTTACAGCTACTGAATTTAAGAAGAACCTTTTCTTGGGAGTTTCTATTGGTGTTATCTCGGGTACTTCAAGTTACTCTAGAAATTTTCAGGAGTTCGACGAGTTTAATGATTACGATGGTGACTTCATTGGTGCCGATGGAAATGGCAATGGTGGAACTGATATTGAGCGCATAACCCTTGCTGATAATATCGATTCTGATATTACTGGTGTTAGTATTCGTTCTGGGCTTGTTTATACAATTGGAGATAATATCAATTTGGGTGCAAGCATAACTTTGCCTAGTAAACTTTTAATTACTGAGTCCTATTCATCTGGGATTAAATCAGAGTTTGATGATGGTACCGAAACCGATACATATGATTTTTTTGGCGAATTTGAGTACGCAATAACTAAACCTGCGCAGCTTAATATTGGTGGTTCCTTATTAGATGTTGCGGGATTTAATCTTTCAGCTTCAGCTGAATTAATTGATTATAGCAGTATAGAACTCAGTTTACTTGAGAATGATATTACTGACCCAAGTGAAAAAGCTGCTTTACTTCAAAATGAGCAGGACATTAATGCAGAGATTAAACAAGATTACAATTCAGTAGCGAATCTTAAAATCGGCGCTGCATATAAGCTAAATAATAGAGCTGAGATTAAAGGAGGGTATGCATTCTACCCAGCAAAAAGCAAAACCTATAAAGTTGAACAAAATGTGTTTTCGGCAGGTTTATCTTTCCCATTAACAAATACAATAAACTTTGATATTTCTGGGCAATATTCAACTTGGACGGACCGTTCAGTACTATATAGTTACTCGGATATTACTTCAGGTAATTTGGTGAACTCTAACGTTAACCAAGAATTCGAGTCTCTTAATATCATTGCAGGTATAAGAATTTTGTTCTGATTTCTATCCAATAAATACCCAAATACCTCCGTAGTTAGTTAGAGCCATAAATTTGAACGATTTATGGCTCTTTTTTTGCTAGAACCACTTCTTTTTGCGGAAATAATAAATCATAAATCCAGTAATGATTAGCATGCCAAGCCAAACGATAGGGTAGCTCCATTTCCAAGTTAATTCGGGCATGTAACTAAAATTCATCCCGTAAATCCCTGCAATAAAAGTTAGAGGGATAAAGATTGTAGCAATTATGGTTAACACCTTCATGACCTCATTCATCTTGTTGCTTATATTGGTCATGTACATGTCGTGTAAACTCGAAACCATCTCTCTGAAATTATCTACGTTATCAATAGCCTGTACGAGGTGGTCGTAAACGTCTCTGATGTAGAGCTTAGTTTCGCTTTTAATTAGAGGATAATCATCACGTAATAAAGAATTAAGGCTGTCTCGTAATGGCCAAATAGATTTTCTTATTCGAATTAATTCCCTTCGGATATTATGAATACTTTTTAAGTGTTCTTGTTCTACATCTAGCATTAACTCGTCTTCAATCTCGTCAATTTGAATACTGAGTTCCTCAAGCACCGTAAAATAATAATCTACAATGGTATCCATTAAGGCATAGGCCGTATAATCTGTGCCACCTTTTCGGAGTCTAGTTTGTTCCATTTCTAGCCGAATTTTAATAGCATCGAAGAATGGATTGTCAGATTCTTGAAATGAAAAGACAAAGTTTTTACTGAGCAAAATACTTACTTGCTCGTGCTCGATTACATTGTTTTCAATTCTAATCATCTTTAACACAATGAACATCTGGTCGCCATAAATTTCGACCTTAGGGCGTTGATTTGTGTTTACAATATCCTCTTGAATTAGGGGGTGAAACTCGAATTCATCCCAGAGCTTCTTTAATGTTTCTGTATCGTGAAGCCCCATAACCTGTACCCAGGTAACAGCTTCTGTATCTACAAATGGCTTACATTCTTCAATTTCGTCAACTTTTTTTACGGTAAGATGGGTTAAATCGTAATCGTGGATATTAATAATAATATCGTTGAGAACTTTTTGACCAACATGAGCAATAGTACCAGGAGCGCTACCAGGTTTTTTTGAAGACCTTGTTTTTTTAAATCGAGTAGGAGAGAATCTCGGTTTGGGAAGCTTGGAAAGGGGATTCATTCGTATATATTTGGTTCGGCTTGAAATACATTGGAATGAATATATAAAAATCCCCGTGTAACGGGGATTTTTAAAAAAGAGGAGGTATTATTCTATTTCGCCTTTTTCGGCAGCTTTTTTAAGCTTTTCGTTTGCCCAGATTGCAATCTCAACACGGCGGTTTTGTGCACGGCCTTCAACTGTTGAGTTATCCGCAATAGGATCATTTTCGCCATAGCCAGTAATGGTCATTCTATTAGCATCTACACCTACAAATGCGGCATATTCAGCAACAGCTTTGGCTCGTTTCTCTGAGAGTTGTTGGTTGTATTCTTCTCTACCAGTGTTATCGGTATACCCAGCGAACATAACGTTAGTGTCTTCATATTTTTGAAGAATTTCAGCTAATTTTGAAATCTCTTCTTTTGAAGCTGTCTTAAGTTGAGATGAATTAACATCAAATAGAATTCCAGAGTCGAAAGTTATTTTAATACCTTCGCCCACTCTTTCTATTTTCGCACCTTCAAGATCTTCTTCAAGCTCTCTAGACTGTCTATCCATATAATTACCGATAGCCGCTCCTGAAGCACCACCTACAGCAGCACCAACTATAGCTCCGGTTGTTGTATTTCCTGCAATTTTACCAATAACAGCACCTGCTAATGCACCAGCTCCGGCGCCAATTGCTGTTCCTTTGGCTGTTTTACTAATGCTATCGCATCCAGAAGAAACAAGTAGAATTAATAATGCCACTATTGATAATGAATAAATCGGTTTTCTCATTTTACCTTTTAAGTTATTGTTCGTTTTTATACACAGTATAAATTAGGTATAAGTTCCAAAGATTAATAAATCGTTATAAAGTTATAACTAAAATTATCCTTCAGATCTCAATATCTCTAATGGGGGTTTATTGTGAACTCCACGAGTATTTAATAACCCGATTATAAGTACAAGAGCAATGAGTATAACGATCTCGGTTCCAAGAATTATAAAGTTGGGAACGAAGTCAATATCAAAGTAGAAGTAGCCGATTAGGTAACTTGCACCTACCGATAAAATCAGCCCAGTTAGTGCAGCCATAATGCCTAAGAGAGCATATTCGATAATTTGGATTTTAATAACCTGTTTTTTGGAAGCGCCTAGGGTTCTAAGCAAAACAGCCTCCTTAATTCGCTGAAATCTACTTGTAGCAGCTGATCCAGCAAGTACTATCAAACCTGTTATAATGCTGAATAGCCCAATAAACTGTATGACGAAAGTGATTTTATCAATAAAAGCGCGAACGGTTTCTAAAATTTGGCCCACATCAATTGCAGAGACATTGGGGTATGCCATCACGATCTGCCTTTGAAGGTCTAAGGAAACACTTCTATCCTGCGTATTTAGTGTTGTAGCGAAAAATTGAGGAGCGCTTTCGAGTATACCAGATGGGAATACCACAAAGAAGTTGGGTTGAGGTGTACTCCAGTTGATTGTTCGTGTACTGGCAATATAGCTTTTAAGAGGAATACCTTGAACATCCCAAATTAAAGTATCACCAAGTTCAACATTTAAATCTTCCATTAATCCGATATCAACAGAAATTGGAATGGCTTTATCTAAATCTGTATGCATTCCAATGAATGTCCCTGAGTTCAGGGTTTCTGTATCTACAAGAGAATCTCTGTAGGTTGATCTATATTCTCTTGTGAGAGCCCAACGACGGGCTTGGCGGTTAGTGTCAGCTAGTATGTCTTGAACGTCGTTACCGTTAATATTTTGAACCCGCATAGTAACAATGGGAACATTTTGAATAATCTCTAACCCATTATCTCTAATAATTTCATTAAGGCCTTGGTTTTGATCGTACTGAATATCGAATAATGCTAGATTCGGAAGGTCGTCCTCACTTTCAAAATTGATAGTTCCTAGAAGCATATCTTGTGTTAGGTAGAGAGAGCTTATCAGAGTAACACCTAACCCAAATGTTAGTAATAGTGTTGTTGTCTGATTATTTGGACGATACAAATTAGCCATTCCTTGTCGCCATTCGTAACTCCAGCTTTTGGGAATAATTTTGCGAGCAAGTTTGGTTACTAGGGTAGAGAATCCAAGTAATAGTAATAGGCAGAATGCTAACCCTAAAGTAAAAGAAACAGCCGCTATTAAATTGTTCAACATCAACCATGCGTAAGAAATAGTGAAAACCGCAACTAATCCTATGAGAAGAGCACGGGTACTTCTTCTTAATAAGCCAAAGAGGTTAACTTCAGAAGAACGAAGAGTGAAAAGTGGAGATATTTTCCGAACAGATAATAGTGGGAACAGAGCAAATATCACCGAGATTAAAACACCAGTGATTACTCCTGTAAACACTGAAAACCAAGAAATAGAAAGTGAAATATCTACGGGAATAAAATCTTGAACTAAAACAGGAAGATAGAGTTGGATAATGGTTCCCAAAATAGCACCAATAGCAGAGCCAATAAGCCCCATTGAAAATGCTTGAATGATATAAATTCCCATTGCTTGGTTCGAAGAAACTCCCACACAACGTAAAACAGCAACTGTGTTAATTTTTTGGCGGATATAAACGAAAATAGAACTAGATACACCAATACCACCTAGAAGAAGAGCGATAAAACCAATTAGGTTTAAAAAATCTGAGAGATAGTTAATAGCTTGGCCAACTTCTTCCTTACGTTCAGCAACATCATCAAATCTGAAATCGAATTCATCATTTAGTAGATCAAGTTTTTCCCGAACAATTTCAGGCTCAATTCCATCTTTATATTTAATGTAGTGTTTGTATTCAATTCGACTTCCACGTTCTACTAACCCTGTTTTTTCAATATTGGCTTTTGGAATGAATATTCTAGGCCCAATTAATGTGCTAGCTACGGGTTGGCCAGGAACTTCTTGTAGTGCCCCTGAAATAAGATAAGTCAGATATCCGATTTTTATAGAATCACCAGGTTGTAAATCAAATTGAACTAAAATGGATTCTTCAACGAGTGCAGAGTTGGTTTCCTGAAATTCCATTCCAGCATTCACTGGATCTGTCTTAAATGCTCCATAGTATGGGAAGTCGCCTTCAAGAGCGGTGATTTGAGATAATCGCGTATATCCGTTTTTTGGGAAAAGAGCCATAGATGTAAACGAAACTGCCGAGGATTGAGCTACGCTTACCGAATCTAAATAGGTAAGAACTTCAGTTTGTAAGGTGTCGTTTCGCTCAACTTCAAGATCGGCACCTAAGAGTTCTTTTGCTTGATCACTAATACTAGCATTAAGGTTTGCACGGAATGAAGTAATTGCAACTTGGGCCGCCACACCAACAATGATGGCCGCCATATAAAGAAATAATTTTTTTCTATTCGACCTAGAATCTCTCCATGCCATTTTAAAAATCCACCAATTATCCATCAAACAGTAGCCTCATAGTCTTTTTTAAAAGTATCAGAATCTAACTGTCCATTTTTTAGTTTTATAATTCGTGTACATTTGTTCGCTAACTCGAGGTCGTGAGTAACAAGAATTAGCGTAGTGCCTAATTGTGTATTCAAATTAAAAATGAGTTCCTCAATATGAGCTCCAGTTTCAGAGTCTAAGTTTCCGGTTGGCTCATCTGCAAAAAGGATTTTAGGTTCATTAATAAATGCTCTCGCAATAGCAACGCGCTGTTGTTCTCCACCTGAAAGTTGAGTAGGATAGTGGTGTGAACGTTCCTCTAAGCCCACTTCTTTAAGTAATTCTAATGCCTTAATACGCACATCTTTTGTAGCTTTACCTCGAAGCTCAAGGGGAACCATTACATTTTCTAGAGCAGTTAGAGTAGGTACTAATTGGAAAGTCTGAAAGACAAAGCCAACATGCATATTCCTAACAGCAGCACGTTCATCTTCATTTAGTGGAGAAAGGTTTGTGCCATTCAAAATCACGTTGCCTGAACTCGGCCGGTCTAGTCCGGCGCACAGTCCTAATAAAGTTGTTTTACCACTACCCGATGGGCCAACAATTGCACAACTTGTTTTTTCTTGGATATTAAAATTAATGTTATTTACAACAGTGAGTGTTTTAGTTCCACTTTTAAACTCACGTGTTAAGTTATTTACTTGAAGAATATTAGACATTTATCGATTGTTTATTTTACAATGACATGGTAAGGTGTAAAAATATATTGCTTACTTGGTTAATTAATTAAAATATATAGTTAATAGTAAGAAAACAGATTTACAGATTGATCGTGTTTATATAAATAGAGATTAGCACTATTAATCATAAGTATTATCATATCGTTTCAAAAATTATGATTGGAGAAGAATTTTCATGGATCAATTAAGAGTAAAAGCTCTAAAAGAATATGGTATACTTGATACAGAAGAAGAAGATTCATTTGATAATTTGGCAATGCTTGCAGCTTATCTTTGTGAAACAGAATTTGCACAAATTAATTTTATCGACTCAGTTCGTCAGTGGACAAAAGCCTGGCATAATGTAGATTTAAAAGAAATACCAAGAGAGTATGGATTTTGTAACTATACCATACAAGAGAAAACTAAAATGGTGATAACAAATACTTTAAAAGATGAGAGATTCTCTGAGAAGGATTTTGTTATAAAGGAACCTAAAATACGATTTTATGCAGGGGTTAATATAAAATCGAAAAGTGGTTATAACATTGGGACTATTTGTGTACTTGGTACAAAAGCCAAGGAACTAAATCCTGAAAAACTTAAAGGTTTAGAAACGTTAGCAAGAGAAGTTGAGGTTCGACTAGAGCTCAGTAAAAGTAAAAAGGAGATTGAACAAAAGAATATTTATTTAAAAAATTCTACAGACTTAATGGTAAAAATTGACCCCACTGATTTTACCATTGCAGGTTTAAATAAGGAAGTAGAAAAGTTTTTTGATTTTGAGAAAAAAGAAATACTCGGTAAAAGATTAAGCGAATTTAGATTTAAAGAAGAAGATATCTCAAAGTTGAATCATTGGTTTCAAAAAAATAAAAATAAAAAATACTCAGAGATAATAAACCTTAACGGTTTTGATAAGGAATTGTTTTTTCAGATTGATGCATCGTTTTTTAACAAACATATTTATATAACTGCTAGAGATATAACCGAAGAACAAGACATCTTAAATGAGTTAAAGCAGAACTTTAGATTTCAAGAAGCAATATCCAATATTGCACTTAATTTTAATGGGCGGGGTCTGTTAGATTATAAAATGAATAGCTCATTAGAAATTCTTTGTACAGTAGCAGATGTGAGTCGTTCTTATATATTTATTGACTATGATGATGGTAAGTTTTGTTGTAATAAGTATGAGTGGTGCAATAATGGGATAACACCGAATATTCATAAATTGCAGTCTATATCTTATGGGAAAAACATTCCTGGTTGGAGAGAAGCTCTAATAAAAGATAAGCAGATAATTTCAAGTGATATTTCTCAATTGGGTAAAGGCTTACAGGCGCATTTGATTAAGCAGAATATTAAGTCAATAATTGCATTTCCAATATATAGAGAATCGGAGTTCATAGGCTTCATTGGGTTTGATGAAACACGAGAAAATAGAAAATGGACCAAATCAGAAATAAATTTAATTAAAACAGCTTCAGGGATTATTTCTAATGCCTATAAAGAACAGGTATTACATGATAAGTTGGAGCATAGAGAAAAGCGTCTTAAAAGCTTTATTAAACAGGCTCCTGTTAATATTGCAATGATTGATAAAGAGATGAACTATTTAGAGAGAAGTGACTCGTGGTTTAAAGAGTTTAAAAATGAAAGTATAAACATAAGTGAAGCTTCGACAATGTATGATGGGGCTGAAATCTGGCTAAATCCTCTTAAAAAAGTATTAGAAGGAAAGGAATATACGTTCAATCTGAATAAAGTGTTAATGCCTCATGACGGTAGTGTTCGGTGGTATTTAGTGAAGATGATACCATGGTATGATGAGAACGAGACAATTGGTGGAGCCATTATTTTCTCTAATAATATTACTAAGCAAAAGGAAGATCAGTTACTAATAGAGACATCTTTAAAAGAAAAAGAACTATTACTTTCAGAAATTCACCATCGAGTTAAAAATAATTTAGCAGTTATTTCAGCTTTCCTTGAATTGGAGCAAATGAGCATAAGCTCGAAATTGAAAAAGGGAGTGTTGGCTAAAAGTATAGGTCGCATTAAGGTAATGTCAATCATATACGAGTTGTTGTATAAACACAGTAACTTCTCACGTATAAATATTAGAGAAATGTTTAATGGATTGGTTGATCTGTTAAAGAATGAATTATCAAATTTAGAGGGGTTCTCGGCAACTCACGACACTATCGATTTGGATTTAACTATCAACAAAGCAATTCCAATGGGGCTTTTAATCCATGAACTAGTTATTAGTTCAATACGTAATAATCAGTTTAAAATTAAAGAAACAAACCTTTCTTTTTTCTCAGAATCGGAAGGAGATGATGTAATTATAAGAATGTGTAATGAAGTCAAATCCGATAAAAATGAACCTAATACTGAACCTGTAAAATCTCTGGACAATACTATCATAGATGTACTAGTTCAACAATTGGATGGGACGATAAAGTTTAAAAATGAGGATAAACTTTGTTGGGAATTAATTTTTGAAAAAACACATTCAACAGGAATTGGTAGTAGCTTGAGTGAAGAAGAAGAAAAAATAATTTATGGTTCAGAATAAAAATACAAATAAAGCATTAATGAAATTATTACTCATCATTTTTCTATTACTTACCCTTGATGTTACAGCCCAAGAGCAAAAGAATATTTTAATTTTTGGGGATAGCATTACTGCAGGGTTTGGAATCGAGCCACAACAAGCATTTCCTGCTTTAATACAAAACCGGATTGATTCTTTAGGGCTCAATTATAATGTGATAAATGCAGGCTTGAGTGGTGAGACATCCGCTGGTGGACTTAGGCGAATTGATTGGGTGCTACAAAGAAAAGTTGATGTGATGATTCTCGAGTTAGGCGGCAATGATGCCTTACGAGGAATTGAACTTTCCACAACTAAAGAAAATCTTCAAAAAATTATAGATAAAGTGCGGGCTAAATATCCGGAGGCTGAGATTGTTGTAGCGGGGATGCAAGTTCCCCCGAACTTAGGAACCGATTATACTCAGCAGTTCGCTAGTATTTTTCCGGCATTAGCTAAAGAGAATGAGTTACATCTAATCCCATTTTTATTAGAAAAAGTTGGCGGGAACCAAGAATTAAATCAGTCGGATGGGATTCATCCGACTGCTAAGGGACATGCTTTAGTTGCCGAAACTGTTTGGGAATATTTATATCCCATAGTTAAAAACAGCAATTAAAACAGTTAATTTTCGATATTAAAGCTAATGTGGATGTTACCCGAAACTGTAACTGTTTGAGGGAAGTCCATGAGTTCTGAATCGGATGATAATTTTGCTTCCATCATTCGGTAGCCTTGGCTAACCTGAAATTCAGAATAATTAATGTTTTTGATTGCACCAAGCTTAACACCAGACTTCTGTGCAATGAATAGAGCTTTTGATTTTGCGGCTTCTATGGCAAGCTCAAGGGCTTGATCTTTGCCTTCATCAAGCTTTGTAGATGAAAAATTTCCATTAAAAGAATCAAACCCATTTTCAATTAAAGTGAGTTGAATTTGCTCGTAAATTCCAAAATCGCTAAAAGTAACGCTTACTTGTTGTGAGGTCTGCGAATACAGGTTTTTATCATCGTTGCGGTAGCGTTTGCTAATTTGTACTGGTTGGAATTTGATATCCTTAGCATCGATTTTTAGATCTTTTAAGAGCGAAGCTAAAAGTTGTTCTCTTTTTTTGTGCAAACTGAATGCTTCTTTAGGAGTAGAACCTTCTGCATTTAGATTGATGTTAAAGATAATCAAATCGGCAGGTAGCTGAACAGATTTGGACATATCAATAGACAATGTATTGTCTGCTACTTGGGCTTTAGCTGTGTATCCGATAAATAACAAAAAGATAAATAGTGTTGGAATAAAGCGTTTTAACATAATTAGTTTGGTTAAGATATTAACTTATGAAGTAGTAACTGGTTAATTTGAATTCTAGTATTCTGAAAGCAAAGATTTAACCACTGGAAGAATTTCATGAATCCATTCCGTATACATGTTCCCTGAAGGGTGAAGTTGGTCTTTGGCTATTAAGCTAGAATCTGTTTTAGCTCTTTCAGAGATTGGTGTGATATTAACAAATGGGATACCATATTCGGAAGAAATTTGTTCCGCAATCTTGTCATATTCTAGCAACTCTTGTCGGATTTTACCCTCACCTTTTTTAATCCCAAAAGGTGTAACGCCGTAGTTTGGAATTGAAACCACGAAAACTCTTTCGGTATTATTTCCTGCAAAATAAATCGATTTCTCCAATAATGCTCTGAACTCCTGCCTATAAAGATCAATATCATACCCTCGGTATTGGTTATTCACACCAATCAATAAAGAGACTAAATCATAAGTTTCCGAAATATTACTCTCAGCAATAGCCTTGTGAAGTTCGCCCGTTGTCCAGCCTGTTCGCGCAACTATTTGAGGTGAGTTAAATGAAAGTTTGTTTATGGCGTTTAAGGAATCAACTAATTGCTCAGGCCATCTTAAACTAGGATTAACCGATTCTCCAATAGTATAAGAGTCTCCTAAAGCTAAATATGATAGTTGTTTAGCTTGGCTGAACGAAGAGAAATGAAATAAAAAGCTTAAAACTATAAATAGGAGAGGGCTCTTTTTCAAAATATGTTTACCGATTAAAAAGATTATAAAAATAAGACACAAAAACTTGTGAAGTTGGCAGGCTAAAATTCTTACTTTTCTAGTGTAAGAAAAAAATCATGAAAGCGCTTGCATAATCGTAAAAACAGGCTTTAATTAGCAACACGTTAAATACTTTGAGAAAATAAGTCTCATTAGAAGGGGGGACTTAATAAAGTTGGAGCTTAAAGGCTTTCTATATACTATAAAAACATTAATAAATGAGAAATAACTATGAGTAAAAAATTCAAATATACTCTCTTTTTGTGTCTATCTGCTTTACTGCTAAATCTGCATTCACTACAAGCAAATTCAATAGATACAGAAGATCAAACGCAGATTTCAGGGAAAGTGGTCGATTCCAGAGGTGAGCCGTTACCAGGAGTAAACGTAAGCGTTAAAGGTACAATTGTTGGCACACCTACTGATGGTAATGGGGAGTTTAGCTTAAAGGTAAATCAGAACCCTCCTGTAACTTTAATAGTCTCATTTATTGGTTATCAATCACAAGAAATATCGATTACTGATAACAATGTTTCAGACTTGATGATTGTAATGCAAGAACAAACAATTCTCGGTCAAGATGTTGTAGTTTCTGCTTCAAGAGTAGAGGAAAGTGTACTAAAAGCTCCTGTTAGTGTGGAAAAAATGGATGTATTAACAATCAAGAATACAGCCTCCGATGACTACTACAAAGCTATTTCAAACCTAAAAGGTGTTGATATGACCACAAGTAGTATCAATTTCCAAATTATCAACTCACGAGGCTTCAATTCAACAGGTAACACTCGTATGGTACAGTTGATTGATGGAATGGATACTCAAGCACCAGCATTGAACTTTCCAATCGGGAACTTGAATGGCCCTTCTGAATTGGATGTTGAAACCATTGAATTTATTCCTGGTGCATCGTCTGCATTATATGGACCAAATGCTTTTAGTGGAATTTTACTTGTGAATAGTAAAGATCCATTTCAATACCAAGGTTTAAGCGTTATGGTTAAGTCTGGTGTTAATCACGTAGATGGTGATGAAGCAGCTGGAGAGCCTGGTAGCCCTCAACCAATGTTTACTACATCTTTACGCTATGCAAAAGCAATTAATAATAAATTTGCCTTCAAAGCGAACTTCTCATACATGCAAGCTGAAGATTGGAGAGGTAAAAACTACACAGATAAAAATGCCAGTCTTCAAGGAAATTTATCAGTAAATCCTGCATTTGATGGTACCCATATGTATGGTGATGATGGTGGAACAAACATCGCATTATTAGCAGCAAGCCCAACAATTAGAGCCTCACTTGCATCAGCCTTATCAGCTCAAACAGGTGTTCCTACTAATATTACTTCTCAATATGTAGGTGCTTTGCCCAATCAACCAGTTAACCGAACAGGTTACCAAGAACGACACATTGTTGATTATGGTGCAGAGAACTTTAAAGTAAATACTTCTTTACACTACAGATTAACTGATTTGATTGAAGCAAGTTATAGTTTTAATTATGGATTCGGTACTTCTGTATACACTGGTGCACAGCGTTATAGTTTAAACAACTTTAGTATTGCCCAGCATAAGCTACAACTAGAGGGCGATAACTTTATGGTTAGAGCGTATGGTACCTTTGAGAATTCTGGTGATTCTTATATTGCTGATTTCGTTGGCTTCTCAGTAAACGATCAGTATCTAGATAACTCTACATGGTTTGGAACTTACGGAACCGTATTTGCAGGTGGTTTATTACAAGCAGCAGCAACTGCACAAGGTGGCGACCCTACCTATAACCAAGCTACAATAAATGCAATAATGAGTAACCCTGCAGCAGTTTCACAAATTCATATGGCTGCAAGAACTACTGCTGATGCAAATCGTTATGAGCCTGGTACTCCAGAATTTGATGCAGCTGTTGAAACTGCACTTGGAAGTACTATTCCAAATGGCGCGCTTTTTGACGATAAATCAAAATTCTACCATGCTGAAGGTCAATATGACTTTAAGAACGAGATAGACTTTATGAGTTTAGTAGCAGGTGCTAGTTTCAAACAATTCCAGTTACGTTCTAATGGAACTATTTTTGATGATGCAGGTGGAGTTGATATCAACGAATGGGGTGCTTTTGTTCAAGGCTCTAAATCATTTGTTGATGATAGACTTAAATTAACAGGCTCAATTCGTTACGATAAAAACGAAAATTTTGACGGCCAAATAAGCCCAAGAATTTCTGCAGTTGCAACCGTAGCTGACAATCAAAACATTAGAGCTTCTTTCCAAACTGGTTTCAGAAACCCTACTACTCAAGGCCAGTACATCAACCTTAATGTTATTACAGCTCGCTTACTTGGTGGTTTACCGCAATTTGCTGATAAGTATCAAGTAACTAACAGTACATATACCATAGAGTCGGTTGAAGAATTTACTCGCCAGGTATTGGCTGGAAATCCAGCGGCAGCTGCGTCATTAGTAGCTTACGATACTTATACTCCTGTAAAACCAGAACAAGTACAAGCATTTGAAGTTGGATACAAAGGATTGATTGGTAGTAATCTATTTGTAGATATGGCTTACTATTACAATATCTATAATGATTTTATCACTCAACATAGAGTGCGCCAAATTAACTCAGATCTAAATAGCAATGGTACAATTGAATCCAACGAAATTTTACCATTATCCGCTGCAACCGCACCGTTACTATTATCTGGTGATTTTAGAAATACCTACCAGATTTATACAAATAACGACGAGACTGTAACAGCACATGGTGCCGTATTCGGGTTAGAGTATAGTCTTCCAGAGGGATATAAAGTAGGTATGAACTACAACTACAATAAATTACTTTCTGGCTTGGAAAATTCATTCCAAAATGACTTTAATACACCAGAACATAAAATTAACGTGAGTTTTGGTAACAGAAAGGTAACAGATCGTTTTGGTTTTAATGTTTCTTACCGCTGGCAAGATGAGTTCAGATGGGAATCATCATTCGCATTTGAGGACATTCCTGCGGTATCAACTATTGATGCTCAAGTTAGTTACTTGATTCCAGCATACAATGCTACTTTAAAAGCTGGTGGTTCTAATATTCTAAACGATCAGTACGTATTAAGTGGGGGAGCTCCAACATTAGGCGCTATCTACTACGTATCTCTAACTTTTGATCAATTATTTAGATAATTAGTTAAACTTATTCGTAAAGCCATCCTGTTTAAAACAGGGTGGCTTTTTTTTTGAAGAATACTAAAGGGTGGTAACTTTGGCACTTTAAAAGATTCATCACTTTAATGGCATACTATTTGCTCTAAAAACAAAAAACTCTAAAATAATTTAAATCGTTAATGAGTAAGAAAAGTAAAAAAGAAGTACAGGAAAATGTTTCTGAGGAAGCAAAAAGCCAAGAACAAGAACAACAAGTTGAGGAGCAAGAAAACGAGAAAGACGCTCAGATTCAAGCTTTAGAGCAAGAAGTTGCAACACTCAAAGATTCGTTATTGCGTAAGGCTGCTGAATTAGAAAACGTTAGAAAAAGAGTACAAAGAGAAAGAGTAGCACTATTTGAAGAGGCTAAAGTAGCAGCTCTTGAAGACTTCTTGGTTGTTAATGATGATTTATTACGCACATTAGATGCTAGCGCCAAAATGGAAGTAGACGCTAGTTTTCTAGAGGGATTGAAGCTTGTTGCCAATAAATTTTCCGAGATATTTAGCAAGCACGGCGTTGAAGCTATTGATGCTGTGGATGTGCCTTTTGATGTGAATTTACATGATGCATTATTACGCCAGCCTGCAACAAACGATGACACACCAAGTAATACCGTTCTTCAGATCCTTGAAAGAGGATATAAAATGGGTAACAAAACCATTAGCCACGCTAAAGTAATTGTAAGCGAGTAAATACAATGACAAATAGAGATTATTACGAAGTACTAGGAATTGAGAAAGGCGCAGGAGATGCCGAGATAAAAAAAGCCTATCGTAAGATGGCTATGAAATATCATCCTGACCGAAATAAAGGAGATGCTGAAGCTGAGAAAAAATTTAAAGAAGCAGCAGAAGCATATGAGGTACTTCGTGACCCTCAAAAGCGTGCTCGTTACGACCAATTTGGGCATGCTGGTGTAAATGGAGGCGGAGGATTCGGTGGCGCAGGTGGCGGTGTCGATTTCGATGGAATGGGTTTTGACGATATTTTTAGCCGCTTCGGCGATATTTTTGGAAGTGGTTTCTTTGGAGAAGAACAAGGTGGACGAGGCCGTTCGAGAGGTGCTCGCCAACCTGGTACTCCAGGTTCTGATATGAAAATCAGAATGCCACTTAAACTAGATGAAATTGCTTTTGGTACAGAAAAAAAACTAAAGATTAAAAAGTATCTAGTTTGCGATAAATGCTCAGGTACTGGTGCGGAAACAGACTCAGATTTTGAGACCTGCGGTACATGTCATGGTATGGGCGAGGTTCGCCAAGTTACTAGAACAATACTAGGACAAATGGTAAATGTACAGCCATGCCCAACTTGCCATGGCGAAGGTAGAATAATTAAGAGAAAATGTACGAAATGCGCTGGCGAGGGAAGAGTAAAGAGCGAAGAAACTGTAAAAATCAATATACCATCTGGCGTTTCAAACGGTAATTACATCACTTTAAGAGGTCAAGGTAATGCAGGGCGACGTGGTGGCCAAGCTGGTGATTTGATCGTCTTAATCGAAGAAATTGAACACGAGTATTTCGAACGAGATGGGAATAATATCTATTACAATTTGAATTTAAGTATTCCTGATGCTGTATTAGGTACTGAGGTTGAAGTTCCAACTCTTAAAGGACGTGCAAAGCTCAAAATTGAAGCGGGTACTCAGCCAGGTAGATTGCTTCGTATGAAGGGCAAAGGTATTAACGGGCTACATAATTCAGGTCAGGGCGATGAGTTGCTTAGAGTGAATGTATACATGCCGAGAGACTTAACTGATAAGGAACGAAAAGCAATTGAAGTGTTACGCGGAAATGAAAATTTCGATCCGAAAAATATGAATAAAGAAGAGAAGGGATTCTTTTCTAAAATTAAAGATGTATTTAGTTAGACTGAATGTATTAAAACCTAGTTACCTTAACTTTTAGATAGGTAACTAGGTTTTTTAAATCTATTCTTTTTCAGCTAATACGGCAGTGCCACTTACTGAAACCATCAGCATGCTACCATTTGCACCAATTGTCTCATAATCGATATCTATACCAATTATTGCAGTAGCTCCAACACGTAAGGCTTTTTCTTCCATTTCTCCGAAAGCTAGGCGTCGTGCCTCTTGAAGTTCTTTTTCATAAGCAGCCGAACGACCACCAACAATATCTCGTATCCCTGCAAAAAAATCTTTGAATATATTTGCGCCTAAAATTGCCTCTCCTGTAACTACGCCCAAGTATTTTTTTACTTCTCTACCATCAAGATGGTTAGTTGTTGACATTATCATAGTATATCTCCTTTGTTCAAAAATTAGTGTATTTGAAATGAATAAGTTTGGAATAGCTGTATTCTACTAGCAAATTAAAATAAAGTTACTGTAAAAGTAATATCAAAAAGAGTGGGTGAGGAAATATGGACAAAAAAAAAGCCATTTCTGAGTAGAAATGGCTTTTAAGAAAATGTTTTGAGAATTAATAACGATCGCGACGATCATTATCTCTTCTTGGACGTTCTTCGCGTGGGCGTGCTTCGTTTACACGAACAGGACGACCATCAAGCTCAGCACCATCAAGTTGTTCAACTGCAGCTTGTGCTTGTGCGTCATCAGCCATCTCAACAAAACCAAAGCCTTTTGAGCGGCCAGAGTATTTGTCGGTAATTACTTTTGCAGAACTTACTTCACCGTAAGCTTCAAATACTTCTCTTAAATTGTCATCGGAAACGTCATAACTTAGGTTTCCTACGTAAATGTTCATATCATCTAAATCTGGTTAAAACTTAATTAAGGAGAGAGAAAAAAACCAAGAACTATAAGTTTAATACCGTAGTCGAGAGTTCATCACCAATCCGACTTAAAAGTACGCTTATTTAGCGGTTTAGCAAATTTTTTATTGATTTATATAAGAACATCGTTATTTATGTATTTTGACTGAACAATTAGCATATATTGTTGTTTTTACGGATTTGAATATTGGTTTACTTTTCGCGAATCATAACGCTAGGGAATAGCCTGTTGAAAGGTATCTACATCTTATATAGAGGAGTTAATAAATGAAGCGTTTATTTGTGATTTTTGGAATTTTGCTGGGTATGAATTGTAAGGGTAGCGGTGATACGAAACTCACATCTACGGCTACTTATACCATTACTTTTAATGCAACATGGAGTACTACTACTCATCCCAATCATTTCCCTGATAGAGCACATTTCTCTAAATTTGTTGTGGTATCACACAATGCAGATGTAGAGTTTTGGGAAGTGGGGGGGCTTTCATCTTTGGGTGTACAAAATATTGCAGAATTTGGTGCTAATACTGTTTTTATGAGCGAATTTGACCAATCTAAGGCCTTGGGGCAAGCAAATGTTTATACTGAGAGTGTTGAATTACTAAGCCTTCCAAATTCAACCACAATAACTATTGAGCTAGATAAAGACTATCCTCTACTTACAGCTCTTAGTATGATTGCTCCTAGTCCGGATTGGTTTGTGGGTGTGAATAATATAAGCCTCATACAAAATGATGAGTGGGTTAGTGAGCTAACGCTTCCGCTGTTAGCGTTGGATGCGGGAACCGATAGTGGAGTAAACTTCACATCCGCAAACAAAGTAACTAACCCCAAACAACCAATTCAGTTTCTAGAATTTGGAAGCAGCTCTTTAAACTCTTTTGGTGAATTAGTAATAACGAAAGTAAACTAATCGAAAAATCGAATTATTTCAGATTTTCTGTTTTTTTTCTGCTTTCATCGGCCATTTGTGCGTGATATTTCGTCAACTTGTTAGCAATATTCTCATCAGTCATACTCAACATACGTAAAGCAAGCAATCCCGCGTTTTGAGCTTTACCGATAGCAACGGTAGCGACAGGAATACCATTAGGCATTTGTACAATTGAATAGAGGCTATCAACGCCACCGAGTGCAGAGGTTTGAATAGGTACACCTATTACAGGAAGCGTTGTATGGCTAGCAAGCATTCCTGGTAAGTGAGCGGCACCACCAGCACCTGCTATAATTATTTTTAATCCACGCTGACGAGCTGTTTCACCATATTCGGCCATATCGTTAGGTGTACGATGAGCAGAGACTACTTTTTTCTCAATAGGAACACCAAACTGTTCCAGAATTTCGGTTGCTTGTTTCATCGTGGGCCAGTCGCTATCGCTGCCCATTACTACGCCAACTATTGGTTTACTCATTTACGAAAAGTTTGAAGTTAAAAACGGTTCTTGCTCTTATTCTGATGGCAGAAACTAAGCAAAAATACGCAACTATTTAAGAAGAACCATTCTACCTGTTCTAAAACCCAAAGATGTTGATATTTTATAAAAATATATCCCTGAACTTAATCCTGTGCCATCAAATTTATATGAATGAGTACCAGCAGGTTTTGAATCGGTAAAATCTGAAATTAAAGCTCCTTGAATATTAAAAATTTGGATTGAAACCGCAGAATTTTTAGGAATAGAATACTGAATGGTAGTTTCTGGATTGAAAGGGTTTGGGTAGTTCTGTGAAATGCTAAATTCGTTAGGTAGATCTCTTTCATTCTTAACATCAACATTAGTTGAAGCTTGTACCAAAATGGAAAATTTATTTGAGATGGCGTCGGCAACCGTAATATCCAATGCTTTATCAGGCTGTAGGTTTTCGCGCATCATTCCGTCGTTACTAACTAATTTAAATGATGTGTTTTCCGGAATATTGACCATCTTTTTAACACGAAGAGTTAGTTGTGAGCCAATATTGTTACGAGTAATTCGAACAGGGATTTCGAAGGAATTTCCGAAATCCAAAGGAAGGGAAATTTGTGTTTGAGCTGTTTCTGAATCATTTTGCTTTGATATAGCAGAGAATTGGACAGATGAATTTGAGAGCGATGGTAATTGAGTAGCATCATTTGCATCCCAATTAAAGGTGGAATTATTAGAGAAAAGTAAAACCATCTCATCACCAATAGTTTGATCGGTATTCGTTAATGAGAAAACTATAAAAGCTTGGTCTTTTGGTGTTTCTTTTAGAAAAGAAGCATCGTCAATAATAGATGAAATTGGAAATGTAACACTACTTGCAGAAGCATTTTGAATCATGATACCTTGCCAAGATGAAATCGAATCACCTAAAGATGTTGTGGTAACATAACTATCGATTGTAGGATCATATACTTGTCCAATAAGACTCGCTAAGGCACCTCCAGACACTGATATAGAGCCAAAATTAATTGGCTTGTCAAACGGATTACCTACTAAGTTCCATTTGTCGCCGTTAGTATGTAAATCAACTTCTACATCAGAAGTTGGCACTGTTCCTGTACCGCGAAGAGTAATCGGCAATGTCGAGCTTTCAGCATTATCGTTATCGTAAAAGTAAAAAATGAAACCTTGACCATTCTGGAGGGTGTCATTTAAGGAATTAGGATATTGCCATTCCGATCCGTTATAACCACTATATAAATTCCTAGTAAAACCATCTCCGAAGCCTTGAACTGGAGTGAAATTGTTTAAATCTGAAATAGGCATTTTTTGAGTAGGTACCGCCATCATTCGCCAACCTGCATCACCTGATATTTCAATAAAAGGTAGAAAAGGGTCTCCATTTATTTTTGTTCCAGGAGAAAAAAGAGAACTATCATCAACGTCGGCTGTTGAATGAGCAATATATGTAGTTCCTGTAATATCTGGATTTAAAGTAATGGATTCCCCACTCACATCTCCAGGATAATCTAGCATGATGATGATATCGTTAGCTGGTGATTTGATATAAATCTTTTCGCCTGAATTGCTAAGACTTAGAGCATTTGTAGAGGCCGCTTGTACGGTAGCACCACCGAAAGAACCTTCAAAGCTATTTTGCCCAAAAATCAACAAAGCTTGATTCGGTAAGAGGTTTGTTGTAGCTGGAACTATATGCCTATCGGCAGAGTAATCAGCGATTATCCAATTGTCTAAATTAATGGCTTTAGTTCCTGTATTAATAATTTCGAGAAACTCATCTGATACAGTACCAACGCTTCCATTATTATTAGCATCGCTAGCTGGGTTAAAGTGAATTTCATTGAAAATCAAAGAAGGGTATTCAGGAATGGTAAAGGTGTTAAAAGTTCGAGGTATTAAATCTGCAAAAGCATCAATAACTTTTTTATGTCCTTCAAGTGATTTTCGAATATCCTGGCTTTGCTCCATATGAAAGAAGTACCCGGTATTACTGATGGGTTGGTCATCAGCTGGGTTGCTTGAGCCATTCATATATCTACCCTGAACATTTGTTGTCCCTGCTAGTGTACACGAAGAACCATCTCCAGTCATGGCGGCATCAACTCCTTTGGCTATCATATTATCTCGTAATGTCTGAAGTGATGTTTGCGGATCATCCGATCTGCCGTTTGATAAAAAAACATCTTCGCAGTTGGAATCTGCATGACCATGAACATTGATGGCATATACGTTTGTTGATAGCTCTTTAATAGCTTCATGAGCAATTTGAAACGCGCTACTATCATAATGCGCCATATCGGATACTTTAAACTTCTCAGAAGTTTTTGACTCACTACAAACGCTAGTCGTTCCGTCACTAAAAGCTTCTTCATCGTTGGCGCAACGATGGGTGCCTGCCATGGTCAATACCCGGGCTCCAAGGTATTGGAATAGGTTTACGCCTTCTTGAGGGGTATAAGAGTCGAAAAGGGGATGAGGAATAGCGATAATTGCATCTCTTTGATAGTCAGGGTCTGAAACAAACAATCCCCAACCATACACAAGTGGAGTTTTCTCACGAATTAAATAATAAGTTCGATTTACAAATGATGTATCTGTTAGAAGAACCATTTCGTAATTAGTGAAATTGGTACTTAAACTATCTTCAGCTTCTGTATAAGATTCTGATAGAAAAAGATCCATTATTCTTTTCCATTGTTTTAGCTGAAGGGAATCGGGAACAACAAAAGCTTCTGAATTTTCAATGGGCATTAAATTCTGTTCATAGTTAATGAACTCACCCATAAGATTTCCATTACTAGAAATAATTTGAGCATAAATCAATTCTGGAAGAATTAGAAATAAAAGCAGGAAAAATTTATTCATTTTTGGTATCTATTTTAATACTAATTGTGAATTGTTATTTTATTAGGTTATATGTAAGATACTGATATTCAGTTAAATAGAATATCATCAAATCTGAAAAGCTTTAGTTAAATGTGTCGCCTTCATAAAAGTCTCATCCAAATCATCTCCTAACAAAGTATAGTGGGCCATTTTTCGGCCAACTTTGCTTTGAATTTTACCATACACATGCAGATGACCATTCTTCTCAGATAGGCTTTGCAGAATATGATCAGCTTCAGCGGGGCGATTGTGAGTTCCTAGCAGATTTATCATTACCGCAGCTGGATGTGTCATTTCTGTAGAACCTAATGGCAAACCTAAAACAGAGCGCACATGATTTTCAAACTGAGAGGTTAAGCATCCCTCAATAGTATAATGGCCAGAATTATGTGGACGTGGAGCTGATTCATTTAATAAAACATCGCCATTTTCTGTTAAGAAAAATTCAAAAGCGAAAATCCCTTTTCCATCAATCGCTTCTATTGCTTTTACAGCTAGTTCTTGTGCTTTTTGTCGAAATTTTTCTTCAATTGGAGCGGGAGATAATACTGCTACACAGATATGGTTTTCTTGAACGGTTTCACAACAAGGGTAAACAACAACACCATGTTCATTGCGAGCTACTTGTACGGCTAACTCTTTCGTGAAAGGGACAAAAGCTTCGGCTAAAATGTCTCGTCCATCATTTCCACCCAAATCATTAAAGCCTTGTAGTGCTTGTTCTAAATTTCTAGCTGTTTTATTTCCGTATCCATCATATCCACCTTTAGATGATTTCAACAAATAAGGCCAACCATAGGTGTTGCCAAATTCTTCTAAGTCTGCCTTTGATTTAACGAGCTTATAAGGTGTTACTGGGATACCAGCGTTTTCAAAAGTCTGCTTTTCGATGAGTTTGTTCTCAATAAGTGCGAAACTTTTCGGTGATGGAAAAATCGGAGTCCCGCTATTGTCTTGCACTTCTTGGAGAATTTCAGAACTAATAAATTCATTCTCGAGTGTAATAACATCACATTCCTTAGCAAATTGAACCATATCATCTACAGAATCAAAAGATCCTGTATGAGAAAAGGGAGTCATAAATTGTACGGGTTCATTTTCAGATCTATCAGAAAATACTTCTACTTGAATACCAAAACGGAATGCTTGTAAAGCGCTCATTCGTGCAAGTTGACCCGCACCTAAAAATCCAAGTTTGAGTTTGGCGGGTATTGATTTTAAAGGCATAAAGTTTTCTTTTATAAAAGGAATTGCGAGTAATGAATTACGAACTATAATATAAGACTGAAAACAATATTATATTCTAAAAGCTTCATTCTAATCTATCGAAAGAAATTCTTAGTTTAGGGGTGTAAAAATTTTAGAGTATCAGCCATACATGAACATTGAAGAAAAATTAAAGCAGATCAAATCTCGGTTCGAAGAAGTAACAACAGCAATGAGCGATCCTAGTGTTTTTGACGATCCGAAAAAGTATACTGAGCTAACAAAAGAACACGGAAGCTTAAAAGAATTAGTTGAAGACTACGATACTTGGATGGATTTTAAGAATCGGAAGAAAGGGAATGATGAACTCATAGCCGCCGATGAAGATCCTGAGATTACTGAAATGGCGAGACTTGAGAACGACGAAATTAAAGAAGCTCAAGCTAAATTAGAGTCTGATATTAAAATAAAACTCGTGCCTAAAGATCCAGAGGATTCAAAAAACGCTATTGTTGAAATTCGTGCGGGAACCGGTGGTGATGAGGCTGCAATATTTGCTGGAGATTTATTTGATATGTACCGCAGATATTCTGATGCTCAGGGCTGGAAAATGAGTATCCTAAGTATCAATGAATCAGAAAAAGGTGGATATAAAGAAATTACTTTTTCGCTAGAAGGCGACGAAGTTTTTGGGAAGATGAAGTATGAGTCGGGAGTGCATCGTGTGCAACGTGTACCTGCAACAGAAAGCCAGGGGAGAGTTCATACATCAGCGGCAACTGTTGCTGTTTTGCCAGAGGTAGAAGAAGTTGATGTACAAATTAACCCAGCCGATTTAAGAATAGATACGTTTAGAGCAAGTGGTGCGGGGGGGCAGCACGTTAACAAAACAGATTCTGCAATCAGGATTACTCACGTTCCCACTGGGATTGTAGCTGAATGCCAACAGGAACGTTCTCAGCATCAGAACAGAGATAAAGCGATGGTGATGCTTCGTGCGAAGATGTACGACATTGAGCTAGAGAAAAAAGAGAAGGCACGGGCAGCAGAACGGAAAAGTCAAGTTTCAAGTGGCGATAGATCCGCTAAAATTAGAACGTATAACTTTCCACAAGGGCGTTGTACCGATCACCGAATCAATCTCACATTGTATAATTTAGATAACATCATGAAAGGTGATATCCATGAAGTGATTGATGCTCTACGAGTTCAAGATAATCTTGAGCGACTTAATGAGATGAGCGAAGGGTAAGCCCAAAAAATTATTAGGCAATAAAAAAGCCCGTTTCATAGAATGAAGCGGGCTTTAATTTTATGTACAAGTTGTTTGTTTAAACTTGAGGCGAAGCTGCCATGAGTTCTTTACTTGCCTGTTCTTCATATTTTTTAAAGTTTTTGATGAACATGCCAGCAAGCTGTTTGGCTTTAGCATCATACTCACTTGCGTTTTCCCAAGTATATCTTGGTATAAGAAGCTTAGAAGGAACACCTCCGATTTGAATAGGAATTTGGAATCCAAAGATTGGATCTTTTACATATTCCACATCGTCGAGTTGACCGTCAATTGCTTGAGTAAGCATTTGTCTAGTGTAAGATAGTTTCATTCTAGAGCCAGTACCATAAACACCGCCAGTCCAACCAGTATTAACTAACCAAACTTTTGAACCATGTTTGCGAATTTTTTCGGCAAGAAGTTCAGCATAAACAGTTGGGTGAAGAGGCATAAATGGAGAACCAAAGCAAGCTGAGAATGTTGCTTGAGGTTCTGTAATACCACGTTCGGTACCAGCTACTTTTGCAGTATAACCACTTATAAAGTGGTACATAGCTTGCTCAGGTGTTAATCTAGAGATTGGAGGTAAAACTCCGAAAGCATCACATGTTAAGAAAATGATGTTCTCTGGATGTCCACCACGGCCAGTTTTACTAGCGTTTGGAATGAAGTCAATAGGGTAAGAACATCTAGTGTTCTCAGTAAGGCTTACATCATCAAAGTCAGGTTCTCTATTACTATCAAGAATTACATTCTCTAAAATAGTACCTGGCATTTTTGTAGTTGCGTAAATCATAGGCTCGCCTTCTTCCGACAAGTTGATTGTTTTTGCATAGCAACCACCTTCGAAGTTAAAGACACCATCCTCACTCCAGCCATGCTCATCATCACCAATTAAAGTCTTATCGGGATCGGCTGACAGTGTGGTTTTACCTGTACCAGAAAGGCCGAAAAATACTGCGGTTTTTCCTGTTTCGTCATGGTTTGCAGAACAGTGCATAGCCATTACGCCTTTTTTAGGCAGAAGGTAATTCATAACAGAGAATACACCTTTTTTCACTTCGCCAGAATACATTGTGCCACCGATAAGAATAATTTTCTTCTCGAAGTCACACAAAATAAAAGTGCTTGATCTAGTTCCGTCTACTGCTGGGTCTGCTTCAAAAAATGGAGCCGCAACTACAGTAAATTCGGGCTCATGTTTAGCTAGCTCTTCGTTAGAAGGTCTAATAAACATGTTGTGAGAGAATAATGCGTGGTAAGCAACTTCACTTACAATACGTACATTTAATCGATTATTATCATCTGCGCCACAAAAAACGTCTTTTACAAAAAGTCTTTTATCGCTTAAGTAATTCTGTACTTTAACAAATAGTTTATCGAATACTTCTTGAGTTGTTGGCTGGTTTACTGCCCCCCAGTCTATTTCGTCTCGGATAGAGTCTTGCTCTACAATAAATTTATCTTTTGGTGAACGACCTGTAAACTTACCTGTATGTACTAAAAGTGCGTGATCTTTAGTTAATATTGCTTCTCCATGGAGGATAGCGTGTTCATAAAGTTCAGCTGGATTTAGATTCCAGTACACTTCTTTATTGTTTTCAAGTCCTAAGTAGTCAAGCCCAATATGGCTTTTTGGATGAACGTCGTAGTCAGCTTTCATAGCTCCTGTTTCAATAGGTTTGTATGGTCCTTTTAAGGTAAGCATTTGAGTATAGAATTTTAACCTCTTAAACAGAGATTTGATTAATATTTAACGCATTTTAGTATCTTTATGGAAGCGCTTTTATAATTAACGTTCTCTAAAGGAACTGCCTAAATATAGTTGTCAAAAATGAAGTTTCGATGAAAAATAAAATCTAAAAATGATTACGATTTCGTATTTTTAACTATGGAAAATATCAATCACACTGTAAAGCTGGGTTTAATACAAACTCATTGCGATGAAAACCCTAAAGAGAATCTCTATCGGCAAATGAGCCTTGTTAGAGATGCCGCCGAAAAAGGGGCTCAGATAATTTGTTTGCAAGAACTATTTAATACTCAATACTTTTGTGTTAACTACGAAGAAAGACACTTTGATTTAGCACAACCCCTAGATGGTGAGGTAACAAAGAGCTTATCGGAGCTTACTGCTGAGTTGGATGTGGTTATCATTGCACCATTTTTTGAGAAAAGAAGCACTGGCATTTATCATAACTCTTTAGTTGTTATAGATGCAGACGGTACTGTGTTAGGGAATTACAGAAAAATGCATATCCCAGATGATCCTGGGTTTTACGAGAAATATTATTTTACGCCTGGTGATGAAGAATCTGGCTTTAAAGTATTCCAAACAAAGTATGCTAAGGTTGGAACTCTGATTTGTTGGGACCAATGGTTCCCTGAAGCTGCAAGAATCACAGCATTAAAAGGAGCTGAGATTATATTCTACCCAACCGCAATTGGGACTCTATCTTCTGAAAGCAAAAAAGAAAAAGCGGAATTTCATGACGCTTGGGAAACTATACAGCGTAGCCATGCTATTGCAAATGGATGCTTTGTAGCATCTGTTAATCGTGTTGGTAAAGAAGCTGGTACAAAGTTCTGGGGCGGTTCATTTGTAGCAGCACCATTTGGCCAAATATTAGCTAAAGCTGGCGAAAAAGAGGAGGTTCTAGTGGTTGATTGTGACTTGGCCTCCATTGAAGGTCAACGTAAAACATGGCCATTTTTAAGAGATCGAAGAATTGATATGTACAATGGAATCACCAAAAGAACACTCGATTCTTAATAGTAAAGCTTCTTAACACACCGTTTAATTACAATAGAATGGATTTAAATCTAAAAATGCCAGCGGAGTGGGAGACTCATTCCGCTACACAATTACACTGGCCATCAAACAGAGAAACATGGCCTGACGAGCGTTTAGAAAGAGTGGAGAAGGTTTACCTTGAAATTATAAAAGCCTTGCACCGCTACGAGCCTATTCATTTGTTTGTAGCTAATGTGGAAATTGCACAACGAGCTACTCGATTGATGAAAGGATATGATATAGACTTATCTCAAATAATTCTTCATACCCAAAAAGTAAATGATGTTTGGGCTAGAGATTGTGGCCCCATCTTTGTGCAAAACAAAAATGGTAAGTATGTAATTTTAGATTGGGGTTATAACGCTTGGGGCGAGAAGTATCCGCCATTTGATGCAGATAATTACTTACCTACTTATATAGCTAGTAAGTTTGGGATTGATAAAGTTGAACCGAATATGATTCTTGAAGGCGGTTCTATTGATGTAAATGGCGAAGGCGTTTTACTTACCACAGAATCCGTTCTATTAAATAAGAATAGAAATCCGAGCTTGTCTAAGCTGGATATTGAAGAACGGTTAAGAAAATACCTCGGATTAGACCAAGTAATCTGGTTAAAGGATGGATTGGAAGGGGATGACACAGACGGACACATCGACGACATCACTAGGTTTTTAAACAAAGACACCGTTTTAACGATGGTTTGTGAAGATAAAAATGATGTCAACTATTCGGCGCTGCAAGAGAATCTAGAAATCTTGAAATCGGTGCGACTTAAGGACGGAAGTCCTTTGAATATTGAAACACTGCCACTTCCTCAAACAAAAATTGAAGGAACAACCGTTGATGGCTCAGAATATGTACCTGCCAGTTATGCCAATTTCTATATAGCCAACGGAGTTGTTTTACTTCCTCTTTACGACAAGAGATACGATCAACAAGCCATCGATTTGCTGTCCAAATATTTCCCAACACGTAAAGTAATAGGAATTGATTGCGCTGACTTAGTGTGGGGACAAGGTTCTATTCATTGCATCACGCAGCAGTGGTATGGAATTTAAAATTCTAAATAGTTGATGAGTTTAAAATCATCAGTACCTTATACATTCCAATTTATAATCTTGAAAGCCATATCTAATGAGCCGTTACCATTCGTATTTAAACTCTGCCGAAAAAATTCTTACTAATTACAGTGGTAAAGAACCGTTCTCAATTCATTTGAAAGCTTTTTTTAAAGCCAACAAGAAATACGGATCAAGAGATAGAAGACAGGTTAGCCATTTGTGCTACTGCTATTTTAGGTTGGGAAAAATGGCTCAATCTAAAGCAATTAGCGAGCGAGTTTTGATGGGGCTGTTCCTTTGTTCTAGCGAGACGAATCCAATATTGGAAGAAATCAAACCTGAGTGGGTAGATAGTGTTTCGTTAACCGTTAAAGAGAAGTTGGGATTTTTGAAGGAAGAGTGCTTAATAACGGATGTTTTCCCGTGGAAGGATGAGTTAAGCGAAGAGATTGAGTTTGAACCTTTTTGTGCGTCGTTTTTTGAGCAGCCTAAATTGTTTATAAGAATGAGGCCAAATCATGAGAAAAACGTGCTTAGCAAATTAGGGAAAGAACAATTCAGCTTCGAAAGAGTTTCTGATGCGTGCATTTCTTTACCAAATGGCACTAGACTTGATGATACCATTCAACTAAATAAAGTAGCCGTTGTTCAAGATTATAACTCGCAGATGGTTGGTGAGCTTTTAGAAAAAGGCTTATACAAAGAAAATGCGAAAGTATGGGATTGCTGTGCAGGAAGTGGTGGGAAGTCAATTATGGCTTTTGATTTAAACCCAAAGATAAAACTCTCTGTTTCTGATATCCGAGTATCCATTTTGGCGAATCTTAAAAAGAGATTTAATGATGCTGGAATTTCAGGATACAAAGACTTTGTAGTAGATCTATCCGTGCCTAATGCTGTTCAAGGAGATGGAAGCTTCGACCTCGTGATGGCAGATGTGCCTTGTACAGGCAGTGGAACTTGGGGAAGAACACCGGAACAATTGTACTATTTTGAGAAAAATAAAATTTCAGAATATGTATCTCTTCAGCGTAAAATTGTGGCAAATGTAGTTCCTAAAATAAAGGAAAACGGATTTTTGCTATATATCACCTGCTCTGCATTTAGAGAGGAAAACGAAGATAACATTCAGTTCTTTAAAGAACATCTTGGCTTAGAAGTGGAAGAAAGTAGTCTACTAAAAGGCTACGACAAAAACGCGGATACCATGTTTGTAGCCTTATTAAGAAAGGTCGAATAAAGTAAGCCATCAATATTGAATAGACTCAATATTCATTTCTTGGAAAGTACTTAAGTCAGCATGGTAAGGGTAGGTACTTCGTTGATAGTTCAAATAAATCAAACAACGCTCATAGCTCACATAGGGGATACCTCCGAAGAATCTTCAGAATTGGTTATTGGGGGATTAATTTACTGAGGGGTAGCCGGTAGCCATTAATCTCGTTAAAACGTCCTTGTTCGTATTTAGAAGATTGTTGTAACAACAGCAATTAATAGAGGCGACTTTATTAGGATGGAAAAGCAAGAAATACCTAAACAATAACTACAAACTAGTTGCTTTATGCGGAGAGGTTGGCATCGCTGTGCCTATGTTTCACAAAAAAGATACGTATCGTTTTGCATTTAGATACGTATCTCTTTCAAATATGATACGTATCATTTTATATTTAGATACGTATCTTTTTTTAAAACCATACCTATCATTCCAAAATATGATACGTATGTAACTCAATTCTGATACGTATCTCAGTAGCAAGTTATAACCATCTTTAGTGGTCACTATGCGGATGTTTCAAGCAATTTATGAGGGATAGAAGGGGGTAGTTTTTAGCCGACAGCCTTTAGCGATTAGCTTTTAGTTTGGAGGTCGTACTTCATTCTGGGCTAGATAGTAGGAAAGGGGGCATCCATAATCTAATGGCGATGGATCTGCGGGTTTAGCACGTACCAATAATTCTAAACGTCGATGGGATTTGATGAGCGTATTGACACTCCGGGTTTTAAAAATAACTAGGTGCTTTGTGAGGAGTCAAAAAGTTATTTCAGTCATCAAATTATCTAACATCTATAGGTATGTATGAGGCTTAAAAGCTACCAAATTCGGCTACTAATGAAGTGACTTCTTGAATTATCAGACGTTAATCTTCTTTTTATGACATTAAGTTTAATATCTGATGTGCAACTTTAATATCTTAGGGGCTTACTAAACCACGATTCAGAAACAAGTATTTAATGAGCACCATTGCCCACGAACGTTTCGAGGCTGTAATTGGCCTTGAGGTACACGCCCAGTTATTGACCAAAAGTAAAGCTTTTGCACCTGTTGCAGCACAATACGGTGAAGCACCTAATACTCAAATTACACCACTTTGTATAGGTCACCCGGGAACACTTCCTGTAGTAAACGAAAATTTGGTGCGCTACATTATTAAAATGGGTTTAGCAACTGGCTGTAGTATTGCTCCAAAATCGATTTTTGCTCGAAAGAATTATTTCTATCCTGATTTACCTAAAGGATATCAGATTTCTCAATTCGATACACCAATTTGTTTTGATGGTTTCCTTGATATAGAATTGGAAGAATATGACAAAAGAATTGGAATAACTCGTATCCATATGGAAGAGGATGCTGGAAAATCTATCCACGACCAGGATCCATATAATACATTGGTTGATTTAAACCGTGCAGGCACTCCTCTTATCGAGATTGTTTCGGAACCAGACCTCCGCACTCCACAAGAGGCCTATGCTTATCTTTCTAAAATCAAGCAGATTGTTCAGTATTTAGAAATTTGTGATGGGAATATGGAAGAAGGTAGTTTGCGATGCGATGCAAACGTCTCTGTTCGTCCACGTGGCCAAGAAAAATTAGGTACAAGAACCGAGCTTAAGAATATGAACTCGTTTCGAAATGTAGAAAAAGCCATTGAATACGAAATCTACCGTCAAATCGAATTAATTGAAGGTGGCGGAGAAGTTGTACAGCAAACTCGCCTTTGGGACACTACAAAAATGCAAACTCGTGTTATGCGTTCTAAAGAAGAAGCACACGATTATAGATACTTCCCTGAGCCAGATTTACCTCCAATTATTGTAAGTGAGGAATTGCTTGCTGAAATTAAAGCAGAACTTCCAGAATTGGCAGATGTTCGCCAAAAACGCTTTGTTGAAGAATATGGAATGACGCCAATTGATGCTATTACCATCACTGAAAATAGATACTTAGCTGATTATTTTGAAGAGGTTGCCAAGTTTGCTGGAAATCCAAAAGCCGCATCTAATGTGGTTTTAAGTGAAGTTTTACGTGTTTTAAATGAACAAAGCATAGATATTGGAGAATTTAATATCACTCCAGAACGGCTAGCGGAGCTGATTAAGCTGAAAGAAGAAGACAAGATTAACTCTTCAGCAATGCAAGAGATTTTTAATGCAATGTTGACTTCTGATAAAGCTGCAGAAGAGTTAGCTAAAGAAATGAACTTAATCCAAGTTTCTGATACTGGCTTCCTAGAAACATTAGTAGACGGAATTATTGCTAATAACCCAGATGAGGTTCAACGCTTTAAAGAAGGGAAGAAGCAGTTAATGGGCTTTTTTGTTGGGCAAGCTATGAAAGAATCTAAAGGTAAAGCTAATCCTAAGATGATAACCCAAATGATTATTAAAAAACTGGAAGGCTAGTTCAGCAAAGAATTAGGATACGCTATGAAGATTAAAACATTTTGGTTGGCAATAGCCGCCTTTGTCATGTTGGTTAACTGCGGAAATGGTACTGAAAAAGATACCGCAGAAGTTAATGCACGTATTACAGTTGCCGACTCTGTAGATGCTACGGGCAATTATTCTGGCATTCAGTTACTCATCCTAGATTTCTCAAAAGGAAATGACCAAATAGATACACTTTTCATAAGCAAAACGGATACTTCTGGTTTTCTTAGTGGTAAGGTAAAAGTTCCAGCTCAAGGTCTTTATCCGCTTGTTATTAGCAGAAACGGAGTAAATTTAATGCGCTCCCAAGTATTACTTGCAACAAATGATACTCTTTCAATCTCGGGTGAACTACCTGGTATTGCTGGGAACTTCAAGGTTGATTCGAGAGAAGAACGAGCAGTCCAAGTTTTTAAAAGAGTGGATACGGGTTTTAGTAGAGTGCTAGTTTATATTAGAGGTGGCGCTATTGCTGATTCGTTAGTTTCTAATGAAGTGCATAAATGGAGTAATCTTTATTGGGATATCTATAAAGAATATCCTGGTACTATTGCTGCAAATCTTGGAGCAAAGCAGTCTATTAGAATTCTAAAAGGTTTCAACGATGATTTGTTACTAGAGCGAATGAACGAATCTTTGACAACAGATCAAATGATAACAAACGCAGCAGACTTTGGTAGAAAATTCATCGCAGAGAAAAAAGGTTTAAAAGCTTCAATGGATTTTGTGGATTCATTGAAAGGCCTAACTAAAAACAAAGATGTTTTACAGGCTTTAGATAGAGTTGAAATTGTGAGCTATTACGATAGTTCAAAAGTAGATAAATCTGTTGAGCTATTAAATAAGTTCAAAAGTCGATATAAAAGCGATGAAGTGGCAATGGAATGGGCCGATAAATTAGGCTACGACTTAACATACCTTTCTCCAGGGAAAAAGATGCCTCACTTTGAGTTTGTTTCATTTTCAGGAGATAGTATTTCTACAGAAAGCTTAATTGGAACTGCATATATCTTAGAAATTTCATCTGTTACAAATCAAATGTATCAGACTCAATTTGATAGAGCACTCGTGATTCATCAACTCTATCGAAACAGTGGTTTACACTTCTATACTATCCCATTAGATAAAAGTGAGATTACTGCCAATGCCTTTTTTGAAGAACGTAATTACCCTTGGCCTGTTGCAAAGCCAGGTAATTTTGACGTCAAAAATATTATAGACACATTAAATATTACCATCATACCAACAAGATTCTTAGTAGATGAGAATGGTGTTATTAGCAAAAAGTACGTTGCTGAAGACTTTGATGATGTGCTCGAAGGAATTAATAAAATACTTAACAAAAATAATCAGGAAAATTGATCATGCGTCGATTTCTTATTGCTGGCAACTGGAAAATGAATTGTGGACCTAACGAAGCTGCAGAGCTTTTAGAAGGTTTGAAAAATAGAAAATCAGAAGTTTCGGAAGATGTAGACGTGCTAGTTTGCCCTCCTTTTGTATCACTTTCTATGGCTGTAAATTACCTACACGATACTGATATTCAAGTAGGTGCACAGAACTTCCATTACGAAGATAACGGCGCTTATACGGGCGAAATTAGTGCTACAATGCTCGAAGAAAGTGGCTGTAACTATGTGTTAATTGGTCATTCTGAACGACGTGAGTATTTTGGAGAAACAGATGAGTTAGTAAATAAAAAAACTCATAAAGCTCTCGCTCATTCTTTAGTTCCTGTTATTTGTGTTGGTGAAACTTTAGAAGAAAGAAAATCAGGTGTTCATTTCGATTTAGTGAGCGACCAAGTAAAGATTGCACTACGTGGTATTTCTTCTACCGAAGTTTTAGACGTTGTGATTGCTTATGAACCAATTTGGGCTATTGGCACAGGTGAAACTGCGAGCCCAGAACAGGCCCAAGAAATGCACGCTCATATCAGAAGTATTATAGCAGGCATCTACGACGAAGAAACAGCTTCAGCTATACGTATTCTTTATGGTGGAAGCATGAAACCAGGCAACGCTGAGGAATTACTAAGCCAAACCGATGTTGATGGCGGCCTTATTGGTGGCGCTAGTTTAAGTGCCGAAGCTTTCTCAGAAATCATTACTACTGCTGAAAAATTATCTTAAGAATGAAGTATAACGTACTGTTACTGGGCAGCGGTGGGCGAGAGCATGCCTTGGCTTGGGGAATTGCAAAGTCAACAAAACTTAATAAACTTTACATAGCTCCTGGTAACCCAGGTACTTTATCTCTTGGCGAAAATGTACTGCTTGATGTAACGAATCACCAAGCAGTATTATCGTTCATTCAAGAGCATTCTATTCACCTTACTGTTGTTGGACCAGAGCAACCTTTAGTAGACGGTATTGCTGACTTCCTAGAAGAGCAATGCCAAGCTGTTTTTGGACCAAAACAACAAGCAGCAATGCTCGAAGGCAGTAAAGAATTTGCCAAAGACTTTATGCAACGGCAAAACATTCCTACAGCAGCATACCAAGTGTTTGCTATTGATGAGTTTGATAAAGCCGCAGATTATATCACCCAACAAAATAATTATCCTGTAGTTTTAAAAGCAGATGGTTTGGCAGGTGGGAAAGGAGTTCTTATCCCAGAAACCAAAGAAGAAGCTTTAGAAGCACTAAAAGAACTTCAATCAGGTTCGCTTAGTGAGGCAGCTTCTCGCCTTGTGATAGAAGAATTTATGGTTGGAGAAGAAGCTTCGGTCTTTGCAATTTGTGATGGAAATTCCTTCAAAATTATAGGAAATGCACAAGATCATAAACGTATTGGAGAAGGTGATACAGGTCTAAATACAGGTGGGATGGGAGCTTATTCTCCGGCGCCAATAGTAACTTCAGAGCTTCTTTCAGAAGTTGAAAAGAGTGTTATTAAACCAACCATTGATGGAATGAAAGCCGAAGGTTATCCTTATCAAGGGATACTTTATGTTGGTTTGATGATTACTGAAGAAGGTCCTAAAGTGGTAGAATATAATTGCCGGTTTGGTGATCCTGAATGCCAAGTAATTGTACCTGCAATGCAATCAGATTTACTGGAAGTTATCATTGCTTGCACTGAAGGCAGACTTTCAGAAACTGAAATCATTCTGGATAATGACTATCGCTGTACGGTTGTTCTTGCATCTGGTGGCTATCCTGAAAGCTATGCGAAAGGCAAAGAAATAACGGGTATTGATGAAGTTACAAATGCAATTGTATTTCATGCAGGTACCAAGTTAGAAGGTGAAAAATTGCTCACAAATGGTGGACGTGTTCTTAATGTTGTAGCACAAGGTTCAACTCTTCAAGAGGCCATTGATACTGCATATTCACAAATTAGTAAAATTCATTTCGAACAAGCATATTACAGAAGAGATATTGGAGCTAAAGGTCTAAAACATCTTTCATGAAAACACTTCGGATTATCGCACTTTTACTGCTAGCGAGCATTTCGTCGGCGAATGCACAATCCGTTGCGAATTCAAATTCTGTCAATGCTTTATACTCAGGGATGGATAAACCTTCAGCTCTTTTTGTAACTCAGCAAGGCTTTTATATCATTGAGCAGGGTAAAAGTCGAGTTCTCCAGTTAGATCGCTCTGGTCAAGTTCTTCAGACTTTTGGGAATAAAGGCTCTAGTGACTATCAATTCAATACTCCTTTTGATATTGATGCCACTAATGGTTTGAAAATATTTGTTTCTGATTTAAGAAATAATCGAATCCAAGTATTTGATAAACATTGGCAGTTACTGAGTTCCATTCAAAATTTTACAGCATTTAGAAATACCTCTCGTATTGAGCCGACTTGGTTAGGGGTGAATGAAGTGGGGGAATTATTCTTCTATGATAAACGCTCAAAAAAGCTGGTAAAGTTAAATGAATCAGGCTCTTTTTTAGATGAAATTCCAATCCCATCTGAAGTAAAAGATATCTCAGGGTTACAATTGAGAGAGAATAAAATCTTCATTCTAGATAAAAAAGTGGATGTAATTCATCAGCTTTCGGAAAATGGTTTTTATGAGAGTTTTTATCCTGCTGAAGGAGCCCAAACATTCTGGAAAAGTAAGAATGGAATGTGGATTTCGGTAGGAAATACTCTTTTCAAAAATGGAATGGAAAGAAAGGATTTTATCGAAGTGAAGGCTGTAAAATCCATTAAAGATTTTGTGGTAAATGAAGATCTACTATTTGTGTTAAGCGAGGATAAATTGATATCTATCACTATCCAAAAGGAATAGATAATGAATATTTTTGACCCACAAATTTCTTTCAACGAAAAAGCTATTTCCGCTTTTCGGTCCCAATTCGAGAATAATCCCGTTTATCAGCGGTTTTGTAAGGCGCTCGGTATTCAGAAGGTTAAAGATTACTCTGATATCCCACTGTTACCCATTCAAGCTTTTAAAGAAAAGCAGATAATAACGGCCGAAAATCCTTCGGAAATTGACTTTGATAAGCTGATTTATTTTCAGAGTAGTGGCACTTCTGGGATGCAAAAAAGCACTCATTATTTGCTAGATACCGATATGTACAAGAAATCGGTAATTGCAGGGATGAAGCATTTTTATGAACTGGATGATTATGTAATATGGGCTTATACACCTGGCTATAGCGCCAATCCACATTCATCACTGGTTTGGATGCTTAATGTTCTCATTGATGGAGACAAATCTGGATTAAGCCGCTTTTTACCACTTAATGAAGCACTTTTGCAAAGTGAATTGGATGAGGTTATTTCATCAGGGAAGAAGTTAATGCTTTTTGGAGCGGCTTTTGGATTGCTCGATTTGCTGGAAATTAGTGAGGTTCAAATTCCTAGTGATTCCATAGTAATGGAAACGGGAGGGATGAAAACTCATCGTCGCGAAATGACCAAGACTCAGCTACATCAAAAACTTTCGGATGGTTATGCTTTGCCCAAAACTCAAATTCATTCTGAGTATGGAATGTCTGAATTACTGAGCCAGGCTTATAGTTTGGGTGATGAATGGTTTGAATGCGTGCCTTGGATGACTGTTTCTATCCGAAATCCAGAAAATCCAATGGAAACTGTAGAAAATGGAACGGAAGGAATGATTGGTGTGATGGATTTGGCTAATATTAATTCATGCTCATTTATTTTAACGGGAGATAAAGGTGTGATGGGAGAAGATGGGCGATTTAAAGTGTTAGGTAGATGGAGTCCACAGAATTTACGTGGCTGTAATTTCTTAATTGATCAAGATTAATACGTGCGATGAAATCTCATATCTCAACAATAGCTAAGGCTGCTAAAGAGTGGTTACAGCCAGATAATCTCGTTCTAAAAAAAGCCATTGAACAAACGGTTGATGAAGAGCTGTTTTCTTATGAAGACATTAAATTTCAGATTAGAGCCCTAAAGCAGAATATAGAATCTGGCCAAATTGAAGAGTGGGCCAATAGAGCTAGACTTAGTGAAACAAAGAATAGTTTTGGTTCTAAAGTTCTTTGTTTACATGCGGGGAACCTCCCTTTGGTTGGATTTCAAGATGCGCTAGGAACTATACTTTCTGGAGCCGATTATTTTGGTAAACTCTCGCGAAAAGATCCGTACCTGTTGCAAAGTTTTCTCAAGAAACTGGATGAATTTCCTTTTGAAAATGACATTCAATACTCCACCGATTTCAATCAATTTACAGGCATCAAAGCTGACAAGGTCTTATTTGCTGGTGCAGAAAGTTCTATCGATATGGTGAAGGAAATTGCGATTGCACAAAAATCTGTTGCGGAAGGTGTTGAATGGGTTATGCGAAGTGCTAAATTTTCTATGGCGTATATTCCAGATGAGAGTAAACAAACCATGGAAGACTTAGTAGAGGCTGTTTTTAGATACGGAGGGCGTGGTTGTCGCTCGGTGGCAGTAGTTGTAAGCCCTGCTCGATTTGGGAAGCTTAAATGCCCATTTCAGGATTATGTGGAGTCTTTTTGGTTGAAGAACCCTCAGCTAAATAAACCAAAGGAAATATTGGCGCATCAATTTGCTTATAACAAAGCGATTGAACGAGAACAAGCTTGGATGAACGATTTTTTGATTCAAGAAACGGAAGAATTTCCAGAACTCGATTTTACACTCCATTGGGTTGAAGGCAATGAAGATAAAGTTCGCGAGCTAGCTAATAAATATGGAAGTGCGCTACAAACAGTGTATACCACAGGTGGAACAATAGAAGGGGTGACTACCGAGTACTTAAGCAGGGCTCAAACACCCGATTTATGGTGGAAACCCGATGGGATGAACGTTATTTGAGGTCGAAAGGAATTTTCCTTAAATGAAAAACAGTTGTAAAGTTTTGTTCAGCTCTACCTATCAAAGCGAGTAAATTATCATCTATTTCTATGAAACTAATGATTTTATAATCGAGTTTGTACGAGAATACCAAGGACTTCTTAGACAATGAATAAATTTGTACAATACCATTAAAGGTTCCAGCAATTAAGTAGTCAGAGTTTAACTGAGATTGATAAAAAGAGTTATAACGAACTCCCGTTGCTTCTAATTGAAATTGTTCTTGTATAGGGTCTACAGATATAATCACAGGACTGCTAGTTGCATTTAACATCACATGGTAATTGCTAGATTTAAATCGTAATTCATCGTAACTAGTAAAATTTATTTCTTCAATGTTTTTGAACTCCCCGTGTGCCCCATATTTAATCATAGTATTAGGTCTAGCGAACATTGTACCTCTATCTGGAACAATTGTAACTCTATCAAATGAATACTGGTAATCAGGTATAGGATTTAGAGTCTCAGTATCCCAATTTAAATTGAAAGGTTTTTTCCCTTTAGAAACAAAGTATTGATCATTATAGCTGTCATAAATAAATTGTGACTGCTGAGAATTTTGATCATAGGCAAATGAATTAAGTAAATGTCCTGTTTTAAGATTATATCTTTCAAATCGATCATTTTTAGCAATTACTAACTCAGGCTCTTGTTTTATATCATTAACATATAATCCTAACAGGTTATCAGATGTAATTGAAAAAAACATATCATCTGTAGTATTGTTGTTAAAGTCATAAATATTTAATCCTCCGTTCATATAAAATAATTTTCCCAATCTGGTTGATAGATTTAGATAATTTGATGTCATTCGATCTATTGCTGGTAACTGGATGTTTATGATGTTAGAGGTGTTCGTGTATTGGTTTGAATGTTCTTCTACTTTTATATAAAACATGAAATGTTCTTGATATGGAAAGTCAAGAATCTCATAACTAGTGTCAGATTCAGCAGTTATTTCGGCAATTTCGTTTTCAAAAAACCATGGATAAGAATTAGGTCGATAATAAGAAGCATATATTCTATATGACTTAAAGTCATCACCAATATATTTTGTCCACTTAAGGTTAAACACCCCTTTTTTTTCTTCAACCTCTAGGTTTACATTATTTGGTAACATCACATATATAATGGTTTCGGAAACCTTTTTTCCATTTAGAAATAGTTTAGCAGTGTGTTTCCCTTTAGATAATTTTGTTTTATTTACAATTAATGTATCGGAGGTTGCATTTGGAGTCTCATAAATCAAACCATCAACATCACTTTCAAGAGATAAATGAACATTATGATTTATGGCAGCCTTATTTAACTTTATTTTGAAACTTAAGTATTCAATTTCCCCTCTTTTATTGTCCACTCTAGGAAATATGATCTCTCCATTAGGAACATTTGCATCGGAGTCGTAAAGGTTATCCCTAACAACGTCAGGTGCAGTACTGCAGCTAGTAATAATAAGAGCCGTCACAAATATTGGAAGTAAAAGCTTTTTCATATCTAGAAATTATACTTTAAGGTCGCAGTAGAGCTCATTCCTGAGTTAGTTATCCCCTCATCAGAGAAATAAAAGTCTAACCCTTTTTCATCTCTAAACCCGCTTTTTGGTTTTGTAGTGAGTCCATCGTAGATGTTAAATAAATAAGTGCCAATTGTGATACCAATTGATATATTTCTTCTCTTCTCATATTTATTAGCTTTATCTGATAGAGCTTCCAATTCATCACCTAGTATAGACGCATAAGCTTCATTGGTAGCTTTTTTATAGAAGAAATAAGTCTCATCATAGGTGTCTATGGTTGAGTTTAGCTTATTATTATTTATTATTGTGAATATAGCCCCTCCAACCACTCCTGTAAAAAATAATGATGATTTTAAGCGTTGTTGTTTTAAAAATTGACTGGCTCCGGGTAAAAACGATGCGTTAGTCACTAATTTTTTAGTGGGTTTTAAAAACTCAGAAGATGCTTTTATACGATTTGTTTGAATTCTGTACGAGACATTTTTCTTATACCCATATTCATTCTCAAAACGGACTTTTCTACTACCGTTTAACGCGTTTACCATTGCGTAACCAGTTCCAACATAGTTGTCTTCATAGTAGATGTCGGTATCTTCGTCTGATAATAGAACTAGGGTAGCATCGTAGTAAAGAGAGGCCGAAACATTGTTATCTAGATTCTCAATGCTGATAGGGCTTTCATCAACTTCGTAAGGGACTAATATTGTAGTATCAGGTAGGACGTTTAGTCTCGTAAAGCGATCTTTTGTGAAAGGAGAAGATAACCGTAAGCTATGTAGTCCTTGTTTTACTTGGATGGAATCCCCACTTGAGACCGTATAAATCTCTAGATAGTTGTAGTCTATAACAACTTTAAAAGAATCTGTATTGCTTTCAAATTTTATATAACCTGTTTGAGCTAAAGCTGCATTTGATATAGAAAAGAGCAGTGTAAATGCGCAAACAAGAGACAGTAATTTGGGGAATTGGTATTTCTGTATCATAATAGTTTTATGGTTCGTAGTCGTCATAATGTGTGGAAAGTGTCCAGGTCGAGCCATCGTAATTAGATAAAGTTATGGGGTAATATCCGGTTGAAATGAACCCCCCTTTTCTGACGTGCAGGAAAAATCTATTTGATGTTTCTTGGCTTAATCCTTCAATCACTATCGAAGTTTGAGAGCTAGGGTAGCGGGCTATGAGTTCCTTATCTGGATAAAATTCCCACGAATCATATACATTCTTAAATAAAATTATTTCATCCACTTCTGAAGTTGGATCTATCTTGATTTCTGCAGAATACTCAGTTGATTCTAGGACCTCTAATACCTTTGGGAAAGTATTAATTTGCGCATAGGCTCTGCTCAGATAATAATCGGTCTTTTCATAACTGTTTTCAACAAAAGCCCTATAAGTGATTTCTTCAGTTGGTAACTCTGAATAGGTATAGGTTCTGTTAGACCAAGGATTAGCTTTTATTTCAGTTAAGTAAGTAAACTCACCTGTACCTAATTTTTGTTCAATAGTTATATAACTATTCTCAGTAAAACTACTCTCAATATCAAAATATACTTTATTACCAGATTCTAAAACTGATTGGTCAAAGTTTGTTATAGAGTAATTTTTTTTTGAATAAATAGGTTCTGAAAAAATTGTATCAGACTCTTGAACAAAATATGCTCTTAATTTGTAATAGATATTGATAGGGTTGCCAGCTTCTTGATCGTTAAAGTAATCCCTAGAGCGGGGTACATCTGCTATTTTTTCATAATGTAAAGAATCAATATGAGAGCGAAATAACTGATACCCAGTAACATACGTTGATTGTAATCTATTCCACGATACAGCAGTAAAATCTGAGTTTGGGTTTAATGTTAACTTAGAGGGGCTTTCTAACATGTAGCTACTACTCTCAGGGTCGTAAATATTATCATCAATAAATGAAGGAACCTCTTTACATGTAGAAAAAACTAGGAGTACTACAAATAGCTTGAATAATATTTTCATATCATCATCGGTTTAAAGAATCTTTTAAGCCTATACCATGATGAGTTGTATCATTATCTCGTAAATATGTATAAGCTGGTTTAATGTTAACCGAATCATAGATTTCATAGCCTTCCTTAGGTTTGGGAATCGATTCGAAATTTTTATAAGTATTGCATATAAAATACTCTGTTCTTTCAGCATCGTTTTGGGCAAACGCACGATAGGCAATTTCTTCTGTTGGTAACTCAGGATAGATATAGGATATCCCAGATCTAGGTCTGGCCTTCAGGTTGGCCAAAAATATATACTCTCCGGATCCAATTTTTTGTTCAATAGTTATTTCGTTGAGGGCTGTGAAATTATGATCAATATAAAAACGGACTTCTTTATCTTTAATATAGGAAGCCTGTTTAAAACGTGTAATATTTTGATTTAAACTAGTATAAACTGGACTTGAAAAAATTGTATCTGAACTTTGTAGATAATATGATTGTACCTTGTAATAGACATTAATCGGATTATTGGAATAATCATAAAAGTCATTCCCTTTATTAGGAAGGGTTTCTATTTTTTTATAATGTAAAGTATCGGCTTGAGATCGGTATAAAATATAGCCAGTGGTAGCATATTCTGCTGGAACTGTATCCCAAAACAGACGAACACCATCTTGGGTTATCTGAAGTCTAAAGTTTGAGGGACTAGGTAACACATAATTTTTACTCTCAGGGTCATAAATATTATCATCAATAAATGAAGGGACTTCTTTACATGTAAAAAAAACTAGGAGTACTACAAATAGTTTGAATAATATTTTCATATCATCATCGGTTTAAAGAAACTTTTAAGCCTATACCATGATGAGTTAACCCGTTAGAATGGAGTTGAGTATAAGTCGGTTGGATGTTAAAAGTATCTGAGATTTTGTATCCTTGTTTTGGTTTTCTTATTCCATCTAAGGTAGAAATACCATAAACCACAGCGCCTGCTATTGCAAACATGGTGATGTTTTTGTTGTTGTCATTCATTGCATCCTGATATTTTACAACTTCTTTTCGATACAATCGGACCTCTAAAATATTAGCAGCGTTTTCATAGTTATAAGTGGCTTCATCAAACAGTAATTTATTATCATTAAAGCTATTTCGCTCTAATATAATACCTGTAAAAACAGCACCTAAACTAGCTAAAGTAAGTCCACCTTTCAACTTTTCGCCTGTTGCAAAATATGCAACACTTGGTAGCCATTTATATGGTGTAGATAGTAATTTAGGTCTTTCGTTAAATCGAGCTAAGTAATTCCCTTTATAGGAATTAATTTTGATGGTCTTTTTTAATTCGCCAAGTTCAGGATGTACAGCTTTAATTTTATTTTTTCCACTCAATAAAAAACCTGAATAACTTCCCATCCCCACTTCTTTACCATTTATATAAATTACTGAGTTGGGGTCTGTATTAAAGGTGAAATTATTACCAATACGTAATAGCTCGTAGGAGCTATTGTTAGCGTTGTAGAAGGAGGTAATATTTAGGTGATATTTCTTTGTAATACCAGGTTCGATAGTTAACTCAGTTTCAAAATCACGGGCATTTTTTACGAATATTGTAAAGTGGTGTTTACCAGGAGCCAACTTGATGCTATCTAAACTAGATAATTCGTAAACCTGATCTAAATTTCTATCTACAACAATATAGCTTTTGGGAGCATTTGTAATTAATTGTAGATATCCTGGCTCTGTATTTTTCTCCTGAGAAAATCCCTTTTTAGGTAGAAAAAAAACTGAGAAGATGAGTAAGCATGAAAGTGATAGTAACCGTAAATTCATTTTCATTTATGAAATTGGGCGATTCTTTTGTTTAGTATTGAATGATAGCCAGAAATAAAGTAAAACCAAGTTAAATATGTATTCTTATAACCCAAAAGAAATAGAAACTAAGTGGCAAAAGTACTGGCTCGAACGCAAGACTTTTAAAACACCTACCGACACATCAAAGCCTAAATTTTATGTGTTGGATATGTTTCCATACCCAAGTGGTTCAGGCTTACACGTTGGTCATCCTGAAGGCTACACAGCCACCGACATTATTGCACGCTACAAAAGAATGAATGGGTTCAATGTTTTACACCCAATGGGTTGGGATGCTTTTGGTTTGCCCGCTGAACAATACGCAGTTAAAACAGGTACACACCCTCGTACAACAACAGAAATTAATGTAACTAGATTTAGAGAGCAGTTACAAGCTATTGGCTTTAGCTACGATTGGGATAGAGAAGTAAATACTACGGATCCTGATTATTTTAAATGGACTCAGTGGATATTTCTTAAGCTTTTTGAACGTGGACTAGCCTACGAAGACGAAGTGGCTGTGAATTGGTGTCCTGAATTGGGAACCGTTTTAGCAAATGAAGAAGTTATTGATGGTAAAAGTGAAGTAGGTGGATTTCCTGTAATACGGAAACCTATGCGCCAATGGGTGTTAAAAATCACTGCGTATGCAGAGCGGTTACTTGAAGACTTAGAAGATCTAGACTGGCCAGAGTCTTTAAAAGATATGCAGCGCAATTGGATTGGTAAATCAATAGGGGCTGAAATAGATTTTCAAGTAGGCGGAAGTGATCATAAAATCCGTGTTTTTACTACACGCCCTGATACTATTTTTGGCGCCACATACATGGTACTTGCACCTGAGCATCAGCTTGTAAATGTTATAACTACCCAAGAACAAAAGGAAAGTGTAGAAGAATACAAGCATCAAGCTTCGTTAAAATCTGACCTCGATAGACAAGAGTTAACCAAAGAAAAAACAGGAGTGTTTACTGGCGCATATGCAATTAATCCCGCTAGCGGAAAAGAAATTCCTATTTGGGTAGCCGATTATGTGCTGGCGAGTTACGGAACAGGTGCAATTATGGCTGTACCAGGACAAGATGAACGAGATTGGGAATTTGCAGAGAAGTATGAACTACCGATAATTCGAACCGTTCAACCTGAGGACGGCTTTGATGGCAAGGCTTATACAGGACATGGTGTTGCTATAAATAGCGATTTCTTAAATGGATTGACTATTGAAGAAGGCAAGGAGAAAATCATTTCATGGCTAGAAGAAAAAGGTGCTGGCGAAAAAGCGGTTAATTTTAAACTTCGTGATTGGCTTTTCTCACGCCAACGATATTGGGGCGAGCCATTCCCAATCATTCATGTTGATGGTGAAGCAAAAGCTATCAAAGAAGATGAATTACCACTTTTACTTCCTGAGGTTGAGAAGTATCAACCAACAGGTGATGGTGAGCCTCCTCTAGCTAACGCTACAGACTGGGTAAATACAACAGATCCTGATACAGGTAAACCAGCAAAACGCGAAACGAATACAATGCCTCAATGGGCTGGTTCTTGCTGGTACTACTTGCGCTATATTTCTCCAGGTTATGATGGTGGCCCTGTAGATCCAGATTACGAAAAATATTGGATGCCAGTAGATCTATATGTGGGTGGAGCTGAACATGCCGTATTGCATTTACTATATGCTCGTTTTTGGCATAAAGTTCTATATGATTGTGGAATTGTATCAACTAAAGAGCCTTTTAAAAAGCTTGTGAACCAAGGAATGATTCTGGGTGAAATGGAGTATACAGGCTTTAAAAAAGACGGCGAGTGGATTAGCTCAACCGATGCTACTTCTGATGCTGAATTTGTTAAACTTTCTGAAGAGGAAGTTGAGAAAAAGGGAACAGGCTTTGTACTTAAAGGTACCGATATAAAAATCGAAGCTAGAGCCCACAAAATGTCCAAAAGTCGAGGTAATGTTATTAATCCCGATGCCATTATTGGTGAGTATGGCGCGGATTCATTACGCCTTTACGAAATGTTTATGGGACCTCTTGAGCAAGTTAAACCTTGGAGCACCAAAGGAGTTGAAGGTGTTAACAGATTTTTGAACAGAGTGTGGAGGTTACTCATTAACGAAGAGACTAACTCTCTTAAAGAAACAGTAGATGGTTCAGAAGCAACTAAAGAGCAGTTAAAAGCTTTACATGAAGCTATTAAAAAAGTGACGGAAGATATTGAAGAAATGAGATTCAATACAGGAATTTCGGCACTTATGATTTTTGTAAACGAAGCTTACTCTTGGAAAAATGTTCCAAAGGCAATTGCATCTAAATTTATACAATTGCTTTCCCCATATGCACCGCACATTGCCGAAGAAATATGGCAAAAGCTAGAACAACCAGAAGAATTAGCTTATTCTAAATGGCCAGAGTTTAACGAAGAATATCTTAAAGCCGATTCTGTAATTTATCCTGTTCAAATAAATGGGAAAGTTCGTGCCAATATCGAGGTATCAGCTGATAAAGCTAAGGATAAGAACTTTGTGCTAGATCTTGCAAAAAAAGACCCAAGAGTTGTTGAGTATCTTGCCAATTCTACATTGATAAAAGAAATATTTGTACCAGGAAGAATTATAAACTTAGTAGTTAAATAATCGAAGAATTAAGTATGGAATAGAGTCTGTGGATTAGTTTTATTTAATGATTGTTAAGCAATATTAAAAGTTACAGAGCACTAAGTGCATTATATTATTACTCTAATTTGTAATTAGTTGTAACAATCAATATTCAAGCTGTTCTTAGTTATCTAGACTATTTACAATTTGGTATTAAGAATTAACTTGGGTTAGTAACTTAAATGAGACTTAAGATTTTATTATTTCAGACTCTAAAATGAAGCTGGCTATTCTATTTATTGAGGATAATCCTCTCGATGTAGAATTAACTACTCGTGAGCTTATTAAAGGGGGATTAGATCCAAACGTAACTGTAATCGAGAGAATAGAGGATATTTCTTCAGAAATTGATTCTAATAAATATGATTTAGTTATAAGCGACTATAAGCTTGCTGGCTTTACGGGTATTGATGTGCTTACTGAAATTAAAAAAGTCAATCCCGACATACCCGTTATTCTAGTTTCTGGAACTGTTCCTGATGAGCAAGCTATTGACGCTGTTTTAGCTGGAGCTAAAGATTACATTCTTAAGGACAATTTTACACGACTAGTTCCTGCCGTGATAAGAGAGTATGAGGCGTATGTTCGGCTAAAAGAGAAAAAGCAAAACGACCTTCTACTAGAAGCATTATTTAATAGCCCAATGGGGGTTCGAGTAGCAGATGCGTCTCGTACTATCGTTACAGTGAACGAGCGCTACTGTGCTATGACGGGATATTCTAAAGAAGAATTGATAGGAAGCAGTATAGATATTCTTGTTCCTAAAAGTAATCTTGAAGAGAGTAAGCTCAATTATCACAAATGCTTAGATCAACTAACAGAATCTACGCCAGTTCCCCATAGAAATATTAAAAAAGATGGTTCTTACATAGAACTCTTAATTGCTTCAAAAGGGGTTATAGTTAATAATAATCGTTGTGTAATAGATACATTTCAGGATATTACTGAAATGCAGAAGTACAAACGTCTTTTTGAAGAAGCTGGTAAAATTGCAAAACTTGGAGGGTGGCAAATAAACTATGCCACCAAAGAAGAAGTTTGGACAAAAGAGGTATATCAGATTTTTTCTCTAGACCCAAATATCTCAGAAATAGGACCTGGGTTTATTAAAAAATGTTTTGCATCTCAAGAGCTCAAAAAGCTAGAAACTGTTCTAAGTGAATTGGAGAAAGGTGTTCCATTTGTTATTGAATTAAAAGCAAAGGGTTATTCCAATACAGAAAAATGGATAAAATTTACTGGCCAGCCATTAATAGAGAAAGGCGTTGTAATGGAGGCTTTTGGATCAATTCAAGATATCACCGAAGAAAAATTGAGGGAACTTGAACTTGAGAAAAATGAGAACAGATATAGATTCCTTTTTGAGAATAGTCCGCATCCAATAATTATGTTCTCCAAAAAAGACTATTCAATATCTGAGGTAAATAAAGCTGCTATTAAGTTATATGGCTACTCAGAAGAGGAATTTCTTAGTAAAACAGTAATTGATATTCGTCCTGAGGAAGACAAAAATTCATTTATGAATTATGGCCTTCTTGATATTGCAGAAGATGATGAAACTCGTGTGTTCAATAAAATTCGCCATCAAACAAAAGAAGGAAAAGAAATCTTAGTTGATGTTTTTGTAAAATCAGTAACCATTGATGGAGTACCTACCAACATTTCTGTTATTAATGACTCAACATCAAAATATGAAGCAGAACAAAAACTGATTGAGACAAACGCGGTCTTGTCTAAGCTTATCGAGTCTTCGCCTATAGCAATTATGACTCTTGATAAAGAGGGGAGAGTATTTGATGTTTGGAACAAAAAAGCAGAAGAACTATTTGGCTGGGATAAAGAAGAAGTTCTTGGAGATGTAATCCCATACGTACCAGCCGATAAACAAGAAGAGTTTCAAGAAAATCTAAGAAAAGTATTTTCTGGAGAATATGGCAGTGTTTTTGAAATCGAAAGATTAAGAAAAGGAGGAGAGAAAATATTCTTAAGAGAGCTTGCTACCCCTATTGAATCTGAAGAAGGGGACATTATGAAAATAATGTTTCTTGTAGAGGATATTACTGCCCAAAGGAAAACGGAAAAGGCACTAAGTAATAGTGAGAAGAAATACCGACAACTTGTGGAAGCTTCTCATGATATGGTTTGGAGGATAGATAAAGATGGAAGATTTAGTTTTGTAAATTCAGCGAGTAAATTAATACTTGGTTATTCTCCAGATGAAATAATTGGAAATACATTTCTTGAGTATGTTTCTGAAGATCAGTTGAAAGATGTTGAGAAAATATTCCGCAAAGTTTTGAGTGGGGCTACATTCGAACATTTTGATTTAAAGATGGTTAAGAAGGATGGTTCTATATCATATATGACGGCGACTTCCTACCCCATGATTGATAATGACGGAAGTATTTTAGGCAGTTCTGGTGCGGCAACCGATATTTCGCATATTAAAGAGTATCAACAACAGCTAGAAGAAACGTTACGAGAAAAAGAAGTACTGATAAAAGAAATTCATCATCGTGTAAAGAATAACCTAGCTGTAATTTCTGGAATATTGGGGCTTCAGGCACTTCATTTAACTGATGAAAACACCATTGCTACATTTGAGCAAAGCCAGTCTCGAATAAAATCTATAGCAATGATACATGAGCACTTATATCAAACAGAGCTCTTTACAAGTGTGGAAATTAAAAGTTATCTGAAAGAATTAATTAGCGAGATTAAACATACTTTCGTCCGCTTTGATAAAGACATAGAAATAGAAATATATGGAGATGAAGTGCAGCTAAATATGAACCAAGCTGTACCTTTCGGAATACTTGCCAATGAGCTTATTACAAACTCTCTCAAATTTGCTTTTGAGGGACAAGATAGTGGTAGGATTGATTTACTATTAAAAAAGGATGATAACCGCATCTTATTTCATGTTAGTGATAATGGAATCGGATTACCGGAGGATTTTGAATACCGCAAAAAAAGTTCATTAGGAATGACTTTAGTAGAAACGGTTACAAGCCAGTTAAATGGGGTGTTTTCGTGGGATAAAACTCAAAAAGACGGAACTAAATTTTGCGTAGAATTCTCGATAAAAGACATGAATAATTGGGCAAAAAAAAGCTCAACTAGAAATGGTTAACTAGTTGAGCTTATTATGTGTATCTCTATTTAAAAAACAGAGTAATTATCTTTCTTCCACAGGTGTCCAAGGTAGATTTTTTTCGCCAACATAAAGAGCTCTAGGACGAATTAATCTGTTGTTAGCTGCTTGTTCCATAATGTGGCCTGTCCAACCAGCAACTCTACTCATAGCAAAAATACAAGTAAACAAATCTGGTTCAACTCCAATTGAGTAATAAACAGTAGCTGAAAAGAAATCCACATTAGGATCAATATTCTTTTCTGTTTTCATGGTATTAAGCATGTCCATGGACCAGCGATAAAGCTCTTCTTGGCCAGTTTCTTCTGCTAAAGATTTTGCCATTTTCTGCAAATGGAGACCACGAGGATCAAACACTTTATATACACGATGGCCAAACCCCATGATTTTTTCTTTATTCGCAAGCTTTTGCTTAGTGAATGCAACTGCATCAGCATTCTCACCTTGCTTACTTAATTCAAGTAACGTATTCATTACCCCAGTGTTAGCACCGCCATGTAATGGGCCTTTGAGTGCGCCAATTGCACCAGTAACAGCTGAATACATATCAGACATAGTAGCTGTAATAGAACGTGCAGTAAATGTTGAAGCGTTCATGCCATGCTCAGCGTGAATAATGAGGCATAAATCCAATGTTTTCTCAGCTTGTGCACCTGGTTTTTCGCCATTAAGCATGTACAAGAAGTTAAATGCAGTACTTCCTGTTTTTAAAGGAGCAAGAATTTCTAAACCTTTTCTTGAACGATCGAAGGCTGCTATAATAGCAGGGATTTTTGCAGTGATGCTAATAGCTTGGCTACTGAAAAGTTCAGAATCATATTTGCCATGCGTAGGGTCAGTATCGGCTAGCATTGAAACAGCAGTACGCAAAACAGCCATTGGTTCAGCATTTTTGTTTGTGCCAGTAATATAATTGATAACGGCTTCAGGTAGCTCCCTGTTTTCAATAAGGCTCTTTTTTAGAGTTTCAAGCTCGTTACTAGTTGGCAAGCGATCATTCCAAAGAAGGAAGCAAACCTCTTCAAAAGTAGCGTTCTCGGCAAGAGTGTCGATGTGGTATCCAGAATAAATGAGATCACCTTTAGTTCCATCAATAAAACTTTTTGTGGTAGAAAAGGCTACGATACCCTCGAGTCCCTTATTAATATATGGGTATTGTTGCTCGTCAAAGCCAGTGTGTAAACCAGTCGACATTAGTGCTCCGAATTTTAAAGTTAATTTTAAAGTAGTGCCGTTTTAGCAGCTTTATTGAAAATAACACAATTGTTATAGAAAGCGTTTGTGCAAATAAGAATTTTTCTGGCACAAACTGCAAAGAGTTGTAAAGTACTACTAAATGAAGAAAATATTAAGCAAAATTTGCTATTTATTCAGATTAAAAATTGTATAAATAATCAGAATATTGACTTAGCTTCGTTCCAAAATTCATCCATTTCTTCTAGACTCGCATTTTTAACCGACTTACCATTTTCTTTAAGTTTTTTTTCGATGTATTTGAATCGAGTTTCGAATTTGGTATTAGTTTTCCTCAAACTATCTTCGGCTACTAAGTCAAAATAGCGTGCTACATTTACCATTGAGAAAAGGACATCTCCAAACTCATCGGCCGATGCCGCTTTATCATTTTTCTGAAGAGTCTCTTTAAATTCTTCAATCTCTTCTTGTAGCTTCTCCCATGCTTGATGCCACTCAGGCCAATCAAAACCTACGTTAGCGGCCTTCTCTTGCATTCTTTGAGCACGTATTAGAGCAGGGAGGTGAATAGGCAAACCTTCAAGGGTAGATTTTTTTCCTTCTTTAAGTTTAATCTCTTCCCAATTTTCGGCAACTTCTCCTTCGTTGGTAACTACAGTTTCTCCAAAAACATGAGGATGACGGCGAATAAGTTTTTCCATAAGTGAGTAAACAACATCACCTATATCAAAAGTTTTAGTTTCACTAGCAATTTTGCTGTGAAAGACCACATGAAGTAAAAGATCTCCAAGTTCTTTTTTAAACTCACCAAAATCTTCACTATCAAGAGCCTCTAAAGCTTCGTAAGCTTCTTCAATAAGGTTGTCTTTTATAGAATAGTGCGTTTGTTTTTTATCCCATGGACATTCTTTTCTGAGAATGGAAATGAGCTCAACTAGGTCTTCAAAATTTCTACTGGGTTTCATAAATAGATTAAAATATTAGCAAATGTATGCTCAAGTTAAGTCTTTCTTTTTTTCTTCTTTGCCGCAGGGAATAGAATATTATTCAGAATGAGCCTATATCCAGGACTGTTCGGATGTAGGCTTAAATCCGTTGGGGGATCGTTCACACGATGAGTGTAATCTTCAGGATCATGACCAGCGTAAAATGTAAAGGTTCCCTTGCCATAATTTCCATGTAGGTATTTAACTTGTTCTCGGCCAGGTGCTTCTGCAAGAACTACAATAGAAGATTTTACTTTCTCTTTTCTAAATGCAGTTGTTTGCCCATAAAATCCTTTTATAGAACTTACATGATTTTGAGTAAGCATGGTTGGAACAGGATCCCATTTAGCGGAGAAGTCGAATAATGTGAAAAAGTCTAGTGATTGATCTACTTCTTGAATTTGAACAGGTACATCAATATCAGCGTGTTCGTATTGGTATGGATCAGTAATTATATTGAAGTTTTCGAATGCAAATGTTTTAGAAAAGTCCAAGTGTTCTTGAGCGTCAGGATCTATGGCATCACCATCAAATTGTGATGGCGCAATATCAACACCTTCTGCTGCTAATGCGATATCAAAGGTGTCAGTTCCAGAGCACATAGCAAATAGGAATCCACCTTCAGTTACATATTCTTTAATGGTTCGTGCAACAGCCTTTTTTTGTTCGCTTACTTTGTCAAAACCAAGTTCTTTTGCCATTGCCTGCATTTGACGAACTTGAGCAATATACCACGGCATTGCCTGATAGGTAGACCAAAATTTCCCGAATTGACCGGTGAAATCTTCATGGTGTAAGTGCAACCAATCATATTCTTGCAATTTCCCTGATAACACTTCAACATCCCAAATCTTGTCGTATTTCACTTCAGCATAAGTTAGTGCGAGCGTCACGGCATCGTCCCAGGGTAGGGCTTGGTCTGGAGTATAAACTGCAATTTTCGGTGCTTTTTCTAGATTAACAACCGACATATTTACTCCGGGTTGTTCTACTTCTCGAATAATCGATGCGGCTTCAGAGGCACTGATTTCTTGTACAGCCACATTTCTGAGCCGACTTTTACGAACGATATCATTTTCGGCATTGGTTAAAAAGCTTCCGCCTTTATAGTTGAGCAACCATTTTGCTGTATATCCATCACTTATATGATTAAAAATTACTCCATATGCCTTTAAATGATCGGTTTGGGAGCCATCCATAGTGATGAGGATTTGTTGCTGCCCAAAGCTAAGTCCGTTACATAGAAATAGAAAAAAAGCTATAAATAAAGTTCTGGGGAATTTCATTATGAATTTGGTTTGGAGAGGTCTGATAATCGATTCCTAATATAAGGTGCATAATAGCTTTGTGGGTAATCAGTAAGTAATTCTTCGTAATAATTAATAACAGTGTCTATAGTTATTGGGTTAGAAGAGGGTGAATTGTTTACGTTTTCAGTATTAAGGGCTTTATCGGCTGCATTAGCTCTTTCCCACATCAATCGTTCTCTTTGTGATATACTAGTGTCGTTATTTAGAATATCAATTATTACAACAGTCAACTCACTATAATCAATATCATTATAACGAGCTAAGTTTATAATGGCATCTTCCTTGAATGGGGTCTTTTCAGTGCTATTTATAATAGAGCTAAAAATATTAGAAGCTTGCTCTACATTGCCTTGATGTTGGTAAAATATTGCGTCGGCAAATGGCTTGATGATTTCCCCAGTAGTATCGGCTTGAGTACCTTTTTGAATCCATAGCCGTAACTCAAGAGCATCATTTGCATAGTAAGAAGTGTTTTGGCGACCAAGAGATTTTAGCTGGATATTTGCGAATTCATAATCACCAGAAAAGAAATCGGTGAGCGCTAAAAAATAGCGGGTTTTCTCAGCAAGAGGGCCAATGTTCGCTTTTTTATTACTTTTAGTGAAGGCTATTCGAGCTAACGTAAATTCTTTTTTTAGAAGATGAATACGGCCTTCTAAATAATAAAATTCGGGCGACTCTTTATACTCTTTGAAGGTGGACAATGTAGCTTTTGAAGCTTCTGCTAATTCATAGTTATAAGTGTGATCTAAAGCGATTTCAGCTTGTTTTAACACTACATTGCCAAGTTTAGAATAATTTGGAGCGATGCTTCGAATTTGGTCAAGTAAATCGAACGCTTTTTTGTATAAAGAGTCGCTATTAACAGTAGAGTTAACATTGTATTCCTGAAATTGCTTTGCCCATTTGGCATAAACCCCTGCAAGTTCTTCCATACTTCGCCATTTAATTTCTCCTTCGGCGTTTTCTATATAATAGGAGTAGGCGGTTTCAGAAAGTTCAAATTCTTTATTATCTAGTAATTGTTTGCCTAGGTTGAATACGGAATAGGTGAAGTTTGTAGTTGCGCTTTCGTATGCAATGGCTGAAGTTAAAGCCCTACGATAGAGTTTGTTTTCTTGTAAAAGCCAGATCTGAAGTTGATAAAAGGTTTTATAAATCGGGTCAGAAATGGAGAGTTCGTTCATTTCATCTTCAAGTTCAAGAATAGTGATATCGTACACTAAAGGGTCGTTATAGCGGAGCAATAGGCGTTGGATATTTGCCCGTTGTTCTGGACGAACTTTGAGGAGATTTAGCCATTCTGAAATCGCACCTTCGTAGTTTCCTGCTAGCATTTGAGCTTCAGCTATTTCACTTAAAAATAGCTGCTTATTGTTGAAAACTTCTCGAGCTTGTGTATAAACATTAACTGCTTTTGTATAGGCTCGTACGGTTTTCAAAGCGTTAGCTGTGTTCATGTACAGCTGATACTGTTTGGGGTGAGAAGTTAGGTTTTTATCCCAAAGCTTGTAAGCTTTTGCTGTATCTCCTTTAAAGTGATAGAGTTTAGCTTCTAAAATTTTAATTTGAGGATCTCCGCTGGCCACTTTAAGCCGTTGGTTTACCTCATTAAGTCCGTCATCATAGCGTTTAAGTTGGACGTAGCACTCAATCAATCTATCGAAATAGTAATATTCGTTAGGTACTTCTTTAACAAGATCGGCAAGAATATCCAAAGCAGATTCATAACGTTGCTGCCTCATTAGCCTATCAGCCAATTGGAATTCGTTTCCTATTTGAGCCCAAACCGCACTTTGGAAGGAAACAAAACAAAGAAAAACGAGAATATATTTTCGAAATACTTTCAACTTGGTAATACTAAGTTTTTAAGAGCTTCAGGTTCAAATGTTTTCAACTCTTGATAAAATTTATAAATAGGTAAACCAACTACGTTATTATAATCACCATTAATACGTTCTACAAATACCGCACCCCAGTCATCTTGTATTCCGTAGGCACCGGCTTTATCCATTGGGCTTTTGGTGGCAACATAAGCTTCAATTTCATGCTGTGATAACGCACCAAAAGTCACTTTCGTTTCTACTGAAAATGTGTGGGTACGGAATTCGGAAGCATTCTTCGCAAGTACTAAAGCAACTCCTGTAAGGACAGAGTGTGTTTTGCCGCTTAGTTTAGTGAGAATTTGTACGGCTTCGAGAGAATTTTTTGGTTTCCCTAAGATTTCTTCTTCAAGAACAACAATGGTATCTGCGCCAATAATTAATCCATCATCAATGGTAGATGCTACATCATGTGCTTTTTGGCGAGCAAGTTCCTCAACAAGAGCAGCAGGTGCAAAACCGGATATATCTTCATTTATGGAGCTTGGGACTACCTCAAAAGACAAACCAATCTGTTCTAATAATTTTTTACGGCGCGGACTTTGCGAAGCCAAAATGATTTTCATAAGTAAATAATACTACCTTTGGAGTTATAGGATAATTAAATAACTTCACTATCCGTTTCAAACAACGCAAAGGTTAAGGTTTTAAAAGGTAAAAATGGCAAAAAAATATTACAATAAAGAAGATAAAGCCCCAATGTTTTTCTCATCTTTTAACTATAAGCTCATTGGGTTGGCTATAGCGCTTATTGCTGGTGGTTTTACCGCAATGTATTTGGAAAACGAAGTGGAAGGGGTTATTTCATTGTATGTTTCTCCAATTGTAATTGTTGCAGGTTTTATCATCGTACTTTTTGCAATCCTTAAACACGACCGTCCAAACCAAGAAGAACCAAACCTGCCAAGTTAAGGTGGTTGACCGACTGGTAAATATCTTTTTTATTTTCTCACTTATTTTTGTGTTCATTCTTTTTGCAAAATCGGGAGATCACATTCGGATAGGTGGTGCGCTCCTATTGGCGTCGCTGTTTGCACTAAGCGCATTTATTTTAAATTGGCTGACTTTGGACGGCTCAAAATCGGCTGCAATATTTGGAACCATTGCCTATGGTTTAGGAGGATGGCAGGCAGCTTTACTAGTGCTCGTGTTTTTTATTTCAGCTTCTTTATTCTCTAAAGATATTATTGACACTGAAGATCAATTATCAATCAAGTTCAGAAGAACAGGAGCACAGGTTTGGGCAAATGGTTTCTGGTTTGCTCTTTGGTTAATGATTTGGTTCATCACAAATGAATATTTATTCCTAACTGCTGCCGTAGCAAGTATTGCCGCCGCTAATGCTGATACCTGGGCCACCGAGTTAGGTAATAAAGCGGATGGAAAGACTTTTCTTATCACTACATTAGAACGCGTAAAATCTGGGACAGATGGGGGAATTAGCGTAAAAGGATCTTTAGCTGCTTTGGCTGGGTCGGCATTAATTGCGGTCCTTTTTTGGATTACATTTGCAAACAGTACTACTTTGTCGTTAGTTTTAATTATTGTAGCGGGAGTGGTAGGTTGCTTCTTTGATTCATTTCTTGGAGCTCGTTATCAAGGCCACACTTTTCCCAAAAAAGATTTGGCATCAGTTGAAAAGCGCTCTATTGAACTAGACAACAATATTGTTAATTGGATTGCTGTTGGAAGTTCCTCAATAATTGTTTTATTAATCACATTAATATTTGAAGTATGAAATGGTATAGAAAATTGCATTGGCAGATAATGATTGGACTTGTTTTAGGTTTAATCTGGGGGCTTATATCTGCATTGGCTGGCTTTAATTCTTTTACAGTAGATTTTGTAAAACCATTTGGTACAATTTTCATCACCTTACTTAAACTAATTGCTGTTCCATTAGTATTTGCCTCGCTAGTTGCGGGGATTACAAGCCTTAATGATACCGCCAAGTTGTCTAGAATGGGGGGTAAAACCATTGGGATTTATCTGATTACTACAGTTCTAGCAATAACAATTGGGCTTGTTGCAGTTAATATTATCCAACCAGGGAAAGCGCTTCCTGAAGAAACAAAAGTTGAATTACAAGAACAGTATAGAGACGTAACTGATAAGAGTAGCGCAACTGCAAGTGAAGTTATGGACCGTGGACCTCTAGAATTTTTTGTTGGTATTGTGCCTCCAAACTTAGTTTCTGCGGCAGCTGATAACACCATGATGTTACAAATCGTATTTGTGGCACTCCTTTTTGGGATTGGAATCATACAGATTGAAAAGAAAAAAGGACAAATTTTAATCGATTTATTCGATTCAGTTAATGATGTTATTATCAGAATTGTTGAGCTTATTATGAAAACCGCACCTTATGGGGTGTTTGCTCTAATGGCATCAGTTATTGTAGACTTAGCAGGTGATGATTTAAGCAAAGCTGTTGGGTTATTGGTAGCTCTTGGTTGGTACTGTTTTACTGTAGTAATTGCATTGTTACTACATGTTTTGTTGGTTTATACAACAATGTTCAAACTCTCAAGTAAGATGAAGGCGAGCGATTTCTTTAGAGGAATCCGTCCTGCAATACTTTTAGGTTTTAGTACAAGTTCAAGTTCTGCAACACTACCTGTAACTATGGAAACCGTAGAAAAGAATTTAGGTGTTGATGAAGAAGTAGCAAGTTTTGTACTTCCAATTGGCGCTACAATCAATATGGATGGTACTAGTTTATACCAAGCTGTAGCCGCTGTTTTTATTGCTCAAGCTTTAGGTATGGACTTAAACTTATTGCAACAATTAACCATTGTTTTAACGGCAACGTTAGCTTCAATCGGTACTGCTGGCGTACCTGGTGCAGGTATTGTTATGCTCGTAATTGTATTGCAAGCTGTTGATGTTCCTGTTGAAGGTATTGCTTTAATATTAGGGGTTGATAGAATTCTAGATATGCTTAGAACAACCGTTAACATTACAGGAGATGCCGCAGTGGCACTTACGGTGGCATCAAGCGAGGGGAAACTATCAGAACCTCACTTAGAAGATTAGATATTTCGATAGGTATAAATTTAATGTGCCATTTGTCGGAAAATTGATTTATTTGAGTTAATGTTGTGTTCTTAACAAACGGCTGCTTATGAGACAACCGCTACAACGCAAAGCATACTTTAAAACTCTACATATCGCCCTCTTTATCTGTTTCATGCTTTTAAGCATCTCAGTTAAATCACAGACTATTTTAGTTCCTGGCGATGTTGTATTTGTGTCTTTAAACGCGGGGGACAATTCGTTCGAAATTATCCCCTTGATAGATGTACAAAAGGGAACTAAACTCTATGTGAATAACGGATTGTGGAGTAATGAAAAGCTTGGTTTTGAATCTGGTACTGAAGTAGAAATACGTTTTGTAGCTGATATTGAAGCTGGTACATCAATTCAATTAGGCAGTAATAGCGTAAATGGAATTGATGTAGAAGGGCAACTTGAATTATCGCCAGAGAAAGAAACTCTTTTCCTATATCAAAAGGAGGATGGCTTTTTTCGATTTGTTTATGGAATTGGTTGGGGAGAGCAATTTGCAGACAACAACGCAGGATTCTTTGGCTCAGAATTACCAAGAGCTCTTGTAGATGTAACTAAAAACTATCTTACCCTAGGTAGCTATAATAACTATCAATATTATATTCGGAATGGAGCAAGTGGAACCTCCAAAATGCTAGGGAAGCTAGTAACCGATGTTGCTAATTGGAGAGGTCAAGATACATATGCGTATCAAAGCTTTAGAACTTCGTTTAATATACTTAAGCCACCAGTCATCCTTTTTGATCAAAGCCTCACAACTGTAAACGAGAACGAAGAATCTCTTGCATTGAATGTTGCTATCTACGAACATGACGGGTCTAAACTTACCGTTGAGGTTGCTTTCGATTCGCTTAACAGCTCATTGAGTACAGAAGAAATTCATCATTTCAATAGTAGCGAAATTAATTTCTCGGGCTTGATTGGAGATGCTGTTTTTGAAATTAAAGTACCTTTAAAAAAGGATAATACATTTGAAGGTACCGAGACCGGAATATTTGAGCTAAAGAACTTATCCAAAGGGCAATTTGGGGATTTTGTTACTCACACTGTATTAGTACAAGACAGTGATAAACCCAAAGTTAAACTTCAGCCTTTTGCTTTAAATAATGAACAGGCCTTAATTTTATATAATATAGAAAGCAAAGAAGTTGATGTCTCGGACTGGGTGATTTCAAGAGGAAAACACTCGCTTACAATTCCTAAAAATAATGTTCTTGAAGTTGGCGGAAAGCTAGTAATAAGTACCGGTAGTGTAGAAAGTCATGTAGGAAACACGGATTCCATGATATTATTGGACAGGAAAAAAAGCTCCACTATTTTTAAACCTGGGCTTGTTAAGCTTTTTGATGATACTGGGAGTATTATAAGTGAAGTTAGAATTGAAGAGCAACAAAAAACTGAGAATACGAATTCGATTTCGGTATCAGATGTTCAAGGCGGGAGCGCTAGTTTTTCACAAACAGAAGGAGCTTCTGTTGTCGACACTCCACATGCATTAGAAATCACCCCAGGTTGGAAAGAAATTGCTTACAACGCGTTACTTCTTCAAGATTACCCAGAAACGAAATTCTATCAATGGAGTGAAAAAGAAGGAAATTACATTGAATTAGAAACAGAAGATGAGGTCGATTTAATATCAAGTATCCCTCTGTATGTGTTTTTTGAGGAAGATGATACTCTGAGTTTTGTAGCTCAAGTGAATGAAGAAGAGATAGAACAGAATGAACTTGAAGTTAAAATTTCATCTACTGATCTAAATAAGAACAAGTTTATTGATGGGATTGAAGGCTTAAATAAAATCATTAATACTACCAATCAGCCTATACAAGTAAGGTTTCTCCAAGAAAAGGTAATGGATTTAGCTTCTATAGACTTGAAACCGATTATCTTTTCCGAAAGAAGAGGAAGAATAGTTTCCATGTCTGATACGGATATTATTGGCGCTAACGAAGTTTTTTGGTTGAAACTGAGAACGCCTTTAGAAGAAATGTCGCTGAAAATTGATTTATCGGAAATGATTTTCGAACAAGAAGTTTTAAAAGTGGAAAGTGTTGGTAGTTTAGAGCTTTTACTATCAATAAACAGCAATTCTGAAAAAGTAGTAATCAATTTTAAAGATGGTGATAACGAGCTTGAAACCATTCAGACCCTAGATGACAATGCTCAGTTGCTAGTTCCTGATGAAGATTTTGTCTCTTTTTCATTGAATAATGGAAACGAAAGCTTTATTTCAAAAGATGTTTCCTTAAGTGGAGATTACGAAGTTAGCTTTGCGTCATCTATTATGAGCAGTGAAGAAGGCGAGTTTGTTCTTAAAGTTGGGAAATGGAAAGACATTCCCAGTGATATGATGATTTTAGTAGAAGATTTGATAACCCAGAAAGAGTATGAACTAACTGAGAACTGGGAAGTAAAATTTGAATATTCTAGTACCCTATCTGATGGTGAGAAGTCTTTTTACAGGCAAGACGATTTAATAAAACCACATAAAGAAAATCGCTTTGTAATTAAATTAATATCTAAACAGCATTTAGCTTCAGAAGAAGAGCTTGACTCTCCAGAAGAATTAACTCTACATCAGAATTATCCTAACCCTTTTAATCCACTCACTACTATATCGTTTTACATTCCAGAAGCCGCAGAAGTAAAATTGTCGGTATTCAATATAGTTGGGCAGCCAGTGGCATTATTAATTAGCGAGAGTTTATCGGAAGGCGAGCATCAGGTTGATTGGGATGCTACCGATATGCCAAGTGGAATGTATATTTATCAACTTGAAGTTGGTACAAAGATAATGACTCGAAAGATGACCCTAGTTAAATAGGAAAGAATTAAAATTTAAATTCATAAAAATACATAGCTATTACAAATATGGTTACAAAGAACATTCAAGGAGTTGAGGTTCCAGAACTTGGTTTTGGGACTTTTAAACTTATTGGAAAAGAGTGCGAACAGGCTGTAAAGCTTGCCCTTAATGTTGGGTACCGACACATAGACACTGCCCAAGTGTATAAAAATGAGAGGGAGGTTGGTAACGGTATCAAGCAAGCTCACATAAAGCGCGATGAACTTTTTGTAACCACTAAAGTTTGGATGAATAACTTAGCGCCTGAAGAAGTCATTAAATCCACTGAGCGCTCTCTACAGGATCTAGACCTGCCTTATGTTGACTTACTGCTTATACATTGGCCTAACCCTGATTTTGACATCGAAAAAACGATTGAAGCTATGCTTTCGGTACGAGATCAAGGGAAAGCATTAAATATTGGTGTGAGTAACTTCCCTATGAAGCTCTTGAAAGAAGTTAATGAAGAACTTGCAGCTCCAATTTTCTGTAATCAGGTTGAATATCATCCTCTTTTAGGTCAGTTTGAGCTACTTGAATATGCTGCAGATCAGGACTTGTTAGTTACAGCGTATAGCCCGTTAGCACAGGGTGAAATTTTCAAGATTCCACTATTGCAAGATTTGGCAGAAAAGTATGGGAAAACTCCATCACAGATAGCGTTGCGTTGGTTGGTAGAGCAAGAACAAGTAGTGGCTATTCCTAAGGCAAGCTCAAGAGAGCATATGGAAGAAAACCTTGATATCTACGATTTCACACTCGAAGACGATGACTTTTACGCCATCGACGATTTAGATAAAACAAGAAGGATAGTTAATCCAGACTTTGCGCCTGAATGGGATAGCTAAACAAAACTAAAAGTTGCCAACGCTATAGTCTCACCATCTTGATTAATAAGTTGATGGTGAGATATATGCTCTTCTTTCAACTCTACTAAAGAACGAATCTTGTCTTGATAAAGGCCTTCTCGAAGAAATATGATATCAACTTCAGAGATTTTTTTGGTTATGTTTTCTGGAATTGTTTCAATCATCCACTCTAAGTATTTCGTATTGTTTACATGATGATTCATATCCAAGTCTGAATTCCGAACCTGAAAGTTTTTTTCAGCATCTATTTTCTCAATGGGAACCAACCGATTCGATTTGATTTCCATAACATGTTCAACGTTTTCAAGCCGGAGTTCGAGAACTTCTTTTGGCATCCTCGTAGGTCTACGAGTTTTGAGATTTATCATCATCCAGTAGCTTAAACAACAGCCAATACTCTCTTTGTTTTCGTCAATAATATCGTAATCTCTATAAGCTCTTAGCGCATCGCCAGCTGCTGGCCATGTTTCAATAGTTACCTTTTCTCTCCATTTTGGATAACGCTTCATTTTAATATTCATACGATGAAGCACCCATGTTAAATTTTGCTCATGTAACTGGGTAATATCAAAGTTTAAAGTTAGTGCATGGTTGCCAGCAACTTCTTGAAAAAGACTGCAAATGGCGGGTATTGTTGCGGTCGCTTCTTCATTGACTTCGCTTGCTCTTATCTTGAATAGTTCGGAGTACTTATTAGTCGGTTTATCCATTGTAAATGTGAGTGAGAGTGAAAAAGTAATATAAGTTTTTAAAAAGGCATCTATTCGAATTAATGATAAAAAAAAAGCCCATTAGATTGTCAGTCTATAGGGCCTAGGGGTATTTAGGATTCTTACAAAATCGTTTAAAATATACTCAATGTGTTTGACGGATTATTTATAAGTAAATCACGGTCACTCAAAAAATTATTAATTGAGTACAAGAGAACTGTGTAAATAAAGTCTGAAAAGACAAACACAGTAAAAATAGCAATTTCAATAGAAAGTTGTAACTGAGAAAGCATTAAAAGAGGTTAATGGTCAATTTCCCAGTGTTGATAGAGTGATTAATTCCACTATCATTTAGCTATTAAAAATACGATTTATTTATAAAGTTTACTAGATAATAAACAAAATATATTAAACCGTGCTAATTATTATTTTAAAATGCTTTAGCGTTTGTAGGAATGAGTTTTATTTTGCTTGAAAATGGTGATATTTAGGGTGATATGTGCTTAAGTGCAGAACGTACTTAAGCACCAAATTCTGAATTAAATTTTTCTAAAAGAGAAGGAAACTCAGCGGCCATAAAAATATAGAACTGCCGAGCCTTTTCAATTCTCTGAATGTCGGTTTCTCCGCTTTCAAGTAAGAACTGTCGTCCATCATCAAGAATTGTTTTTATTTCAGAGAAGATGGCATTTTGTTTCCCCATAAACTCTAATAGCGCATTTTTTTTGAGTTTGAAATACACTTGGCGTTCGCCTGTAATTCGTACTTTTTCAATAATCTTTGCCTCAAGTAAAATTCTTGTAGTATTACTTACTGATGCCTTACTAATGTTTAGAGCTGTCATTAAATCGGAGAAAGACTGATGATGCGGCTCACAAACAATTAGCCAACCTAATATTTGACCATAAATTCGGGGATGACCCATCTCTTCTATTTTAAGGCTGAAGTCGTCAACAAATTCTAACTTATCCTTATATTTTTTTCTATTCATCTTAAGCTAATTCATATTCTCTGTACGATAGTCAATTTGGTACTCAAGTAGACTCTGAACCAAAATCGCTATGAATGTACTCTTAATGAAAGTTAAAATCTCGAATAGGAATAGAAATTTTTATTGTGGTCTGATACAATCCAAACCTGCTCTTACTTTGGTTTAGAAAGAAACCCAATTCTACTTGACCAAATTTTGAGATCATCTAGAATGATGTAGATGGATGGAAGCACTATAAGTGTTACAACAGTGGAGAAGGTTAACCCACCCACAATAGCACGTGCCATAGGGAAGTACGGAGGGCCATCACCACCAATTTGAGTGGTTCCTATACAAAGAGGAATTAATCCAAGTACAGTGGTTCCTGCGGTCATTAGAATAGGTCGCATTCTGTCTTTTCCACCTTGAATTACCGCTTCACGACGAGTTAAGCCTTCACTTCGTAGAAATAGAATATGATCTATTAACACAATTCCGTTATTCACTACAATTCCCATCAGAATGAGGATTCCAATCATGGCCATTAAATCGAAAGTAGTGCCAGTGATAAAGAAGAACCAGAAAATGCCAACTATTCCATAAAATATACACGCCAAAATACTGGTAGGGTAGATTAGTGATTCAAAAAGTGCTGCCATTACTAAGTAAATGAGGAAGAAAGCAATTCCTATATTGAACAACATGCTCCCCATCGCTTCGTCGTCGTTGTCAAAACTTCTTCCAAAACTCCATCTATAACCAGTAGGGTAGGCAATTTGGTTCATCACTTTCGAAATCTGAGTTCTCGCTTCGTCCTTTTCAATGCCATCTAGATTTATGGCTATACCAAGAGATGTCTTTCGATTTTCTCTAAAAATACGTCCAGGTCCCGTTGTTTGCTCAAAGCTGGCTAGTGAAGAAAGGGCAATAGTTTGATTATTACCAATGCTAACAGGTAGTTTTTTGAGATCTTCTATTGATTGACGATCGGAATTTTGAAGAGCTAAGGTTACATCAATTTCAGATTCAAGTCCTCGGATTTTCCGAATATTCTGTCCTCGAATGGCACTAGAAACGGAGTTCGCCACATCACGTGCAGTTAAACCATAATTTCTCGACCGAGCATGGTCGATGGTTAATCTAACTTCTTCTTTTCCTACTTCTGCTTCTGACTTAACATCAGCAAAGCCGTCAATCTGTCCAAGGCGCCACTCAACACGTTCTGCTAATTCGGTAAGTACATCCATCGACTCACCTTGTACAAATACTCGAATTGCTTCCGAACCATTTCTGCTTCTAAATTCAAATGCGGGTTCGCCGATGGTTATAACTGGTAGGTTCTCTTCAATTTCTTTTTTGATGGTTTGAACTGATTTTGTTGCTTCTTTATCATCAACCAAAATAATGGTAGAATTAGCAAATTCAGCTTCGTAATACGTGTAAACAGATTCAATTTCGAATTTCTCTTTATTGGAGTAGAGGTAGTCTTCCACTTTATCTACGGATTGCTTAATCCTGTTCAATGTAAATGAACCATTTAAGTTGTACCGTAAATTAATCTCTCGCTCTTCTTGGTTAGGGAACATATCCATATTGACAAATCCAGTTGGAATCACAACACTTAGCAAAAGCAAAATGATACTAATCGATGAAATCCATCTTCGGTCTATAAACCAGCCCAAAAATTTGGAATATTTATCCGATAGCTTATCAACAATAGTTCTCCCCTCTCGTTTTTTGGGAGGTTTGATTTTGGAAGTTAGAAGAGGGATTACAGTTAAAGAGATTAGTAAAGAAGCAATCAAAGATATGATAATGGGCATGCCAATATGATACATGTGCTGCTTAATAAAGCTTTCGTTAACGATGTTTGGTAGAAATACAACTACTGAAGTTAGGGTTCCAGCGGTTACAGCAAGCCCAACTTCTTTGGCTCCTAAAATTGCTGACATTTTGGAACCATCTCCCTTAAAATGATGGCGGTGAATATTCTCTGTTACTACTACAGCATTGTCAACCAACATCCCAACGGCAAGCATCAAGCCCATCATTGACAAAATATTTAGTGAAATTCCTAAAAAGTAGAAAAATCCTAGAGTTACAATAAGTGAAAAGGGAACAGCTAGCCCAACAATAAGTGTAGTACTGATTTGACGGAGGAAAAAGAACAGTACAAAAATTGAAAGTCCAGCGCCCATTATGCCAGCCTTGAAAAGCTCTTCTAGAGAACTTAGAATACCATCGGCTTGGTTGTTCATTTCATAAATGGCAATCCCTTTCATTTCTGGGAGTTTGCTTATTTCTTCTATCTCTTCAAGAACACGTTCTACCGTTGTAACGGTATTTGCAGATGATTCCTTAACAATATCGAGGCCAATGGCATATTTCTGGTCTAAATGGCGAGCATAAGTAAGAATGGGCTCTTTAAAACTAACAACGGCTATATCCTTAACTTTAAGATTGTTTGGCCCGATGATTAAATTCTCGATGTCTTCTACATTTTTAAGTTCTCCAATAGGACGAACGTTGTAGCGCATTCCTGATTCGGTGATTTTACCTGCAGAGATTGAAAAATTTGCTGAATTAAGTTTCTGCGATAACTCATTGATGTTAATATTGTGGGCAATAAGACGATCTGCTATTAACTCAATTCGAATTTCTTTCTTTTCAACACCATATAAAGTTACTTGACCAACACCATCAATACGCTCAATACGTTGTTTGAGATTACGGTTCAGCAAGTCGAAGGCATTCGACAAATCTCGATTACTTGAAAGCCTTAATTGCAGTGTATTCCCTCCACCATCTTGAAATTTGAAAATCTGATAGAATTCAAAATCATCAGGTAGCGTGTTCCGAACACTCTCTATTTTCTGTTTAATTTCTATAGCTTTCAAGTCGATGTCGCTTCCTTGTTTGAACATCACTTGAACTCCACCGTTATTTTCACCAGCATTGGAATTAATTCTTTCAACACCACTAATAGTTGCTAGAACTTCTTCAATTGGGCGGATAACTTGCTCCTCAACTTCGGTAGGAGTAGAGTTCGGGTAAGGAATTTGTACAAATGCTCCAGGGAAACTTATGTCCGGAAAAAATTCAAGAGGAACAAGACGCGTTGCTATTAAGCCTACCACCAAAAGGCTTACAAAAACCATAATGGTGGTTACTGGGCGTTTTACAGAAAGTTCGGTTAAGCTCATAGGAATTGGGATTAAGCGATTTCTGATTCAGTAGAGTAGTTTTTGCGATCCATCAAGGAGTACATAACAGGAATCACCACAAGAGTAAGCAGGGTTGAAACTAACAAACCACCAATTACAGTAATTCCCATTGGAGCTCTAAGTTCAGCACCATCACCAAAACCAATAGCTAGAGGAAGAAGACCTAATGTTGTGGTAAGGGTCGTCATGAGGATTGGACGAAGTCGTGATTTTCCGCCTTCCATAATTGCTTCGGTTTTTTCCATTCCTCGTTCTCTAAGCTGATTTATGAGATCAATAAGAACGATGGCATTATTCACTACAATCCCAGCCAAAAGAATGAGACCAATGAACACAACCACACTAATTGTGGTATTTGTGATGTAAAGCGCGAGAATTGCACCAATTAAAGCAAGCGGAATTGTGAACAGTATGATGAAAGGATGGAGAAGCGATTCAAACTGAGATGCCATTACCAAATACACCAAGAAAACTGCCAACGAAAGCGCAAATATCAAAGATTGGAATGAATCTGACATTTCTTGATTTTGGCCCGCAATTCGAGCAAAAATGCCTGTTGGCATAGTTGTTTGGTCAAGAATTTGTTGAACTTCTTGAGCTGCTTCACCTAAATCTCCATACGCTAAGTTTGCGGAAATAATAGCAACACGTTGCTGAGAAACACGACGAATTTCAGAAGGTCCGTTAGCCACTTGAACTGTAGCAATCGCACTTAAAGGAATAGAACGTTCGCTTCCTGGGTTTACCACAAGGTTTTTGATTTCATCAATGGAAGAACGATCAGATTCCTGAGCTCTAACTAGAACATCAATTTTACGATCTCTCCAAGAATATCGAGTGGCAACATCGCCACGGACATTGCTTACAATTCGGTTAGCTACTTCACTAACTTGTAATCCTAAAGCTGCAGCACGGTCGCGATCAAACAATATTTGAATTTCAGGGCTTCCGATTTCCATTGTGCTTTTAACATCAGCGAAGCGATTATTAGCGTCTAATTTCTGTGTTATTTTTTGGCTAACTTCTCGTAATTTGTCAAGGTCGAACCCACTTATTTCTACTTCAACAGGTGTTGAGAATGAGAATAAAGCTGGACGAGAGAACTTGTATTGCAATCCAGGAACTGTTGCTAACGAACTACGCATGCTTGCCATAGTCTGTTCTTCTTCTAGGCTGGAAGACCCCGAAGTTAACAGCACGTTAAGTTCTCCTGAATTTTCTCCACCTTCATCAGGATTTGCATCCATTCTGTTTCCCGTACCAGCCACTGCGAACGTTGAGTTTACATGTGTGGCTACTTTGGTGGCATCTTGTACTTTCTTAAGTGCAAGGTCTGTTTGCTCGATAGGAGTTCCTGGAGGAAGTCTAAATTCCACTTTAAACTCTCCTTGCGAAAGTTGAGGAATGAGCTCAATCCCAATTTGTTTCCCAAGAAACAGAGACCCCACAAATGCAGCAATAGCTATTAATAAAACAAATGGGCGATTATTAAGAGAAGCTTTCAAAAATGAAAGGTAGAAAGATTCGGTTCCTTTATAAATCTGGTCAAAAAGGTACACGAATGGAGAGAAAATGAATTTCAAAACCAAACTAATTCCTTTTACAAGGAGGCGAATACCTTTTGTAATAAATGTTGGAATGGTATAGAAGAAGAATAAACGAAGTACGCGGAAAAAACGACCAACTGCAGTTCTTGGTTCTTTCAACTCTAAAGGTGAGTATTGTTTTTTACGTTCACCCAAAGACGACATCATTGGGATTAATGTAATGGCAACTACCAATGAAGCAATCAATGAAAAAGTTACAGTAAGAGCTTGGTCTCTAAAAAGTTGACCAGCAATTCCATCCACAAAAACTAAAGGAAAGAAAACCGCTACGGTTGTTAGGGTAGAGGCAATTACTGCTGTTCCTACTTCACCAGCACCGTCGTTGGCGGCTTGCAAGGCTGTTTTGCCCATTGCTTTGTGGCGGGCAATATTCTCGAGTACAACGATGGAATTATCCACCAACATACCAATTCCAAGGGCAATTCCACCTAAAGACATAATGTTTAGTGTGATGTCATTGCCATACATCAAGTTGAATGTGGCAATAATTGAAACGGGAATTGAAACAGAAATAATGAGTGTTGCCCAAAAATTTCGAAGAAAGAAATACAATACGAAGATGGCTAAAATCCCACCGATTATTCCAGAAACCATTACTTCATTTACCGCCGAAGAAATGAAAATGGATTGATCATAAACTTTGCCAAGCTTTATATTTTTTGGGAGAACATTTCTAATATTCTCTATACGTTTTTTCACCATGTCGGCTACGGCAACGGTATTCGCGTCTCCTTCTTTGTAGATGGCTATTTCTACAGCTTCCTTGCCATCAAGTCTGGTAATGGCTTCGCGTTCTTTATAAGCTTGTTCTACGGTTGCCACATCTTTCAAATATATGGTGTTCCCGTTTTGTCGGGCAACAACTACATTTCTAATCTGATCAACATTTAGAAACTCGTTTAGTGTGCGAACCAAATATTGTTGAGTTCCCTCTTCAAGTCTACCTCCAGAAAGGTTCACATTCTCAGCACGAAGTATTTGAGTAACGGTTTCAATTGGGATGTTTAGATAAGCTAAGCGCTGTTGATCTATATTTACTTGAATTTCTTCTTCAAGTCCGCCACTAATTTTTACAGAAGCTACACCAGTAGACGACTCAAGGTTCTTTTTAAGTTGTTCCTCAGCAATAATTCTAAGCTGTTTTAATTGGGTTATCGACTTAAGATTTTCTACCTCTCGAAGAGATGCATACTCAATATTAGAGCTGTTTTTTGTAGTGCTATCAGTACTTTCTTCATCAAAATACAAAGCGTACCTAATAATAGGATCAAGCGTTGGGTCGAAGCGAAGGGTTACCGGCTTCTTAGCTTGTAAAGGAAGTTGGATGGCGTCCAGTTTACTGATTACATCGAGGTTCGCAATATCCATGTTTGTTCCCCATGCAAACTCTAACACAACATCAGATTGACCAGCACGCGAAATAGAGCGAACTAGTTTCACACCTTTAACCACACCAACTGCTTCTTCAATAGGTTTAGAAATGAGGTTTTCAATTTCGATTGGAGCAGCGCCTTCAAATTCAGTACGAATTGTTAGCGTTGGGTAACTAAGATCTGGTAAAAGATTTACTTTAAGGCGACTTAGAGATACAATGCCGAAGAGGAGGATGGCAACTGTAAACATTGAAACAGTCACTTTCCTTTTGATGGAGAAATTAATGATTTTCATAGGGAGGCCTTATTAGCTTTTAACAACCGTTACTTTTGCGCTGTCTTGTAAACTTCCTTGGCCAATGGTTACAACAATTTCTCCGTCTAATAAACCATCTATTACTTCAATGTTTTTGCCGTTTATATAGCCAGTTCTAATTTCTCTTTTGTGGGCAAGTGAATCTTTAATCACGAATACAGTTTGAGTTTGGTCTTCTGTAATTACTGCCGCCTTTGGAATGAGCTGGGCGTTTAAACGTGTGTCATACACTATTTTGATTCTTCCAAACATCCCTGGTTTCAATGCTGTATTCTTTTGCTCTATGTATACAGTAGCTTTAAAAGTGCCTGTGGTTGGGTCAACAACAGGGCTTATTCGTTCTACATGCCCTTTGAACGTTTGGTTTGGTAAAGCATCAACAATAAGCTCAGCGGTTTGATTCTTACGAATCTTAGACATTTCGTGCTCAGGGATATAAAGTATTGCCTGCAATGGGTCAAAGTCGGTTACTTGGAATGCAGGTTGATCTGTGCCTATCATATTTCCAACTTTAATAAGTCTTTCGGAAATAACCCCATTTATAGGCGACTTAATCTCAGTATACTCTTGATTTAGCTTTGCAAGTTCATATACCGATTTTTGAGCTTCATACTCATATCTAGAGTTTTCGTAAGCGTCAGCTGCAATCAGATTTCTATCGAACAATTCTTTGTTCCTTTTGAAATCGTTATTAAGTCTGTCTAAAGTAGATTTTGCTCGTTCGGCTTCAAGTTGATACTGGGCGTCGTCTAATCGAGCTAGAACTTGACCTTCTTTAACCCAATCGCCTTCCTCAACCAGAAGTTGTTTTACTACGCCACGTACTTTTGCAACCACACGAGCTTCTTGTTCTGCTTGTAAAGTGGTAGTGTTAGAATAGTATGCAGAAATATCACCGCGATTTACTATTCCAGCCTCAACAGGAATGACTAAGGTAGAGTCGTTGTCTGAATTTTCGTTGTTACTTTCTGTCTGATTGTTGCAAGCTGTAAGAGTGATGAATAAAGCTGCAAATAAATACCCAAGGTGGCTCTTTTTCATGATTGAATTATCAAGCGTTAAATTTTCATTCGCTCGATTAGACGCTCATCCAAAAAAGAAGTTACAATTTTAATACACGAAAAAGCTGTGGGGTGGCTGAAAGGAGAATGTTTTCAATTCTTAAGTAAAGTAAAAATATAGGTGTAATTATTTTGGTAAAGTAATTACAAATGTAGAGCCTTTGTTTTCTTCGCTTGTGAAAGTAATCTTGCCGTTGTGCAAACCTATCATTTCTTGAACTAGAATCATTCCTAGGCCTGTACCCATTTCTCTATTTGTCCCCACTCTTTTTGGGCGATTTGTAGGGTCAAAAAGGTTGTCTGCAACTTTTTGAGGAATTCCAATTCCATTATCTTGAATGGTAAAAGTTAGTTCAGAATCACTCTCTACTGCCTTTATTTTCACAAAACCACCAGGGTTAGTAAACTTAATTCCATTAGAGATTAAGTTTCTAAATATAGTAGCGAGCATATTCTTATCAGCTTGTATAACAATATCGTCTTCAAACTCGCCAATCAGCTCAATTTGTTTGTTTGTTGCTTGAGCTTTTAAAAGCTTCAATGTATCCGAAATTTGAGTAGAAACATTATACTCTAATTTCTCAAAATGAAGATTACCCGCTTGTATTTGTACCCAATCCAAAAGATTATCAAGAAGACGTGTGGCGTTTTCAGAAGAAGCATGTAGGAGGATCATTTTCTCCTGTATACTATCCAATGTGGTTTCATTTTGCTCCACTTCTGAAATCATAAAACCAAGAATACCAGAAATTCCAAACAAGGCATTTTTTAGGTCGTGACCAATAATACCATAAAGTTTTTCTCTTGTCTCAGTTAACAATGTTAGCTGGGCATTTTGTCGAAGAACTTCTTTTTCAATACGCTTTCTATCTGTGATGTCTAGAACAGTCGAAATCACGTAGGTAGAATGAAATGTTGTTACTTTTTTGGAGGTGGCAATTACACTTATTTCCTCACCATTCTTGGTAAGGTTTTTAATTTCATAAATTTCGTTGTTACCGCCATCAATAAATTCCTCGTATTGTTGCAAAATTTCATCCCTAGATTCTTCTGGAAATATATTTGCTAATTCGAGGTTCTCGAATTCCTCTTTGGTATAGCCCAACATCTGGCAATAGAACTCATTAACCTGAGTAATTTTCTTGTCTTTATCTGAGATTAGAATCCCAATTTGACTTTCAAAAAGAGAATTGAGCAATAAATCAGAGTGTTGCTTTTCTCTAAGCTTAACTATGTAGTTATACTCGCGCTGAATAGCAGGAACAAGGCGGATAAGGTTATCTTTTAGTACATAATCTTTAGCACCAGCTAATACAGCTTCAATTGCGGTTTCGTCGGGGATGGCACCAGAAACCAAAATTACAGGGATGTCGGCATCTATACTTTTAATCTTATTAAGAGCCTGAACGCCAGTATAGCCAGGTAAGTTGTAATCACATATTATAATATCTGTTTCGTATCGGCTTACAATGGAATCGATTTCCGCAAATTCTCCAACAATCTGATATGAAATATTAAGCCCTTCTTTTTTAATGTGTCGAGCCATTAACTCCGCATCAAGCGGGTTATCTTCAATAAAGAGTATTCTTATGGAGCTCATTAAAGCGACTTGTTGAATAAGTTGAGAATGTGATTTTTAAACGAAAGCGGAAGTTTAGCCAACATGTATTAGTTAATAGTATTTATGTGTACCGAGCCAATATACCAAATAGAATGGAAAACAGGCAGTATTTCTTAGAACTGCAAAAGCATCGATTCTTTAAATAATATAGAATAGATTAAAATTAGCTTCAACACGAAGAGTTATCCACAGTGCAGGGTTAAACACCGAATAAATCACATCATATATTTTCATGTTTTTCCTAGGATAAACCATTACTAAACTATTGAACTATACGCTAGATATAGACCAGAATTTGAAGCTCAAGATGAATTTATATCTGAGGGCAGAGAGTAATAATTAATGCGCTGAAGCATATAAGAAAGTAGGTTGCGTGTTTAAAATGATAATAAAAATGATTTTAATATTGTATTATTAGAAA
>JBLWXC010000006.1:0-259239 GCA_048267645.1 Balneola sp.
TATCGCAATCATCTCGTTAAGGGTTGTACTTTTGTGCCGACCCCGAATCTCGGGTTTTGCACGTACCAAAAGCTCTCTACAAGAATTATTGGCGCGAACTCCATTGCATCGACTCAATTATTCCAAAGGTCCACGTTCGCTTATTGCCATATTCAAGCCCGAGCCCGTGTGGAATAATTGCTCCTACCGGAGACGTCGATTCCATTGCGTTCTTCCTCCGCCAATAATTCTAAACGTCGATGGGGTTTAGTGGGCGTATTGACACTCTGGGTTTAAAAAATAACTAGATGCTTTGTGAGGAATCAAATAGTTATTTCTGTCAACGAATTATCTGACTTATACAATCCCGAATTTATTTGGGATCTTACGGAAGGGTTGGGAGGTAAAATAGCTTATTACAACCTTTAGCTATAGACTTTGCTGGAAAGTACAAGCGAGACGCTTTCGCTAGGTTGGGGTAAAGGAAGCAGAGCTTTCCGTGGGCATTCCGCAGCAGAGCTACGGAACGAGGGTAAATATTAACTTAAAAGAAAGTGGGAAGTTTTATTCACTGTTCAACCATGTACTAAATTCAGTAATCTTCTCTTGGTTTTCGTTTAGCCACTGTAGGGAGTTTTCATTTCCGATTTGAGTTATATATCGGCAATAGGTTTCTAAATGATCGCTTTTTGCTAAGTCGTAGTAGAAAGGGATGTAAAACGTCGACCAAATATCGTCATTTGTATCTTTATTTAATTCACCTAATAGGTTAAATAATTTCTCTGTATTCTCAATAAATAGTTCATCCTCAGTCTTGTCTTTATTTTCTTCTAAGTACTTTGAAGCGGCTATCATTGAAATCATTATTTGAGCTGCTCCTAACTGATTATCGCTATTCGGTGAAATATTTATGTTTATGGTATTTGCCTGATTCTCATCTTTAGATACATTTCCTCCAAAATTATCTTGAAGCATTTCGTAGGCCTCAACCGATCTTTTAGAATCAGGTTCCAGAAAAAGAAAAAAGTGTGAGGCTAATAGTGTTTGAACCGAATTCCCTTTTTGATTTTGAATACTGGCTAGCATTAAATGGCTACTGCTGTGATTGGGATTATTATAGATGGCCTCGATTAGGTTTTCTTCAGCTTTTTCTAGATTCTCAAGTCGGTGGTAGTTAACAGCTAAATTGTAGAATAATAGATAATGAGGCTCAGTTTCTTTAATTGCCTTTTCAAAGAGTTCAATAGACTCTTGGGTTTTGCCTATGAGATCTAAAGAAGAACCTTTAGTGATGTAGGCAGGAAGCATATGATCAGTATTTTGATCAAGAACGATATCTGAGTGTTTAATTGCGTTTTTATAGTCGCCCTTAGTGAAATAACTAAACGCGATTTCATAATTTACAGTTGTTGATTGAGGATCAATTTTGAGGGCTTTCTTATAAATCTCAATAGCCTTGTCATAATTACCTTCATCGTGATATTGAATTCCTTCAATAACTAAATCTTCAATATTTGTTTGAGCAATTACTTGAGTTGAAATGAAAAGTAAGGCTAAAACTATTGCTAGTTGGGCAGTTTTCATGTCGATTGTTTTTAAGAAGTAGATAACAACAGATTAAAGTGAATTCAATTCAACGTAATTTTTGAATCTCGTGCTAAGATGAGTAAAAGAGGTTGTATTTCAAAATGTGATATTTGGTTTTAACTACACAAAGTATAACAAGGACATAGATAGTAGAGATGAACATTTAGCAGGATTTTTGGGATGATGATGGCTTTTTTAATCCCTAATCTAAAAACGAGACAGTTATTCCAGCGAAGGTAGAAATCTAGAGTTAAGATTATCCCAGAGCCTTCCCCAACAATCTAGAACTAGGGAGCGCCACGAGATGACTGAGGGAAATGTTTAGATCAAGTAAAGTAAATAGCCGGCTAAGGCTCCGCCAACCACTATAAAAGCACTATTCACTTTTTTAAAGGTGAATACAGAGACTAAACTTAACAGTGCAATTACAATGGTTCTCCAACCTGTAAGCGTGTCTTTACCCATTTCAAAACAAACAGCAATTATTACAGCAACAGCTGCAATATTCACAGCATCCAAAAAGGCTGAGATAATTTTTGAATCTCGCATTTTAGGGACAAGAGGATTCAGGATCCCAACAAAAATGAAAGAAGGAAGGAATATTCCCACTGTCGCAGCAATGGCTCCCCAGAATCCACCTAATTGCCAACCAATAAAGGTAGCTGTTGATAGAACTGGTCCTGGCGTGAATTGCCCGACGGCTACAGCATCAATGAGTTCCTGCCTAGAAAGAAGTCCTACGGTGACGAGTTCTGCATCTAAATATGCGAAGAGAACATATCCACTTCCGTAAAGTAATGCGCCTACTTTAAAGAAGGTCCAAAGTATTTTTAATGAGCTTACAGATACTCCAACTTGAAGTAAAAGTAGAGGAGAGAAGCTATTTAGTGAGTTTCTAGATGATTTGATAAAGTGCAAAGCAAGACCAAGAAAGCCACATGCAAACAACACAATAATTTCGTGGATGCCTAAAAGTGCTGCTGAAAGAGTTAGAAAACCTAAGATACCAAGCTCAACACTTTTGAGTGCTTTTTTGCCAAGTCGATATACCGCACCTAGAATTATGGCAATAACAGCAGGTTTAATTCCATAAATAAAAGGCTCTATTTCTGGTAGTTGTCCATATTCTTGATATAGCCAAGCTAAAACCATCGTGATTACAACCGCAGGGAACACAAAACAGATTCCTGCAACAAATAAGCCTTTCCAACCAGCACGTTCATGGCCACAATGCATAGTCATTTCAGTAGAATTTGGACCAGGAATAAGGTTTGTAGCACCAATTAAATCCAAGAAATGTTGATGAGTCATCCACTTTCTCTTTTTAACTACTTCGTCTTCCATCATGGCAATGTGTGCCGCAGGACCACCAAAGGCAATGCTTCCAAGCTTGAAAAATACTTTAGCTACTTCTCTTAATTCTTTACTCATCGTTATGTTGGCGCTGAAGGAATATTTTTTTGAAGTGATTGATATGAAGTGTTTACCTTAAATGAAAAATATACAACACAGTGGTTAGATAATGGTCTAAATGAAAAAGCTTTGGTGTTTACTACTTTTCTTTTTTGAATGCAGTAGGAGTGATTCCCAAATGACGTTTAAAGTATTTAGTGAAATGAGAATTATCTTTGAATCCTAAAGAATGGCAGACCTCACTTATCGAAAGTTCAGTGTAGAGTAAATAGCGTTTTGCCTCACTCAATATGTGTTCTGCTAAAACTTGAGCCGCTGTTTGATTAGTCTCTTTTCTGCAAATAGCATTTAAGTTTTGTGGACTGGTGTGCAATAACTTAGCGTAATGAGCAACACTATTTGTTAGGCTCTTGTCTTGAATAAGTAGCTCTTTAAATTGATAAAAAAGGTTAGTTGGAGGGCTAATTTTTTGAACGCCAGTTTGGGCAGATTCTAACAATTTAGCGAGCAATGCTTTAAGCAAACCATCAATGACTGTTCGGTTTGGTATGGAGTCTGAAGAACACTCATGAGTTAATAATCTAAATAGTTCGTCAATGGATTCGGACGAGGGGTAAAGGCAAGTAAAGGTACTCAGGCGGGCAATGAGTTGGCGAATTTCATTATCCAAACAGCTATCGATAAAACGCTTTTTGATGATAAGCACAAAACCTTCAGGTTCTGATTTAATATCCCAACAATGAAGTTGCTCTTTACGGACGGTGAAAACTATGGGAGGTTTAATCTCGTAAATGTGTGTATCAATGGTATGAGACCCAGAACCTTTGCAAAGGTAAATGATTTCAAAATAGCTGTTATGCTTATGTGGAGAAGTTTTTCGAATGTGTTTTCTAAACGAGGCAACCTTAATCCCTTCAGTAGGTTTTGTTTTATCCTTTATTTCAAAATTCGATTTCATTCCACTTTTTGATGTGAAGAGTATCTACTTCAAGCACTCATAAACAACAAACTTTTCATTTTCTGCAATGATTTTGCACAGTGTGAAAATTTTATCGAGATGGGTTTTAAAGTTTAGATGCTTACTTGCCACCATTAAGAATCTACCTTCGGATGTTAAACAGCGCTGTACCTCTTTGAAAAGCTCTAGAGAGATTTCAATATTGGTTTCGTGATCAAAATGGAAGGGGGGATTAGAAAGTGCCAAATCAATGGATTCATCTTCAAAATACTCTAGCGTATCATGTAAATGAAAATGAACGTTAGGTTGATTCAAGTTTAATTTAGCCGATTCAATTGCTAACACAGAATCATCTAGGAGGTGAAGTTCAATATCTGGGTTTTTAGATAAAGCCGACTTTCCAATAACTCCATTGCCACACGCTAAATCTAGAACCACTTTTTCGTTATCGTTGAGCTTAATTTGTTCGATAAAGTATTGTGTAGCAAAATCGATATTATTAGCCGAGAACACCCCGAAATATTGCTTAAACTCCATTTCATTGAATGAAAGGGTATTGGTAAAATCAGTTTTAGGAACTTCTTTTTTACCTTTCAGAGTAAGTACACGAGCTTTTTTCCAAGCTTTGCTTTGATCAATTTCCTCAAAATATTCACCAGCAATTTCTAAAAGTTGAGGCGTAAAATATTTGGTCATAAAACCACATAAAACCACACCATCTTTTGAAAGAGAGCTATGAATTTGGTTAAGATTTAGACGAAACAAGTCTAAGGACTTTGGAGCTCTAATCAAGCCAATATCAATGCTTGGTAGCTTTTCTAATGGACTAAATCTGATTTTGGGATCAATTTCTAAATCGTTTTTAGAGAGATTCATCTTTAGCGACTTCTCCTGGCTTTTATAACCAACCACACTAATTGGTTTGTTTTCTGCCAAAGTTGTAGCTAAGAAACCAAAACGATCGTTAACTAAAGCAATTGATTTTCCAGCAGGAGACACTTCCTTAAGTAACGTAAGCATTAGTTCGTCTGCAGCACTCCAAGGTTGTAGCGAGCGATTTGTAGTAGCAGGGTAGCGCTTTATATCTAATTCTTTCTCGTTGTAAGTAAATTTCATTCTAATATAGATTTACAAATGTAATCTGGAATAATTCCTGTGGATTTTATCAAAGACTCGGCATTTTCTTCTCTGGTGTTTCCTGAAAGAACAAGCATGGTTTTAACACCAAATTTATTTCCTCCTAGGATGTCGGTTTGCAAAGTATCACCAACCATTAGGATATCTTCTTTATTGATTGGGCCTTGTTCTACCATTTGTTCGTAGGCGTACATAAACATTTGAGAATCTGGTTTCCCGAAGTGAAGAAATTTCTTTCCGAGCATACTTTCAACAAGTTTGGCAATACCACCAGTTGCTACAGCAACGTCATGTTTAGAGACAGGGTAGAACCTATCAGAGTTTGCAAGTATAACGGGCATATTTTTGCGACGCAATAGATTAACGGTTTTGTTGATGTCCGTATTCCAATCAAAGCCCTCATCATCTAAGAATACAAAAGCGGAAATATCTTCGATATCATCTAGGTCTACTTTGCTAACTGCAATGTGTTCAAGTCCACTTTGGAGGATGTAATCTGCTGAGCTTTCAGTCCCTAAATAGGCAATTTTTCCGTTAGTAATTTTTTGTTCAAGGAACTGCTTTGCCATCATCCCAGAGGTAATCATCTCATGAAGTTCGATGCCAGGCAATCCCAATTCGACATACTTATCAACTTGCTCTTGCGGGCTTCTAGAGGCATCGTTTGTTAACACACGAAATGTTTTATCCTCTTCGCGGATAAACTCTAAGGTTTTTTGTACGCCATCGATAAGCCCTTTATGGTTTTTTAGAACTCCATAAGAGTCGAGCATAATGACTTTGTATTGTTTAGCAATTTCGTAGAAAGAAGGGTAATTCATTAGTGAGTGAGGTTATTTTATTGCGTTGAGAAGTGGTTGAGGATCAAATTTGGTATCAATAGAAGGTAAGTGAATTTCAAAAGCTTCTTTCTGTAGCTTGTTTGCGAATATTTCATGGAAGAAGAAACGACCATATTTAACTACATAAGTTAGTATAAAAAAGCGATAGGCTTCTTTCAGAAATAGAATTTCACGTTCGGTTAAAGGATTCACTTGATGGTACTTTTTAAGAAACTGTAAAAAGCGTGGTTGCATCATTACATCAATGTTGTAGGTAAACACTGTTTTATCCCCGATATCGGAAACTACACGGCTTAGGAAGTAGAAATCTAGCATTCTAGAACTCATTCTAAACCAATCGTAATCCCAGCGAGAGAATAATTTAAATGAAGGTGTTACGGAGAAGTTACCGATGTTCCAATCTACAAAAACTGGCATATTTTCCAGTTCGGCACCGTTAAGTTTATCGTAATTGGATAGAAAGAGTTCGCATTGGCTCCGAATCAATTCTCTGTATAACGGATATTCGTATTTACCATCTTCACTATCGAGAATGTCTAGAATATCGTAAATATCTGTTTTCATCGTTTTAGATGAAGTTGGTAGTGTATTTTTAACACTATCGCAAGCTTTGTGAAATTGCGCAATTTGAACTGCTAGCTTATCAATTTGGTCGCCATTTAAGCGTTTGGGTAGTTTGTTTTTGATGTGAATTGGACGATAGAAAACTACCCAAGCATCTATGATTTCACTTTTGTAAGGATGAACATACAATGTGTTTCCCTTCATCAGCGAACGAGCCAAAAAATTCTCGAAAGGGGCTGGTAAATTGTTAGAGAGCGTATTTATAATGCTATGATCTTCTACAAAATGCTCGTATTTACCAAAGTACGTAAGCTTAGCAACCACAAAGTTTTTGTCGGCCAAAGTAATTCGGTATACGTGATTTGTTGATACTTTAGCACTGATATCAACTACACGAAGAATTTCTCGCGAAGAATCGTATGCATTCCAACTCTCTCGAATAATGGTATCAAAGTCTATAAAAGCCATATTAAATAATTTCGAAGTATCGTTTCAATTCCCAATCTGATTGCTGAGGGTTGTATTGTCGCCATTCCCATTCACGTGTTCGAACAAAATGATCCACAAATTCCTCACCAAAAAGTGCTTTAGGAATCTCTGAGTTTTTCATTGCTTGAGTTGCTTTATGCAAATCGGAAGGCAATCCAACAGCGTTCTTATTCTGATATTCATTACCAGTTGTTAAAGGTACTTCAAGCTTAAGGTTGTTTTTGATACCATATAAACCCGACGCCAAACTCGCAGCAATACTCAAGTATGGATTTGCATCTGCTCCAGGAACTCGAGTTTCTAACCGCATAGACTGCTCTTTCTGGTTTATTATTCTTAGAGCCGTTGTTCTGTTATCAATTCCCCAACTTACTGTAGTAGCGGCCCAAGTGCCTTCAACAAAACGATTGTAGCTATTTATAGTTGGGGCATACATCGGCACAATGTAGGGTAAACAATGCAATTGACCTGCAATATAGCTTTCAAAAAGGGGACTTAGTTTTTGAGGATGTTCCTCATCATAAAAAAGGTTTTTGGAGGAATCAGCATTCCACAGACTTTGGTGTAAATGTCCACCGCAACCAGGTAAATCAGCATTCCATTTTGCCATAAAACTCGTAACAAGTTCATGTTTGGATGCGATTTCTTTTACAGCGGTTTTAAATAGAGCTGCTCTATCGGCAGATTCAAGTGCATCACTGTAAGCAATGCAGGCTTCATAAACGCCATCGCCCGTTTCAGTATGAATTCCTTCTAAAGGGATTTCAAATTCATGAAGAAATTCAAATAAATCGTTCACATAAGCACTGTTTATGGATGCTCTGAATATAGAATATCCAAACATGCCTGGTGTAAGCGGGTTCAGGTTTTGAAAGTCTTTGTAATGAAGTGATTGAGGAGATTCATCAAAATTATACCACTCAAATTCGGCACCAACTTTTGGAGTTAAGCCTTCGGTAGCAAGTTCTTGAATGATTTTCTTAAGCAAATTTCGTGGACATACATTCTGTAAATCAGGAGCGTTGCTAAAATCTCCAATAAAAAAAGGTCGATTATCTTCCCAAGGGATGAGACGCATCGAGTTGGGATCGATAGTAGAAATGGAATCTGGATAGCCAGTATGCCAGCCACTTACTACGGAATTATCATAACAAGCATCGTTAACATCCCAACCAAAAATTACATTACAAAAGCCAATTCCGTGTTCTAAAGCAGATAGGAATTTTTCTGTGCTGATAACTTTGCCACGTAGAACTCCATCAATATCCGTTACTCCAAACTTTACACTCTTTGTATCCAGGTCTCGAATTGCCTGAACAACATCATCTTTACTATTCATAAATTCGCTTGTTTTTATTTAATGTAATATAGAAAAGCCAATGCGAACCTACATGACGATAATTGAGATAATTGGATATTTTTTTGATGGAGTTTTAACTAACTAAATGTTGAATAGACAAAGGAGTGGTAAACTTAAATTCTAAAAGAATAGTTGATATAGAAATCTAATCCGGAGCCATTCATTTGCGGAAGGAAGTTATCTCCACTTCGGTAACTGTACTTTACATTATAATATTTAATACCAATCGATATATAGCCGCTATGGAAGTTTTCTTCATATTCCGTTAGAAAGTGTAAGCCGGTTTCGTCTTCATAATTGGTTTTCCCAGTAATTTTAGAAGGTCCTGCTGCATCCAATTCCATTTTTCCATTTAGGAAAAAGCCATAGCCTCCACCAAAATTTATAAAGGAGTTGGGATTCAATTGTACAGGAACTTTAACTATTGGTGAGATAACAAAGCGACTAAACGATGAGCTTCCTTGTTCATCAACTTGCTTTACTTCGGTAGCGTGGTAACGTAAAGTGCCACCTAGTTTTAAATTCTTTAAAGTATTGTAGAACAAGCCAGTGCCAATTAAGAGACCTCCGCCGGAGCTTACAGATACTTCATCATTTCCCCCCAATGTGGTTTTATGAATTGGAGCTCCAACTCCAAAACTTAAAGGAATACTAAATCCTTTTTTTACATACGATGGGGTTTCAGTATTAGATTGAGCACTAGTTGTTAAGGGTATAAAAATGGCGATGGTAAAAAAAATATATAGTAATAGTCTGTGTAAACTACTAAGGGAAACTAAATGGCTATTATTAATATTTTTATTACTGAGAACACAGTAATTGAGCACGATTGTAAATTATTTAAAAAAATTCAGGGGTGTTGTCTTGAAATATAAAAGGGGTAAATCCTTAAATATTGTGCATCATTTTTAATAATGATGGAGTGCTCTAAAAATACGAAATCCCAAAGACTAAAGAATCAGTAATCTGATTTTTTGAAAGTAGGAGGTACACGTACTTTTGTTGCTTGCTCAAATGAAAAAGCAAGTGCTAGTAACTGTGGTTCGCTCCATGCTTTTCCAAAAAAGGATAAGCCTACAGGTAGGTCATCAATGTAGCCCATTGGTACTGTGATATTTGGATATCCCGCTCGAGCAGCTGGAGAACTGGATGAAGTTCCGAAGTTATCTCCGTTGGTATGGTCAATCTTCCAAGCAGGACCGCCAGTAATTCCAATAAATGCATCTAAATTATGTTCTTTCATTACTTTATCGATGCCGTTTTCGCGAGTTTCTTTGAGCATTCTATCCAGTGCATTGGTGTATTCTTTTGAATTTAAATCGCCTTTCTTTTGAGCTTGAAGTAGAATGTCGTGATCGAATTTCATTTCGGTTGGATCAGCCAAAGTCTGTTCAATTATTTCATCCAGATTTTTAACTGTGGCATTCTCACCAAGTGATGCAAGGTATTTATTAACGCCATCTTTAAATTCATATAGCAACACATTGTAAGAATCTCGTCCAATATTTTGCGCACCAATTTTGTCAATTTCTATAATGGTAGCGCCTTGGCTCTCTAAGAATATCAGAGTTTGATTCATCAAAGTATCAGTTTTATGGTCGCTACCAAACGAAGGAGTGAAGAAGCCTAATCGCTTTCCCTTCAAACTTCCATCTTTTAGAAACTGAGTGTAATTCGTAAATGAATTCCCTTCGCTTAAATTGGTTTTCTCATCACGTTCATCAATGCCAACCATCGTGCCAAGCATGATTGCTGCATCAGTTACTGTTCTTGCCATTGGGCCAGGTGTATCTTGTGTTTCTGAAATTGGAATAATTCCAGAACGGCTTAAGAGTCCCACGGTTGGCTTTATTCCTACAACTCCGTTTGCTGAAGCAGGACATACTATGGAGCCATTTGTTTCGGTTCCGATGGCTAACATCGTAAAATTCGCTGATACAGCAGCCCCTGACCCAGCACTAGAACCGCAAGGATTTCTAGTTATGTCATAAGGATTGCGAGTTTGTCCTCCTAAGGCACTCCATCCACTTGAAGAATTGTTGCTGTGGAAGTTTGCCCATTCACTCAAGTTTGCTTTTCCTAAAATAATAGCTCCACTTTCTCTTAATTTCTGAACAATGTAACTGTCTTGAAGGGGCATAGAGCCTTTCATCACCACAGAGCCAGCGGTGTTCGGCATTTTGTCTTTGGTATCGATGTTATCTTTTAGAACAACGGGTACTCCATGTAAAGGTCCACGGAAGTTTCCTTCTGCCAATTCTTTATCTAGTGCTTCGGCAATGGCAACTGCATCAGGATTAAGAGTGATGATGGAATTGATGCTTGGGCCATTTTTGTCGTAATTTTCAATGCGTTCCAGATAAGCTTCAACAACATCTTTGGCAGAATAGGTGCCGTTTTTGTAATTCTTCTGCAGTTCGGTAATAGTGATTTCTTCTAATCCGAGTTGTGTGAATTGGTCGGAATTGTCAACCACTTTACAAGCCAAAGAAATGATTAATACAATGAGAAGAAGAGGTGTATAGAATTTCATAGTTCTGGAATTAACTTTTGGAGTAACTACAGAATATATAATAGGGGAAGGGATTTATGAATTATAATTGTGAAAATTTGTCTTGTTACGTAGCTCTGCTGCATAACGCCATATTGGAGCTCTGCTCCAAATACATCAAATCATATTAATGTTGCGGAATGGAGAAATGGTAGTCGCTTTTAAACAGTTTTGAAGATTCATCGGAAGTATCCTCTGAATGAACTGTGAATGTTGTTTTGTCTCGTTATGAATACCGTCGTCCGTAATGCAGTCTGGAAGCTCTAGCTTCCATTCAATAAAGCAAATTGAACGAGCTGGCAAGCGTACAAGCGAGACGCGTGCAAGAGGTTTGGGGATTAAATATCAGAATTTATATTGCGATAAGTCGTTTGAACTTTTTTATAATATTTTCTTGCAAGGTAATTAAACGATTTAAGTAGAAGGTGTCTTTTGAAAAAACTATTCGGAATATTTGATCTCACTATTTTTTTAAAATTTGACATTTCTAAAGAAAGTTGAGCAAAATCTTTCATTATTTTCTTATCCCATGCTTTTTCTCGTGAACTTAATTTGTTGTTTTTGTTACCGTTTGAATTTTTGTGATAAATAATTCTTTCCTGAACTTCACTAATTAAGTTTTCATAATGCTTTGAATTCGCTTTAAAGTAAAGATTAAAGTATGAAATGGATCGAAAAACTTCCTCATTAACCAAAGCCTTTTTTATTAAGCTTTTTAAAATGACAAATAGTTTTTCGATAAATGAATGAAAAGTTAGTATATAATTGGAGTAAGCAGTACTTATTTGTTCATAATTCGGCGTTGGTAAATGGGTAAGAAGAATATTCGAGTTATCGTTCTTTAAATAAGATTTAAAGTATGCCTCCTCTGAGCTTTCAAAAGTCTCGTAAGACTGAATAATAGGGATTTTATTTTTTGCACTTTCAATCAAGAAAAACTTACGACTAGGGTTATTCTCAATTTTCATCCATTGTTTTCGTACTTCATTATTGTTTCTATAAAATACATCACTAAGCTTTTCAATATAATCATACTCATCAATGATGCTCGCAAGTTCTCTCATTTCATCGAAATCAAGACTGTTTTTAGATAATAAAAGGTGAAATTGCAACAGTCTTTGGTCTTTTGAGTATTCTTTTAACCCAGCATCAAAAATAACATCACTAATTTCAACCAAAGTTGCCCAGTTATGATCTACTTGATTCCTAATTTGTAATTCAATTTGTTTGTTTTCACTAGGAACATCTAAGTATAGATGTAATGATTTATATCCCTTAGAAGTAGGGTTTTTTATATAATCATTTTCCTTTCGGATTGGAAATAACTCTCCAATTTCATCACGTAATTTATAGACTTGTGAATCATTTTTTACAATACATCTGCATCCGCCAATATCTCCCATTTTACTTAACTTTCGATTTGGTAACCTTTCAAGCTTTTTGATTATAGAATCTATTCGTTTAATTCTATATGTAACTATGGCAGCCTTTCTAATTTTAGTACTCTTTTCACAAACGGCATTAAAAACTTTTGATAGAGCTAGTTTATGTGAAACACGGAAAAGTTGTAATTGCTCTAATAGCTCTTGATCAGATTTATTACCTTTTGCTAATTCACCGCCAATTCTATCTATAGCCTTGTTTGATAAATTCATGCCTTAATACAATTCATATTCCAGTAACCTACACTCGATGGTTGAGTTGTAGAGTTCAACTCTTCTGCTTGTTCGTAAACCAATTCTTTTTGCGAGATCGAAGTTTCCTGTAAATACGTAACCCCACTTGCCACTGCAACGATGTTTAAAGTAATCGCCAATGGTTTTGTAGAGGTCTTCGAGTTCTTCACTATCACCTAAACGTTCGCCATAAGGTGGGTTAAATACCACAACGCCGTTTCCTTCTGGCATTTCGGTATCGCGGAAATCACAGCATTTAAATTCAATTAGGTGATCTACACCAGCCGTTTTTGCATTTTTCTGAGCGGCTTTTATTGCACGAGGATCTAAATCGGTAGCAATGATTTTGCCTTCAAACTCTTTAACTGAAGCGTCTTTGATATCGGTACGTAATGAGTTCCATTCGCCAACATCAAAGCCTAGTATGTGCTTAATGCCAAAATTAGGACGTAATAAACCAGGAGCTCTTTTGGTTGCCATCAATGCGGCTTCAATGGCTAAAGTTCCACTTCCACACATTGGGTTAATAAAATGTTGTCCTGGTTCCCATTTACTAGCTTTGATAATGGTTGCTGCCAAGGTTTCTTGCATTGCAGCTGTGTGGTTATCCACTTTGTAACCACGACGTGAAATGGATTCTCCAGAAGTATCTAAATAGACCGAAGCTTCAATTCCTTTCCAAAAAAGAAAAACAACTGTTTTTCCTAAATCGGAACCTGAATCAGGTCGAGTTCCTGTTTCTTGTCGGATTCTATCAACAATAGCATCTTTTACCGTTAGGTTTGCAAACTGTGTATTGGTGATGGTGCTGTTTTTGATGAAAGAGGTAATGCTAACATAGCCGTGTTTGTCTATGTAATCTTCCCAGGGCATTTTTACTATTTCACGATGAACTTCATCCGCATTTCTACAAAGAAAAGTTTTTAGTAAATAATGTACACGATGTGCAGATCGCAACACTAAATTCAATTTCATGCAATCGTAAAGGGTGCCTTTAGTTTCAACACCAGCAAGTCGTTCTTTGATGATAGGGAAACCAAGTTCTTCAAGTTCTAGCTTAAGATATGGAGCCATCCCTTTTGGGCAGGTGATAGAAATAGTGGATGATTGTGAAAAATCGGCCATAAAATTGTTTGTGGAATGAATAATGGGAAGGAGGGAAATAAAAAACTTCAGATTGTGCTAAAAAGCAAACAACCTGAAGTTGTAATAATACATTTACGCTATTTCAACTAACTCGATGTTGAACGTAAGATCTTTACCAGCAAGTGGGTGATTAGCGTCGATTGTTACATTTTCGCCTTCCACTTTGGTGATTTGAACAGGAATTACTTGTCCGTCTGGCTGGTTTAACTGAAGTTGAACTCCAACTTCTGGTTCTAAATCAGCAGGAAGTTGACTTTTCTCAACTTCGATAATCATTTGTGGGTTTGGTTCGCCATACGCTTCTGCGCTTGGGATGTTTGCTGTGGTGCTTTCGCCCACTTTTAAGCCGATAACAGCTTTTTCGAAGCCTGGGATAAGTTGTCCTTGGCCGAGAGTAAACTCAAGAGGTTCGCGTTGTACTGATGAGTCGAATACAGATCCGTCTTCAAGTTGACCTGTGTAATGAACTTTTACGGTGTCGCCGTTTTTTACTACTGACAAAATGTTTCCTTCTTTTAGGAATTATAAATTGATTAAGAACCTTTAAGTTACTGAAATTAGCACTTAAATATTACCCCAAATCCGAGATCCTATTTGTGATGAACGCAGACGTTAAAGAAGTACTTCAATCGGCTAAAACTATTGCCATAGTTGGTTGCTCGCCAAATCCATATCGAACAAGTAATTATATTGCAAAATTCTTGATGGAAAGAGGTTATACAATCATTCCTGTTAATCCTGGGCATGATGAGATATTGGGCGTTAAATGCTATAGAAGCTTAGGTGAAATTCCCGCACAAACGAAGATTGATGTAGTTAATATTTTCAGAGATTCCGCACATACCGCTGGAGTTATGGATGAGGTTTTGGAATGGAACAAAGTTTCTGGACAAAACCCAACAGTTTGGACCCAACTAGATGTTTCATCTCCTGAAGCGGAAGTAATTGCCGAGAAGAACAACGTTCCTTACATCAAAAACCGTTGCATTATGGTAGAATGGGAACGAGAAATACAGTAGTAAAAAGCTTATTTAGAGAAGGAGACTTCATTCCTAAAGCTTCTGGAACATCAGACTAGAAACTAATTAAGGAAGGTTCTTTAGTAAGAAGTCTCGCATGTTTTCTCCCATTATGGCTTTTATTTCATCTCTTGTAAAGCCTTGCTTTAGCATTTCGTCCACTAGCAAAGGCAAACCTGTTACATCGAAAGGAGTGGTTACGCTGCCGTCAAAGTCGGAGCCAAGGGCAACAAATTCAATTCCGACTAAATCTCTCACGTGTTTCATTGATGCTACGATTGCAGGAATCCCACCATCACCAATTGCTCCTGGAAAGAATGCAATCCCAATTAAACCTTTGTTCTCAGCAATGGCCTTTATGTGTGCGTCAGAAAGATTGCGTTGTGAATTGTAAACTGCTCTTACACCTGTGTGTGAAACGATAACAGGTTTAGTAGTTCGGGCAAGAATATCGTCGATCATATTTGGGGAAATGTGCGATAAGTCTACCAGCATTCCCAATTCGTTCATTCGGTCTATAACTTGTTCTCCAAAAGGAGTGAGGCCTTCTCCTGATAATCCGTGAGCAGAGCCACCAAGTTTATTATCGAAGAAATGAGTTGGGCCCATCATACGTACACCAGCCTCGAAAACTCGATCTAGGTTCTCCAAATTTCCTTCAATGGCATGAGCGCCCTCAATTCCCAAAAAGCCACCAATCACATCAGGATTGTCTTTTTTAAGCTGAATGAGTTTTTCTAAATCTGCTCTGCTTTTAACTAAGACAAAATCCCCATCATAAAACTCAGCAAAAAGGCGCAGTTTTTTGGTTTGATATAATGTTCTGTTCAACAAACTAAACCAATTTGAAATAGGGCGACCTTGTACAATATTCAACAAAGTGATGTTATCAAAGGCATCAGCGCTGTTAGATTCAAAGTTCTGCCCAGCGGGTGATTTGCTAACTATGGTAAAGGCTTGAAGTGTAACGGAAGACTGTTGCAAGCGGGGGAAGTCTACATGACCAATATCTGATTGTCGAGTTAAATTCCTGTTCCAGAGCAATGCATCACTGTGTAAATCTCCGATAAAGGAAAGGGAGTCGTACAAAGCTTGTGCCTCTTCAGAAGCGTTGTAAGGCGGTTGTTGTGTGACTTTATTCAGATCTTTTTCTACAATATCTGGCACAATCAGGGTTACAAGTATGTAAATAATAGCTAGTAAGAATGAACCGTAGAATAATTTTTTTTTCATGAAATGAAGAAATTAAAGGGAAAGTGAATTGTTTCTGAAACGCCTAAACTCCCAACAAGTGCAAATGCTTTACTTTGTGGTACGTTAACGCCAACGTGATACAATGCTTTAATTCTGAAGTTGGAATGTCTTCATTCAACCCAAAAACAATAGCTCTGTTTGTTTCAAAGTTGAACACCTCAGAATACAACTTCCTAAATGTAGGCACCAAGCTGGAAGTGCATTTAAAATAAACGGCATATTGATTTGGAGTTTTAGCCTTCCAATCCATTCTAACTGTGCTACCGTGCTTTGTTAAATAACTTGGTTCGCCCCATTTCAACGTTTCTTCTAGTGTTTCTAGTCCCTCAATTTCAGAAGCTGTTTCTAGTACTAAGGCTCGTAATGATGCCATTTGTGAGCGAACAGATTCGGGATAGTTCTTAAAAATTTCTTCAGCTTGTGGGTTGGCGAGTAGCTTCAATGTTAATTTGCTTGGGTATGATATTAAATTGAAATATGAGGTATCTCTAAAGACTTTGCAAGAGCAGACGTTCGGTTAGTGAATGTGTTTAAGAGGATTTAGAGAAGAGTTTCTTTTTATGCAAAGAGCGCTTTGAAGAAAGTACGACCCGAACTCGGAAATCATCATAAAACAAACTAGCAAGAAGTATAAATGCACTTACAATTAATGTATTGAGCCCAAAACCCATTCTAGAGTAAATAAAACCGCCTACTAATCCACCAAAAAAGAAAAAGCAAATGATGTAAATACGAAGCTGAATATTTGCCTTAATATGTTGTCTGTTGGGATACATTTTCGGAAAGAAAAGGTGCGATAGATCAATGCCTAAATCAGTAAATAGACCTGTTAAATGCGTAGTTCGTACAATAGCGTCAGATATTTTGGTAACAAAAGAGTTCTGAATCCCCATTGCAAAAAGCAAAAAGCACGCAATTATATTGGCATTTGAAACCACAGAGAAATCGCTGATAAGGGCAATGAAAATCAACACAAAGGCTTCAATTACGGTAGGAATAACAAATACATTTAGTTTCTTACTCTTTCTAAAAGTTTCGATGAAGAAACTAGAGGTGAAAGAGCCAAATAAAAATGAAAAGATGTAGAGGAAATAAATGGTTCCTTTCCAGAATTGGAAGTCGGCAAGGTCATTTATGAATAAAGCAAAATGCCCAGTTACGTTGGTTGTTAACTGCTTTATAGCCAGAAAGCCTGCAGCATTCACAGTTCCTGCTACAAAAGATAGAACGGAGGCTATCTGTACGTTGTGTTTTAATGTTCTGCGTTTACCTTGATGTCTGAACATTCAAATCTCATTTAGCGTATTTATATACGGGAAGCTTACAACAGAGAGTAAATAATAGGAGGCAAGTATCAAGAGGTGGTTCAATAGTGCGTATGAACAAAAGTGTTGTAAGCGGTAATTAATTTCTGTTAGTAAGAGTTCGAATAACTTTGGAGTTATTTCTCTCAAATATACTGAAATTTAGAATTACATGAATGACATGTAGAGGGTTTCTCTAATACTTTCTTTTACGCCGTTCTGTTTGTACTTCGCGATACATTTTAACTTGGCTTTTGGAGCGTTGTCTTTTCTCATGAACAGAACTTGAGAAGTGAAGCTGTTCTCTTTTCATTTTGTGATAGTTATCGTACGCACTTTTAGAAATTCTACCTTCTTCAACAGCTTGGAGCACTGCACAGCCGACCTCATGAACGTGACTACAATCATTGAACTTACATTCATTCGAAATTTCTTGAATCTCGTCGTAGGTTAATTCGATGCCCTTTGCGTTATCAGTCATTCCAATTTCACGCATTCCGGGTGTATCAATCACAATACTTTGGTTGGATAGTACCAATAATTCACGATGGGTTGTGGTATGCCGACCTTTATTATTACTTGAACTTACTTCGCTGGTTTTAAGAGTTTCTTCGTCTTTTAACTGATTTACGATGGTGGATTTACCCACACCTGATGAGCCAATGAAGCAATAAGTTTTATATGCTTCCATGATTTCAGAAACCGCCTCAAAACTTTCGCTTATGTGGATACTAAGAGGAATAACCGGTACATCTTTTATGCGTTCATTGATTTGAGCTATCAATGCGGATTTTTCTTCATCACTAATCAAATCTGTTTTAGAAAGCAGAAGAATGGGTTTGATGTTTGCGGTATAACAGATTGCCAAATAACGCTCAAGTCGCTTTAAGTTGAGATCTTGCCCTGCAGCTTGCACAATGAAAGCGTAATCAATATTGGTAGCTATAACCTGAGTTTCAGCATGTTTACCGACAGCTTGACGCTCTAAAATGGTTGTTCTTGGAAATACGGAAAGAATGATGGCTGTCTTTTCATCCATCATGGTAACTTTGACCCAATCGCCCACGGCGGGGAACTCCAATCTGCTTTGCGCAGCGTAGCGTAAATTTCCCGTTATCTCAGCGCTATAAATTCCAGTTGTAGTTTGGATGGTATAGCGTTCTTTGTGCTCAATAATTACACGAGCAAGTTCATAGCCTTCGTAATCTTCAGGAGAGATGAGAGAAGTAATGGGTCCGGTAAATCCTAGATGTTTCATCCGAATTAGTTCTATTGGGTAGGTTGTAGTAATAAAGTCCGTAAAAGGAGGGGTTTTTCAAAATAATTTGGTGGGTTGATTATCTAAATAATCAGTGGCTCCGTGGGAGCCTAAATTTTTGTAGAAATAATACAAAAGGTATACAGGAGCTCCAGAGGAGTGATATTTTCTATTCAAGCCAATTGAATAAATATTTGCTATCGTATTGGATATTAAATTTCAAAAGGAAATCAAGATATTCTTCTTTGAATGTTTTCTTATAATGATGTTCAGGTTGGTTTAAAATATAATTAACAACTGTATCCAATTGACTTCTTGCATAACTAAATGCACCATATCCTTCTTGCCACTGAAATTTATATTCTGTGTATTTATTCTCATTTAACCATTTGGTAGAATTTGATTTAATGTCTCTTGCCAAATCCGAAAGTGACTGGCTAGGATTTAAGCCTACTAAAATGTGACAATGATCCGGCATACAATAAATAGCCAATAGTTTGTGCTTGTTATTAGAAATGATTCCAGAAATGTATTTTTCCAATGGAATTCTGATATCATCTTTTATGACGGCTTCCCGGTGTTTCACTGCAAATACGTATTGAATTAATATTTGTGTGTAGGTATTTGGCATATCGAAACAAGGTTTCGCCCCGATGGGGCTAGTTGAGATGCTTTAATCGATTTTCTACAAAGGTTTAGCTCCTCTGGAGCAAAGATGTTTTGTCTGCAAAGTTTGTTTAATTAAGCATAAAAAATGTGCAAAAACTTATTCTTTTCAAAATAGCATTATGGATTTTTAACAAGATTAAAGGATATATAAAATGTTAAAAACTGAACCCACATATAAAAAACCTCACCGATGTTGTTCGTATTTGTTTGGAGGGAGGACTGTTCCTAACTCTGCAAGTTGATTAGCCGGAATTTCAACACTGGTAGATTCTATAATCTCACTGAGTTGAGGTAGTGTTCTTACACCTGATATTGCTGATGCAACCGCAGGGTGTTGTAACACATACTGCAATGCACTTGAAACAGGATTTTGTGTATTTACAATTGCAGCTTTAAGTTGATTAATTTCTTCTACATCATAGCCTAATGAAGCATTAGCTGGCTTATTGATTAACATTCCTTTGGCCAAACTTCCACGTGTTAACACAGAAACACCTGAGCGATGTAAGTAATCCAAACATTCTTCTTCTGGTCGACGATCGAGTAAACTGTACTGCATCATCACACTATCTAAATTGGACTTCTTAACCCATTCTCTAATTACATTTGGTCGGATTGAAGAGATGCCGTAAGCACGAATTTTGCCTTGTTGTTTAAGCAGTTCAAACGCTTCAATAATTTCAGGGATATCATCATCTAAGGTTCCTCCGTGAAGTTGGTACAAATCTATATAATCTGTTTGTAGGCGTTTAAGGCTTTCTTCAACGGCTCTTAGAATGTGAGTTTTACTAGGATTCCATGTCCAACCTTTGCCGTCTTCATTCCATTGATTTCCTACTTTGGTAGAAATTACAACTTGATCTCGAATGGGGGCGAGGGCTTTTCCAACGGTTGTTTCATTTGCACCTTTATCATATAAATCAGCAGTGTCAAATAGTGTAATTCCTGCATCAAAAGCGGTTCTTAATAAAGTCTCGTTTTGGGCATGTTGCTCGGGTTGTAGCGACATACAACCAAAACCAATTTCACTTACTTTGATGGAGGAGTTTCCGAGTTTGCGGTAGTTCATACAGTTGAAAATTGTTTTGAAAGATAAATATCTAATCTATGTTCTTAAGCCAAGAGAACATCTTTTGAAACACAAGTTCACGAACTTCTTTTCTAGAAAGTACTAGATCGTGCATTCCATTTTTAATACTTACCATAGTAACATCATCACCTAAAGTTGATCCAAATTTTTTGATGTGTTCTACATTCAGTACGGTGTCTGCGCTGTGCGCTTCCTCGGAATAAATCTTGGTGATTAAAGATTTGCTAGAGTGCATAACCAAAACTGGAACTTGGATGTTAGACTCCTTTTTTAACCGATTCTGAGCTTTTAGAACAGCATTCGTCCATGCGTAAAATGCGGGGAATCCATCTACAGGTTTCCATTCTTGAGTAAATTCCCATTCCCCAAAATCACCTTTATGAATGCTCTGAGAATAGACTCTACTTAAAGCTTCGTCTAGCTTGGCAAATTTGTTAAACAGAATTGAGAATTTCGAAATAACAGGTAAAAAGAGTCTTTTGAGCTTAGAAATATTGAACTCTAAAAAGGGAGAATTCAGGATAAGTGCATTAACTAGATGCCTTTCTTCGCCTTCATTCATATATAAACTGGTAGTTAAACCGCCTGTTGAATGTCCGATTAGCGTTATCTTGTGTTTACTTCGTTCATTTATATGTTTTAAAGAAATAGAAATTTCTGGAAAATACTCAGTAATCGACCTGCAATAGTTTGGGTGTTGATGAGGGAGAAGAGAGTGTCCATATTTACGAAGTTCTAGCGCGTAAAAATCATAGCCTTCATTCAAAAACTTTGCCGCCATATGCGCTTGAAAAAAATAATCTATAAAACCATGTACGTAGAGTACGCTCTTCCGATTTCCTGTGTTTGCATTTGCTGCAATTAAGGTTGCTGTAACCTTCCCTTCGTAATCGTCAGGTAAGTCAATGGTTTGGTAACTAAAATCAGAATCTAAGTTTAAAGTGCTAATAGAGTTCATAATAGATTATGTGATGAATGGTATTCGAACTAGAAACGAGGTGATTAGGTTCCAAAATAGTAGCTACTCATTAATATCATCAAGAGAATGCTCTAAAAGCCAGTTGTAAATATCATCTCCGCCATAAACACGCTTCCATGTGTCGTGGCCCATATCTTCATGAATAGTAAAGCGGAGATTTGTATTCCCAAGTTCCTCAAGCAAATTCATTCCCTCAAAAAAGTATTGGGCTTCAATCACTTTATCGCGACCACCAGCAAAAGCCCAAATTGGCATGTTTACTTCTGCTAAAGGTTCCATCAAGCTTGGATGTCCCCAGCCAACCACAGGATTGATTGCGGCAAAGCGTTCTGGATGTTTACTTGCCAAATACCAAGTTCCAAATCCACCGTAGCTCAATCCTGAAAGGTAAACTCTGTTTGAATCTGCATTGTAGTTTTCAAGAACGGTATCTAACATTCCGATTAAATCATTTTCAACGCGATTCCAACCATATTCAAAAAGAGCAGGTTCAGCAGGCATTTCTGTTGAGGGAGTGGCTCCGAGCATTTCGAAATCTGGACGAGAAGCTACACTGCGAGGTGGTACGCCATCTTCTAAACGTTTTGGAACCATATCTAACGTTCGATTTTCAAAACTTGGAGCGTCAAGAGTGTCTTGGCCAAACATGTGCAACTGTGGGACAATCATTATAAAAGGGAAGTCTCGTTTTTGAACCCATGCTTCAGAAAGTGGGCCGTGAATCATTACGTAATCCAATTCATCTTTGCCATTTCCGCGTTCGCCATTTCCATGTAAAAACATAAGAACAGGCCATTCTTTATCAGGATTAGTATCGTAGCCCTTGGGCAGATAAAGATAAAAATCTCGTTCTTCTTGGTTTATTTCGCTCACATACGAAACGCGTTCTAGCTTAGCAGAACAATTTAGGGACGAACTCAAGGCCATGATAATAATCAGATATTTGAAATTTCTTTTAACCACAATATAGGCTCCTTTAAAAGGTGGATATAGATACAAAAAAGAATAGTATTTGAGTAACTAATTTATCAAGAATTATTGGAATACTAACCAATAATATTGAAAAATATATTTTCGAATTAATACAAGCATCTCTATAAAAGGATTAGAATTATGAGTACTATTGTATTTCAAAATCTAATGTATATAATGCATGAATATTTCCATCCGAAGATCTGTTTTAGGCGATCTAAATCTTTTGGAATCAATTGAAAAAGCTTCCTTTCCATTTTTTCAACAAAGTAGCCGAAGAACTTTAAACCTCAGCTTGAAAAGTAGCTTTCAAGAAGTGTGGTTTGCGGATATTAAAGAAGGCAAAACTACAAAATCGGTTGGGTGTTTAGTTCTACATATACACAAGAAAACGCTACGTATTTTTTCAATTGGGATTTTACCTGAGTACCAAGGCTTAGGAATTGGATTTAAACTGTTAAAACAAGCTGAAGTTATAGCGCTTTCGAAAGGATTTGAAAGAATTTCGCTTGAAGTAGACGCCAATAATAGAACTTTAGTGCAATGGTATTTAAAAGCAGGATATCATTCTACAGAAATGATTTCCGATTATTACAGCGAAGGCCAAGATGCACTTCGATTGGTTTTTGAGCTTCCATCAGCATTAGACAGTAATAAGCTCACAAACTTGATTGTAGTCGACCATCCCAAGCAATGGAAGCTTGATATAGATAATGTGGTGGTGATGTCATCGGAAGATTACACCGCCAACAAAGGCAATATTGCAAGTAAAAAAGTACGAGTTTTCAATTTGTGCAATTCGTATCGCTATCAGAGTTTTGGATATTACGTGTCGTTGTTGGCTTCTGCACGCGACCAAAGAGCGATACCGAACGTAACAACCATTCGTGATTTAAAAGACGTTAATGTAATTCGTTCAATCGCGGATGATTTTGATTCGATGATTCAAAAGACACTCGCTAAGTGTATAGATGATACACTTGAATTGAACGTCTTTTTTGGTCAAACCAAGGAAGTTGTGTATCGCCAATTGGCACAAAAAATCTATCAAATGTTTGAGACACCGTTGTTTCGAGCTCATTTTGTAAAAACCAATAAGTGGCAAATCAAGAAGATTCAACCTTTATCGCTAGATAAAATATTGCCCGAAGATTTAGGGATGATTAAAACTTTTGCCCAAACGTATTTTGAGACCAAGCGATTTCAAAAGAGTAAGCTCAAAAACTATAAGTATTACTTGGCTATTCTTGTGAATCCAGACGAGAAAAATCCTCCATCTAATAAATTGGCATTAAAACGATTTAAAGAAGCGGCAGAAGCTTTAGATGTTTACCCAGAGTTCATCACAAAAGAAGATTACAACAAGTTGTACGAATACGATGCCTTGTTTATCCGAGAAACCACAGATGTAAACAACTACACTTACCAATTTTCTCGAAAAGCTTATGCGGAAGGTTTGGTGGTAATAGATGACCCTTGGTCTATATTGAGATGCTCGAATAAGATATTTCTGAATGAACGTCTTCGGAATAATGCGATAAACACGCCTCAGACATTGGTACTTAGCAAAGCTAGCGAGAAGGAAGGCTTGTTGGATTCGTTGAAGTATCCAATGATTTTGAAGCAACCCGATAGTGCGTTTTCGATTGGTGTTACAAAAGTGACTAGCTTAGAGGAAATGAAAGCTTCTTTGAAAGAGCTTTTTGTAAAGTCTGATTTAGTGATTGCCCAAGAATTTCTTCCTTCAGAATATGATTGGCGAATTGGGGTACTTGATAATCAGCCTTTATTTGCTTGTAAATATTTCATGGCTAAGAATCACTGGCAAATCTATAATTGGAAGGGGAAGCAACAACATCAATCAGGAGATTCATCCACTTTAGCCATAGACCAAGTTCCCACTAAAGTAATGGACACCGCTTTAAAAGCTGCAGCGTTGATGGGAGATGGACTTTATGGTGTAGATTTAAAAATGATTGGCGATAAAGTGTACGTGATTGAAGTAAACGACAACCCAAACATTGATGCCGGAATTGAAGACAAAGTACTGGGCAAGAAAATCTACGAACGTATTCTGAAATCATTGCTTACACGCATTGAGATGTCGCGTAATATTGAACGATTTGTGAGTATAGAACCGGATTAAAAGTAAGAGTAGTTACTTATTTTTTACGATATACAATGGGATACGGAGTTTGCGTTGAACTTTTCCAATCGTTGTACCTTTAAATATTCTATGAAGGATTCCTTTGTTGTGAGAAGCCAAAACTAGAAGTTCTAAATCTAACTCATTACAAATTTTAGGAACACTTTCGCCTACGTAACCAAAACCTATTTTCTTGGAAGTATTAATTCCCATTGCGCGTAGTTTTTCAACGTAATTGTCTAGGATTTTGTCATCATTCTGAACTTCAAAGTCGTATGCATCTTTACGTAAAGCACGTGCAGCACCCGATTCCACCACATGAATGAGTACAAATTCAGTCTTTTTTGTACCAAATTTTAAAGCTCTGTTTATTGCATTTTGATCAGAGGGAGAAAAGTCTAAACAAATCCCGATTTTTTGGTAGGGTTTAGATTTTTCAAAAACCACATCGGTGAGTTTTGTATGTGGAGTTAGAATTTCACGAACAAGTTTCTTGCTAAAGAAAGGCTCTATAATTACATAAATAAGCAAAATAAGTGCAGCAAAAATAGGAGTAAGAATAAGGGAAACATAAAACCTGTGAATGGTTGTTGAGTTGAGCCACTCCAACATAAAATCAAAAACCAGCTTAATGTTTAGCCCTAAAATACCTAGAACTACAATCCATGAAACGACTTTCGTAAGTGCTTTAATTTGAAATTTGCCCATTATCTCTTTTGAAGAAACCCAATGCAGAAGTGGGATTACGGCAAAGCCCAGTTGTAAACTTAAAATTACTTGACTTAAAATGAGTAATGGGCCAGCTTCAGATTCACCAAAAATAAGAATCACAAAAAAAGCGGGTATTACTGCTAGCAAACGAGTTATTAGCCTACGAAGCCAAGGTGCAATCCTGATATTTAGATAGCCTTCCATTATGATTTGCCCAGTTAACGTACCTGTTAATGTTGAACTTTGGCCTGAGGCAATTAAAGCCACCGCAAAAAGAATTGGAGCAAGTACGGTTCCTAAAATGGGTGCTAACATTTTGTGAGCATCCATGATGTCTTCAATTTCATAATGTCCGCTTTTATAAAAAGCTGAGGCTGCCAAAATTAGAATGGCTCCATTTACAAACAAAGCAAGATTTAACGCAATGGTGGTGTCAATAAAATTGAAGCGAATTGTTTTGCGTTTGCCATCATCGGTTTTGGGAAATCGACGTGATTGAACCAATGATGAATGCAGGTATAAGTTGTGGGGCATTACGGTGGCACCAATAATACCAATTGCGATGTAGAGCGCATTGCTATCTGGGATAGAAGGGAAGATTCCTTTTATCAATTCAGAGACGTCAGGTTTTGAATAAAAGAGCTCTATGGTAAAAGAAAGACCAATAATGGCAATTAAAGCAAGGATGATAGCTTCCATTACTCGCATTCCTTTCTTTATCAAAAACATGATAATGAGTGTGTCGAATAGTGACAAAACAACCCCATAAAGTAGATCTAGTCCGAAGAGTAATTTCAAACCTATAGCCATGCCTAAGATTTCAGCTAAGTCGGTTGCAGCTATGGCAATTTCCGCAAAAACCCAGAAAACGAAATTGAGTTTTTGAGGATAATAAGAGCGACTAAACTGAGCTAAATCTTTGCCCGTCACAATGCCCAACCTTGCACTGTGGTTTTGAACTAAAATGGCAGCTAAGTTTGAGGCAATTATGACCCAAAGGAGCGTGTAACCATATTTACTTCCGGCAGCTATATCGGTGGCCCAGTTACCTGGGTCCATATAGCCAACACTTACTAGATAAGCTGGTCCTAAGAAGCTTAAGACCTTTTTCCAACCTTTTTTATTCTCAGTGTTAACTGGATGAAAATGAGTGTATTCCAACAAAGTAACTGGATAAATCCAGTTCCGCTAGATTAATAATTAGCGTGTGCTAAATTATTATTAAACGCACTAATAAACTAGTATTTATTTTAACTTTTCAAGAAAGTTTTTGAATGAATCAAAGTCTTTGTTCATCGCAATACTTTTCTTCTCCAAATTGGTTAACTCGATGTGTGTTGGAATCTGCATTTTCTGTGGAATTTGTTCTTCTACAGTACTAGCAAACTTAACAGGGTGAGCAGTTTCTAGAATGATTCCAGTTCCTGAGTTTGATTCCAAATAATCTTCAAGACCCAAATAAGCAACTGCACCGTGAGGATCGAGAACGTAATCGGTTTCTTCAAAAACACGAGTGATTGTAGCACGAGTTTCATCATCTGAAAAGGAATAGCCTGTAATGGCTTCCGTCATTTGCTTGTGACTATTTCCGAATAGGTCTAGCATTCGAACAAAATTGCTTGGATCGCCTACATCCATCGCGTTAGAAATAGTTGGTACACTTGGCTTTGCAATGTATTCACTGGTTTCTAGATACTTTGGCACGGTATCGTTTGCGTTTGAACATGCCAAGAAGTGTGCAATAGGTAAACCCATTTTCTGAGCTAGTAATCCTGCAGAGATGTTCCCATAGTTACCACTTGGAACTGCAAAAACAGCTTTTTTCTTCTGCTCTTCACTGAGTTGAGCAAAGGCATAAAAGTAGTAGATGCTCTGAGGCAATAGCCTTGCCATATTGATAGAGTTAGCTGAAGTCAGATTTTTCTCTTTAGATAATTTCTTATCCAGAAAAGCTAGTTTTACCAGCTTCTGACAATCATCAAAAGTACCATCAATTTCCAAAGCGGTGATGTTGCCACCAAGAGTAGTCATTTGTTGCTCTTGGAAGTCGCTAATTTTGCCTGAAGGGTAGAGGATTACAACATCGATATTTGGAACGTTGTAAAATCCGTTAGCAACGGCACTTCCTGTATCACCAGAAGTAGCCACAAGAACGGTTAGTTTTTTGTCTTCAGAAGCTGAGAAATAACTTAGTGATCTTGCAAGGAATCGAGCTCCAACATCTTTGAAAGCAAGTGTTGGGCCGTGGAACAATTCCAAGGAGTACACGTCTTTTTTGATTTCCTTTAAAGGAATTTCAAATGCGAGAGTATCTTCGACAATCTTTTTTAAATCCTCAGTTGGGATTTCACCTTCGGTATATTGCTGAATTACTTCTAGTCCAATCTCTGGTAAAGTCATTTCAGAAATGCGTTCAAAAAAGCTCTCAGAAAGCTTCGGGATAGATACTGGCATAAAGAGACCGTTATCATCAGGAAGTCCTTTAAAAATGGCTTCTTTGAAGGATACAGGTGTTACTTCGCCTTTGGTGCTATAATATTTCATCCAATAACCTCAGTTCCTTTTGGATTAATCTTTGAAACATAAACTAAGGCTTCAATTCCTTCATCAGAATATAATTTCTTGAATGCATTGCTGATGTTTTGAGCAGTTTCTTTGTTTTCGCTTAGTGCAAAAATAGACGGCCCCGAACCAGAAATACTGCAACCTAAAGCACCAAGATTGAGAGCTTGAGATTTAGCATCATCAAAGAAAGGAATGAGCATTGATCGAACAGGCTCAGCAACCACATCTTTAAGCGAACGGCTTATGAGGGAATAATCTCCTTTTGCTAAACCACTTACTAGTCCGCCCACATTTCCCCATTGGGTGATGGCATCTTTGAGGCTAATCTGTCGCTTCAACATTTTTCGAGAATCTGAAGTTTTAACTTCGATTTGAGGATGAACTACGGTGCAGTACATTTCTTCAGGATAATCGAGCTGAATTACATCTAATGGATGATAATCTCTAACTAGAACAAATCCGCCCAATAAACATGGAGCTACGTTATCGGCATGTGCTTGGCCTGATATTGCAGCTTCGCCCTGCATTGCGAAAGGAATGAGTTCGTGCTTTGTGAAAGGCGTTCCGAGTAACTCGTTTACTGCAAAAACTGCAGCAACTGAACTAGAACCACTTGACCCAAGTCCACTTCCTGGTTTAACTTTTTTTGTAAGTTCGAAATCAAATCCAAACGAAGGTTTATCTTCTAAAGCATCTAATAGTGCTTGTGCAGCGATAGTAGCAACATTCTTGTCAGCTTCCATCGGTAAACCTTCAGCACCATGAATTGCCGAAATTGTAAGTTTTCCGCTATCGTTTTTAGTGGCAATTATTTCATCGCCAATTTCATTGAGGGCAAAGCCCATAATATCGAAGCCACAAGCCACATTTGATACTGTGGCAGGGGCAAATACTTTTATTTTTTCCATAGTTAATTTTATGCTGAAGCTATTCTCATTACGTCTGCAAATATTCCCGAAGCGGTTACATCAGCGCCTGCTCCAGCGCCTTTTACTACTAAAGGTTGTTCAGGATATCGATCAGTATAGTACAGAACGATATTGTCTTTGCCTTGAAGCTCGTAGAAGGGATGTTCAAAACTAAAGGATTCTAAACCAGCTCTTGCTTTGCCTTGGTCGAAAGTAGCAACGTATTTAATGCGTTTGTTTTGCGAAGCTGCTTCACTATACATTTTTTGGAATACTTCGTCGAACTCATCGAGCTTTGCTAAAAAGGCTTCAACGCTGTCAGCTTCCATACATTCTTTTGGTACGAAAGGGGTTCCATCAATATCAGAAAGTTCCATTTTGTATCCACTTTCGCGAGCAAGAATTAGAATTTTACGCATTACATCAACGCCGCTTAAATCGATACGTGGGTCGGGCTCAGTAAATCCTGCTTCTTGTGCCGCTCGTACAACATCGCTGAATTTTTGTGTTCCATCGTAATTATTGAAGATGAAATTGAGCGTTCCAGACAATACTGCTTGGATTTTGTGGACACGGTCACCGCTTTTAATTAAATCATTCAACGTATTGATGACAGGAAGACCAGCACCTACGTTTGTTTCGAAAAGAAAACGCGATTTATAACGCTTCGCTTTTTGGATTAAGTTCTCGTAATTCTCTTGTGAGGATGAACACGCAATTTTATTTGGTGTTACAATGGAGATACTTTCCGTTAAAATTTGCTCGTAGAAAGGAGGGATGGCATCGCTTGCAGTACAATCAATAAAGACTGTATTTCTCAAGTTAAGCTCTTTCATCTGCTCAATAAATCCTTCCAAAGTCATGGCTAGGTTTGAGTTATCAAGTTCTTCTTGCCAAGAATCTAGTTGAATCCCTTCTTCATTGAAAAGCATTTTTCGAGAGTTTGAAAGGCCAGCTACAATCAAATCTAAATGATGATGTTCGGCTAAATACTCTTGTTGTGCTTTAACTTGATTTAGAAATACCCGTCCGACATTACCAGATCCAACCATGAAGAGGTTAATTTTCTTTAAGTCAGATAAGAAGAAACTTTCGTGAATACTATTAAGACCTTTTTTAAGGTTCTTTTTGTCGATTACTACTGAAATATTCAACTCAGTAGAACCCTGAGCGATAGCGCGAACATTCACACCATTATAACTTAGTGTCTCGAATAATTTGGCACTAATACCAACTTGACGCTTCATTCTAGAACCGACAAGTGCTACAATAGAAAGGTTAGTTTCTACATGAAGCGGATTCACTTTTCTATGTTCAATTTCGTAAGAAAACTCATCTTCAATAGCTTGTTTAGCATTTTCAACATCGGCTAGAGAGATAGCTACTGTAATTGTATGTTCTGAAGAAGCCTGTGTAATCATTATTACGTTCACTTCTTTCTGGCTAAGCGCTCTAAATAAACGATAAGAGAAATTAGGAACGGCAATCATTCCACTTCCTGAAAGCGTACAAAGAGCTACTTCATCAATGCTTGAAATACCTTTTACGATTACTGATGAATCGATATCGTTATTTGAAATGGTAGTTCCAGCGTCGTTAGGGGCAAAGGTGTTCTTTACGTAAATCGGAATTTCTTTATCCAACGCAGGTTGAATAGTAGGAGGATAAATAACTTTTGCGCCGAAGTGTGAAAGCTCCATTGCTTCTTCGTAAGTAATAGTCTCAATAGGACGCGCTAAAGGCACTAAACGTGGATTTGCGGTCATCATTCCACTTACATCTGTCCATATCTCTAAACCATCGGCTTGGAGTGCTGATGCAATAAGGGCGGCAGTGTAATCGGAACCGCCTCTGCCTAATGTAGTTGTGTAATTTCCTTTTTTAGATGAGGCTACAAATCCAGCAGATATGGAAACTCGTCCCGCACTTTTGGCTGCTTCAACAATATTAGAATAGGTGAGTTTTTTGTCTACCGTTGCATTACCAAATTGGTCATCAGTTTTAATAAGAGCATGTGTATCCAAATAAGAAACATCCAGCCCTTCACTTTTTAAGTAGTTATGAATGATGGTTGAAGAAAGAATTTCACCATAACTTAAAATATGATCTGATGAGCGTAGAGAGAGTTCTTTAATGAGAAATACACCTCTAAAAATATCTTCTAGGTCGTTAAGTAGAATTTTAACCTTCGTTAAGGTGCCGTTTCTTTTAGCTACTGGTAACAAAGCATTACAAAGCGATATGTGGCGAAGTTCTATTTCACTAAAAATAGATTCATACTCAGCATTTCCAGCCTCAGCAGCTTTAGCACAGTCAATTAACTTATTTGTAACACCGCCTAAGGCAGAAACAACTACCGAAAGTTGGGATGACTTGGATTTTTCAAAAAGTATGTCGCGAACTTTTTTTAGACTTTCAGCTGTGGCAACAGATGTGCCCCCGAATTTAAGAACAATCATTTATAAAGAGAGTGAGTTTGGAATTTGATGTAAACCTAATATTGGGATAACCCCACGTTGTGATATGTTCATAGATACCCCCTAAGGGGTAATTGTGGTAATTGTAATAATAATCCCTGAAATACTCGTAATAGGAGTATTTGTATAAGAAAGGGTGATATGTTTTTGGTTTACTTTCATCAACTCTAGTCTATTCCTTTTCACAAATAAAGTAAACCCCAAAAACTATCTTTTTTATTAAACCTTAATATGTAGTTGATATACTATTCTTTAGGCTTTGATGGAAGCGTTTTTTCTGAACAACAAATTTCTGATTTAACTCACATATCTGAGAGTATGCAATAATTTAGATTCATACTCTCAGTTGTAAATCTATGCTAGTAAGGGGTAAAGGGTAAGAATAATCTATAATGAAGTATAGTAGTATGCTATTAAAATTATACAAGTAACATAATGTTTTAGGTTTATTCATTTAGATATTTTTAACGCTAGCTCTAATAATTCTAATCAATTTAACGAATTTCATTTCTTCATTGCTTGTACTTTAATTTCTGAAAAGAAGGACGCTGAAATTTACTACAGGCAAACTTGTATGGTAAAAAAATTACTCGCTCTTTTATTTCCTTGTTTAATTATGGGGAATGCTTGGGCTCAGACTGACTCAATTGCACCGCAATTGCATGATTCATTGTTAATTGAATACTTGAGGACGAACTATTATCCCTCAAATCCTAAAAACTATGATCCTGCTAGGGATTATATGTACCAAACCTTAGATGTAGATGAAACAGATAGCCTAACAGGCGTTTATACTGGTTTACGAGCTAAGGCAGATGGAACAAGAACACCAAGTAATGGTTCTTTAAGTTTTAACACCGAGCATTCGTGGCCACAGAGCTTTTATAACAACAATGAGCCCATGCGAGGGGATATTCATCACTTGTATCCTGTTTGGAGTTCGGCTAATTCTTCACGTAATAATAATCCTTTTGCCGAGATTGATGATAATCTGACCACATCTTGGTGGTATTGGAAAAATGGAGAGAAATTAGAATCCATTCCTGTTTCAGATATTGATGAGTACAGCGAGTATTACAATAATTCTTTTGAGCCTCGTGAATCTCATAAAGGAAATGCAGCTCGGTCGATGTTCTACTTTTGGACTTTATATCAAACAAATACCAATATTATTAACGATGAATATGATAATCAGGCATTTTTTGATGGGATGAAGGAAACCCTTTATCAATGGCACAAACAAGATCCTGTTGATGCCGCCGAATTAGCTAGAAGTTTAGCTATAGAGTCTTTTCAAGGAAATCGGAATCCATTTATTCACGATACCTCCTTAGTTAGAAGGGCATTTTTCTATGAAGGGGAAATAGCATCACCAAATTCTGAGCTACCAGATGTATTCATTTCAGAAGTTTATGAAGCAAATGGTGGGACTGTTAAATATTTAGAGTTATTCAATACAACTGATAGCGGTATCGATTTCACAACCGATAGTTGGGAGCTGAGAAGGTATTCAAATTCAAATTCTACTTTTACTTCAATTCCATTAACAGGAAGTATATCATCAAAAGGGTTTTATGTTATTGGTGATGATAATTCAGGAAGTGGAGTCCAAACTATATTTGGTGAGGACATAGTTGATCAAAGCACTAACGCGATTAATCATAACGGAAATGAAAAGTATATACTTGTTCGTACCGTCTCAGAAGTAATTGATACCGTTGATTCTTTTGGAATTGACAATATTGGAAACAGCAGTGATTTTGCAAAAAACCAGGTGGCGTATCGCTTATTTGATGAGTTACCAAATAATGGAAGCTTTGGGCAATCATCACTTTCTAGCAATGGAGATACGGTAGCATCGGGTAATTGGGTAGTTTTTAATGTTACTTCTTCGAATGCTAACGCAAAAATTGTGGCTTCTCCGGGCTTTAGTAAAGGTTTAGAGTCTTCTTTAAAGCCAGAAGCGATGATTACTGGAAGTGCCGGATGGCGATTGATATCAATTCCAGCAAATAATGGAACCATATCAATGATTTCAGATGATATGGCTATTCAAGGTGTTGGAAATGGGTCTACTCCAAATGTTTATACGTTCGATAGCTCCGGTTTATATCAAACTCCATCAACTTCTAGTACCACTCTAGAAAATGGATTAGGGTTGTTGGCGTATTTCTTCGATAATAATTTATTGGGGAGCAATGAGCTTCCTTTAGCTCTTGATGTAACCGAAGATGAGCCAGAAAGCGATGTTAATGTTAGTTTAAATACAACAAATCTAAATAATGGAAGTTACTTTACCTTGGTGGGAAATCCATTTCAAAGTAATTTTGATGCAAGTTCTATTTCAGTAAATAACTCCATTCAAGCGAATGCTCATTTTCTTGCAAATGGCTTGTATTACACAGAACCATTGTCAACTACTACATTGCTGCCTTGGCAAGCATTCTGGGTGGAGTCGAGTTCGGCAAACGCCTCTACTCAACTAACTTTTCCTGTAAGTGGCAAAACAAACTCTGTGGCAACAGTTAGTGCATTTTCTAAGCAAAACGCTCTCAAATTTGACATTAGCCTTAATCTAGAGTCAAGTAAATCCTATGATAGAGGTTGTGTAGTTACTTTTAATAGCGAATCTGGTTTTGGTTGGGATAGATTCGATGCCTCCAAATTAGCACCATCTGTTGACCAATATGCCATACTCGGTTGCATTGAGGAAGGTAGAGTTAAGGCTGTTAGTTCTTACTCAAGCGACTTGCTAGAAGAGCTAGAAATTCCACTCTTTTTTGAATCTGTTAATGTAGATGATGCACTTTCATTAAGTTGGGGCGTTTCAGAAAATCTGCCTACTGGATGGGATGTCTTTTTGAGAGATAATGTTACAAACGAAGAATTTTCTCTACTAGATAAATCAGAATATGATTTCCTAAACGAGACCTTATCTAAAGAAATAACCAGTGCTGTTCCCCACATTGAGCTTAAAGAAGTTCAGCTGAAAGCACAGGAACAAGAGCGTTTTACACTTGTTGTTAGGCCAAGCATAATTGTTAGCAATAACCATGAAGTAACTCTTCCAAATGGATTTTCTTTAGCTCAAAACTATCCAAACCCTTTCAATCCAACCACTATAATTAGCTATTCTCTTGACTCTAATGAACATGTTCGGTTATCTATCTATTCTATTACAGGGCAAGAGGTTGCGAGATTGATTGACTCGTCGCAATCGTCAGGAGAGAAGCAAGTTGTATGGAATGCAGGTAATCTTTCTAGTGGCGTTTACTATGCACAATTGAAAATTGCAGGTGAGATAAGATCAATTAAAATGACCTTATTGAAATAATTTATTTCCAAAAAAAAAAAGCTCTACCGAAATAGAGCTTTTTTAAAAATGAATTCAAATGAACTTACTTAACTTTGATAAGTTCAACTTTAAAGATAAGCGTTGAGTTTGGTCCAATAATACTTCCTCTTGGAGCATTTGGGCCGTAAGCCAATTCAGCTGGGATATAAAACTCATAAGTAGCGCCTTCTTTCATTAATTGTACGCCTTCAGTCCAACCTCTAATAACACGATTTAAAGGGAAAGAAACAGATTCTCCACGCTCGTATGAGCTATCAAATACGCGACCGTCAATAAGTGAGCCTTCGTAGTTAACTTCAACTTCGTCAGTAGCGGCAGGAGATTTACCAGTACCTTCTTCAAGTACTTTGTATTGTAACCCTGAAGAAGTTTCAATAACACCATCTTTAGCTTTATTAGCAGCTAAAAACTCTTGGCCTTCTTTCATGTTTTTGTCCATTAACATTTTTGCTAAATCAGAACGGTAGATATTGATGATGTCGTTACGTTCAGTTTCAGTTAAAGACTCATTATTATTCATCCCGTTAATAAAACCAGATAGATACTGCTCGTAATTAAAATCGGTAGCACCTTCGTTAACAAGGAACTGCGCGTTTTGATATCCCAATGCAAAACTTACGCTGTCAATTTTATTTTCTAGTTTAACTGCAGGAGCAGTGGAATAATTTGGGGTTTGATTATTGCAAGCAACTGTAACTGATACAAAGAATAAAGCTACTGCAAGATAATTTTTTTTTAATTTCATAAGATTTATTAGTGATTTTTTATTCAAAACTTTCTAAAAATAGGGTAAATACTTCCAAAGTGGAATATAAATTCATCCATTCTATGTATATTTACATCTAATTAATAAAGAAAAGGATAAAAGCACTTTGACATTTAACGATATAGAGCTCAATGAGTCGCTAAGATTAGGCTTGAATGATGTTGGTTATACTGAACCTACACCAATTCAAGAACAAAGTATTCCGTTTGCGCTTGAAGGAAAAGACATATTGGGAGCGGCCCAGACGGGCACAGGGAAAACAGGCGCATTCGTAATTCCGATTTTGGAGAAGATTCTCAGAAATCCTTCAAAAGGAACAAAAGCGTTAATTTTATCTCCAACTAGGGAGTTAGCGCAGCAGATTGACGAACAGATTTTTGCATTAGGTTACCATACTGGAATTTCATCCGCAATTGTGATTGGTGGAGAAGATTTCACTCGCCAAGCTAATGCTATTAGAGCAGGTGTTGATATTATAGTTGCAACACCAGGTCGACTTATCGATCAGATAAAAGTACTAGATGTAGATTTTAGTAACATCAAGTTTTTGGTTTTAGATGAAGCTGATCGAATGTTAGACATGGGTTTCTTACCCGATGTAAACAAAATTATTGATAAGCTACCAAAAGAACGCCAAACGATGTTGTTCTCTGCAACCATGCCTAAAGAGTTGCAGAAGCTTATGAACAGCGTGATGAAAGATCCGCTAAAAGTTCAAATTGAAGTTTCTACTACATCAAAAAGAGTAGACCAGAGAGCATATTTTGTTCCTCCACGTAAGAAAATGGAGTTGGTACAACAACTTCTCGATGAAATAGAATGGAGTTCTTGTATTGTATTTTCTGCAACTAAGAAAGGAACAAACGAACTCGAACGTTTGCTAAACAAAAAAGGCATTAAAGCAGGAAGTATACATGGTGATAGAAGTCAAGATGAGAGGACTAAATCTCTTCGTGATTTCAAAAATGGTACAGTTCCTGTAATTGTAGCTACCGATGTACTTGCTCGTGGTATAGATATTGATAATGTGTCGCTTATCATCAATTATGATGTTCCAAAAGCTGTTGAAGATTATATTCACAGAGTTGGAAGAACTGGCCGTTATGATAAAGATGGAATCGCAATTACTTTGGTTAGTAAAGCTGATCAAAAATATTTCGAGCCTATCAAAAATAAAGTGGGCAAAGACTTAGTAATTTTGGAACAATCTGAAGAAGCTCCTGTAGATAGCGCTCCAAAAGAAGAAAAGCCAAAAGCAGAAAAACGCGATCCTAAATCATTAAAACCTATCAATGTTGATAATGATAAGGTTTCAATCACTACAAATTCTGAAGGGCGAGTAATTATAAAGCTTAAGAACAAACCTACTCCTGTTGTTGAGGAAAAGAAAGAAGTTGTAGAGAAGCCTAAAAAAACTTCTAAGCCTATAGTTACTAAAAAGGCTCCTAAGAAAGCTGAAGTTAAGACAAAGAAGAAAAAAATCGAGCTTAAGAAAAAGAAGCCAGCTGTTACACCAGATAGAATAGGTAAGGCTACAGAGCGAAACAAAAATATCCGTAAGCCCGCTAAAGGTTTTTGGGGTATTATTAAAAGCTTTATACCACGTTTTGGTAAAGACTAGTTAACTCCTTTTTAATTTGAACATTCTATTTTTAAGGAAAAAAATAATTAAAATATGAAAACATTTAGCATAGCACTTCTCACAATTGTATTTGGTTTGAGTTGTCAAAAAGTTGTAGAAAAGAGTAATACAGAAACTTTTACTGTAGTTTCTTCAAAATCTACAATTCAGGATAAACTACCCCTTGTTGCTGATAAGAAGATTAAGAATGTAATTTTGCTTATTGCCGACGGTACGGGTATTGCACAGATTACATCAGGTCAGTACGCAATAGTTGGTTCAGATGGAACTTTGAACCTTCAAAGAATGCCAATTACAGGTATTACAAGAACAAAATCGGCAAATAGTTTAGTTACTGATTCTGCCGCTGGTGCAACAGCTTATTCTTGTGGAGAGAAAACTGATAATGGAATGATTGCGTATTTACCAAATGGTAAGAACTGCAAGACCTTACTAGAGTTTGCTGAAGAAATGGGGCTGAGTACTGGTTTGGTTGCAACATCAACAATTACGCACGCTACGCCAGCAAGCTTTGCTTCTCATGTAGAATCTAGAAGTATGCAAGCTGAAATTGCCGCTCAATACCTAGATTCTGGTGTAGAAGTGTTTTTGGGTGGCGGTTTGGAATATTTTATCCCCCAAACTACAGAAGGAAGTTCAAGAAAAGACGACCGTAATTTGGTAGATGAGTTTATCGCAAAAGGTTACGATTTTATTGATAATGCCGACGATTTGGCCACAAGTAATGGTGAGATGCTTTTAGGCTTATTTTCATTAGAAGGAATGGATAGTGAGAATAGAACGCCGACGTTAGCTCAAATGACAGAAAAAGCTCTTTCTAATTTAAGTACCAATGAGAAAGGATTTTTCTTAATGGTTGAAGGAAGCCAAATTGATTGGGGTGGACATGGCAATAATACTGAGTATGTTATTCGTGAAATGAGAGATTTTGATGCTGCCGTTAAAAGTGCATTAGATTTCGCAGAAAAAGACGGAGAAACCTTAGTAGTTCTTACTGCCGATCACGAAACTGGTGGAATGACACTTCAAAACTCTAAATCTGATTCAAAAGAGATGGAGATTTATTGGACTACAACCCATCACTCTGGTGTTCCAATTGCAACAATGGCATACGGCCCTCACGCAATCCAATTCTCTGGCTGGCAAGAAAACACCGATGTAGGTCGTAAAATCGCCGCTTTGATGGGAATTAAAATGTTTCCTGTTAGCGAATAATAGACGTTTTTATCTGTTTGGATCCATCTTCATTAATGTGGGTCCAAGCAGCTATTAGTTGGTTCCCATTTTTAGTTAGCTGAGGGAAACCACTAGTTCTCGCAGAAGCCATTTCTGAAATTACTCGAGATTGTATCACATTTCCTTTTTGATCTATCTGCTTAAGCTTGTAAAGCGCTATAGATGCATTATCAGGTGAACGCTCAAGCCAGGTAACTACGGCCGTCTTATCGTCTAATACTACAACATCTACTCGGCCTAGCGCATTAACATCATCTATTTGGATTGCAGGTTCGAAATTATCTCCAAAATCATTCGAAAAGCTTAATTTCACTTTTGCTGAATCATTAGCTGCTGTAAACCAAGTAACGGCCACAGTTTTTTCGTTAGCGCTAATCGAAGGTCCATTTACAGGACAAGCTGCAATTTCCCAATTATCATTATGTACTGCTTTGGGTGAAGACCATTTTCCATTCTTAAATTTAGAAGTGTAAATATCACGGATTTCGTATTCTGTACGATTTCTAAAAACACTGATGAGTCCATCCTCTGTAAGAACAGATGCTGTTCCGCAACAATCACAAACACTTGCATCAATTTCAAACTCAGAAAGTAGTTCTAATTGATTTGAAATAACGGCCGAACGTAAAGTCATAGCTGAGTTCAAATCGGATGCAGTTCCATGAGATTGCCTAACTGTTTTTCTTCCATCTAGCCAAACAGCCATAAAAGTGGAATCGCTTAGAGGTGTCATGCTTACGAACCCATGTTCACTGGCAGTATTATCATTGTGAGGAGTTAGAACGTTACCCCATCTCTCAAAAGCTGTTGAAATATTGACATCATATGAATAGGAACTTCCTTTTTTTTTCTGAAGCCAGTGAGCGGCCATAATATCTCCATTTCTGGCTATTACTGAAGGAAAGTCGGCCCAGTTTACAAACCATGTATCAGAGCTTCGAATTGATACAGCATCACTCCAAATTGAATCATCTAAAGAAGAATAGAATAGGGTAGAGCTATCATCGTTTGTTTCTACCCAACTCATAAAAACTATTCCTGTATTGTCGGTAAAGAGATTTGGCAAAGAGGAATTCATACCGCTGGGCGCTTCTATCTCACTAATACTAAAGTTATGAGGCTTAGAGCATGCAATTGTAATTAAAAGGAAGCTAAGGGTTATGTATCGCATTCTGATTTAATTTATAGGTATAGTCAGCTAAAACGATGCCAACGATAGATGTAAATGGAAAAGTGAATAAGTACCAATAAGGCACCATTGTAAGAGAAGATGCTATTTCAAAAGCACTCCAAAGCAGTGTAAGAGCAAGAAAGGCTAGAAGGTGATATCGAGGAGAAAAGCCAGCTACAGTCATAGTCATCATACAACCAAGCCAAGAGGAAATAATGGAAACTAGGTATACGACAATAACCCAAGAAGTATCAGGAATGGAGGATAATCCGAAGAAGGAAAATTCGATAGTAAAAAAGAAAGAAATGATGATTCTAGAAAAGCCTTCTACAAAAAGACTAAGAATGAATCCTAAAAAAACAGCGCCGATACTCTTCATAAATATTTGTTAGTTGCTCTGATGGTAACCACTTCATCAAGTTAAAACAACTATTGGTAGATTTATAAACGAAAAGAAATTAAGAATTAAATGAATTATTGTAATTGTTCTTTGTATTTTCAGAAAAACCCAAAATCAATTGTTATGAAATATACACTTACACTATTAATCGCATTATTAATTTCAACAGTAAGCTTTGCACAAGAAAGCGAGAAAAAAGAAGTTCTACGTCTTTCAGAACCTGTTGAAGTAACAGATCAATACGAAGTTTTTGGTTCTAAAATCAAAACTAAAGATGCTCCAAAGCCACTTGCTGATGTTATTGCAAAAAGCGCTGACCATCAAGATAAAGAAGTTATTGTAACCGCAAATGTTACTGAAGTTTGTTCTAAAAAAGGTTGTTTTTTTGTAGCAAATAGTGGCGATAAATCAGCAAGAATTACTTTTGTTGATTATAGCTTCTTTGTTCCAACCGACTCTCAAGGTAAAGACGTTACTATTGTTGGCGTGTTTAACGAAAAGACTTTGACCGAAGAACAAGCAAAGCATTACGCTGAAGATGCTGGACAAAATCCAGACGACGTTGTTGGCGAGCAAAAAGAGTATTCAATCGTAGCAACATCAGTTGTAATACCAAAAAACTAAAAGAGCCTATTATACATGAATGAAAATGATATTCTGGTTCCATCAGAAGTGACTTCATCAGAGAAGCAGCTAATGGAATCTCCAGAAATAGAGACTATTGCTAAAAAAGTAATCGAAAAGAATAAGCTCGAATTTGGCCCTGCAGAAATTGGATATTTTTTAGTGTATCCAAATATTTCGAAACAGAAAGCTGCCAAATGCATGAAAGCAACCCGAGAAGTTAAGTACTATTCGGGAAACGATTACTTAATCGAAGTTTCTGGTGAGCTTTGGGACATGCTTGATAACGATACTAAGGAAATGGTAATCTATCATGAGTTACTTCATATAGACCCTTCTTTTAAGTCTAAAACTCAAGAATGGAAGATGAACTTAAAGCGCCCAGATTTTTCTGATTACTACACTATAAACGACAAGTACGGAAACGAATGGTATAAAACGGTACAAGCAACAGCTTCGTCGTTATACGATTTAGATCCACGCCAAGAAAGCAAAGTTTCTCTTTAGTAGTTTCACTTTCAGAGCATTAAAATGTAAAGCCCTCTTTTTCTAAGAGGGCTTTTATTTTATTAAGATGATCCCCTTGGATTTCAATACTCTTTCCTTTTACAGTTCCACCTGTACCTAATTGCTGTTTTAGTTTTTTAGCAAGGTTTTCGATAACCTGAGGGTTATGCTGGATGTTTTTAATAACTGTAACCTGCTTGCCTCTACGGCCAGATTTATCAACACTGATAGATAATTTCATTTTTTATACAATCGTTTTTTTCCAATTCCCTTTTCTGAATAATATAAAGCCAACTACTCCTAACATCGTTTCTGAAATAACGATAGAGTAGAAAACACCTTCTTCATTCATTCCCATTTTAAACGCTAAGAAATATGCGAGCGGAATTTCTAGAATCCAAAATATAAATAGATTAATCATGGTAGGCGTAAAGGTGTCGCCTGCTCCATTAAACGCTTGAATGATTACCATTCCAAAGGCATAGGCAATATAACCATAGCTCATTACTCGCAAACACTTTGACCCAATGGCTATAATTTCTATGTCGGTGGTAAAGAAACCAATCAAACTGTCACTAAAAAGTATATTTAGAACACCAACCAAGCCAAGAAATACCATGTTTATGCCTGCAGAAATCCATGTAGATTTTTCAGCACGTTCGGGTAATCCAGCACCTAAGTTTTGTCCCACTAAAGTTGCAGCCGCATTGCTCATTCCCCAAGAGGGTAGTATGGTGAAAATCAAAATTCTAATTGCTATGGTGTACCCCGCTAGTGCAATACTTCCAAATTCAGCTATTATTCGTACTAATCCAATCCAGCTACCAGTAGAGATGATGAATTGCCCAATGCCTCCAAAAGAAACACGGACTAATTTCCACATGATGTCCCATTTAGCTTTTAGATGCTTTGTTGTGATATTAATTCGGGTGTTAGAGCCTGAAAGCATATAAAATTGATAGCAAACACCAACTCCACGACCTATTGAAGTTGCAACGGCTGCTCCTGCAATACCCATTTCAGGGAAGATCCAAATACCAAATATGAGTAAGGGATCTAAGATAATGTTTAATCCATTTGCGATTAAAAGTGTTTTCATCGAAATAGCTGCATCACCAGTACCTCTAAAAACAGCATTGATAACAAAAAGAAGCATTATAACCACATTGGTACTAAACATGATTGTGGTATAAATGGAATATTCTGATACAATATCTCCGGTAGCACCCATTAGGCTTAAAAGCTCAGCTCCATACAGTCCTCCTAACACAGAGATTGGTATAGATGCTAGTATAGCAGCGATAATTGCCTGAACGGCTGTTACAGCGGCTTTATCGAGTTTCTTTTCACCCGTTCTACGAGCAACTAAAGCTGTTGTAGCCATCGCAAAGCCAATTGCAATGGAATAGATTAGCGTCAGCAAAGATTCTGTGATACCCACAGTTGCAACAGCTTCAGCTCCTAACTTCGAAACGAAAAAGATATCAATCACAGCAAAGATTGATTCCATAAACATTTCAATTACTAAAGGAATAGAAAGAACAAGAATAGCTCGTTTAATACTACCAGTTGTGAAATCTTTTTCAGTACCTGCAAGTCCGGCTTTGATGTCTTGCCAAATTTTGGAAGTTGTTGAAGTTTCTAAACCAGAGGAATCCATAGGTTAAATAAGGCCGTAAGAAGGGAGGTTGCGCAGGTAATTCATCTTTGTATTGAAAGAGTTGTGCTTTTAATATAATACAGCCTTTACTGATTATAATCAGTAAAGGCTGCTTAGTTTGAATAGGAGATATTTAAAAATCAGAAATTATTTTGTTTTGGCTCTAGTACCGCTAAGTGTGATAGAGGAAGTTTGATTCTTAGGTGTTGTAACAGAAATTTTAATTGTAGTCTCACCTGGATCGTCATTTTCGTCATCAATATCTGATACTGAAAATGAAAATTGAGTTGAGCCAACACCTGGGAAAAGATAATCACCCAATGTAAAATCAACATCTCCTGAGGCGGCTAAACCTTCGCCAACTTCAACTTTAAATTTAGTTCCCGCAGCTAATGGGTTACCAAATTGGTCAGTTACCTCATAGTTAAAAGAAACACCACCATTTGGTGCAATATTAAAAGTAGTTGGGGTTACAGTTGGTGTTTGTGGCAAGCCAGAGAAAAGAACTACCGTACTGTCTATTACAGGTTGGTTAGATTTACCAATGGTACTTGCAATAACGTAACCATAACCAGGTCGCCCACCACTACCTACAATGTTTTCATTGGGTCTTGGTTTAGCTGTTATTAACTCAACTGTAGCAAGGCCATCGGCATCAGTTTCTTTAGATCCTTGAATAGTTCCACCTGTAGTATTAAAGTAAACCACGGTACCCGGTTTTACGGGGTTACTAAACTCATCACCTACAATAACGGTTACTTCATCTCTAACATTATTAAAGTTATATCCTTCAATATTTCTCTTTGCAAGTGTTAAACTGAAATGATCTTGATCTGGAAAACCGCCATGTATAGCAATTAAAACTGGTGTCGATTTAATTGTTAAACCTAATTCTGGTCTCGTAATGCTTGCCTGAATTTTAACAGGACCGGCTCTATTTCCACTAAAAAGAGATGTTGTAACTTTTCCATCTGCGTTAGTTTCAATTGATGCTGGAGTAACTGCTTCGCCACCACCTGGTCCAGAAATAATTTCAAAATTAACTATTACAGAGTTAGAGTTGCTTAGTGCTCGTCCTGCTGAATCCTGAACCTGAAAAGTAAAAGCGCTACTAATCTCATCACCAGTTTCAGCAATATTAATAGCCTGTTTAGGAATACTTGTTAGTATAATAGCAGCTGGGCCAGTCGATGGACCTTGAACGCCATCGTCACCGCCACCGTCTTCATCATCAGGATCTTCGTCTTCTGGAATAAGAACAAGAGGGTTGTCTAAAGAAACCTCAAGACCTTTTGACGCAACAACTGTAATAGATACTCTATCAAAGCCTGTTTTTTTGGCTTCAATTACAATGTCTGTTGTAGCATCAATTTCAATTCCTTTAAAACTAAAAGCACCCGAGGAGTCGGTAACAGAGGTTGCATTTAGTTCAACAGGTGAAATTATTTCAACTACGGCTTGGTACAGAGGTTTCCCCGTAGATTGATTAATTACGATACCTGAAATTGAAACCGAAGTGTCTGAATTAGAGCTTTCGCAAGCAGATAATGCAAGCAGTGTTGCAAAAATGAGAAGTAAAGGCTGATAGAATCTTTTCATATTTTTTTCTTAAATAGATATCAAATCGAATACTAAGTTACAGATAAAATTAATGTACAGAAGAATTATTTTCTTTATCTAGTAAAATGTAGGCTTTAAAAGATGGTTATGGTGTTTTCGCTAAAATAGTACTTTTAACTAATTTTGGCTCAGGCACAAACTTCCAAACAATAAATGCCATTAATAGTATTGCTGTTGCACCAAAGTAAGTATTGCTACGGTATCCAGCAACAGAATACAACGGCCCGGCAATACTACCACCAATACCATAGCCAACTTGACCAATAGCAACTAGCAAGCTCATCAGAGTTCCTCTATTATTGGATTTCACCAATTCAGAAGAAAGTGCTTGAAAGGGGCTAATTCGCATTGCTATTAATATCATTGCTAGGGGGAATAGCAAGAAGGCATATTCAATTTTAGTGACAAAGAACGTAGAGGAAAACATTAGGAGTGATAAACCTAAACAAGAGGTTATTATCATGGTTTTTCGCCCAACTTTATCAGATAACCAACCAGAGCTTGGCCCTGCAATTACATTTGCCATGCCTCCCGCTGCAAAAATATAACCTATGGTGGTTAATGATGTTCCGAATGAGTCTTGTAACCAAGTTGGTAAATAGATGATAAAAACCGATAAGCTTAAAAACATGAGTAAGTATGAAAGTGCTACAAAAGCTACTTCGGCTCTTTTTAATAATTCAAAATATTTTGATAGAGAAGATATAATAGTAAGCTTATGAGTATGTAAAATGACATCGGGTTGTGGGACTTTTATCAGAATAACAATAAATGTTAACGACATAATTACTCCAAAAACGATAAATGGAGTTTTAAAATGAAAAGCTTCCGTTAGAAATGTACCTATAGGTATTCCTAGAATTTGTCCAACCGCAATGCCACTCATAATCCAGCCATTGGCCCAACCTCTTTTTTCATAAGGGAAATAATCCCCCACATATGCTACAGCAGCACCGCTTAATACACCACCAGCTATACCAGCTAATGCTCTAACAGTTAGAAAGCTATAAAAATCAAAAACGAAACCATGGCAAAAAAGAAAAAAGGCCATCGAGCCACTTCCAATGATTAGAATTTTTCGTCTACCTATTTTATCTGAAAAAGGTCCCATAATAAGGGCAAAAATACCTACCATAACTGCGTAAACAGTAACTAATGAACCTAGTAACTGTTTTGGTGTATTAAGTACTTTGCCAATTTCAGGAAGGATAGGGGCAATTATCATTATTTGGCAACTCGCTGAGAACACAAGTAACCACAAAGATAAAATGATAAAAAAGGATTCAGATTTTTTTTTCTGCATATAAAGAATGAAATAGCCACTTTCAAAGTACAAAGTTCACTTTAGAAAAAAACAATTTAGCCGATAATACTTTTTGTATTAACTAACTATTACATGTGCACTTTGATTTATTAAATAAAAAATATTGTGTAATATTTCGGAAGAAGGTTACTCTTACTAATCGAAAGCATTTTGAAGTTAAAGTAATTCTAATTTTATTTTAGCTATACTTTTAAGAATTTCATATCAATAAATCAAATAAACAAAAATAAATAATAATAGGAGCTCATCATGGGTCAACAACAATTACTTCTCGTAATTCTCGTAACAATCATCGTAGGAATCGCAACTGTAGTGGCAATCAACACTTTCTCAAGTGCATCTGATTCTTCTAACGTAGATGCTGTTCGTCAAGATGTGATAACTTTTGCATCTTCAGCACAAGGTTATTATATGAAGCCAGCTATGCTTGGCGGCGGTGGTAATAGCTTTACAGGTATTACTTTTGCTCAAGTAGCATTCCCAGCAACTGAATTTAATGGTACTAATACTGTTGCATTAAACTCAAATGGTGTTTATGCAATTAGTAATATTCAGGATTCTGTATTCACAATTACTGCACATCCTGTATCTAGAATTTCTACTCCTGTTTCTTTAACTGCAGTTGCAGACGAAGGAAATGCTGAGTTAGTAGCTAATATTACACCAAACGGTGTTACATGGACTGACAACGAATAATATCAAATGGTTGTTTTTAAAGGCTCCTATTTTAGGAGCCTTTTTTTTTGACTTTAAAATTTTAGTAAAATGGCAAACAAAGAGTTGTTACTAGTTATTTTGGTTATGCTAATTGTTGGTATATCTGTTGTTGTCGCTTTTAATGTATTAAGTGAACACAATAATGAATCAAATAAAGAAGCCATTAGACAAGAAATGCTTTTTGGCGCATCTAATGCACAGGCTTATTTTACTCGTCCTGTTACTTTAGGTGGTGGAGGTGGAAATTTTACCAATATAACATATGGAGATATTGGTATGGACACCTTGGCTTACAACGGATACTACTTTATATTAGATGCAACCGTATCTTCCTTCACAATTTCAGCAATTACTAGAGATAGGTTAGATACGATATCGGCCGTAGTTACAAAGAATGGTTTATCCTGGAATTAACTTTTTAATTATACGTATTAATGGCACAGTTTAGATTAAAAGCAGTCTCGAGTAATGGTCGGGTAATTCAGAAAGAATTTGAAGCCGAAAATAAAAAAGACGCTCAAGAAAAAGTTGATAGACTTTCAAAAACGAACGGGCTAAATGTTCAGTCTGTAGAAAAAAAAGCTGTTTATACTTATAAAGTCAAAAAACAAGGTAAGCCTGCACTTACTGGTGAACAAGAAGCTTACAACAAAGAAGAAGTAGAAAAGGCGCTAATAAAATTAGGTTATACAGTTGTAAGTATTAATAAGAAACTCTTCGAAATGAAGGGCGGTGTTCCTCACACCGAAGTAGTTACCTTTATTAGTTTGTCTGCCGATTTATTAAAACAAGGACTTACTTACGATGAAATTCTTAACCTGTTGTATGAAGATACAGGTAACAAAAGAATGAAAGAAGTTATCAAGACTATCCAGAAAGATTTAAAGGATGGTAAGGAAGGTAGCGAGGTTTATGGAAAACATGAAGCAATTTTTGGGAAGTTCGCAGCATATATGTTGAGTGTTGCCTCCACTTCTGGTAACATGGCTTTGGTTTTTGAAAGTACAGCGAAATTTTTAGAACGTGATGCTGAGTTTAAAAAGAATATGAAGCGTTCCTTAATGATGCCTGCTGTTACTGTTATAGCGGTTACAGGGGTTGTGCTTTTTTATGTTGGGTATATATTCCCTTCTACAGCTGAGTTGTTTGTTGATATGGGCATTACATTGCCTCCCATGACAGCTACAACTTTGGAGATAAGTTATTGGCTTTCTGATAATTGGGTTATACTCCTTATAAGTTTTATTTTACCAGTTTTGGGTCTTTTTTATTTTTCAAGAACGACAAAAGGAAAACTTTTAATCGATCAGTTTTTAATTAAAATACCTGTTATCGGTGATTTATTACACAAAACAAGTATTGAAATATTCTCAAGAGTATTCTACACCTTGTATAGTGGTTCTGGCCAGAATATTGAGGTTATAAAGGTTGCAAGTGAGGCATGTAGAAATACTTATATGGAAAAACAGATTAAGGAAATTGCAATTAAACGCATGCTTAAAGATGGTGCAGGGTTAATTGAATCTATGGAAGAAACTGGAGTTTTTACCCGAACTGCAATTAGTAGATTTCGTTTGGGAGCTGAGTCTGGATCTCTTCGTGAAAACGCTCGACAGCTAGCTGAATATTATGAAGTTCAAACCACATATAAAATGCAATCTGTTATTGATACTATCAGTCTTTTTGTTAATTTGTTCATCATGATAGCATTAGTTGGTATTACCGTAGTTTCCTCTGAATCAGCCGTTATAAAGCCTAATGGGTAAAATAAATATACGAAGACATATTGGAGATATTCTTGTTAAAAAGGGCGTTATAACTAGTGATCAGTTAAGAAATGCCCTTGTTATTCTAGAACAAGAACCCGAAAACAGTGAACGACGCTTAGGGCAGATTCTATCTCAAGATTTAGGTCTGAATCGCCACACAATAATGCGAGAAATTGCAAGCATTTATGCTTTTAGAGAAGTATTAGAAAATTCAGATACTGTTTCTGATGAGGTGCTTGAGCATATTAAAGAGAATGTTGAGAATTTAAATCAAGACATTGTCAATGAATTAGTAGTTCATAAAGCTATTCCGTTTCATCGTACGCCTAGTTCAATTACAATTGCTGCCGCAGATCCTTCTGACCCAAATATTCAAGGAATTATTCAGAATCTAAATTACAAGAAGGTTGAGCTTGTTTACTGTAAGTACGAACTAATTGAACATATTTTATCGAATGTATACGAGCAAAAAAATGAATTTCTAGATTTGCTCGAAGAAATAGATTACGAAGAATCTCCTATCGAATCAGAAGATGAATCGATTAATGAAGATGAGATTGATGCAGAGATAAATCAGAGTATGCTTAATTCCCTAATAGAAGGGATGCTAGTGGAGTCGGTTAGACAAGGTGTAAGTGATATGCACATTGTTCCAAGTGGCCCAAATACAACTGATATTCGATTTAGGGTAGATGGAAAGCTAAATCTGTGGTATCAACAAAAGAATGTTAAACCAGAAGCAATCTCGGCAGTAATAAAAGATAAGACGAGAAACGTTGATCGCTTTGAGAGAGATGCTTCTCAAGATGGTTTTATTCAAAGACAGATTGATGGCGTTGGTATTCGCTATCGCGTTTCTATTATGCCAATAGTTGGTAATCAGTATGATCGAAAATTTGAATCTATTGTAATTCGTGTTCTTGATGATAGAAAAGTAATTAGAGATCTTGATAAACTGGGACTTCAACCAATTGCGAAGAAAAACTTTACCCAAGCTATCTCTAAGCCTTCGGGGATTGTAATTATTACTGGTCCAACAGGTAGTGGAAAATCAACAACTTTGGTTGCTGCTTTGTACTCAGTTATTGACCCCACAAAAAATGTTTTAACTGTAGAAGAGCCTGTAGAATATATTATTGAGGGAGCTCGTCAGTTAAAGATTAGTAATCACATGACCTTTGATCAATCAATTAGAGGGATTTTGCGTCATGACCCTGATATCGTTTTAGTGGGTGAGATGAGGGATTTGAAAACAGCAGAGATTGCTATAAAACTTGCGAATACTGGTCACTTAACCTTTTCTACGTTACACACTAATGATGCACCTAGTGCTGTATCTAGGCTTTTTAAAATGGGTGTAGAGCCATTCCTAATTGCAAATGCCGTAAACTTAGTTATGGCTCAGCGTTTAATTCGAAGATTATGTGAACATTGCAAAGAAGAGTTCGAACCGCACCCAGAGTTGCCACGCGGAATTGGGTTTACAGATGAAGAAATTAAAGAAACTACATTCTACAAATCAGTGGGGTGTGAGAAGTGTGGCAATACTGGCTTTAAAGGTCGTTCAGCCATTCATGAGGCACTTTATTTCTCTAAAGAAATAAAAAAGTTAATTCTAGAATCTGGCGGAGATATTGACGAAAACTCAATCAAAGAATTAGCAATTAAAGAAGGTATGCTTACATTGAGGGGCTCCGGTCGAGAAAGAATTAAAGAAGGAATAACTACTATAGAAGAAGTTATTGCAGGAACAATTGAAGATTAATTTGAATTAGTGATGAACTTGTTAAATATTAAACTACCAATGGCTTTGGATAACTTAAATTGGGGGCTTTTATGAGTACTGAGATAAAAGATACTACTGGTGAAGCAGTGCCGGATTATATCAAGAAATTTCTTAAAGAACCTCCCTTATTGCTAAGGAATTTTCATTATGAAGATGTTATGGAATTCTTACAATTAGGCGTGGCTGAGCGTTTTATACCAGATGACATTATTCTGAATGAATCTGAATATGTTAATTCTGCCTTTTTAGTAGCAGAAGGTAAAGTTGCAATTTGGAAGGATAATATTCAGTTGGCTACATTATCAGAAGGTAACTTTTTAGGTGAAGCTTTTCTGTTTAGCAAGAACAGTAGAATGGCTAAAGTTACGGCTGAAAGTAACTGTATATTATTGCGTTACGAGCGTTATGATGCACTTAATTTTTTCCGTAAAAAACCTGAGAAACTTTTTAATATATTCACAAAGAATATTATTGAAATTCAACAAAGAAAAATCAGCAATATGAATGTTCAATTACTAAACCTCAAAAAACGTCTTTTAAACGATTCTAACTGGTAATACCATTCGGGTTTTTAAACTTAGTTTCTCATTTAATTCGTAACAATTGCCTTACAAATCTATCTATTAAGTTCATCATTCGAAACGGAATGAAATAATATGCAGACGGGATCAACAGAACAGACACTCAGCAGTATAACTGCACCTTTAATTAAGAAAATACCATTCACTGCAACTGGTACTGAACTACATGCTGTTTTGGGTAGAATACTTGACGAAGAAACAGAAGATACAAGACTGGCATTAAAACAAATTCTTGAGCAGTATTTGCTGCATATGCTTAAAAATCAAGCGTCTGATATTGATATTGGAGGTCTGGGTTGTGATGGTAAAATTTGGTATAGAATATTTGGAGATAAAAAACCATTCAAAAAGTCCGATAAGTACTCTTTATTAGAAACGGACTTTCTATTGTTAAACATTATTGAAAAGAGCCAAAGAGAACGATTATTTCGGAATAAAAATCTCGATTTTTCATATTCCATTGATATTGGTAATGGCAAAACGCAACGTTTTAGGGTAGATATCTATTTAGATATGGAACATTTCGCCTTAAATATGAGAAAAATTGATAATACAATTCGACCATTTAAATCGCTAAATGTACACCCAGAAATCGCTAAAGCTTTAAGTCTTAAATATTATAAATATGGCTTAACTTTAATTACAGGTATTACTGGTTCCGGTAAATCTTCTACATTAGACACTATAATTGATGCGAATAATCGTACTGTAGACTCCCATATCGTTGTTATTTCTTCCCCAGTTGAATTAATCCATAAACCAATTAGATCTGTTGTTAGGCACCGGGAAGTTGGTAGAGATGTTGATTCTTTTAAAGATGGTGCAATTCAAGCCTTACGTCAGGATCCTGATATAATTGTTATTGGTGAGTTGAGAGATCCTGATACCATTATGACTGCTTTAGAAATTACGGATTCTGGTCACAAGACTTTTTCAACATTACATACATCCTCAGCAATGGATAGTATAGACCGAATTTTAGGCGAGGTTCCAACGGCAGAACAGAATAGGGTTAGATCTAGGTTAGCCGATGTTTTAACCTGTGTGATTAGCCAAAAATTAGTGCCAAGTATTGATGGTAGAAGGGTACTAGCAAAAGAAGTATTATTGGGTACGTTCTCTGTTAAAGCGGCCATACGTAACAATAACATTGGCGAGATTTACCAGATGATGATGGAGGGTAGTGAGAAAGGTATGAATACACTAGAACAAGACTTAAAACGTCTTTTCCAAGAGGGTAAAATTTCCAAAGAAAGCGCACTGAATTACGCGAATAATAAACCTAAAATGATGCAGCTTTTTAGTGAGGTTAATTATTAATATCGATGGCAAGTAAAAAGATATATACAGGCATTGTTCTAGAAGACGATTATTTAAAAGTCGCAAGAATTAGTGTAAGCGGTAAAAAAGCGCAATTAGTATACTTAGATAAAATAAAGCTTGTTGAAAACCTCGAAAAAACAACTTCTTCGGTTGAAGAAGAGGTTCCTGTTATTTTTGATGCTTTTGAAGACGAACTAGAAGATGACAGTATCTTTGGTATTGAATCAGATTCGGAAGACCTAAATACTGACTTAGGAAGTGACCCAGATGAATTCGATATCGATTTAGATTTAGATAATTTAGACAGTGGTGAAGAGTTAATTGATGTAGATATGGCGGAAGATAGTAGCGAAGCTGCTCCCGCTAGTAATGAGCTATTACTCTATAATCTATTAAGCAACTTCAGCCATAAAAAAATTCACCTTGGGCTTAATATCCAAGCAGGTGATAGTATCTTTCAGATTCTTAAAGACGTAGACTTTTCTTCTACAAAAAAGAAGGATCTTAAAATTATTGTTGATGACCGGTTAGAAGCATTATATGGAACTCCTAAAGCGGAAGATTTTTATTCATACACGGTAAGAGATGATGGTGCCCTACTTTTAGCCTCTATCGATGATGAGCCTCAAACCCTACAATTACTAGATAGAACTTCTAGCTTATACAGAGGGAAATTATTTATAGATGAGATTCTCCCTGATGAAGTTCTTTTAATTGGTCTGATAAGAGCCAATTATAAACTAGACCCGAATAGTATCACTGCGGTAATACAATACGGTGAGACTTATTGTAGAGTACTGTTTATGAAGGGTAAAGAATTATGGATTGTTTCTCCGATTATTACAGAAGGAACTAATTCACGAAAGTTCTTAAATACTGTTTTTAGTAAGATTTTATTCCAATTAGATACGGGAGAGGTACCGAATCTTGATCGAATATTGTTATGTAATAATATTTTAGGCGATGAAGCTGTAGACTTTTTCCAAGAGCGTTTTCCTGATATAGATGTATCAGGGTTTACTTTCGAAGAAGAGTATTTTGACACAGAAAAATACGATTCAGGAGCTGTAGCATCTTTTACTACAGCAATAGGTATGGCTTGGGCTTCTGCTGGGTTTAATAAAGATAAATTTCCAAAATTAAGTTTCCTTCCCAATTCAGTTAAAGATCGCCAAAAGATTTTCAAATTACAGTGGCATGGTTACTTAATGCTGTTTCTCATTTTTATAACTCCATTTATTTTCAACTACTATTACTTAAAAAATTCTGCAGAGATAGATTCTTTACAAGATCGTGTTGCTACATTAGACCAAAATATCAGTCTACTTCAATCAACTGTAAATAATTATAACCAAACCAGCCAAGATTTATCTGGTATACAATCTCGGCTAATGTTATTGGATGAATTAAGTAACGGAACGCTAACTTGGTCAGTTAATTTAGATATTATAAATCGTGGAATTAATAATATAGATTCCATATGGCTAACTTCCTTAGTTTCTACTAATAATAAAAATACAATAGAAATTCAGGGTTATTCGCTCTATAAAAATAGAATTCCTATGATTGCAGATATTTTTGATAATGCAGTTTTACTGGATGTTAGTAGAGAGGAAATTAGAGAAAAGGAGGTATTCTCATTTCGATATCTAGTAAATAGAATTGTTGCAAATGAAAACATGTATACTCCTGAAAGTGCTAAAGGCTTAGATAATGTTTTAGGTAATTAAAGGCTAATATGTCATACGCTCTACGAAATACAATTATACTTCTCATAACACTTTTCCTCTTTGTTGGTGCGGCTACTGGATACGTTAAGTTTTTTCAACTAGCCAAAATAAATGACTTAACGTCTGAACTAAAGGTTAAAGAAGCAGATTACACTGAAAAACAACAGATTAAAGCGGATTATCCAGCTTTATTAGATAAGTATATTTTAGCTAGAGATATTGTTCTTGGCTATGATAAAACGCTCTATAAAACTAACAATCCTGACGATGTATTTAACTATTTAAGCGAAATTTCTGGAGACGGCTTAGAGTTATACTATGATTATATTCTTGCTGATTCAGTTAATGAAGAACAATATGGCATTATAAACTCTGATATTCAGGGGTCAGGAGCTTTTAGTGATATTGTTACTTTTATAAATATCTTAGAAAATAGCCCACTACTCAATAAAGTGGAAAATTTGTCGATTACTCCTTTAAATAATTATGAAAACGTAGACTATGTATCTTTCGATTTTCGTCTTAAGAGTTATTACCAAAGGGTGGATTTTGAAAACGATGTGAATATTGATGATTCGCTAAAACAAAATCCCAATATTTCTGTGTATAATCCTTTTAAACCAATTATTTTACCAAATATTCCTTTGAATGAGGATGATAAAATTGAAATTGAAAAATCTAGATTGTTGGGTATCTCAGGTTCTAGAATCTTCTTGATTGATCAGTTTGGGAATAGAAGAACTTTAAAAATCGGCGATAAAGTTTTTCTGGGCTATTTGAAGTCTATAAACACTAGTAAAAGAGAAGTTATTTTTGACCTTGATAAAGGTGGAATTAAAGAATTATTTACTCTAAAGGTAGAACGATGAAATTAATGAGTACTTATAAACAATTAAAACCCTTGCAGTATTTATTTCTGTTGGGCTTGATATTTACACTTTCATGGGAGGTTAATGCACAAACTTTACCATTTAGAGAGTATACGAATCCGGATGAAATTGTAACCTTTGATAGGGCAACATCCTTTATTGAAGCTGTTGAAATTATTAATCAATTTGCTCAAGAATATGAGAACAAATTTATAGTTGATAAATCAGGATATTCAGGTGAAATAGGAGTTAGTTTACCTGCAATGCATTGGAAAGATGCGTTGACATACATTCTACAGTTTAGAAATTTAGAACTTATTACCACTCCTCAGTATTATGAAATTGGAGTTAAAAAAATAGAGACTGGAAGTATACAGCAGAAAAATAGCCCTGCATTAGCTTCAACTCTACCACCATCAATTCAGTTAGCCACTACAGCAACTCGAGAAGTACGTATTAATGCTACTTTTTTTGAAGGTAATAAAAGAGCTCTACAAGAAATTGGTGTGGATTGGTCTACACTCACAAAGAATGTGCCAAGTAATATCCAAGATTTTGTAGACCCTGACGGAGACGAAGCTTTACCTCAAACTACTTTTAACGATCAATTCGTATCAATAAACGCTACTAATGCAAATCAAGTTTCTCAGAATGTGTTTAATGCATTGGTAAATTTTGGTGAAGTTGGTCCTGTAAATGTTCAAGCATTATTCAGTGCATTTGAGTCTAGTAACCTCGGTAATATTCTAGCAACTCCTTCCATTAAAGTAGTTGATGGTCAGGAAGGTAAAATTCAGGTTGGGCAAGATTTCTCAATTAAACAGAAAGATTTTGCAGGAAATGTAAGCGACGCTTTTTACAGTACTGGTACAATCTTGACAGTTACCCCAACGGTTATCGAATATCAAGACACCACGTTTATACATCTAGATTTAGCTTTAGAACGATCTACTGCTTTACCTGATGCCGTAAGTACAATTGTTAATAAACAAACCGCACAAACACAAACTTTGCTTCTTAATGGAGAAGCGACTTCAATTGCTGGTCTTTATAGAACCGACCATACAACCGTAAGAAGAGGTGTTCCTATTCTTAAGGATTTACCACCATGGTTTTTTGGATTAAGATATATTTTTGGATATAATTCTGATGACAAACTTGAGAATGAATTGGTAATTCTCGTTCAAGCTGAACTTGAAAAATCTTTGCCTGAGCGAATGAACGAAGCTTTGGTTTCTAAAGGAATGCTACTTCAGCAAGAAAGAGAACGTTTTAGAAATGGCATGGATTATATTTTGGAGCAGGCTGCAAAAAGTGCTGAGGTTCCTTTGGATGTAAGTCCTAAAGTTGTAGAAGTTGAACCTGTAGAAAAAGTAGTTGAGCCCAAAATAGTTGAAACAGTTACTGAACCGGAAGTTGTTGCCCCTCCTAAAGAGGAATTAACTGAAATAGAGGAAGAGCAATTCTCTGAACTATCTATGCCAGTTAAAAATCCTGAATTAATGGTGGTTGTTCCAAAAGCTTTTGATTTGGATGATTACCTCGTAAAACAAGAAAATGGAGACTTAGAGGTAGCAGAAGAAGACAAATCACTAAAGTATTTTGTAATTGGTGGTTCTTTTATTGTACCAGATAATGCCTATCGCTTTGAAAAGTCACTAGACGCTGAAGGCTTCGAGTCTCGGATTTTATACAACCCTAGCACTAAGTTTAATTATGTAGCTTATTATGGGTTTAGTAATTACGATGAAGCTGTTGCTCAAACACTTAAAATCCGTGAGGCTTTAAATTCTGAAGCTTGGTTATTTAAAATGGAAGGCAAAACAGAATATAAGGGAGAGAACTAAGAAACGGCATTCTTTTCAATAAATTTAATGGAGAGTTCATTGAACTCTTCAGGCCGTTCAACATTACATACATGCCCACAATCTTTTACTACTGCTAAATAAGATGAGGTGTGTTTTTCAACAATTTGTTTAACAGGAGGGAGAAACATATAATCTTCCTCTCCCATAATATAAAGCATTGGTGTTGATATCTCTTTCTCCTTGAAATAACGCAATAATGGGTTAATCTCGTTTGTAAGCTTAAACCATTTTAAAAACTCTTTTTGATATAGCTTTTTAGCCTCTCTTATAAAGAGGTTTCTGGATTCTTCGTGTCGTTTCCTTGGCATTATTATCCAAGCAAAAAACCTATATAAGAGCATATACGGAATAACTCGTTTGAAAATATTTCCAATAAAAACGAGTATCCTCGATCTAACATTTAGTCTAGTTATTGCACCACAAAGTATCGCAGAATGTATTCGTTCTGGAGCGATTTCTCCCAATGTTCTAATGATTATAGTTCCCAAAGAAACACCTACAAAGTGAGCTTTCTCTATCTTTAAATGATCAAGTACATCAATAATATCTTGGCTAATATTCTCAAAGGAATAATTCTCTTCATAATATTTCTGAAGTAAGTCTTTCGATTTACCGTGTCCTCGTAGGTCAATGAGAAGAATGTTGAACTTTTTCTTATACGGCTTAATCTGATTAAACCAAATAGACGAACTTCCTCCAGCGCCGTGAATAAACACAACCCAGTCTGCCGATGGAGATTTTATATATTCTTTGTAATAAAGCATGCTTCTAACTAATCCTCAGGTGCAGAACATAAATTATTAAGTTTATAATGCAATAACATCCTACTAAATATTTCATAATTCTGAATTAATATGATAGGAATATTATCTATTAACTAATAGGTAACTTGCTATGATTAACTGCTCAAATAATTATAATTCTCAAACATTCAGAGATTTTGAAATTAAAAGCCAAAAATATACTGTACGATTGGCTCTAAATCGAGAGGAGGTAGAAAAGGCATTAAGACTTAGATTTTATGTTTTTAACGTAGAACTCGGTGAAGGTTTAGACGAATCTTATTCAAAAAAGTTAGATGAGGATTGTTATGATAAATTTTGTCATCACTTAATTATTATTGAGCACGCTACAAATGAAGTGATTGGAACGTATAGAATCCAAGATAGTGATAGTGCCAGAGAAGGATTTGGTTTCTATACGGAGAATGAATTTGATCTTTCAAATTTCCCAGAGTTCATAAAAACTAATGCATTTGAACTCGGTAGAGCTTGCATTGATATGAATCATAGAAATGGGCGTGTACTTTATATGCTATGGAAAGGGCTAGCTAAATACATGATTCTGTCAAATAAACGCTATCTCTTTGGTTGTTGCTCCATAACAAGCCAGAATCCTGATGAAGGCAGAGCGATATATGAGTACCTAAAACAAGGTAACTATATTGATGCTAACTATTTCGCAAATGTAACTCCCGATTTTGAATGCCTAACTTTATCTTCAGAATTAGGCTATAACCAAAAAGTGGAAATTCCACAGCTTTTTAAACTTTATTTAGAATTAGGGTGCAAGGTATGTAGCCCACCTGCTTTAGATAAAGATTTTAAAACTATAGACTTTTTAATCCTTCTCGATATTGATTCAATTTCAAAAGAAACAAGAGCACTTTTTTTAAAATAGTTTACTAGATTCTCTCCATGAGGATTTTGAGAATAATTGTACGATTACCGGCTTTTTTACTAATTACCTTGGGTTGCTATTTACTGGTAATGGTGGGCCGATTAGCAACTGCTTTAGGGTTTAAAGGGCAAACAATTAGTAACTATTTTTTAGGTTTATGGGGACATCTTGCTTGCCTAGTACTGGGAATGAAAGTCAAAGTAACAGGAAACGCTCCGAAACCACCTTTTTTTATTGTAAGTAACCATTTAAGCTATGTTGATGTAATGGTTCTTTGTAAAACCACACAAACTTTGTTTGTTGCAAAGAATGAGGTAAAGAACTGGCCAATTTTTGGAATTCTTGCAAAAACAATAGGAATGATTTTTGTTGATAGAGAGAAGAGATCTGACGTAGCACGTGTCAACAAAGAAATTTCAGACAGACTTGAGAAAAATTACGGAGTCACAATATTTCCTGAGGCAACTACAAGTCCAGGCTATGAAATTCTTCCATTTAAAACATCATTGCTTGCATATCCCGCTGCAAGAAATATCCCCGTGCATTATGCTTCTATTACTTACTCAACACCAGAAGATGAACAAGAAGCTTATATGGCAGTTTCTTGGTGGGGAGAAATGCCATTTTTAAGCCATTTTATTAATATTTTGTCTTTAAGAAACTTTACCTGCAATATTACGTTTGGTGAAGAGCCAGAACTTCATAACAATAGAAAAGTGTTGGCGTCAACATTACATAAAAAAATATCACATACATTTAATCCAGTAATAGAATATTCAAAGTATGCAGAAAGACACAGGATTGAGTAGCCTCAGGTTCAATTTATGGAACGAAGAAATACGTTTCAGCCTTCAATTTACAATATGAACTGGGTAGCGACGCTTTACATTTCGCATACTAATTAATGAAAAAACTAAAAAGCTTTTACACCTCAATAAGCTGGAAATACTGCGTTGTTGGTTATTTATTTCTTCTCGCGTGCTCTTTCTTTTATCTGACATTTACACAGAATGATTCTTCAAACGAATTTATAACTCACCTAAGTTCTGATAATATTCAGAAACCAATTGTCTTACTTATTCCAGATCTACAGAATCTCGACAATTTAGGTGATTTGGATACTTTTCTTAGCACAGATTTCAATCTACTTGTAGCAGATTATAGAGAATTATACAACCAAGAAGATAACAAAAAGCGATTTCACGCATCTGATAATGCTCAAATACTGGTCAAGCAATTAGAAAAATTACAGACTAGAAAAGTTCATATTGTTGCACAGGGTTTCGGTGGAATTATTGCTGCTAATGCAATTGCCCAGAGCCCAGATGCTTTTTCTTCCATTACATTCATTAACCCTTCTGGATTACAGGAGTATGAACTACTTGGCGGTTATGCTATGAATAAGGCAGTATATGGAGCACAAACTGGTTTTTGGTGGGGAGCATATTATTTAATACCACATTTTGGTTTTCTAAAATCAGCTCATTTAAAACATCAATTTAATAGAGCGAATTACCAAACGGATAGAAGAGATTTAAGGGAAATATTCAAACAAATAAAAATTCCAACACTAATTGAACAGAAAACGAATAGAAAATTCGAAACCTTTGGGATTTCTAAAGAGATTGAGCGGTTAGTTCCGCAGAGTGTTTTCAAAGAATATGATGTTACTGAAATGGGGTATGTAAATTCTGAAGAAGCTATCAAGGAGTTTATTCTATCTGTTAATCAAGGTGATATTATCCAACCTTCACAAGAAAGAATTGCAATAGCGAAACTTCCATTTGAATACAAAAATGTAATTAAAGCAGAAGGGTGGACCTTAATTGCCCTCATGCTTTTAATCGTTTTTTCTACATTTATTTCTGAGGATTTAGCGTGTATTGGAGCAGGACTTATGGTAGCCCGAGGGCTTATGGGTTTTTGGCCAGCTATGCTTGCAGGTCTATTAGGGATACTTGTTGGTGATGTTTTTATTTACTTGGCTGGCAGATGGTTAGGGAAGTCTGCTGTGACTCGAAAACCTTTTAGCTGGTTTATAAACGAGCAGGATTTAGAACGTTCTTATCATTGGTTTAAAACTAAAGGGCCAATTATAATTATTGCAAGTAGATTTATCCCAGGCACTAGATTTCCCACATACTTTAGTGCAGGAATTCTTGGCGCCAGCTTCTTTATGTTCATGTCTTACTTTGTAATTTCCTCGATTGTATGGACACCATTAATTGTGGGACTTTCCATGGCTTTGGGGCAACAAATGATGGATTACTTCACTATGTACCAAGGGTACGCAATGTGGTTAATAATTGGCCTCGTAGCTTTTGTTTATCTTTTCATTAAACTAGTAGTTCCATTATTTACCTACCGTGGAAGAAGAACTCTAAAAGGAAAATTTATTCGGAAAAGAAATTGGTCGTTTTGGCCGACTTCCATACTATATTTCCCTGTAGGGATTTACCTTATTTATTTATGGATTAAGCACCGAAGTATCTCTCTTTTTATAGCTACAAATCCAAACATTGAAGGTGGTGAAATTGTAAGGGAATCAAAGTCTAAGATTTTGGAGCAAATCAATGAACAATCTGCCGTAGCACCATTTATTGTTCTCAAAAATGAATGCTCGCTAGATGAAAATTTATCTCTTTGTGATACTTTTATCGATAACCAAGAAATCAATTATCCCGTAGTATTAAAACCAGATTCAGGAAAGAATGGAAAAGGTGTTAAGTTCATTCAGAATAGAGAATCTCTAGAAAATGAGCTTAAATCTTTAAAAGAAGTTCATTTACTTCAGAAATTTGTAGAAGGACAAGAATTCGAGATATTCTATTATCGATATCCAAATGAGGCTAAAGGGCATATCTTTTCAATTACTAGGAAGGAATTACATTTCCTAACTGGAGATGGAGAGAAGAATATTGAGGAACTAATTTTAAGGGATGATAGAGCGATATGCTTGGCAGATTTACATCTCGAAAAATTTATGCATGAACTTTATGATATCCCTGAGCAAGGAGAAAGGGTTCCATTGGTTGAACTAGGCACACACTCTAAAGGCGCTCTATTTTTTGATGGAGAAGAGTTTAAAACTCCTGAACTAGCACTAGCTATAGATCGTATTAGCAAGAGCTTTAATGGCTTTTATTTTGGACGATACGATGTTAAAGTTCCAACAGAAGAACACCTGATGAAAGGAGAAGGGATTCTGGTATTAGAGTTAAATGGTGTTACTTCAGTGTCTACAAATATATATGACCCAAAATATGGATTTAAACATGCAGTAAGAATACTGGCGAAACAATGGGAAATAGCGTATAAGATTGGTTCAATAAATGCAAAAAAGGGATTAAAAAAAACAGGGACCATGGGCTTCATTAAACAATTAGTGAACACCCATTAGCGTCTCTTTCTTTGGAAAAAATCTTTTAACAAAAACTCGCAATCACTCTCTAGTATTCCTTGTATCACATTTATTTGGTGATTTAACTCTTTATTAGCCGAAATATTAAATAAGGAGCCACAACCTCCAGATCGGGGATCAGATGCTCCAAAAACGATGGTATCAATCTTGCTCCAAACTAACGCTCCCGAGCACATTGGGCAAGGTTCTAAAGTAACATAGAGAGTACATCCTGTTAAATATTTCTCACCTAAAGTTTCACAAGCTGCAGAAATTGCAATCATTTCAGCATGAGCAGTAGGGTCTTTAAGAGTCTCAACTTGATTGTAACCTTTGCCAATAATCTGCTGATTTTTAACTACAAGAGCACCTATCGGAACTTCACCTTTTCGCTCGGCTTCTTCGGCTAATAGCAGTGCTTTCGCCATAAACTGCTGGTGTGGTTGCCATAATGCAGGTTTGGTTTTTTCCATGTGCTTGGTTTGTTTATCTTCTTTTTTTAAAGTTAAATCTATTGATAATGCCGATCGAAAAAGACAACATCTCTGAATTCCTGTTAAGTAAAATCAGAACAATTTCAGACTTTCCTAAACCAGGAATTCAATTTAAAGATATAACTACATTACTTGCCGATAAAGAGGCATTAAAATTAACTTCTCAAACGCTTACAAAGCCTTTCTTAGATAAGAATATTGATGTTGTTGTTGGCCTTGAGTCACGTGGTTTTCTATTTGGAACTAATATCGCAGAGCTTTTGGATGCGTCTTTTGTACCTGTAAGAAAACCAGGGAAACTTCCATCTGAAGTTATTTCAGAAAGCTATGCTCTTGAATACGGAACAGATAGCGTAGAAATGCATGTTGATGCTATCAAAAAAGGCGATAGAGTTTTAATTCATGATGATTTAATTGCCACCGGTGGAACTGCAGCCGCCGCTACTAGGCTTGTTGAAAGGCTAGGTGGGGAAGTAGTTGGTTACTCATTTATTATCGAGCTTGGATTCTTAAATGGCAGAGAAAGTCTAAAAGATTCATTTATTGATAGTATTATCGTTCTTTAGAAGGAACAAAGCTTTCATCTTCTGATATAATTGTTGAAACGCTCACCAATTAATCAGGAGATGATTATGCTAAAATTAATACGCCCCCAGCTTTTTCTATTATTTGCCACATTCTTAATTGTTGGTACCGCCTGCAAAACATTTGTGGTTAAAGATGTAAACTATTCCCAGCAAATAGAAAGTGTACTTACACCAAACTCAAATGGTGAAGTTCGTGATAGTCGCTATTCACTTTCATTCAATATTCTTCCTTTTCAATTTCAAGAAACGCAAGACTCATCTTCTGTATCTGTAGAAGAAGTAAGACTTATAAGAAATTCTGAAGGCTTTTACTTCATCACTGCAAACGGCTTTTCTAACGTTTATGTAATGGAGCCCATTAAAAATGGATTGAAGCTTAAAAAGAAGATTCAGATTTCAGAGCAAGGTCTAGCCGCTCCAGCATTCAATCTACGTACACCTTATGTGGAACTCGTAGATAAAGAAACATTGAAAACATTCAGTTTAAATGAAAAAGGAATTCAAAATAAGGAGGGTAAATCATGAAAGGTTTAGTTAATACAGTATTAGTTGCGTTAATCACAGTTATATCAACATTTTCAGTTTCTGCGCAGCAGTCAGATTATGAAATTAAAAAAGACTTCGAGACTAGGTATGAAGCTCTAGGTTCTGAAATTGATAACGCAAACAGCGTACATAGAATTGATAGCATTCTTTTAGCTATTGATGACTTGGCCCTCGATTATATTGAACACGAAGATTTGTTGAACTTTGGGCTTTATCCAGAATCCTATGCTTCAGCAATTTCTAAATTAAAAAGTAATGCAAGAACAGCAGAGTACAAGTTGTTGATTATAGAAAATCAGACTGAGCGCTTAACAATGCTATCAGACGAGATAAGCCGTTACAAATATGAAATAGCTAATCTTGCTCGTAGAAGTGACTCATTGAGGCTTGCAATTTCAAGTTCTCAAAAAAGTGAGCAAAAGCTATCTCAGCTTGTTCGTAGTTATAGAAAAAGCGTTGAACAAAGAGATGAGTTCATCTTTGATATAGTAGACTCGTTATTCATTACTTATAAAGAATTGAACCCTAAAGCTGTAAAAGAACTTGCTCGTCAAAACGAGGGCGGTACTTTATCTCCTACGGATAATCCACTTTCAATGATTAGCTCCATTGTGGATCAAAACATTGAAACATTGAAAATTAAAGATCGGTCTCTATCCACAGAAGACTACCTAAGAATGTATGCGCTACAAAAAAGAGTTGATACCGTTTGGAAACAAATTGGCGATGAGCTCATAATGATTTATGGCGGAAATAATAAGAGTAAGTGGCAAGAAAATATCAATTCGGACATTAAGGAATGGAAGGCAAGTGCCTCCTATGCTATGTGGAATTCTTTAGATAACTATTTAGACTATCAAGATATTAACCTTGATGCTTTTGATAATAATCAGAGTTTTTTCGCTGCGCTTGATAGCTTTGTAACCAAGGCAACAGTAAGTAGTGATGGAAACATCATGAAACAAGACAGTTACAACGAGTTTAAAGCTTTTAAAGAGTTATGGTCTGGTAAAATTATGGACGATTGGAATAAGTATTTAGTGGATGCTGATGTACTTACTTCCTCTCAAATTGCAAGCATCGATAATAAAGTTGATGAATGGGGAGATAAATCTAAACCTATACCAATGGGATATTTCATGATAATTGGTTTCGGACTAATCGCACTTATTGGCTTTATTGTAGCTCAAGTGAAACGCTAGTTTTAGCATTTGAAAAAAAAATAAAAGGTTGACGGTTATCGTCAGCCTTTTTTTATATTCTGTGAACGGAACTAATCTAATTTACTTATGAAAAAAACTTTACTTATAGTATTTATTGCACTTACGTTCACTCTGGATGTTTTTGCACAATCAGAGGCCAAAAACCCTACAACTTTGATTTTTGTTCGACATGGCGAAAAAGTTGATGATGGAACACGAGACCCTGCACTTTCACCACAAGGAGAAGCTAGAGCAGAACTTCTTAAAAACATCCTTTCTTCTGAATATGAAGAAATAACAGCCATCTATAGTACAGCGTACAAAAGAACCAAGTTTACTGCTAAACCAACCGCAGAGCATTTTAAGGTTGATGTTGAGGAATACGGTTTAAAAGATCCTAAAGCACTGATAAATTCTCTTCTTGAGAAACATTCGGGAGAAACTGTGCTTGTTGTAGGTCATTCAAACACTACACCAATGCTAGTGAATGTAGTTTTAGGGGAGAAGAAGTTCCCTCAACTCGATGAAAGCGTATATAATCAGATATACATTCTTCAAGCTACAGAGATTGGTGATACTACTGTTGAAGTTAAGACTTATGACACCAATTAAGATTTAAGGAAGCGAAAACCTTTTTCTAAACAACCATTCGCTTGCTAAAAGAATCAGAACTAAAATAAACCAAAATATTCTTTTCACAGGGAAAAAATATGATTCTTCAACACTTGTTGTAGTTTCAAGGAGGTTCTGATTCTTTAAATCTTCCCAAAGAGAAATCTCTTTATCATACGTGTAGAACTTTCCATTCGACCTTTCAGATATTCCACGTAGAATCTCATCATTTCGTATAGTATTTGCTAGCTCTGTACTTGATTCTGAAACCAGAAATTCACCCCTTTGTGTTTCTATGGTCCGAGAGTCTTTCTTAGCAACGGCTTCATAATTGTATTTACCACTTGGTAAAGCAGGTAAATTTAGCTTGTAAAGGCCGTCTCCAAGATTATTTAGGGTGTAAGTGCTTCTATCATTCTTGTCGTTTTCTAAGGAAAAATGAATAGTGGCATTAGCTTCGATAGCACCATTTTCATTTATTAAACTAGCATTCACAATAGGTCTTTCAATCTGCGTATAAGAAGTTTTGGAAGTACTCACCTTAAGAAGTCTATTGTCAGGGTCTGTCGCTGTCCAGTTAACAATGTTGCTAAGCAGGTTAATTACAAAATTTCTCTCTTTTAAATTGTTACTCAAATACATTTTATACCAACCAAAGGCATGTAACTCACTTCTTCTAATGTTTCCACGTTCTAAGATTGAAAGAAGTGGGGAATTGGTATTAATTCCTTGAAGTTGTGGAGAAATCAGTGTTGTGGCATCAAGCTTTGATAAAGTTGACCTTGTTTGAGTATATACTGGAGCTAGCCGTGAAAAGTCGATGTCTTTTAGGTCTTCTAAAATTGGGTGATTCGAGTTGTTTTCATTAAAAAAAAGCTTAGCTCCTATAAGTCTCTGAGATTGGTTCTCTACAAGCACAAATGAAGACTCGGAACCAGTTTGACGTCCTTTAGGCAAAGGTAAATAAAAAGTAGGGAGGGCTTCAATATCCAAACCTAATGTCGTAAACACTGAAGATGAAGGAAACCCATGAATTATTACTAAATCATATTTCTTATTTCGATCAAGGTTAGAAATTGCTTGGCCTATAAAATTAAAAGTAGTGAGCTCAATATTTTTATCTTCAGCTAAGATGGAGCGAATTGTTTTAACATCTGGATGTACAGAACTCGCAATATGTAAAATGCTAGTTTTACTATCTAAAATATCAATAGTAAAATTAGTTTTGTTGTTGGAGGTAATCCATTCTCCAGCAACTGGTTGAACAATTAGAGTGTATTGATTTAAACCGGGTTCTTTAAGATTCAATTCAAACGTTAAGGACTCAATTTCTTTCTTCTCACTCAAAGTAATTTCTTTTTTGAGTAACTCTTCATCGTCCTTCATCAAAGAAACTGAAACTGTCTTTCCAGTAAATCCAAACTGGGAAATATCTACAGTTACGATATGATTGGTATTCGAAAAGCCTGTAGAATTAGTTGAGACGTTCAATATCGCAATATCTCGGACCTTAGAAGAGTCTCCAACACCAATTGTGTAAATAGGAATGGGTGATGAGCCAGCTTCAATAATCGGATTCTTTCCATAAGTAATGATTCCATCAGAAATTATTACTGCGCTTTCATAGTCTTCTAATGCATTTATATAACTTACAACCTCTGACAGATTAGTAGTTGTTTTATTGAGCGATAGAGAATCTTTTTTTATTGGCTCTATACTATTTGAAAACCCAAAATAATCCATTTTAACGTCAACGGATTTCTCACGTTCAATTAGATTAAGAAGATTGTAATAGCTTTTTGAGCCTTCATAAGCACCTTTAGAAATAGAAGTACTTTCAGAGTTATCTAAAAAGACAGCGATTTTTGGAGCAAGCTCTATTGTTCTTTCCGATTTGAAAAAAGGATTCATAAACAGAAAGAACAGTATAAGAAGGGCTGCCGCTCTTAAGCTAGAAAGTAAAAACTTAGATAACTTCGAAATGGTATCGTAACGGCGATAAGACAACCAAGAAAGTACTAGTAAAAATATTACTACTAGAACTGTAACAATTACAGGAAGGTTATTCTGAAAGCCCTGAAAATCCACCTCAATTCAAGTTTTCTATAATCATCTCGATTAACTTTACAGTAGTGTAACCTTCTGCTTCAGCAGCATAGTTGTTTACAATTCTGTGGCGCAAAACAGGGACTGCTAAGGCATTAATGTCGTCAATGGTTACATTGAACCTTCCTTGAGAAAGCGCACGAGCTTTACCGCCAAGAATGAGATATTGCGAAGCTCGGGGACCAGCACCCCAGCTTAAATATTTTTTTGAAAACTCTGGTGTGAATTCTGAATTTGGTCGAGTTGATGAAACTAATTTTATGGTGTAATCTAAAACAGTTTCTGGTACAGGAACTTCTCGAACAAGTTTTTGAAATTGCTCAATCTTCAGTTTGTCTACTTGGGGAGAAAGCGTCACATTAGAAGAGGATGTAGTTTTGCTAACAATTTCTTTTTCTTCAGAAAAAGAAGGGTAATCTACCCACAGGTTAAACATAAATCTATCCAACTGAGCTTCAGGTAAAGGATAAGTTCCTTCTTGTTCGATAGGATTTTGAGTCGCTAAAACAAAAAAAGGAGTATCTAATTCGTACGTTTCGCCTGCAGTGGTTACGTGATACTCTTGCATTCCTTCAAGCAATGCAGCTTGAGTTTTAGGAGGAGTTCTGTTGATCTCATCAGCTAATACGATATTAGCGAATATAGGCCCTTTTATGAATTTGAATCCTTTCTGACCAGTCTCTTTATTCTCCTCAATAATCTCGGTACCTGTAATATCGCCAGGCATAAGATCTGGGGTAAATTGAATACGGTTGAAACTAAGCCCTAAAGTTTCAGCTAAAGTTTTTATAAGTAATGTTTTGGCAAGACCAGGAACACCTACTAATACACAATGTCCCTTAGAGAATAAACTAATAAGTAATAAATCAATTACATCCTCTTGACCTATTACAACTTTATGGATTTCAGACTTTATAGATTCAAAAGATATCTTAAACTCTTTTGCTAATGCTACTGTATCTACCGTATTCGACATAATTAAGACTTACCATTTGTGAGTTTTGGAATTCGGTATTCTATATAAAACTCTTTTCTAAGTTCAGCAAGCCATTCTTTATAGACTTTAGCTTGTTTTTGTTGCAAGGTAATTGACTTTAAACGCTCATAATCTAATTCGAAGCTTGCTACGTGTTCCGGAACTTGTTTGTCAAGGCGTACAATTCGATATCCTTTACCAGAGTTAGCATTGTTTGGGTTGAACTGTTTAGGCTCAGAAATTTGACCAACTTCATCCATTAAAAGAACTATACGGTATAAAGAAGGGTCGAGACGTGTAAGAGCAATTAAACGCTCACCTGTTTGGGGATCTGCAAGTTTTCCTCCAGATTGAGCAGTTGAAGGATCTTCACTATTTCTTTTTGCAAAATCAGAGAACTTGTATTCCGGGTTGCTTAGCAAGCTATCTCTAATGGCATTTAATTTATCAATCGCATATTGGTCGTCTAATTGATTTGCATCAACTCTGATAAGTACATGATTGGTTTCAATTTTATCGCCAACTCTTTTGTTTAATCGAATAATATGATAGCCAAATTCAGTTTTAACAACTTCTGATATTTCACCTGGTTTAAGAGCCGAAGCTGCAGCCGAAAATTCAGAAACCAAATCATTTAAAGACATCATTGGTAGTAAACCGCCATTAGCAGCAGTACCATCAGTACTATGTCTTTTTGCAATATCTTCTATACTTACGCCATGATTAATAATTGAATCGCGAAGTGTTTCAGCAAGTTGATAAGCAGAATTCGTTGCATCATCTTTAGGGGGAGGGAGTACTACAATATGTGAAAGAGCTACTTGCTCAGGGATGGTAGGTAATGAATCTACTGGAATGGAATTGAAAAATTCCAAAACTTCTGGGCGAGTTACTTTTATAGTAGAAAGTTTTTGCTGAGGAACCATTTCAGCAATGAGTTGATTTCGAAAATCCTCTCTAAAATCAGCTTTTAACTGAATTATGGATTTACCAAAAGCTTCTTCTAAAGCCTTTTCACTTCCAGCACGTTGTACTAATTGTTGAACACGGGCATCCATTTGTCGATTCACTCTATCATCAGGGATGGTAATAGAATCGAGCTTTGCTTTTTCAAGCAATACATAGTTATCAATTTCTGATTCAAGAAATGTATACCACAATTCTTTGGTGAATGGTATTTCTTGTTGGCTAAACTGAGCTTGACGGAGATAATCAGCAACTCCTTGATCTACATCTGATTTTAAAATTGCATGGTTATTAACAAGTGCAACAATTTGATCTGCTACTTGCGGAGACGATTGTGCGGTAACATTACCAGCCACAAGTGACAGAAGTAGACTTAACAGGATATAATTCTTCATTTTCTAATTTAAGTTCAAAGTATCATTTTCAACCGGTATGGAAATCGGTTCAGGTAGAACGTCGAAAGTTACTATTTCATTATTTGCCTGACCTGCAAGATAAAGATTCTTTAGGTAGGAGTTATATGCTCTTCTCTTTTTTTCAAGAGTTAACCAGTTTTGTATTTGGCCAGTTAGCCAGTCTAGGTCTGGATGTTCACCTTCAACTCTTTCTTCAATGAGTTGAACGAAGTGATATTGTGTACCAATTTTTTCAATTCGAGATATTTCAGAAATTCCTATGACCTTTAAATACCTGTTTAGTACTTTATAATCCTTTAAAGCAGTACTTTCGGGGAAGAAACGATCTGATTCACGAATTTTTAATTCTGGATAAATACAGTATTGTTCAGCTACTTTATCCCAAGGTATTCCTGCCATTAGGTTTCTTTTGGCGCTTTCTGCGTCATTTAAAGTGCGTGCAACTAAATGTCTGAATCGGACATATCTCTCATCAAGAACAAATTTATCTTTGTTTTCTTGATAATAGCTGCGCGCTTCTTCCATTGTAACTTGCTCACTATTTTCCTTGGTATTCATAATGGCTTGTTGAAAGCTATTAATGATAACTTCCTCGCGCATATTTTTGAGCTTGGCTTTAACATCAGGAGAGCTCAGTAAATTAATCCGATTTGCTTCCTGTAGAATTAATTGACGCTCAATCCACTGATCTCTATAATGATTATATGCGCTAACACTATCTTCTAATAAAGAGATGTCAGGGATTTGGTTTCTAACTTCTTCTAGAGTGAGCTCGCTATTACCTACCCGTGCAAGCACAACTTCTGTTGTGCTTGTGGGTTTTGTACAACCTAAAAGTAAGATTGTAAAAGATAATAGTAGGTAAGCTCGATTCATTTTTATAAAGAATGCTCTTGTTTAAAGGCCTTACGAAGATTTTTCACGTCAGCTTTTATTTTGTATTTCTTTTTAAGTTTGTCATGCCAAATTTTCTCTCTTTCCGGTTGGTAAGTTGCTAACAAACGGTTGAATGATTCTTCAAAAGTCATTCTTCGAGCTGGTAATATATCATATAAATAGAGATAGGATTTTCTCTTTTTGTATTCAAACTCTTTAGAAAAACTACCTGGTTTCATAGTAGATAATGTTTCATAGTATTCTTCGTTTTGAATACCTGAAGAATCTCTAAGAACGGCTACTTTCGGATAGTATGTTCTTATACTATCTGGGCTATTACCTTCTTTAACAAAGTCAACAGCATCAAGTAGGGTAGAGTCGTTAGAGCTTAATAAGTAATAGAATTTTCTTTCTTCAAAGCTATATTCTTCAGGATTATCTGTATAAATTTTCATAAGAGCTGAACTATCAACATTTGCACTACCCCAAATGTTATCATCATTTAACTGATAAACAGCTAACCCAATTTTATAGTTGTATAATTGTTTTTCAAAATCAGGAAATTCTTTTATCGCTAAAGGTACTAGTTGCCCATCTATCACTTTATTGATATACGTATCAAGCCATTCTTCCCTATATTCAACAGCTTTAGCACTTCCATAAGTATCTTTTAAGAATTGATGGAAGTCTCCAATAGATTCAGATTCTTTTTTAGATAAGAAAAATGGCTCAGAACCATTAGTAGGCTCATCAATAGCATTAAATCTAGTTGTGTCTTGGCTATAAACAAATGCTTTGTATTTGTCTATTGCAGCAGTATTAGGTTTAAAGCCATAGTTATTTTTCATCCAGTTTATTACAAAAGTATTACTTTTTCGGAAGTTTGGTGAAGTCAAGAACTCTTTCATAAAAGCTTCTTTTCTTTCTTCCTCACTTTTAAAAGTCTCTACAGAATCAATTTTAAAAATATGATATCCATATACTGTTTTTACGGGTTTGCTGTAAGGGAGAGTTGGGTCTATCTTCATTATGGCATCAACAAAGTCTGAGTTAAAATTTCTTCCATACTTAACCCATCCAATATTTCCAGACTTCTCAGACGACAATTTATCTTGAGAAAAATCTGCAGCTGCTACAACCCAAGGCAAGCCTTTCTGAAGATCATCATAGATTTGATTTATTTTGTCTAGATTCTCTTTTGGTTCTGCTCTTAAAAATATATGAGAAACATTGCGCGCAGGAACCGATTCTCTTTTATCTGTCAAAAGAATAAGATGATACCCAAATTGAGTTCTTACAGGCATAGAAATCTCGTTGACATCTAAGCTATAAATTGCTTCTTCAAAAGGAGCGACTGTTGTTCCAACACCGAACCAAGGCAGATCTCCGCCCATTAGTTGCCCTTGGCGAGTAGAAGAATACTGTTGGTTTAATTCTTCCATTGTAGCTTCACCTGCAAGGAATTTATTCCTAGCCTCAATAAGTGCATTATACGCTATTAAAGTATCCTCAGGGCTTGCACCTTCACTTACTGAAATAAGCACATGTTGACTTTTAACTTCACTGCCGGCTTTTCTATAATACTCCTCAAACTCAGTAGGCTTTATTTTATTTTCAAGCCAAAAAGAGTATGCAGCTTGTTTAGCATACACTTCATACTCACTTAATAAATTTGGGTCATCAAAATATCCAAGTTCTTTGGCGTTTTGAATTTTTGCCTTATAGTTTAAATAAACAGGTAAAAATTCTTCTAAGTCTGAAAGAGTAGGGGAATCCGAAGGGCCTTTGCTATAATTTTCTTTTAATTCCCCATAAGTAACTGTTTCTTTTCCAACCTTACCTACTTTTATTTTATCATTTTTTGATTGTGAAAATAATTGAGTTGAACTTAATACAAGCGTTAGTAAAAACAGCCTTAACGCAATAGATAATTGTCTCATTGTAGATAAACGAAATTAACGTGAATATTTTAGGTGAATTAATTAGTAAAAAGCATGCCAGCAATGGTTGCTGTCATTAAAGTAGCCATTGTTCCAGCAAAAACAGCTTTAACACCGAACTTTGCTAAATCTGATTTACGACCAGGGGCAAGACCTCCAATACCGCCTATTTGAATTGCGATAGATGAAAAGTTTGCAAACCCGCATAGAGCAAAAGTTGCCATAGCAATAGTTTTAGGTGAAATACTAGCTGCTTCAACTTCTCCAGCAAGCTTGAGATATGCTACAAACTCATTAAGCACAATTTTAGTGCCTAATAATGATCCCATAGTTGTTGCATCGGCCCAAGGCACACCAACAATCCAAGCAAGAGGTGCAAGGGTCCAGCCTAAAATCATTTCGATGCTTAGAGGTTCGCCTAGTAAGGATGATAAGCCACTTAGGTCGCTTACCCAACCAAACAAACCATTAGCCATTGCTAGCAATGCTATGAATGCCAACAACATAGCGCCTACATTTAATGCTAAGTGCAAACCAACTCCAGCTCCAGACGCGGCTGCGTCAATACCATTTGCATCTGTTTTCTCTACTACCATATTTAATGACCCAGCAGTAACAGACTCTTCAGTTTCTGGGTACAATATTTTTGCAATAACCAAAGCGGCAGGAGCAGCCATTAAACTAGCACCAAGTAATCTTTCTGCAAAAAGCTGCTGCGCTACTTCAATTTCTAAACCGTTTGCTGTAGCAAATGAGGTGCCTAACATAGCTACGTAAGCTGCCATTACCCCCCCAGCAATTGTAGCCATACCACCGGTCATAACTGTTAAAAGCTCAGATTTAGTCATTTTATCGATAAATGGCTTAATAACTAATGGAGCTTCTGTTTGGCCAACAAAAATATTAGAAATTACAGATAGTGTCTCTGCGCCCGAAGTCCCTAATAGTTTCTGCATCCCTTTAGAAAGTATTTTAACGATAAACTGTAATACGCCATAGTGATATAAAATGGCTGTTAAGGAAGCAAAGAAAATAATGGTTGGTAATACTTGAAAAGCGAAAATTACGCCTACACTATCTGGATATTCTGGGCCATGACCTAAAAACCCAAAAAGGAAATTCGCTCCTTCGCTTGTGTATTTTAATACAACTACAAAAAAGCCAGCCATATATTCAAACAATAGTTTAGGCCAACCTAAAGGGCTAAAGAAATTAGATAACTCCTCTGATTTAAGAATAAAAATGGCTAGTATAAATTGAATACCTAACCCTGTACCAACTAAACGCCAGTTTATTCTTTTTTTGTTATTACTAAATAAGAATGCAATTCCTATAATGGCAAAAACGCCAATTATACCACGAACTATATTTTCCATTAAGTGTGTTCTATGTTTGGATTTTCCGCAAGCGATTGTTGCTGCTCGGGCTTTTTAAAAGGTCTGATAGGTTTTCCTCTTCTTATATCAACGGAAGGGCGGTAACAATGTCTTGCACGAGGTTCATAAGCATCGTATTCACCAACTAGTACTTTACTAGTATCGTCTACAACACGTTGAGAGAAATTTGCCATTGTTCCGCTTTCAGAACAAACAGCATGTAATTTTGTTACGTATTCTGCAATAGCTAATAGGTAAGGCATTGGGCCAAAAGGCTTTCCTTCAAAATCCATATCTAGTCCTGCAATAATAACTCTCTTTCCATTGTTGGCCAGTGTATTTGCAACGTCAACAATTCTATCATCAAAAAATTGAGCCTCATCAATACAAACAACTTTAGCATTACCAGTTAAAAGAACAATTTGATCTGCAGTATCTAATAATATACTTGGTAAGGATGTCTCATTATGAGATACTACTTCTGTGTCGCTATATCTTTTATCAATAGCGGGTTTAACAACAACCACATTTTGCCCTGCAATATGTGCACGTTTAGCTCTTCGGATAAGTTCTTCAGTTTTGCCACTGAACATTCCTCCACATACAACTTCAATCCAACCATATTCTCTAGGAGCGAAAGAGGGTTCGTTTATCATCTACACATTTTCTTACAAAGGTTAACCATTATCATAACTGGGAATATATTGGGGCAAAAGGACAAAAGGAAAGAAGAAGATTGATTTCTGTGATTTTATTTTCTGATTTTTTAATCTTTAAAAAAAAGCATTTTAGATATTGTCGTTTTTCATTTAAAATGCTTCATAAAATTTTATTGAATTTACAGGAAATAATTAACAATCTTCTAAAATGATTACAAGAGCAGAATCACTCGCATTATTGAATGAATATATAGACAATGAGAGTTTGTTAAATCATTCTTTAATGGTGGCTAAAGCCACAGAAGCTTATGCAATAAAACTTGGCAAAGACCAGAGTACTATAGATATGTGGTGGGCCGCTGGGTTATTGCACGATCTTGATTGGGAGAAATACCCAGACGAGCACCCTAAAAAAGCTCTTAATGAAATATTACCACCTTACAATTTCCCAAATGAACTTTTGCAAGCTATAGAGGCGCACGCTCCGGAACGTACAGGCAAAAACCCTACTGCTGAACTTGATTGCTACCTATTTGCCTGTGATGAACTGAGTGGCTTCATTCATGCTGTTTCTTTGATGCGCCCAGAAGGATATAAAGGAATGAGTGTAAAATCAGTTACTAAAAAACTTAAAACTCTCAAGTTCGCTGAAAGTGTTCCGCGAGAGGATATTAGAAAAGGAGCCGAGTTGATAGAAACTGATTTAAATACTCATATTCAGTTTTTAATAAATATATTTAGTAATTGAACATACTTCATTTAGGATAATAGGCACCCTTTAAAGGGTTACCTATTTAATCTTTACTCGCTAAGTATTGATAATTAGTATTTTGAAAAGAATTATATAATTATTTTATTTGAGTAAATTCTAATAATTGAGGTTTTACTATGAAGAACTTAACTGCAATAATTTTCAGTATTTGTTTATTTACAGTAGCGCCAATAGCTGCTCAGAATGTTAAAGTTTCAACTCATATTCCGAAATTTAATCATGAAAATGTTTCAAATGGGGATTACTTCTATAATGAAGCTAGGATAAACCAGTTCGTACCATATTCACATTCTTTAAGATATAATAGAGTAGAAGGGCTTTTTCTTGGATTCGGCTCAGATCTTACAAATGACAATTTTGGACTTTTACATGTAGAAGGGTTGACCCTAAATGGTCAAATTGGTTATTCCACAGGCCTAAAAGAATGGCAATATAGAGCTGAGGCGAATAAGAAATTATCTAGATCGCTTGTAGTTGGTGCCCAAATAATCAATGTTTCTACAACAGATGACGGATGGCGTACCAATCAACTAGAGAATTCTGTTACCGCATTAATTACGGGATATGATTTTCAAGACTACTATAAAGCAGAAGGATTTCAATTTTATACAGAAATTAATCTAAGTAAGAAGATTCAAGTTTCGGGTAGTTATAACGCTACAACTTTTAGCTCATTAGCAAATAATAAAGATTATTCTCTTTTTAAAGGAGGGAATATGGGGCGAGTGAATCCTGCGATAGATAATTCTACAGATAGGCTTTACCAAGAAAATTTTGGACTAAATCTTACAATCAACAAAAAACCATCCTACAAAAGAGTATTTAATTCCAAACTAGAGATTAAAACCGAGTTAGCAGATATTGGTAAGCTTAAGAATGATTTTAGCTACAATAAATTCCAAGTCGCATCTACCAATTATCTTAAATTAGACAGGAACACACTTCTTAAAACAAGAACGATGGTTGGTTCAATTACTGGTATAGCACCAGGCTTTAAACAGTTTGCTTTAGGTGGCATTGGTACAATGCGTGCAAGCGGTTATAAATTCTACTCAGGAAATAGGATGATATTGAACAATGCTGAACTTGTTTTTGGTAGTATAGGTAGCATCAGAATGAACCAAATAGAGACAGATGGCGTTAGTTTATCTGTTTTCCTTGATTCAGGGTGGACAACAAATTATTTGTCTGATAATAAAGATCCATTTGATGGTTTTAGCTCTTTCAGTACCAATAAACTTACTCACAATATTGGAGCAGGAATTGGCTTAGGGTCTCTCAGATTTGAATTAGCAACTCCGTTTGCAGACTCTCAAGGCTACACTGCCTTCTGGGTTCGCTTTAATCCCACATTCTAATTAAAGCACTCAATTTTAAGCCAGTTAATTTCTTTAACTGGCTTTTTTTATACCCATGCAGTCACTTTATAATTTGTTATAACGTTCCTGTGGGTTAGTTATAATTAGCGTACACATTATTTTTACATATAAAGTAGGATTGTTATTTTCCTGCATGAAAAAATTCACATTAACCAGAGAGCCGTTACTAATTAGACCTGAGGATTTCACTATTCCTTATCAGGATTTGTTAAATGCTCAGCAACTAAAAGCGGTGTTTCACCAAAATGGACCAGCTTTAGTGATAGCGGGTGCAGGAACAGGTAAAACTCGAACACTCATTCATAGAGTGGCTAGATTAATCGAAAGTGGGGTAGATCCTTCTCAAATTCTACTTCTAACTTTTACTCGCAGAGCTGCATCTGAGATGTTAGAAAGAGCAAGTAAAGTATTAGATGACAGATGTAAACAAGTAAAAGGAGGTACCTTCCACTTTTATTGTAGCCAAATATTACATCGTTATGCCGAATACATTGGCTTTCCAAACAACTTCACAATAATAGATACCGCAGATTCCCTAGAAGTGATTCAATTCGTAAGAACAGGGTTGAAACTTGGGAAAAAAATTAGGTTTCCTAACAAGAACACTCTTTTATCAATGATAAGCACTTCGATTAATAAAGATCTTGATCTTAGAGTTGTGGTTATGGAGCAGTATCCCCAGTTTGTCGAAACTGTAGATGCAATTGAAAAAGTTGCCCATAATTATGCCGAGTACAAAGAGAAAAACTTTGTAATGGACTTTGATGACCTGCTTATAAAAACGAAACAACTCCTTGAGCACCATCATGATATAGGAGCAATAGTCGCCAATCAGCATAAATTTGTAATGGTTGATGAGTATCAAGACACCAATAAATTACAAGCTGAACTTGTTGAGCTTTTTTCTAAAGTTCATAGAAATGTTATGGCTGTTGGTGATGATGCTCAGAGTATTTACTCTTTTAGAGGTGCAGATCATCAAAACATTATGGATTTCCCAAAAAGGTTTGAGAATACAGTTTTGATAAAACTTGAAGAAAATTACCGTTCAACTCCACAAATTCTGGAAGTCGCAAATGGTGTTTTAAGCCAGGCTAGCTTTAAGTTTAATAAAACTCTTTACACTAGTAGAGAGGATGGGGAGTTAGTAGCCTTAGTACAGGCACAAACTGAACATGATCAAAGTCGATTTATCTCACAGGTAGTTCTAAGCCTAAGAGAGCAAGGAACCGACCTAAATAATTTGGCTGTACTGTTTAGAAGTGGTAGAGACTCATATGACCTAGAGATAGAGTTGAAGCGAAAAAACATTCCATTCGTAAAATATGGTGGACAGAAGTTCACAGAGGCAGCTCACGTAAAAGATGTGTTGTCTCACATAAGGGTTATAGTTAATCCAATGGATACTATTGCTTGGAATAGGGTTCTTATGCTAATTGATGGCATTGGCCCTAAAACTGCACAAGATATGTTTGAGTGGATTAAACTTTCAAAAAATCCTTACCAACTTGACTTAGCAGATACTGTTAGTAAAGCATATGTTTCTCAAATGAAAGAGCTGAGTAAGCTTTTGATTGGATTGAAAGATGAAACGCTTACCGTTTCTCAAACGGTTTCTAAAGTTGTGGAGTATTACCGTGCTTTTTGCCAAAAAAGATATGACGATTATCCAAAGCGCATCAAGGATTTAGAAGCGTTTGTTAATATCTCCGTGAACTATACAAGTTTAGAAAAAATGCTTGAGGAGCTTGCTCTAGATCCAATTAGTGCAACTGCAGTTGATACTGAACCCAAGACAAAAGATGAAGCACCATTAATACTAAGTACCATTCACTCAGCTAAGGGATTAGAGTGGGAACACGTTTTTGTTTTGCAGTGCTTAGATGGAATTATTCCTTCGGCATACTCTGTGGATGATGCTGATAAACTGGATGAAGAATTAAGGCTTTTTTACGTAGCTACAACCAGAGCAAAAAACATGCTATACTACTGTTATCCTTCAATAGCTCAATCTTCATATGGTGATTACTTCACTCAACCAAGTAGATTTATCACAGAAATAGAACAGAAGAATGTGGAACAATGGATGCTCGAGGAGGAACGCACATTAGCTCAACCTGATGAAAATCAAACCTCAGAACTAAGCACGTAAATTGTTATTGCTGTTCTTTAAAAACTTACGTTGTTCGTTCATAACAAATATCATCCATGCAATAGGATAGGGCGGAAATACAATTGAAACCACTATTTGCCAAGTGGAACCCCTTGGTTTTCCACCATCTACAGGAAGTGTTATCCCGGCAATACCAGCAATCCAACAAATGAAAAGAAGGAAAATTCCTAGTGAAAAAAGTAGAGCTCCTACGAACCCCATATTTAAATAAAAGCTTTGAAGCATAGCTGATAATAAGTGATAAAAATTCCGTATTTTGTGGCTTAAAGAAATCTAAGAATACAATTTATAAAATGCTTCCGGTAGTTTCCATAGTAGGCCGACCTAATGTAGGCAAATCCACAATATTTAATCGCCTTATTGGCAAAAGAAAAGCCATTGTTCATGATGAATATGGAGTAACTAGAGATCGCCATTATGGCCAGTCTTATTGGAATGGTGTAGACTTTAACGTAATTGATACAGGCGGCTATCTTCCTGATGATATGGATGTTATGGTTGTTGGTATTCGAGAACAAGTTCATATTGCTCTAGAAGAATCTGATGTAGTGCTGTTTGTTGTAGACACAGAAATGGGAATTAATACTCTAGATAAATCTGTAGCTAAGCTTTTACGTGAGCAGAAAAAGCCTGTTTTACTCGTGGCAAATAAAGCCGATAATGAAATGAGAAGGCTTGATGCTAATGAATTTTATGAACTGGGATTCGATGAGATATTCCCGATTTCGGGAATTAGTGGTACAGGAACAGGAGAGTTGCTCGATAAAGTTGTAGAATTGTTTCCTGAAAGTCAGCCTGAAGACGAAGATGATGGCTTCCCAAAAATTGCATTTATTGGTAGACCGAATGTTGGTAAAAGTAGCCTTGTAAATGCTTTACTCAATGATGAACGTTCTATAGTTACTGAAATTGCTGGTACAACACGCGATTCAATTAACAGTAAGTTTAGTTATAATGGAAAAGATTATACACTTGTAGATACCGCGGGACTTCGTAAGAGAGCAAAGGTTAAAGAGAATATCGAATTTTATAGTACAGTTAGAACAGCTCGTGCTATCCAAGAGTGTGATGTAGCTGTTCTTATGCTTGATGCTATGCGTGGATTTGAAGATCAAGATAAACGCGTTTTGCGTGAAGCTGAAAAATTCAACAAAGCACTTATCATTTTGCTAAACAAATGGGATTTAGTTACTGATAAAGAAACTAATACCGTTAAGCAGTTTGAGGAATACATTCACGAAGCTGTACCAATGCTTGATTACGTGCCTATTCTTACAATCTCAGCTCTACACAAGCAGAGAATAAATAAGGTGATGGATTTGGCTGCGCAAGTGATTGAAGAGCGTAAAAAGGAAATTTCAACTTCCGATTTCAATACCTTTCTAGAAGGGATATTAAGTTCACGTCCGTTACCAATGAAGAGGGGGCGTCATCTTAAAATTCAGTATGCAACACAAGTAAAAAGTAATCCTCCTGTATTCAAGTTCTTTATGAATAACCCGGAAGATTTACCAGCAAATTATCGACGCTATATTGAAAATAAAATTCGAGAGCATTATGGCTTTGTTGGGGTACCAATAACCATGGTATTCCGGCAGAAATAAGTTTACAAACAATTTTTTTGATAGTTTAGCTTAACTTAATTTTAAGCCATTCGTAGATGTTTGCCTATTAAGACAGACAGTATTAATTCAAATTTTAAGTATTAAAGTATTAAAGTGATTACAAACGAGCAGATTTTAAGCCTAGTTAACGATGTAGCCTATCTTGAACACGAAGCCGAAGCTTTAAAGTATGTGATTGATACAGTTCCATACATGGAGAAACCTGCTAAAAACGGTAGTTCAATAGTTGAGACATTACTATTTTTGGATCACGCTCAGCAGGAATACTTTCGTAAGGTTATAGAGAGTACACTTTATAATAATCGGCCTATTAATCTAAATTCTTATTTAGATCCTGAAGAAACTTTTGAAATGGATAACGATAAAGCCAAAGATGTTCAAAAGATTCTATATAAAATTGCTAAACATCGTGCTGCAATCATTATGATGATTGAAAACAGGCCAATCATTGATTGGGAAAAAACAATTGTAAAGGGGAGAGACTCTATCACCTTATTTTCTTTTGTTCAATCAATGGTTAGAAAGGAGCGCATTATACTTAAGGAGATCGCAGATTTGATTCTTTCTTTTCAGAACAAACAATTTCAGAAGGAAGGAAATCTGTAAAAAGAGGGATTATAGTAATGCTAATTGAGCAATGGATTGGAGTATATTTAGCTATAGTTTCATTTTATAGCGCTTACATATTATTACCAGTTGTTTTACACAGTAAAACACTTTCTTCAAGTTTATTCGCTCTATCAGTTCTTTCCATTTTTACGAGCTCTATACTTGTAATATTTAGCTTAGAAGGTAGGGAATGGGCAAATTTAAGCGCTATTATCTTTTGCCTTTGCGCACTTTTCGCCCTTGTAAGAGACTCAAAACCTGTTTTTGCACGCTTTCCCGCATATTTCAGTTTAATGCCACTTATAAGCTTTCTGTTTTATCCTGTTATTATGAATACAAAAGTAATAGAGAACTTAGTAATAGCAACTTACCAAGGTGGGGCAATTACAGTAGGGTTGTTGATTATAGTAATTCATCAAATTAAGTATAGAAATCATCTTTTATTGCTTTCTGGAGCTGTATTATTTTTAAGCTCTTACATTTTATTTTGGTTTTTTAAAGATTACAGCTCAATTTCGATATTCATATTGGGTGTTGCTATTATTTTAATAAGCCAAGGCTTGGTTAGTAAAAACAATAAAACTTTAAATTTAGAAGATGAAAGAAGAACCCCTTAAAATAGCTCCGAATTTCACCCTTAAAAATACTTTAGGTGAAGATGTAAGTTTAGAAAGTTATAAAGGGAAAAAGAATGTATTAGTGCTTTTTTTCCCTTTGGCTTTTACTGGCACATGTACCAAGGAGCTGTGTAGTATTAGAGATAACTTAAAACTATATGAAAGTCTAGACGCTGAGATATTGGGCATAAGCATTGATTCATTCTTTACACTAAAAGAGTTTAAGAACTCTCAGAATCTGAACTTTCAATTGTTAAGTGATTTTAATAAAACAGTGGCTCAGGAGTATGGCGTACTGTACGAAGATTTTTTCGGAATGAAAGGAGTGGCTAAACGGTCTACGTTTTTGATAGACAAAGAAGGTCAAATACGCTTTTCAGAGGTGTTAGAAAACGCTAGTGACTTACCAAACTTTGCCAAAGTACAGGAAGTATTAGTAGGTTTGATTTAATACAACTTTACATAATATATATTATACGACACTTATATCATTCTATACTAAAACAATAACATAGCTATTACACCATAATAAATGTGGAACCACTTATAATATTCATTATCTTTAAGGATGATAAATAAAGAAAACCTAAATATTCTTATTGTCGAAGACGACAAAGTATTATCCTTGTTGCTGTCTAAAATGGTTGAAAGACTGTCACATTCTGTTGTCGGTACGGCAACAAAAGGTCAAGTAGCTATTACCTCAGCAAAGGAATTAAATCCTGATCTTATTTTGATGGATATTATGCTTGAAGATAATATCGACGGAATTGAAGCAGTTTTAGAACTCCAGAAACTTAACTACAACATCCCTGTTATATTTATTACTGGCAATTCTGATAATTATAATAAGACTCGAGCTGAAGCCACTAACTATGTGGATTATTTGATTAAACCAATCAATTTTGAAGAGCTTAAATCGTCTATCGATAAAGTTTATACATAAAGAAAAAGCTACCGTTAAGTAGCTTTTTCTTTATTAACTAACAGGCTTAAGTTAGCTTAGCTATTACTTTTATTGATTTTAAATGAAATTGGTACAGTATATCTTACTGATACAGGAATACCTCTTTGATAACCAGGTCTAAATTTGGAAGCTTGTAATGCTCTTATAGCCTCTTCATCGCATCCACCTCCAATTCCTCTTACAACAACTGGATCTTTGATATTTCCTTCCTTATCAATTACAAATTGTATTACTACTCTACCTTCTATACCAGCTTTTAAGGCTAATTCTGGATATACAATTTTCTTTTGAACACCTTGAATACCACCTATTAATACTGGAGGCTGTTCAACCACTACAAAAATTTCTTCTTCCTCAGCTTCTTCATTCTCGTCGAATTGTGGTGGAGCTGGTGGAAGTTCAACCATTTCATCCATATTAAGTTCTGCATCAATATTAATGATTTCGTCTTCTATAACTTCATCATTAGGCACCTCAATTGGGATAACTGGTCTTGGTGGTGGTGGTGCTTTAATTTCCTGTTTTGTTTGAACGATGTCCTCAATCTCTACGACTTCTTGGACCGCAACAGTGTATACATCTTTAACTTCATTAGATTGAATTTGTACTTTAAATACAACTAAAAAAATTAAAAGCGAAGCAATTACTCCTAATTCTAAACGGATGAGATAATCTTTATGGTCATCGTTAGGACGGTCGATAATTTTTACTGGCTTTCTCATTTGAACCTCCATCATTATTTATTGATAATGGATTATATCCGATAAAAATGAAGATTATATGAATAGCAATTCTATGCCATTATAGCCCGTATTTTTCGGTTGTTAATGGCTAAATCAGCCGCTTTATCGATTGAAAATAATTCTCCATCTAAATGTGCTGGTTGGCTTTTAGGGAAATTGAGACGTGCTTTTTGAACAGATAAACATCTATAATAAGAGCTATTTAACTCAAGTCCGAAGCTTAATTTAAGAAATGCATACCCTAATTTTATTCTACTAAACGCTGGAAATATTACAAGTTCTACTTTTCCATCAGTATTAATAGAGCTAGGTGAAATGTGGAACTTCCCTCCTTCAAAAGCTCCATTCGCTAAAACAATCATCCATACATTTTCTGTAAAATATGTATTTAAAGTTTGTACGGATATTGTAAAAGTCTTGGCCAAAAAGAAAGCCTTGATTCCAGCTAAGGTATATTTAAGCCCACTTTTCACATGAGACATTCTCTGTGCATATATATTTGTAAGGCCGTCAAAGCCAATTCCAACCGTATTTAAGAACAAGGTTTCATTTACGGATGGGAAATCTATTTCAGTAATTTTAGATTTCTTTAGAATGTCTAAATAATAGGAAATATGTTGCTTAGGTAACACACCAATGCTTTTAGCGAAATCATTTCCACTACCTAATGGTATAACGCCTAGTGTTTTACCAGCAATAAAAACATGTTTCGCAACACATTGAATAGTACCATCGCCACCACATGCAACGATGGTATTAAATGAGTTTACAGCATTACTAACAACCTGATCTATATTATCTAAGTTGTTGATATAATATATAGATGCTTTTGGAAATGTTTTGGAGATTTGAGGCTCATACTCATGAATAAAAGTTCCTGCCTTCGAGGAATTTGAAAACTCATTAACTACAAAACAAATCGACACTTCCAAAGTTTTTAATCGTAATGCTTAATTGAAATCATAAACTTCCCTTTGTTATCCCTAGGTAATTTAATTTTCTCAATAATAGCATCTAAACTTAAACTACCATAAATAAGAGGATAAGAAATGTCTCCTACTTTCTCGTGCTTTATAGGAACTTGAATTCGAAGAGGGTCGATTACAATAAGTAATAGCTCATCGGTAGGTCCAAATTGGCTATTGGCATAGGCTTCAAGTTCTTTGTCGGGTATACAACGAATAAAACCTTCTGTAGTTAATGATTCAGGTGAATATTCGCCCGTGCTTGAAGCTGTTCTCCAAGATTTTTTTGTTATAATTGTAAAAAGTAAGTCGTAATCCAATGATTCAAAATTTAGTTGTTGTAAGCAAAGTGAATGAGTGCATCGCCCTTATGAACCACTGGACTATAATTTAGCCCAATAATTTGTCCATCTTTAGGAGCAATCACTTTTGTGTGTAAATCCCCATAAGGGTCGTTAATATATCCCAATAAGCTTCCTTTAGCCAAAATATCTCCAAGTTTGGCTTTAGGTTGAAATAAACCGGCATTTTTAGATCTAAGCCACGTAGATTTTAAATAAGTTCTTATTTCTCTATCTGTTTTAGCTGAAAGTGGTGTTGACGAATTCATTCCCAAATACTTCATCAAACGTAGAGTGCCGTTAATTCCTTCAGTAATACCCAATTCATCAAACCGTAAAGACTCCCCTGCTTCATAAACAATAATAGGTTTCCCTTTTTTGTGTGAAGCACTTCTAAATGATTTTGATATCAAAGGAGAATCTAGAATAACAGGAGGAGCAAAAGCTTCTGCTAATTTCTGTGCTTTAGAACTATTGAATGAAACTCTTATTTGAGGGAAATTAGATCTACTAGCACCTCCAGTATGAAAGTCTATTCCACAATCGATATGAGGAATGATATCTTTCATCAACGTATATGCAATAAGCTTGGCTAAAGAACCGTCTTTTAAGCCGGGGAAGCTTCTGTTGATATCCTTTCCATCAGGTAAACCTCTAGCATTCTGAATAAATCCATAAATATTTACAATAGGTATAGCAACAACGGTTCCTTTTTCTGGAATAATCTTCTTTGTTTCAATCATTCTTCGAATAATCTCAACACCGTTAATTTCATCGCCGTGTAGGCCTCCTGTTAACAATAAAACTGGGCCATCGATATTTGAGCGATAAATATGAACGGGAATATCTATACTAGTATAAGTAGGAAGTCTAGCAATATTGAAATTGATAGTAGCGTGCTCACCTAAACCAACTTTTTGTTTATTTATGGTTATAACTTCAGGCATTACTTTTAATTTTACGCCTACGTTTTGGCTTATTTCTTATTTCTTCAACGGCATTTATAACATAGTTAACAACGCTGCCTGCAATATCTTTTTCCGTTGTTTTTTCGATGCCTTCTAAACCAGGCGAAGAATTTACTTCCAAGATTAAAGGCCCTCTAGCCGACTGTAACAGGTCAACGCCAGCAATAGGCAACCTCATTGCTTGAGCTGCAGTAAGAGCGGCTTCACGTTCAGCTTTCGTAAGTTTAATTAAGCTTCCAGAACCACCTTGATGCAAATTAGAGCGAAATTCACCTTCTTTACCTTGTCTTTTCATTGCGCCAGCAACTTTACCATCCACAACAAAAGCACGAATATCAGCACCTTTACTTTCCTGAATAAATTCTTGGACGATAACTCTAGCCTTCATGCTATGAAAAGCCTCAATTATTGATTGAGCAGCTTTTTTTGTTGGAGCTAGTACAACTCCATAACCTTGTGTGCCTTCTAATAATTTAATGATAAGTGGGGCTCCACCAACCGAGTCAATTAAGCTGTTTACCTCTTTCGAATAATTAGTAAAAACAGTTTTAGGTAAACCAACTCCCGCACTAGCTAAAATCTGCAAACTTCTAAGTTTATCGCGAGAACGAACTAGCGATTGAGACTCAACAGCAGTAAATATGCCCATCATTTCAAATTGACGTACAACTGCCGTACCGTAAAAAGTTACAGAAGCCCCAATTCTAGGGATTACAGCATCTAAATGAGATAAGCTTTCTCCATTAAAATAAATGTCAGGTCTATCCTGCTCAATGATGATATCACATTTTAAATGATCAATTACGAAGGCATTATGTCCACGACTTTCAATAGCTTCGACAAGTCTTTTTGTGGAATAGAGTCCTGAATTTCTTGATAGAATGCCAATATTAATAGGTGTTTCTTGCATTATTTTTTGTTAGAAAGGTTGGTTTTGGAAACATCGACAAGAAATTTTCTATTAATAAAATTTCTACCAATTAGTAATGGATATTTCATTTCTGAGCGATCAGCGAGAGAAAGTTCAATTTTATATATTTTATTAAACATTGAGATTGTAGTTTTTACAAATACTCTTTTCTCTGAGAGTCCATTAGAGCTTTTAACGTCTCTTACGTCATGAACAGGAAGTTCAAAAAGTTTATCATTATAAGCGGGATGGTCGGGGTCTAGTAAATTAAATCGAACAATATCTAACCCATCTTTTTTTAACAATTCTATTTTATGACAATGTAAACTACAGGAATAAGCTCCAGTATCAATTTTTGCTTCGATATCTTGAATATCCCACTCAGGTAAATCAATATATTCTAGCCTGCCAATAATTTTTTTAGGGGAATCGCTCATGTTTAAAAATAACGCTTATTAAGTTCATCTTCATCATTTGATGCCATTAAATTCTTTTTATTTATACAGCATATCTGAATAGATCATTTAATTTTTATATTAATCCATATTCATAAAAAAACTCTTCAAAAAGTGACTGGCATAACCTCTCCTACTCTTGTAATTAACGAGTCTATTATAAACACAAACATCAAGGTGATGAAAGAAAAAGCTGATAATCTTGGTGTTGAGTTTAGGCCTCATTTTAAAACACATCAATCAGTGAATATTTCAGAATCTTTTAAGCAGCAAGGGGTTACTGGAATTACCGTATCATCTATTAATATGGCTGAATATTTTATTGATTCCGGCTGGAAGGACATTACCATCGCCTTTCCAATTAATATTCTTGAGATCGATAAACTAAATAAGCTTTGCTCAAATATTAAACTTAGTGTTCTAGTTGTGGATGAGGAAGTAGTTACTTATTTGGATGAAAATATAAAACATCCGATTCATGCTTACATCGAATTAGATCCAGATTATGGTAGAAGTGGGTTGTCTATGGAAAGTGTTTCTGATGTACAGCGCCTTAAAAACAGTATAGACTCTTCTTCGATCTTGAACTTCGCTGGATTTTATTTACACGCTGGCCATACTTATAAATGTAAAGGAACCGATGAAGTTAGAGATGTAGCAAACTCTGTATTGCGTAAGATTTCTAACTTAAAAGAGTACTTTAACTCTCCTGTCTGTTTTGGTGATACTCCCTCCTGTTCAATTTTAGAAGATTTTGGAGACGTTACACAGATTAGTCCTGGCAATTTCGTTTTTTTTGACTGGATGCAGGTTATGATTGGAAGCTGTAAAGAGGAAGATATCGCGTTGGCTTTATACTGCCCTGTTGTAGCAAAATACGAAGACCGCAAAGAAATATTGATTCACGGTGGTGCAGTTCATTTGTCTAAAGAGTTTTTGCTAGATGAATCTAATACTCCATACTATGGTGTTGTAGCCGAATCAAAGGATAATGGTTGGGGAAATGTTATTGAAAATTGCTTTATGAAATCAATCTCTCAAGAACACGGTATTATTGCTTGTACTGACGATTATTTTGGCAAGATTAAAGTCGGAGATGTAATTCCTGTCCTTCCAATACACTCTTGCCTTACTGCAGATTTGATGGGTTCATATTTGAGTTTAGACGGAAAAACTATAGACCATTTATCAGCTACCCAAAATAAAAGAGGCTCCATTTAGGAGCCTCTTTTGGTTTATTTATTTACACCTGGTATTTCAAGTTCTCCAGGATTTGGAGATTGCCAAGGAAAAGGTTTTGCCTTTTTCTTCTCTGGATAAACCTGATCTAGATTATTTGCATCATATAACCGACCATTTTTCATAACGTATTTGATACTATTTGAATTACGAAGGTTTGTTAATGGGTTGTTATTCATAATAACCAAATCAGCTAGTTTACCAGCTTCTATAGATCCTAGGTCGCCATCAAGACCTAAAGATTCTGCGCCAATTATAGTTGCAACACGTAACGCTTCGTGAGGCGTTAGTCCCCCTGAGCCAATAGACCAAAGTTCCCAATGGTATCCTAAGCCTTCAAGTTGGCCATGACTTCCTACGCCAGATAAACCGCCTGCATCAACCAAATCCTTAATGAATTCAGCATGCTTTTTAAACACATGCTCATCATCTCTGAACCAGCCTGGTCTTCTTCTAGATTTACCCGCAAGCTCTTCGTAAGGCATAAAATAGCTTAATTTCGGATCATCAAAAGGATTTTCACGAGAATAATAATAGTTCTCAGCCCAAGGGCCGCCATAAGAAACAAGCAAGGTTGGGGTAACGGCCATTTTAACTTGTGAAACCGCAGAAACTATATCATTGTAGATTGGATAAATTGGGAATGAATGCTCATGACCAGGGTAACCATCAATCATTTGAGTAAGATTCAATTTCCAATCTAAAGCACCTTCAGTTGTTGGCATTATTTCTTGTTCGCGTGCAGCCATCAATATCCATTGACGTTGCTTTCTATTTCCAGCCAAGTACATTTTGATGTATTTAGTTTTATAGTACTTGCTGTACTGCATCATCGCATCTTTTGCTTCATCTAAACTTTTGATGTTATAAGCCCAATAGCCTAAACCTGGTCCTGTGGAATAAACACGAGGTCCTTCCATCATCCCGGCTTCTACCATATCTGAGTAGGTAAGAACATCCGTTGTTGCTGTTTGAGGATCACGTGTTGTAGTTACACCATAGGCAAGGTTTGTAGCATAGTTCCATACTCGTTGCTTATGAATTCCCCAAATTGGCCACATGTGAGCATGAGTATCAACAAAACCAGGAGTAACCGTTTTTCCAGTTAGATCAATGATTTCAGCACCTTTTGGAGCAGTTATATTTGTCCCAACTTGAGCAATTCGGTTATTCTTGATAAGGATGTCACCGTTTTCAATAACTTCCATACCCTTCATCGTTATAACTCGGGCATTTTTCAAAAGAACGGTACTTTCAGGAATATCTCGAGTGTAATAAACTTCGATAGTTAACTCTTTTGGCTCGTAACGAGCTTCTTTTTTATCCTTTTTCTTTTCTTTAGAATCTTTTTTGGTTTCATCTGAATCAGAATCTTCGCCATCTTTATCTTTAGAGTCATCCTTTTTAGAATCTTCATCTTTTTTCTTTTCTGCTTCTAACTTCTTAGCAGCTTTTACACTGTCTTCAAAAGCCTTTGCATCATCTAAATTGTAGATAAAATGACCATTACCAATTGACCAATGAACTTGCTTTGCATCGAAACTCCAATAAGGGAACTGTCCACCGATTTTGGTTAATTTTTTTGAAGGGAAATTAGCATTGGCTGCATTAGCAACAGATATTTTAGGTGTTTTACCACCTGTAACTGGTACTGTAACAACGTAAATATCGTTATTTATATGAGCTAAAGCTTGATCACCTGTTGGTGCCATCGTTATCATTTCAGCACGTGAAGGAGGATTATTCTCTTTTGCATAATCTTCCGGATGAAGGATGTTTTGCATAACATCAGCTCCATTTGAATGTGATTCCTCAACTGAAAATCCTCGTGTAGTGATTCCTGAAATACTAACGTGTTCTTTTTCGTCAGTTCCATCCCATCTTATAGAAACTAGAGTTCCTCTTCTATTTAAAAAAATTCTATCACTGTTTTTAACAAAATGAGGATTAGAACGCCCGTTAGATTTATCAATTAAATTATTATTACCACCCTTCGCTGAAATCCAGATTAAATCATCGGTTGAGGCAAATGCGCCTGGGCCAATAGCTTCTTTATAGGTTCTTGAAGATCCTCTGAAAGCAACAATTTTTTCGCCATCATTCGACCAAACAGGTGAGCTATAAATTCCTGGCTCTTTTGTTAGTTTTGTGGGATTAAAACGCTTGCTGAATGGATTGGCTTTGAATATTCCGCCCCCATCTTCATCACTCCATCTAACAAAAGCTATGGTTTTGCCATCTGGAGACCAAACTGGGTTTGCTTCAATTTCTGGAGTTGAAGTTAGACGTTTTGGTTTTCCTTCTGGGATACTTTGAATGTAGATATCATTGAGTACTGTGAAAACCAAGGTTTTGCCGTCGGGAGAAGGAACTGCATCCCTAATTTGGGTTGCCAACACTTCTTTTTCATCTGAAATTGGATATTTAAAAAATACTTCTGGTCCAACTTCTAGCTGTGTTTTTACAGAGAATGGAATCTCAGTGGCACTACCGCCAGAAACAGGAATCTTATAAATTTTACCACCATAAGAAGCTATGAGTGACTTGCTATCAGGTGTAAATGACATTCCTGGTAACACACCCATTGCAGCTTGCGATTCTTGATCATCTCTTTGTACTGGGTAAGCCAACCATCGTTCTTCACCAGTAGAAAGCTCTCTAAGCACCAAGCCTGTTTTGTCTTCATATCTTGAGCCATAAACAAGCCATTTTCCATCATTTGATAACACAGGGGTAAAAGCAGAGCCATATCTAGAAGTTATATTTCTAACTTGTCCTGTTTCTCTATCATAACGACCAACTTGGTATTGAGGAAGTTGTGCGTTGTAGTTCCAAGATCCATTTCTTCTAGAAAAATATACGTAACGCCCGTCGTGGCTAACAGCAGGGTCAATTGTCTTTAAACTTGTTGGCTCTGAAATCAAAGCAGTGCCACTTCCACCATCTTTATGATACATCCACAATTTAGGCATTCTGGTACCTTTTGAAGCAACGATGTACTTTCCATCTGGTGTCCAATCTGCAGCTGGGAATAAATCTTTATCACCTTTAGAAACTTGAGTGATATCAGATGTATCTTCTAGATTGATGTAATAAAGATTTTCATTACCATCGGCATCTGAAGTGTACAGAACAAATTTACCATCAGGGCTATAACGAGGATGTGTATCAAAGGCCATACCATCCGTAATTTGTGTAGCCTCGCCGCCTTCAATAGGCATTTGGTAAATATCGCCGAGAAAATCGAATACAAGATGCTTTCCATCGGGACTTACATCTAAGGACATCCATGTTGCCTCAGAGCTTTCTATATCGATAAGCCTGCCAGGGTCTAGGGGGAGTTTACTACTCTTTTTGGGAATTTTAGTAGTATCAGCTAGTAGCTCTTTTGCTTGGTAGCTACTTTGCTCCTGCTGTAAATTCTGAAGTGCAACTGCACCTGTAGCATTTATTGAAAACAGGGAAAAGAGGAATACTGCTAGGTACGCCCCCTTTTTTTGATAGTAATGTGAATTCATAAAATTAAAGTTTAATTGAAAAATTCTCCGTTGGCCTAATAAACGGAAATTATTTCAAATCATCATTAAACTTTAATCAAATAACTGACGGCTGATTAATTGAAAAGCTCATCGAATCAGCATTCATTTCAGCATTCATTCCCACAGGGATAGTTACATTTTTAGCTTCGTGGCTAATCATGGCGCCATAATATGCTGGAATACCTAATGGTTTGATGTGGTCGTCTAAAACTTGATTAAGGGTTAAACTATTCTCGCCAGCTTTACAGTCGGTACACTGTCCAAAAATAAACCCACTAATATTATCTAGAATACCAGCCAATTTAAGTTGAGTGAGCATTCTGTCGATTCTATAAACACTTTCGCCAACATCTTCTAAGAATAAAATTGAATCTTTAAAATCTGGTAAATAATTAGAGCCAATCATTGCTGTAAGAACTGTTAAATTGCCACCATAAATAGGACCTGTCGCCTTTCCTGAACGGATGGTGTATGCCTTATAAAGATCGTCTTCTGGTATTAGGTATTCTTCTGGAGCACCCTTAATAAGCACATTGTCGAAACTTGTTTGAGTAAATTCATTCCAATCAGAAGTGCCTACGGGCCCATGAAAACTTACCAAACCCGTTTTTGCTGCAATAGACATGTGCAGCGTTGTGATGTCGCTAAACCCTATTAGTGGTTTAGGGTTGTTTTTAATCACATCAAAATCGATGTAATCGAGTATACGGTTACAGCCCCAACCTCCTCGTACACAAAGAATTGCATCTACATTAGGGTCTTTAAACATACTCATTAAATCAGCAGCTCTATCCTTATCTGTACCCGCTAAAAATCCACGACGATCTCGAACATGCTTCCCAAGTTTGAGTGTGTAACCTTGATTTTTTAAAGTAATAAGCATCTCATCAAAGTCACTGTTCTTATAAACTGGGCTTGCTGGAGCAATCAAACCTAATGTTGAAGTACGAGAAATACGATTTGGCTTTATTAGTGATTTAGTAGAATTTTTAGAGATAAGTAAAGGTTTTGCTGCACCACCTAGAATAGCAAAAGCACTAAGTCCCGTTAGTTTTAAAAAATTCTTTCTAGAATAAGCCATGTTCTTACTTCTCCGTTATTATTGATATAAATGTTCTTTTACAATTAATTTGAGCACCTCAAGCGGTACTAGATTTTTAACATCTTCCCCTTTAGCTAAAGCCGTTCGTATATCTGAGGAGGCAATAGGTATAGGTTGATGAGAAACAAAAGTAGTTTGTGATAAAATTTCTGGCAATACTTTTTTATGTCCGTTACCAGGGCGTTTTGCAACTAAAAGGTTTGCTTCTTCTAAAATTTCTTTAAAAAACTTCCAAGTATCAAATTGAGCTAGGCTGTCTTCACCCATGCAAAAATAGAACTCATAGTTAGGATGTTCTTTTTTCAAATGTCGAATAGTCTGAAACGTATAAGAAGGCTTTGGTAAATCATTCTCAATAGTCAATATGGTAACAGGAAGGTCAACAAACGCATTATTCAGCATAGCTAGCCTTGATGAATATTGGACCTGTTTTCCGTCTTTTTTATGAGGAGGGTTTGGTGTTAAGAGAATCCAGAGTTCGTCTATAACGCCTGAATTCATAAATGAGCGCGCTATAGAAACATGCCCATTATGAACTGGATCGAAAGTACCACCGAAAAGACCTATTTTCTTCAAAAGTTACTTATTAGTAGACGATAGATTTTCATCAGAACTAGAAGGAACATCTTTTAAACCCAACTCTGCTTCATCTCTGAATTTCTCAGCTTCGCCACGTAATTCGCTTGATGGAAAAAGTTGGATGAATTTCTCGTATGCTGAAAGAGCGTTTAGGTAACGTTCTGCTTTCTTTATATCAACACTTAAAGATGCATATCTGTTGTAGGTTTTAATTTGTTGAACCAAAGCTTCTTCCGACCATTTTGATTCAGGAAATTGATCGATAGTTAAATCGTAATAAATAATAGCAGCTTTAAACATGTCAATTCTTGCATAAAACTCAGCAGCTTTCAAGTATTTTAAAGCAAGTTTATTACGAAGATCATCAATTTTTGAAGCTGCTTCAGTAACAAGCTCAGAATTAGGATAATTATTAATAAATAACTGAAATAATTCTATTGCTTTACCTGTGGGACTTTGATCCAATCTATATCGAGGGCTTTGCTCATAAAAGCTAAGAGCTCTTTTATAATCAACCTCTTCCCTTCTTTCATCTCTTGGAAAATAGCTTATAAAGCGCTCATATTCGGCAGCTGCTAATAAAAACCTCTCATCCTTGAAATAACTCTCAGCTAAATAAAATTGAGCGTTTTGTGCATAGTTTGTGCCTCTTCCAAGTCGTGTTACTGTTTCAAAAGCTTCAGCGGCATCACTATATTTACCCTTTTCGTATAGGCTCATTGCCTTGTCATATGAAATGTTGATAGGTTCACCAGGACGAATTAAAGACTTGTTATTACAAGCTGTTCCAAGGATAACAAGTGGTAGTAGCAGAAAGAAAATATTCTTCATATAAATTGTAGAGTGATGATTCATTTAGTGATCACGATTTTGTAGAAAGATAAGAAGTTTTTTTAGCTCTTGTTTGAATTTAGAGTCTTTAAATTCATCCAACAAACTATACGTGTTATTGTAATGGTTCTGTATCTCAATCTTAATATCTTCAATCACGTTTAACGTTGAGTATAAGTTCAAGACCTCTTGAACATCAAAATCAGTAGCTTTTTCTTTATCTAAGGTTGCTATGATTGTTTTCTTTTGGTCTTTATCTGCACGCTGTAACGCAAGTAAAGTAAGATATGTTTTCTTGCCTTCATAAATATCTCCGCCTGGCTTCTTTCCAAATTTAGTTGGGTCTGCTATTGCATCGAGTAAATCGTCTTGAATTTGAAATGCAATGCCCATTTCGGCACCAATTTGAGCTAATTTAGCACATTGTTCTTCTGTAGCATGCGCTGAAATTGCTCCCATTTGAAGAGCTCCAACAATTAAAGCGGAAGTTTTTCCTTCAATCATTTGAATGTATTCTGTTAAAAGAACATCATTTCGATCAACAAACTCCATATCTAAAGCCTGACCTTCGCATACTGTGATTGTAGATTTGATGAAGGCATCATTAATTGCGGCGTATTCTTGCTTTGTATAAGCATCAGAACTTCCATAATAAGAAAGTTGCCTAAAGGCATCAGCAAACATTACATCGCCGGTTAAAATGGCAATATTTTCATTCCATTTGTTAAAAACACTTGGTTTCCCTCTCCTTGTGTCTGCACAATCCATAATATCATCGTGAACTAAAGTGAAATTATGCAGAATCTCGATGGCTAAAGCAGCCGGAAGTGCTTCTTCTAACTCGCCACCACAAAGTCCATTTGAAAGCAATGTTAAATAAGGACGAATTCTTTTGCCACCTACATTGAGAGCATAGTTATATGGCTCGTATAAGGTATGAGGAGATTCCGGAATTGGAAGATCTTCCAGTGCTTTGGTAATAAACTGTTGTAATTCTTTTTGTAGTGCTGTAGAACTCAATACTTTCCATGATGAATGATAATCTCCAAATATACGGATTCTATCATTGCATTAAAGGGCTGATTTTTGGCGAAGATGACTTTTATTAAGTTCAATAACAGAGGTGCAACCTAAAAGAGTAAGTACAATTTTTAGGTTTTTATCCCATGCTAGATACAATTCATCTAAGCCTTTATAACCATCAGTTACTATTGCCTCTAATATTGGTTGAGCTGTGGCCGAGAATGAAGCTCCAAGACATAATGCTTTTGCTATATCTAGAGAAGATCGAATTCCACCAGAGGCAACTACTTCAAAACTTCTCTCCCATTGCAAGGAAGATAAATCCAAAAGACAATCCGTGGTTGAAATTCCCCATTCATTGAAGAAGTTACTTGAATCTAGATTGTTAGATCTGGCATTTTCTACTTTTGCCCAGCTTGTACCACCTGCGCCAGCAACATCGATTACTGATACACCTGTATTGAGTAATCTTTTAGCATTGTACTTATTAATTCCAGCACCGGTTTCTTTTACTATAACAGGAACACTAGAATCTTCTACCAAGCGCTGTATTCCTTCTAGAATTCCTTTAAAGTTTCGGTCACCTTCTGGCTGCATTAATTCTTGAAGTGGGTTTAGATGCACAATTACCGCATTAGCTTCAATACTTTCTACAAGTAACTCAACCTTACTCTTTGCTAGTCCACCAATCAATTGTGCGCCACCAATATTAGAGCATATAAATGCATTAGGGGCTTTTTTTCGAACAATAGAAAAGGTATCTGTTAAAGACTCATCCTCTAGCATTGCTCTTTGACTACCAACACCAAATGGTAAATTTCGAGCTTCGCAGAATTCCGCAATTATTGCGTTAATTGGAGTTGCTTCGGCATAGCCGCCAGTCATAGACGAAATAAATAAAGGGAAAGCAAATGTTCGGCCTAAAAAGGTAGCTTCTGTAGAAACTTTATCGAAATCGACTTCTGGTAAAGCGTTATGATTGAAATCGTAATTATCAAAACCAGACGTTTTTGCGTATTGAGTTGCTCCTGTTGTAGTTAACTCAATGTGGTCTTTTTTTCTATGCTGAATTTTACTCATTCTTAAAGTTGCTACTTAATCTTGAAAACACAAAATCATAATCACCCTGTTAAGTAAAATAATAAGAACGAATCATCAAGCCTGAAATTAAACGAAACGACAAATTATGGGAAATTTTTGGAGAGCTATTTTCTGGCAGGAATTAATTTAAAACGATAAAAAAGAAAAAAACTGAGGATAAATTAAGCCTTCCAAACGGGGACAAAGCTACAAGCTTCGCCATACATAACCTTCTTTGCAGATTGCATTAACTTATTGGTGGCCAATAGGTAAATGGAGTCAGGTACGTAAGTATCTCCACATCCTTTTAAGAGTACAAACTTATTCTGATATCTGCTCCAGTCGTACATTTCAATATTACGACGATAGAGTTCGTGTGTAATTTCTTCAGCAGATAGTTGGAATACTTCTTTAGCAAAAGCGCTAGCATGTGAAGTTATAAGCATCCAAGCCCAAGGTGCAATAATTGCATCTGTTGAGCAATAAACAGACAGATATTGCCCCTTAAATTGAGACCAATCGAAGTCGTTTAATTTATCACGGAAATCTTTTTCTTTAAGCAAAAGCTCCATGTGCAAAAAGTCTTTGATATCTAAAGTTGCGATTGGAGTCGCATCATGAAAAAGTTTGGCCAAATCTAGAGTAACTAGTTTAGTATTACTTTTAACTTTATTTAAGATTTCTTCTTGCATAGTATGGGTAGATAATTGGGTTTAGAGGAGAGTTTCTCTTAAACAGAAAAACTCTCGCCACAAGAACAAGTACGTGAAGCATTAGGATTATGAAAATGAAATCCCTGCCCTTCCAAACCTGTTGTATAATCAAGTTCAGTACCTGCTAAATAGAGAAAACTTCGCATATCTACGAGTACATTAATATCAGCAAACTGAAAAACTTTATCATTTTCAGCTGGTGTAACATCAGCTTTAAAATCGAGATCGTAAGTGAGGCCAGAACAGCCCCCACTAACTACACCAATTTTTAGGTACGCATCTTTAGGAACACCTTTCTCTTTTCTAATGGTTTCGAGGCGTTTTAAAGCTCGTTCGCTAATGCTAATTTCCATTACTTACACAGATAATACTTGAATTTCTGGATCGATTCTTCGAACCATGCTTTCAATTGCGTAAAGAGTTCCACTACTAGCAGTTGGGCAAGTACCGCAAGCTCCTTGGTAATGAACTTTTAATCTATTTCCTTCTAAGCCAAGAACTTTCAAACCGCCACCATCAGCTAAAAGATAAGGACGAACTTGCTCATCAAGCATTCTATTGATTTCAATGAGGCGAGGATCATCAGAATCGCGAGCTTCTTTACTTACATGTACTTCGTCATCTTCAACAATATCCGCTTGAGCTTCTGCTTCACGAATTGGAGGAGCTAATTTCCTGAGTAGTTCAGACCAAACTGCTTTTCCATCTTGAGTAACGGTAATGTATTTGTCTACGTAATAAACGTTAATAACATTCTCTATTGCGAACAATGCAGAAGCTAGTTCATCACCTTCAGCCTCTCCACTATTTTCAAATGAGCGTGTAACACCATTTGTCAAAGGCTCGCTTAGCACGAAACGCATTGCATCTGGATTTGGGGTTCTTTCTATTTCTTTAATTTTAGCCATGTTTTCTCCTTATTAACCAAAAAATTCTTTTACTAGCTCAATTCCATCAACTAAAGCATCAATATCACTTTCATTATTATAAAAGGAAAGTGAAGCTCGTACCGTTCCTGGTATGCCGTAATGTTGCATAATAGGTTGGGCGCAATGATGCCCTGTTCTCACTGCAATGCCTTCTTGATCGAGTATGGTGCCTGCATCACTTGGATGAACACCATCAATCATAAAGGAAATTACAGAAGCTTTGTTAGAGGACGTTCCATAAATTTTAACACCATCAATATTGCTCAACTTGCTGGTTGCATATTCTAACAGCTCATGTTCTCTAGCGGCAATATTCTCCATTCCAATCTCATTGAGATAATCGATACTCGTTGAGAAACCAATTCCTGCAGAAATTGGAGGTGTACCTGCTTCAAACTTTAATGGAAGATCGTTCCAGGTTGTTTTTTCGAAAGTAACTTTATCAATCATATCACCACCGCCACGGTAAGGTGGCATTGCTTCTAAAAGCTCTTTCTTTCCATACAAGATTCCGAAACCTGTAGGTCCACACATTTTATGAGCAGAAAATGCGTAAAAATCAGCATCTAAAGCTTGAACATCCACTTTAGAATGTGGCACTGCTTGGGCGCCATCAATCAATACTGGAATATTTCTAGCATGCGCTGCTTCAATTATTTCTTTGACAGGATTAACCGTTCCCAAAACATTAGAAACGTGTGTTACAGCAACCATCTTTGTCTTGTCGGATAATTGACTATGATATTGTTCCATAATCAATTCTCCTTTTTCCGACATTGAAATCACTTTAAGCACTGCACCTGTTTGCTCAGCAATCATTTGCCAAGGTACGATGTTAGCATGATGCTCCATTTCAGAGACAAGAATTTCATCTCCAGCTTTAAAAAGTGTTCTACCGTAAGACTGCGCAACAAGGTTTATAGAATCTGTAGTACCTGTAGTAAAGATTACTTCCTCTAAGCTGCCGGCATTAATTAAGTTTTTAACTTTAGTACGCGTTGCTTCATAGGCATCGGTAGCTACTTGGCTTAGGGAATGAATTCCACGATGTACATTTGCATGCTCATTTTTGTGGTACGCATCTATCCTATCGCTAACTACTTTCGGCATCTCACTCGAGGCCCCATTATCTAGATAGACCAATTTTTTACCATTGATAGTTCTAGAAAGAATGGGGAAATCGGAACGGATTTTGTTCCAATCTATTTTCGTTGATATGTCGGTTGCTGCTGTCTTCATGTAAAAGATTGAAGTTGTTCTAGGTTGATGTAAAATAGAACAACTTCAATTTATATAGTTATTTATGATCTCTATTTGTGTATTTAATTACTTCTTTAAGTAGTAATTCTTCTACCGATTTAACGGCCATACTTTCTACACTTTCAAGTGCAAAAGCGTACACAAGTAGTTCTCTAGATTTTTGTTCAGTCAAACCACGACTTTGAAGATAAAACACTTCTTCGTCCTGTAATTGACCAATTGTTGCACCGTGAGAACAACGAACATCATCAGCAAAAATCTCAAGTTGAGGTTTTGTATGAACGGTTCCGTCATCAGAAAGCAATAGGTTTCTATTTTCTTGAAAGGAATCAATCTTTTGAGCATCTTTAGCTACAAAAATCTTACCATTAAAAATAGAATGTGCAGCATCGTTAACAACTACTTTGTGTAGCTGGTGGCTATTACCATACGGGAAACGGTGATCCATAATTGAATGAGTATCAGCAATTTGTTCACCATCAATTAGAACTAGTCCATCAACAGTGAAATCTACTTCTTCTGCATTCTGAATAACTCTAGGATCGTTTCTAAATAATTTTGCCCCAAGACAAATTGTATATGAATGGTACTCTGCATTTTTCTCTAACGTAGCAACAGGTCTAGAAATATGAGACGCTTGTTTGCTATCACGCTGCATTCTTGCATGATGTACATGTGCGCCAGTAAACAGTTTAAATTCGGTTACTGGAACATTTAGATAAACGTTGTTAGCTAAGCCGAGATGTTCTTCAATAATGGTAGCTTTAGAGAACATTTCGCCCACAAAAAGTAAGCGAGGAGTTGCGTAAAAAGCTTTTTCAGCATCCGTAAAAATATTTAGGATGTGAATAGGACTTTCAACTACCGTTTCTTCCGGTAAATAAATAAAAGCACCATCAGAGAATGCAGCATCGTTAAGCGGAGCAAATACATCATCTTCGTAATTAGTGATAGTTCCTAAAAAGGATTTTACCGCATCATGATTTGCATTATCAGCTAAATTACCAACAACAACGCCATTTGGTAAAGCATCAATTGAAGATAATTCTTTAACAAACTCACCATTCACAAACACTAAACGTGAATTAAGTGCTTCAGGGAGGTAATGCTCTGAAATGTCGCCAATACTTGTAGCATTAGCTTCACTTACTGGGCAGAATGTGTTTTTAGTGATAGATTTAAGATTAGTAAATCTCCACTCTTCGTCTTTCCGGGTAGGAAAAGCAGTGTTACTTAGTTCTTCTCTTCCGCGCTCATTAATAGCACGAATAGAGATACTCTGACTACTGCTTTCAACAGAACCAGAAAGATAGGATAACATAGTTTCTTTCTGTAATACTTCACTCATTACTGAGCCTCGCCGTTTAATGCTAATTCGTTTTCGTATTGTTCGTAACCATTTGCCTCTAATTCTTCAGCAAGTGAGATGTCGCCAGATTTAATAATTCTACCAGCTAACATGATGTGTACAAAACCAGGTTTGATGTAGTTTAATAGTCTTTGGTAATGCGTAATCATTACAATTGCGTTTTCGCTATTTGCAATTTTGTTAACGCCATCAGAAACTACTTTTAAAGCATCAATATCTAGACCAGAATCTGTTTCATCCAAGAAAGAAAGAACTGGATTCAACACAGCCATTTGGAAGATTTCATTTTTCTTTTTCTCGCCACCAGAAAAACCAGTGTTTATACTTCTTTCTAGAAATTCGTTCTTCATTTCGATTACATCTAGTTTGCTTACAATGTAATCTTCAAACTCAATTGGATCGAGTTCTTCTCTACCGTTTGCACGAGCAATGGTGTTATAAGCTTCACGAAGAAGAGTTTTATTGGTAATACCAGGAACTTCAACCGGATACTGAAAAGCTAAAAATAAGCCTAAATGAGCTCTTTCATCAGCATCAAGTTCAGTGATGTCTTGACCGTTAAAAAGAATTTGACCTTCGGTAACTTCATATTCTGGATGTCCAGCCACAACTTTAGAAAGGGTACTTTTACCACTTCCATTAGGTCCCATTATGGCATGAATTTCACCCTTGTTTACCTTAAGGTTAACGCCTTTTAAAATTGCAATGTCTTCGCCTTCAACTTTGGCGTGTAGGTTTTTGATTTCTAACACGGTTCTTCTTTTTATCTATTTTGATTTCTAATTTCTTGTGAATTGATTAACCAATTCCTTTAGCCAACACTGCCTTCGAGTTTAATATCGAGGAGCTTGTTAGCCTCTACAGCAAATTCAAGAGGCAATTCTTTCAATACTTCTTTCACAAAGCCATTTATAATCATGGAGATTGCATCTTGTTCGCTAATTCCACGCTGCATGAGGTAGAAAATTTGCTCTTCCCCTACTCTAGATGTGGTAGCTTCGTGCTCTACACTGCTGTTTGAGTTTTCTGAGGAAATGTATGGGAAAGTATGTGCCCCACTTTCTTGGCCAATAAGCATGGAATCGCATACTGAGTAGTTTCTAGCACCAGATGCTTTTTTACCTATTCTAACTTCGCCACGATAGCTGTTGTTAGATTGGCCAGCAGAAATACCTTTAGAAATGATTGTGCTCTTGGTGTTTTTACCAAGATGAATCATTTTAGTACCAGTATCAGCTTGTTGCTTGTTTGTTGTTACAGCAACAGAATAAAACTCTCCAACCGAGTTATCACCTTGAAGAATTACACTTGGGTATTTCAATGTAACTGCTGAACCCGTTTCTAACTGAGTCCATGAAATTTTAGAATTTCTGCCTTTACATAGTCCACGTTTGGTAACAAAGTTGTAAATACCACCTTTACCCTCTTTATCACCAGAGTACCAGTTCTGAATAGTTGAGTACTTCACTTCAGCATTGTCTAAAGCTACAATTTCTACAACAGCCGCATGAAGCTGATTACTATCGTACATTGGGGCAGTACAACCTTCTAAATAACTTACACTAGAGCCTTCTTCTGCTACAATTAGTGTACGTTCAAACTGGCCAGATTCCATATTATTTATACGGAAATAAGTAGACAGCTCCATTGGACATTTAGTGTTTTTTGGGATGTAACAAAAAGAGCCATCCGAAAATACTGCTGCATTTAAAGCTGAATAAAAATTATCTCTAGCAGGAACAACAGACCCTAAGTACTTTTTGATAAGTTCTGGATGCTCTTGTATTGCTTCTGAAATAGAGCAGAAAATCACACCAGCTTCTGCTAATTTTTCTTTAAATGAAGTGAAAATTGAAACACTATCGAAAACAGCATCCACAGCAACACCAGCAAGAGCTTTTTGCTCATTAAGTGGAATCCCTAATTTTTCGTAAGTCTCTCTGATATTTGGATCAACATCATCCATACTATCCAATTGAGGCTTTTTCTTAGGAGCCGAATAATAAAGTAAGTTCTCAAAATCTGGCTTGTTATAGGTCGCATTAAACCAGTTAGGCTCGGTCATTTCTGTCCACGCTCGGTATGCTTTCAGCCTATATTCAGTCATCCACTCAGGTTCATTCTTTCTTGATGAAAGTTCCCGAATGATGTCTTCGCTTATGCCTTTAGGAAAATCTTCGTATTCAACGTCGGTGGTAAAGCCATACTTATACTCTTCACCAATCATCGATTCTAACGCTTTTGTCTCGCTCATCAGATTCTTTTAGTCTTAAAATTATTCGTTGGCCTACAATATGAACCGTTTTAAAGCGAGTTCAACCCAACGATTATGGTCTATTTAGATTTTGTCCAAATATACAAAACTTAGCTCTCAGAAATAAATAAGAACTTATTGAGAATCTCTATCCATGTAATAAATAAATTAATGGAAAAAGTGTTCTGAGAGCTATTGTATTATGGAATAGTAACTTCGAGTAACTTTGATTTTGAAGTAGCTTTTATATCAATGTTAGAAATTGCATTTGGAACGAGTACGCTATCACCCAATTTGTAATCAATATTTCCACCTTCAAAACTAAGTGTACCGCTTCCTTCTAAGCACATAAGGATTACACAAGAGTCAATATTTGCGTAATTTCGGTTTACTTTATCATCTATAATTAGGCGATTGGTAGTGAAATATTGGCAACTTTCCAGTTCGGATATCGAAGCTGTTGAATCATAGCTCGTTTTATAGTCTTCGTGAAATTCAAAGTCGATGGCATCTAGAGCTTCTTCAAGGTGTAATTCGCGTTTATTTCCTTCTGCATCAACTCTATCGAAATCGTAAATACGATATGTAATATCAGAGGTCTGCTGAATTTCAGCAATCAACAACCCTTTTCCGATTGTATGAACACGTCCTGCTGGTAAAAAGAATACATCGTCTTTGTTTACATCTTCTTTATTAAGGATTTCATTAATCCGTCCTTCTTCAAAAATCTTTACATACTCATCTTTGTCGGTTTTTCGATTGAATCCAGAAATTAACGTAGCTCCTTCTTCGGCTTCAACCACATACCACATTTCAGTTTTGCCAAAAGAATTATGTCTTTTTTGAGCTAGTTCATCGTTTGGGTGAACTTGAATTGATAAATCGTCATTCGCATCAATAAACTTGATGAGTAGCGGGAATTTATTTCCAAACTTCTGATATATGTGCTCACCAATCAAATCACCTTTAAATTCATCAATAAGCTCGGTAAGTAGTTTTCCTTTTAAATCGCCTTCTCTAACAGTAGAAATATTATTGGGCACTCCAGAAATCTCCCAAGATTCTCCGCAGATTTTGCTATCGCCAGTAGGTTTATCAAGAACCGTGGAAAGCTTCGTTCCTCCCCAAATTTTATCTTTTAAAATGGGAGTGAATTTTAGTGGATACAGAGTAGAATGAGACATTATTTCGAATAGATTTTAGTTATCAATATCACCCATAAGTGCACATACACAAACAGTATTAACAATATCATTGGCATTACAACCTCTAGAAAGATCCATAATTGGCTTTGCAAGCCCTTGAATGATTGGACCTGTTGCAGTAGCTCCCGCTAGTCTTTCTGTGATTTTATATGCAATATTTCCGGCGTCAAGATTTGGAAAGATGAATACATTCGCTTTTCCTGCCACTGCTGAGTTTGGTGCTTTTCTTTCGCCCACAGCAGGAACTAGAGCAGCATCAAACTGAAGCTCTCCATCAATAGAAAGTTGAGCATTTTTGCTTTTTGCAATCTCAAGTGCTTTTGTAATCAGCTCAATTCCTTCAAATTTAGAACTTCCTTTAGTTGAAAAAGATAGCATTGCTACATGAGCCTCGCCCCCAACCAACTTTGTATGGGTAGATGCTGAGTCTTGAGCAATGGTTGCTAATTGTTCTGCTGTTGGATATGGTACTACAGCACAATCTCCATATGTGAACACTCGGCCATCAGGAAAACTCATTAAAAATATACTCGAAACAACATCGGAGCCCTTTTTTAAGCCCACAGTTTGAAATGCAGCTCTTAGAACATCTCCCGTTGTAGAAATTGAACCTGCTACGCAGCCATCTGCGTCTCCTTCGGCAACCATAGATGCCGCAAAATATAGAGGATCTTGAATAATTTGATGCGCGTCTTCTTCAGTAACACCCTTATGCTTTCTTTTGTTGAAATAGGTTTCTGCGTAGGTATCTAGTTTTGAATCTGTAGCAGGATTAATAAGTTCAATACCTTTTGGGTAATCCGTTACACCTGGATTTTCAATAAGAATAACTTCACATAGCGAGTTTTCATGTAAGTAAGTAACAGCTTCAAGAACTCTTTTATCTGAAGACCTTGGTAAAACGATTCTTTTTTTCTGGCTTTTTGCTTTCTCTCTGATCTGTGCAATTACGTCCATTTCTTGCTTAACTATTAATTATGGTATTAAATTTATAGCGATTTTTTGTCAATTCTTGGTGTCTGAAATTGAATTCTTTCTACCTCTTCTGAAAATAGTAAAAACAAGTGGCATTGGCTCAGTTAATAATTCAAATCGAGAGAAAGATTTCCGAAAAATTGAATGTCTTGAGGTTGATTGTATAAACTCCGAGAAGTAAAAGAAACATTGCGCTGTAAGTGCTTAATAATAGCTCCCCAATTTGTGTAACGATTCTTTAATGCATCGGCAAAAAAGTAAGTGAAAATACTATGCCTTTTTTGGACACCATTCGGAGTAGAATAAATAAGCGATGTCTGATCTGTTTCGGAAGCGAAAACAATTGCTGAATTTTCATTTTTTGAAGTAATCAGATTTGCTAGGTCTTCTAGTGCATCATAGTCTTTGGTTTGATTTATAAAATCTAGGTCTGCTATGATTGAAATTTTTGTAAGTGGTAATTGAGCTAAGCCATCGAAAAGTGAATTTAAGCTTACTTCATTTTGGGATGACGTATCATTAACGGTTCCAAGAAATAGAACTTCATTTGTATTCTCATCTACCCTCGCGTATCCGGAAAGATAAACAAGCAACTCAGATGGCTTCTTGTTAATTCCAGAAACAAGTCTATTAAACGAGTTTCTTATGGGTTGTGAACCGTGCTGATCTTCAAAAGAGAGCATATTATCAGAAGGAACCCCAAGTGTTTTATTGAAGTATTCATTGATTAAACGAGCATCTCTTTTAGCGTAGTTACGCTCAGTTAGTTTACCTGAGTATGCTCCATTTGCTATAATGTAAGCCCATCTATCTTGAGACTCTGTAACAAGGTTTGGATAATTACGCTCTACATCAATACTTCCGTATGGGACATTTGGAATAGCTACAACAGAAAGCTGTTGAGAAAATTCTGATGGTCGCCAAATAGTAACCACATCATTAGCAGCAACCCAGGTTTCAGAAATTCCGTACAGCACTTTATACCAATCTCCTTCGCGTTGTACTAATTTAAGCTGACTACCTTTTGCCAAATCAGTAAGAACGTTATTTCTATTGATTTCTGGTTTATTCCTTAGAGCGGAAACTTCAGACGTTACAACAACAAAAGATTCAAATATCTGATTTACAGGGATTGAATATCTATAGGTGCTATCTTGGAAAAACACATTCAATAAAACACTAATATCTCTGCTCTCTGGTAACGATTCTGGCGCAATTTCTTCGGCAAGGTTAATCTCAATCAAATTATCTCTAAAAGCTCTTTTTGTTCTAGGGATGAGCACTTGATTACTATAAAGCACTTCATATTCGGGATTAGGAGCGAAATCAGAATTGATGTCTAGAGTGTCTACTTCTATGCTTTTGCCTGTTCGTCGCAACAATTTACTTTCTCCTGTGGCAGTTGGTTCTCCAACAGGTTTCATATTTAGAAATGAAACTCCAGTAAGAGCTACGCCTGTTCCAATTAAAGCAATTTTTTGTGTTTGGCTGCGCTCATTAACAATATCATTTGAAAAAGCCGCGTAGCCTGCAATTCCGGCACTAGCAAGTCCGAATAAAGCATAACCTAATCTTGGCCGATATGTTTGAATATATCTGTCAGTTCTAATTCTTTCAGCAAACTCCATTGTATTTGCTGTTTTAAGTTTAAACCGTACCAAAGGTTCCTCTGGCCGAATTAGGTCAATTCTATCTAAGAATAAGCTAGACTCTAAAAGCTTGAAGTCGTTTCTATCAATAGTCTCTTGGCTTTCAACTACCCAACGAGTACTCGAACACCCAAAAAAGAGAACGAAACACGAACAGAGTAAAAAAATAGATTTAAGTTTTAAGCCCATGGAGTATGTTTAGAAGCCAGCGCTATTTTTGCGGCATCAATAGCAATTACAAGTTCTTCGTTTGTAGGGATAACTCTAACATCAACTTTAGAGTGTTTGCTGCTTATTTTTAGATCCTCAGGGATGTTCAAATTCGCTTCTGAATCAAGCTCGATACCAAGTCCTTCCATATCAGCAAGAATTTTAGCTCTAATTTGATGTGCATTTTCGCCAATGCCTCCTGTAAAAACAATTGCATCAACTCCGTTTAACGATGCAATATAAGAACCTATATATTTTTTAGCCCGATAACAATACACGTCTATTGCTTCGTTACAACGTCGATCCCCATTCTCAGCTTCAGCGAGTAAGTCACGCATATCAGCGGCATAACCACTTAAGCCAAGTAATCCACTATGTTTATTAAGTAATGCATGAACATTTGCTAGAGAAAGCTCTTCCTTTTCAATTAAATAAAACAAGATGGATGGATCAATATCTCCAGAACGTGTTCCCATAACGAGACCTTCTAAAGGAGTAAAGCCCATACTTGTATCGTAAGAATTACCATCTTTGATTGCTGTAATCGAACCACCATTTCCTAAATGGCAAGTAATAATCTTAGACCCCTCCTTTTCAAACCCAGAGATTTTATAATACTGTCTACTTACATAGTAATGTGAGGTTCCATGAAAACCATAACGTCTGATTTTGTAACGGCGATAGAGTCTATTTGGAATTCCGTATAAAAAAGCGTGCTGCGGAATAGATTGATGAAAAGCAGTATCAAAAACGGCCACGTGTGGAATATTAGGAAGATGTTTTTTAGCTGCTTTGATACCCTGCAAATTTGGAGGATTATGAAGGGGTGCTATATCAAAGGCTTGTTGAATAGCATCTTCAACATCGTCGTCAATTAAAACAGAATCTTTAAATGTCTCACCACCATGAACCACGCGGTGTCCTACAGCTTCAATCTCAGACAAACTATGCAGATAATCGTTATCTGCTTCAATTAGCATATCCATTATAGTTTTTAAAGCAGTAGTGTGGTTTTCTAACACCATCGACTTCTTAACTACTTTCTCACCTTTCCACTCTTGCCTTACAATAGAGGCAACAGCGCCAATTCGTTCAATTAACCCTTTGCAAAGGCATTCTTGCAATTCAGTATTAATTAGCTGGTATTTTATAGATGAACTTCCGCAGTTAAGAACTAAAATCTTCATAAAATGTATCCTAAAAAGAGAATATTGCGCCTATTCCAATCACCTGTCGGTAAGAGAAATTACTAGAATTTGTTTCTGGTTTTGATATCCAGAAAGGTACGTCGTATCTAATAAATATTCCTCGATCTTTTCCTAAATAATCTGGAATATTAATTGAAAACTGACTGCCAAATCCTGTATCAGCTAATGCAAATACATTATCCAAAGGATCTACAGTTCCAGCAGGATAGTCTTTTGTTCCTTTCCCAATATCAAAAAAGCCATAGGTTCTAAACTCTACTAATTCGCCAACTATAGAAATGTTATTAATGGCTGCATTTATCGGGTTTGGAAATTCAATTTCCGTATTCACAGCCCAAATTGTATTATAAGAAGGATTTAATCCAGCCTTTAAAAGTTTAGATTCTTGTTCTAGATAACCTCGAAGGTTCCCTCCTCCAGCAAATTGAACCAACCCAGATTCTAACCAATTAGTAGGAATAGTGCCTTTAGCACGAGAAACCCCATTATTTAACCATCCTATTGGTTGCCTGAAACTGTGGCTAAACAGATATTCGGGAGCCGTTTTTTCGGTAGCATGGCCAAAGAAACCTCTTAATCGTAAAGCTGCATGTTGCCCCAAATCTACTTTCTGAAACGCCTCAACTTTCAAAACTGTAAATGAAGACGAATTATCATTTATATTCTGCGCTAACTCTGTATGTGCAAAAAATTGACCGAGTGAGTTAATACTCGATTTTAAATAAACGAGTTCGAGCAATGATTTCCATTCTGTTTGCCAAAGTTGCTGAAACGGTCGGTATTCTATATCCGTTAACTTTTCTTGAGAGAATGATGCTTTGAGCTCAGAATATCGAAGTTCATCAAACCCACTTTGCCACCTTTTGTTAAATGAGACCTTTTGTTGAGTGTATCCCGTTCGATAAGATGATATTAGCTGAATACTGCCCTCATTCCCATAAGAAGATATAGCAGGGATTGGTTCAATGAAGGAAATGTAGTAGGAAACAGGAACAGCTGGTAGCCAAGTATGAATCCAAAATCCAGCGTCTAAGCGATGAGGGCCATCTTTAAAAGAGTCTTCCATTTCACCGAGAACTCTAACTCCGACCCTGACTCCATCAACATCATTATACCAGATATCTGGTGCTGGGGTAAAGCGATATTTGTTTTGTTCCTGTGCTTTTAATTCGCTTAGGGAAGTTATTACAAGTAGTAATAGAAAAGTGAATACTATTCTGATTCGATAATCCACTCAGGTAAAATTTGATTGTTGACGATTATATCATGTGCAGTGCTGATAAGGCGTTTTTGTTCCGGCCATGCCAGGAATTCATCAACCTGTTCTTTAGCAATCCAAGTGAAATCAGTATGCTCGTCGTCTAATCGGAGTTTATCTTCGAAAGCTATTTCAGCCGCGAATGCGGGAATCTGATGAACCTGATCTGTTTTAGCTTCATAAAAAGTATTAACTGATGGTATTACCCAAAAAGAAACGGGAATTAATCCCGTTTCTTCTTTTAATTCTCTTTGTGCAGCTTCCCAATATGCCTCTCCTTCTTCAACTTTACCCCCAACCATCCGCCATTGGTTAGCATAAATTTTATTAGAAGCTCGTTTCAAAAGGAGAAATTCAGGAACCTTTTCTTTAACTCTATAGATATATACATCAATGAGTTTTTTCATAAAAACTGAACTGAAAAAGTTTAGATTTCTATTTTCTTAATTTCTAATTCTAAAGTACCTGCAGGTACTTTTACTTCAACAACATCTCCAACTTTTTTACCTACTAAGCCTTGTCCGATTGGTGACTCAATAGAGATTTTTCCTTTTGAAAAATCAGCTTCATTTGGAGACACTAACGTATACTGCATCTCTTTATTAACCTTTTTATTCAGAATAGTAACTTTTGTTAATACTCTAACCTGTGAAAGGTCTAAATCCTTAGCATCTAAAACACGTGCATTTGCTAGGATATCTTCAAGTTTTGTGATACGGTCTTCCATATGGCCTTGAGCCTCTTTGGCAGCATCATATTCAGCGTTTTCACTTAAATCACCTTTAGCTCTAGCTTCGGCGATATCTGCAGCTACCTCTTTGCGACCTCGAGTTTTTAAATCTTTCAACTCGGCATCAAGCTTATCGTAACCTTCTTGGGATAAATAATGGATATTACTCATTCTATTCTTATTTATTCAATTTCCTAAAAATAAAAAGAAGAGCATATCGCGAGACAGCCCTTCTTTTTTGTTTGAAATAACAACCTATAACATAAGATTAAGAAAACTGTTTGTCTAATTAAACCTTATATATTTATTCCGAACTATCAATTATTCTTGAGAAAGCGCGTTTTCGACTCTTAATTTAATGAATTCTGATACTTTTGGATGAGGAAGAAGAGTTTCTCCACTCCAAATAAAGTTCAATCCTTCTAATCGCTTTAGGTAACGAGACTCAACTCCTCCTTGTGATAGAAGTAATGGAATAACAATTGCATCCCCTTTCTCATCAGCTTTAATAACTTCGTTTCTAAAGCTTTGTTTTGCCTTTTCGTATATCTCAGGGTCAGCATCATCTCGAACGGTAAGTCCCTTAATATCCTTAAAACCCTGTCCTTTTAGTGCTTGTTTCCTTTTTATCTGATTACCTAAACTTTCAATCACACTCACCCATTTTTCATTATCATCAGCGCTGTTAGGACCATGAGCAACTATCAAAACAGTTTCATTGCTTGGATTCTTACTTAACGCTTGTATTCTGTCGAACAAAATATCTGCTACTAAAGCATGATCGTCTAATGGCTTGGTTAAAATGATGTGGGTTTTTATATCAAGTTGAGCAAGTTCCTGTGGTTGAGAGTTGTGATGAGTTTTTCCTTCATTCCCCTCCATTGAAGTTTTGGCCATCGCATGATGCATCATTAGCATTGGGGCATCAGCAAGTGAATCCCTTAAACCTAAGAGATACTCGTTTTGTCTAATAATTGGACTATAGGAAGAAACAAAAAGCTGAACTACAATTATTGTGTCAACACCCTTCCTTTCTAGTTTATCAATTGCAGATTGCATCGAAATAGGATTGGCCATCCCAAATGCAATTTCAGTAGTATATTTCTTTTTAATTGGTTTAATCGAGTTCTCAATAGCGTTATCCCAAGTTGTTTGAGGGCTACCATGAGCTAAAACAAGCACACCTATTTTATCTTGTGCGGAAAGTTGATTCGTATTTATTGAAGAAATTAGTATTACAAATAATGCTACAAATGTTTTGGTAGTGTTATTTTTTTTAGTGGGCATTTTGAGTTGTCTTTTTATTATTTAGAATGATTCTAAATTACAAAATTCTACTCAATAATAAATTTGCTAGTGTACTTTTTATGAAAAATTAAAACAGCTGAAACTAATCTGTTTTTTGAGATCCTAAGCTAGGAGAAGACTCACCCTTAAGTGCTTTTGCGGCTACAAACAATGCAGCAATAATTAAAATTGCACCTGCAAAGAAAGAAACTCCAGGGAAGTTAATTGGTGCATTTTCTGAAGTAAAATAACCAAACAAGTTTGCCATAATCGGTGGGCCAAATATAGATGTAAAGCTAATTAGGCTTGTTAAAGCACCCTGTAACTCCCCTTGTTGGTTCGGTGGAACTTTGTTAGAAATTAAACCTTGTAATGCTGGCCCTGCAAAGCCTCCTAAAGAATAAGGCACAATTACAATGAGCATTATTAAACCAGTTGGTGAGAATGCAAATCCTAAGAAACCTAGAGCGTAAGCTGTTAAACCTAAATAGATAGACTTTACCTCACCTATTTTTGGAATAACTAATCTTGTTAAGCCACCTTGTACTATGGCAATGAAAAAGCCAACTACACCCAAAGAAATACCAACCATTCGTGTATCCCAGGAAAATTTTTCCATTGTGTAATAAGTCCAAGTAGTTTGAGTAGCGTGATTTGCTAGATAAAGAAGAAAAAAGACACCTACTAGGCTTAAAATGCTAGGAAATTTTTTAATCTGCTTGAGTGAGCCCAGTGGATTTGCTCTTTTCCATTCAAACTCACGTCTATTTTCTTTAGGTAGAGACTCTGGAAGCACAAAATATCCGTAAAGGAAGTTGATTAGTGTGAGCCCGGCTGCAGCAAAAAATGGAACTCTAGAACCATAATGCCCTAATAAACCACCCAAAACCGGTCCAATAATAAAGCCAAGGCCAAATGCAGCGCCAATAAGACCAAAGTTTTGAGATCTTTTTTCAGGTTCACTTATATCGGCGATGTAAGCGCTAGCTGTTGTAAAGCTCGCACCAGTTATACCTGCAACAATACGAGCTCCAAAAAGCCAAATTATATTAGGTGCAAAACCGAGTATGACATAATCAATGGTAAAGCCAAATAAAGAAAGCAGTAAAACTGGACGTCGACCAAAACGATCGCTTAGGCCACCAATTACAGGAGAAAATAAAAATTGGATGAATGCATAAGAAAACATCAGCCATCCACCATAAAGAGCTGCTGAGCTTAATCCATCCCCTGTAAGTTCCATAATAAGATCGGGAATCACAGGTATTATAATACCCAGCCCGATAACATCGATAAGTACAGTAATAAAAATAAAAGCAAGAGCTGCTTTGCGGGGTTTTCTAGCCATCTTTAAAAAATATTGCCAATGATAGGGGAATTCTACGAATGAATGAAGCTATAATTCATAAATTGGAGAATGATTTACTATTTTTGGGCAACTAAAAAATGACAGGTTTGATTAAAAAACTCACAACTCAGCAAATTCTAGAAGAAAATCTATCTCAAAAAGCTCCCGAGAAGCTTAGTACAGCCAAGGTAGTTCTTCATAATATTAGGAGCTTACATAATGTAGGTTCAGTTTTCCGTTCTTCGGATGCCTTTGGAATCTCAGAAATTTTAATTTCTGGCTATACTCCAACCCCACCGCGCCCTGAAATCACTAAAACTGCTATTGGTGCAGAGGAATTCGTAAAATGGTCATATTGGGATGACACGGCTCAATTACTCTCTTATATAAAAGATGAGGGATATACTATTATAGGCTTGGAGCAAACAAACAACAGCATCCCATTAACCGAATTGAAGCTTAATACTTTCGAACGAATTTGTTTGGTAATGGGAAATGAAGTTACGGGCATTGACGATGATTTTCTTCCACATGTAGATTGTTTTGTAAACATCCCTCAATTTGGGAGAAAGCATTCCCTTAATGTTTCTGTTGCCGCCGCGGTAACTTTATACGCAATGCTCGAAAAACTTTCTTAATCTAATTTCTCAAAAAAATACCTAAATACATCTATACAATTCAGTAATTCATTCTTTATCTTCGTTGATTGTAAACAGTATTGACCTATTTTATGCCTAATCAAAAACGAATTTTAGTTACTTCTGCTCTTCCGTATGCAAACGGCCCTTTACATTTAGGCCACCTTGCAGGAGCTTATTTAACCGCTGATTTTTATGTACGTTATAAGCGCCTTACAGGTGCTGATGTAGCTTTTATCTGTGGATCTGATGAACATGGTGTTCCTATTACTATTGCCGCTGAAAAGGAAGGCGTATCTCCTCAACAAATTGTAGATCGCTATCACCAAGGCAACAAGAAAGTATTTGAAGAGTTTGGGATTTCTTTCAATTACTATGGAAGAACGAGTTCAAAAGTTCATCATGAAACTTCACAAGAGTTCTTCACAAATCTGAATGACAAAGGCTTCTTCAAAAAGAAAACCGAAAAACAATTGTATGATGCAAAAGCTGATATGTTTTTGCCTGATAGATATGTTAAAGGAACTTGCCCTAATTGTGGCTTTGAAGAAGCTTACGGCGATCAATGTGAGAATTGTGGAACGTCACTCTCTCCTACAGAGCTTATAAATCCATTAAGTGCATTAACAGGCGAAAAACCTGAGTTAAAAGAGACTGAACACTGGTATATGCCTTTGGGCGATGCACAACCAAAGCTCGAAAAATGGCTCGATACGCGTGAAAACTGGAAGCCCAATGTTATGGGGCAAGTTAAAAGTTGGCTGAATGACGGACTTGCTGACCGAGCTGCAACACGTGATTTGAGCTGGGGTGTTCCTGTTCCTCTCAAAGAAGCGAAAGGAAAAGTGCTCTATGTTTGGTTTGATGCTCCAATTGGATACATCTCTGCAACAAAGGAATGGGCTTTACAAAATGGCAAGCCCGATAGCTGGAAAGATTACTGGCAAAATGAAAACACCGAGCTCTACCATTTTATTGGCAAAGATAATATTGTTTTTCACTGTATCATGTTTCCAATCATACTTATGGAACATGGTGGTTATGTACTTCCCAAAAATGTTCCAGCAAATGAATTCTTAAACCTTGAAGGCAGAAAGCTTTCTACCTCAAGAGGTTGGGCAGTTTGGCTACATGAGTATTTAGAAGATTTTAAACCCGATTTACTTCGTTACGCTTTAGGTGCTACCCTTCCTGAAAGCAAAGATTCTGATTTTTCTTGGAAGGATTTTCAAGCTAGAGTAAATAATGAATTAGCGGCTATTCTAGGAAATTTTGCATTTAGAACTCTCTCTTTCACTTCAAAGTTTGCTAACTCAGAAGTTCCAGAATTAGTAAATCCAACACAGACTGATTTGGACGCTTTAGAGTCAATTAATGTCCAAAAGCAGAAAGTTACTGAGGCTTACGAGTCGTTTAAGTTTAAAGAAGCTTTGCAGGAAAGCATTAACCTAGCCAGAGCTGGCAACAAATACTTTACTGAGACTGAACCTTGGAAAACTCGTAACGAAAATCCTCAAGCTTGTGCAAACTCTTTATATGTAAGTTTACAAATTTGCGCTGCCCTATCCATTTTAATGGAACCAATTTTGCCAGAAGCAATGCGAAATCTTCGTATTCAGCTTGGTTATTCAGGGGATATAAGCTGGGATGCTATAAATAGTAACATGCTTAAAAAAGGTACTACAATTAACCCAGGTGATGTTCTTTTTACTAAAGTAGAGGATGAAGAAATTGATGCTCAAATAAAAAAGCTTGAAGAAAGAGCCAATGCTAATTCTCCAAAGTTGAATGTACCTCCTCTCAAAGAGAATATCGGGTTTGAGGACTTCATGAAGCTTGATATAAGAGCAGGAGAAATTCTTTCCGCTGAGAAAGTTGAGAAATCTAGCAAGCTTTTGAAACTTCAAGTAGACTTAGGTCTTGAAAAAAGAACTATTGTTTCAGGAATCGCAAAGCATGTTGATGTAACTAAGCTTAAAGGGCAAAAAGTTTGCGTTGTTGCGAATTTGGCCCCTAAAAAGTTAATGGGTATTGAAAGCAAAGGAATGATTCTTATGGCTGAAGATAGTGAAGGCAACCTAATGTTTACCGAAACAGAAGCAGAACCAGGCAGCTCTATAACTTAATATGTCTGATTCTGAAATTTTAGATTACTTAGCTTCTGTGGATATTAATGAACTGCCTATGGGTTCATCAATTAAAGCAGAAACAACTTTTTTCAAGGTTTATTCCCCAAAAGCTACTTCCATAGAGGTTTTTATTTTCGAAGACTACCATAGCGATAGTTTTATGAATGTAGAACTTCAGAAACATGAAGATGGAAACTGGGTTGGTGTAATAAATAAAAACTTAGTTGGTAAGCTATACGCTTTTAAAATAGGACCTCCTGCTGAGTCTACAGAGTTCTTTATGGAAACTCCTTACTTAATTGCAGATCCTTGGAGTAAACACGTTACTTCAGTTAATAATCATCTTCAGTTTCCAAAAACAAAGATTGTTGGTGAATCTGAATTTGATTGGGAAGGTGACACTTTTGTCTCCCCAAAAGACCCTAGAGACCTGATTATTTATGAGACTCATATCAAAGATATGGTGGCTCATCCCTCCGCTCGAACTTATGTAAAAGGTATTTATAATGATTTTAGAGAAGCTCAAACTGGAGGGATTAGTCATCTTAAAAAATTGGGTGTCAATGCAGTAGAGTTTTTACCGTTACAAAAATTTGGGTATTTCGAGCCTCACTTCAATCAAGAAACTCCCGAAGGAATAAAGAATACTTGGAACCCCTACTCAAGAAATTATTGGGGGTATATGACGTCCTTTTTTCACGCACCAGAAACCATTTATGCATCCGATGCTAGTTTGGAATTAGGAGCAACAATTGGAGAGTCAACCACGGCTGAAACAGAACTAAAAAGCTTAGTTAAAGCTCTTCATAAAGAAGACATTTCTGTTATAATGGACGTTGTGTATAATCATGCCTCTCATTACGATTTAAATCCACTTAAATTTCTTGCTAAAGACCATTACTTCAAACTTGATGAGATTGGTGGGTTTATCAATGATAGCTGGACTGGTAATGATATCAACACCAGTGCTGAGTACTCTCGTAAACTTATTGTAGAGTCTATTCTGCATTGGATGAAGGAATATCATATTGATGGGTTTAGATTCGACTTAGCTGGCATTATTGATTGGGAAACCATCGAGCTAATTCAATCCGAAGCGAAAAAAATCAACCCAAATGTAATTTTAATTGCTGAGCCTTGGGGTGGTGAATACAAACCTACGGGTTTTTCTGAAAGGGATTGGATTTCTTGGAATGATAGGCTAAGAAATGGATTCAAAGGTTATGACCCCATTAACGATAAAGGCTTTATTTTTGGCGAATGGAGCAATGGTTCTACACGCTTTGGCATCGAGAATTTCATTCGAGGTACTCTACTTGGAAATGATCACGGTTTATTCAGCAGTTCAAAACATAGCGTCAATTATTTAGAAAGTCACGATGGTTACACTCTTGGTGATTTTATAAGAATAGCTTTGAACCCACGGAAAGCTACTGAGCCAGTTACTTTAAGATCTAGCGCTGTTAAGCTAAACAAACAAGAGTTAGCAGTAGCTAAGTTTGGTGCTTTAGCGCTTTTTGTGAGTCAAGGTGTTACGATGATTCATGCCGGTCAGGAATGGGCTCGCTCTAAGATTATTACAGATAAATCAGGTTTAGATCCCAGAAATGGCTTACTTGACCACGATAGTTATAACAAAGACAACGAGACCAATTGGCTTGATTTCACTGAAATAGAGCTTAATAAGCCTTTATTTAAATATTACCAAGGTTTAATTGAATTAAGGCTACATTCCCCTACGTTAAGAAAAGCCAATTCGCAAGAAATTCAGTTTAAAGTATATAAAGACCCTCTACATGTTACATTTTCAATTTTTTGCAAAGAAGGTGAAGATCCGTATGAGTATTTTATTTCATTAAATGGTAATCTAAACAATAAAAACGCAATCGTTCTCCCAAATGGCTTCTGGGAAGTGGTTGTAGATTCTGAATCAGCATCAAACAACACTAAATTAAGTGTAGAAAATACATATACTTTACCACCTATTTCAGGTGTAGTATTAAGAAGGTTGCGAGTAATGCAGTCTTAAAATATTTTAACTCGTCTATAAAACTTAAACATCCCATTGGAGGAACATCTTTTGGCAGGTACATCAACAACAGAACGTGGTTCATGGAATTCGAAACTTGGCTTTGTATTAGCAGCAGCCGGCTCAGCAGTTGGACTTGGTAATATTTGGGGTTTCCCAACACAGGTAGCAGACAACGGAGGAGCCGCATTTCTATTGATTTATATACTTTGCTCCTTTTTAATTGGCTTTCCTGTTATGGTAGCAGAGATAACTATAGGTAGAAAGACAGGGAAAAATCCTGTTGGAGCATTTCAGGCACTAACATCAAACAAATTTTTCCCTCTTGTAGGTCTTTGGGGAGTTATTTGTGGAGTGATGATTCTCTCTTTTTATACTGTTATTGCAGGTTGGGCCTTTGGTTACGCTTTTGAAGAGATATTCTACTTCTTTGCACGAACCACAGTTCTACAAGATTTATTTGGCGCCATTGGTTGGGATTCTTTCTCTTCTAATATGGAATGGATGGCAACTACACTTACTAATACTGGTAATGGTTTGAAAAATGCTATCATTGCTTCATTATTTATGCTAGCTACGGTTAAAATTATTACTGGTGGCGTTAGTGGCGGAATTGAGAAAGCTACTAAAACAATGATGCCTCTGCTCATAAGTGTTCTTCTAATCATGATTATTTATGTACTATTTCAACCAGGTAGTGCAGAAGGTATCAGAGAATACTTATTACCTGATTTCAGTAAAATAAATTCTGATCTTATTTTCTCAGCAATGGGACAAGCTTTCTTCTCCCTTTCTTTAGGTATGGGTGCATTAATTACTTACGGTTCTTATCTAAATAAAAAAGAGAATATTCCTCAAGCTGCAGCTTTTGTAACCTTAGCTGATGTTGGAATTGCTTTTCTTGCAGGCTTACTAATCATCCCAGCGATGTATCTTGCCCAATCAAATGGTGTAGAAATTTTTGTTGATGGTAGACTAGCCGACAGTACAACGCTTGTGTTTACTGTATTGCCAGCACTCTTCCATAGTATGGGTTCTATCGGTGTTGTATTCGGAGTCGCATTCTTCCTACTTCTTAGTATTGCTGCTTTAACTTCTACAATATCCCTCCTTGAAGTACCTGTTTCTTATTCAATTGATGAATTTGGGATTTCTAGAAAGAAATCAGCTTGGTACATTGGCATGGGTATTCTTTCCGTATCAATTCTAATCTCATTTTTCCCAGGATTAATAGATAGTTTCGTTACAGTATTTAATAACATCGGATTGCCTCTTGGCGGTTCTCTTATCTGTTTGTTTGTTGGTTATGTTTGGAAAACAGATAGCGCACTTAACGAAATGGAATATGGGTTTGCAGGAATCAGACAAACGCTATTTAGTAAAGTATGGCCAATTTTTATAAAATTTGTATGTCCTGCTGCTATACTCTACACTTTACTCAACACTCTAATGAACTTATAAAAGTTCAATAATTAAGCTTGTTATCGAAAGAGGCAGGTGGTATTTTTGGATAACTAAAAAATCTGAGATTAATATATATGGCAAAAGTTTCTACATCAGATTTCAGAAACGGACTAGTTCTGAATATAGATGGTGAATTATACTCTATTACGGAGTTTCAACATGTAAAGCCGGGAAAAGGGCCTGCATTTGTACGAACCAAACTAAAAGGTATAGTTAACGGCAAAAACATTGATAAGACATGGCGTTCTGGAGAAAACACTGAAGCAGTTCGTGTTGAAACTCGAGAGTATCAGTATTTATATAATGATTCTGATATGTACTACTTCATGAATAATGAAACCTTTGAGCAAATTCCTATTATGCCTGCCCAAGTTGAGCGAGAAAAATTCTTAATTGAAGGACAAAATTGTTTGGTAGTATTTAATGCTGATGATGAAAAAGTTCTTTACGCTCAGCCACCAGATCAATTAGTTTTAACCGTTAGTCAAACTGACCCAGGTCTTAAAGGTGATACAGCACAAGGCGGAACAAAACCAGCAACATTAGAATCTGGTGCTGTTATAAACGTCCCTCTCTTTATCAGTCAAGGCGAACAAATTAAAGTGGATACCAGAACAGGTACTTATCTAGAACGAGCTAAATAAATTATCATGGATTTAAAACTCATTAAGAATATTCTAAACCTTATTTCTGAAAGTGAGGTTGACGAGGTTTCAATAGAAGAAGGCGATTTTAAAATTAAGGTTAAGAAAACTGGTGCTATAGAACAGGTTACATACGCACAACCTGTTCATCAAGGTAATTTTCACCCTACTCAGCCAGCAGTTCCTCAAGCACCAGTTGCTCCCGCAGCTACTACTGAAGAAGCTCCAAGTGCTGCACCAGCAGGTGATACTGTTAAATCACCAATTGTAGGAACTTATTATAAGTCTCCCTCTCCCGACTCAGATCCATTCATAAAAGTTGGCGACAAAATTAGTAAAGGCCAAACACTTTGCATTGTTGAAGCAATGAAAATAATGAATGAGATTGAAGCCGACTTTAGTGGTACAGTCGTAGATATTTTGGTCGCAGATGGCCAAGCTGTAGAGTACGACCAACCACTATTTGTCATCAAAAAAGACTAACTATAAGTTATGTTTAAAAAGATTCTAATTGCTAATCGTGGTGAAATCGCCTTACGAATTATCCGTACTTGTAGAGAGATGGGTATTAGTACAGTTGCTGTTTATTCTACCGCAGACGCAGAAAGCCTTCATGTAAAGTTTGCTGATGAAGCAGTTTGCATTGGCCCTCCTTCAAGTAAGGAAAGTTATTTAAAAATTCCGAGTATTCTTGCAGCAGCAGAAATCACTAATGCTGAAGCTATTCACCCTGGTTATGGGTTCTTAGCAGAAAATGCAGAGTTTTCTCGAATTTGTGCAGAGCATGATATCAAGTTCATTGGACCATCCCCTGAGGCTATTAACTCTATGGGAGATAAGGCAGTAGCTAAAGCAACAATGATCAGTAACAAAGTACCTGTTGTGCCTGGAAGTGATGGAGTTGTTGAAAGTTATGAGCAAGCTAAAATAGTATGTGATGAGATTGGCTTTCCAGTGATCATTAAAGCTTCTGCTGGCGGTGGTGGCCGAGGAATGCGCGTAGTTCTTAATGAGGAAGAGCTTAAAAAGAACTACGAAATGTGTAGAAATGAAGCCGAAACGGCATTTAGTAATGCAGCGGTATATATTGAACGTTTTGTAAAAGATCCTCATCACGTTGAAATTCAGGTTTTAGCTGATCAGCATGGTAATGCTGTACACTTAGGAGAACGTGATTGCTCTCTTCAACGTAGACATCAAAAAGTATTAGAGGAAGCCCCTTCCCCACTCATGACACCTGAGCTTCGGGAAAGAATGGGTACAGCAGCGGTTAATGCTGCTAAGTCGGTTAACTACGAAGGTGCTGGTACGGTAGAATTCTTGGTTGATGACCAAAAGAATTTCTATTTCATGGAAATGAATACTCGTATTCAAGTTGAACACCCCGTAACTGAAGAAGTAACTGGCTTCGACTTAATAGAGCAGCAAATTCGTATAGCAAATGGCGAAGTCATTTCTAACATAAATGCTGAAGTAACTGGGCATTCTATCGAGTGTAGAATTAACGCTGAGGACCCAGCTCATAATTTCCGTCCTTCAGCTGGAGTAATTACGGTTTTCCATCCACCAGGTGGGCACGGTGTTCGTCTTGATACTCATGCTTATTCAGGGTATAGAATCCCATCTAATTACGATTCTATGATTGCTAAACTAATTGTAAAAGCTCCTACTAGAGAAGCTGCAATTAGTAAAATGAAGCGATCTCTTAAAGAATTTATTATAGAGGGTGTTAAAACAACTATACCTTATCACATTCAATTAATGGACGACCCTAATTTTATTAAAGGGGAATTCACTACTAAATATCTTGAAAACAGTTTCAAATTTGTACCGGAGGAAAACTAATGAATACACCAGCAGAACTTAAATACACAAAAGAACACGAGTGGCTAAAAGATAATGGCGATGGCACTGCTACTATTGGTATTACCGAATTTGCTCAAAGTGAATTAGGTGACATCGTTTTTGTTGAGTTAGAAGAATCTGGTTTCGAGTTCTCAGCTGATGATACTTTTGGCACTGTAGAAGCTGTTAAAACAGTTTCTGAACTTTATGCACCTGTAGATGGTGAGATAATAGAAGTTAATGAGGCTCTTGAGGATAATCCTGAGCTTGTTAACGAAGACCCTTATGGTGAAGGTTGGATGGTTAAAATTAAGATAACCGATTCCTCACAAATTGAAGCACTACTAAGTGCCGACGAATACTCAGAAATTACAGCTTAATCATTTATAAAATTTAATGAGTCGACATAAAGAATGGATTTTAATCCTTGACTACGGTTCGCAATTCACTCAATTAATTGCTCGCCGTTTACGTGAGTTTAATATTTATTGTGAAATTCATTCCTATAATGTTGAGCTGGATTTAGTTTCAAGCCCAAAGCCGATGGGAATTATACTTGCGGGAAGCCCCAAAAGTGTAAATGATACTGATGCACCTCACTTTCAAACTGAAATATTTGATTGGGATGTGCCTATTTTGGGCGTATGCTACGGGCTTCAACTTCTAGCACACCTAGAGGTACCTGGTAGTGTAGAAAAAGCAGAAAAGCGTGAATACGGTCGTGCTCATCTCATTGTAGATAATAGCCAAAACTTGCTAAAAGATGTACCTAACAACTCCACTGTATGGATGAGTCATGGTGATCATATACAAAAGCTCTCTCCTTCTTATGAAGTAATTGCTCACACCAACAATGCTCATGTAGCAGCTGTTAAACACACTACTAAATCTATTTATGGAGTTCAATTTCATCCAGAAGTTGCTCATACAGAATGTGGGAAGCAGATTCTTCATAACTTCGCATTCGATATTTGTGGATTAGCTGGTGATTGGACTGCGACCTCATTTATTGACGAACAAATTAAAGCAATAAGAGCTCAAGTTGGAAACGATAAGGTTTTATGTGCTTTATCTGGTGGCGTGGATTCTACAGTGGTTGCTACTTTAATTCACAAAGCAATTGGTGATCAACTAGAGTGTGTTTTTGTAGATAATGGTTTATTACGCAAAAATGAATTTGAAGATGTACTCCATTTATATACAAGAGATTTAAACCTCCCTGTTCGTGGAGTTGATGCATCTGAATTATTTCTATCTAGGTTAACAGGGAAATCAGACCCAGAAGAAAAACGAAAAATAATTGGTAATACTTTTATTGACGTTTTTGAAGAAGAAATCGGCGACAATTCTGATTTTAAATTCCTAGCTCAGGGCACATTATACCCTGATGTAATTGAAAGTGTATCTTTTAAAGGCCCTTCTGCAACTATTAAATCTCATCACAATGTTGGTGGGTTGCCAGAAAAAATGAAATTGTCTTTAATTGAACCAGTTAGAGAACTTTTTAAAGATGAAGTTAGAGAAGTTGGTAGAGCACTAGGCATTCCAGAACACTTTATAGCACGCCACCCCTTTCCTGGACCAGGTTTAGGAATTCGAGTAATTGGTGAGCTAAGCAAAGAACGTTTTGACTTACTACGCGATGCAGATGAAATCTTCATTGAGGAATTAAAAGCTCACAATCTATATAACGAAGTTTGGCAAGCACTTGCTGTGCTCTTACCCGTACAAAGTGTTGGGGTAATGGGTGATGAAAGAACTTATGAGTTTACTGTCGCATTACGTGCTGTTACAAGTGTAGATGGCATGACCGCTGATTGGGCTCAACTTCCATATAATTTCTTAGCTCACGTATCTGGACGAATTATCAATGAAGTGAAAGGAATTAATAGAGTAGTGTACGATATTAGTTCAAAGCCTCCTGCTACAATAGAGTGGGAATAATTTCGAGAACATTTAGCTCACTTTTTAGTTAAACTTTCTGAACCCAAATTCTAGTTTATCATGAATCGTATATCAGCTTTAGTATTTTTCTTTATTCTGTCATTCTCATCCGTTCTTTTTGCTCAAAATTTAGAGACCGGACGTACACTTTTTCAAAATGGAGATTATGAACGAGCTGCTAGAGTTTTTGACCAATTAGATTCTCCAGAAGCTAATTTGTATTCTGGTAAAAGCTACTTCTCTTTAGGTGAACTACTAAAAGCCAAGCATTACTTAAATCAGGCAAGTATTAATGCTACTGATAAAAATGTAAAGCTAGAGTCTCAGTATACACTTGCACTTGTATATTTTCAACTAGATGACTTCTATTCTTCGTTGGAGTCTTTGTACTCACTAAAACAGAATAATTCAGGTTCTATATTTGAGTCAAAAGCAGAGACGCTATACAACCAGATATTAAATTACGTTAGTATATCTCAACTATATGAGATATTTAATCGCTCCAATAACGACGATATCCGTTTCGATTTACTTTCTGCATCGGTTGGGAGATTCGAATATTCTACCGTTAGAACAGTATTGAATAGATATAAAAATACTGTTGTAAACTTTAATCAGAACCGTTTATATCAAATTGAAGCCGCTTTAAGCGATTCTTTATTGTACCGCCAAAAATATACTCAAAAAAAATACCCTACTGCACCAAATGGTATTTTATATAAAATTGGAGTGGCTCTTCCCCATTTCGATTTTGAATCGGATGAATATGAAATATCTCAACATTTATATTTCGGGATACAATTAGCTATAGAAGAATACAATGCTTCTCACAGCGATAAAAAAGTATTTTTGAAATATAGAGATACGAATCCAAGTGTAAATAGCCCTGCTGAAGCTTTAAATAAGCTTGTTTGGGATGATGATGTAGATATAGTAATTGGACCTCTATTTTCTGAAGTAGCACAAACATTCTCGAGGCTTTCTGAAGAATACGAAGTACCAGTTTTAACTCCGTTGGCCAATTCAGATTCGCTAAGTATTTATAACAATTTTCTTTTTCAGTTGAATCCAACTTTTAGCGTTCGTGGCATAAAAATGGCACAATATGCAGTAAACACACTTAAGTTAGATACCCTAGCAGTACTTGCCGAGAAGAATTCTCTAGGTGAAGCTTCTGCATATGCTTTCTTGAATGAAGCACAAAGACTTGGAGCTGTGGTTCAACACTTTTTTGTGGAAGATTTTGAGAGCGAAGGTTACTCTATTCTTCAATACACAGAAAAATTTTCTAAAAGCGATACACTTAATCCATCCCCTGGCTTAAAAGCAATCTATGCTCCATTTACAGGCGCTGTATCACCATCTTTGATACAATCATTAATTACCGATTTAGAAGCCTCTAAAAGTGATTATATTCTTCTAGGTTCTGAAGAATGGAAAAATACTGAGCTTTCAGGACGAAATTTACCTGGAACTAGTATTTACTACTCTCAAAGTTTTAACACTTCAGATACTAACTCTATTGAAGCAGAACATTTTAAAACTGCTTTTCGTCTTCGTTTCCAAATTGAGGCAAATCAGTTCGCTTATATCGGGTACGACGCGGCTAGCCTAATTCTAAGTATTCTGGATGAAGTTGAGAACCCTGATTATTTGAAGGAAGGCCTTAGAAAACTTAATTACTATAAAGGTTTAAGTACAAAAGTTAGTTTTTCGGGAAATCACGTTAATCAAAACGTGGAAGTGAATTCCATAACTAAGTTTTAGCAATTAGTTTAATTAGTTCCTGAGTTAGCTTCTTCAGCTTCACGTTGTCTCTTTATTCGATACTGTCTTTGTAACCATTTTCTCCACTTCTCGCTTTCTATTTGGTGCTCCTTAAAGGTTCTTGTAAAAACATGACCACCTTCAGGATTTGCGACCATATAAATGTAATTATGCTGCTCTGGATATAATGTTGCTTTAATAGTGATTAAGCTTGGATTCGTAATAGCTCCAGGAGGCAATCCTAGATTCACATACGTGTTAAAAGGATGATCATAGGAGTAATCTTTAAATAATAACCGTCTTCTCTCTCCTAAAGCATAATTCACTGTAGGATCTGCTTGGAGATACATCCTTTTATTGATTCTATTCCAGTACAATCCACTTATAATGGGTTTTTCCTCATCCTTGGTTGCTTCCCATTCAACTATTGAAGCCATAGCTACAATTTCATCAATGCTATAACCTAATTCTTTAGCTCTCTCTCCGTAGGGTTTGGTCACTCGTTCTTCAAATTCATCAAGTATTTTCTTGATGACGTTTTCGGGTGATGTAGTCCAATACATGCTATATGTGTCAGGTAGCATTCTCCCAAATAATTGCTCTTTGGTGAGCTTTAATTTTTTAAGAAAAGTAGAATCATTTAGCTGTTCCATCACTGTTGCACTATCTATGCTAAGTGAATTAGATAAATTCTTCGAAAATCGTTCAGCTGTTATTCCAGGAAGAATTGTAACGTTAACTGCGTCTTGAATTCCCAAAGCAAATTTTGAAAACAGACTTTCATAAGGATAGTCACCTTCAAGGTAATAATGGCCTTGTTGAAAAGAACGCCATCCAAGAAGCCTACTAGCCCATCTAAAAGCGTCTTCATCAAAGTCAGCATCTTCCTTCTTAAGGTGATCTATCAAGCCATCTAAGCCTGTATTTGATTCCAGATAGATATGTATTCCGTTATCAAAACTAATTGCCTTCGAAGACTCTAGACGTGAATACCTTGATAAAAACACAAGTCCAAAAAAAACTGTTACTAAAATAGCACCTATTAAAGCTTCTTTTTTCGTAACACTAAAGTATTGTTGAATATCCATAAATAAAGATAAGAACAGTAGACTATAAACCCATTGTTAAAAGACCTCAAATATAAAATAAAACTATACTGAAACACTATGTTCTTGTATGCGTAATCATACGCTGACATTCATCCGAGCTTTTGGATGCTTAATAAGCACCAAATGCCCTAAAGAAAAACCCGAGCTTTGAACGGCTCGGGTTTCTTATTTTACGATATCTAGGGAATTATTTTAATTAGTTTATTGTCTAATTATTTAATATTTAAGGATTCAGTGCAATTTTCTTAGTCAGGCCTGTTTATTCTTGTGCTTGGGATTTATTTAAATGACAGTTGTATACCCTTATATAATCCAAATTCAGTTCTATGTCCAAGTTACTTCCATGCATATTCTTTCTAATGATAAGTTCAATTGGCTGTGTAAATAATATAGAAGAGCCTGAAGAAATTACAGAAATAATAAGTTATACATTTGATATACAGACGATTTTCAATCAGAGCTGTGGAGGTAGCGCTTGTCACACAAACGGAGGTAAAGCAAACGGGATTATTCTTGACTCATATGACGTTTCAATTTCAAGTGTTGGAACAAGTTACGGAGGCAAAGCAATTATACCCGGTGAAGCAAACTCAAGCCCTCTAGTTAATAAAATCAGACCTAATCCAACCAATGGAAGCCAGATGCCATTAACAGGTTCAAAGTTAAATGTCTCTCAAGTTGCCAAAATTGAAGCTTGGATTAACCAAGGTGCTCTCAATAATTAAGTTTATTATGACAAAATTCTTTTTGTTTCTCATCACTTTAGCGTTTGTAAGCTTAACTAGCGAAGCTCAGTTATATAAAACTGAATCTGGATCAGTTGTATTTATTTCTAAAGTACCACTCCACAGTTTTGAGGGAAAATCCAATTATTTGAACGGTGCCATAGACCTAAGCTTAAAAACAGTAGATTTCTATATTGATTTAGAAACCTTAGATACAGGAAATGGGAAGCGAAATAAAGATATGCGGCTATCTCTAGATACTAAGAAATATCCTTACGCTGAATTTTTTGGGGAGCTAGTTTCTAATTTTGATTCAACATCTACCCAAATACAAATTGTACAGGTTCAAGGAGTATTTAAAATCCATGGAAAAGAACAGGGAATTATGGTAGACGGAACACTTCAGAAAAATGCAGAAGGCTTAACCTTGAAAGCTAACTGGATACTCAATTTGTTGGACTATGATATAATCCCTCCAAAATTACTCATCATTAAAGTTGATGAGAATCAAGAAGTAAACATTGAAGCGATTTTAAAAAACCATTCCAAATAAGTTATATGAAATCAATAATTCAAAATTTTGTCTTATTAGCTACCCTCCTGCTACCCCCTCATTTTGTAAATGCACAAATGGAGCGTAAAAGAGCGTTTACAGATCGCCCCATTAATGACATTTTCCTAAGTACAAGATTAGCAGGGACTAGTACAGTAACCATGATGGAAAAAGGAGATTTGAATTTCATGATTATGCATAATTTCGGGGAAATCAGTACTGGTATTGATAATTTCTACGGAATTGATGGTGGTGCTAACGTTCGGTTGGCCTTTGACTACGGACTAACAGATAAGATTAATATAGGAATTGGACGAACTAGTGTAGATGATAATGTAGATTTCACAGCCAAAATAGCTCTTCTACAACAAATGGAATCCGATAAAATACCAGTGAGTATAGTTCTAAAAGGGAACTTAGGTATCACAACAGAAAAGTCTTATGATATTTCGTTTACAGAACGCTTGAATTTCCTTACTTCATTAATGATTGCTCGAAAGTTTTCTAAGACTTTAAGTGTACAAGTTTCCCCAATGTTTTCTCACTTTAACACGATGTTTCCTGTTGCAAATGAGGAAGTCTATAACTCTATTTTTGGACTTGGAATAAATAGTCGTTTTAAAATGGATGAGAGAAACTCAATATCACTTGAATTCTTACCTGTTATAGGAAATTCCAACAGTGGTGTGAAAAATCACATTGCTATTGTTTACGAGAAAGAAACAGGTGGACATATATTTCAAGTCTTCCTTATGTCTGGTAGGATGTTCACAGAGCAACACCTACTAGCTAATAATCAAATCGATTTTTTTAATGGAGACTTCAGAATAGGCTTTAATATCAATAGAGTTTTTGGCCTAAGTAAATAAAAAGGGGAAACATTCCCCTCCTATTTATGATCTAATTAAACAAATAGTTTAATTTCTTGGGCTACCTTTCGATTATACTGAAAAGTTAAATCTTTATAGTTTATAAGATCAACAAAAATACCTATTAAACATAGCCCACCAGTAAAAAAGTATAAAACCCCCATACCAATTTGATTAAGAACAAAACGGTGAACACCGGCGATACCAAAAAATCCTAGTAAACATAATAGAAGTATTGTCTGAGGTTCTTTTCTTCTTGCTCTATATACATTTGCAAATTTCTCGCTTTGCTCTGGAGTAAGTTCACTTAATAACCTATCAAGATATAGTGCTTCATCTCCTTCTGCCTCTGGTATTAAATCAATAATTCTTGACATCACTTTCTCCGTAGATATAAATTTCTGTTTTAGTTTTAAATAGATTCAGCCAAATACTTACAATCCGAAAACTCAAAATGAGTACGGCAAATATGCCAAAAAGATTCGAATTAATTGATTGCTGGAATTCGCCTCTGAATAAGAATGCAATAGAATGTCCTAAACCATGACCTGGACAATACGGTATTCCAGCTCGTTCAATAAGGCAAAATGTTTTACCTGTTTCGTATGGGTTCATCGTGGCCATAAGAACAAGTCCCGTAAGGAAAGCAATCCATTCTATATGTGGTCTAATTTTTTTCATGCTATGAGTTACGAATTTAAACATAGAATGTTCTACCTGTTAAAATCTTTCTTTCTGAAGTAATGAGATATTGTAAAAAATACGCTATTCGATCTATATAATTTACTCGTAGAATAATCAGTGCCTACTTTAAATTCCCAATAGTTTGTGAATTTATGTTCAATTGTAGCTCTTCCTGTAAAAAAGAAACCATCTTTTTGTTCATGCTTTCCCATTATTTCTAATTCGATTAGAGTCTTGTATTCATAATCGTTTGGCTTTCTGAACCTGAAGTCTAACCCAGCTCCTTTAACAAATAGATTCTCTGGGGTATAAAAAGGAAAACCAGAAGCAAATGTTTCTGATGCGTCTGAATATGACAATTCAGTAATTAAACGTCCTCTATAAGTATTATTCCATGGCTGTAAGTAAGCTCTGGCCAATACTTCATACTCAAACACATTATTGGTGTAATATTTCGCTGCCCCAGAAGCTGAAGTAACGATTAAATCACCCAACCAAAAGTCTTCTCTATAAACTTCTGCCTGTGTTTTATAAATATTCTCAGAAAGTGCATTTTGTGTGTATACAGGTGCAACACTAACTTTTCCTATTGTAAACGTAGAATCTTTGCTATAAGAAAGAGAGCTAAAAGCCTCACCCAACACTTTAGAATTACCAAAAAATACAGATGATCCTAACTGGAAATCCCATGTATAATCCTCTGATCTATTATCAAATAAATATCCCAAACCATAATAATTAGAACTTCGGGTTACAGAATCTCGTGTGGTGGCAGAGAATACATCTTCGGCTGATATTTGATGCGTTATATCTTGTCTATTACCAAATTCTACTGATACTCCACCTCTACCAGAGGTATTATCAAAGTTATCAATTTCATAATCCCCAAATGCGGAAACTTTGGGACCTTCAATCCAACGGTAATCCGAATAAAGTCTATTGATTTCTTTAGCAGAGAAAAAGGCTGGATATTTAGTATAGAAGCTCTTGCGTTCAGGTAAGGTCTTAAACTCAAGATAATCTCTTATTAATGTGTCGGCTAATGTATTATAGGCGCGATTGTTAACAAATAGAGGATATAGGACTTCATAACCTTGCTCCTGTCGACCTTCAAAAAACAGCGTACTACCAGAAAACACTCTTAAACTATCGTAATCGGGTTTTTGCATTAAGCTACGCTTAGACTGCGAATAGAACCTATCAAAATCACGAGTTTGTGCAATCCACTCTAGCTTTGTTAAATCGCTAAATACAGGAGCTAAATTTGCCCAATATAATGCCTTTGTGTAATTCAATTGAACAAAACCGTATATGTTCGCAAGGTCTGCTGCAAAAGGAACTAATTGAGGATGGCTAGAGGAAGGAAATCCATCAACGAGGGCTAATGTGCTATCTGCGCCTTCATAATAGAAAGAACGTTGTAACGTAAATGCGTAAAGACTATCAGAATTTGGATTAGCTTTAATTAATTCGAGTAATCCTCTTTTTTGAATTGGCCAGTTTTCTTGATTTTCAATGCTCTTCAAGTACGACATGGCTAATTCTTCGTTTTGTGGATTTAGTTCTAATTCCCTCTTTAACCACCTAGCTTCAAAGGCTTCGCTATAAAGTCCCAGAGCAGCAACAAACTGATTTTTTAGTTCTATAACTTGTACAGTTGGATATTTTGCCCATAAATCTTCTAAGAATTTTTCAGCTCTTTCATAATCAGCCTCCCATCCATAGAACATAATTAGTCTGTTAATATCATTTCTAGTCCAGACTGGATTTCTATACATCCTTGTTTCAAGAATTAGAATAGCTCGTTGTATTTGTTCAAACTCAACACTTAAAGCAATTAGCTGCTCTTGAGCAACCAAACTATGAGGGCTTCTTTCATATCTCCAGATTGCATCTCTTAACCTTGTATCAGGAGCAGTTGAGCCATCTTCATCGTAATCGTCTTCTGATTCTAAATTATACTTTGTGTAATCTGCTAATATTTTATTTTCTAGTGCTTTTTTAAACTGTGGATCAAAATAAAGATTGTCGTTTAAGTTAGGGAAATTCAAAGTATCTTTAGTGGTATAGAACTGGAAAAGATATCCATCCCATATTTTAGTAAACGCAAAGCCATCAACTTCGTTCTTCATGAACTCTTCAACTTCAGTACGCTTATCTCTTGGCACATACATAAACCAATGATTTTCATCACTTAGCTTAGACTTTATTTTGTAATTGGAAGGATATCTTGTTACCAACCTATACGTGTTTCCTTCCTCTTTATAATAAGCTTGTTTCTTGAGCCAATCCTCAGTTACTTTAGCACCTCTTTCGGCTGCAATCATGCGAATGAACGGAAATGCTTTTCTGGTATATAACATTCTTTCCCTAAAAACATGATATAAACCGTATCCATGTTCTTCACTACTTTTCCACCCTAAACCTAACGAGTTTCGACTTTCAAACGCATCCTCTTTTCTTTGATGAATTTGGAAAACATCATCGGGGTGGATAAAGTGAGTCCAAATACCGGTGAGTAATTGTAAACTTTGTTGATCAAATAATGAGTTATTTTTCATTGAATAACCACTCGTAATACGAGGATAATCGAAAATTTTAGCATTATAGGGTTCAGGGCCAAATTCACGTTCTCCTCCATCCTCTTTTATACCTAAATAGAGAGAGCTGAGTACTCTTATTGAAGGAAGACCTCTTTGTATTGCTTGAACTCCAACAGAATCAATATAATTAGTTGGTGGCACATAGGTTCTTGGTAAATTATTTAACCGATCAATTCTCCACCTTTTACGAGATGCTTGTAAAGAGGAAACCATAAAATTCATATTATCCCAATCTTGCATCCAGAGAGAAAAATGGTTGTAGCCATGAAAAGCTAATTCATGTCGACTTTCAGCTACATCTTTAGCTAAATAAACACTGGCTTCAACCTCTTCATTATTTATAGTAACACGGCTAGACTTCCATTCTTCGAAATCGAATGGAGGTGTGATATTTGCATTATAGTTGAATGCCAACATCGCTGAGTAATCAATTTTAAATGTATCAGCGAAAGCTTTAGTGTCGGGCCACCAAATCTTGCTAACAAAGGTTACTTGGTCAACTCCATACTCACTTGCAACAGGCTCCAATTCTTCATTATAAAGTGGTGATGGAAAATCATCTAAAAATATTGTCCCAACGTTAGCAACACTATATGGTATGCCGCTTAATCCCTTCAAAATAGTTGTGAAAAAAATACCTCTATAATCTTTTTGGACAGGAGTATTACTATTAATTGTTAACACTTCACCCAGTCCTATCTTATTCCCTACAATTACAGGGTAGGTTGTGTCATTCTTTGCGGTAACGTATACATTTACATCGTCTTTAAACTCTGATCGAGCAAATCCATCGTGACTAATACTAAAATCTGTTCCATAATCACGGCCCTTAAAGTTTGAAAAGACATCCTTTTTAAAATAAAAACCATTAGTCTCCTTTTTGATATCAAAATTTGATTGAGGCTTAATACCCTGTAAGAAAGAAAAGTTATCGTAGCTAACTGGTGCTGCAAAGACTATGGTTCCACCATTGGCAACAAATCGAATTAGCTTTTCAGTATCGGAAACTGATATTTCGTTAATTAAAAATGAAGTATTAACAATTACACGAATACTTTTGGGGATTTCGAGCCCCTCTGAAATCAAACCCAAGTCTAAAGTTTTATATGGTACTTTTGTGTAATCTAGTGCCCTAGTAGCCTGTAAAGCTATTTCCTCACCTACATCATCCTTTCTATTTTTAATCACTAAAACAATGGGGTCAGACTTGACGAACTCCAAGCCTGAAATGAAACTATCTCCTTTTTGGCAAGAAAGAACACTCACCATAAATATTAGGAGTAACAGATATTTATTTAAATATCGATGAAGCACGGCTCTCCTCTTTAGGATAGATATTTAAAAGAACATCACCTAGCTTAGATTCATTCTCACGGTTTATTATTTCATAAATAATAGCATCCTCCGTTTCATGGTAAACACTCAGTTTCCTATTCTCAAGTTCGGAAAAAGATGCAATCCACTGTTCCAAATCTCTCATAACAGTTGGCGCATCATATAAAATACCTTGTTGTATTGATCCGTAAGGTGATTTTTCAAGAAAAAGAAAAATACTTGCAGGTGGTACTGCTTCAGCTTCTCTCAATTCAGCTGGCACTGATAAATACTTCTGATATAGAGAATCAATTTCTCCATAATTAGTAAGAAAATAATCATAATTCATGAAGTAGTGTCGATTCCTAGATAATGCTCTATCTATTTCAGGCCCAACGGTAGCATAAGAATAAGCAAGCCTCTCATTGATAATTTTATAATAAGCATCAAAAAAGCCATTAGGCAGTGTTTTTGGAAGAGATTTTACCGTGTTTATACCACCGGTTGAAACTATAAAAGCAGTGAAAAAAGAAACAATTAAAACCATTTGTATAACTTCAGGCATCTTATTTTTTAGCCTCAATAAAAAGGATATAAAAAGAATTGCCGAGTGAAATACTAACCCAGCCATTATTGAAATCAGAATACTATAAAGTATTGTTAGTTGGTCAGGATCTATGACAAGAAAATCTGTTTGAAAATAAGGAGTAAACATATATGAAACTACCGCAAATAGAACACAGAATATGATATCGTCCCCAATTTTCTTCTTCTTCATAACAAAGTATTGAATTAGAAATCCAATAATAAGAGCTAAGGATAAAGCTAGGTAAATAACACTTAGAATGTCCAAATCAACAATTAAATCTGGATAATAACTAAACACTAAGGTGCTGTATAACTGTAATTCGAAGAATGGTATAATCTCTATCCCTTTTATTAAAAGATAAATGATATAAGGAGCTAGTGTACATATAAGAACTACAAAAAGGTATAGACTTACTTTTCGTAGAGAGTTAAAGAATCGGCGTTTCGGCAAAAATAATAAGCCAATTGTAAGCAAAGGATAAAGGATGATGAGCAATACAAATATATTTACCAATCCTGTTGCTACAATTCCAATTGTAACATAAGACCAAGGTGCTTTATCGATGGAGCGTAAATTTCTTAGGAAAAGGACAGCCGTTGGCAATGCAAAACATATAGCCAACGATAAAGAACTTGTTGCTCCTTCAATATCGAGTGATACGGGTAATAATAGCGTTGGAATTAATGCATAAATACTCATTCCAAACAATGCAGCAATAGGATTTTTGCCACGTGTTAAATCCCTAATCATCCAAAAAATTAGCATAGCTAGAAAAAATGATATTAGGCTACCTAATATCTTTAGAATCATTTCTGGACTAACCTGAGTAAGTGTGCTAAATACTTGAACTAAAGAATGCATCCCTTTTGGATTTGGGATATCCCCAAAGTAATTTTGTAGTGGTATGTCCTTAATTGCATTAAGTTCGAAATACCAGCTTCTACTATATGGCGCTGAATTATTGAATTCAGGAATAAGGCGAATGATGGCCGCTGCAATACCAATAAGTACAGCTGTAATTGTGTATTTATTATCTAATATGGAAAATTTAGGGATTTCTATTACTCGTTCCCTTAACGTTTTCCTATTCTTTGTTGTAATAGATTCAATAAATTCTACATGAACCTTAAGCATTCTATTCTCAAGAACTCTAACAACTGAACTAAACTTCACCCCGCTTTTCACCTCTTTATAGATGTAAACAATTAACGGTATTAAAAGTAGGCAAGCTAAAAGGCTGATAAAGTCATACAAGTGTAAGTTTGCAAGAATCATTACATCAATAAGAATCAAGCCACCAACGGCCACAAATGTATAGATAAGCTTATCAATACCTCGTAAAGTTCGAGCGTGAGGAAGGAATTTTGGCCCAATCCATCCAAATAAAACTATGAAACATAGAATCACCCTAAAAACTGAAAATAAAACTAGAAGCGAGTAAGACATCTTCTATTGTTCTTTCAGGTTAGTAATCACAGCAGGATTAGTTGGAAGTGTATCTAAAGAAATATTACTTATAAAGTATGGAAATCCTTCTGATCTTAATCGATTTGATACCTTTGAAATTGTTTCTGGAGTAACTGCAAAATCTATGATTAGAAACGGTAATCCACTTTGCTTAGAGTGAGTTCTAACAAGGTCCATCCTTGCGTCGTATTCTTCATCCGTAACTATTCTATATTCTTTAGTATCAAAGTCATACATAGTAGCTATATCTTCAATAGCAACAGCATCAACCACGTCTTTGGTCTCTTCGAGAAGAAATAACCCAGCGTTCTGAATAATTATAGTGCTAGGATAAGCCTTTCTAATCTCTTTGATAAGCTCTAGCATATAAGGTGCTAGGTGTTTTCTGCTGGTGTAAGGCGAAACTGCATCAACAGTATCTAAGAATAATCCATCAACCCCTTTATCCATAATTCGAGGGATTACTTTCTCAATCATTAATTTTCGAGTTTCTGGGTCTTCTAAGTCCAAAAAAGGACTATCCCAATTCTCATTGATTCCTAAAAACCCAATTTCCTCTAAATCTGGATAATACCATCTATATTTATCTACTTCGCCGAGTGTAACATACGCAATAACAGTAGGTCCCTTTTGCTTGAATTTATGAATATCAGCCGGTGTGTAGAAGTCTGGTTCTAAAATAACCATATTATAATTGGCCACTTGATCTGGTGTTAACCTAGCATAGCTAATACCAAACGGAATAATACTCTTATTCTTAATTTTTGAAAGTTCTGTTGATTTGCACTGCACAATAAATCCAAGGAAAATGAATAAGATTATTTTTTTTAAAATCATTAACTCCCCTCATCTACACCTAAGGTTAAACAATTTTGCCAACCTAACATTTGAATAAGCTGAATCGCTGTTGGTATTAACACCATATCAAATTGACGATCGGCTCTTTCAATCAGATTTTTACTTAGAAGTTCTATGAACTCTTCGTCTGATTTATCTTTAGAATCTCTATTAGATTCAATAAAATCTACCACATACTCAAACACACAAATAATTTTACCTGTCCAAGGTATTTTGTCTGCTTCAAGACCTTGAGGGCTTCCTTTACCGTTAACCCACTCATGATGTGTTTTAATACCGTCAATTACCTCTTTAGGAATCGGTAGTTGTTCAACCATTGTGGCACCAGAAAGTGGATGTACTAACTCAGACTCAATGCTTGTATCTTTACTTAAGCCTGCTGCACCAACATAACCAATATCGTGGAGTTTAGCCGTTAGCTTTATGCTTTCTGTTTCGTCATCTTCCAGTCCAAAAAGCATTGCAAACCGTTCTACAAAAGCAATTAACCTAGGAGTATGAAATCGTGTTTTTGATCTTTGAGACTCAATTTCACGCAACATTTCGTAGTAAGTATCAATCAGGCTAACCGAAAACTTATAATTATCATCGCGATAGGTTAGCAACCTGCCCAGCATATCAGCAATGCTTTTAAGAATACCATCTAAACGCTGTTTAATAGTCTCTACTTCAGGAAGTAGCAACCAGATATATCCATTGGTGTATTCGCCTTCAAAAGAAATTACGAAGGGTATTCTAGAACTGTCCTTAAATAATTGAGCGCCACTTGTTGATAATTCGTATTTGCCATTTTCATAATTATAAATGGAGTTACTATCGGTAGCAAGTAATCCACTTTTAAATTCTTTAGCTAAATTTTTATGGGTAACTAAAATGGGCTTACCTTCAGAGTATTCAACAATAGCCCCTTGCTCTGCTTTAAAAGAATTAATTATGTAGAGTAAAACTAACTGTGCTAATCCTTTTGTATTAAGCGCCCCTGAGCCTAAATTTTCAACAAGACTAGAAATCTTAGTTTCGTATTCTTTTTGAGATTTCTTTTCCTTCTTGTCTAGCTTTATAAGCCACTCAGAAAGTATTCTACCTACAATAGATAGTTTGGGCTCAACACAATCAGGACTTTTTGTATAAGGTCCAACTACATATACACCCCAAATCTCTCCTTTCTTGTCATAAATAGGAATATGTTCGCAGTTTCCTATGGTATGAGATGAAATTCCATGCCCCCTAAAAGAATCGTCCCAGCTTCTCTTTTTTTCTAAATTTTGAATTTGATTTTCAAAGTCTTGAATTGACTCCTTTTCCTGTAGAGTGTATTTAGCTGAATCTGGATCCTTTTTATCTTTTTTAAGAAGATTTTCAACAAACATATGCCTTCTTGCTAGTAGCAGAAACTCGCCTTCCTTTCTATACACAAAATGAAGCGGTGCTCTATAAAGAATATCAATCCAACTCGCGATATCTGAGAAAGATGGTAACTCCTTTCGTGACATATGTTCAGCAGAAAGAGACCAAAATTCTAGCTCGTCTTCTACACTGAACGGTTCCATATCAAACGCCTTACTAAGGCGGGAGCTTACGGTATTTATATAATCCTTTACATCTTTAATCATAACAAAGCCTCAATAAGCAGAGTAATAAAAATAATCCAGATGCTTAAAAAATTTCCTAGCTAAATAGCCAGAAATTAAAGCAAACGAAATTGAACCAAAAATTAAACCAATAGTCGCATATTCGAATGAGAATACACGGCTGCAAATAAAGCCTACTACTAGATTAACTCCTAGTGATGGAATCATGGAATAGATTACAAATTCAGGACGATTCATTGTAAAAAAGAACAATGAATTTAAAAGCCCATAAATGAGGAATACGTATCCAAAACTTGCCATCCAAAATACTTTAAAAGTAATTGGATTAGCGAAAAAATCTTTTATCTCAGGTACTTCATTTTCAAAAACTCTAAGAGAAAGTATACCATAATATGTTGCCAAAATAGATATAACACTTATAACAAGAAGTAAAACTATTTGAGTGGCATAAAACCTTTTAAAATATCTATTAAAGTATTTTATAGCACTTAGTTTTGCTTTTTTTTGAACTGGTATAATATTCTTCGAAAATAATTGAATACTAAACTCTAACATTGCTACTGTTAGAACAAGCGTAATTAAAGCCCAATCCATTCCTAACTCATAAGGAGTATTAAACCATATTATATAAGGAGGAATAACCTCTCCAGTTGACCAAGCCAACATTCTATCTACAAAAAGAAAGCTGAAGTATGCAAAACCATACAAGAAATATCGATAGTTGTTATAGTAACTTACTTCGGTGTTAGGTAAAGATTGTTTAAATAATTGTTGCCTGAAGGATCGAATTTTGAATTGATAATAGCCTATAAAGTAAACTGTTTGTACAACTGTAGATGCAATAATACCAATCCACTGTGAGATATAAATCCCGAGGTTAAATACCTCCATACCTAAAATTACTACACCAGTACCAACTAGTACACTTACCAAGATGATAGCACGTTGTGCACTTGCATATAATACTGCAGCGGCAAGCATCATAAAAGAGATTAAAATCAGATACATCATTGCGAGAAAAACCATTCTTAGTGGATAGAATGGTAAAACGACATTCAGTGCAATCAAAAATAAAGCAGAAACTAAAACTAAAGGTATAGCAAGTTTTAACACCCCTTTTATGGCTTTATAAGCCAAATAATAATTCTCTTCTCCTTTATATTTTGAAACTAATCTTCCCAGTACCTGGATAAATCCACCGGTTAAAACAAACGCTGCAATTGTTCCAAAAGCGATAACCGACGCTTGAGCTTCATTAAAATACAACCAAGCCCATAATGCGTATTGAAAAATAATAATAGCCACAATTTGAGAAATCATTGGCAGAGAAAACAGTAATCCTGCGCTGTAGTACTTAAGAAACAATACAACGCTATCACTAAAATCTCCTAGCTTTATATTTTCATTCTCATCAACCTGACTTTGTTTAGAGTACCTCTTTTTAAGAATTGTATAAACATCTTCAGCTAGTTCAAAAACTGAGGGGTAATTATAATCGCTAATTGCATCAACATCTCTTATCCCAATAGACTCAATGGTAGCGGCAACAGCCCAACTACTTATAGGGTTACCAACTAGTTCTTCAACTTTATTTACAATGTCTTTAAATCGCTCTCCGGGCGTTAGTTCAATCTCAGGAAGAATATCAGGTTGCGTACTCATAATCCCTCCTCTTAACATAATCTAACAACTCTAAAACTGACTCAGTTGTTACCTTATTCTTTAAAGCATCTCTATTTTGTGCAGTTAACTCTTTATAGCACTTATGATATGCGTTTACAGATTTATCGGTAGTAAAATTGAGCAGAACCTTTTCTCTAGCTTTAATGCCTAACTCAATTCTTAAGTTGTTGTCTTCTAAAAGTTTTATGACACCATCTGCAATTTGTTGTGGCTCGCGTGGCTTACACATAATACCACAGCCTTCTAAAGCATCTTTTATGCCTCCAACATCAGTTGCTACTACAGGTCTTTGACAGCTCATAGATTCAATAACCGTATACGGAAAGCCTTCTGAAATAGACGTTAGTATAGAGATGTCGCCTTCATTAAATATCATATTTGGTTGATTATGAAATCCACCAAACCTAAAATTATCGTTTAACTCTAGTTCATCAACTAAGTTCTTGCATGTTTCTACGTACTCTTTATCAACATCTAAGCTACCATAAACTATATACTGAACATTAGGAATAGCCTTACGAACCAATGCACAACTTCTAATCATTGTTTCGATATCTTTTAATGGAAACACCTGAGCAACTGCTATAACAGTAGGTCTATCTGCTGTATGTGGTGGCTTTGGGGTTGGTTTAAATAAATCGGTATCAACTCCATTGTAGATTGGCATAATCCGTTCTTTTGGAGCCTCAAATTTAAGTTCCCATTTCATATTGGCTGTTGTAACCGGAGAAATTTGATCGGCGGTATAATAAACAGAACGTGTTATTAGCGTAGATAAATCAACAAGTAATTTCTTAGAAAAGAAAGGCATATCAGCACGACCAATATTGATTAACCGTTCACGCATATACACACCATGATCTGTTACAATGCCAGGAATACCATATTCATACTTTGCTACAATAGTGGCTATTGCGGGGAACCCCGCCAATGTTGCATGTGTGATGTCTACTTCTTTAGGGATTGGAACCGCTAACGGCATTAGAAAATGATACAGCCAACGCATCCCAAAAACGGTATCAAATACTTTGGGTTCGTCACCTATCTCGTCAATTTCTAGTTCGGTATATTTTGTAAGTAACGACTCTTTAAATTCATGCCAAAGCAACGGCTCACGCATTGTTAATTTATAATCGTAATACTGGAAATATTTCCACATTCCATAAATCACATCGCTAATAAATTTAACATCGCAAAAAGGGTCGTGTAGGCACTTTATAAAATCACTAAAAATAGGAATGAAGGAATCTTTAACAACTGCTTGTGTGGTTCTGCCTTTTCTAGCAATATGTTTAGAAAAAGGAGTATTTCTATCGAAATATTCTACAGGCTCCTCAACTCCCCACAAAGGTATGTGAATAATCTCTTTTACATTATCAGGAAGTTTATATCTAGTTTCAACAAATGGATTCCCAGTAATAGCATAAATATAAAAGTCGACTTTCCCATTAAGTTCTGTACAAAGAATATGCGACCACGTACTCACTCCACCACCACTATATGGATAAGAGCCCTCCGTTAAAAAAAGTACTATGGGTGTTTCTTTACTCATGAATTAATATGAACCGGCATCAAAATATTATTATTGAAAATGGTTTTATAAGTATCAAAGATTGATGCCCAACTGTGCTCTCGCTTTATTTTTTGATGTCGTTCTTTCACCATCTTTTCAAATAATGAGCGATTATTCCATAAATCTTCTATTTCTTTCGCAAATTGCTTTGTTGATGCATCTTTGGGCACAACAAAGGCAAACTCAGTATCTACATCGCCAACTCTCCAACCAATTGGAAGGGCCATTTTGGCTATTGCTTCAAATAGAACTAAAGGCTGAGATTCGTTATGGCTAGTAATACAAAGCATGTCTAGTTTATGCATGTGCTCTATAGCAGATGCATTCCAAATCATCTCAACATCAACATATTCTTTTGAACAATTTTTTATCTCTTCTTCTAAACCTTTTTCATTTGCATCACTTAGCATCATCACAAATTGAGGAGTAACATCTAGTTCCTCAAATTCAGCAACTAAATCAAAGAATCGTTTAGGATTCTTCATTTCAGCACATCTTCCAACCCAACCTATGACAGGATTTTCGGATCGAGTTTTACTCTCAATAACGGCGTTTCCTGGAATCCCATTCGGGATATAAACAGGGTCCTTCGCACCTAGTAGTTGTTGTTTTTCTAAATTACATCTTGAGACCGATATTATTGTTTGTGAAACTGAATACACATATTTAGCAATATCTTTAAACGATTGAACCACATGACTTTTTGCTATTAATGTATCTGGAATTTTATATCCACACTCAAGAGCAACAGCCCCTTTTTCAATTTCTTCCCAGTAAATTGCATGTTCAGTTAGCAACAGGGGTTTTTCCAATTTTGTAGCAATCTCTGCCCCTAACCACCCCGCAAAACCAGTGTTTGTAACATGAATAAAATCTGAAGTACTTACTAAATCGGTTACTATTGTTGAAACTGAATTAAACCAATCTCTTGAGTCATTCTCCCAACTGCCTTCCATATTTGGAGGGCTAATTCTGGTAAAGTTTACAATATTATCTGTTAAAGGATATAACGCGTTATACGGGTCTAAGCCTTGGAATTCGTCAGTAGCTATTTGAAGTACATTAAAATTTATAGCTTCACAAGAATGCAAATACTGATAGACCCATTCGCTTACTCCTCCTCTGTACCAAGGATAAGTACCTTCAATAACAAGTAATATCGTTTTAGCCATATTAAGAATGACTTCGTTTGTACAATCTCCAAAGAATTGATCCAGCTTGAGTTGCTAATCTCGAAATAAGTTCAAACTCAGTTGATGAAAACAATACAGACCTTTTTAGAATTAGAACTCCAAAAAGAGCAGCATCTTCAGGAACGGCCATATTGTTCATCAATAAAGCTCGTTCATTAACAGAATACAAAGGCACGCCAATTTCCGATGGCAATTTGTTTTGCTTAGAGTAATCTAAAAAACAGCCTAAATCTTCATTATAAATATGATTACTTAAGAAAGGCGCTCTATTGTTTAGCAAATGCTGAAAAGTTTGTGAAGACTTGAAAGTTACTAACTCTGTATCTGAAGGAAGATTCTCTCCTTTTAAAATTACATTAGCTGGGGTGCCACTATCTACCACCCAAAAGCCTGAGAAATCTAAATCAACAATAGATTCAATTTCAGAGCAGAAAACATCAATACTACTTTCGAAAGACCCAGATATAGCCTGTTCCATAAGTTTCATTACTAATCCGTCTTTCTTTTTGGAAAGGTCTTCACTCAACCCCTGAACTACTATATCTGTAACAATTTTCATCCGAATAATTTCGAGAACACCTTCTCTATCGGTATTAAACTGTTCCTTTTTGATAAAATCTGCAGCTCCCAAGTCGAATGCCTTCTTCTCCTTCTCAACAGTAGGAAGATTCGTCATTATTAATATCGGGATTTGATGCTTTTCTCTATCATCTCGAATTGATTCAAGCAATTCTAACCCAGAAAGCCCAGGCATATGAATATCGGAGAGAATAAGATTTACCGAATTTTCAGAAAGTATATTTATTGCCTGCTGCCCATCTCTTGCGTGTAACAACTTAAACTCTTTGGCCAGTAAATTTTTAGCCATAAAGTGTATTGGCTCATCATCGTCAATTACTAGTATCGTATATATCATCTAAAATTATTTAAGATCCATTGGTAGTTCAATAAAGAAAGTGGTTCCGACTTCTTCCTTCGATTCTACCCAGATTTTTCCATTATGGTGCTCAATATTGCTTTTAACTATATCTATTCCTAAACCTGTACCAATTTCACCACCTGTTCCAATTGTTGAGCTTAGCTTATCTGAATCAAAGAAGGTGTCAACCATTGAGGTAGGTATACCGATACCTGTATCTTTGACTTGTATTAACACTACTTCTCCTTTCTTTTCTACCCTAATAGTAACCTTTCCTTTAGAAAGTGTAAACTTTAAAGCATTGGAAACTAAATTTATTAATGTGGTTTCAATTTTGCTAGAGTCGAGGTTACAGACAATTGGAGGGTCTATAATTTCGCATTCTAAATCTATATTTTTTTGTAGAGCTTTTGCTTTATTTAGCTCAATCACTTTTTGAGCTAATTCTCCGAGATTTGTTTCGCTTAAAACGAGCTTTCTCGAAAACGATTTATTAGCTTCATCATCCAGAATTTTTTTAACTAGAGCTAATAGCTTTTCACTACTATTATTCATTACCGCTAAAATTTCTCTGCTTTCTTCTTTTGAGATATCATCATCTTTTAGAAGAATATTAATTAACCCAATAATTCCTGTAAGTGGGTTTTTAATATCGTGGCTAACCATTCTAATCAGCGCATCTTTATTCTTATTTAGCAGGCTTAACTCAATTTCTCTATTCTTTAAAATGCTAATGCGTTCCTTTCTCTCTATCTCAAGAGTACGCATTTTCAAATGAGTTTTAATCCGTTCTAAAATTTCGCCCTTATTAAACGGTTTGTTAACATAATCTACAGCACCAGCTTTAAAAGCATCTACTTTATTCTCTGAGTCAGCGAGTGCGCTTAAAAATATTACGGGTATATCTTTTTTATCACCTTTTTTCAATTCTTTAATAACATCATAGCCTGATTTTCCAGGCATCATTATATCAAGCAGAATTAAGTCCGGACTTTCTCTTTCTACTACATCAAGTGCTTCTTCTCCATTTCGAGCTACAAGTATACGATACCCTTCTTTTTTAAGCACATGAGATAACAAAACAATATTAGGTTCGGCATCATCTACAATAAGAACTTGATAATTATCAGGATGTATATTTTGACTTTTCAAAATCAAATTTTAGAATTATTAAAGGAAATATTTTATAATAAAAGATTATGAAACTCTTTTATAACATTAGCGTGTTAAACTGTGTTATTTATTTGTTGTAACATAAAAAAACTTATCGGTATTTGAATGAGATTTTTTAAGTATTTGTTTCCGATTTTTATTGCACTTTTTGTTGTATCTGGTAGCCATGCCTCAATATACACAGATCCTATTAATGAAACTCTGCTAGAGATTACAGATAAATACAAAGAGGTTCGTTTAGGGATTACAGAAACTACCATTTACTTAAAATTTGATAGAAAAATTCTTGAGTATGTAAATCGAGAAATATATGATAGAAATACGCTTGAAGAGAATCACTTTTTAGATTCGGAAGGTTTTTTTGTACCTAGCAACTCCGCCTACCTCGAAGACACCAAAATAGAATATCTATTAACAGATATTAAAAAGATCTATATGAAAAATGGTGTAATTAGTTTTAAATACCGTAATAAGAAATCCTTTGGATTTGAAGACATAAACAATACCTATGGTAAAAAGGTTATTGGCAACTTTGATAAAGGTGATCTAGAGAAACTTATTGCGCTATTTAACAAGCTTACAGCCTAATACTTTTTGTAATACTGTAACGAATAGCCAGTTCGAGTTCTCCTTTAATAAATGAAGGACTAGGAGAATGAAAATGTCGAAATATGTTGTAATATGTGTATTTATGTTAATGGGTTATGTCATTTGGACCGAAATTCCTGTTGATCGCGGCCCAGGTGTTACGGCAGAAAATGCCCCCATTATTGAAAAGATAAAAGAATCTGAATCTTTTGAATATAAAGAGAGTTCCCTAACCTCTGTAATGGCTGTTAAAGCTAAAGTCAGAGTTTTGGATAGGGAAAGATACTTTTTTGATAATATGTCTAGCTTTTCACCAATTGATGTATTAATTGGATGGAATGAAATGTCTGACCAAAGGAATCTAGAATTTCTACATTTTTCGATGAGCAGTAGAGATTGGGATCATAAACTCACCAGACTTCCTCTCTCAGTTCAAGAGATAAGAGACCAAACCGCATTATGGCACTTAATACCATCTACCCCAGAAATTAAAAAGAGAATCAACAATCTAAGAGACGGCCATATAATTACGTTAGAAGGCTATTTAGTTAATGTATTAGATAAAGAAGGTTTTAAATGGGAAACATCTACCAGCTTAGATGATACAAAAAGACCTCGTAACGAAATTGTTTGGGTTACTAGCTTAGCAGTTAATTAAAAGAGCACTTTTAGCTTTTATCCACTATCTTTGCGCCAAATAAAAAACGCTTTAACTATGAGTTGGATAAAAGATACAATACTTGATTTAATAGTTTTACTAACTATTGTTTCCCTTATATTTTTCGATTATAGTGCCATTGTAATTGCTTTGTGGGTGTATACGGGCTTATTGTTTGTAAGTAAAGTTCTTGCTTTGTTTATGCCTTCTCTAAAACGCAGATCAGAGAAAACTTCTACTCCTGAATGGTTTTATCACATTATCTACCTTAGCTCTATAGCTATACTAGCTTATGTAAAGCTTTATTACTTAAGTGGGGTGTGGTTAATAATTTGGATACTATCTATTGTTAGTTCAACTAGAACTAAAAAGAAATAGAACATTTGGTTTTCTTTAAGCAGCCTTTTATTGAGTTTTTGAAACTATTTTCATGCATTATAGTTTTTGTAGCAATACCCTCGAGGGGAATTTCTCAAAACCTTCCTCTCGATGTAGCAAACTTTACATTAAGAACTTGGGCTGGATATTCAAATAGATCTGTAATACTACTCGGTAAAACTCCGAATACTACTACTCAATTCTATAGCATTGGAATTTCAAAGTATATTCATTCTTATTCACCCGATACACACTTATATTATACTTTTGATTTTACCCCCTATATCAAATACCATTACCCCCAACGCGATCGTAATGAATTAAAAACAACTGTTAATGGTTTTGGAATTTCTCCTTTTGGGCTACAATTAGAACATTTACTTATTAACAGATTCTCATTTTTGAGTGGTTTTTCTGGTGGTTTTGCCTTTGTAGATCAAAACTTCCCAACTCAAAAGGGCCGAAAACTTAATTTTATGTTTGATTTATCAACTTCTATTTTAACTAAAGTAGCGAACCATTTATCAGTAGCGTTGGGTTACAAATTTCATCACATATCAAATGCCAATACGGGTTCTGAAAATCCTGGCATCGATTCTAATTTTTTATACTTTTCAATTCACATTAATTAATACAATATGTTAAAGGCTATATTTCACACTTCTAAAGGAACAATTAATGTTGCTTTATTTGCCGACAAAACCCCTAAAACGGTTGCAAACTTTGTTAACCTTGCATCTAGAGGCTATTACAACAACCTATCTTTCCACAGGGTTATTAGTAACTTCATGATTCAAGGCGGATGCCCAAATGGTGATGGACGTGGTGGTCCTGGTTACACTTTTGAAGATGAATGCACTCCAGAATTAAAGCATGATGCACCAGGAATTTTGTCTATGGCAAATGCTGGCCCTAGTACAAACGGAAGTCAGTTCTTCATTACACATACACCTACCGAGTGGTTAGATGGTAAGCATACGGTATTTGGTTCTATTCAATCTGAAGAAGATTTAGAAGTTGTGAATGCTATCGTTCAAGGAGACAAAATCGAATCTATCGAAATTGAAGGAGATTATGCTACTCTTCTAGAAAGCGTTCCTGAAGTTGTTATGTGGAATGAGGTTTTAGATGAAAAATTCCCAAACCTCAATTAAATAATTACTTACATATTCTTACACCCTAAATCTTCCTTCTTTCTGAAGATTTAGGGTAAACTTTTTCATCGATTATACGTAGTAATGCTCATCACAAATTTGGGCAAAAACACATGTTATGAAAAAGACTTACTTATCTACTCTAATTATCCTTTTAAGCATAATTGGCGTTACTTCAGAAGTAAATGCACAGAATGATACCTCTTATAACAATCTTAGATATAGAAAGTGGAGAGTAACACTCGTCCCTCCTGTGGGCACTAATGGAGTGGCCGCAGATAAATACACTGCTAAATATTCCATCAATATACTTGCTGGTTCCCATGGCGGTTTAGATGGTTTAGAAATCGGTGGGTTATACAACTATAACAAACGATACTCCAACGGTTTCCAACTAGCGGGTTTAGTTAACGCTACAAATGGAGCAATGAGCGGCGTTAATATTGCAGGTATTGCCAATTACGCAGGTAAAGATATGTCTGGAGTTCAGGTAGCTGGATTCGGTAATTTTTCTAGAGATGATTTATCTGGGTTACAGTTCGCAGGTATTGTAAATGGCGCTGATGGCAATATGAGTGGTATACAATTTGCGGGAATCGCGAATGTTACAAATAGTGATTTAGAGGGAATTCAAGCTGCATCAATTTTTAATTTCTCTCGAGACGATCTATCTGGAATTCAATTTACTCCTGGGGTAAACATTGCGCTTGGAGATGTAGAAGGACTCCAAATGGCTGGGGTTTTAAGCTATGCAGGAAATGACATGTCGGGTTTACAGATGGCTGGAATTAGCACCATTAGTAGAGAAGATACTGAAGGATTAGTTATTTCAGGTGCGCTAAACTACGCTGAACAAAGTGCGTCAGGTTTATTTATAAGTGGTGGTTTTAATGCAGCCAAAAACCTTGAAGGTGCAATGTTTTCTGGAATTGGGAACGTTGCTAGAAATATGAATGGACTTCAATTTGCAGGCTTTGTTAATATTGCAGAATCAGTGGAAGGAATGCAGCTTGGTTTGTTCAATTTCGCAAAAGAATTCAACGGTCTTCCAATTGGTTTTATTAGTCTTTATGGTAACGGGAGGAAGAATATTGATTTTAGGTTTTCTGACGCTGGATTCAGCGAATACACATTCACTTCAGGAACTCATAGAGTGTATAACATGGCAATTTTCGGTTATAACACTTTACTTGATAGAAATGTATATAGAATAGGTATGGGCGTTGGCCTTGAAAAAAATATTCAAGATTCTTTCGCTAAAATTAAAGACAAATCCATGTTTGTAAACCAAGAATTTAGTGTCGTTCACAATTTTGAGGATAAATGGAGTCGTAAAACCAACCTAATTTTCTCATACAAGTTCTTGGTTGGAAAAAGACTTACTAACGGTGTCTCTCTTTATGGAGGGCCTTCGTACAACATGCAAGTAACACGTGTACAATCAGCTAATGATTACACTTGGTATAGTTTATGGTCACCTGAGTGGAGTGGTAGAAAGTATAGATTTTGGATTGGATTTACAGCTGGCATCCGTTTGTTCAAACAAAAGTACCTCCCTACTTTCAATAACAAATGGAGCTATGAAAATGAATGGTGATACTAAAATCATGGTTCACTAGTTACTTGTTCAATATGTAACCAAATGTAACCAACCTTTCCTATGAAACTTCTAATTATAATTATTTCTGCTATTGCGTTAATTGTTATAGGCTTTACCGCTTGGCCTAGTACTGAAGTTTCGGAACCCGATACGCACAGTGAATTGATTCATACTACTTCACACAACAATCAGCAACCCGGTAACTACCCTATTACAAAAACAGAGGCTGAATGGAAGGAAATTTTAACAGCGAGCCAGTATAGAGTTTTAAGGAAAGGTGGCACTGAGTTCCCTTATACTAACGAGTATTACGATAATAAGGAAGAAGGCATTTATGCTTGTGCCGCATGTGGTCAAAAATTATATAGTTCTGCTACAAAGTATAAAAGTGGTACCGGCTGGCCTAGTTTTTGGGAGCCTTTAGATAAATCTTACGTTCAAGAAAAAGAAGACAACAGTTTGTTTATGAAACGTATTGAAATTGTTTGCTCTAATTGTGGAAGCCATATTGGTCATGTTTTTGATGACGGGCCAGAACCAACGGGCCTTAGATATTGCATGAACTCAGCAGCTTTAAATTTCATTTCAAAGAGTACTTCTCCATCAAATTGAGTAGAAATTTAATTCATTAGTTCTATATTAAGGCGTCCATATTAAATGGATGCCTTTTTTAATCAAACTTTTGAGAATGTCCCAAAAAGCGACTGTTTTAGAAACCGCACAATTCAACCCAAAAATCAAATCTTACCTATACTGGTATATAAATTTCTTATTACTGATTTGTGTTATTACGATACCAATAATACCTCTGGGGTTAATTTTTGCACCTTATTTTATCGGTAAATACTTCAGTCGTCTACACTGTCAGCTTACTTCTCGTTCTTTAAGTTTCAACAAGGGATTTATATTCAGAACCGAAAAAACAATTCCTCTAGATAAAATTCAGGACTTAACATTCAAAGAAGGGCCACTTTTAAAGGCATTTGGCCTAAGTATTCTTAAAATCGAAACCGCAGGAAGTTCAGCTCAAGGAACGGCAGACTTAACCCTTATTGGCATTGTAAATGCTTCTGAATTCAGAAATAAAGTACTTGATCAAAGAGATAAGGTAACTGAAAATAGACACCATAATAATGCTGATTTAGAATCAGAAAGCTTGATATCTGTGTTGAAAGAAATTAGAGACACTCTAAAGAAAGTAGAAGCAAAATTGGAAAAATAACAGCTGTTGTGAGCCATTAATTTTTCCAATTTATTTATTTCTCGTAGTCTTTATACGCTTTTCTTAGCAATTAATCTCCTATTGTACCAATACACTAAGAGCAAGGCAAAAGTCCATTGTAACAACACTGTAGCTACAGAAAATGCACTTAAAGGATTATACCATGTATCGGGGGCGTATTCTGCAGCACTTAGATACATCCACCAGCCTAGTAGTGTAACTACTTCAACTGGAACTATATACTTAACAACAATTTCCCACCAAGGCCCTAAGGTAGAACTTCTCTCTTCAACATTTATAAGTTCATTTCTGAATTTAGAAACCCCATACTTAATAACTGCATAAGAAATAAATGCTCCGGAAACCATCAAACCTACCCCCCAAACAAAATCTTGATTTGAAAAGATAGTCAAGTTGGTTGCAGAAGGTATTCCTAACACGAAACCAGTGATACAAATTAAAATTGTCGCTTTAATTCTAGAGGCCCCCGAATCAACAAAAACTTTTACTGCTAACTCAATCATTGATATAAGTGAGCTAAAAGCAGCAAAGGTTAATCCTAAAAAGAATAAAATAGAGAAAATTCCCCCACCTCCCATTGTAGCAAATAACTGAGGCATCCAAATAAATGTTAAACCAGTAGAAGCCGGTCCCGAACTCTTCATAACATTCAATACTTCGCTATCGCTCATTGTAGAGCCTAGTGCCCCAAATACCGTGGAGAAAATAATTACAGCAGCAATCAAAGAAACCATATTATTACCGATTCCTGTTTGAAATGCAGTAATAGTAATATCATCCTGTTTACGCATATACGTGGCGTAAGTGAGTATCAATCCCCACGCGGCACCTGTGTCCCACGCATTTTGAGTAAGTGCTTCTAGCCAAAGGTTTGGATCTTTTAATCCATCCCAATCGGGTGTAAAAAGGTATCTAACACCTTCAAAACTTCCATCGAGAGATAATGATTTTACCAACGAAATAAGCAATACCATCAAAAGTGATGGAATAAGAATTTTGTTTACTTTCTCAATGGATTGGATGCCTTTTATAACAATAAGACCTCCAAATAGCATCGTAAGAAAATGTGTAAATACGGGCCAATTAGAACCTTGAAAGCCATCCCACACCGTCATTGATTGCTCAAAAGTAGTTGGTAATGCACTTGTTACGGACTCAAATAAGTAATACATACACCAGCCAGCTACAACACTGTAATAGAACATGATGGCAGTGGCAACAAAACCAATAAAACCGCCCATCCAGCCTTTTTTCTCGCCAATTAAGTCACTAAACGACCCGATTACCCCTTTTCTACCGTTTCGTCCCATTGCATATTCAGCAATTATTAAAGGAACCGACCAAAGAAATAGGAAAACGAGCCAGGCAATAAGAAAAGCGCCCGCACCTTCTTCCCCTCCATTTTGAGCTGCAATTCGAGGAAAGCGCCAAATATTTCCTGTTCCAATAGCAATTCCTAGCACACTTAGAAGTAGTCCGATTTTTGAAGAAAAACGTTCTTTTTGAGAGTTCATAAAGGATTTTAGGGTTAATTATAAAATAGTATTGCAACCAAGACGTTCACTGCCCTAAAGTTTTTTTACTTTTAGATGTTTCTTCCGTTTTGATTCGAAACAGGCTATGCCTATAATTGCGGTTCTATATAAAGGTAAAAAACGATTATCCAAAAACTTTTTCAGCAGAAAATCATAGTCAATGTTTTCAAATCATAAAACTACCAATAAGTACCTAGCTCTACTAATATTTTTAGTATCTCTTGTTGTCTACTCTTTAACCATTGCTCCTACGGCCAGCTTTTGGGATGCTGGAGAGTTTATCGCAGTAGCACACGGACTTCAAGTAAATCACCCACCAGGTGCTCCACTTTACTCAATTCTTGGTCGAATATTCTCCATGTTTGTGCCAACTCAATATGTGGCATTGAGTATTAATTTCATGAGTGCGCTCTCATCTGCACTAACAATAATGCTCTTATACCTCATTATTGTTCGCCTAGTTAGAGAGTTTAAGGGAGACGTTTCTCTTATGAGCACTATGGATAAGATTGGAATGTATGGTGGTGCGATTGTTGGCTCCCTTACATTTGCATTTACAGATACATTTTGGTTCAATGCCGTTGAAGCTGAGGTTTATGCAATTTCTATTTTCTTTACCGCTATTGTAGTATGGTTAGCACTCAAATGGTCTGAACAACACGATGAGCCATACAACGAACGATGGCTAGTAATGATAGCCTACATGTTTGGCTTAGCCATTGGTGTGCATCTACTTAACCTACTTGCCTTATTCTTTGTGGCACTAATAATTTACTTCAAAAGAAAAGACTTCACACTCATTTCCTTTGGTATGATGGGTGTACTTGCAGTCCTCTCTTTCTTTTTAATTTATCCATTTACTATTCAAACCATTCCTGATATTGCATCACAGATTGGCGCGGCTACCTATGGTATAATCGGCCCCATGACTTTCATTTTCTTGGTAATTATAGCTGTAGTATTTGGTATTTATTACACACAAAAACGAAAGTATCGTTTAGCTAATATTGCTCTAATTAGCTATTTAATGATTCTTATTGGGTACTCTTCATATTCTGTAATTATGATTCGTTCTATTGCGAATCCTCCTATTGATGAGAATGACCCTGAAACTGTTGAAGCTTTTGTAAAGTATCTTAAACGAGAACAATACGGAGCAACACCAATTCTAAAAGGTTACAATTTTGATAATGCCACTGGGCAGATTGACAGAACATCGCAATCCTTTTTCCCGCGTCGTTATTCTCAAGATCCAAATCATTTAAAATATTATGCCCGTTTTGATAGTGACTTCTCTTATTTCTGGAATTATCAAGTAAACCATATGTATATCCGGTATTTTAACTGGAATTTCATTGGTCGAGAAGCAGATATACAAGACGCTGGTTGGCAATCTGGATTTTCAGAACCGCGTTATCCTAACAATAAAGCCAGTAATTCTTATTATTACATTCCTTTTATACTTGGAATTTTTGGGCTTATCTATCATTATTCTACGGATAAAAAACGTGCTTTCGCCGTCACCATTCTATTTATAGTTACGGGGTTAGCTATTATCATATTCCTCAATCAACCTCCCTATCAACCTAGGGAGAGAGATTATGCGTACGTGGGCTCCTTTTTTGCCTTTGCCATTTGGATTGGCCTAGGAGTAACTGGACTTGTTGATTTCCTTAAATCGTATTTAAAGGAACAACCAGCATTGGCTTATGCAGTTGTGGCTTTATGTTTTATTGGTTCTCCTGTTCTTATGGGATATCAAAACTGGGACGATCATGATCGAAGTGAACGTTACGTGGCACCTGATTACGCTAAAAATCTCTTAAACTCGGTAGCTCCTAACGCTATCATCTTTACGAATGGAGATAATGACACCTTCCCACTTTGGTATGCTCAAGAAGTTGAAGGTATTCGAACAGATGTTCGTATTGTCTGCTTAAGTTTATTAAATACTGATTGGTACATAAAACAGCTTAAAAAGCAATGGTCGCATGAATCTGCTCCTCTTCCAATTACTTTAAGTGATGAAGAAATTGATAACATGACTTCAGGCCTTTCAGCTTGGCAGCCAACTCAAATTTCAATTCCTGTTGATAAAGAGATGCTTAAAAAAGCATTTTCTGAAGATGCAAAATACAAAGAAGCAATTGGTGTTAAACCTGACACCTCGCTTCCTATACTACAAACAGGAACCGATTTTGAAATCCCTGTTGACTCTCTTGATGATGCAATGACTTGGCAGTTTAATGGCCGATTATATGGTTCAAACGCTAATGGCGAGAAGATTTATTACTTACAAACTCAAGACAGAATGATTCTTGAGCTAATTAAGAGTAATAATTGGTTACGACCTATTTACTTCGCAAATACAGTTTCGCAATCTAGTCAGTTAAATCTTCAAGACTACTTCAGAACGGAAGGAAAAGCTTACCGTATTGTGCCTAAAAAACGATCTCATCGCACACAAGGCTACATAAATACTGAGATTCACACTGATAGACTTAGAAAATTCGAGTACAACAATTGGAACGATACAGATATGTACTTAGACGAGAACATTCGTCGGATGCTGGGTAACTATCGCTATAATTACCTCCAATTAGCAGAACGCTTCATTGAGCTTAATCAGCCTGATAGTGCAGCTTATTGGTTAAAATTAGGTGAAGAGAAAGTTCCTTTCAGAAAAGATGAAGAAGTAGGTACTATAAAAATTCTATATGCGAACAGATACGCTCAAATCGGAAGACAAGATGACGCCCTAAGATTGGTTAATTCGTCTATCGAAGAATTGGAAGGCAACCTATTTGATTCAATGGATGATTTCAACGAGTCTCAAACAGAGCTACAAGAACTCAACACTGAATACGAAAACGCTCGTAAAAATGCAGACATGAGTGCTCAGAGATCTATTCGCCAGAAAATGAATTCTGTTTACACTAGAGGTCAGGATATTGGCCGTAACGACGTAATGAGCGCTCGCCAAGCATTGGTATTAGCTCAGTATGTATATTTCATCTCTGGTGACGAAGACAAAGGACTAGAAATTGCAGAGAAGGTAAATGCTTTATTTAAAGACACTCCTTTCCCTGAAATTCCAGCAACAGCAGCACAAAGTAAATCGACCGTATCTGGTTACGGTTTATAACAACAAATTATTTATAGTTAGCTGTGGGTATTGTATATTCTCACAGCTAACTTTTTTATTATGATTCATCAATTTACATCCGAAAATATTTCAACCATTGGAAAAGTACTAGGAGCTCAACCTAAGCCTCTTGGTAACGATGTTTTCCGTATTGAAGTAAAAAACGAAGAAGAAAACCGTAAAATCGCTCTTGAGATTCATCTTGGCCTAGACGTTAATGGCGAAGAAATGAATATGGTTTCAGTGTATGCGTATAACACCTTTCTTCAATTACATAACTGTACAGCGTTTATAGCAAGCGAAATGCTCCAACAAGTTACTTTCTTCGGTAAATCTGGAGATAAAACTTCTGGACTAATTGTTGAAAAAGCTGCTGGTTGTAGCCTCTACGCTAATGTTGACGAGTCTATTTTGAATGGAGATTTTACACAACTCCCTGAAGATATGATGATGTGTGGTATTGCGCTCTCGCTTACCGAAAGTATGGACGACGATTTCAGCTTTTAGCATTAAAACAGTGTCAGCTTCCTCCACGCTTCAAATACTCAACCAAACTGATCTTTCCATTCCATTTGAAGAGTCTGAGGCAGAGATGCTTTTATCGCTCATACAAAGTGAGCATAAGTGTAGCTTTTCTTTTGTGGAACTTGTTTACGTAGATGAGAAAGAAATCGTTCGAGTAAATAAAGAGTTCTTAAACCGAGATTATGTAACTGACATCATTTCATTCCGATATGATGACGATGAAGAACTAACAATTAACTCGAATTCTGATATTGAAGGCTCTCTCATCTGCTGTGCACCTAGAATTCAGGAACAAGCAGTAGAGTTTAAACAAACTGAAAAGCAGGAATTTCTACGTATTTTAGTACATGGGCTACTTCATTTAATTGGTTATGACGACCAAACTCCCGAAGAAAAAGCTGAAATGACTCGCCTGGAAGATCATTTCTTAAGTAAGCTTTCGTAGTAAAGTCTTTATTAATCTTTACGCTTTTTTTTTCAAAACTTTGATGCACTATCCTCGTAGTCAGAACAAAAATATTTAGCGCGCATGTCAGACGAAAAAAAGAGTATCATTTACCAACGCACCAAAGAGTACGGAAAGCAACTTTGGGATTTAGTTCAGGGTAGAGTTGAGCAATTACAAAGTGTGGAAGAACAGAAAATTGAGAGAGTCCCCCCTCTTAGATCTACTTCCGAACATCCCATTCTCTTAAAACTGCTTTTCCTTTTCCCATACTTATTGGCAATTACATTTACGCTCTCCTTTTTTTGGGATTTTGATGGCTTAGAAACTACTCTTTTTGGTTTTCATGTTTCTTTTGAAGGTTTGATGCGCATTTTGAGTATAAGTGGACTCATTGGTTTTCTTACAAATTGGCTAGCAATTACCATGTTGTTTAAACCAACTAAGCCACGTCCAATATTTGGGCAAGGTCTAATACCAGCTCAGAAAGATCGTATTTCTTATCGTTTAGCTGCTGCTGTTTCTGAAGATTTAATCAATCCAGAAATTATTAAGCAGAAGATTCAAGAGTCTCAAGCAATCTCCAAGTATAGAGAAATTGCAACCCAATACATTCGAAATGTAATAGATGACCCTGATTTCAGAACTGGCGTAAAAACCATTGCCATTGACTATGTAGATGAAATGGTTGCACAACCTGAAGTACGTGCAATGATTGCTAAATCTATCATCGAACAAATTGAAAACAACTTAGAAGACAATTCCTTCGAAAAAGTAGCCCTTAAAGCTTACAGCTTTATAAAAGGACAACAGATGCAGCATTTAGTAGAAGACGCGCTCACAAAGCTACCTGATGGTGTTGAGAAAGGACTAGACAAGCTTGATGTATTCCTTGATAATCTACCAGATAAGATTAACGAGAATAGCGACACTATTGAGAACATTGTTACATCTCTACTTTATAAATTGATAAACCAATTAGATGTACACGCTCTTGTTGAAGATAATTTACGCCAATACGACGAACAGAGATTAGAAAAACTAATTAAGAACGCTAGTAACGATCAACTTCTGTACATTCAATTTTTAGGCGCTGTACTTGGAACTTTTGGTGGATTTGTGATTTGGAAACCATTGGCAAGCCTCGTATTGTTGACTATAGTAATTTCTATAACATTTGGGCTAGATGCTCTACTACATCATTTCAATAAAAACAAATGATTGGAGTCTACCCATCTCGTGTTTTTATCAATTAAGACAAACTTGACATGAATACTTTTCGTTTATTCTTTCTTGCTGCCTTACTAACAATGGCATGCTCCTCAACAAAGAATGCAACTACAACATCTTCTACAACAAATAACTCAAATTCCAATGCTCCCGATGAGATTGAAGCTGTAGTAAAAGCAGCTGAAGCAGATCATAATTGGCATTTAGAATCTATTGCAAATTCAAAATATTACGGAACTGAGACCAATAGAGCTTACTCAGAACTTCTTGCTAATAAGACCCCTACTAAAAAAGTAATAGTAGCTGTAATAGATTCAGGAACGGATATAAAGCACGAAGATCTTGCTAAAAATATTTGGGTTAACGAAGATGAAATTCCAGACAATGGAATTGATGACGATAACAATGGTTATATAGATGATATCCATGGTTGGAACTTTATAGGTGGAAAAAATGGCGAAAACGTAAACAAAGATTCTTACGAAGTAAGCAGACTTTATAAAGAGCTTTCAGCAAAATATGCGGATAGTGATTCTGCTACCATGGCAGGTGATGAAGAATATGAACTTTATCTTAAAGTGAAAGCCGACTATAATACTAAGCGAAATAATGCCCTAGACGCTTATGATCAACTTTCGAATGTTAAGAATGCTGTTAATTGGGCGAAAACACAGCTCAAGATTTCTTCTTTAGATTCGGTTGATAATGCAAAAATAAAAGTTTCGAATTACGATTCGCCAATGCTTAAACAAGCTAAAGAAATCATCACCTTCTTTACTGAAAAAGACATTAATGAAGAGGATATTGAAAATGAGTACAATCATTACAAAGACCAAGTAGAGTACTCTTATAATGAAGAATTCGACCCTCGTCATATTGTTGGAGATGATTATAGAGACCTCACAAATCGCTATTATGGCAACAATGACGTTACAGGCCCACGAAGTGATCACGGAACACACGTAGCTGGAATTATCGGTGCAGTAAGAAATAATGAGTTGGGAATGGACGGCATTGCAGACAATATTTCGCTTATGATTGTCAGAACCGTTCCTGATGGCGATGAGCGAGACAAAGACGTTGCTAATGCTGTTCGTTATGCCGTAGAAAACGGCGCCGATGTAATTAACATGAGTTTTGGTAAAGGTTATTCTCCTCAAAAAGAATATGTAGATAGTGCCTTCAAATTTGCTGATGAACAAGGTGTTCTTGTAATCCATAGCGCGGGGAATGATGGAAATAATATTGATAGCGTATACACCTATCCAAATAAGTTCTATACCGATGGTGGTTGGTCTAAAAACTTTATTACTGTTGGAGCCTCATCCTGGAAAGAATCTTCGGATTCAACACTAGCAGCTTCTTTTAGTAATTATGGAAAAACGGTTGATATTTTTGCTCCAGGAGTTGATGTATACTCAACTTATCCAAACAATGAGTATGAAAAAGCAAGCGGAACGAGTATGGCTGGGCCTGTGGTAACAGGTGTTGCGGCTCTAATTATGTCTTATTACCCTGAACTAACCGCTAGCGATGTTAAAGAAATATTGCTTCAATCAGCTACTAAAATCAATAATACTTTAGTGTACAAACCAGGATCTAAGGATGTTGTTGATTTCTCTTCTTTATCTGCCACCGGTGGAATCGTAAATGCGTATGAGGCACTAAAACTAGCTGAAATAAGAGCAATGGGAACTAAGTAATTGTGTCGGTTTCAGAAAATAATTACGATGCCTATGTTATAGGTTCTGGGCCAAATGGGTTAGCTGCGGCTATTTCTTTGGCTCAAAAAGGCCTTAAAGTAATTATTTATGAAGCTAAGGATTCAATAGGTGGTGGAACTAGAACTAAGGAACTCACCGAACCGGGTTTTCTCCATGACGTGTGTTCCGCTGTTCACCCAACCGCTGTAGCTTCTCCCTTTTTCAACACATTACCTTTAGCCGATTACGGGCTTGAATGGATTCATCCAGACTTCCCAATTGCTCACCCATTCGATGATGAAGAACCAGTAATTATTGAGCAATCTTACGAGAACACTCTTGGCCGATTAGGCAACGACGATGCCAAGAACTACAACGCCTTATTTAAAGAGCTAATCGAATCCTGGCCGTATTTAGTTAACGATGTATTTGGAACGCTTAGAATGCCAAATCATCCGCTTACATTAGCAAGGTTTGGTTGGTATGGTATGTTTTCAGCTAAGTATCTATCTAATTCCATTTTTAAATCCGAACGGATTAAAACCTACTTTGCAGGATTAGCCGCTCATAGCATCCTCCCTCTTGAGAATGCTTTCACATCTACGTTTGGCTTGATGTTGGGTATTACAGCTCACTCAGTGGGTTGGCCAATTGCCAAAGGAGGTTCTAAAAGTATTACTAATGCTCTAGCTGCACATTTTATTTCTCTAGGTGGAACCATTGAAGTAAATCGTCTCATTGAGTCTCTTGATGAAATCCCCAAAGATAAACCAGTTTTATTCGACCTCACTCCTCGTCAAGTTGTAGAAATTGCAGGAAATAGAATACCTGTTTCAATTCAATCAAAGCTTAAAAAATACACGTACGGTCCTGGTGTTTTTAAAATGGACTTTGCCCTATCGGAGGAAGTTCCGTGGAAAAATGCTGAATGTAGGAAAGCAGGAACCCTGCATCTTGGTGGAAGTTTCGCTGAAATTTCTCGTTCTGAAAGTGATATTTGGAAAGGTAAACACAACGAGAGTCCCTACGTTCTAATCTCTCAGCCAAGTCTATTTGATGACAACAGAGCACCAAAGGGCAAACATACACTTTGGGCTTACTGCCATGTACCAGCTGGAAGTACTCAAGACATGACTTCAGAAATTGAGAACCAAATTGAACGATTCGCTCCTGGTTTTAAAGATATTATTATTTCGAAAGCAATTATGAATACAACTGACTTCGAAAAATACAATCCCAACTACATTGGTGGAGATATAAATGGTGGAGCTCAGTTTGCAAAACAACTTTTTGGGCGCCCTATCTTAAAATGGAATCCATATAAGTTAGGCGATGACGGTATTTATATCTGCTCTTCCTCAACACCACCAGGTGGCGGAGTACACGGTATGGCAGGCTTTAACGCAGCTCAAACAGTACTGAAAAATGAATTTAATGGCCTTTAACTGTCTTTAATCATTTATCAAATTCCGCACGATGGTTTTCGGGATCTAGAAAGCGAAGAGTTTCCCATCTATACATTCCACTATCATGTCCATCCGACCAAACAATCTGTATTGCATGATTTCCAATAGTATTGATATTTCGGATTTCGATTGGTTCGGGATCTTTTACAAAGAAGACTGAAGGATCAAAGTCACCCATATTGGCATGACCTCCTCTACAAATTACACAAGGACAGTTAATTCGTAAGCCACGTAAAGGGTAAACAGACTTCTTATCGTCCGACCAAGATATTTCAAGTTCTTGCTTGCCATTACGTACTTCAATTCCCGTAGGATAAATTTCCATTTTTTCGGTTTACTTAAGCTAATTTTATGCTGAAATTAAGAAATGATTTGGACTATTATCTCTGCCATTATTGTATTCTGTGTTGGTTTGTGGTTAGGCTACAAAAATCACCTCCATCTTGACCAAATTACAGCTAGAACTTTTCTGCTTTTCAGCACCATTGTGCTTGCGCTATTCTTAGTTCTACGTTTTCTCCATGATATTGGGTTGTTCCCTGAAGCTATTGCTGGCGCCTTTATGGCTTCCTTGTATGCTTTTGTGGCTGGTTTTTTGATTGGTAATTCATACAGCCAATATAAGAGTAAATCAAAAATGGGTAAGATTGAGTATGTAAACCGAAGTTTTGCTTCAGATACACTTCCCAACTTAATTGCTCTAACTCTCATTATAGCAGGAATTGCGCGAACTTCATTACTTAACGATTTAGCAATCACTCCAATTCGCTTTGCATCAGGGCTTTCAGTAATTGGATTAGGATTTTTAGGCTTAACACTCCGTTTAACACCAGAGTTTAGACGAAAAGGAATCGTATTAATTGATCGCCATGTTTTATGGAAAGATTTCATTTCCTATACATGGTGCGAAGAAAATGTATTGGAAATTGAATTTTTGTATAACGACGTTCTAACAAGTTACCGCACTATTATCCCTATGGATGAACGAGTTAAAATCGAGGCTGTACTCAAGAAAAAACTCATTGAAAAGCTAGAAAAAGAAAGTGATTAATCATTAGTGGTTAATTGTTTATTTTAACGCACCATTTTATTGAACTAAAAACGAATTAAGTATTCATGGCATCATTCGACATTGTAAACGAGATTGATAATCAAGAAGTAGATAACGCAGTTAATAACACCGTTAAAGAGATTTCTACACGATATGATTTCCGTGGCCTTCACTCTGAAGTGACCTATTACGACAAAGAAAAACGTATTCATATTGTTGCAGCTGAAAGCATGAAAATGCAAGCTATAAAAGAAATGTTAATCAAGAACTTTGTAAAGCGTGGTATTGATTCAAAAGTACTTGATTTCGGAGTTGAAGAAGGCACTTCTCAAGGACATTTAAAAATGGATATCCAACTTAAAGAAGGCATCGACCGAGAAACGGCCAAAAAGATTGTTAAAGAGATTAAAAGCACAAAACTTAAAGTTCAGCCTCAAATTCAAGACGATCAAGTTCGTGTGAATGGAAAAAAGATAGATGATCTTCAAGCAATCATTGCTCATTTAAAGAGTAAAGATATGGGTGTTCCTTTGCAATTCACAAACATGAAGTAGCTTTAGCAGCCATTAGTATCACCTAAGTCAATTAGTATAACCATTTCCATTTACTCCCGTAGGTAGAAACCATACACATTATTGATTACTTTTCAATTCTATAAAACTATACTACGGTAATAACCATGAAAAATCGATTTCCAAAAGATCTAACTCTTTTAGTAGTTGGATTGAGCATTATCGCTATCTCACAAATTGTTTCTCATTATGTAACTTTTCCAGACCTCCTATATGGCGCCTTTATCGGAACAGGCATCGGAGTTCTTGCTATATCTTTACTTTACAATAGAAGAAAACCAGCTTATTAATAACTTCTTACTTATTCTCTCCTAAATTCTTAAAAGAACTTTGTTCAGTTCCTTTAGGAATTCATTCAAGTTCTTTTAAGAACTTTTTTGTAATGCTCGCTTGTTCCCTGTATTTAGTCCTTAGCTAGTGACCAATCGCTATGCGCATCACGTTTTTGAAGATTGCCCAATAGAAGGTTACTGTGCTTATTATAAGTCATAGTTTGTGTGTTTTATGATCGATATCTGTTAAGGTCAGACATCTACAATACTTCAAATCTAACACCATTAATCATTTTGAAATAGATTCGGTTTTATTCATCTTCCCTCATTATTAGCCCATATTAAGCCAATAAAATGGCTATGATAAAATTGGGGATACAGAGCCTGTTCTCTTTAAAGTGGAATACAACTAGTGGCTATCATCATCTATAATTCATACCTATGAAATACGCATATACCATTCTTTACGTAGAAAGTGTCATGGAGACCATTGAGTTCTATGAAAAAGCTTTTGGGTTTACTAGAAAGTTCATCACTCCTGAAAATGACTACGGAGAATTGATTTCAGGAGAAACAACAATCGCTTTTGCTTCAATTGAACTGGGGAATTCGAATTTTAAAAAAGGTTTTGAGAAAATCACACTTTCTAAAAAGCCCATCGGAGTTGAATTAGCATTTACTACGGAACATATTGAACAAGATTTCCAAAATGCGCTTAACTCTGGGGCAACGGAATTTGAACCTTTAACGGAGAAACCGTGGGGACAAAAGGTTGGCTATTTACGTGATAATAACGGTTTCCTAATTGAAATTTGTACGCCCATTAAGCCTGAATGAAAATAATCTTAACACTTATACTTTTCTCGACAGCCTTTTTTAGTTGTACCGATGAAAGTATGGAAATCAAAAAAAGCTATTTAGTGAACGAAATTCCAAAGGAACTTCCGATTGACTTTAAATCGGACTTAATCCCTTCTAACAAACTCATTCATAAAGGAACTTTTTCTCCAGATTTAGCGGAATATTACTATACTATTTCCGACAAAAACTTTGAACAGTTCAATGTATTTGTAATCAATAAGCTAAACGGGAAGTGGTCTGAACCTAAACATGCTTTTTTTAATAGTGAGTATAATGAACACGGTATGAGCTTTTCTCCCGATGGTAAATCCATCTATTTTAGTTCAACACGACCTGCTAATATTGAAGGGATTCCAACCACGTGGCATATCTGGAAAACAGAAAAGGTAAACGGAACATGGACTGAACCTATATTTGTTGATATCCCGAACTTGAGAAACAAATTAGTCTCCCACCCTTCTACTACCAGTTCAGGTAAATTATATTTTCACTCTAGTAACTTAGACTATAGTGAAATGGCAGTCTATCATTCACAACAAATCGATGGTTTGTATGAAGAAGCAAGGAAAACATCAATCTCAGCGCCATCAGAAATAGGCACCTGTACTCCTTATGTTTCGCCTGAAGAAGATTATTTGATATTTGCTTCCATTGGTGACCAACTAGACCTTATGATTAGTTTTAGTGATGGAAATGGTGGCTGGATAAATACGAAAAAGCTGAATGCTAAGATCAATAATTTAGGACAAGGGAATCCCTACCTGACACCTGATAACAGATTTCTCTTTTTTACCACAGGTGATCACTCAGGAAAAGATTGGAAAGTTAAATGGGTTGATATAAAATCTGAATTGGATAATGATTTATAGAGAATCCAATTTCCCAATAATTAGTTAAATTATATTGAACTATGCATGTTCTGTTAGATAATATTGAAGTAAATAAGGATATCCTTATTGTAAATGACGGATTAAACTATGGTAGATTTTTTGATAGGGCAACAAAAGAGTATGAAATCAAATTAACCAGTGCTGAACTTATAGAGTTGTTAGAAAGTGAGTACTATAAAGTAAGAGATGAAATAAAGACTGATGATCAATTAGAAAATGACACTTCCGAATTCACCAAAACGAATTATTGTTCTTTACCTGAATTACTGAGTCATAGTTCAGATTTCGAAGCCATAATGAAGACTTATTTGCATATCATGCTATTCAAAAAATTATTCCCTGTATCAAAGCGTAAAGAATTTGTGATTAATAGTACGGATTCAATCACCATCAAGGATGACATCATATCTATCAAAGGCAAAGTTTTTAAACTGACTTAATTATGTAGAAATGTTATTGTAAGTGGTACAATGAATGTAAGATTTAAGATGTATTGCTCACCAATGAATCAAATTGAATCGACATACAAATTATATCAATAGAAATTTTAAACACTTACAGAAATAAATAATTAGAACCAATGATAAAAAAGGACAGCAGAGAACCCCATAAACTTAAAAAAGAAGTTATAAAAGCAATACATATCAATAATTTGCTATTCGAAAATATATAATATAGAGCCTGAAATTGATGACGAACTGACTACTAGACAACGAATGTCCGATAAAATTGCGTCGTTTGGAAGCAATTGACACCTTGAAAGACACTTCACAATCAAATGAAAAAACAAAGAGTAACAATGCTTACTGAGATTCACCCAAAATTACCCATGCGCAACAAGAACACCACTAGAGAGTTCTACCAAAATTATTTAGGATTTACAGTATTAGGCAGCGCCGATTTTGAGGGCTATTTAATGATGGAAAGAGACGGAATTCAAATTCACTTTTTTGAATTTAAAGAGCTTAACCCAAAGGAAAATTATGGTCAAGTGTATATTAGAACGAATAATATTGACGAACTTTACCAGTCATTTCTAGATAGAAAAGCTCGAATACATCCCAATGGCCCCCTAGAAATTAAACCTTGGGGACAAAAGGAGTTTTCCATACTTGATCCTGAAAACAATCTATTAACCTTTGGCCAAAGTATTTAGGATTAATAATACTCTCTCCCACTAATGGCTACAAGAATCGGTTCTAAAGCATTTAAAGAAGAATGAAAATTTCAGAAACAGAAATACAAACAGACTATAAAAACAGAATCGACAGAGTTTTCAAATACATTGACGAAAACTTAGATTCTGATTTATCTCTAGAAACTGTTGCTGAAGTCGCCTTTTACTCGCCCTTTCATTTCCATAGAGTATTCAAGTTTGTAACCCAAGAAACCTTGAACGCTTTTGTGACAAGAAAAAGAATTGAGACGGCTGCTTCTGACTTAATACATAAAACTGATTCAATTACAGAAATATCTTTTAAATATGGGTTCAAGGACAGTTCATCATTTACTAGGTCATTCAAAAAGTATTATGGGGTAAGCCCAACGGAGTTTAAAAAACAAAACCCTAACAAGTTTAGCAAGATTCGTCAATTGGAAAGCAAGAATGGTCAAGGGTATCCTGACAATAGAGCGTACATTTGTATCATTAATAACCTCAAAAATTGGATAGATATGAATGCAAATATTGAAATTAAAGAAACACCTGAGCTTAACCTTGCAAGCATAACACACATTGGTGTAAACGGAATTGAAAACACTTTTGAAAAACTTATAAAATGGGCCAACTCAAAAGATTTATTTAAAGACCCTGAAGCTAAAATGGGGAGAATTTTCTACGATAGCTTTAAAGTAACAGAGCCTAGCAAAGTTCGAATGAGTATATTTTTAGCAACGAATAAACCTTTTGAAACTGTTGGCGAGATAAATAAAATATCTATTCGAAAAGGGAAATGTATTGTTGGTCGCTTTGAAATTACGCCTAATGAGTTCGAAAAGTCATGGACGGGCCTATTTATTTGGATGAACGAAAACGGATTTAAAAAAAGCTCCGAAAATCCTTTTGAAATCTATCACACTGATTTTAGGGAACACCCAGAAAATAAATTTATTGTGGACCTATTCATTCCAATTGAATAAACAACTATGATTAATACATGAAATTAACACTGAAGAGTCTACTTTACTTGATACCAATACTTACTTCAAAATGGAAATTATAGAAACTCACAACAACGGCTGCCTCATTTCAACAGATAGTGAAAAGCTAGACCTATCTGTTATCCATAATTTCCTTGCAAACGAATCTGGATGGAGTAAAGGAATCCCTTTAAAAACAGTGCAAACATCAATAGAGAACTCACTCAATTTTGGACTCTATCTCAACAACAATCAAATTGGATATGCTAGAGTAATTTCTGACTATTCTACAATTGCGTATTTGGGTGATGTTTTTGTACTGAAGGGATACAGAGGCCGAGGATTGAGTAAATGGCTGATTAACGAAGTTATGGAGCATCCGAGTCTACAAGGATTAAGGCGTTGGATTTTACTTACGGATACTGCCGATTGGCTTTACCAAAAATATGGATTCAAAGAACTACCTCGCCCCGAAATCTATATGGAAAAGCATAATCCACATGTGTATAAAAATGAAGAGTGAACTACAGCACTTTTAACTAGCTTCCGTTTTGAAATACAGAACCAATTATTCATCTTCTTCCCTGCTTCATCACCCCTAATAAATTCAACAGTATTACAAATGAAAAAAGTACTTTTTGGTATAGATCAATTTTGTTCTACTACCAAACCAGATAAAAATGTTCGCATTGGCTTGGTCACAAATGATGTAGCTAAAAATGCTTTTGGGGTGAACTCAAGAGTTGCTTTAATTGACGCTGGCTTTCAAGTTGTGAAGCTTTTTTCACCCGAACATGGTTTATCTGCCAAAGCTGCAGACGGCGCTTGGGTTCCAAATAAAACCGATGGCTTAACCAATTTACCTGTTGTTAGTTTGTATGGCGATAATTTGCGCCCTTCAGAAGAAGATTTACACGATGTTGACGCCATTGTTTTTGATATTCCTGATGTGGGTTGCCGATTTTATACCTATTTATGGACCATGACACATATCATGGAGGCTTGTGCTGAGCATCACAAAGAATTTATTGTTTTGGATAGACCCAACCCTTTAAGTGGAGATTTAATCAAAGCTGAAGGACCATTATTAGATTCCACGTGTTCTTCATTTATTGGTAGATGGAACATTCCAATCAGGCATAGCTGTACCCTTGGAGAATTAGCAAATTATTTCGCATCTAAGCACATTCCCAATCTTGATTTACAAGTTGTGAAAATTCATAATTGGAATAGAAAAGATCTTCCTAATCAAGGAAACTGGGATTTTGAACCGACATCACCTGCTATTAAAGATTCAGAAACCGCTCTCCTCTATCCCGGTTTAGGATTGCTGGAAGGAATTAATGTAAATGAAGGTAGAGGCACAGGAAATGAGTTCAAGGTCTTAGGAGCTCCGTGGATAGATGCTACCTCTTTAAAAGCCAACCTCGATAACTTAAACTTGCCCGGCATTTCTTTTTCTGAGATCCGATATACACCAGATTGGGGGTTGTACAAAGGTGAAGTTTGTTTTGGGTTAAGCTTAAATATAACCAATGCGCAAACCTTTCGGCCCGTCTCGCTAGGAATTGAAATACTAAAACAACTGATTACAGAATACCCAACTGACTGTAAAGAACGGTTGTACAAAACAAACGCCAATCCAAATGGAGATGGTCATTTAGATAAGTTATTGGGCGTCCATAATTCCTTCCAAAAACTAAAAAAGAACCTGACTATAAAGTCCGAACTCCGTAAAGACGAATGGCAGGAAGTAATTGAACCTTCACTTATATACTAGATGAATCTCCTTACTAACTACGATTTACTAACATCCATTTTGAAATAGAATTGGTTTTAATCATCTTATGCCCTGCTTTTTTTAAGTTGAAATTCTGAACACGAAATGAATTTATATGAAAAAGATTATTTACTACGTAGCAAGTTCTCTTGACGGATTTATAGCAGGAAAGAATGACGATATAAGTCAATTCATACTTCAAGGTAAAGGAGTTGAGAAATATCAACAGGATCTTTCAACGTTTGAAACAGTCATAATGGGTAGAAGAACCTATGAATTTGGTTTCCAATATGGACTTCAGCCAGGTCAACCCGCCTACCCAAATATGGAACACTATATTTTTTCTGATTCAATGAACATTAAGGATTTAGCAAACACTGTTCATATTGAGAAAAAATCCATCCAAACAGTGCTCGAAATCAAAGAAAGCTCTACTACAGACATTTACTTATGTGGTGGTGGTGACTTTGCTGGATGGCTTTTAGACAATGGACTTATTGATCAACTCAAATTGAAATTGAATCCCATTATTCTTGGGGAAGGTATTAGATTATTTGGAAATTCCAAATCGACTCAAAAATGGAAGTTAGTTGATACAGAATCTTTTGACGATGGTCTTCAAATTCTGACGTATGAAAAGGAATAGAATGAAGCTTAGGCTACCATTATCATCTCTGAATCAAAATCCTGACTAATGGCACAAATTGTTGCTTATGAAAGTTCTCATCAAAATGGGATTGATGAGATGATGAATGGAATTGCATTGGAATTTGATGAGCAAATAATCCCCAAGACTACTTCTAAAACCCCTATTGTACCAGATAAATATTGGGTTGCATTAAGTAACGGAGAAGTTGTAGGAACGGTCGGAATTATTGTTGTAGAAAAGGATTTTGGGATATTGAAAAAAATGATGGTTAAAAAAGAATATCTAGTATTAGATTTATACAAATTTAGTTGTTCTGTAGTCTAATTCCTGATAATACTCCTCTCTCCTTTGGATTTTTCTAATACTAAAACCTTTTTCAGAAAAAACCCTCGGCTATCTTAGGTCTTATATCTTACGTCTCACTTCTAAATTCGATCTTCCATTTTGAAATAGAATCTGTTTTATTCATCTTATTCTCTGATTTTTTAATGTCTAAACTTCGAAACAATCTCTTTAACCTATTGTTTTGATACTATACTAATCAGCAATAAAATGACAAAATACTTTGCACTTCTTCTTCTCTTCATTAACACTTCAGTTTTTGCACAGACAAATTTTAATGAAAAGAATCTTGATAAAAAGCTTATAGATTTACAGAGAACTACTAAAACAGTTGGATTTTCTGTTGCAATAGTTAAAGGAAACGAGATTATCTATGCTAAAGGATTTGGCTATAGAGATCTAGAACAGAAATTAAAAGTAGATGAGAATACACTTTTCGCTATTGGCTCAACTACAAAAGCATTTACCACTGCTTTACTCGGCATAATGGAGGAAGAAAAAGGATTGTCTTTTAATGATAGCCCCAAAAAATACTTACCCGAACTAGAATTTTACAACGACGAGTTAAATAACACAATCACCATTTTGGATATGGTTAGTCATCGCACCGGTTTGCCTCGTCATGATTGGTCTTGGTATTTATTCCCTACTGATGACAAAAGTGAGTTGATAGCTCGTGTAGAATATCAGGAACCTTTTAGTGGTATCCGAGAGCAATGGTATTACAACAATTTTATGTATTTAGCTCAAGGTTTAATCACCGAGAAACTTACTGGCAAAAGTTGGGAAGACAATATTAGAGAACGTTTTTTTAAGCCCTTGAATATGACAACTTCAACCTTAAGTATTGAAGAACTAAAAGAACAACCCAATATCTCAAAAGGCTATTGGATAGAAGATTTCGAGACAAGCAATGTAACACCTTACTACGATATTGCGGCAATGAGTCCTGCAGGAAGTATTAACAGCAGTGCGAAAGAAATGGCTAACTGGTTAAAGGTTTGGTTAAACGAGGGTAAATTCAACAACAAACAGATATTACCTGCTAAATATGTTGAGAAAGCTATTAACCCATTAATGCTAGTTGGTAATGGAATAAAAGATGAACAATTCCCAGACCAACACTTAAACAGCTATGGTTATGCTTGGTTCATATCTTCCTACAAAGGACATTACAGATTAGAACATGGTGGAAACATTGATGGGTTTTCGGCAAATGTCTCCTTTTTTCCTACCGATGATATAGGCATTGTGGTTCTCGTCAATCAAGATGGATCTGGGTTACCTACTTTGGTAAGAAATACAATTTCTGATGAAATTTTAGGCCTAGAAAAAACAGACTGGAAAACCTATTACAACGAAATCATATCTAGTCTTAAAAAACAGGAGGAAGAGGAAACTCAAGAACAAGAAGATGGCATCATTCCTAATACTAAACCTACACATAGTTTAACAGAATATACTGGAGATTACACACACAAAGCCTACGGAACGTTTAAGATCGAAGTTAAAAACGATTCACTTTGGGCACATTTTCCAAGAGAAAAAGCGTATCTGAAACATACCCATTATGATATTTTCAAACTCTACCTGATTGATGATAACACATTAGATTTGGATGATTTGGGATTTAACTTCAACTTTCAAACTAACGAAATAGGCGACATAGAGTCTGTAAAAATAAAATTTGAACCTACTTTAGAACCAATAGTCTTTAAAAGAACACCTGTAGAAATAGCTGTTTCAACAGACGTTTTAAACAAATTTGTTGGAAGTTATTTACTTTCTGGAATGGAGCTTAAAGTTTCTATCAAAAAAGAAAAATTAAACCTCCTTGTTCCTGGTCAACCTGAATACATTTTAATTCCTATAAAAGAAAATGAGTTCTCAATTACTGGATTATCGGGATACAAAGCGGTATTTCAGGAAAAGGATGGCAAACTGAATTTAGTATTACACCAACCTAATGGCATATTTACAGCAGTAAAAAAGTGACCTTAATTATGAATATGGAGTTTATACTAAAAAACTCTCGATTAAACCTTTAGGATGGCTTGTTGGAGTAATGGGGAAATCAAACCACTGTTCTAAATCTTCTTCGAGCCCTTCTTTGTTTAAATAAGAATTTAAAGCACGGTTTAAACCCTTCGTATATTTTGGGTGATCTGTTCCTTCTGGATCTTCGTGCCATAAATCATTCTGAGCAAACCCTTCAAATTCTGGTCCTGTAATAATTATTCCAAAAGCATCTGGGTTTTTACCAATCGGACTATGAATAGTTGTTGTGAATTGATGCCAATATGCAGATTGAATACAATTTTTCTGAAATAATTGTCTTACTACTTCAAGGGAGTCAATGGTTTCTTGCTGGGTTTCGGTAGGAAATCCATACATAAGGTAAGCATGAACCATGATTCCATTTTCAGAGAAATTATTAGTAACTCTGGTAACTTGAGCAATATCTACACCCTTTCTCATCTTAGACAATAATCTATCAGAGGCTACTTCCAATCCACCAGTTACAGCTATACAACCTGCTTTTGCCATAAGTTCACAGAGCTCGAAATTGAAAGTCTTTTCGAATCGGATGTTGGTCCACCAAGTAATAGATAGATTTCTTTCTATCAAGGCTTTTGAAAGCGCCTTTAGCATTTTTGGTGGAGCAGCTTCATCCACAAAATTAAAACCTGTGATTCCAGTATCCTTAATAATCATTTCAATTTTATCTACCAAATCCTCAGCGGTGGTATTTTGGTAGTTGCCGATGTAATCTAGGCTCACATCACAAAAGGAGCATTGTCTCCAATAACAGCCATGAGAAATAGTCAATTTATTCCATCTTTTGTCCGTCCACATACGATGCATTGGGTTCACTACATCCAAAAATGACACATATTTTTCATACGGTAATCCAGCATAACTAGGCGCTGGCAAACTTTGGTGATGGTAAATGGTGTTTGGAGTTTTGTTCTTGTAAACGACTTTATCGTCTTCAAGAACAAACGTTCTTTCAAGCTCATCGATATTAACTTTACCTTCTAGATAATGAACCATTTTTAAAAGTGGCCCTTCCCCATCGTCCAGCGAAATAAAATCAACAATTTCAAAGATTCTAGGATCTTCAAGACTTCGTAACTCGGTATTACAATATCCACCACCAAAAGCGACATGTATATCCGGATAAAACTGTTTAATGAATTGAGCACAACGTAAGGCAGCAAACAAATTCCCAGGAAAAGGAATAGTGAAACCAATAAGATTGGGAGTATGTGTCTTGATTTGTTCTTCCAAAATATTCAGCATCTCATCTTCGATGAGCGTAGGCTGATACATCAAAAACTCGTCTAATTGATCGAAACTACTTGCTGATGTTGCAATTTGTTCGGCATACTTAGTGAAAGCAAAAAATTCATCCACATTCACGTGGATAAAGTCCCCAATTTCCTCTATAAAAAGGGTTGAATAATGCTTTGCTTTGTCAATAACTCCAATCTCACCTTCTTCCCATTTAATTTCAGTATTAACATTTGCCAACCTGTGGCCTATGGGCAAGAAATCTGCTTCCAAGATTATGTTTGCTGTTTCAAAATCAGACTGCTGTAGAAACGCTATAACTTGATCTACCCTAGAAATATATAACTCCTTCTTTTCAATGATATCAGGGTAATGATTATTACCTAACTCTTCAGCTTCTTGAAAAATAGCTCGTAAAAATTCCCCCGTAAAAACAGAGGTAAATAGCTCAATACTCAAATCACAATGAGAAACTGAAACATCGTGTTCTTCCAAAAAGCCTTTGAGATATGCAGTAGCTGGGTATGCCGTGTTCAACTGTGTAAAAGGAGGAGTAACTAAAAGGAGTTTCGCTTGCATATTTTATGATAGTGCTCTTATAAAAAAATTCAACTTTAAAGTATTGTTTTATACAGTGAAGAACATGATAATAATCACTTATACTGACTCTTGTTAATAGTTCACTGAAACAGAAATACCTATCGCTTCATATCGTTTCAATGCTCTACTAAGAAATACACTTTTGTTAACTCTACTTCCAATTTAGCCTATTCTATCTCTAAAATTAAGAACACTCACATCACTTCTAATAACTGATCTTATTTCTCTAATTAACTGTAACATTTAAGTACGTTATTGGTATATCCTGAAATTAATAAGTCATACTCCATTGTAGGTAACTTGTACAAATATTTTATGAATAAATTTCTCTTAGTCTCAACCATTGCTCTTCTATTATTTAGTTGCAAAAATATTTCTAACCCTTCTACTGAAAAGCCATTGAATCCTATAGAGTATTCGATGTATAATAGCGCAAAGGTGATTTTGGAAAATCCTGAAATCAATTCAATTTCAATCGGAGTTTTTAAGGATGGCACAACGTACTCAAAGTATTACGGGGAAATTGATAAAGGCAAAGGTAACAAAGCGAATGACAACTCAATTTTTGAGATAGCATCAGTAACAAAAACATTTACGGCCTACATAACAGCTCAAGCAGTATTGGAAGGGAGATTACGTTTAGATGATGATATTAGGAAATACTTGAACGGCTCTTATTCTAACTTAGAGTTCGATAATCGTCCAATTCTTGTTAAAGATATATTGACCCACACAACGGGAATTGAAAGAGAGCACTTTTCTAATACCTTAGCAAAAATGTTTTCAATCGATGCGACAGAAGATGAACGAAAAGCAATTACCGAGTACAATAAATCAAACTTTATAGAAGACTTAAAAAGTTACAAACTAGAAGTTCTTCCAGGCAAAGAATATGACTACTCAGGGTTTGTAGCACCTGAGATTTTAGCACTGATTTTAGAAAAAGTATATCAAAGACCCTATTCAGAACTTTTAGATGAATTTATTCTTGAAAAAGCGGGAATGAGTCATACTTCAATGCGCGTTTCGGATGAAGATGAAAAATATGTTTTGAATGGATATACCAATAACAATCAATTGGTACAGCCTCTACAAATGCCATTAACGGGTTCTGGTGGAGGATTGAAATCTACAGTTCCTGATATGTTAAAGTACATTGAGTTTCTTCTTAAAGGTGACAACCCAGTAGTTAAAGAAATGAGAAGACCTCTGTTTTTCGATGAAAACGAAGATGAAGAGTACGGGTATTTTTGGATGGTAAATGGAGATGACATAATGTTACATAATGGAGGAACCGGCGGAAGTGTCAATTGGTTGATTTTATTGCCAAAAACTAACTCTGGATTTACCGTTTCATTTAATTATAATGGCGATAGCGCTGGTGACTTAATAAACACCATAGCTTCATTTCTTATCACGGATATTTTGAATTATCCTACTAAAAATGCCTATTACTTATTAAGAGATTACATTCGTGAAACACCAGATACTTGGGTAGATAAATACCACCAATTAAAAAAGGAAGATGGCTCCGAATACAATTTTGATGATGCTTCTTTGCTATACGATTTGGGCCATGAATTTTTAGAATCGAATAAAACTAAAGAAGCAATTCAGGTTTTTCAGCTGATGGTTTCTGAGTTTCCTAATTCAGTATATGCCTATAATAGTTTAGGAGAAGCTTATTTTCTCAATGAACAATACGACCTCTCTTTAGATAATTTTAAAAAATCGCGCGAATTAAAACCGGAAAAGAACAAAGCCCTTGAGATGATTAAAAAGATTGAACAGTTACAAAATATCGAGTAAAATCAACTTACTCCCCTTACTACTCGTTCCGTAGCTCCGCTACGGAATGCATATATGGAAGCTCTGCTTCCAGTTTGGCTAGTTTTTAGCTCTTCCCTTTTTTGAGCCGGCCATCTCAATACTCAATACTCAATACTCAAAAATAGGAACGATTATCTATTTCCCAATGGTTTAGCTACACTACCTTTGAACAGAGCATTTCTTAGCTTTTGTTGCTTTAACATTTATCAGTTTTATTCATGTCGACCACTTCTACCGCTTACTCTATTTTAGACCTTGCCATTGTAACTCAAGGAAGCACTATCACAGAGACTTACGCCAACAGCATCGCTTTAGCTCAAAAAGCTGAGGAGTTTGGATACACACGAATTTGGTTTGCCGAGCATCATAATATGGCAGCCATTGCAAGTAGTGCCCCACCCATTTTAATTGGTAGAATTGCCCAAGCCACAAATACCATTCGTGTAGGCTCTGGCGGTGTGATGCTTCCAAATCACTCTCCTCTTATCGTATCCGAGCAGTTTGGAACGTTGGGTGCCTTATATCCACATCGAATAGATTTGGGCTTAGGAAGAGCTCCTGGAACCGATCAAGAAACAGCGCATGCAATCCGACCTAATTTCATCCAAGCAACACAATCCTTTCCCGAAGATATTGAAACCATACAACGCTATTTTTCTGTAGAAAATAAAACGTCAAAAGTACGAGCTACCGTTGCCGAAGGTGTGGATGTTCCTATTTATGTGTTAGGCTCAAGTACCGATAGCGCTCATTTGGCAGCCAAAAAAGGATTGCCTTACGCCTTTGCGAGTCACTTTGCCACCGCCCAATTATTTAACGCTTTAGATATTTATCGAAATGAATTTCAGCCTTCTAAATACCTTGATAAGCCATACGTAATTGCGGGGATTAACGTATTTGTTGCCGAAACCGACGAAGAAGCAGAACGAATGTCTACGAGTTTCATAAAGATGATTGTGGGAATTTTAACGGGTTCTCGAAAAGAGTTTCTGGATGAAGCCACTGAAATGACGCCCGAATTAAAAGAGCTTTCGTTGCATCCTTCCATCCAACAAATGACTCGCTTCTCGTTCATTGGCAGCAAAGAAACCGTGAGGGAACAAGTCAAAGACTTTTTAGCCCATACCAACGTGGATGAAGTCATTGCCGCAGCTAGTATTCATAATCCTAAAGATCGTATAAAGTCCTATAAACTCTTTTCTGAAATCATGAAGGAACTGAATGAAGCTTGATGATTAAAAGCCTTGTTAATTTCTATTTGTTCGTTTACGGATTAACAGTTAAAAGACACGGTCATCCTTGTAGGTGTTAGGTAATTCGTTAACAGTTTTAATAAATTAAACAACGCTCACCATCATCCTGATTCCGAGGCTTCGGGAGAAGTATCTTCAAAGCCTTTAAGAAGCAATTACTCTATCTGTAGACGAGAGTTCCGAGGTAGCATTCCGCAGAAGAGTTATGGAACGAGGTTCAAACACTGAATGGTTTGCTAATCCCGAAGATTCATAGGAGTATCCTTTGAATGACGAGATTTCTATTTGAAGTTAGACACTTAAAAAACTTCGGCCATCCCGAATTTATTTCGGGATCTTATGGAATGACTCGTGAGTTAAACAAGTCATTTACCTTCTTAAAGCTTTGTACAAATCTTCTAGAATGGGATTAGATTTTAGCCTTTGTTCGTAATTAGAAAGGTGGTTTAAAATATTATTCCCAACAAAGATGCTGAAACAAGTTCAGCATGACCGAGATTTTCATATCTAAATTTATATCTCACTAATACAAACATCCCAAACCTCACGCGAGCGTCTCGCTCGTACGCTATCTAGTTCAGATTTTTTAATACGTTGGAAGCTAGAGCTTCCAGACTGCATTACGAACGAGGATGTTCGTAACGAGGTAAATGGCTGCGTAACGAGAGCTAAACTAAAAGCTAATCGCTAACGTCTAACAGCTAAAACTTGTTTTGGCTCAGGGTGAGGAATGTGTGGTGGTAATAAGTTTACAATGTGGCATGATCAACTCAAAGCTCAGCATCACCCAGCGCAAACTTGCATATCCCCTTTCTTGAAAGTCTGGATGGTCATTCCATAATTCTTTTTAAAAGTCTTGGACAAGTGACTAGAATCAGTGAAGCCCAATATAAAAGCAATTTCTTTAATGGAATACTCGCTATGCTTAAAGTAATTCTCTGCTAGCTTCAACTTTGATTTGATTACATACTCCTGAAATGAATACTCGGAGTGCTTTTTGAAATATTCGCTAAAGTAAGTTGGGGAGACATTAAACTCTTTGGATAAATTCTCAAGTGTAATCTTATCTTTCTCGTAGATATTATGCTGAATGTAGCGAATGATTTCTCCAAACTTGTAGTCTTTAGAATGTCCATCGTCTACATAGCTTCGTTCGATATTTCTTGCCAGAATATTCAAAATGCTTACCATTAAGCTTTCTATAATAGTGATTGAATAATCATCCTTTGCTAAATATTCCTGATGAATCTGCTTAATCAAATTAATCAGAAGCTCTCGCTCTAAACTAGATTGAGTTTTTATGATATCCCCAGCCACTTTATTATAATTGGAAAGCACATAGGAAAGCTTCTTAAACCAATCACTATAATTTCCATTCAGCGCTTCTTTAGAAAAGAACAAATCTGTAAAGCGGATAAAATAGAACGTTGTTTTCTCTTTAATCTTAAAAGAATGACAATCTAAAGGTGGCAATAGAAAAATGTTTCCACTTGAATAAGGAAAGTCTACATAATTGATGCACTGAAATCCCTCGCCTTTATCTACATACACCAACTCGAAAAAATTATGCTTATGAGGACGCTTCTCCCATTTCTCTAACTCTTCAATATGTATCTCAAAAGGTTTATATGTTTGTTCTATATGCATAATTATGATTATTTAGACAATATCCGAGCCCAAAGATAGCAATTCGTAGCTGATAAATTCGTAATGACTCACATTTACCTTTATTTATACCATCTTTACCAATAATTATACATCAATCTAATTCAGATATTCTGTTATCATTGTATCAGAAATTTAGAACACAACTCAAATACAGAATAATGAAAGCAATCGGATTTAAACAATCACTCCCCATTACAGAAAAAGATAGTTTTATCGAATTTGAAACTGAAAAGCCAAGTCCTAAAGGATTCGATCTTCTAGTTAAGATTGCTGCTATTTCAGTAAACCCAGTGGATTTCAAAATCAGAGAAAGCGCCGCTAAAGATATCGTCCTTGATACTCCAAAGATTATTGGCTGGGATGCTGTAGGTGTTATTGAAGCTGTTGGAGATAAAGCTTCTTTATTTAAAGTTGGAGATGAAGTGTATTACGCAGGTGATATTACTCGCAGTGGTAGTAACGCTGAATACCAACTTATCGACGAACGTATAGTGGGCCACAAACCTAAAAATCTTTCTATTGCGGAATCAGCAGCTATTCCACTAACAGGTTTAACCGCTTGGGAATCTCTTTTTGACCGTATTAAAGTTAATCCAGAAATCGACAAAGGTAAATCCGTCCTGATTTTAGCTGGAGCTGGTGGCGTTGGTTCAAAGGCTATTCAATTGGCTAAAAAAATAGCTGGACTTACAGTTATTGCAACTGCTTCGAGACCAGACTCTATTGCATGGTGCAAGGATTTAGGAGCTGATTTAGTGGTGAATCATCACAACTTAAAAGAAGAATTAGAAAAAGTTGGTCATAGCCAAGTAAACTACATTCTAGATTTTGTCGACTTAGAAGGTTATTGGGAAACTGTTGCTGATATCATTAAGCCACAAGGGCATATTGTATCGATTACAGAAAGCAGTAAACCGCTGAACTTAAACCTCTTAAAAGGCAAAAGCGTTACTTTTTCATGGGAATTGATGTACACACGTTCAATGTTCAACACCGAGGATATGGTGAAACAACATGAGATTCTAAATCAAATTGCTGACTTATTGGATGCAGGTACCATCAAAACATCGCTAACAACTACGCTTAATGGATTTAGTGTTGAGAACCTCAAAAAGGCTCACGAAATGCAAGAATCCGGTAAAACTATTGGTAAAACCGTAATTCAATTTTAAGCATAAAATTATGTCATTAGCATTATCAAAAATGATGGAATTGGGAGCAACAGCTCCTGATTTCAATCTATTGGACACTATTTCTGGGAAACACTTATCGCTTTCTGATTTGAAATCGGATACAGCTACGGTAGTTGTTTTTATTTGCAACCATTGCCCTTTTGTTCATCATATAAATTCGAAATTGGTAGATATTGCAAAACGTTATCAAGCTAAAGGTGTGCAATTCATCGCCATTAGCAGCAATGACATCGAAACACATCCACAAGATGCGCCTGCATTCATGACACAAATAGCAAAGGAACAGAACTACCCTTTTCCTTATTTGTTCGACGATACACAGGAAGTTGCTAAAGCTTATTCAGCTGAATGCACTCCCGATTTGTTTGTGTTTGATGGCGATTTAAAATGTGCATACAGAGGCCGTTTTGATGAAACTCGTCCTAATTTAGGTGTACCAACAGGTAAAGACTTAACAGCCGCACTAGATGCTCTTATTGAGGGCAAAGAAGTTTCCCCCATTCAACACCCAAGTATGGGTTGCAGTATTAAGTGGAAATAAAGGAATCTTTTTTTTTGAGATGGGATTAGGGTCTTAGTATCCTTTCCCTTTCCTCTCTTCCTAAGTCTTAGTACAATCATTCAAAGACCGTACAAGCACTATTCAAAACTCTTACTAGAACTGAATCAAATTCATGCAACAATTGGAAAAAGTTCTTGCAAGAACTTGAATGAATTCATGCAGGAATTTGAACGAGTTCTTACAAGAATTGATGAGAGAAGATGAAATAATTTCAAACAATCCACTAGAATGGGATTAATTGTTAACCTCTGTTCGTGACCAGGAAGTCTTATTAAAACCTATTCCTCATAAAGATGCTGAAACAAGTTCAACATGAACTAGATAGTTTTAAAACCCAGAGTGTCAATACGCCCACCAAACCACATCGACGTTTAGAATTATTGGTGAGAGCTTTTGGTACGTGCAAAACCCGAGATTCGGGGTCGGCACAAAAGTACATGCATCAACGAGATAAGTGTGATAACGAGCAATTAAATAATGTGACAGCAAGGTCAGTTATCACCCGCGAATAAAACCATTGCTTTTTAATAGAGATGAAGATCCTTCAGAAGTATCATCAGGATGACATTGAGCGTTGTTTAATTTATTAAAACTGTCAACGAATTTTCTAACCCCTACAATCTTGAATGTTAAATTGCTTAAACCATCCCTTTTTAGTATTTAGTGCAAGCTTTAATTGATAATAAGATATGCTCGAAATACCACAGGAATACTGGAACAAACTTGCTGAACAGCTCATTCTGATAAGTTCTCTACTAAGTGGATTTTCCATTGCTGTAGTTGCCAATTTACTCGTTCATGAATCTAAAACCCGAATCAACAATAGCATCTTTAAAATTGCAACGATTGCTGCAGGATGCTTTTTGGTTTCAGTCTTTGCTTCAACTAGTATCTTAATGAAGACTACGCCCGGTTATCCACTACCTTTAGATGAAAGCAGCCTATTCTTCCCTCAAATTGTTTGTGGCATTACTTTTTTACTTGGTATCGCCTCACTCTCGGCTGTTTTAGCCTTGTCTGGTTGGACGAAATCCAAAGCAACAGGAATATTCACAACTATTATTGGAGTTATAACTTTTCTTTTCGTTCTAACTTTTTTAACGAATTAAACCACTTTAACATAAAAATCTCCCGTTTATGAAAACAATGACCTGCAAACAATTAGGTGGCGCATGCGATTTAGAATTTACCGCTGCTACTTTTGAAGAAATGGCTGAACTGAGTAAACAACACGGCACAGAAATGTTCCAGAAATCAGATCCAGACCACCTTGAAGCGATGAATGCAATGCGAGAGTTGATGTCTTCACCCGATGCTATGGGAGCTTGGTTTGCTAGCAAACGCAAAGAGTTTGACGCCCTTCCTGAGGATAGATAGCTCAATGTTAATTAACCATTTTTCTGTTTAACATTTCGCTTGTATCAAGAGATGAAGCCTTTTCTACTTATAGTATTTATATCAACTTTAATGTGCTCTATAAGCGATTATTCTTTCGCTAAACAATCTAAATCCATTTCGAATGAAAAATTGTTGATACTTCTCCAAAAAGTTTGGGATACAGAACAAACTCCTATAACTAAGCGGGATGCACTCATAGATCAATTTGGTGCCGATTCTAAAGAAGTCCAAATACAACAAGGTATTTATGAACGAAATCACGCTATTAACGAGAAAATAATTACTGAACTTTTAGATACAAATGGTTGGCCTGAGAAAGCAGTTATTGGCGAACAAGGAAATTGGACAATCTGTAATGTAATTCAACATTCAGAAAACAGTGTACGAATTAAGTATCTACCCATGATGCGCCAAGCTGTCAAAGAAAAAAAACTGGCTCCACGCTTTTTAGTTCGAGCTGAAGATCGCATAGCAACAGAACGTGGAAATCTCCAAATATATGGTGGGCAAATGAAATACTATCCTGAATCTAAAAGCTTTAATGTTTGGCCTGTTTACGATCCAGTAAATGTTGACCAGCGAAGAGCTGAAATTGGACTTGGTCCCATCGCAGAGTTTCTAAAAGCTCGTTTCAATTTTGATTGGAATTTAGAGGAACAGATTATACGAACTAAAGAGTTTAAAGAAGCGAAGAAAATGAAATGTTAATACTCCAAATTAAGTTCATTCTTTATCGTTTTGTATGTAATTAAGTCAATATTTAGTAGATGAACAAAGCCAAAACAATGTGGGATAATCGTTACTCAGCTAATGATTATGCCTACGGAATTTCTCCCAATGAATTTTTCAAAGACGCTATAAACAGATATAATCTTACGGGAAAAATCCTACTTCCAGCTGAGGGTGAAGGCAGAAATGCTGTTTATGCCGCAAAAATGGGACTCGAAGTTACCGCATTTGATATTAGCTCTGAAGGGAGAAAAAAGGCTTTAGAGTTGGCTAAAAATGAACAAGTAGAAATCACTTACGAAGTTGGTGATTTTTTTGAATTAGATTTACATGATTCTCAGTTCGATTCAGCGGCACTAATTTATGCCCATTTTCCACCTCCTCTTTTATCCAAATATCATAAAAGGATTTCCGATTTAGTAAAGAGCAATGGCTATATAATCTTGGAAGGATTCAGCAAAAATAATATCAATTACAGAGACGATAACCCGAACATTGGCGGCCCAAAAGAAGTCTCGTATCTGTTTTCAAAAGAATCGATTAGAAAGGATTTTCCCAATTTCGAGGTTATTCAACTTGAGGAAGTTGAAGTGGAATTGAAAGAAGGAAATTATCACAATGGAACCGGAAGTGTAATAAGATTTATTGGAAGGAAATATGAATCCGATTCTGATATATAAGTAATCTATTTCACTTCTCATAAAATCACATTTCCATTCTAGTATTGCTTCATTTTAGAAATTCTGATATACCTTCCTAATGTTTGGTAGAAGTGATTTAATGCAATGATTACAGGAGTTACTTGATAGATTCAACTCAAAAACATGCCTAGTTAGGTAATATTATTTCTTAAAAATATATTTTAAAAAATTCTTCTATTTCACCGAAGGATTCCCAATTTCTTTTTGTCTAAACGGTATCTATGAAACAAAAAGAGATTATCCAATGAGATACCTATTCATCATCCCTCCAATTAAACTAATATTACTATTAAGTTTTATTGTCTTCTTTTCTTGCTCTGAAGCAAATACAGGAAGCGAAGACAACGATTCCGAAATCAATATAGAGTATGACGATACCAACTTTGAGCCTACCGACTGGACCGAAGCAACCCACAGTAAAGATGCAGATCCAAATTTTGAGGAAGTATTTGAAGACAATACGGTAAAACGTCTCGATATTGTAGTAGATAGCGACCGCTGGGAAGCAATGCTAGCAGACATGAGCGAACTTTATGGAAATTTTGGTTCATCAGGTAGACCCGGTTCTTTAGTAGAGTCCGATGAAGATCCAATTTTTGTTCCAGCAGAAGTTTTCTATGAAGGTACAGAATGGTATCGCGTTGGCATACGCTTTAAAGGAAATTCTAGCTTGCAGTCAACATGGAGTTCCGGAAATATGAAATTATCCTTCAAGCTAGATTTTGATGAATTTGAAGACACCTATCCTCAAATTAAAAACCAACGCTTCTACGGTTTTAAAAAGTTTAGTTTAAAAAACAATTATAATGATGCATCCATGTTGCGCGAAAAAGTTGCTTCCGATGTTTTTAGAGATGCTGGTCTTGCTGTATCTCATACCGCACTTTATACGCTTTATGTAGACTATGGGGATGGCCCACAATATTTTGGGGTTTACACTTTGGTTGAAGAAGTTGACGATACTGTTATAGATACTCAGTTTTCTGACGACAACGGAAATCTCTATAAACCAGACGGAACGGGTGCTTCTTTTGCATCAGGAACTTTTAGCGAAGATGTTTTTGAAAAGAAAACCAACGAAGACGATGAAGACTGGACTGATATCAAGAACTTGTTTGCTGCCTTACATGCTGATAATCGCACTAGTGACCCACAATCGTGGAGAGATGGCTTAGACGCCGTTTTCGATACCGACACCTTCCTACAATACCTCGCAGTTAATACTGTCATTCAAAACTGGGATACTTATGGAAGAATGACTCACAATTATTATCTATACAATAACCCAGATACAGGTTTGCTCACTTGGATACCATGGGATAATAACGAAGCTCTACAAACAGGGAATCAACAAGGTTCTTTACCATTGAATTTTTCTGGCTTGTCATCAAGTTCATGGCCTTTAATTGGATTCTTGTACAACGATGATGTCTATAAAGCCAAGTATGATGCTTACGTTGAGGAAACCATAAACAATTACTTTAAAACTACCGAGATGCAAGCTCTCTACACCAACTACGCTGCTTTGGTAGAACCTTATGCAACAAGCGAAGTTTCTGGATATTCCTTTTTACGCAATAGCTCAGAATTTCAGAGTGCCATTAGCACACTTAAAAGCCACGTTGCACAACGCACTTCTGCCGTAAATAGTTATTTAGGCAAATAGGTTAAAAGATTGGGAGATTAATTCTCCCAATCTTTTTTTTATACTAGCTTTAAAAAAGTCTTTGTACTCCTGCGGCAAATCATAAATCTATGAAAAGCTTCCGTTTTAACTTCTAAATTAACATCTTGTAGGGATTCCTATTCTTAAATTTTATGAACTAGATTTATTGAAACATTAAGTCTTATATCATGTAGATAGGTTAAATTTTGAACGCACTCATCATTTATTGAACATGAAATTTATTCTATCTCTGCTTTTTAGTTTGCTTATAACTATTGCAAATGCCCAACCTCAAACTTTAACTAAGCAGCAAGTACAACAGGATATAGAATTCCTAAAAAGAACTCTAAATGAAAAGACCTCCTATGCTTATTTAAATGGATATGATTTCAATAAAGACTTTGATGACTATCTTAGCACCATTGATGACTCCACCCGACTTGAAGATTTCGGATTATTTATTACCGAAACCTTAGCAAAAATTGGCGACAGACATTCTTCCCTAAACACCATTAGAGGATTTAGCCTAAATGAAACACGTTTTCTGCCTTTCATTTATGCCCCAATAAACAATAAAGTTGCTGTTTTAACCTCGAATGAGAACAAAGAATTTGAACTTCTTAGTACAAATTTTCCTTATCTCAAAGAAATTGATGGAATCTATATCAATGATTTTATACTCAATACACGTCCCGAAGATATAAAAGCACCTTCGGACACATACTTTACCATGGCCGTAAGAGATATCAGAGACATCCAAAAGAACTACAAACTTCTCAATAAATCTCTGCCTGAAGAAATCACGTTAATACTTTCAGATTCTACTTTTAAAAAAGATACAACATTGGTAGTTCCTGTAATCGATAAGTCAAAAAGGTCTCGGCCTTGGGATGAAAAATTTGAAGTTGAATATATTCGTATCAAAGATGAAGACTACAACAATCCAGAAGTTTTTAAGAAGCTTTTTAGTATAGATGAGAACATTGCCTATATCAAGATTCCTGAAATGACCAGTATAGACGAAACTCCCCTACTGTTTGACAAACTCAACTCATTTATGAAATCGGTTCGACATAACAGCAAGGCATTGATTATAGATGTAAGGAGCAACAGTGGCGGAACTCGTGATTTAATGTATGAATTTGCCAACTATCTCATTCATCCCGATTCTGTGTACGTTATAAATGCAACCAAACAACGAGGTTCTAACCCATTGCCAAAGGAGTCTATTGAAAATCTAAATTCTAGATTTTTATTTCCCTTTTCGGAGTTAGATAGTAGAGAACAAAAAAGTGTTTCTACGTTTATGGAAACATTTAAACCGATCTATGAATTGGACGATCAAAAGTATAGCGAATATTATTTTGGGTTATTTAATGGAGAAAAATTAGCACCACAATCTTTCTACTACAACAAACCTATATACATTTTAGCCAACGAGAAAACTTTTAGTGCAGCGTCGGTTTTTGTATCTGCTTTCAAAGGAATTCCAAACATACAGATTGTTGGTGTAACTACTGATGGCTCCAGTGGAAATAGCGAATGGTTCGATTTACCACAGTCTGAATTGTTTGGAAAAATTAGCACCATGGTTTCATTTCAAAAAGATGGAAAAATATTGGACGGATATGGAACTGAGCCCGATATTGAGATTCAGAGAAATATGGATCAAGTTCTATGGAAGTCTGATTATCAGCTTGAGAAATTAAGAAGCATAATACTGAACAAGGACTAGAAAAAGAGCTGAACTATCAAATCATATTATAGTAGTAGTATAGCCAAGTCTATTTTCTAGAAATACATTCACCCCAATACCAATTACCCAAAAATTTATCCTTCCTCGTCATAAAGATTTTATTGTAATCTCAGTACTAATCTTGCCTTAAATACCCTAAACAGGGTATTTATAGGATTCTATATTTCAAATATTATCAATTGAGTCTTAACAACACTTTAATATGATATGAAATATTTATACACACTCTTTGCACTATTACTCTTACACTCCACTAATTCGTATAGTCAAGTTTTATCCCAAAAACTTCCGGGTATTAACGGGGGGAACTTTTTTTCGGTAGCTGAATTTCAAGATACCTTATATACCATTTCCTTCGATTCACAAGTATTCAACTCAACCGATAATGGAGCAACTTGGGTAAAAGATACAAGGTTTAATCTAGGCTGGTCTCCAGCACTCAAAGTTGATATGACAGCTTACCTTAGCGTTGATGATTACAGAGACCAACTGTATATATATGGTTCCTTCGGGTTAATGATTTATTCATCAGGAACAGTTACGGTACCAGAAACATTACCCGAATTTTTTGGTTCTAGAGGAGCTTTTGGTGAAATGGTAGTTTCTGATTCCGCTCTTTACGCTAGCTACTTATATTCTCCAACTTCCAGAGGCGAGATTCTCAAATCATTGGATGGTGGCTTAACTTGGGTAAGTCATGACGCCACACAACAATTCCTAAAATACCTTAGCTCTACCTCTAATGGCAGATTAATCGGTGTTTCAGGAAAAAAACTAATGTTGTCAGAAGTGGGTGGTACTTCTTTTACAGAACTAACCATTCCTACTGATATATATGATTTAATAACAGATTTATTAGTTTCTGACGATATAATTTACTTCTCTTCCTTTGAGAAAGGTATTCAATCTTCGAATGATTTCGGTGATACATGGACGCAAATTCACGAAGAAACAGCTTTTAGCCTTACCGAACTTAGTAGTAATCGAATTCTAGCTGGTGGCTTAAATGCTCATGTATATATCTCTTCGGACGGTGGAGAGAATTGGTCAGATACAGATTTAGGACTAACAACCAGTATCTTTTCTTACCAAGGGTTAAAAGAAATTCTAGAACTTGAAGATGGTACTCTTGTTGCAACAACAGTTTGGGGAGATGTTTATAACAATAGTTATAAATCTGCTTCAGTTGGTATGATGGTTTCTAATGATAACGGAAATAGCTGGACGGCTTCAAATACTGGACTTTCGGCTACTACAATAACTCAAATATTTAAAGATGATATAACCGGTGATACCTACCTATTCTCTGTTGGAACTGGCGTTTACAAATGGAATAATGAAGTAAGTAACTGGGAAACTGTAGGCACACCACCTGATGTCTCTGAATTACAAAGCTACAATAATGCAACACCTGGTTGGAACCCAATTGGTGATATAGGTAGCCTATCAAAAAATCCTGTTACTGGAGAGTTAGTTTTTGTATCAAAATATGTTACTCTAATTCTTGATAGTGATACTAATACATGGGAATTTGTTGAACACGATTCTATTAATTTTTTATCTCCACAAGGGCTTTATTTTACTTCTGATGGAACCGCTATTATTCACGAATCTCTCGGACCTTACCAAGGGATATATACAAGCACCGATTTAATTAATTGGGAGGAAATAGAGGATAATCCAAATGGGGCAAACATTACTAATTTCTCCGCTATAGACGGGTATATCGCGTATATTGATACCTACGCCTTTGATGATGGCCTTGGTGTTCACTATTCAAATGATTTCGGTAGCACGTGGACACATATCCAAGCTAACCGTGAAGGTACTTTTTTTATAAATGGATATTTCCTAGATCCTGACAAAAAAGAGGTTTTAACTACGTTTTCTTCATATCCAGCACCAACTTATGAACTAACTTCAGCAATAGAAGTTTACGATTTGGAAACTAAAACTATCTCAGAAACCAAGTTTACTACCTCTGAAGAAAATCTTAATACTCCTGATTTAAAAGATATTTACCGTTTACCAAATGGTGCCATTGTTAGTTTAGTACATGATACAGACCCAATTACTTATATAGCTGCACCCATTGGATACTTTTACAACACAGGAGATACATTTAAAATGCTAAAGGCCAACCTACCAGAGGGCGCTGCCGACGAAGTTACAATAAATGGCGAAAATACATTGCTATTGCGTTATGGAGCTGATATTTACGAGGTGAGTATTTCTGGAATGTCAACTTCTAATGAACAATTAGATGGGGAGCCATCAACATTTAGGCTTCTACCTAACTATCCAAATCCGTTCAACCCGACTACTCAGTTACAATTCGAACTGAATCAACCTTCTAATACAAAAATCACGGTGTACTCAACTGCTGGGCAAGTTGTAAAAGAGATCGATATGGGAAGGCTTACCTCTGGCATGCACTCTGTTCGTTTTGATGCATCTTCCCTTGCCAGTGGTATTTATTTGTACTCAGTTCAATCGGGTTCACAAATCAGAACTGGAAAAATGACACTTATTAAATAACATTCTTCAGAAAATTGAATTAGGATTTATTGGGTTAGATATGAAATTAGGATAACACCTTCACTCATATCTAACCTATAAATTATTGCCCCCTCCAGTTAATCTACTTTTTGAGTGTTTACAAATTAAAAAAAGAAATTAGGTGCGAACCAACAGAACAAACTTAAACGACTTGATTGTAAGAATGAGCTTTCATTTAAGATAAGTCACTCGCCATTTAAGCTTATGGCAGAGCACTAATCTTATGTTACGAAACAGAAGCTACATAACAAGAGCAAGATAATGAGCTAACGAGCTAGTTATTAGCCTAACGCCTCAACTAAAAGCTATCCCCCCAAAAAGTCCAAAACAATGCTAGTCCTGCGCATGTAGGAAACTAGATTTTCAAAACGAAGGGAAAGCTCCAGCGAAACGAAACCAAACACTAACCGCTCCCCCTATAAAAATTTTCCCTTTAATCTGTATTTACTAATTTAGGCGCTTAAAATACGTTAACCACAGTAGTAAAAATGACTTCTAAAACTAAAGAAAACAAATTAGTACTCGGTCTAACAGTATTTTTGTTATTGATAGTCAACTACGTAGCTAGTCTAATTATCAAGCAGCACATGACTGATATCACGGCTTATGACAGCCTTGGTTTTTGGCTAGTGATTTTAAATTTCACCTTAATGACACTCATTGTACTTGGGTACAAAAAATATGCAGATTGGTTGTGGAGTGATTTGGGGTTAGGAAAACCAAATAATTGGTGGCAACCTATACTTGTGTTTATTGGAGTATATGTCGCTTATAAATTATTTAATAACTTATTAGCGCCTGCAATTTTAGCGCTGGGAGATCGCCCAGACGTTTCTCATCTAAAGAATTTACCAGGAAATTTAGAAGGACTTATCGTCTCACTAATCATAGTATGGATAACAGCTGCTTTTTTAGAAGAGTTAATTTTCCGTGGTTTTCTGTTGAATGCATTCGATAGATTGTTAGGAAGCAGTAAATGGTCAATGTGGACTTCTGTTGTGATAAGTTCCGTGATTTTTGGAGCCATTCATGCTTACCAAGGGCTTACTGGGATTTTACTCACCGGAACCGTTGGACTCATTTTTGGAGTAGCATTTGTACTTAACGGCAGAAGACTTTGGCCTTTGATTCTAATGCACGGAATTATAGATACGATTTCATTTATCAGTATATATCAACTGGATTCACTGTAAGGAATTAATTCTTTCCACCAATAATTATTGTCGAGAGCTTTTGGTCCATGCAAAACCCAAACCTCGTGCAAGCGTCTCGTTTGTAAGCTTACTAGCTCGTTCCATTTGCTTTATTGACTGGAAGCTAGAGCTTCCAGTCTGCATTACGAACGAAGATGTTCGTAAAGAGTTGAATCTTTTATCCTACGCCTTAATAAAATCCCCTTCTCTTTGATATAAAATCGGTTTTACTCATCTTATAGAATAAAACAACGAGGATAAAATGAAAGTAACAGCCGAACACAATGAACGGATAGCAAAGATGACATTTTCATCAGTGTACCCACATTATGTAACAAAGGTAGAGAAGAAAGGCAGAACAAAAGCAGAGTTACATCAAGTGATAAAATGGCTAACTGGTTATGATGAACTAGAACTACAAGGCTTTATTGATGAGAAAATAACATTCGAGAAATTCTTCCATAATGCTTCACTAAATCCCAAGGCTTCCCTCATCAAAGGTGTAATTTGTGGTTACCGAATTGAAGAAATCGATAATACATTAACTCAACAAGTGCGGTATTTGGATAAGCTTGTAGATGAACTTGCAAAAGGACGCAAAATGGAAAAGATTTTAAGGGAAGATGAATCTTAAACACTTACCAAGTACTACAAAGAGATTAAAATAACTGAAAGCCACAATCCCCAATCTGAAGATCCTTCGGCAGTAGCCTCTGGATGACCCTTTTCCTACTATCTAGCCAAGAATGCTTAAATACCTCCAAACCAAAATCCACGTTTAGAATTATTGGCGAAGAAAGTTTTCGAGAACATATCTTACCTTAGTTCTTCAACACTAGTACAAGCGACAAAGAATAATCAATTAGCTATGAATTATCAGACATTTCAGCCTCATTCAGTCTTAGAGTCGCTCATTAACTGTTATTGGACGTTAGAAGTACCGGCTGATAATGATTCGCAAAAACAACGCATTGTCCCTGATGGTTGTATTGAAATGGCTTTTATTCTTGGAGATGACATTAAGCGATATACTTCGGAAAACGAGTTTATCCTTCAACCTCGTGCAATGGTACTGGGACAAACCATGGAACCTTTTTATATCGAGCCAACAGGATATGTAAATACGTTCGCCATCCGATTCTACCCATACGGGTTTGCCAATTTTGTATCTGAACCAATCAAAAACTTAACGAATACTGAGACTCCATTAGAATCTTTGTTTGATGAAAAAGTAGCTAAGGAACTCGAACAAGAGATAATCCAAGCAACAGACGTTAAGCAGCGTATTGAAATCATTGAAACTTTTCTCTTAGAAATGTTACATACCAATTCAACGCTAGAGAACATTGTAAAAACAACAGTTGATGCTCTTTTAGCTACCAAAGGAAACGCATCTATAAAGAATATTCTTAAAGATGATTTGTCCAAAAGAAGACAGCTTGAACGAAAGTTTAGAAAAGAGATTGGTGTTAGCCCAAAGCAACTAGGTAAAGTAATTCGGCTTCAAAGCGCTTTGAAAATGCTGATTAACCAAGAGGTAGATAGCCTAACCAATATTGCTTACGAAAGTGATTACTATGACCAAGCACACTTTATCAAAGACTTTAAAGAGTTTACGGGAACAAACCCGAAGGAATTTCTAGGAAATGACCATATGGCCCTTTCAACTCTTTTCTACAAATAGATTAAGTGTCGCATTTATACAATTCCACCCTTCACAAATGATCTAAATTCTGTTCATTAACTAAATAGTAATAATGAACAGAATTATACGAAGTGCTGCTGCAATACTTGCTGTAAGTCTTATGGCGTGTACTAATCATAATGCATCTAATTCAGAACAAACAACGAATGATATGAATAGTTTTATCTCTCTTTTTGAAATCCCAGCAACGGATATTTCCCGAGCAATTAGCTTTTACCAAGGCATATTGGACATTAACATTGAGAAAATTGAAATGCCAGGAATGGAAATGGGAATTTTCCCATACCAGAATCAGCTAGTTCCAGGAGTTATAATGAAAGCTGAAGGAAACGAACCCTCAGCAAATGGAGTGACTATCTACCTCAATGCCGGAAACGATCTTCAACACATTCTTGATAAGGTAGAAGTAAACAGTGGGACAATCATTCTCCCCAAAACCGCCCATGCCGATGAAAGTGGATTCTTCGCTTTGTTCCTAGATACAGAAGGAAATAAACTCGGACTAAATTCCCCATCCTAATACAGGAGGGGAATTCCCAAACCTCACTCCTGTTCCAACTGTCTTACATCCTACGTCTTAAATCGTAAGTCTACTCTCTCCTCTTTCTGTAAAAACATATTCCATATAGATATAACACTATCTTCCATTTTGAAATATAGTTGGTAATCTTCATCTTAACCCTGAATTTTTAGAATACGTAAAGTTGTTGATACAACAAGCTTCAAGTGATGGGAATCAAACAAAGAATATTCAACATTATTGACGAAAAAAATAAAGACACTTCCTTAAGTAGGACTTTTGATTTTTTTATCATCGGATTAATTGTACTAAATGTAGTCGCTATCATATTAGAGTCATTTGAAGGTCTAAGACTAGTTTACACGCAAGAGTTTTATTATTTCGAAATCTTTTCTGTTGGTATTTTCACCGTAGAATATCTATTCAGGTTATTTACAGCCGACCTAAAATATCCAGACAAGACAAAACTTAGAGCAACTTTTAAATACCTAATATCACCATTAGCTTTAGTAGACTTCTTTGCTATTTTACCTACTTATTTGCCTCTTCTTATACCAATTGACTTGAGATTTATACGAATCCTAAGACTTCTTAGAATAGCTAGATTATTCAAGATAAATCGATACTCAAAGTCATTAAAGCTTATTGGAGATGTCTTTAAAGAAAAAAGATCTGAACTTGGAGTTACAATTTTCATTACACTCATTCTATTGGTCATTGCCTCAACTTTAATGTATAGCATTGAGGGACGAGAACAACCAGAAGCTTTTCCAAATATCATAGCTTCTTTTTGGTGGGCAGTTGCAACATTAACTACCGTAGGTTATGGTGATGTTTTCCCAATAACAGCTTGGGGTAAATTTATTAGTGGTATAATTGCGTTACTAGGAATTGGGTTGGTAGCATTGCCAACTGGTATTCTAAGCTCTGCATTTATAGAAAAAATTAATAACGGGAAGGGTGAAAATAATAGTAAAACATGTCCAACATGTGGCCAAGAAATAAATAAAAGTATAACGCCCTGATTTAAAAGTGACCAATTAATACTGCTAAATAAAGAATAGAACTATCATGATAAATTTATTTACTTCTGCTGACATACTTAATTAATGAAAATGACAAAATTTTTAAACTCTATAAAATCATATTCTGAATTATGGCCTTTAGTTACATTTATCGTCATTTTATTCGGATATTTAGGCTTCTACAACTATACTAATTTAAATGGGATTATATTTTCTACTCCCGATTTATCACTGATAATTGGAATTGGTTTATATAATATTTTAATCGCGTCATTTCTATTTGCTTTAGCATTTACCTTTGCATTAAGGAAATCTGAACCGTTACTTGTTAACTCCTTAATTATAACCTGTACGGTACATTTTAGCTCAATCCATCCCAAATTACTTAGTGGTTTAATTCTTATTTGCTTACAAATATTTATTTATAAGAGCTTAAAAAAGACATCCTTTTCAAAAAAAAGGAAACTAGTAATTAGTCGAAATAAAAATAGTGTTACCAGAGATATTATAACCGGTTCAATTTTAACAATCTTTCTAACACTATTTGTGGATGCAGATTTCTGGTTTAAAGTAGTAATAATTCATTTTATTATTATGGCTTATAACAAACTTGCAATAGAGTGGAAAAAAAATTTAATAGGAATTATTCTTGTGTCGCTTACAATTCCTTTTTTTACATCTGCTTATTTTCTCAATGATATTAGATTTACAATATTTGGTCTTTCACAACAGTATTCCAAAATAATACTCATGGATAAAAAAGAAATTGAAGGTATTATAACTTATATAAGCCCCAATGAAGTATATATTAAAACGGATTCAACAAATATAGTTCTTCCTAAACAAGAGGTCATAATAATTGAAAAACACGAGCCTAAAATAGTTGAAGGAAAAACAGGCTTAGAAGTAATTAAAAGTCAGATTAAAGAATTAAAACGAATCATACCAAATCAATAACTATAGTCCCCAACCTATCGCAACCTAGCGCATTCTATGACAAAGTCAATGGTTGTTAAGCCGCGAATGTACAGGCTAGAACGTATGGAGATTCTCTTTTTATGACCGCAAAAGCTCGTTGCACTAGTTTGAATTTCACATTATTGAGTACCAGCATACTATGCTTTCCATCTGCTTTTTTACGCTGATAATATAATCTTACCCTCGTTCCGTAGCTCTGCTGCGGAATGCCCACGGGAAGCTCTGCTTCCTTTACCCATACCTACTTAGCCCTTCCATAAGCTCCTGAAATAAATTCGGTGACCGAGCCCAAAGCTATTATTCCCCAACCTAGCTCAAGCGTCTCGCTTGGGCTTTCTCGCAAAACATGTTGCTACAGGTTATAATAAGCCCCATATACAGCTAGTAAACTATTTATCTCCCTAGCCCTTCCGTAAGCTCCTGAAATAAATTCGGTGACCGAGCCCAAAGCTATTATTCCACTTGTACCCTCACTCTTAGCTGCATATTTGGATCTGTTTCTTTGCGATGCCCCATAAATTCCCATCCACATAGTTATCCCGATGAATCAACATAACTATGTTAATCAATCGACATGCTTATGTTAATCCATCGACATAGTTATGTTAAACAATCGACATAACTATGTTGTTTGTGGTATTAACGGTATGTCATAAAAAAAGGCATGCTTACTATGGTAAACATGCCATAATCAAGAGTTAAATAATGACTCATTCTTTTGTGAATTTCAGATTATTTAACATTTCCTTGATTTTTCTCCCTAGTCGATATATCACTCTTCTTGCCGTAATATTTGCGGGAGTTGCTTCCTCTTCTGTGTCTGAACCTTTAGAACTTATACTAGCTCGCAAAAAGCCTAGTTTCCCAAGTTCAACCCAAACCTAGCGCAAGCGTCTCGCTTGTGCGTTTGTTTCAACTCTTTTCGTGAGTTTTGGTACTTTTATAGTACATTTATAAATGAAATACTTGTGAAAAAGACCTCAAATGAATAATGATTAGATTACGAACAGCAACTATAGAAGATTTTGAGTTACTTCTCTATTGGGATACAAAACAACATGTAATTGACTGTGACCCAGATGATGATTGGAATTGGGAGTTGGAACTTTCAAGAAATCCACCTTGGAGAGAACAATTAGTAGCAGAGTTGGATGAGAAACCCATTGGTTTTGTACAAATCATTGATCCATACCTCGAAGAGACCCATTATTGGGGAGATGTAGCCCAGAACAAAAGAGCGATTGATATTTGGATTGGAGAAGAACATAATTTAGGCAAAGGATATGGAACCTCAATAATGCAACTCGCTATTGATAGATGTTTTAGTAACCCTGATATAAATGGAATTCTTATTGATCCTTTAAAAACCAATACCAAAGCTCATACATTTTATAAGAGACTTGGCTTTAAATTTGTTGAAGAACGCACATTTGATGACACTGTATGCTTTGTATACGAATTAGATAGAGCCACAATCTAGTTATCCTCGTTACGATCGTCTTAGTTCCTAATACAGTCCAGAAGATCCAGCTTCCATTTATAGTCACCTTATGAAACCTTTGTCACACACAGACTACCCCACCCTATCGCAAGCGTCTCGATTGTGCTTTCTCGCAAAACATGTTGCTATAGATTAGATTCAATAGGTAAAACCAACCGTACATAGCTCAGCACGTTAGCGGTCATTGAAAACCAGACCTTTCAAACGCTAAATCCATAACATAATTCAATTTTTGAACAAAATATTTGCGAAACCGAAAAGTTGCATATATATTTGCAACCAATTGGTTTCGTTATTAAATAAAAACAGAAAAATGAGAAAATTAAAATTACAAGTCCAAATGACTATAGACGGTTTTATTTCTGGACAGAATGGAGAAATGGATTGGATGAAATTTCCTTGGACGGAAGACATTACAAATTATGTTCGAGAAATTACCGAACCCGTTGATACCATTCTTTTAGGAAGAAAATTGGCAGAAGGTTTTATTCCTCATTGGGCAAATGTTGCCAAAGACCCCAGCAATCCAGAATATGAAGGTGGAGTTAAATATGCTTCAACACAAAAAATTGTATTTACCAAAACACTTGAAAAATCAATTTGGGAAAACACCGAAATTGCTAAAGGCGACCTGGTTGAAGAAATTACTAATTTAAAGAATCAGCAAGGCAAAGACATTATTACTTATGGCGGTGGCGCGTTCGTTTCTGCACTCATTAAATATAAACTTATTGATGAGTTACATTTATTTGTAAACCCTTCAGCTATCGGTAGCGGAATGCCCATTTTTAAAGAGTTGTCCGAAATGCAAAAATTCAATCTTGTTGATGCTCATAAGTTTGATTGCGGCATTGTTGTAATGGTTTATAAACCCCTATAATTATGCGTAGAGACGTTTTTCAAGCCATTGCAGACCCAACAAGACGAGCTATCATCATGCTTTTGGCAGTTGGTGCTTTGACTCCCAATGCCATTGCCGAACATTTTGATTCAAGTCGACAAGCGGTTTCAAAACATTTGCGAATACTTACAGAGTGTGAAATTGTAAAACAGGAGCAACAAGGCAGAGAAATTCATTATCACTTAAATGTGGACAAAATGAAAGACTTAGAGAAATGGTTGGAGCAATTTAAACAGCTAATGGCTAAACGCTTTGATCAATTGGACACCGTTTTAGAACAATTAAAATCAAAAAAAATATGAACCCAAACTTAAAATTTGATTTCGTAGTCAATAAAGAAAAGAACACAGTTAATGTGGAACGCGAGTTTGCAGCAAATCTTGAATTGGTTTGGGAAGCTTGGACAAATCCTGAAATTCTTGACCAATGGTGGGCACCTAAACCTTATAAAACACGAACGAAATCAATGGATTTTCGCGAAGGTGGAATGTGGCTTTATGAAATGTACAATACCGAAGGTGAAAACCCACAAGAATGTCATTGGTGTAAAAACGATTACATCAAAATTGCACATCAAAAAATGTTTTCGGGTTTGGACGCATTCTGTGATGAAAAAGGAGTAGTTAACCAAGCTATGCCCCGCACACAATGGACCAATGAGTTCAATGAAAATGGAGAAAAAACCCTTGTAACCATTACCGCCAAATACGAGAGCCTTTCAGATTTAGAAAAAATTATCGAAATGGGCTTTAAAGAAGGTTTCACCATGGCTATGGAAAATCTTGACCAGTACATTGAAGCACAATTCAAACTTCGGAAGCAAAATAAAACAAGTAATATGGCAAGAGTAACGACCTACTTAAACTTCGCAGGTAATACAGAAGAAGCTTTCAATTTTTATAAATCTGTTTTCAAAACTGAATTTATAGGTAAAGGCATAGAACGTTTTGGTGATCTTCCTTCAGACACAGAAAATCCACCCGTAGCTGATGGAATAAAAAAAATGGTACTACACGTTGAACTTCCGACTATTGGAGGCCACATTTTAATGGGAACTGACGCCCCAAAGGAAATGGGATTTAATTTAACTCAGGGAAACAATATGCATATCTGTCTGGAACCCGAAACAAGAGAAGAAGCTGACAGACTATTCAATGAACTCTCTGTTGATGGCAATATTATAATGCCAATCCAGGATATGTTTTGGGGTTCGTATTACGGAAGTTTTACAGACCAATTTGGCATCAATTGGATGATTAACTACATAAACAAGGAATAAAATGAAACAGAAAATATTAAATATACTGTCCATCCTTTTGGGACTTTTACTAATCAACGGAGGTCTGGATAAATTTTTCCATTATATGCCCATTCCTCCTGATTTACCAGAAGCCTTGGCTAAAGACAATTTGGCTTTTATAGAAATTGTTTGGCTCATGCCTTTGGTCGGATTTGCAGAGCTTGTAGGTGGTATATTAATTTTATTTCCTTTAACAAGAGCCTTAGGAGCTTTGGTTATTTTCCCTGTCATGGTTGGGATATTACTTACGCATATTTTTGTAGCTCCCGAAGGCTTAATTATTGCTGTGGTAATTTGGACTATCCTACTTTGGATGATTTATGAGAATAGACAGAAATATTTAAGTTTATTAAAATGACAACATCAGTTATGGAAAATCGATAAAATACAATGCTATGGGAAAAGTAGTAATTCACTTAACAATGTCACTTGACGGGTTTATTGCAAAACCTAATGAAGACGATTGGGATTGGATTTTTAAGCATGAAGCTGACGACTCTGATGATATGGCAAATCGAGTTATGCAAGAGTTAGGAGCGGTTGTTCTTGGAAACAAGGATTTTAGAAACAACAATGTTACAGCTGATGCTCTTCCGTATGGGGGGGTACAAATCCCACAATTCGTTGTAACACACAATGCCCGTGAACCGCTTACTGTAGGCCCATTAACATTCAACTTTGTTACTGGCGGAGTAGAAAAAGTAATTCAAAAAGCTAAGGAGGCAGCAGGAATAAAAAATGTTGTAATATTGGGTCAAAGTATTGCTCAACAAGGTCTTGAATTAGGTCTTGTGGATGAACTAGTCCTTCATGTTTATCCTGTCATTTTTGGGAACGGATTAAGACTTATTGACCATTTGGGTTGTCCACCTATTGATCTTGAACGGATAGAAATTATTTCGACAACTCAAATTACAAGTATGCGTTTTCGAGTTATTTGATAGAAATTTTCTAGGCGAAAATCAATACAAGATGAAAACGATCCGCTAACGGTGTATAAAATAAAATTATGGCAAAATTGACATCATTCACATTCATTTCTTTAAACGGACTTTATAAAGGAATTAACGAGGATATAAATTGGCACCAACACGGAGGAGAAGAGGCCGAATATTCAGTTGAGAGCTTAAAATCGAACAATACGATTCTATTTGGCAGAGTGACCTACGAAATGATGAAAAGTTTTTGGCCAACTCAAATGGCTTATGACGCTTTTCCCGAAGTTGCAGATGGAATGAATAATTCAGAAAAAATTGTCGTTTCTAAAACATTACAATCAACTGATTGGAAAAACACTCAAATTATTAACGAAAATCTCATAGATAGAATAACGGAATTAAAAAAAACGGGTAATAAGAACATTACACTATTAGGGAGCGGAAAGATTTTAGAACAACTTACGAATGCGAATTTAGTGGATGAATATCAAATAATGATAGACCCAATATTTATTGAAAAAGGAGTACCGATTTTGGATAATCTGAATAATCATATAAACCTCGAACTGACAAAAAGCAAAGTTTTTAAAAGTGGAACAATCTTACTTTACTATAAACCCAAAGCGAATTAAGAAATAAAGCCAGCACATAACAATGTTTTAAAAAAAATAGGCGAACGTAAAACTAAAAATCAATAATCATGTCATTCAAAACTTACATCAAAAACATAGAGGATAAAACAGGTAAATCATCTGAAGAATTTCAAAAATTAGCTGAGAAAAAAGGATTTACCAATAATGGAGTGTTAGTAGCTAAAGCTACAGAAATAACTAATTGGCTAGAAAAAGATTTCGAATTAGGTCATGGGCACGCTATGGCCATGTTTGCTTATATTAAAGGGAAAAGAGAATAGATATTCAGCACTATCAAAATGACCAAAATAATATCTTGTCCTAATTGTGGCAACTCACCCAAAATGGAGTTCTTAAAACAGTTTAACATAGCCTTTGCTGAAGGTAATGTTACTTTTTTAATGGAAAACGTTACAGACGATATCGTTTGGAACATTATTGGTGAGAGGAAAATCGTAGGAATTGAAGCTTTTACAGAAAAATTAGAGAAAATGAAATCTGTAAAAACTACTGAATTGAAATTAGACCAAATCTTATCCCACGGTAAAGAAGGTGCTGCAAACGGGGTAATGGCAATGGAAAACGGAAAGCAATATGCGTTTTCAGATTTTTATGTTTTTCAAAGTGCAAAGGGTGAAAAGGTAAAAGCCATTACCTCGTATTGTATAGAGGTTTAGATTACTGCAACGTTTATAATTAATGGCTAGTTCTCGCCTACTTACGAAAATCCTCGCGGATTTTCTATTCGGTTTTTATTTGCTAAATTAGTTACTTAAATACACTACCCCAACCTAGCGTAAGCGTCTCGCTTGTGCTTTCAAGCCAAGAAGCTATTTAACGCCCCAGCCCTTCCGTAAGATCCCGAAATAAATTCGATATTGTAGATGTTAGTTAATTCGTTGACACAAATATTTTTTTTGATTTCCCTCAGAGTGTCAATACACCCACCAAACCAAATCGACGTTTAGAATTATTGGCGGAGGAAGAACGCAATGGAATCGACGTCTCCGACAGGAGCAATTATTCCTCACAGGCTCGGGCTTGAATGTGGCAAAAGCCGAACGTGGACCTTTGGAATAATTGAGTCGATGCAATGGAGTTCGCACCAATAATTCTTGTCGAGAGCTTTTGGTACGTGCAAAACCCGAGATTCGGGGGCGGACCAAAAGTACAACTATTAAAGAGATGAGTGTGATAACGAGCAATTAAATAATGTAACAGCAAGGTCAGTTATCACCCGTGAAAAAAAATTGCTTTTAATAGCTGGGCAGATCCTTCAGAAGTATCTTCAGGATGACTTTGAGCGTTGTTTAATATATAAAAACTGTCAACGAATTATCTAACATCTACAGGGATGACCGAGATGCTTTACAGGTCTACAACTGTGAACGAATTATCTAGCTTCTACTACGATGAACGAGAGAAAGCAACTACAATCCTGAGAATCTGGGAAATCCTGAAAATACTGCTTCAAAAATGAAGGGTTGGATAATGCTTTCTATGACGTTGATAGCATTCCTGATTCCTACCTTCGCAGGAATGACGTTGATGGTGATGGAGTGAGTTGAAATCTCATAACTCAAGGCTCACATCTCAAACTAACTCCCCAATCTTCTCATAAATACCTTCTAGCTCGGGTTTGGTGAGACAGTACGGCGGCATGAGGTAAAGCACATTACCAAGTGGTCGTAATAGTAAGCCTTTATCTACACATTCTTCTTTAATGCGTTTTGCAACAGAATTAAAATATCCAGTTTCTTCATCGTTTTTGAGATCAAAAGCGGCAATGGTGCCTTTAACTCTAAACTTTTCGAGGCGAGGATGCCCCTCTAGTTTGGCAAATTGCTCCAAATGCCACGCTTCCATTCCTTTAAATGTAGCTTCGTTTTCTTTCAACAATTTCCAAGATGCAATTCCTGCTGCACAGCCTAACGGATTGGCGGTGTAACTGTGGCCATGCCAAAAGGTTTTAATGGGATCCAACGAATTAAAGCTCTCATAAATCTCATCACTACAAACTGTAACCGATAATGGCATAAAACCGCCCGTAATTCCTTTACTTAGGCAAATGATGTCTGGTTCTACCTGGGCGCGCTTACAGGCAAAATAGTCACCCGTACGACCAAAGCCCGTCATTACTTCGTCAAAAAGTAGCAGCGTATCAAATTGTCTGTTCGACCAATGTACTTTCTGCAAAAACTCTTCCGAACACATGCGCATCCCTCCTGCACCTTGCACCAAGGGCTCCATCAAAATACCTGCGTACTTTTCGGGATGTTCATCCAACAACAATTCTAGCTGGTCAATGATGGCATCTTCCTTTTTCGCCCGCTCAGTGTCTCCTATCCATGTTTCTGGATATGGAATCACTTCTACATCAAACAACCAATCCTTAAACACTTCGGTAAAGGTTGACCGATCTCCGGCCGACATCGCACCAAGCGTATCGCCATGATAAGCGCCTTCAAAACAAATAAAGGTTTTACGGTCCTGACCAAGGTTTTTCCAATATTGATACGCCACTTTCATTCCTACTTCAACAGCGGTTGAGCCATTATCAGAAAAGAACACACGGTTTAGTTTCTTGGGAAGCTCATCGGTAATCAATTCGGCAAGCTGTTCGGCGGGGTCGTGCGTAAATCCAGCAAAAATTACGTGCTCTAACTGCTGAGCTTGTTCATAAATAGCCTTTGCGATATTAGGATGAGCATGTCCGTGCAAATTCACCCACCAACTAGAAATACAATCCAACACTTGTCGACCATCTTCTAGTGTCAAATAAGCGCCCTTTCCACTTTTCACTTTAAGTGGTTCTGCTGCGTCTTTGATGATGGTAAATGGGTGCCAAATATTCTTATGCATGATATTACCTATTGCTTTGAAACGAGGTGTTCAAAAGCTTGATTGAGTGCTGTTTTATTAAGCGTAGATTGATGTTGGAGCTCTAATACTGGGATTTTGCCGAAATGCTCTATGGTTTCTTTGTTGCTGGGATGAAGCTCGCCATTGAACACCACCGCAAATACTGAAATACCACGATTCCGCAACGCTTCTAAAGAAAGTAGCGTATGATTCAGCGTTCCTAAGCCACTTCTTGCCACTAACAGCACAGGAATATCCAGCTGCTGAATCACATCGAGCACGGTTTCTTTTTGGTTGATGGGAACTAGCGGTCCACCCGCTCCTTCAACAATTAGATGTTCGGTAGTAAAACTGGGTAATTCAAAATCGTTTAAAGAAATGGAAACACCATCAATATCTGCGGCCGCATGTGGACTCATCGGCGTCACTAAACGATAGCGTTCTGGTATGATATTTTCTGGCTTCGCTTCGGAAACTCTTTGTACAAATTCAGTGTCTGTTTCTTCTTCTAATCCGGCCTGAATTGGTTTCCAATAGGTAGCGTCTAAAGCCGACATCAACATCGCAGAAACTACAGTCTTTCCGATGCCGGTATCGGTGCCCGTAACAAATATTTTTTGAGGGAATTTCAATACATCATTCCTTTTTTGCGGCGATGTACACGATATGCCATTTCACCTTTTTGGTGCCTTCTACCTTGCTATCCCAATGATTAGTTAACAAGCGTAACTGCTTGGTGCTTAATGCCTTTTTGGTTTTAGAGGAATGAACTCCAATTTCTTTTAGATGCTTAAAAAAGTCTAGGGAAGATTTAAAATCTTGGTATAAATCATTCTCGTAATAGTCTACTTGAACTTTGGCCATCGAGAGCTTAATCACTACTTCCTCAACGTCTGGCAATGGGTTGGCAGTAAAGGGTAAACCAAGCTCTAAACAGAATTCGTACCACTCCTTAAAAGAATGATTTCCAGGAAAAGAGCAGAGCAACAAACCACCGTACACAATGTTTTCTGAAAGTCGTTCTAAACCAATAGCGGTATCTTTAAACCACTGCGCTGCAAAGTTGCTAATCACCATGGCATAGCTATCGGGAACAACTTCCATTTCATTCACATCGAGCAATTTAAAAGAGATGTTTTCAGAAAGAAGTCCAGCTTCTTCTAAGTTCCGTTTACACACATCCAACATTCCCTGAGAGATATCCGAAAGAATGATTTTCCGTGTTGGGAATTCTTTAATCAGCAATTCTGAAAGGAAACCTGACCCACAACCAACTTCTAGAAAAGGTCCTGGAGGCAAAATTTCTTTCCAAGGGATAAGCGAGGATATAAGTCCGTTTGCCACCTTTTTCTGAATAGTAGCTTTGGCGTGATATTGTTCGGCAGCTTTAGAAAAAGTTTCTGAAATTTGCTCGGTCGTTAAAGTGTAATCAAGAGTTGTTTTCATAGCGTCTAAAAATAGGCATCACAGAACACAGATACGACCAGCAATCGTTCGGATTTGTAAATGGTAAAGCGTGTCCTGCCTCTTCAAAAAAAGTATGGAAAGTTCGTCCTACGTGACCTTCTAACATCGTCTTTCCTCTAGGCTCATGGAGTATTTTATCCTTCCCAGAATCTATGGTAATGATGGTTGATCCGAAGTCTAAATCTAGAATAGGAAAACGAAGAGACTGCATTGCATGTAAATCTTTTAAGCCTTTCTCTACGTTTATATTATCAGGAATGATTGTAGGATTTTCTTCAGGCGAAAAACAGTTTCCTCGAAAGACTTCTAGCACATTCTTAGGAGATTTTATGAACTGCTCAATAGTCAATTCTAAACCTTTTTGAGAGTATGTTCTCTGCTTAGGATTGACTGGATGGAAGTCTCCAAAACCATTGAATATTACGAGAAAATCTGCTTTACTAAGCACGGCGGAATTACACCAATGCAATCCAAATGAGTGCGTGAAAACGATACGTACTTTGGAATCTTTCTCGAACTGAGGGAAAAATGGTTTGTCGAAATAACCACGATTGGCTGCTTTAAAAATGATTTCTTTCGGCAGGACATCTCTAAGCGGATTCCAAAACGAATCATCTCCTCCCCAACCATGATAAGCATGAATTTCTACTTGTTTTTCCATGCGGCAAAGGCGTCTAAAACTTGATTGAAATGTTCTTGTGAATGCTTTAGCGTAATCGTGATACGTATTCTCGAAGTCCCAGCCTCTACGGTGGGCGGACGAATAGCCGAAGCCCAAATTCCACTTTCCTCTAAGAATTTAGCCAATGCAAGGGTTTCTTCCTCGCTACCAATTATAACAGGAATGATTTGACTGGCTGAATTTCCAGTGTTGTACCCAAGCTGTTGAAGTTGCTCTTTCACCCATTTGATGTTATCAAACAACAACGCTCTTTGGGTTTCCATTTTTGGGATTAAATCAACGGCGGCATCCAAAGCTCCGATAACAGCTGGTGGTAAAGAAGTTGAATACACAAAGCCTGAACAGAAGTTAATTAGATACTCTTTCATTTCTTTGGAACAACCCACAAAAGCGCCAAATGATCCAAAGGCTTTCCCAAAAGTTCCGATTCCTAAATCAATTTCTGTATGTCCATAATTCAATCCTTTTCCTTGTTTACCTAAAACACCAATCGCATGGGCATCATCAATATACAGCAATGAGTTGTATTTATTTGATAGATGAATTAGTTCATTCAAATTGCTTCGATCTCCATCCATACTGAAGACCGTTTCGGAAACAATCCACGTTCTGTTGTAACCTTTTGTCGCAGATTCTTCGAGTAGTTTTTCGAGATGTTTAGTGTCGTTATGATTGAAGCGTTTAAGTGTAGCACGGCTCAAAATCGCACCTTGAATCAAACTATTGTGCGCCTTTTTATCAATCAGAATTAGGGAATTTCTATCCGCCACAGCGGGCAAAACACTGGTGTTTGCTTGAAAACCTGAATTGAGCACTAAAGATGATTGGTAGCCAAAAGTCTCTGCAAGCTTCTCTTCCAATTGCTCATGAATAGAAAGAGTTCCTGAAACTAAACGAGAAGCCCCTGAACCAGCACCATATTTGTTTAGGTAATCTGTAGAACGAAGAATGACATCGGGATGAGCGCTAAGACCTAAATAATCGTTAGAGCAGAAATTGATAAGCTCACTCCCATCTAAAAGAACACTAGCGCTTTCTAAATTAGGCTCAAACGCGCGTAAGCTTCGCAACCTACCAGTTACACTCCGTTCTTGGAGGGCAGAGGTTACAAAGCTTAATTTATCACTTGAGTCATTCAAGGTTTTTAGTGCGTCCGAGTTGAGTCACTTTCAAAAGTACGCCCCATTGCTCTGAATTGGCGAACGAAATGGATTTTCTTTCTCACCTTTGGAGCAAATTGAGAGTATTCAACCATGAATAGTCTTTGAGTTTGTGGATCGTAATAGGTGAAATTCACAAATGGGCCGCCCATTGCAGCATTTTCCATTCGCCATGTACCAAGTGTTTCGTAGGCAATCAATCTTCCCTTTTGGAAAGTAGTTGTTTCTACAGGACGACGATATTCAGTAGTCACGTATTTGTCGTCTCCACTACCTTTGATATATATTTGAGTTAATGAATCACGTGTAGCGTTAATCCAATCATTATCCAAAAAGTTGATGTCCTTCACTCCATCTTTCCACCAAATCCACATCCAGCGGTCATTTTCAGGTAAGTAACGGCGGTAGGTTAAAAAATTGGTGGTATCAACACTTGCTAAATAATCGTGCTGAAAACGTACTTTAAAACCATATTTAGTCCAAAGTGAATCGGATAAATGAGTTTGCTCTTTCCTATCGTACACCTCATATTTCCAACGCTCAAGCTCTCGTTCTTGGATATCGCTTAACAAAGCACGTTCAGAATTGATGATTTTTTCTGCCAACGCTGAATCAGATGTTGAGGTTAAGATGAGTGCATATTGATCTCTATACCATTGGTCTTTTATTGGAAATGCGAAACTGTCTCCACTTCGAACTCTGTCTTCTACACCACTTTCAAGAAAAGAACGAATTTGAGCCGCCACATTTGAAGAATCATCTATGGGAGCTACAAAAATCACGTTTTTCATGGATTTAAGACGCTCTAATTGAGATTGAGAACGAATATCTGTAAAGACTAAATTGTAAAACTCTTCAGGATTTGGGAGTGTAAAAACTAATTTTCCAAAAGTGTTGCGAATGGCATCTGCAGTTTTGCTATCCCACTGCGTAGAATCCATCACTACCATAACTTCGCTAATATTACCTTTTGCCCTTTCTCTGAAATCACCCTCGCAGGCTATTACGGTGATGGCAAGTAATGCTGCGACTATTACAACTATGTTTTTTATACGCATGATGTAGTAATTATTTTCCAAATTTTAATGAATGTACGAAAGAAAACAGTTCAGTTTTCCACCCCTCTTTAGGGTATGTTTTTCTAACGACATCAATTAAGGCACTTCCGACAATAAAACCATCGGCATTTGATGCTATATGTTGTGCATTTTCGTAAGATTTAATACCAAAACCAACCATCACTGGATTTTTAGTAACATTTTCTCGAACTCTTGAGATGAATTTATCTACTGAGTCAGAAACTTCTTTATCATCTCTTGCACCTGTAACGCCTGTAACCGATACACAATACACAAAGCCACCAGACTTAGAGTCGGCTAGTTTCATGCGTTCTTCGGTGGTATTTGGTGCTACTAAATAAATAATAGGTAAATCATTTGCTTGTGCATGGCTTTCGATGATAGAGCCTTCTTCAACTGGAATGTCTGGGAGAATCAAACCATCTACCCCACTTAGTTTAGCTTTTTCGCAGAACTTTTGAACCCCGTAGCGCAAAACCGGATTCATGTAGCCCATCAATATTAGTGGAATTTCGGAATGCTTACGAAGCTCTACTACCATTTCAAAAATCTTATCGATGCTAATGCCGTTTGAGATAGCAACATCACTAGAGTATTGAATGGTTGGCCCATCTGCTAGAGGATCACTAAATGGAATACCTAATTCAATCATTTCGGCACCGTTTTTCTCAAAACCCAGAATTAGTTCTACCGTCGAGTCTAAATCAGGAAATCCTGCGGTGATGAACAAACTCATTAGTTTGTCGTTGGCACCTTTTTCTTGAAATTTCTTTGTAATTCTATTCATAATTGCTGGCCTTAATTGGGCTCTTCGTTATTTTAAAAGGCAGATATTGCCAAAATATGATTATAAATTTTCTGAGATTGTTCCCATGTCTTTATCGCCACGTCCTGAAAGATTGATGATTACAATCTCACCTTCTTTGGTATCAGGCATCAATTTTTCGAGCTGAGCAAAAGCATGTGCGGATTCCAATGCGGGGATAATACCTTCTTCTTTTGAAAGGAGTTTAACCGCATCCATTGCCTCTTTATCAGTAATTGGGAAATACTGAACGCGACCTGTATCATGTAAATGAGCATGTTCTGGTCCTACACCTGGGTAATCCAAGCCTGCACTGATGGAGTGAGCGAGTTCAATCTGCCCGTTGGCATCATGTAATAAATAACTCAATGAGCCGTGCAAAATTCCTGGTGTTCCAATCGTTAATGTAGCAGCGGTTTTTCCTGAATTAACACCAAGCCCAGAAGCTTCAACGCCAATAATTTTAACTTCTTCGTCATCAATAAAGGGATAGAAAAAACCAATCGCATTAGAACCACCACCAACGCAAGCCACTAAATAATCTGGAAGTCTACCTTCAGCTTTTAGAATTTGTGCCTTTGCTTCTTTTCCGATCACCTGCTGAAAGTTACGAACCATCATTGGATAAGGATGTGGACCAACTACGGAACCAATGATGTAGAAAGTGTTTTCTACATTCGTTACCCAGTCACGAATTGCTTCATTAGTAGCATCCTTCAGGGTTTTAGATCCACTTTCAACGCAACGAACTTCTGCACCAAGCAATTTCATTCTATCAACATTGAGCTTTTGGCGAACCATATCTTCGGCACCCATGTACACGATACATTCTAAACCAAACTTAGCACAAGCTGTAGCCGTTGCCACACCATGTTGCCCCGCTCCTGTTTCAGCAATAATTCTAGTTTTGCCCATTCTACGGGCCATCAAAATTTGCCCCAGAGCATTGTTGATTTTATGAGCTCCTGTATGGCACAAATCTTCTCTTTTCAGATAAATCTTAGCTTTACCGTAGTGATCAGTTAGTTTATTGGCGAAAGTAAGTTTTGTTGGTCGACCAACATACTCATCCAAAAGGTTTTCAAATTCAGCGATAAACTCTGGATCATTTTGCGCCTTTAAATATTCTGCTTCGAGTGCTTTAACAGCGGGAATTAGAATTTCGGGAACGAATTTCCCACCATAATCGCCAAAGTATCCGCGGGCGTCAGGTTGTTGATAGGTTGTCTTTGTTTCTGTCATAATCTTATTCTGAAATTATACTCACTTGAGTGCATTTGCTACTGTTTATCCCAGACGCCTTCCATTACTTCCATCAAGGCATCAATTTTATCAAAATCTTTTGTTCCTGGTTCTTCTTCCACACTACTCGATACATCCACAGCAAAAGGAGAAGTTGTTTCAATCGCCTTTTCGATGTTTTCTGAATTTAGTCCACCAGCAAGAAAAAACGGAACGTCGTTTGTTAACTCAGCCAAAATTGTCCAGTCAAAAGCTTGACCTGAACCGCCCCAAAGTTCTTTTATTTTAGTATCGAAAAGTAAGAACTCAGCGACCTCAGCATAGGCTTCAATCTTTGTTTTAAGTTCTTCTTTGGTGCTTTCTGGTGTGATATGAATCACTTTTATAATTGGTTTCTCAATGAGCTGGCAATAATCTACATTTTCATCCCCGTGAAGCTGAACGAAGTCGAGACCACTTTCTTTGGCTATTCGATTCACTTCGTCGATAGGCTGATTTACAAAAACGCCTACTTTTTCAGGGCCTTCAATCCAATTAATGATAGCTCCTGCCATTGCAGGGTCAATGTATCGTGGACTTTTATCATAAAAGATGAATCCCAAATAATCCACAAACATACCTGAAGCGTATCGTGCATCGGCGAGGTTGGTAATTCCGCAAATCTTAATTTTTGGTTGGTGCTCACTCATTTCTAAAACTCCGTTCAAATTCCTCTTCGGCTTGCTCTAACAATTCTGAAACTGCTTTACCAGGGTGTTGTTGGCGCATAAAAGATTCGCCAATCAATGCAGAATGAATGCCTTCACTTCTCAACAAGGCTAAGTCTTTGCCACTACTTAATCCACTTTCAGAAACGAGAACTGTGCTTTCAGGAGCTTGTTGCAAAATGGAAATTCCACGATGAACATCTACCTCAAAGTTCTTTAAATCTCGATTATTCACACCCAAAATATCCACTTGGTTAAAATCTACTCGATCGAAATCCGCTTGGTCATAACATTCTACCAAAGCATCTAAACCAAATTCCTTAGCCGCAGCGAGTAACTCATTAAGTTGACCGCCATCCGTTATAGCTACAATTATGAGTACTGCATCCGCACCAAAAGCACGGGCTTCTTTAATCTGAAATGGATCTACGATAAAGTCTTTACGCAACAATGGAAGCTGGACTCGTTTAGAAATTGCTTCTAAATAGCTCAAATTTCCCATAAAAAAGGGTTCATCCGTTAACACTGAAATGGCAGAAGCTCCACCATCTTCATATTGAAGTGCAATATCAACAGGTTCAAAATCCTCCCGAATGATTCCCTTCGAAGGCGAACCTTTTTTCACTTCCGAAATGATAGTAACGGCATCTTTTTTTGAAAGAGCTGCTTTGAAATCGATTCTTTCTTTTTCGTATTGCTCAAACGAGTTGAAATCGGCAAACGCTACCTTCTTCTTTCTTTGAGAAAGGTCTTCGGTTGTTTTAGCAACTATTTTATCTAGAACGGTACTCATCAGTATTTAAAAACTCCCATGGCATCGTTGGTTGCATCTACAAAATCGTTAAACATTTTTCGGGCTTTTCCAGAAGCCAGACTGTCGATTGCCAACTCTTTCGCTTCTGCTAATTCATTCACTTTTCCTGAAGCTTGAATAGCGAATGTGGCATTCAAAAGAATGATATCTCGTTGGGCATCTGTTGCCTTATTTGCAAAAATATTTGTCAGTATTTGAGCATTCTCTTTAGCATCTCCGCCCATCAAATCGTTGAGGCTATATTTTTGAAAGCCAAGCGATTGCGGTGAGAATGTAAACGAAGTGGAAACTAATTTATCTTGCAATTCATACACTTCACTTTGTCCACTGATACTCATCTCATCTAAGCCATCGTGAGCATTAAATGTGTATGCAAATTCGGTGTCTAAGTTGGCCAAAATATGCGCCATTTTCTCTGCAACTTCTTTGTTGTATGCACCGATTACATATCGTTTAACACCGGCAGGATTTACCATCGGCCCAAGAATATTAAAGAAGGTTCTAAAACCAAGAGAGCGGCGTGTTGGCATTACATATTTCATAGCAGGATGAAACATCGGGGCGAACATAAACGCCATTCCAACTTCCTTAAACACTTGCTCAACACCTTCATGACCTAGCTCGATAGCAGCTCCTAAATGCTCTAAAACGTCGGCGCTTCCGCACTTGCTTGAAGCACTTCTATTGCCATGTTTAATTACAGGAACACCAGCTGCCGCAGTTACAAATGCTGAAGCTGTAGAAATATTAAAAGTTCCAGATTTATCGCCACCGGTTCCTACCAAATCTATAGCGTTAGAGGTGTCTACATTTACTTTAATCGACTTCTCTCGCATCACCTTTACAAAACCCGTTAACTCGAGGATGGTCTCCCCTTTAAGTCGTAATGCGGTTAAAAATGCTGCTATTTGATCTGATTCAACTTCACCTTCCATTATCAGTTGAAGAGCTGCTTCGGCTTCAATTTGTGTTAAGTCTTCTGAAAATGAAAGTTTGTTTAGTACTTCTTTGAAATTCATGCTTGTTCTAACCAGTTATTAATCATTTTAGGTCCTTCGGTTGTTAGAATACTTTCTGGGTGAAATTGTATTCCTTCTATCGGAAATTCTTTGTGTCTAACCCCCATAATCACATCACCAACTTTGGCAGTGATTATAAGTTCATCTGGAACAGTTGCTGGATCTAGCACAAGCGAATGATAACGCGTTGCGGTAAAATCCTTCTCAACACCTTTAAAAATAGATAAGCCATCGTGTTCTACTTGCGAGATTTTTCCATGCATTAAACTTGGGGCATATACAACATCGGCTCCAAAAACTTCGCCAATCGCCTGATGTCCTAAGCAAACCCCTAATATTGGAGTTGTTTTGCCCATCTCGCGAATTACGTCTTCGGTAACGCCAGCATCAATTGGGCGACCTGGACCTGGAGATATTAATATTTTTGAAGGATTTAACGCTTTAATCTCTTCCACTGTTAAAGCATCGTTTCGAATAACTTTATAATTGTCGGTTTTCACCGCAATAAGGTGTACTAAGTTGTACGTAAAGGAGTCGTAGTTGTCAATTATAAGAATCACTTAAGTAGTATTAGCGTGATAGTTTCGTTATTTACCAAAGTATGCAACATGTTAAAAGTGTCGAACTATTCCAGTAACTTCACGGATAGGTTCCATCACTGATTCTGCTCGCTCTCTAGCTTTTTTACCACCTTCGGTTAGCACATCGGATACGTAGTCTAAATCTTTGGCAAGTTCTCTTCTACGTTCTCTAGCTTCGCCAAAGTATTCATTCAGTAAATCTAAGAGCTCAAGCTTTGCATGTCCGTATCCATAACCACCTGCTCTGTATTTCTCAGCTATTTCTTCTTGTTTCTCAGGTGATGCGAATAACTTAATGAGTGCAAATACATTATCGTTTTCTGGATCTTTAGGTTCTTCAAGTGCTAGAGAGTCCGTTTGTATAGACATTACTTTCTTTTTGAGCGCTTTACCTTCTTCAAAAATCTGAATGGTATTGTCGTAGCTCTTGCTCATTTTCCTTCCATCAATCCCAGGAACAACCTCTACTGACTTCATAATTAAATCTTCAGGAATTACCAGAAAATCCCCGCCATACACATGGTTGAATTTTCCAGCTAAATCACGAGCGATTTCAATATTCTGTTTCTGATCTTTTCCAACAGGAACAATATCAGAGTGATATATAAGAATATCAGCTGCTTGAAGAATAGGATATGTAAACAAACCTATATTGGGACTTAATCCTGAAGCGGTTTTGTCTTTGTAAGCCACTCCTTTTTCCATCAAACTAACAGGACAAAGCGTTCCTAACATCCAAGCAAGTTCAGGAACTTGAGGAACATCAGATTGTGCGAAAAAAGTAGATTTCTTCGGATCCAAACCAAGAGCTAAATAATCTAAAGTTACATCAATTGTGTTCTGACGAAGTTGTTTACCATCATTAAGTGAAGTCAGCGAATGATAGTTGGCGATGAAGTAAAAAGCATCACCTTGATCTTGCATGGCAACATGTTGGCGAATTGCACCAAAATAGTTCCCAATATGAAGTTTTCCGGAGGGCTGAATGCCTGAAAGTATAGTTTTATTTTTGCTCATTGTATATCAAGGGCTACGCTTAACGCCTGAACAAGTGCGCCAGCTTTGTTTTGAGTTTCTACAAATTCGTTATGAGGATTACTATCGGCTACAATGCCAGCTCCTGCTTGGATGTACACTTTTTCGTCGGCAACAACCATCGTTCTAATGGCTATACATGTATCCATATTTCCTGAGAAATCGAAATACCCAACGGCACCAGCGTAAATTCCACGCTTTGTGGGTTCAAGTTCATCAATAATCTGCATAGCGCGGATTTTTGGAGCACCGCTTACAGTGCCTGCCGGGAAACATTGCATGAGGGCGTCAACCGAAGTTTTACTTTCACTGAGGCGCCCTACTACATCACTTACAATATGCATTACATGAGAGTATCGCTCTATCACTTGGTTGCGTTCCATGACAACAGTACCAGCGTCACAAACACGAGATAAATCGTTTCTGCCTAAATCTACAAGCATTATATGCTCTGCTAATTCTTTTGGATCTTGCTTAAGATCCACTTCAAATTCTAGGTCTTCTTCATGTGTTTTACCACGTGGCCGAGTACCTGCAATCGGTAATACTCTAACTTCTTTATCCTGAACGCGCACAAGAACTTCAGGAGATGAACCTACTAAGCTAAAACCATCAAAATCTAGATAAAAAAGATATGGTGAAGGGTTCACCATCCGTAAAGCGCGATACAACATAAATGGATCTCCGCTCATATTTGCTTCGAAGCGTTGAGATAAAACCACTTGGAAAATATCGCCTTCGTAAATGTGCTTTTTACCCGTCTCAACCATTTTCTCGAAACGAGGTTTGTCTACATTACTCGTCAAAGATTCGGGTTCGATACTAAATGTTCTAGACTTATAATTTGAAGTTAGAGCTGCCTTTTCCATTGCATCGAGAGACTCTTGAGCGTCAGCATAAGCTTGTTCAAGATCGTCCACTTCTTCAGTGAAAACTGTCTTTATCAACACTACTTGATGCTTCACATGGTCGAAAGCATAAATCTCATCGTAAAAAGACCAAATTGCTTCTGGTAAGTTCAGGTCATCTTTAGGTATGTTTGGAAGATGCTCAACTAGACGGAAAGTATCATAAGCTGAGAAACCAACTGCGCCACCCGTTAATCGGGGTAACTCAGGAATGATAGGCTCTGTGTATGCAGTGGTCAATTTTTTGAGTTCCTCGAAATAAGGAATCTCAATAGTTTCAGTTTTACCGCCTTTAGTTAACGTGGTTGTGGAGCCATCAAACTCTAACTTTTGGTACGGATTTCGTCCTAAAAACGAATACCGAGCTAGTTGTTCTCCCCCCTCTACCGATTCCAATAAAAACGGGCGTTCAGCTCCTTCTCTAATATTCATGAAAAGAGAAACAGGCGTTAATACATCCGCTAATAGGCGTTTATACACCGGTATGGCAGTATATTTGGTTGATAAGTCTAAAAATTTTTTAATATCCATTAGGCAAAAAAAAACCCACTCTTCCAGAGGAATAGTGGGTATGTAAAACATTCTTGTTTGATTTATTTACGCAACGTACCCACTGCTTATATAAGCATTAGGCCACCACCACTTAGTTGTATTTAAAGATGCGTTTTTCATAACGCATCGAATATAGCAGAGCAAGATTTTAATAGCAATGCTAAAAATTGGTATTTGTAAATTGCTAAGCACTTTTTATCTTGATGCACCTTAATAGTTGCTATTCTAACCAAAATAAAACATCGCCTATATCTCACCGTTACAGAATTAAGACTAAACACCAATCAGAGATACTTTTTTGTTTAAGCGATTTTTCCCCTCAATATTATTGACAACTATTGTTTGCTTGTTATATACTAGTTGTGACTCCACACCTACGTTAAACAATTATGATAGTACATTATCATATGTTCAGAATCTATCTGTTACGCCAGATCAAATTCAATTTAGTCCTATTCTAGATGGACAAAAGGACACCACCATTACATTAGAAATTTCTGTGGATGGTTTTAGCTTTGATGAAGGCTCGGTTCCTTACTATTACATTTTTTATTCGGATGATGAAAACCCCTCGCTACAAGGCACACTTAATATTGTGACTGGAACTTCTTCCTTCCAAGCAAGTGTTGCCATTCCTACAAATACTATTGAGTTTAATTCTTACACTATTTTAGTGACACCTTCACTGAATGGAGAAAACAAAAATTACGCCCAAGCAGTAGTTAAGCAAACGGGAGTTCCTATAAATGCACCAGAAATTTTAGAAGTCAATAATCCTTCCAATGTACAAATTCCTACCTCAGGAGCTACAATCGCTGTATTTGAAGCCAAAGTAACAGACATAGACGGTCAAGATAACATTGACAAAGTGTTTCTTAATTTCAGAAACCCAGATGGCTCATTGTTGCAGGAAAATCCGTTTCAAATGTTAGATGATGGAGATTCTGAGAGTGGTGATGTGGCCGCTAACGATTCCGTATTCACAAAAACGTTCTCCATAAATAGTTCAAATACTGCCAATAACAGAACGGCTCTCTATTGGGCCATCGATAAATCTGGACTGAGTAGCGATACCTTAGAAACTTCTTTTAATATTGTAGATAATGAATAAAATTAGTTTTGCCCTAACACTTATAGCATTAGTAGGTGCTACCACTGTATCTGCACAAACGATTTACCCCGTTGATTCTCCATACAATAGCATCAAACAGAATGGAGTTTCTAATATTGCGGCTTTTGGTGACACTTTATGGATTAGCCCATCTCTAAACAGAAATATTGGAAATCAGCCTGAATGGTATTTACCTGAAAAAGCTGTGAAAGTTGTTGAGGATGTAGGAAGAGTCTTCTCCCTTTCGGTAGCTAAAGATACTATAGTTGCTGGACTTGGTTACTCCTCTGAGATTCTTGATGGTACAGTCCCTGCTTCTTTTGGTTATTATTTTAGTGAGGATGGAGGAGACAACTGGCGATATTCGGATTTTTTATTAGATCCCAAAGCCTCAGACGATTGCAAAACTTCTGAAGCAGGTTGCGACACAACTTTTGTTTATGGAGGAATTACATATAATAGAATTAGAATTACTGTCCCTGAGCAATCTCCTCCTTATGACGTAGACTTTAAAGGAAATGTGGTTTTTTCAGCTAACTGGGCATCAGGATTATTGAGAAGTACTGATTTCGGCCAGACTTGGGAACGCGTAATCATCCCCCCTGTAAGTGTGCGAGATTTTACTCCAGATGGAAACAACTATTATTGGGTTAGCTGTACACAAGGTGATGCCCAAACAAACAGCTGCATAGAGTCTACAAACCTATACGATTCTGTTGATGACAACAATTTGAAAGGTTTTGGTGTTGAAATTGACTCTCAAAATCGAGTTTGGTACGGATCGGCAAATGGAATAAATATTTCTTTAGATGCTATTTCAGCTCCTACAGATAGTATTTCTTGGACCCACATCAATTTTAACAATGATGACAACGGCTTACTCAGCAATTGGATTATAGAAATTGAAGAAGACCCTGCTACCAATAAAGTTTGGATGACCAACTGGATTAGTAATGCCCAAGCTGGTGAAAAATTTGGAATCGTTTCTACGGCAGATGCAGGAGAAACTTTTGAGCAACACCTTATTGGTGAAAAAATAAACAGTATTGGTTTTATAGACGGTGCTGTTTTTGCGGCTGGAGTAAATGGTTTATTTATTTCAACAAATGATGGTAAAAGTTGGAGTAAATTTCCCCAAATCAAAAGCCCTAATACTTTTTTAAAGAAAGATGCAGAGTTTTTGGCTGTTGCGTCTACAACGGATCGTATATGGATTGGAACTGATGACGGCTTAGCCTCCTCCGATGACCTTGGCCAAACTTGGGAGATCACTCGAGTTAATTTCCCACTAAAAGGTGGCAATATTCATGACCCTGAAGCTAAATCGGTAAACACTTACGCTTATCCAAATCCCTACTCTCCTGCCGTACATGAAATAGTACGAATCAAATTTGAATTGAAAAAGCAAGGTAATGTACGAATCAGTATTTTTGATTTTGGCATGAATTTAGTTCGTGAAATTGAGAATGAAAGCTTTTCGCCTGGAACTTATGAAACCATGTGGGACGGTTTAGATTCAAGTGGACGGCAAGTTGCCAATGGCACCTACATATATACTATTGAAATGCCTAGTGAAACCGTTAACGGCAAAATCTTACTGGTAGAATGATGAATAAGTTAAGATTATTAAGCATTATCGTAGTTTCTCTATTTGGTATACAGACGTTGCAAGCCCAAAATGGTGGTTTTGTAGGCTCTGCTAGTAGAATCGGTTTTGGACCTAAAGCAATGGGAATGGGTAACGCAATGACTGCAACGACATCCCAAGGTGCTTATGCCCATTACAATCCTGCGTTAGCATCTTTAAACCAAGGCTATACTCAGTTTATGTTAGGTGCTTCATCAATGGAATTCGATAGAGTGCATCAAACCGTTGGCGTGAACTTTGAATTACCTCCAAAAGCAGGTTTTTCATTGAATCTGATTAGAAGTGGTGTTAACAATATTGACGGAAGAACTGTCAGTGGTTATCCAACAGGAGATTTCAACTCTTCGGAATATCAGTTATTAGGTGCATTTGGAATTAGAATGAGTGAAAAATTTAACGCTGGTATAGGCTTTAAACTTAATTACTCTGATTTACATGATGAAATAGATCCAGCAACGAGCATTGGAATTGATATTGGTATGCTCTATCATATTTCTAATTCATTGAAATTTGGTTTTGCCATTCAAGATATGTTTGCGGAATATTCTTTCAACTCGTCAGAACTTTACGGCCTTGCTCAAGCAAGAAATGTAGTAAATAAATTTCCTACTCGTTTTAAATGGGGTCTGTCTCATCAAACAGAGAAGCTTACCGTTTCAATAGATTACGAAATACAGGCTTATACATCGGAAATTAAGACAACCGATGCCTTAGTTGTTAATGGTAGTCCACAAACTTTCGAAACTATTTCCGAAATTAAAACTAACGCTAAACAGTTTCGAATTGGTAGCGCTTGGAATGCACATGAGAGGTTCACCCTCCGTGCAGGCTACAGTCTTCCAGATCTTTCCGAAACAGCTTCTTGGGGATTAAGTAGTGGCTTCTCGGTATTACTTCCCTTCGATAAGTTCAGTCCTTCAATAGATTACGCATTTGTGGTTGAACCAAATCAGATAGCAAACATTCATGTTTTCTCGCTAAGTTTACACCTATGAAAGTACTTTTTTCAATTCTATCAATTCTTATTCTTGGCTCAACTTCAATGCTTGCACAACGTGCTGGTGTAGATGTGCTGAACTTTGCTCCTAATCCGGAAGCTCTATCGCTATCTGAAGCCACAACAGCAATCCCTCAAGGCGCTAGCTCTATATTTACGAATCCAGCATTGCTCTCGTTAATGCCAAATTCTACGCTCAATCTAGGCTATTCGCGCATGATAGGAGACGCGAATAACATTTTTGGTGGTGCTAATTTCAGAAAAAATAACAGAGCCATTTCCATTTCTGTATATCGTTCTGGTGATGACGGTTTTGAGCAACGAGACAGTCCAGGTTCTTCAAACGGAAACTTTTCGGTGGAGTACCTAAGTATTGGTTCTGCCCTATCATACGATTTCGATTACTTTGCTATTGGCGCTTCCGCTCAGTATATCTATCAAGAAATTTATTTAGATAAATCCACAGGATACTCTTTTAATGCGGGTCTTGCCCGTGAACTTTTAGATAAGAAGCTTACGCTTGGTGCATCTGTTGTTAATATCGGAAAGATGAACAAACTGGTAACTACGGAGCCTAAACTGCCCGCAGCTTTCAGACTTGGAGCCTCAGTTGATGTACTTGAATTCACTCCTCCTAAAAATTCAAACCTACCAATACTCCTAAGCATTTCTTCTGATTTCGTTCATCCACTTACTGATACACCAGATGAAAATGAAGTAGGCTATTTTAACGACAAAGATTACTTTAATTTCGGAATGATTTTGAATGTAGCTGAAGTGGTAGAATTAAAAGGTGGTTACAAAACTGGAGATACTGCCCGCCCTATTTCGTTTGGTGCTGGTTTTATTACAGATTTAATTACTTTCAACTATGCTATTATTCCTTTTAATACAGGTTTTGGAACTGTACATTCCATTGGGATTCAATATAAATTTTAGGAAGTAACAGCTATGGAGGAAATTTCGCTTAGCGATCTTATTAAAGCGCTTGGTACCGATTCCTCTACGGTTTATGTAGCTCCACTCATAAATCATCAATACCCTGCTTCTGATTACCTTTATAATCTTTACAGGCCTATTTTAGCATCAGATTCTAAAATCGAAGCTAAAAGTGTTTCTGTTTTTACCCATTACAAACCTTTTTTTGCTACTCTCATTTCAAGGAAGACCGTTTTTCATTACCACTGGTTAGAATTTCAGGATGCAAAATCTCTTTCAGGGATGCCTTGGAAGCTCCTTTGGATTCTTTTGTTCAAACTTATTGGTGGTAAACTAATCTGGACAATCCACAACGAAGAGCCGCATGATCAGAAGTTTCTAAAAATGCACTTATTCTTGCATAAGATGATGGCTAGACTTGCAAATGCTGTTCATGTCCACTGTGCTACGGCTGGTAAAAGAATGAGTACAAAGCTGAATGTCCCTCTTACTAAATTCTATATTATCCCACACCCTTCATTTCCTGCCAGCTCTCTTCCTAAAAAAGAAGCCATTGATACACTGAATAAAACCTTTGGATTGAATTTAACGCTCAAAAAGCCACTCGCTCTAATCTTTGGTCAAATTAGCCATTATAAGCATATTGAAGATATTCTTGTTGATTTCCATAAGGATGAATCGATACAGTTTCTAGTGGTTGGAACTATCAAAAAAGGAAATGAAGAGCTTGGAGCAAGTTTAAAACAGCTTTCCCAAACATACTCTCATATTCATTTAGTAGACACTTTTATTAGCGACTCCCTTCTACCATTCCTATTTAATGCTACCGATGTTTGTTTATTCAATTACAAACAACTGTTAACTTCTGGTGGAATACATATGGCATTGAGCTACAATATTGATATCATTGCTCCAAAACTAGGATGTATTGCCGAATTAGAATCAAATCCATCCGTGTTTTTGTTTGAAACGAATTCAGAACGAAATGCAATGATAAGGAAGATTTCCTCGCATGAATAAATTAAAGCAAAAAGCTTTTTGGATAGCGCTTGGCGATTTCTCTGGAAGAGGTTTTTCATTCATAACCTCCATCTATCTGGCAAGAACTCTTGGCTCTGAGTTTTACGGACTAATTATTATCGCAATTTCAATTTTAGGCTATTGTACCTGGTTTGCGGATTTGGGTTTGGTAAATGTAGCAGTGAGGGAAGTTGCCAAAGAACCTGAAAAACGTCTTTTCAGAGCTCGTGAAATCTTCAATATGAAGGTGTTTTTAGGCATTACGGTTCTTATCGCGTCTCTTCTTATTGTATCAAACCTTGAGATGGAACATCAAAAAAGAAGCGTTTTGCTTGGGTATCTCTACTCTTTAATTCCATATGCCATTTTAATGGAATGGTATTACAACGGTAGGCAACAATTCGGAAAAGCTGCAGCATCTAAAGCCTTGAATGGGTTTGTGTATCTGATTTTAGTATTTCTACTTGTTCATAAACCCGAAGATGTGACACTAGTCCCATACATATATATAGCTGGTATTTCTTCAGCAGCTCTTTTATTGGGATTTTTCTCCTTGTTCGAAAAACCATTCCCTCTTCCCTCCAGAGGCATAAATATTTACACAGACCTACTTAAAACAAGTTCCATTCTAGGTGTTGGTTGGTTTTTCACCCAATTGGTACAACTGTTGCCACCAATCTTAATTGGGGTCTTTTTAACGTTGAGTGATGCTGGAATCTACGGAGCTGCATACAGAATTTTGTTAATCATAATGCTACTCGATCGAGTTTTCGTAAATATCCTTTTGCCTAATCTATCCGCTGTTTGGGTCAACAATAAATCACTCGCTAAACAACAAATTAACCTAGTCTTGAAGTTGATTATTGTTGGAGGCAGTCTTGTTACAGCTTTAGTAATTCTGAACTCTGAGGAGATTATCTCTCTTCTATTTGGACCAAAATTTGTTCAGAGTGGAATCATACTAAAGTTTTTATCGCCATTTATCTTTTTCACATTCTTAAATTCACTGTTTTCTTTCGGTCTTATTGCCATTGGAAAAGACAACGATTATTTACTGTCGAATGTAATAGGCGGTTCCATTTCGGCTATTCTAATTCTTATTTTTACAAGCATCGGCACACCTGTTAGTGTGGCTATCGCAGTCTCGCTTTCAGAACTAGTCATCTTACTTTGCTCCTATTATTGGTTCCGAAAAAACCTAGATCTCCATTTCGTAGCTCCACTTTTCCGTGTAACCATTCCAAGTATACTCTTCTTGTTTGTAGTTACTTATTTACATGTTCATTTCGTGCTGGCTTCGCTCGGATTTATTGTCTTTCTTGCAATTATTAGCTGGGTAACAAATACAATTCGGATGGAAGAAATCCATTGGATAAAAAGAAACTGGGCACGATGAAACAAAGGCTCTGCATTGGCACATATCATCCCTCTTTTGCTTTAAATACTGTTTTAGACACAATTGGAGTTTCTCATCAAGAATGTAATGAAGCTACTTTATCTAAAGAGTTTTTCTCCATTATAATTCTTGAGCAACTTGTAGTGCTTTCTCCATCATTTCAGGCAAAAATTGATGCATTTATTGCAAAAGGTGGTGCTGTTTTAGAGATTTCAACCAATCCAGTTTTCTTTCAAAATAAGCTTAACGTAACTCAGAAAGTTGATTTCCTCGTAAACACTAACCCTCACATAGGGTTTGATCGGATTTCACATATCGATGTTTTTTCTAAATGCAGACTCTCTAAAAATGAATCTTCATACTTTAATGGACTTGTTGATTTCGAAACCAAGAGTAATGGGGTAATTAGTTTTATTGGATTAGATTTATCGAAGATTTTGGAACCCAAACCTCATACAAGAAAGCGTTTTTATGATTATGGCATTGGCATCCCTCCTGATGAAATTGTGTCTCCAATCTCACGTTCCGAAATCACCCGTTTAATTGAGACAGCATTACTCGAGCTTCATACAAAATTAAAACTTCCATTAATTACTAAGTGGACTTCTCCTACAAAAAAGCCAGTTTTTGCTTTCAGGATTGATTCCGATTATGGCACCAAATCATCTTTGACAGAAATTTTGGAATTGGCAACAGCTCGCAATCTCAAATTAACTTGGTTTTTACATGTTCAAGCTCATAAAAAATGGTTGGACTTATTTCATGAGTTTGATAACCAAGAACTGGCACTGCACTGTTATGAACATGGTACTTCCACTTCACAGAAAAAGATTACTCAGGATTTAGACTTTGCACTATCATTGTTATCTAAATCAAATATTGAGACTTCCGGTTTTGCTGCACCTTATGGGATTTGGAATGATGACTTAAAAAAAGCTATGCTAAGCTATAATTTCAGCTATTCCTCCGAATTTTCAACTGGTTATGATGGCGTACCTTTTGAATTAAAGCTGAACGAAACAAATAAAATCCTTCAGATTCCAATCCATCCTATTTGTACTGGAAGTTTAAGCAGAAAGCGATTCTCAACAGGAGAAATGAAGACTTATTTTGAAGAAGTAATTCAAGCAAAAGTTGGGATACACGAACCCGTAATTTTGTACCACCACCCACTCCAACCGGGGTTAGAAGTTGTTGAATACATTTTTGATAAAGCGGTAGAGCTGGGACTTCAAAATTTAACGTTTCTTGAATTCTCGGAATTTTGGAAAAAAAGAAATACTCTAAATTTTGAAGCTTTTTTAAATGAGGGTAAAGTTGAGATTCAGACTGTTACTACAGAAGATTTTCTATTTAAAGTTTCAACAACACATTCTGATTTCGATTTAATCAACTCTTCGCAAACCAGTTTCAGTATCTCTGAAAATCCAGCTTTTAAATACCAGTCTCCTTCTCTACCTTCACATGATGAAATTGAAGCATTACATAGCAACAAGTTAAGTTTATTAAAAACATCCATCTTAGATTGGAAACACCGCAAGACATTATGAGTGAAGGACTAAAAGTAGGATTTATTGCTCCGCTTAGTATTGCCGCGGTAAATGGTGGCGTTAGAAATCAGGTTTTTAGAACTGCCGAAGGATTACAAAAGCTAGGCGTAGAAATTATTTTTATTTCGCCTTGGGAACATTTTAATGCCCAAGATTTTGACCTCATTCATTTGTTTTCTGCAGGACCAGAGACATCAAACATTGCAAATCTTGTCTGTAAAAGCGGTGCCAAATTAATAGTGTCGCCCGTATTCTTTTCTAATCGCAGTTCTTCAGTAATACAAAAAGCTATACAGGCCGAAAAACTTACCAAATTCTTAGGTTCGGGTATTCGTTCAGATTTTAGCATTAAAGCAGATATTTGCCAACTGGCAGAAAGAGTTCTGCCTAATACAACGGCTGAATTAGAGCTCATTCAGAATGGATTCAACATTCCATTTAAAAAATTAAGCGTTATTCCAAATGGTGTTGAAAGTCGATTTAGCGAAGCTACTCCCGAATTATTCATTAAAGAATATGGATGTTCTGATTTTGTACTTTTTGTTGGCCAAGCTTCAGCTTCGCGTAAAAATGTATTGGGTTTACTCGAAGCGGCCCCAAGAATTAACTCCAAACTGGTCATAATAGGCGGAATTAATGACACCGATGAGTATGGAAAAAAGTGCCTCGCTTTGATTAATCAGAACTCGAATATTATTCACATTCCAACTTTAATGCACGATTCTGATTTACTCGCATCAGCTTATGCTGCTTGTAACACCTTCGTATTACCTTCTATGTATGAAACACCTGGAATTGCAGCTTTAGAAGCAGGATTAGCAGGTGCAAATATTGCAATCACAGAGCGTGGTGGTACTAAAGATTATTTTATGCACTTTGCGGAGTATCTCAACCCAAAATCAGTTGAAAATATTGCTAATGCAGTAAACACATCACTGTCAAAAAAGAAAGAATATTCCCTTAAAAAACACATCTTAGAACACTATACTTGGGATAAAGTGGCGGAACAGACATTAATAGAATATAAAAAGGTTTTGCAGTGAAAAAGATTCTAGTTGCTTTCGGTACTCGTCCAGAGATTATTAAACTTGCACCAGTAATACATTCTTTGAGTGAATCTGGGTTTGAAGTTGTAACACTACACACGGGCCAACACGATGAACTTGCCACGGAAATGCTTCAACTATTTGAGATTGTACCTTCGTACAATTTGCAAGCAATGCGCCCAAATCAAGATTTATTTGAGCTCACAACATTCTTATTACCCAAGTTAAAAGAAACCTATCTAACCGAACATCCAGATGCAGTTATTGTTCAAGGCGATACTACTTCTTCTTACTTAAGTGCTTTGGCCGCTTTCTACTTGAAAATACCTGTGTATCATGTTGAAGCGGGATTGCGTTCTCATGACCTTATGAATCCTTTTCCTGAGGAAATGAATCGTAAACAGATTAGTACTATAGCTGACAAACACTTTGCCCCCACTGAATTTGCAAGGGAGAACCTTATCAATGAAGGTTACGCTTCAGAATCTATCTGGGTTACGGGTAACACTGTAGTTGATGCATTGCATAGTATTTTGAACTCAGAGCCTTACAAGGCTAAAAAACCACTAGTTTTTAATACTGAAAAGGTAATTCTAGTTACCTCCCACCGTAGAGAAAACCGTGGTAAACCGCTGGCTGATATCATGGATGCTTTGCTTGAAATTTTAGCTAAGCAAGAACAGCTATCTATCGTTTTTCCAGCGCACCCTAGTCCAGCAGTTCAGGAGATTGTAAATTCAGAAAAATACCAACATCCACGTTTACACATCCTAAAACCTTTAGGCTACATTGACTTCATAAGCTTAATACATTCTGTTGATTTAATCTTAACCGATTCTGGTGGAATTCAAGAGGAAGCCGCAGCTTTGGGCAAAAGTTTAATTGTACTTAGGGAAACTACAGAACGCCAAGAATTAGTGAATGCTGGGTTTACAAAACTGGTAGGATCAGATTCCAAACTAATCGTTTCTGAAACACTTAAGCTCTTAAAAGCCTCTAGTGAAACAAAACCAAGTAATGTTTATGGCGATGGTACAGCTGCAAAGAAGATAAATTCTATTCTAAATAATCAGCTATAGTCCTGAAAAGTATCTTCTGAACCAAGTTCATAATCATCTTTAAAGAAATGAATGCCCCCTGTAATGAGTGCTTTTAAAATAAAGATGGAAATGACAGCCATTAAGCCGTGTTCTTTAAATACAAGAATAAGAACTAGATAAGTAACAAAAAGAACGAATTTTCCCTTCTTTTCTCGTATAGAGTTTCTATCAAACCTTGGGATTTTATCAAAAGGAATTGTGCTTACCATTAGGAAGGATATTAGAACCACTACCGGAATGATAATCGCGTTAATTCCCTGTTCAAAAGAACTAAAAAGATCCACTTCGTTTCTGAATGTTAAGTAGAAGGAAGCAAGAATAATTGCTTGGGCTGGAATTGGTAACCCAATAAAGAAATCGTTGGAGGGCGCTAGTCGAGCATTCACATTAAATCTAGCCAATCGTACAGCTCCACATAAAGGAGGCAAAGCACTAATCAAAATTCCTAAAGTGTTTAACTCATTCAAGCTAAATTGATAAATAAGAAAACCTGGAGCAACACCAAAAGAAACCATATCACTTAAAGAATCTAGTTCAATTCCAAAATCACTCGTTGCATTTGCTAGCCGAGCCATTAAACCATCTAATACATCAAAAAGACCAGCAACAGCAATAAGTTGGGCTCCAAGTACGAAATCTCCCTTAGCAACAGAAATAATGGATAGAAACCCACTTAATAGGTTCATTAGAGTAAAGAAACTCGGAACAGCAATACGCTTATTAAGCGGAGGCCTTTGGCTCTTCATGCTTCTTCTTTTTTCTTTGAATGAGGAATATTTTCGCTGTATAGGATACTTCATTACAGAATCTCGCCAATAATTGACTCTCCAGCAACTGTTCTATCCCCTTCTTTTACATCAATACGAACATTTTCAGGAACAATAATATCCATTCGAGAGCCAAATTTCATCATTCCGAAACGTTCGCCAGCTGTTAAATCGTCACCTTCTTTGATATGATAAACAATTCGGCGAGCTAAAAATCCAGTAATCTGCTTAAAAAATAATTTGGTCCCTGAAGCATGAAGCACACCAAAATCTGCGCGTTCATTCATTTCCGAGGCATGTTCGTTCCAAGCCATTAAATATTTACCTGGATGGTATTTTAGATACTCTAACTTCCCAGAGATTGGGTTTCTGTTCACATGAACATCTAATGGAGATAGAAAAATACTAATTTGAATAGCTTTCTTCTTTAGATAAATTTTCTCCTCGTATTCTTTAATCAAAACAACAACACCATCAGCTGGAGAAATAATCAGATTATCGCCTTTTGGTGTTACACGCTCTGGGTCTCTAAAAAAGTAAATAACGATACCGCAACATATTCCGAAAACTACATAAACAACGTACGCAAACCAATGATGGATGTAGAAATAAGTGAGTGTATAGATTATAGCCGTAACTAAAACGGCTATAAACATAGAGAGATATCCTTCGCGTGCGAACATATATTTTTAAAAAAGTTTTATAACGTCATTAAATACAACAAAAATCATAAGTGCTACCAAAATAAAGAAACCAATATTTTGTGCAACAATTCTAACTTTTTCAGTAGGCTCTTTTCGAGTTACTCCTTCATAAATTAAAAACACTAAGTGTCCCCCATCTAAAGCAGGAATAGGTAAGATATTCATAATCGCCAAAGTAATGCTAAGCATTGCCGTAATGGTCCAAAAACCAATCCACCCACTAGATTCTGTAGCTTGTTTAGTTAGATTTGCAATAGCAATTGGACCTCCTAAATTTTCTTTTACTGAAATATCTCCAGAAAATAATCGAGCAAAGCCTTGTAAGATTCCTTTTGTTTGATCTCTAGTTTCTGAATATCCTTCTTCTATAGAACCCCAAAAACTATATTTGATTCTCTCGCCGCCAGCTAAGGCTAGTGTTGGAGGATAAATACCAATGGTATTGTCGTCAGTTGGTGTGATATTAAATGTTAAAACCTCATCACCTCTTTTAACTTCTATTTCTAATGGCTCTTCGGAAGCTTTAATCTTAGTGTTTAACTGAATCCAGTAACGAATTTCTTCCCCATTTATTGAAATGATTTGATCCTCAGCTTTTAAACCCGCTTTATCAGCTGGACTACCTTTTACAATTCCTGAAGTAATGCTTGGTAGGATGAGCTCAATGTCTAAAAAGCCTCTAGTTTTAATGCTATCTAAGTATGAAGATGACATTGGAATGTTTACACGTTCTCCATTTCTTATAACCGTATAATTTAGATTATTAGATGTTAGTGCAACTCCTGAAACTAAATCGTTAAAATATTCAACATCATTTCCATTCACACCCACAATTCTATCATTGTTCTGGAAACCAATTTCTTTCAAAATAGAATTATCTGAAACGTAAATACCAGCAACATTTTCTACTGGTACAACAGTCTTTCCATAATTCATTGTTAGCCCAGTATATATGAAAAAGGCTAAAATCATATTAAAAACCACACCTGCAACAATTACAATGATGCGCTGCCACACTGGTTTACTTCTAAATTCCCATGGTTGTGGCTCTTGCTCTAAGAACTCATTATCCATGCTTTCGTCTACCATACCAGCAATTTTAACATAACCACCAAGTGGTGTTGCTCCTATGCAATAATCAGTATCTCCTTTTTGAAAGCCCCAAATTCTAGGTGGGAATCCAACCGAAAAACGTTCAACTTTCATTTTAAACAGCTTTGCTGCAAGAAAATGGCCTAACTCATGGATAAAAACTAAAATCATTAAAGCACCTATAAAAATGCCTACTGTACTCAGTATATCAAGAAAACTTTCCATATAAATTATATTCGTGATGCGTACTCGCGCGTCTCTTTATTTATTTCGATTAATGTATCAATAGTAATATTTTGTCTAAAATCTGCCCTTTCAAGGCAACTTCCTACAATTTTTGGAATGTCAATATAACCAATTTCCTTATTCAAAAATCGCTGTACTGCGATCTCATTTGCTGCATTAAGAACTGCTGGAGCTAGTCCACCGTTTGTAATAGCATCTATTGCGAGTTTAACACAGGGAAATCGCTGATAATCAACGGGCGAAAAACTAAGTTCTTGTGTTATACTCCAATCTACTCGAGGAGTTTCTAAAGTCATTCGCTCAGGATATGTAAGCGCATAAATTATGGGAACTTTCATGTCTGGAGGTCCCATTTGTGCTTTTGTAGAACCATCAACAAAAGTAACCATAGAGTGAATAATACTCTGTGGATGTATTACAGGCTCAATTTTTTCTACAGGAATATCGAACAGCCACTTCGCCTCAATAATTTCGAGACCTTTATTCATCATCGTAGCAGAATCGATGGTTATTTTAGAGCCCATCTCCCAATTTGGATGTTTTAACGCTTGCTCAACCGTAATGGTTTGCATTTGTTCTGCGCTAAAATCTCTAAATGGGCCGCCACTAGCCGTTATGATAATCTTTTCGATGGCTTCTTTATTTTCCCCCACTAAACACTGCAACATGGCACTATGCTCTGAGTCTACTGGAATTAGTGAGGAACTAGAAGTTTTAAGGGCTTCATAAATCACTTCACCACCAACAACTAAAGACTCTTTGTTGGCCAACGCTACTTTCTTATTCTTTTTGATTGCTTCTAAAGTGGGGACAAACCCCGCAAAACCGACTAAACTATTCAAAACTGTGTCAACTTCATCAAGCTGTACAACATCAACAATTGCATCGTAACCAGATAGCAACTGAGTTTCTGTATTAATTTGCTCTTTTACTTTATTGAAATGCTTATCTGAGCATATAACGGCATATTTCGGCCTAAATTCATTAATTTGATTTACTAGCTGCTCCCAACTTTCATTTGCTGTAAGTGCAACTATATCGTATGTATTAGGATGCTGCCGAACTACCTCTAACACTTGTTTACCAATAGACCCCGTAGAACCTAAAATAGCTATTCGTTGTTTTTTCAAATCTTATACAATCTTTAATTTCAGAAACAGAATATAGAGTTAGAACTGCTTAATTAGAAACTTAATTCCGAATGATTTTATGAATTTACCTTGTAGATTTAGATATAGATTGGATAATCATCTCTTGATCTATTCTTGAACTTAGCTCAACAACTTTATTTGTTCAGCTTTATAATCGCCATCATACGCCCACTATTTACTCCCTCACGACGGTAGGAGTAAAACTCGTTTTCATTACTGAATGTACACGCTGTGCTGTTTTCTATATTCATCTTTAAAACACCATGCTCTGTTAATTGCCATCTAATAAATGAATCCAAATCTACATGTGGTTTACTAAAACTATTGCTATCTACAAAAGAGTCTGGAAATTTCTGAGCGACCTCATCACCTACTTCAAATTTATTAAGAGAAATACAGGGACTTATGAAAGCTTGAATATTTTCTGGGTTTGCGCCCTTTTTGATCATTAATTCTACAGCTTTTGGGACAATCCCGCCAACTGCACCACGCCATCCAGCATGTACCGCAGCAATTATTTGGTGTTCTTTATCGCAAAGTAGAACAGCGGCGCAATCAGCAACTTGAATGGCTAAAGCAATTCCCTTCTGTATGGTTATAATTCCATCACAATCACCAGCGAATCCACCTTCAGAAACTTCTTTTATCTCTGTTCCGTGAACTTGCTTAGCGTAAGCTATGTCATTTAATGGGGTATCGATTTCTTTAGCGAGTAATGCTCTATTCTTAGAGACTTCTTCAGCTGAAGCATTTGTATTAAAACCAAGATTGAGTCCAGGAACGTCACTATCAGTGTTTAAAATATTTGCATTCTTTAGCGTAAACCAAGCACTTACTGTGGCATTGTTAAGGGATGTTGGTTTAACAAGCTTAAGCGGGGAAGACATCTTCTAACCTCATTCTTACCAAACCAATAGGAAACTCATGCCCTGTCCATAATTTAAACGATTTCGCTCCTTGATAAATAAGCATATCAAGTCCGCCAATAGGAACACCTTCTGCTTTTTGAGTTTGAACCAAAAATTTTGTTTCTCTTGGATTATAGACGATATCATAACAGATTTTCCCTTGTAGAGCTTCCAATTCTTCATCACGAACTGGAGAAGCATCTACATTTGGATACATTCCTAATGGAGTTGCATTAATAATTATCGAAGCATCTTCGGCATAATCAACCCAATTATCATAGCTGCACCTGATGATTCCACTCTCTTCACTATCTGTATAGTTTTCAGGGCGCCGACTCACCAGAACTATTTCTGCCACATTCCAAGACTTGAGAGCATATATAATAGCTTTTGTAGCACCACCAGTTCCAAAAACAATAGCTCTCTCTCCTTCTAAATCATCTTCATACTCTTCGATTGGGGCAAGAAAACCAAAAGCATCCGTATTATGGCCAACTAATCTATTTTCTGATTTAACAAGCGTATTGATAGCTCCAATCTCCATTGCTTCTTCACTTAACACATCAACAGCATCGAACAAAGACTCTTTATGAGGAATGGTGATATTAGCTCCTAAAAACGCTTCATTATTGCAATGCGCAATAAGAGAGGTTATCTCACTTCCCGAAACAGACACCGCAATATACTCGCCCGGAAGATTATGATGCTGTAAAGCAACGTTATGCATAATTGGCGAGATACTGTGCCCAATAGGATTACCAATAAGCAGGTAATGAGGCTGTTTACTTTTTTGAGACTCTAGGAATTCTTTAAACTTCACTGTGTGTTATTAATTCATGAACAAAAAAAATGCGCACCTAAAAGATGCGCATTGAAAATAGTAAATAATTGAAGAGCAATTAAGCAGTAACTTCTTCAGAAGCCTCTAATTGAGTTTCTTTGAAAGTTCCAGACTCAGCAAGCTTCTTGAATGTCTCAAGGTCTTTAATAAGTTGAGCTGGTGATTCTTCGATAAATTTTGCTAGTTCTTCGCTCGGATCTCCAAAAAATGTGCGATAATCTAGAGAAAATTCAACACGTGTACGCACTCCGTTATCCAAAGGAGTAAAACGAATAGTGCCAGTTTGATTGAGATTACCGTTAATTGTGATCCATGCAAAACGAGTATTACGAAGATTATCAATTAAGTTAGTTGTCCATTGAAATTCTTCATTTCCGACTTTAGTTTTATACTCGTAAGTTTGAGAGTTTATTCTCGTTACAGTATCAATTCTTTCTAAAAACTTAGGGAATTCAACAGGATTACTTAATAACTCGTACACTTTGGCAAGTGGTAAATCAATCTCGATTCTTTCGTGCGCCATAATAGATTACTTGGTAGTTGTGTTCGTTTGGATTTAAAATCTTTTTGATGAACCGAATTTCACGGATACAGGTAGGATTTCACCATATTGGTTTAAAAATACGGATAAATTGATTAAGCCTCAATGACGTATGCATATAAAATGTCACAATAATTTTTATTTACTACTTTTCCAACTTCTTTCTAAATCGTTAACAATTAGAAAACCTATCTCAGGTATGAAAATAGGGCCTTTTCCATTTAAAAAAGAAATTAGAAATAATTTTAAGTTTAAAGAGCTAGCGTATAATTAAACACTTAGGTACTTTTCTAAAACAGAGATAATATCAGCATGTACTTCTTCTGGCATTTGATTTGCGTCGATAGCTTTAAAACGAGATTCTGTTTTCAGGAGTTCTTCGAAGCCATTATATACCTTTTTGAAGAAAGAATCGCCCGATTGCTCCATTCTATCTTTCTCAAACTGAGCAGTTCTGAGCGCGGACTCTTCCAAACTAAGTCTTAAATAAAAAGTGATGTCGGGGGCCAAACCGTGAGAAGCAACTTTGTTTAGTTGATGGATTTCGGCAAGGGGCATACTTTTTCGTCCATAACCTTGATACGCCGTGGTTGAATCGTAAAAGCGATCTAAGATAACTACCTTCCCTTCAGCTAAAAGTGGTTTTACTTTTTCCGCTATTAGTTGAGAGCGTGCGGATGAAAACAATAAGAGTTCTGTTACAGGATCTATTTGAAGTTCAGGATTCAAGAGCATGCCTCTAATCATCTCAGAGATATCAGTTCCTCCTGGCTCTCGAAAAACAGATACTTCATGTCCCTCTTCCTGTAATCTTTCCCTAAGTAGCGCAATCTGTGTAGATTTCCCGCTACCGTCAATTCCCTCAAATGTAATTAGCACGTAGTTGAATTAAGTTAAAAATCGAAATCGTCCATAAGTTCGATAGGTTCTTTAGGCATTGCAATAGCTAATCCTAAATAAATCAAAATACTTGTTCCATACATAAAAAAGGATACAACAAAAATTAATCGAACAACGGTTGAACTAATTCCAAAGTAACGTGCTAAGCCACCACAAACACCTGCTAATTTCTTGTTAGTTCTCGACTTCATCAATCGTTTAGCATGTCGGTAGCCAAAACTATCGGTAGTAAAACTTGCAGCTTGAGATCTTGAAGAACTTCTAGAAGAAGAATCTAAGTCATTATTTAACTTACTTCTCGTTGTCTTCTCACCACCAGGAATATCTGCAGCATAATTACTCATGGTTTGCTTTCGCTCTCTTTTTTCTTTTCGTCGCGCTTTTCTTTCTCGGCGCTTGTCTCCTACTAAATAACCAAAGCCAATTAGAGTTACTAAAACTCCACCAATTATTGGAAGCCCTGTTATGGCATCCGCAGAAAAACTAGCTAATCCCTCGCCAATTGGTAAACCCACAAGTTGCAACACATACGTAAGCGCTATGAATAACATCCCAAGACCTGCAAAAGTGGCTATATTCCAAATTCCTTTGCCTTCTTCTTTAGGTTCTTCCTTTAAAAATTCCTGCATTGTGGATTGTAGTTCAAATTCATCGAACTCTAATGTTGCGGAACCAGTTTGTGATGTAGTTTTTGTTTTCAATCTATCTGCCATGTTATTTCCTCCATGAGCCCCTACGGAGGTTATTTTTGATTGTTTCGTGTAAAAACTTCTTTTTCGGAAACTAAAATATCTAATTTCTGATCAAAGCGTTCAACAGGAATTTTATTTAAGATGTACTCTTGAAATACTAACCCAATTTTTATTGCAGAACTATCTGCTAAAAAGCGATCGTAGAAGCCTTTACCGTATCCTAGTCTGTTAAAATCGAAGTCTGTTGCTAATAATGGAACTAGGATAACATCCGGTTTTTCGTCTATAAATACCGTTTCTTTTGGTTCAAGAACGCCCCATTTGTTGGCTTCTAATAAATCAAATGAAGAAAGTGCTGAATGTTTGAGAGTACCAGTTGAAAAATCGGTAACCGGTACAATCACTTTTTTTCCTGAACTTATGAGCTCTTCTATAAGTAAATGTGTATTCACTTCATTCCTTTCATTCATTGAAACAAAAACATGAATAGTCTTTGCTTCGCGGAATTGAGGGATAGCTTTTAGATTCTCAATAACTAAGGTTGAGAGATCTTCCCATATACCATTAGGAATTGCTTTTCTTTTATTCAAAAGAGTCTTCCGTAAAACAGATTTTTCTTCTGAAATAGACATTACAGTTTTATGATGTAATGATGAGATAAGTCCAAACTTTCGTCTTCAAACAACTCAAGTACTTCATCCCATACGTTAATTCCATATTTATTCATAAAGTACATAAAGGAGACCATTCGTTCTTGAAGCCCTCCTCCTGGATATAATTGAGCTTTTATTTTACGAATACGCTGAAGCTGCGTGTGCTCTTGTTGTTTAACCGAACGGTAAACTTTGCCTTTCAAATTATCCAGCGCTGTATCAAATCCTGAAATTGTTTTACCAACAGTGCCATCTAGCGAAGCGTCAATATCTCTGATAATTTCGGATGGATTATCAGAGATGGCTTTAATTTCTTGCTTCCAGTTATTAAACAAAGCCTCTATATCATGACTTTCAGAAAGCGTTACATATTCTGAGTCTAAATCTTCAATACGCTCACTATATTTATTTAATTCGAACGGAAGCTTCTCCATTATTCTTTCTATTCCAGACTCTAGCAAAGTAGCACTTAGTCGAGGAAAAATAACAGGCATCTCTAATCCAAATATCGAGTATAAAGCTTTCATTTGGCCGTAGTAGGCCGTCTCTCCTGGTCCAGCTACATAACCTAATGTTGGCAACAGTTGGTCTTGAATTATGGGGCGTAAAAATACATTAGGCGAGAACTTTTCGGGTACTGAAGAAATTTCAGCTGTTAAATCTTCCTCATTCCATTCTTTATCACCAGCTTTCCATGAGTTTTGTGAACGTTCAATCTTAACTCTTCTACGCTTTTCATCTAAATAGAAAAGATTCGTATCTCCGAGAACTACTTGGCTGTGATATTCAGAAGCTAAATGCTTTGATTGTACATCTAATGCTTCATGAATTTGATGATGCTTCGTAATTGAATCGGAAAAAGTTTGGGCTACAATTGTTTTAATTTCTCTTGTATTGCTCCCTGCAATAAGAAGACCATGCTTTCCAAACATAGAATCCATCATTTTTGCAAATGCAGAAGCGAACGTATCTCCTACTGTAAAGCACTCATCATACAATTTCCATAAATCTGTAGAAAAATCGGTATCAATGAACAATTCTTTAATTTCAGATTTAAAGGGATGTATTGATTCTGAAATGGAATAATCTGAAACCAAGCCTCCCGTTGAGACTTCGTCGTAAACTATTTTTTTGAAGTCCTCATTTGCTGAAATCCCAAACCAAGCCACCTCATCAAAATCATGGTCCTCATCTGCCAACCAAAAAACAGGTACTACAGGCTTCCCTAACTTCTTTTCCCATTGTTTAGCTAATAAAATGGTAGTAATAGTTTTATAAATAGTAAAAACTGGGCCACCATAAATACCTAACTGTTGCCCTGTAACAATTGCTAGCGAATCTTCTTTTCCTAATTTCTGAAGTTGATTTACTTGGCTAATTCCTAAATCGGAATGGTAAGTATCTAGAGCCTTTATATAACCATTATGCGCATCCGTCTTGGTTATAGATGTGACCTTAGAAGCAATGGAGTTTTCATCAAAAGGATTGTAAGGATAAAATTCTTGAAGCTTAGAAAAGTCTTTAGTGTAGGTTTTAAACAGTTTCGAGAAAGGTAATTTCTCGAAGGAATAGGAATCTTTAGTCAATGTTATCCTTTCATTTTTTGAATTGTATCGCGAATCTTAGCGGCTTTTTCGTAGTTCTCTGTCTCAATTGCAGTTTTGAGTTCGTTTTCGAGTTGCTCCATTTTTGAGAGCTCCTTACTACCCGGTTCCTCTTTATTACTCCCAAAGCTTTTCTTTATCACCTTTGGATCGGGTTCTGAGTTAATACCAGCCTCAATCAAAACATCTTTCGTTACATAAATAGGTGTTCCAAATCTTACAGAAAGAGCAATTGCATCACTTGGTCTTGCATCAATTTCTACGAGTTGGCCCTCTCTTTCGTATACAATTTGGGCGTAAAAAGTACCTTCTTCCAAATCGTTAATCAGAATATGTTTAACACTAGTGTCAAAGCTTAGCAAAATATTTTTAAGAAGATCGTGAGTCATTGGTCTAGGAGGTTTAATATTCTCCAACTCCAATGCTATTGCTTGCGCCTCATAAGAGCCAATGATTATAGGTAGCCTACGACTACCATCGGCCTCAGAAAGAATAAGCGCATAAGCGCCACCACTACTCGGACTCGTAGAAAGCCCCAATATTTCCATCAAAATTTTATCCAAAGCAGTCCCTAATCTTTTCAGAATTTACATTAATAACAATGTAGTCATTTTTCTTTAAGCGATAAACCTAGCAGTTTGTAGAATCACTTTTTATACCAAAGAATTCCTGATTTTATAAAAATTAATTGAGCTGTCAAATTTATAGAAAGTACCTTTAACTTATCTATAGAAATTCTATATCACATCAATTGCCTAGCCTAATCATGTGATATAATCTTGCAAATAGCATGCCTATACTAACATCAGTTTAACTAGTGTACAATTATCTAACGGAGATATTATGAAGTCCTTCAAATCAACAATGGTAGCATTAACCGGTTTATTAATATCAGCCACTGCATGTGTAAACTCTACAGGGCCTCGTGGACCAGAAGGAATCCCAGGAAAAGATGGTGTTCAAATTTATTCAAGCGTTGCACCTATATACGCCGCAGATTTTGAAGCCTTAGATGAGTTTGTTTCCATTAACGAGTTTGAGTGGGATATCCTTGACGAATCTACCGTAGACGAAGGTTTAGTTTTAGGCTATGTTCGTTTTAATGGAGAAACTTCATGGAATGCTTTGCCTTTTGCAGTTCCTTTTGAAAACGATTACGTAAATCTTCGTTATGTTTTTGATATCAATAGCTTTGATTTAGTTCTTGAAGGTGAAGTTGCCGATAATAATGACGCCAACGAAGACTTATTTGATGGTGACGATTTAAGAGTAATAGCCATCCCTCCTACAGCTATAGTTAGGGCAAAAGGACTTGATTATAAAAATTATGAAGATGTAGCCCGAGTTTACAACCTTAACGACTAGTAGTATCCTCAAAATCTCATATTAAAGGCCGTGTATTACATGGCCTTTTTTGTATATTCGAAATAAAATTTTGTGACAGGTCAATTGCGAAAAAGGAAATTCATTCTACAATTAATTGTTACTGGATTACTTAGTTGTATTTTTATTTCGTTTCCTGCTTGGTTTACATCTCAAAGAGTAATCCCTTCTATTCCGATTATTTCTCTTCTTGAAGATCTCCCATTCTATGTAAACAACTTTGTTACACTAATCTTGCTGAGTAGTTTATTTCTTATCCTTTTCGTTTTTAAATATGAACATATTGCTTTAAAAGCTACGCTAGTAGCACTTTGTATATCTTGTCTTTTTGACCAAATAAGAGTTCAGCCTTGGGTTTTTAGCTACGCTTTTATGCTCTTATCATTCATTTTGTATTCTGAAAAAAAGGAAGCATATAGCTACACATTAATTCAAATCGTATTGGCGCTAGGTTACTTCTGGAGTGGAATTCAAAAATTAAACATGTCTTTTATAGAAAGTTCATTTCCATGGATGATTGAGCCATTGTTGAACGTTGCCCCCTTTTTGTCTAATGTTCCAATACAAATACTTGCCATTACAGCGGCTATTATTGAAGCCTTTTTTGGGTTAGGATTACTCTTCCAAAAACTTCGAAAGATTAGCGCTATCACTCTAGTCTTAATGCACCTATTTATACTACTCATGCTCAGCCCAATTGGCCACAACCACAATGAAGTAGTATGGCCATGGAATATCAGTTACATTATTTTGTTATTTATCCTTTTCTGGAATACAGAGGCAATTACTTATAAATCGTTTGTTAACAAACATGACAAACTTATATTCATTTCTTATTTATTGATATTTGGGTTCTTGCCCTTGTTCAGTTTTGTAAACCTATGGCCAAAGTATTTTTCAGCAGCACTTTATTCAGATAACAAAATTAAAACTGATTTTTATATCTCTGATGAGTTAAAAGAAGAATGGTCAGAATCAGTAAACGAAGTTATTCAACCTTTCGATAACAAAATTAATTTAACAGAATGGGCCTTAGAAGAATTAAAACTACCACCATATCCATCAATTGATTATAGTATCAAGATGTTTGACATATTTTGTGAATCTTCAACAAATGAAGCTGATGTTATATTGATAATTAAAAATGAGCCATCCATCACTAGTACTGAAAGGCCTACTGAGTCGTACTTTTGTAGCGACTAAATTTTAAAATAAAATAGAATGAACGCTGTAAACCTCTTAGAAAAATTCAAACTATTCAATGATCAATGGTCTCCTAAAATTATTGCCGAAACCAACGGACAGCTTGTCAAGCTTGCTAAAATTGAAGGTGAGTTTATTTGGCACAATCATGCTGATGAAGATGAACTCTTCTATATCGTAAAAGGGGAACTAACCTTAAAATTCAGAGATAGAGAAGTCCATTTGAAAGAAGGCGATTTGTATGTAGTTCCTAAAGGTGAAGAGCATTTACCAATTGCCCCAAAAGAATGCTGGGTACTTTTAGTTGAGCCAAAAGGAACCAAACATACTGGGGAGATTGAATTTGAAAGAACCGTTGCTGAAGATGAGCAACATTGGATTTAGAAAACTTCTTTTGCTACTTCGTAAACCGAGGTAGACTTTCCCATAGAGTAGTAATGCAAGCTTGGTACACCAAAAGCCATCAACTCTTTGGATTGAGTGATTGCCCACTCAGTTCCTATTTGGCGAGCTTGGTCGTTATTTTTGCAGTTTTCCAGTTCTTTGGTTAACGCTTCTGGTAAATCAATATTAAACAGTTGCGGAAGTAAAGTAATTTGGCGTTTTGTTGTAATTGGCTTGATCCCTGGAATAATTGGAATATTGATGTCATTATCTCTGCAGATTTTCACAAAATCAAAGTATTTCTGATTATCAAAGAACATTTGAGTTACAATATAATCAGCACCGCCATCTACTTTTTTCTTTAAATAGCGAATGTCTGACTCCATATTTGGCGCAGTTTCGTGCTTTTCAGGATACCCAGCTACACCAATACAAAAATCAGAATGCATTGCATTATCGATTTCATCATCTAGATAAATACCATTATTTAAATTCACTACTTGATCTAACAACTCTGATGCATAAGCATGTCCATCTGGCTCTGGCTCAAACTGGCGGTCAGGTTTTCTAACATCACCTTGCAAAACAAGTACGTTATCTATGCCTAGGAAATTTAGATCTATAAGAGCATTCTCGGTTTCTTCTTTTGTAAAACCACCACAAATAATATGAGGTACTGCATCTACTTGATAATGATTTTTGATAGCAGCACACATTCCAACCGTTCCTGGACGTTTACGTACAGTTTTACGTTCTAAAAGGCCGTTCTCTCTTTTTTTATAGATGTACTCCTCACGATGGTAGGTAACATCAATAAATGGAGGATTAAACTCCATTAGTGGATTAATATGATCGAATAAAGTTTGGATATTCTGACCTTTTAATGGCGGTAATACCTCAAATGTAAACAAGGTTTTACCATTCGCTTTTTTTATGTATTCAGTTACTTTCATTCTTACTCAGGATTGTAGGCAAGGTTCGGCCCTAACCATTTTTCAATTTCTTCTACGGATTTGCCTTTTCTTTGGGCGTAATCAATAATTTGATCTTTCTGCAATTTCCCTACTCCGAAATATCTTGATTGAGGATGTGAAAAATAAAAACCACTAACCGAGGATGCTGGATACATCGCACAAGACTCTGTTAACTTGATACCAGCATTTTTTTCAACATCCAATAGTTTAAACAGCAATCGTTTTTCGGTGTGATCTGGACAAGCAGGATAACCAGGAGCTGGCCGTATACCTTGATATTTTTCGGCGATTAGATCTTCATTATCTAGTGTTTCTTCCTTCGCAAAACCCCAAAAATCAGTACGAACTTTAAAGTGCATATACTCTGCGAAAGCTTCTGCAAGTCTATCACCTAAAGCTTTTACAAGAATAGAATTATAGTCATCATTTGTTGCTTCAAATTTTTCGAGAATGGCTTCGATACCAATTCCAGAAGTGACTGCAAAAAAACCGATATAATCTTCTAAGCCACTTTCTTTAGGCGCAATGTAATCCGATAAACTAGAATTTGGTTGATCTCCCCTTTTTTGAGCTTGCTGGCGCAGAAAATGAAATTTTGTTAGCTCTTTATCTCTGTTTTCATCTTCATAAACAACTACATCATCACCAATTGCTGCCGCTGGGTATAAACCAATTACACCTTTTGCAGTAAGACTTTTGTTTGCAATTATTTCATCTAATAGCTGGTTTGCATCATCAAAAAGTTCTTTTGCTTGCGTACCAACTACTTCATCTTCTAAAATTGCTGGGTATTTACCTGTTAACATCCAAGTTCTAAAGAATGGAGACCAATCGATAAACTCTCTTAGTGTGGATAAATCCACTTCTAAAGTCTTTGTACCAACAAATTGTGGTTTTGTGATGGAAGTTGTACTCCAATCTATGGACGTTCGGTTTGCTTTCGCATCCTCATAACTTAGAAAATTCTTCTTTTGATTACGGTTAGCATGTCCTTCTCTAAGCTTTTCATACTCTAGCTTTATACTGTCTACCAGCTTACCTTTCGAAGCATTTAGCAATTCTGTACAGATAGAAACCGAACGTGATGCATCCAAAATATGAATTACAGGCGCATCGTAGTTTGGATCAATTTTAACTGCAGTATGAATTCTAGAAGTTGTGGCACCACCAATTATAAGCGGTATAGAAATTCCACGCTTTTGCATTTCTTTAGCAACACCAACCATTTCATCTAGAGATGGGGTTATTAGTCCACTAAGGCCAATCACATCTACCTTGTGTTTAACAGCCTCATCAAGAATTTTTTCAGTGGGCACCATCACTCCAAGATCAATCACATCAAAATTATTGCATGCGAGTACTACACCAACAATATTCTTTCCAATATCATGTACATCTCCTTTAACAGTAGCTAGAAGCACTTTTGAACGCGCTTTAGTATTAGCATTCTTTTTCTTTTCTTCTTCTAAATACGGTGTTAAATAAGCCACTGATTGCTTCATCACACGTGCACTTTTCACTACCTGAGGAAGAAACATTTTTCCAGAACCAAAGAGATCGCCCACTATATTCATTCCGTCCATCAAAGGACCTTCAATAACCGTTAGCGGACTTTGATATTTAACTCGAGCTTCTTCGGTATCAGCCTCAACAAATTCAGTAATACCTTTAACAAGAGCATGAGAAAGCCTTTTTTCGATGGAATAGCTTCTCCATTCTTGAGTCTCTTTTTCTCTTACGGTATTATCGTCTTTGTACTTTTCTGCGATTTCTAGGAGTCGTTCAGTCGCATCATCTCTTCGGTTAAGAAGTACATCTTCTACACAGTCGAGTAGTTCCTTTGGGATATCATCGTATACTTCAAGTTGAGTAGGATTTACAATCCCCATATCCATACCGTGTTGAATACCGTGGTACAGAAATGCACTATGCATAGCTTCTCGAACTTTATTATTTCCTCTAAAGGAAAAGGATGCGTTACTCACACCTCCAATAATATGAGCTCCTGGGAGGTTTTCTCGAATCCATTTTGTTGCTCTAAAATAATCTAGTGCATTATTTTTATGTTCATCCATCCCTGTTGCAACTGGGAAAATATTTGGATCTAGAATGATATCTGAGGCTGGAAATCCAACTTCATTCACCAATAAATCATATGAGCGCTTACAAATCTCGATTCGGCGTTCATAACTATCAGCTTGTCCTTCTTCATCAAAAGCCATAGAAACTACAGCAGCACCGAACCGACGTACAATACGTGCTCTGTGCAGAAACTCAGCTTCTCCATCTTTTAAACTGATGGAGTTTACAACGCCTTTACCTTGAAGTGTTTTTAAACCAGCTAGAATAACCGACCATTTGGAAGAATCGACCATAATCGGGATTCTAGCAATGTCAGGTTCGGAAGCAATTAAATTGAGGAATGTGGTCATTTCCTCCTCACTATCGAGCATCCCTTCATCCATATTAACATCAAGGATTTGGGCGCCACCTTGTACTTGGTCTAGTGCAATTTCAAGGGCTTTGGCATAATCTTTGGCTTTGATGAGATTAAGAAAACGTTTGGAGCCAGTTACGTTGGTTCTTTCGCCAACGTTTATAAAGTTTGAATCGGAGGTTACAATAAGTGGTTCTAAACCACTTAATTCTAGAGGAAGGGATTTCATTATTCGGCCTCCACTTTTTCAATAATTCTCGGCTTATAGTTTTCCGCTAACCTCGCCATCTCTTTGATATGAGCAGGCGTTGTGCCACAACAACCACCCAATATATTAACCAAACCATCTTCAAGGTAAGATTTCACTTCCTTTGCCATTTCAATGGGACCTTGGTCATACTCCCCAAATTCATTTGGAAGTCCAGCATTTGGATATGCACTAATAAAATATGGAGCGTGTTTTGCGAGTGTATTGATGTATGTTCGTAACTGACTAGCTCCAAGTGCACAATTCAAGCCGATACTCAATAAAGGGACATGAGACATCGAAATTAGAAATGCTTCAACAGTTTGTCCAGAAAGTGTTCTACCACTGGCATCTGTAATGGTTCCTGAAATCATTATCGGGATTTCTTTTCCGATTTCCTCAAAGAGTTCTAAAATTCCATATAGAGCCGCTTTTGCATTCAGAGTATCAAATATAGTTTCGATAAGAAGAACATCTACCCCGCCATCGATAAGTCCCTTAGCTTGCAATTTGTATGCCTCCGAGAGTTGATCGAAAGTAACCGCACGATAACCAGGATCTGAAACATCTGGCGAAAGTGATGCCGTCCTGTTAGTTGGGCCAATAGCACCCGCTACATAACGTGGTTTATTCGAATTTTTTTGTGTGTAACAATCAGCTGCTTCTCTAGCAATTTCAGCGGAGGCTTTATTCAAATCATAAATAATATGCTCTAAATGGTAATCGGCCTGAGCAATTGAAGTTCCACTAAAGGTATTTGTCTCAATAATATCAGCGCCAGCTTCTAGGTATTGTTTATGTACTTCTAAAATGATATCAGGACGAGTAAGCGAAAGCAAATCGTTATTTCCTTGTAAATCTACCTTAGAATCTTTGAATAATTCTCCACGAAAGTCTTCTTCTTGCAGTTTATATCTCTGAATCATTGTGCCCATGGCACCATCAAGAATCAAAACGCGCTGTTGTAAATGGTCTTTTATATTCACTCAATCAATGATTAGCCGACTAAGAAAGAGCGAAAGGAAGAGCTCACTTATTTTTCTAAACAGAGCATTAAAGTTATCTGTTTAGTGGGATTTGGCACCTTTTCCTTCAATTAACGTGTTCGGACGGTTGCCAAGACTTCATCGGGCCCATTCCCTCTGTCTTTCTTAATAAGCATTAATAAATGAGGAAAGAAGATACCAATAATAAGACTTACCACAAACCTGTAAAATTTGCTTATTAGTTATATATTAATCTCAGAAATTTTCAAGTCCTTATATCTATGCATAAAAAACTAGCTCTCCTTCTTATACTCTCCTTTTTCAGCTTAAACAGCTTTTCACAGGATAATGAATCCGTTAAAAAACTAAGTGTTCTTGTATGTGATTGTTTAAAAGTTATTGAAAACCCTGAAACAGAGGAAGAATTTCAACAGCAAATTCAAGAATGCATGGTAAAGAGTTTCACGTCAGATATGCTTCTTTTTTCTCAAGCACTTAATTCATCAGATACTACCAAAACTAATGCAGAGAAAGGTCAAGAGCTAGGTTTTAAAGTAGGGCAAGATTTAGCACTCACTTGCGATTCATTTGTAGATAAAATTAAGAGTCTACAATCTCATTTATTGACATCAGCACAAGCTGATTCAGCCTCTGCATTAACTACCATCCTTAAAGGAAATAAACTCATGGATGAAGGAAAATGTGAAGAGGCAATCCCTATTTATGATAAAGTTATTCGTCTAGATAATTTTCAACAAAGCCAATATAAGGTTACGGCTTTTAATAATCGGGGTTACTGTAAATCCCAAACAGGAGATTATTATGGAGCCATTACCGACTTATCTGTTGCGCTCGAAATTAACCCCAGTTACTCATTTGCTCTCAACAACCGAGGTGATGCAAAAATTTCTATCGGTGATTTTGACAGTGCGATCTTAGATTTAAACAAATCGATTGAAATAACACCAGATTTGCCAGAAGCATATAACAATTTAGGCCTAGCTTACTACTATAAAGAAGACTTTTCTACTGCTTATAAGAACTATAACAAAGCGATTAGTTTAGATTCTACAAATGGAAATTACTTTTTTAATATTGGTCTAGTAGATTTTTCAACAGAGAAATACGAATCTGCGATTGTCAATTTTGAGAAAGCTAAATCACTTACTAACGAGATTCCCGACTATAGCTATTACCTCTCAAATGCATATAAAGCCTTGGGGTTTTATGAAAAATCTATTGATATCCTAAAACTTGACCCATTAACTGCTTCAGATTATATAAATCTAAATGACATTGGACTTAATTATTATGCGTTAGAGCAATATGACTCTGCAATTACCTATTTCGATAGATCTGCACTTTTTGAAGAAAACAATCCACAGATATATATAAATCGAGGCTATGCTTTTTATGATTATGATAAAAAAGAATTAGCTTTTAAAGATTTTGAAAAAGCCATCTCTTTAGACTCTACCAATGTTGAGGCACTTTATATGAAAAGTGTAGTACACTATGACTTGGGAGAATATCAACTTGCATTGGCTGAGTTATCTAACGCCATCAATATATACAGCAATATTGCAGAATTTTATGATCAAAGAGCTAGAACTAAAATTAAGCTAAATGATATTGAGGGAGCCATTGAAGATTACACTACTTCCATAGGTATTTATCCAAATGACCCAATAGTTTTTAAAGAACGGGGCGAAGCCTATCTCCAAAATAAAGACACCGAGCTAGCCTGTAAGGATTTCGGAAAATCTGAGGTATTAGGTGCAGAAGATGTTGAGGATTTGATTTCGGAAAATTGTTCCAAAGACTAAAGAGAAGTAATTATCCCAAAATGTACTTTCCCGTTGGCAATGCTTTCTTGGGGTGATATTGCATATGAAAAACTAAGACGACCTAAACGGGTTTTGTATGAAATACCAAAACCCGTTGAGTATAAAAAGCTTTTCTGCTTGAATTGATTACCAATTTCATTGTAAAGACTAGGGCGATAATATTTACCTACTGTTCCAAAACCGAATAAGAACGAGCTACTATTTACGAGAAATCTATACTCAAGGTTAGCCCAAACAAGTTGGCTTGCCAGAAATTGTTCCTCTCCATATCCACGGAATGAACTTGCACCACCAAAGCGGATTAAGTCACTTTCGGTAAACTTACTTCCTGTCACAAAATAGCTGTTTAATGAGCTCATTAAGACACTTTTTGAGGAAAGTGAATAATATCCTTCCAATGCAGTTTGAATGGCTTGTTGCTTAAAAGCGAGCGCTGAGTCCGCTTCAATATCTTTGGCTGCAATTTCTAAGTTAACATTTAACTGATACCCAGAAGTTGGCAGTTCGTAGCTATTCAATGTAGAGTAATTAAAACCTAAACTTACACTTTGCTTTTCGCCGTCCGGTTCAGCTTCAAAACCAGAATCAATTGTTGAATTGGACACAAAGAAATTCAAGCCTCCATCTATTCTTAAACCTGGAGCTAGCCAGTAGAATCCCTTCAGGCCAACATCACGAGTTTGGTATGTGGTATCATTCTGATAAATACTAAAATCAACTCCAAAACCTATGGGAATGTCTTTTATCCAGCTTTGAGATACGCCAATTTTAAGTCGACTAGTTTCTGGACGTAAGCGCTGATAATTAAAATTAAGTGCATTTCCTTCAGTAAATACACTCCAAAATGAAGCATCCACACTACCTACTATCTGTCCTTCTCCAGAGGCATCAGGAGCGTAACCAAGAATTCCATCAAACCTGTTAAGAGTTCTTTCTTTAACAGCAAAAACAATGATTGGGCTCCCCTCTTCATAATATAATTCACCCTCACTTACCTGATCAAACAACTGAGATCCTATGAGTTCGGTTCTAATGCTCTTCAAATTCTGTTTAGAAACCACTGTTGAGTCTCTATAACGGGAGATTCTAGTAAGGTACTCTTGCGAATTTTGTGTAGCTCCTGAGAAAAAAATTCCCGAAGAAAAACCTAACTCACCTTTAGAAAAAAGAATTTGAATAGATACTGAGCAGTCTTGTTGGTTTGGAAGGAATTGTACTATTTCTGCGGTAGTGCCCACATATCCTTCGTTAATAAACCTTCCCCGTTGGGCTTCTATTTCCTTCTCAATATTAGCCTTAGAGTAATATACTGGAATTTGATTAAAGGAAATGAGTGATTCGATAGATTTAGATTCCGAATAAGAAAATTCATTTATTCGGAATTGACATCCTTTTGTAATCCAATACGTGCTAGATGATGATGAATCAATCTGAGCTGCTAAATACCCCTGCGAAGAGTAATACTGAAGAACATTAACCGATACATCAAAATCAGAGTTCGATTGCTCTAAAGGAATTTGCACCTCTCTCCCACCTTCAACTACTCTAATTTGAGAAAACACAGTTCCCCAAGTAAAAGAAATAAAGAAAGAGAGAAGTACAAATTTATACAGCATAATTGCTAAACGGATTGTTTAGCGAATAATTTCGGCTACGAAGTTGGGTAAAGCAAATGATCCGCAATGAACATCTTTATTATAGTAATTTAGATTAGTTCCCAACTCAGGCAACCCTTTTTCAATTCTATCTAAAACATCATTATCTAGAGCTCTAATACCTTTGGATGCATACGCAAAACTCCACATACCAGCAGGATATAAAGGAATGTATGCCAAGTACATAGATGATTCAGCAAATACTTCTGTAAGGGCATCAAATACTTTTTTCATACTAGGATGATACTCTGGTACCCAAGGCGATTCCGTTTGTGCAGTTAGCACTCCGCCTTCTTTCAATGCAGAAGAACAAAGTTCAAAAAAGCCTTTTTCAAATAAGCCTTCCGCTGGTCCTACTGGGTCAGAGCCATCAATAATTACAACATCATACTCAGCTTTAGCTTGTTTAACGAAAGCGATCCCATCTTCAAAAAGCACGTTTAAACGAGGATCGTCCCAAGCTCCAACATTCTTTAAATAAAGCTTAGAAGCACGTACAACGGCTTCATCAATTTCAACCATGTCAACGTGTTTTACGGAAGGATGACGAAGTACCTCACGCGCTGTACCCCCATCACCACCACCAATAATGAGCACTTTTTCCGGATTAGGATGCGCAAACATTCCTGTATGTGCCAACATTTCGTGATACACAAATTCATCTTTTTCGGAAAGCATCACCATTCCGTCAATCGTCATTAAATTCCCCCAAGTGTCAGTCTCATATACTTCAACTAATTGATATGGAGTTTGTTCAGAAAATAAAAGCTTTTTAACGCCCACAGTTAAACCTGTGCTCTCGTTATAAAACTCATTGTATTGAAGAGGCATGATTAATAAAATAAAAGTGATTATTAAAGTATAGAGCACCGATATGATGCTCTATTATATCGAGGTGGGTTATTTATACCAAAGTACTGCAGCGGCAAAAGTAGCCCCGCATTTTTCAACTTGGTGCTCTACGCCAACAAATTTAATTTCTTTGAGTGCGCGTTTACGGTATTCAAATGCATCAACTACCATTTGTTTAACAATAGTTTCTACATATTCTAAACGTGTATGGTCTTCAAATTCCATAATCACACCTGGCTGTGTAGGATCTTCAGGAATGCCAACAGCAATAGCCGAGGCAATCCACATTTGTGGAGTTTGGGAATCAATATGTGCATAAGCAAGAGGAATCAAGCCTCCACCTGGCAAGGTAATTTCATCACGATTAACTTGTTGTGCATTTGGAGGACAAATACTGCTCATACGCATTAAGTTAGTGTCGCCAACACCAGCTTCAAGTAATGCATTATCAAACGCATTTAAGCGAGTGTTACCTTCAGCAGCCCCAGAAACGAGGCAATAAATATTCGGGGTTTTTACCATTTGAAGGTCTAAACCATTAGTTTTTTGAGATATATCCATGTTTCAGTCAGGTATTTACTAAGTTTGTAGCTGGTTTAAATAATAATTTTTGGCCTTGAGGAACTTTGAATAGCCCCCTTTTCATTTCCATGCTAGAAATGTTTTTGGATTCAAAGGCTTCTTTTAAAAACTCCTGAATAACCCAGGGGTCTATGGTATCGCCACAGGTGAAAATATCCACCGCAGCATAATTATATTCAGGCCAAGTATGTATAGCTACATGCGATTCTGCTATAACAACTACACCACTAACGCCATAAGGACTAAATTTGTGAAAGTTGTGAGAGATGATTGTTGCGTGTGCTTCTTTAGTTCCATCAAGCATTGCTTGTTCGATAAACTCAACATCGTTTATCTTAGAACTATCACAATCATAATACTCTACTAAAATTTGTCTACCGAGTGCTTCCAATCCTTCTTTAAGTAAAATGTTAAAAGTTAAGTTAAAATGCTTTTGTAATACTGATCGAAAACGTATACTTGGCTTGTGGTTGGGCCTCCGCTACATCTCTTTATCAAGCTCACAAATTTACGCTTTTTTTTAGATAATCAATGATTCTTACAGATAAAAAAATTAGCGCCAAAAAGGCGTCAGAAATTTATAAAGCACTACTCCTTCCTCGCCGTATTGAGGAACGAATGCTAAAACTACTTAGACAGAATAAAATCAGTAAATGGTTCTCAGGAATAGGACAAGAAGCAATTTCTGTCGGGCTTACTCTTTCTAGCAAACCCGCTGATTATATTCTACCAATGCATCGGAATTTGGGAGTGTTTACAACACGAAAAGTTCCTTTTTATCCACTTTTTTGCCAATTATTTGGGAAAGCAGATGGCTTTACCCAAGGGCGAGAGCGGTCTTTCCACTTTGGAATTCCTGAGCACAACATTGTGGGAATGATCTCACATCTCGCCGCAATGATGCCTGTTGCAGATGGATTAGCGCTCTCAAAAAAGCTTAAAAAAGAAGACGCTGTTGCTTTTTCTTTTTGTGGAGATGGCGCTTCAAGCGAAGGCGATTTTCACGAGGCTTTAAATTTAGCGGCTGTCTGGAAGCTCCCTGTTGTGTTCGTAATTGAGAACAACGGCTATGGTTTGAGCACACCAAATAGCGAACAGTATGCTTGCGAGCGACTCGTTGATCGCGCCAAAGGATACGGAATGCATGGCATGCACATTGACGGAAATAATGTTCTTGAAGTGATGGATGCTGTTACTAAAGCTCGGAAGCTTGCACTAAAAGGTGAGCCTGTTCTTATTGAGGCTAAAACCTTTAGAATGCGTGGACATGAAGAGGCTTCTGGTACAAGTTATGTTCCCGAAATATTATTTGAAGAATGGGCTAAAAAAGATCCAATTGCTCGCTTTGAGAACTATTTAACTACTAATTACAAAAAGAATAGCGACGATTTTGCTGCTGTCCGTAAAGAAATTGATGCATCTTTTAAGAAGGAAATAGAAAGAGCACTAATAGCAGATGAACCCATTTTTGAAAGAGAAAAAGAATTATCAGCGGTGTTTACCACCAAAGAACCTCTCATCCCTCCTCATTCAAATGGCACAAAATCAGAAAAAAGATTTGTCGATGTTATTCATGGCACACTAAAACAAGCTTTTGATGAAGATGATTCTTTCTTAATAATGGGGCAAGATGTTGCCGAGTATGGTGGGGTCTTCAAAATTACTGATGGGTTTGTAGATCGTTTTGGTAAAGACCGAATTCGGAACACTCCAATTATTGAATCTGGAGCTTTGGGTGCTGCAATGGGACTTGCTCTTGAAGGTTATAAGCCCGTTGTAGAAATGCAGTTTTCAGATTTTGTAAGCTGTGGGATGAATCAAATCATTCAGAATATTGCAAAATCACATTATCGATGGTCACCTGCTTTAAATATTACAATCCGGCTTCCTCATGGTGGCGGAGTTGGTGCAGGACCTTTTCATTCTCAATCCCCAGAAGGTTGGTTTATGCCTCACTCAGGCTTAAAAATTGTGGTTCCTGGAACTGTTGAAGACGCACAGAATTTACTTTATAGCTCGCTCTTAGATCCAAATCCGGTTCTCTATTTTGAGCATAAAAAGCTCTACAGAAGCTTAAAAGCTACAACTCCAGACAAGGCTACCTATGAGCCTTTAGGAACCGCTAAGGTACAAAGAGAAGGCTCTGACGCAACCATTATAACTTATGGCATGGGCGTGCAATGGGCTTTGGAAATTTGTGATAAATATGCTGAGAAAGGAATTTCTTTAGAAATATTGGATTTACGCTGTTTGGCGCCTTTAGATTTAGATTCCATTAAGAAATCTGTTCAGAAAACGGGCAGAGTGTTACTGCTACAAGAACCATCGCTAACAATGGGACCAATGAGTGAAGTTTCGGCTCTTATTAACGACCATTGTTTTGAATGGCTTGATGCACCAGCTATGCGAGTTGCCGCTCTTGATATGCCTATTCCTTTTAGTAAGAAACTGGAAGAAGGAACCATGGCGAATTACAATTTAGAAGAGGCGCTAACTAGATTGCTTGATTACTAGATTGCTAATTCATTTACTCAATTAAAAAAGGCTAAGAAGAACATCTGTTTTCTTAGCCTTTTTTATGAATACAATACAGAGAATGATTCCCTATTTACCTTGATATGGTTCCCCAGAAATAATCCATTCTGGCTCTCCCACTCCTTTTAAGTAATAATCGAAATATTCTTTCATTCGAATAGCATAATCCAATTTATTGGAGAATTTCTGCAAATGATGTGGCTCTCCATGATACTGCAAAAAGATTACATCTTTGTTGTATCTACGCATTGCTAAGTACATTTCAATACTTTGATACCAAGGCACAGCGCCGTCTGCATCACCATGTTGAATAAGCATTGGTGTGGTAATCTTATCTGCAAAAAAGACGGGAGAATTTTCGATGTACTTTTCTGGAGCTTCAATTAAACTCGCACCAATTCTACTTTGCGTTTTCTCGTATTGGAACTGTCGTGCACGACCTGATTCCCAACGGATTCCACTATAAGCACTCGTCATATTACTTACTGGTGCACCTGATACTGCTGCATCAAATATATTAGTTTGGGTAACGATAAACGCTGTTTGGTAACCGCTCCATGAGTGACCATGTAAACCTAACTTGTCCTCATCAGCAATTCCAAGTTCAATAAGTTTCTGAATGCCAGGTACTAAACTTTTGGTTGCTGCAAAGCCAGGTCTACCAACTTCGAAACGAATATCTGGCAAAAACACCACGTAATCATCACTAACATATTGGGCAAAAACTGGACGATGATTTGTTTGAGGGACATCGAAATCATACAATCTATTGGTAAAGAACCTGTAGTAATAGGTTAAAATTGGATATCGCTTGTTTGGGTCGTAGTTGTCTGGTTTAATTACAATTCCTTGCATATAAGTACCATCTAAGCTCAACCAATCTACAAGTTCAGCCTTACCCCAATTCCATTTTTGCTTTAGGTCTTTATGCAGGTTACTAACTTGTTTTGTCTTCGAAAATGAAGCTGATTCAGCAACCCAAAGGTTTGGATATTCATCATAAGCTTCACGAGTGAACAGAACTTTATCACTTTCATCCGCTTTTGCTAATATGATGAATTTTCTATCCTCTTCAAGTAAAGGCTCAACATTTGGCTTGCTAATATTGGTTGTGTAGAAACCAAAATTCTTTTTCAAATCGTGATATGAATTAAGAAGAAGCGTTTCATTCTTAGCAAAAGCTTGTTGATTCTCTAGTTTTTCAATCCTAAAAATTCGATTCTCTTTTCGTCCCTCGCCTTCTGTTATATTTGTATGATTGTTATTCTTGGTAGAAAATTTCCAGATATCATACTTGTCATAAATCAGAATTGCTTCATCATTATTTACCCAACCAGCAATACCATAACCAGGAACATCTGATGGATAATCATGATCTTCGTTATAGAAAGGTACTTCTGAATTTTGAGTTAGATTTCGAGTTTCTTTCTTTTTCAAATCGTAAAGGAACCAGTTCTTATCGTTGTAATAAGCAGCAAATTTCCCTGAAGGTGATAGTTGAACACCGCCTCCCAAATGAATTAAGAATTGTTCTTTTTTACCCGATTTCAAATCAATTACATACCAATCATTATAAGAACCGTCCCAAGTTTGTTCTTTTTGATAAGGGATATCACTATTTCCTAAAATCACATTGGGTGTATGGCTTACTCTCACATTCGGAACTTGGAAATCTGCTAGCTGAACCCATTTCTTTTTATCCAAATGATATACAGAGGTGAATAAGTGATTCTTACGGCGATTCCACGTTACTTTTTCTTGAGTTTTGATTTGAGGATCGTCGCCATGCCATAAATCCATTCCTCTGTCATTCACAATACTTTCTATATCGTAGATGTCAATTTCAGAATCTTTTTCCGAGCTAGATGATTCGGCTTTCTTATCAACATCAACCATTGCTTGTGCCATCAAGCCAAAGAATAAACGCTTTCCATCGTGTGTAAACTTCAATGAATTATTTGAACGAAGAGCCCATTCAGCGCCAGTATCACTTGATTTAACAAGTGTTTGTAATTTGTTATTTGATGCACTCCAAAGTTTGAGCGTAGCATCACCATCCGAAAAAGTGCTATCATATACTGCAGCCGTAAATGCTAATTTTTGGCGCTTTGGGTCCCAAGTAAGGTTAGAATAAAGTCCGTTCTTTTGCTTCTCAATTTCTTTAGAAGATTTATTTTTTAAATCAAACACATAAATACCATTTTCGGCATTACTTGTATCAACAATGGAATATGCTAAATATCCAGAAAGGCTATCGAAAGCCATTGATTGTACGAAAGGAATAGAATGTTCTTTCTGAGTAGTTAAATCAACAAGAGTTAATTCTGTACCTAGTTTCTTATTCTTTGATTTTAAATCTTCAATCTCTTTGGTTTGGTAATGCCTTATAGCCAACCAATTTCCATCGTTCGAGAATTGAAACCTCGACACATCATTAAACTCGGATACATTTCCATCTGTTAGAGAAAGCAGACTTAAACCTTGTTTTGGAGCTTTCTTTTTGTCTTTTAGCTGAACAGCTAATGGAGTCTTTTTATATGCAGCTACCCACTTTTCATTTCCTGAAATTACGGGGTTAATACCTAAATCGAGTTTATGCTCAGTTGCATTTGTGGTATGTTGAACCAAAACGTAACCGTCTCCTCTATCAGGCCAAACACCGTAAGCCAACCAGTTACCGTAGGCCGATATTTTTGGAGTTTTTATATCCTCAAATTTCATTACATCCTCGAAGGTAAGCACACCTTGCGCAGGTAGAATTTGAGACAAAACAGTGACGTAAATAAACACTAAAGCAACTCTACAAACTTGCTTAATCATACTATCCTAGTTAGTTAATAAATCATGATTTGAAATAACCCAAAATAGGAATCTAATCAAAGCGATGTAATGTAAATATTGGCAATGTTTTGGGTGATTGAGTTGCTCAATCGATTAGAAGTAATCCGGCAACTAACTGCTAAGTTCTGAATACCTAACAATTTTAATTTTTGGATTTTGAATGAGGGATGGAAATTGAGAATTCATAATTAAGAATTAAGAATTAAGAATTAAGAATTAAGAATTAGGTCTAGATATAGCGCAAACTACAAGTCTTTGTCACTTATCACTTTAAGATTCTTGCCGATACTAGAATAGTAGCAGGTTCGCAATTAATAAAGATTCTTCGTCCCGAGACATTAGGATTAGAATGATCCGTAATTTTAAGTCTGGGACAAAGTCCTGTACTCTAGTTTTTGTCTGCGAGTCTTTTGTTTAATCGCTCTTGAAAACCATCGGCGGCTTTTACGGTGTGTAGCATTTGTAAAAGCTTGAGACCTTCTTTCGCGGAGAATGCTAGTTCACGGAGCTCATCCTCATGAACCAACACCTCCTCGAAAGCGTCTCTCTCGACCAAGTCAAGATTGTCGTCTACGTAATTGGTAATATATTCTTCAATAACTGGGTGGTATTCTTTATCTAAAAAATTCTTCATATCAAGGTGTTGCTAGTGGTTATTCTACACCTTTTATGCCATTCTTAGAAAGAAGTTCCCAACTCAACATATTTTTCTATGAGATGTTGAACCTGAGCACGACCGCGATTGATTCTAGATTTTACAGTTCCCATTGGAGTTCCTGTAATATCTGAAATTTCTTCGTAGGTCATTTGTTGTAAATCTCTAAGGATTACAACTTCACGAAATTCATCAGGCAAAGACATCAATGCTTTCTCAAGCTTCTCTAAGCTAAGTTTTTGGTGAAGAATCTCATCTGGAAGGATATTAGTATCCTCAATTAACATTTCGCGATCTTCAGAATCGTTTGGATCTTTATGGATAGAAACTTTGTACATACGTTGCTTCTTTTTGTACAAGCTTTTTGCAAGGTTCAATGCAATGGTGTACATCCAGGTAGAGAATTTTGCAATACGTTCGTAAGAAGCTTTGCTTTTATGAACTCTAAGGAAAGTTTCTTGAACTAAATCTTCGCAATCATGGTGGTCGTGCGTGTAGCGATAAAGGAAATTATGAAGGCGATCTTGGTAGCGTTTTACCAACTCATTAAAGGCGAGCTCTTTTCCATTCTGGAAATATTCCATTAAATCTTCGTCACTGTACGTACTTACGTTTGATCCTACAAATGTATTCATAATCAACACCACTAAATTTTATTAAGATTCTCTGTTCAGAGCGAGTCGGTTTAACCGATGATTCGCTTAACAAGGAAGAATAAAATCGAAGTGGAGTCGAGTGTGCTAAAGCCTTTGATAGAACGATCTGCATCTAGCAAAGCTTCAAAAACACGAGGCATATCGGAATAACTAAAATTCGCTGCATCATCCCAAAGCTTATTAAAGTACCAGGCACTAGCAATACCAAGTTCGCTTTGGATCTGACTTTTAGATTGGCCTTTTTCTGCCAATCTTCGAATTTGCCAAATGTTTGTAAACACACTGTTAAAGAACCCCACGAGACGAATTAATTCTCCCGTGTCTGATTTAGCATGTTGCAACATTTGTTCCGAGATGTATAAAGCACGTTCCAAATTGCGCTTTACTATCGCTTCTTTCAGCTCAATGGCCGTATACTCGCGATAAGAGCCGATTATTTTTTTAACGTCGGCTTCAGAGACCGAATCTGAAGTGTCTACAAAAGTACACACTTTGTCTATTTCAGTAGACAGTAACTGCAAATTATTACCTACAAACTGAGCCAATAATTGAGCTGCTGCAGGTGCAATTTGTTTTTTATGGTGAGATTTAACCCAAGCAATTACCCAATCAGGAATTAAGTAATCGGCTAAAGATTCGAACTGGTGGTAACAAACATTCTTATTCTTAGCAAGAGCTTTGCCTAGGTTTGTATTGGCTGCAGGCTTACCGGTATCAAATAAAACGAGTAAACAAGTTGGGTTTGGATGTTCTAGATAATGAATGAAATTCTGAAGATCCTCTCCTCCCTTTCCTGCTTGCAAAAAATTCCGAATAATGAGGACTCGTCGCTCGGCCATCATCGGGTAGCTTTTGGCGATGGAAACAACCTTACCTAGAGTAACGTCTTGTCCGTAGAGTAAATCAAAATTGAAATCTCTTTCGTGGACGGGCAAAACCTCAGTAAACTTGTCGAGCAATTGGTCGAGGTAAAATTCCTCCTCACCAAATAGATAGTACACCGGTTTTAATTGGTTCGAGGAAATTTCCTGAACTAACTGGTTAAATACATCTTTGCTATTTGCTTTCTTTGCTGCCATCGGGTGATGAAGATAAGCAAAGTGAGTTTTAATGAAATGAGAATGTTCACAATTTTGGAAATAATCTACGAAAGTATTCTTGATGAGCTTTTAAGATTGATTAATGAGATATGCCATCGAGCACAACATATCAGATTCCACTTAATGTTACTAGACAACAAATGGGTTACATAGGGTGAAATGAAGAAATAACAAGTGAGAATTAATTTTTTCATTGAAAAAAGCTGTGTTATTTTGAACCTATTACAAACCTTCAGAGATACGTTGGTATTGAGCTAATCAAACAGTTTAAAATGAAAAGAAACATTGCAATTATTGGTGGTGGTATAGCAGGACTCACATTTGCACACTGCCTATCAAGAGAAGACTTTGAAATTTACATCTACGAGAAAAAACCAGATTTTGGGGAAGTTGGAGCTGCAATCAGTGTTTTTCCAAATGCATTATGTGTGATGGACGAAATTGGCTTGTTAGATCAAATACTTGAGAATAGCGGACAATTTCAAAATATGTATCTCAAAACCTATTCTGGAGATACTCTTAGTAAAACTACTCCCAGAAGTGATTATCCGGTAATCTGTACTCATCGGGCAGACCTTCACAAAACATTATTATCAGGAATAAACGCCAATTTGCACAAAGGGATTGGTGTTACACAACTTGAAAATCTAGACAACGGTCAGGTTAAGGTTAGTTTTGACAACGACGAATCTTCTGTTTTTGACGCTGTAATTGGTGCTGATGGTATCCATTCGGTTGTTCGTCAACATGTAATAAATGATGGTGCTCCAATATACAGAGGCTATAATGTTTGGCGGGGAGTGGTAAAAACAAGTTTCGACATTGGCTACGCGAGCGAGACTTATGGAAAAGGTCAACGTGTGGGAATTGTGCCCATAAAAGATGGCGAGTATGGTTGGTGGGCAACTTGCAATGAAGATTTTATGCAAGATGATGAACCTGAAGGATCAAAAACTAAGTTGAAGCGCCTTTTTGGTGATTGGCACTATCCTATTCCCGAGTTAATTGAGAATACAGACGTGATTTTAAAAAACAGTTTGAATGACCGAGAACCTCACAAAGGTTGGACGAAAGGAAATATCACTTTGATTGGAGATGCTGCCCACCCTACCACCCCAAATTTAGGTCAAGGTGGTTGTATGGCAATAGAAGGCGCCTACCTGTTGGCTAAATGTATAAACAAATACGGACTATCTCCGAAAGCCTATGAAATATATGAGCAATATCATTTCCCACGATCTAAAGGAATTATAAAGGAAAGCTTAAAACTTGGGAAATTGGGCCAACTTTCAAATCCGCTTGGGATTTCCATTCGAAACTTCTTCTTCAAGATAACACCCGCAAGCGTAGCCTTGAAAATGATTGATAAGTACTTTTCTTATCGTGTTACTGAATTGAAAGTTTAGAAGGGTTAACGCCAAAAATAATCCACCGAAATAGTGTTCTGTGAACCTATAATGTGTTACTAAAACTCTTGAGCCAATTTTAACCTTAATTTTGATTTATGAATCAAGCGCTAAAAACAATGATTGAGAATATGCCTCTTAAAACAGGTAAATCTTTAGATGAATGGAAAGCCATATTGAAAACCAAATCCTTCAATAAACACTCAGAAGGCGTTAACTTCCTTAAATCTGAATATAATGTTACACACGGTTTTGCCAACACCATTGTAACGCTTTCAAAAGAAGAGAACAATACTTCCGAAGACCTTGTGGATGCTCAATACAAGGGAAAAGAAGATTTACTTCCTATTTATGAAAACCTCATCACTTTTATTCAAACTTTAGGCTCAGATATTACAATAACTCCCAAAAAAGGATGTGTAAGTATTATTCGGAAAAGACAGTTTGTGCTCATTAAACCAGCCACTAAAACTCGAATAGATTTAGGATTCAAATTAGTTGATACGCCAATAACTAATAGACTCGAAAATTCTGGACCTTTTGGAACAATGTGTACTCATAGAGTGAAAATCTCATCACCCTCGGAAATTGATGCCGAATTGAAAGCTTGGATTAAAGAAGCATACGATAAATCCGTATAGCCGATTTAATAATAAATTGATCTAGCGTTGAAGTTCACTCTTCCTGTAAAAAACATTTATAGAAACACAAACCGTCTGTATCATTGGAAATAGCTGCATTGCAAATCTGGATGTTTTTTGTACTTTCGGTTGCAATCCCAAAAATTTACTCGTCAATGAAGTTCACTTTATCTATCCTTTTCTGTTTTCTGCCTCAGCTCATTTTTGCTCAATTCTTTAGTGGGGAGATAACCTATCAAACAGAATACATTCCTAAACATGATGGTGTAAATATTGACTCCATCAAATCAGCAGCGATGTATTCGAGCAATACTTATTTGATAACCGCAGGCTATTATAAGTCAACGTATTTTAAAGATGGAAAGGAGAACTATTCTTACACTTATCATGATGAGACAAAGTTTATGTATGATGAGTTTGAAGGCAAAAACTATATTACATATCGTGATTCGAGAAAGCCTAGCGAAGATTCACTTAATTTTAAGATTTACAAAGATAGTTTAATATCTGTTCTTGGAAATGAAGCTTTTATGGTAAAATCTGAGGATGAAACTACTGTTACCATAACATATTATTCAACCGAGAAACGTATCAATTATAAGACCTTCGCTGGCCACGAAGTTGCAAATTGGTATGAGAGATTGCAGGCTACTAATGGCAGTATCATGCTAAAATATATTGTTGAGTATGAAGATTTTTTTGAAATTTCTGAGGCCGTTAAAATTAAAGAATACATACCCAAAAGGTCTGAATTTGACTTACCCACTAATAAACCCATTGTTGCCTCATTTACCGAACTAGATAAAATACCAGAGCTTAAACCACCTACACCAAGCCAGATTGCATGCTATCAAAATCGAGTTCAAGAAGCTGCGAAAATTGAAAATGAAACTACTATTGTTTATGTCGAATTTCTCCTTTCTGAAAAAGGTGAAGTATCAAATATTTCTACCTTAGAAAAAGACGGCTACGGATTTTATAAAACAGCAATTAGTATTATTGCGAAGTGTGGATTTAGTTTTTCTCCTGGCGAAATTTATGGTAAGGCTGTATCGGCTGTGGCTTACTTCCCCATCAGGTTCGATTGAGTATTTTTTGCTTGAAATTTTTTAAGCTTTTAATGCTTAGGTTGGCTTAAAAGATTGATTTTATAATTGATATCTATACTAACACATGAAAAAAATACTACTAACCCTTCTCTTCTTTTGTGCCTGCATTAGTGCAAATGCACAACATGTAATTACTTCAGAGAAATTTGGTTTTTCCTTTAAATCACCTGAAACTCTGGAATATTATGATGAGGAATCAGACTCATTTTTAGGGTATGAAAATGACAATTATGCTGTTGATATTGAAATTATACCACATGAATTTGAATCAAGAAATTCCACCTTTAACTTAAAGGAAGTTACTCAACAAGCTGTGTTAGATATGAGATTAAAAACCAATAATATCGGACAAAAGATACACGGACTAGAGAACTCATTTTATGTTTTAGCTTCTGATACACAAGCAGGCGACACCGTCCCTGTATTTGTTGCTGTAATTATCAACCTTGATAGACAATATGTTTATGTAATCACTGTCGATTGTTACAATTCCAATATCAAAGAGGGTGAAAAGATAGTACAAAGTTTTAGATTGATAGATTAACATACATTAAATAGGCTGAAACCTCATATTTCTAATGACTAGCAGTAACGATTCTTACCAGCCTCCTTACCTTATCGACCGTTTGAAAGCGTATTTCCTAGATTGGGTTGTACTCATTATTCTAATGATAGTAATAGCACAAATACTTGAACTTTCTTCCCAATCACTGCCAAGAGTTCGGATACTTAGCTTAATCGGATTGTTTGCCTTATATGAGCCCTTAATGCTTACTATTTTCGGGGGAACTTTAGGGCATTTCGTAGTTGGACTAAGAGTTCGAAGGAATGATGATTATTCAAAAAACCTATTCATCTTGGCTGCTTTTATACGCCTCTTAGTGAAACTCACACTAGGATGGATTTCATTTTATACTGTTTCGGGTAACACCCAAAAAAAGCTATTCACGATTTTGCTTCAGGTTCGATAGTTTTAAAAAGTGTCCGATAATTTTGGCGTTCGAACTTCATCACATCGACTCATTTATTCCAAAGGTCTTCGTTCATAACGATGATAAATAAAATATAATTCTTCTTATTTGGATGTTACTAGTCGCTTGTAATTCATATAATGAAGTGATTTACGACGGCTAAATAAAACTACCTTTCTCATGAATATTGTAACCTTAACGATCAATCCTTCTTTAGATAAAAGTGCAAAGATAGATCAGCTAATCCCAGAGCAAAAACTAAAATGCCGAGCTATTCAATATCAAGCTGGTGGCGGTGGCGTCAATATCTCGCGGGTGCTTCATACTTTGGGAGTGAAAAATAATTGTATATTCACCTGTGGTGGCGATACAGGAGAAACACTAAAAGGATTACTTGAGGAAGAGAAGTTAGAAATCACGCCTATTCCTGTGGAAGACTGGACTCGTGAAAACCTTGCGATTGTAGATACTAAAACCAACTTACAATACCGATTCGGAATGCCAGGAAAAGGCATCAGTGACACTGCCATAAAGGATATAAAAACCACCATCAATAAGTTAGTTACAGAAGGTTCTATCTTCATAATTAGTGGTAGTATTCCAGATTCTATGTCTCCAGATTTCTACGTAGAATTAATAGACTGTTTAACCGCTAAAAACGTCAAACTTATTATAGATACTTCCGGTGCTGCCTTAAAAGCTAGTCTTAAAACCCCGGTGTTTCTAATGAAGCCTAATCAAAGTGAATTGGCACAATTAGCAGGCACGGACTTTTTAACCAAGACCGAACAAGAAGCCTTTGCTATGGAGTTAATCACCAGCAAGCGTGCCCAATTCGTAATCGTATCTTTAGGAGCACGTGGTGCTTTTTTAGCATCCGAGGAAGGTATTTTTTACCAGTTGACGCCCTCAATAAAAGTAAAAAGTACCATTGGTGCTGGCGACAGCATGGTAGCTGGTATGGTTTGCGCCATTGCCAAAGGCTATTCCACTAAGGATATTTTAAAATGGGGAGTTGTTTGCGGTGTTGCTACAACAATGACCGATGGTACTAATCTAGCTTCTAATGAGAATATCCAAAAGGTTTTAGAGTTGATGGATAAGGGGGTAGCTTTTTGTTGGGAGACGTTAAGTTATTTCCGTGATCGTTATTACATTCATCTCGTTGAGGTATGTACTTTTGTACCGACAAAAGTACCAAAAACTCTCGACAAAATTATTGGCGCGAACTTCATTTCATCGACTCAATTATTCCAAAGGTCTTCGTTCATCTTTTGCCACATTCGAGCCCGAGCCTGTGTGGAATAATTGCTC
>JBLWXC010000007.1:0-182962 GCA_048267645.1 Balneola sp.
AACGCAGAGCCATCTTCTAGCTTAGTAAAAAGACTCAAATACTCAGCATTTAGCGATTGGAGTTTGTAGGCATCTAATCCATCTTTGGTAACTTCGGCTCGTTCATCAAACATCACAATGGTATTTGAATTATAGCCATCATTTTCTAAACCAAATTTTAGCAAAGATACAGGTGCTTTCTTCTGAAAAACGCCTCCCGAACTTTTTGTAGAATCGTTCATAGATAGTGAAGGCGATTCCGCGTTGGCCTTCACCCAAAATCCTTGCCAAGGAGCAATTAATCCGCTAGGAAGTGTACCTGTGGCGCCATTCCAAGAAAGGTATGAACCCAAGCCACCATTGGCGGAATCGTTCCAAACGTAATAAACACCATCTAAATTAGAGCGAGTCCATCCGCTTGAAGCGTCCCAATTTATAGTTGTACCGTAGGGGTTGCCCAATAGGTTCCAGCCATCATCAACTAAGGTTCCACTATTAGTGAATGAAATACTCGGAGATATGGTACCCATGTGCTGTACTCCTGATTTGATTATTTGCTTAGGGAAACCATCTTCAGTGCCATCGTAACCATCATCACTAAATACATAAGTAATAAATCCAGTCCCCTCTCCGGCAATATCACTGCTGTTGTTAATAGACTGAAATCCCTTGCTAGTTTCATTCCAGGTAAGAATGTTTGATGTCCCATTTGTGGAATTTGCACCTGTAAAACCTTGGAGCCATATGGTATCAAATAATGTTCCATAAGAAGTAGAACTTAGAGGTGAACTAAACATGCGCCAACCTTCAGTCCCATCAATATTGATAACACTAGTTATATATTGATTAGCATTTTTAAGGATTGGAAAGCTATATCCATCATCTATTAGCCAATAATTCTCGAAATCAAAACTTGGGAAATTATCTGAATCTGTCATCTGAGAATTAGTTAAAGCAGATGATGTATTAGTACCTGTATTCTGCCCAACACCAGAAATAGCAGTAACCGAAGAGTTCCAATAACTGTTGGTTATACTTCCTTTGTTATTCCCTACTAAGGCTCCTGGTGTTGTTCCATATAACGATATTTCTCCAAATGAATAGCAGTATTCTATGATTCCAGAAGTATCATTATTTCCAACTAACCCACCAAATGTTGAGCCTTGTTCCAAATCAACATTAGCATAGCTGTTTTTTAACGTTCCTGTATTATTTCCTACCAATCCTCCAGCATAAGTCGCCCCCTCAACTACACCTGTGGCATAGCATTCTGAAACGGTTCCACTATTTTTTCCAACAAGGGCTCCTACATGGTATCGACCAACAACATCAGCATTAAGTATTCCTACTTTTGTTATTGAAGCCGATGAACTAATGCTTCCAAACAAACCCATATAATCCAGTCCATTTTCGTCTATAAATAACCCAGAGATTGTAAAACCACTTCCATCATAACTACCTAAAAACGGGACTGAGTTATTCCCAATTGGCTCCCATCCTGTACCGGTGTTATATGGCGCAACATCTAAATTGATATCTGCGGTTTGTACGAAATGAGCTGACTTAAAATTTCGGATACTATCTAATTGTGTGGCATTAGCTACTTGATATGGGTTCTCTGAGCTTCCATCACCACCAGCAAAAGGAATGCTTAGCTTACCTAGATGTGGTGTTTGTTCATTATTTCTCAAGTAAGGATAACTTATTGTTGAACCCGACTCAATAGCCCAAATGCTGCTAAAATCCCATCCACTAAAACTAGATTCTTTCTTCATTTCTAAACTCGTTAACCCAGATCCGCCAGCTGATGTCCCAATTTGACTCGTTTCTGTATCCCAGTAACTACTGGATACAGAGCCTCCACTATCGCGCCCTAGTAGCCCGCCACTACTTGAGCCCGAATTGACCAATCCTACAGAATAACTATTAGTTATACTTCCTTCATTATTACCTGCTAGTCCTCCATAAAATGACGTGGCGCTTATTTCAGCATTTACATAGCTGTTTTCTAATGTTCCTGTATTATTTCCTATCAATCCGCCAGCATAAGTCACGCCATCAACTACACCGGTGGCATAGCATTCTGAAACGGTTCCATTATTTTTCCCAACAAGGGTACCTACATGGTACCGACCAACAACATCTGCATTAAGCATCCCTACTTTTGTTATTGAAGCTGATGAACTAATGCTTCCAAACAGGCCCACATAATCTTGTCCATTGTCGTCTATAAATAATCCTGAAATGGTAAAACCACCACCATCATAACTACCTGTAAACTGGGCTGAGTTATCTCCTATTGGTTCCCATCCTGTACCTGTGTTATATGGCGCAACATCTAAATCTATATCTGCGGTTTGTATGAAGTGGGCAGATTTATAATTTCGGACACTATTTAACTGTGAAGCCGTGGCTATTTGATATGGATCTCCCGAACTACCATCGCCACCAGCAAATTGAGCTTGCGAGCTTAAAGGAATTAGTGAAATTAAAAAGCAAAAAGATAATAGAACTGTAAATGTCGATTTCATTAGTCTTTGATTAAAAAATTCAAATAGTGGTATTGTTAACACACCATGATTTTATTGTTCATTTATTTGAGGAATATTACGCCCTAACCGATGAAGAGATGTTTCAAAAACATGAAATTTTGTGCCAATTATCCTTAGAACCGTACCAAACATATCCCAAAAAACACTGTATTGAGTATTTTTGAAAGAGCACAAGGTTTTATTTTTGAATGGATATCATGAACTTTAGAAGGGCTATTTTATAATATTTTTACTGTGATATAAAAATTTCCATCATTTAAAAATCGACGAAAGTCATTATTCTAAATAACTATAGTAATTGTACAAATCGGGTATTTGACTACAATCAAGTTTTGGCATTTGTTAAAAAAAAAATTCTACATTAAAATCAATCTAATACGGACTATATAAAAGGCCTTCACTATTACATGGGTGATTTCTATTTAACACCAATATCGATACCACTCTTAGCAAAACTATTGCTATCAACCATCATTACTATATACGTCTTACTTTTCATCTCCAAAAGTAAGACCGTTAATTGGTTTTGTGGATATTTAGTAGGCTATACGTTTTTAGATTTCTTCGCTTTTTTAGGACAAACCATACATGCAGATTGGGCGGTTTTAAATTTACCGTTGCAGTATTTGGCTAGCTTTCTGATGGCATTTTCTTTTGTTCAGTTCTCCTACTTTTTTAAAGAGAGTTTATTTAAAACAGAGCACCAAAGAGTTCAATTGATATTTGGCGTTTTAGCACTCATATGCACTGCTTCTGTCCTTTATATTATCTCGGAAAAAGGATATGGCGAATATAACTCTATTGAATACTTTGCAATCTACCCTCTGTTATGTTTAGTCTGGTCTACTATCGTATTTTTCAGAAAGTACTTACTGGCCAAAAAAGCCTATAGCACTCTTAAAAACGCCTATTTATCCTTCTTTCTGTTATCTAGTTTAGCAATTGTTGTTTCTTTTAGCGTTGTTTTTGAAGCAATGGCGCTGATTACTCCTATCCAAAACATGATTGTTTTCTTCGTTTTCAATCTGTTAATAATTTCCCTTCTTACAATAAATTTCATCAATTATTTAGCCGAGAAAACAACTGTACTTGTTAAACTTGTTGGTTTATCTCTAGTTCTTTTCATTACCGTTATCGGGTTGCAAGGGATGCTTGTTATCCCCGAGTTTGAGAAAGGAACAAGCGTTCAGAATAGCCTTTTATCAAAAACTGACTTGGAGATTGTTCACAGCCAAGCCGAACCCTATGCTTGGTTTTTGATAGGCTCCATCGTAATTATCATAGCTATTTTCCCATTTTTCTATAGCAAAAGTGTGCTGAGCCCTTTAAAAACATTACTTGACGGTGTAGATGAAGTTAACAAAGGCAATTTGAAGGTAACAATCCCTGTTACAAATCAAGATGAGATTGGGGCCGTAACAAGGCATTTTAATACGATGACAAGCAATCTAGAAAAAGCGAATTCTTCGTTAAAAGATTATGCTGAACAGCTAGAAAAGAAAGTTGAGGACCGAACAAAGCAATTAAATAAGCAGAACATCGCTTTAGAAAAGCAAACACAAGAGTTAGAACGATTAGATCAATTCCGTTCTAAGCTTTTTATGAATATCTCTCATGAACTTAGAACTCCACTCACATTAATTTCTGGCCCAATAGAAAGTTTACTTTCGCAGAATACCGTAACTGCTGATATTGAACGGAAGTTGAAAATATCGTTGCGCAATTCTAACCGGTTAAAGCAATTAGTGGAACAAATTTTAGATTTGAACCGCTTGGATTCCGAACAGCTTGTACTTCACATCTCAGAAGTGGATGTTGGTGAAACAATCACATTCTATGCAAATTCCTTTCAGAGTTTGTTTGATTACAACAACATTTCATTCACTTTGAACTTGCCTGAGGCGTTGCCGAGCATCTACATTGACCCCGACAAATTTGAGAAGATTATTACCAACCTTATATCTAACGCTGTAAAATTTACTCCAAAAGGTGGGGAAATAACGCTTAATTGTTCATCTACCAGCCAGCACGTATTATTTGAATTTACTGACACTGGAATTGGAATTTCTGCAGATAGGCTAGATACCATATTTGATAGATTTGAAACTAGTGCTAAAGAATCGCACGATTATAGCGAAGGGTTAGGACTTGGACTCGCCATCACTAAAGAGTATATAGAATTACATGGTGGTACTATTTCTGTACATAGTGAAGTAGGTAAAGGCACAACATTTATAGTGGAGTTTAAGCAAGGTGCCGACCACCTAAATAGAGCTTTAATTGTTAGTGAAAGCAGTGAAAGTACCTCATCTAAATCACCTTCAAGAGTCTCTTCTAATTCTGATTTTACAGATTTAGAAACGAATACAAATGGCAGCTTAGGTAAGATTCTTCTTGTTGAAGACAATTTCGACATGGGAAATTATATTCGGTCCATTTTGTTGCAGGAAGGCTATTCTGTAGAAGTTGCCGAAAACGGAAAAATTGCACTAGAGCTTCTCGATACTGTTAAACCAGACCTCGTTATTAGCGATATAATGATGCCAGTAATGGATGGCATGACTTTCATGAAAGAGCTCAAAAATATCGACAAATATAAGAACTTACCTTCCGTTTTTCTGACCGCCCGCTCCGATCAAGAAGGGCTTTTGGATAGTCTGAGAATTGGGGTTAACGATTATTTAGTTAAACCCTTCAACACAACAGAATTACTTTGCCGGATTGAAAATTTATTAGAGTTTAGCCAATCTAGGCAACAATTTATTATCGAGTTGTCAGATGAAAAAAAACCTTCAGTAGACCAACAATTCATTGAAAAACTCACAACGCTAGTTGAAGGACATATTTCTAGAACTAGCTTTAATGTTGAAGAATTAGCGGGTGAGCTTGCAATGAGTAGAAGCACTCTTTATAGAGAAATTAAAAAGGCTACTGGATTTTCGGCAGCGGCTTTTGTGAAGGAAGTTCGCTTACAGAAGGCTCGCCAATTGTTGGAAGCTAAGGCTGTTGTTCGACTTAACGAATTATCCGACTCCATTGGGTTTGCCACTCCTAGTTATTTTGCAAAAATGTACTATAACCGTTTTGGCAAAAATCCTAAAGAATATCTTCGCACCTAGAAAAAAATACATACTAACTTTAAGCCGTGTAAACCATGGATTCCATTCGTAAAGAAGACTTAAAACCTGGCGACATTTTACTTTGCAGTTTTGAACATCCAGGAAGTGAAGCTTATATAGAAGCTTTATTAACAGCACTTAAATACCGCAATTACAAAAATGATGCGGAACGAGTAAAATTCCTTACTGCTGCTTTAACAATTCTTAGAGGCTTAATTATCACTTTTGATAGAGATATTTACACTCATGCCGCATTTTGGAATGGCGAAGCCATTGTTGAAGCTGGTTTAACAGGTGTGAAAGCTAATCGTATTGAACATTATATTGGCACTCCAACAGATGTTTACCGCTTTCAGAAAGATGGTTTTGAACTTGGTTCCAAAGAAATTCCAGTTGAGCCACTTTTAAAAACGGCTGAAGACCTCGTAAATAAACATTTAGAATATTCGTACGATACTGCTTATTTGTACATCTTTCTTTGCCTTACACGCTGGAAAAGAAATGAATGGATTAAAGAAATAGAAGACTTTCTGAAATCTAGGTTCTCTGCCGAGCATGGAAAATTCATCGATTTAATTTTCACTAAATATCATGATCAAATTGTGATGCTTTTTGAAAACATCGCAGACGAGATTGTTAATCAAGTAGTGGCATTTCGTAACGATAAAGGTTTGGTATGTTCAGAAACGGTGGCGTATATATATAACAGAACTAAACCTGAAGGGAAATACCATATCGAGAAGCCGTTAACGTCCTTCCAAGCAAAATCACATCAAAACACCCAGAAATCCTCTACAAAGGAAGCAGTTACAACTGAGCAGTTGAATGAAATTGTGAGCTATCTAAACTCGTTTGAAAGCATTGTGAAATCCCCTACTTCTAGTAGTACTTGGGAAAGCGTAGCTGATATAACTTATACGCCACACGACCTCGCCCGATCTATTAACACTCGATTAGTAGGGTCGCTTGATTTGGGGTAGTTTCTAAACATGAGTATTTCACTCCATTTCGAAATTCAATTGCTACAATAACCCTCTATTGAACTGCCGATGTACATATAAGTTCTCGTTTTCAAAAACATAAAGCCTTTCTCTGCGATAGCCTATATAAGCAATGTCACCATAAGTATTATAAATTCTCCCAAACCCTTCCTCATAAAAAAAGCCCTCAGTTAACTAAAACTCAGGGCTTTAACTCATCTCATAGCTATGAGGATTGCTTGGGTTATTCTATAGTGTTCTCCCCCCTTTTTGTTTTAAGTTTCTTCCAAGCATACACGCCACCAGCGGCTGCGAGTAAACCAAGACCTCCATCTATTGGGGCTTGTGAGGGTGGGTTAAACAAATCAGGTGGCTGAGCATTTACAATTGTACTTAAGAACAAGACAACCATTGCTTTTTTACCAAAAAAAGTGGTGATTTTTCGTAATTCAAAAAGAATTTTATTCGAATTATTTGTGGATTGATGGCTCTTCCTTTTTAGTAACATAGGCACATATTTTCGAGTGCAAGATTGACATGCCAATTTGTGCTCCCCCTCTACTTCAACTGACTTTAAGTGAACTATATAGTTGCCAATCAATCGTTCTTTTCCATCTTCAGCATAGCAGAATTCGCAATGCTGTACTTTTTCCTGAGAGTTTAATTGTGATGTAGTCATGGTTATTTGATTAAAGTGAGTTTTTTAGTGATCACGGTATTTCTGGTTTGCAATCGGTAGATGTACATTCCTGAAGCGAGGTTTCCCGCATCAAAAGTAACCTGGTGATAGCCTGCCTGAACCTGGCCGTTTACCAATTCAGCTACCTGCCTTCCAAGTACATCAAACACCTTTAGTGAAACCTTACTGCTCGCGGGTAACTGGTAACTGATTACTGTTGAAGGGTTGAAGGGGTTCGGGTAATTTTGGTCGAGTCCGAATTCTTCTGGAACCTCATTTCCTAACTCGCTCGCGCTTGTAGTACCCGTGGTAATGAGTAGGCTAAACCGCGGTGATTGTTTTTGTTTGGTCTGAACTCGTATTGGTGAAATCGGAGTCAGCACATTCTTTTCTTCTGTGTTGGCTATTTGTTTTGGTTGTACACCTTGCAGTTCAATATTGACACTTTGTTGCTGAGATAAATTTGTACGTGCCTCAGAAATGTGATCAACCAACTCTACACTCCAGGTGTCAGGAATGGCGTTTAACTCCCAGCTTAGTTCTAAATCACCTGATACATCACTCCCATCTATCTGTAGTGGAAGTTCTATCGTGCCTGCATCTTCAGGAAGTGTTTGGATGTCAAGTACCTGCCCATCTTCAGAAACCGTAGCTAGTGATATATAATCTGTATTCAGGGATTGGAGTTTAAAAGCGTCATAGGCATCATACCCAACCGAAGCTCGTGCATCGAAGGCAACGATGGCGGAAGATTCCATGCCATTTCCACTAAGCCTTAAATCAACGGTAGGCGTTGGTTTCTTTTTAAAGTGGGTTGCTCCGGCATGGCGAACCGAATCGGTGGTTGAAAGTATGGGTGATGAGCTATTGGCCTTTACCCAATACCCCTGCCAGGCAGCAATACGTCCATCAGGCAGAGTACCGGTTGAGCCGTTCCAGGTTAAATAGGCACTGGCAGAATCACTCCATACATAAATCACATTATCGATGTTGGTCTTTCCCCAGCCTTCACCATCCCAGTGGATGCTCGTTCCATAGGGATTACCTACCAGATTCCAGCCACTCTCAGAGATATCTCCAGTGTCGGTAAAGGATAGGTTTTTACTAACGGTACCTGTGTATTGTTCTCCTTCCGGTTTCAGTACTTTAGGGAAACCATCGTCGGTGTTGTCGTAATCTTGATCAGAGTACACGTAGAGCAGAAATCCCTCACCGTTTTCTGGGATATCAGCAAAAGAAGTAGGGGCGGTAAAGCTTTGGGTTGCTTCGTTCCAGTAATACAGGTTAGGGGCTCCTGCTTCTGTATCCGCCCCTGAGAAGCCTTGTAACCACAGGGTATCGAGTAGTGTTTCGAAGGAGGCACCATCAATTGGTGAGGCCAACATTCGCCAGCCTTCGTCGCCGGTGATGGTAAGTAAATTGGTGCTACCATCCTGTAAAAACGGGTAGCCACTGCCTTCCTCAATGGCCCAGGTATTCACAAAGTCCCAGCCCGAAAACGTACTTTGTTGCTGCATTTGGGCGGTGGTTTTCCCCACTGCTGCTTCATATCCAGTCTGAGGCATCCCACTAATATCTAAATCATAATACACGTTTGAAACTGCACTCCCTATCTTTTGTCCTAACGCTGCATTTACGTGAAAAGATCCTTCGAGCGTATCTGTTACACAGAATGAATTGGTAATAGAATTGCCTGAAGAATATCCGGATATCCCCCCTGCGTAATAAAGCTTTCCAGGATTGTAATCTGTTGTAAATTTTGCATAACTGTTATCCACCGCACTATTCACTGTGTAACCTATTAATCCCCCGATGTATTGAATATGAGTAGGGTTTACTTGAATAGAACCGCTAAATGAACTCTTAGAAAGAGTTGCTCCTTCTTGTGCATATCCTACCAAACCACCGATATAATCTGAACTAAACCCATTGATTGTTAACAAGCCTTCGGCTGAACTGTTTGTTATTAATCCTCCTGTAATCTGCCCAGCTAAAATACCTAAACGGTTTCCATTCCTTGTAGAGTTCGTAAGGTTTGCCGATCTGAGCTTTACCCGTTTTACAGTTCCGCCTGAACCAATTTCCCGGAACAGACCTACATAATTACCATCGCCAAGCGACAGGTTTGAAATCTTGAAATTATTCCCGTCGTAGGTTCCCGTAAAGCTGCCCGAGTTTACCTCTCCTAAGGGAACCCATGTATTGTAGTTTGTCAGATCTATGTCTGCTGTTTGTAGAAAATGAGAGGAGAGATTATTTCGTACGCTCACTAGGTGTACAGCTTCCGAAATTAGGTAGGGATCGTCTTCCGTTCCTGAACCTCCTGCAAAGTAAAATGCTGTGGGGCTTTCGTAGGGCACCCCAAACAGGTAGGGATAGTTCACATTTTCAGTAATTCGCCAAACACTGCTAAAGTCGAAACCTGAGAACGAAGCTTCTTTCCGCATTTCGTGAGGTTCGAGCCCGGTTCCGAGGGCGGAACTGTTAATTCCGGTAACATCGGTGTCCCAATATAAAAATGTAAAAGACTCGCTGCTCATGGCGTAGGTACCAATAAAGGGGTCAGTATTGCCAGTTCCTGATATAGTACCAGCAACATATGCACGGCTCAGGTATACCTCAGAACCGATAGCCTCGCCGATTAGTCCTCCTATCTTTTCACTGCCGCTTACAGATGCCACCGAATAGCTATCAGATATAGAAAGGCTATCTGCGCTGTACAAATACCCAGCTAAACCACCCACCTGTTCGTTACCGGATATTGTTCCTGCAGCATAGGCTTTGGTAATAGTCAGGCTGGTGTAAGCCGAAGTGCTCACAGAGCCAAATAGCCCGCCTGCATAGTTTCCGCTAGTCGAAATATCGACCGAAGAAGCAAGGTATTGTTGTTTTAGACCAGTAGAATCGGAAGCAATTACCACACCCGCCACACCACCAGCTTTAGAAGAGGCACTAACCGAACCAGAAACAACTACCGAATCGAGAGAAACATCGGTTAAGACACCGGCGAGTATTCCGGCACCGTCCCTGCCAGTAACCTCCGCACTATTAAGTACCAGCCTAGTAACCGAACCACTCTGTATGACCCCAAATAGCCCGGTATAATCGACTGAACTGCGGTTAATGAATAAGTTGGAAATGCTAAAGCCCGCACCATCCAACGAACCCGAGAATGGGGTCTGGTTATCACCGATGGGCTCCCAACCCTCTCCAGTATTGAATTCACTCACATCTAAATCTATATCAGAGCTTAGCTTGAAATGCTGATCGGGGTAGTCTCGTACATAATTCAGAAACATGATGGATGAAATTATATAAGGATCAGCCTCTGTTCCCGAACCTGAATCAAAAGGGGCACGTTCTATAAGGGCCGGATACCCGGAATTTCCATCCATTTTCCAATTATTTGTAAAGTCAAACCCGCTAAATGACGACTCCGACTGCATCTGGGAACTGGTTAAGCCTGTACCAAACGAAGAACCTAAGGGATTGGCTGTTTCAGTATTCCAGTACACATCAGAAACAGTAAAATTGGAACCCTGCCCTACAACAGCGTCTGTATGGTAGGAAGCACTAAAGGATACCGATATTATATAACTTTTACTTATGCTCCCACCCAATATATACCCTGTTATACCACCAACATTAGTGTAAACATTAAGATCAGAAGAACTTTGTACCAACGGATCCTGGGTTATATCTACATTCAGAACGATATATGTATTAGATGCTGTGGTTCCAGACATTCCACCTGCTAATCCACCGATATAGCCAGTTCGCCCAGCATTTGAAATATCTATGGAGCCATTAAAATAACTGTTGTTTATTTCTGAGGAGCTGGCATAGCCAATCAATCCACCTATATAATTCGATTTATACCCACTTACAGATATCCCTCCTTCTACAGAACAAAATTCAATAAGAGCCCCCGTGGCGTGGGCTGCAAGTAACCCGATGTATTCTCTTCCATATGCATCTGTGGAAATGGTAGCATTTGTTAGTGATATATCAGTGAGGGTTGCCCCATTGGTTAAGGTATTAAAGAGGCCTCGGTAAGAACCATTCCCTACCATCATGCTATCTATTACAAAACCGTACCCGTTATAATGACCAGAAAAGCTTTCGATTGGGATCCAGTCAGAATAGCTACTCAAACTAATATTCGCAGTTTGGGCAAAGTAAGCAGAGGGGTGGTTGCGAACACTGTCCAATTGCGCGGCTGTGGAAACCTGATAAGGATCTCCCAAGGTTCCCGCTCCACCTGCAAATTGTGCAACACTATTGGAGGAGAAGAGCACAAAAAAAGTTAGCACGAGTATAAAATTTTTCGAGGGCTGCATGAGACTCTTTATTTAATAAAATTATGATTTGTGCTAATTATAGCACTCACATCAATGTATTTAGAGTATGTAGACCTTTTATAGACATTTCTTTTGTATCATTTTTTATCAAGTAATCAGTTTAAAAGTTGGCAGATTACCACTAGATTCCCCTCATTCAATTTCGCTCCAAATATTTCTATTCACGATGAGAATAAATGTGCTGAAACTTTCTGGTTTACTTGTACTATTCCTTTCCATATTTCCATTCAACTTGGTTGCCCAACAACAACTGGTTGATAGTTTAAAGTCTGAGTTAACGAATGCAATGCACCCCGATACAACCTTAATTGATTTAATGGTAGAGATTTCAGCAAGAACTTATCGCGGGGCACCAGATTCAGCTAGATACTATGCGCGTTCGGCGGTTGAGCTTGCAAATCAACATCACTACCCAAAAGGGCTGGCAGAAGGATATAAATATTGGGGCGCCTCCTATTTTGTGCAAGGTAAAATGGATACTGCAGCTCTTTATTATAAAAAAGCGCTCACTATCCATGAAGAGAATAATGATATACGAGGAATTGCCTCTTCACAAGCCGGGCTTGGAACTACATACGCGGTTAACAACCAATTTCAGGAAGCCATTAAATACTTTCTAGCCTCCACCCAAACCTTCGAGGAACTAGAAAATTTTAGTGCAATAGCTGTGATGTACAACAACATTGCCAACTTGTATCTGGAACAGGAGTTATTTGATGAAGCCTACCATAACTATCTAAGGGCGTTAGAAGCTCTAGAAAATACTGCCAACAAGAAACAAGCCCCTTTGATTTACCTGAATGTGGCTAATGTACTCAGTCAATTAAAAAGATTGGAAGAAGCTCTTGAACATGTGAATATGGGAATTGCCTTGGCTAAAGAATTTAATGATACGAGAGCTATGGCCGGTCTTGAGCTCACAGCTGGGAATATATATAGGGATTTCGGAGAGTTTGAAACAGCTTTATCTCGATATGCCGAGGCCCAACGCATGTATAGTCAGTTAGGTATACACTCACAATTAGCCGAAATTGGATACAGTATTGCTCTTTTAGAAACTGAGCAGGGAAGAAAATCACAAGCTAGGCAAACTTTGTTATCTATTATCGATGACTTTAAACTTAGAGACATTTCACTGCCCCGTCTTGAATCGAATACTTATGAACTACTTGCACAATTGGAATCAGAGTACGGTAATTCTAATCAAGCCGTAAAGTATGCATTAAAATCAAAAACCATATCCGACAGCCTATATAAACAAGAGCATAGTATTGCTATAGCTGATTTGCAAACCAAATATGAAACTGAAAAGAAGGAACAGGAAATTCAGTTGCTTGAAGCCGAAGCAGAGACCACGCGAATTCGTATAATTTTTGGGGTGGTAATCGTTACGGGTTTTATACTAGCAATTTCAATATTAATATGGCTAAGAATTCGTCAACAAGCCCGAGAACGTCTACTAGAAATGGAGTCTGTTCAGCGTGAACTTTCCAATTATGGGCACTTAATCGTCGAAAAAGACAACTTTATTACTAATGTTGTGGAACGGCTACAGGCACTTGGTAAATATTTTAAAACCATCGAATCGAAGAAAGCACTTAATTCGATGCTTACAGATCTTCAACAAAATGTTGATCTCACTGAAAATGAAGATCAACTTTTTAAACGAATCGACCAGGTGAATACCGGCTTTTTCAAAAAACTGGAACACCGAGCTGGATCTATGACTAAAAACGAAAAACGACTTTCCTCACTTGTTCAAATGAATCTGTCTAACAAAGAAATAGCAGGAATTTTACAAATTAGTACCCGAAGTGTAGTACAGGCACGCTATCGCCTCAAGAAAAAACTAGACCTAGATTCTGATACCAAGTTAACCGATTATCTTATCCAATTGGGAAACTGATTACTCTTTTCATTAGTCTTTGACTTTTTTTGATTCCCTTATTGGTGTAAGCGTAATAATTTTTAGAGATAGTCTTCTTACAGCGAAAACCTTAGATAAAAAGCTTTCAAAAAATACTGAACCTTCTTTTAGCTTCTACATTCTTGGCTCCTCAGGTGTAAGGCTATTACTCTAGTTCCGATGGTCTCCGTTCCAATTAAACACTAAAGAAAATAGTACCTGGCGACTATCTTGGTTCTGGTATATCGAAAGAAGCAAAAGAGCGAATTAAAAATTAAATAACTTGTGCCGACAAAGCAGGAGCTAAAATCCTTGTAGGCGGACGAAACGCCACCGTTTCAGGTAAAGATTGAGGATTTTACGTAGATCCAACTATAGTGGATTATGTAACGCCCGCTATGGCCATCGCTAAAGAAGAAGTACGTGGCAAGCTTGCTCTAGTTCCAACTAACGGAAGTATGGGACTTCCCATATTAATACCTTCATCTTACAAATTTTAAAGATTGCTGGGAGTTTTTTACTGTTGACCATGTGTTTTTACAGGAAGTTCTTCCATTTCTACAGGCCATTTTTGCGTTTTTTTAGGACGCTCTTCCTTTTTTATAGGCCATTCTTGCATTTTTTCAGGCCGTTCTTCCATTTTTATAGGCCATTCTTGCGTTTTTTCAGGCCGTTCTTCCATATTTATAGGCCATTCTTGCATTTTTTTAGGACGTTCTTCCATATTTATAGGCCGTTCTTGCGTTTTTTCAGGCCGTTCTTCCATTTCTACACGCCATTTTGTGTTTCTGCTAGACGTTCTATTGTTTTCCATGGGATTGAGAGATTGATTACTGGTTACTGTGAAATCCCTACATCCAATGTTATTCCCAATTCGCTATCACACTCAACTCGTTGAGGTATGTACTTTGGTACAGCTCCCGAATCTCGGGTTTAGCCCGTAACAAAGCTTTCGACAAGAATTATTTTGTTAACGAAATATCAGACATCTACAAGCATAGCCAATGCTTATTATAAATTCTGCCAAACCCTTCCTCATAAAAAAAGCCTCTTTTAACTAATACTCAGGGATTTAACTCACCTCATAGCATATGAGGATTGATTGAGTCAGTCTACGGTGTCCTCCCCCTTTTTAGTTTTTAGTTTCTTCCAAGCATACATTCCGCCAGCGGCAGCAAGGAGACCAAGACCGCCATCAATAGGAGCTGCATCGGGTGTATCAGGAAACCCAGGTAAGCCAGGAGGGCCTTGTGCAATTGCATAACTTGCAAAATAGCATGCAAACAGTATTCCGTAAAAAACTCTAACGCTTAGGGCCTTTATTTTTTTCATGAGGTTCCTGAAAGTGGTTTGGTTTACTCTTTTATATTCTATAATTCTACTTTTTTCTAAGTGAAAGCGGTAACAGCTCTGACAAGCCATTTTGTTTTTCCCATCTATCTCAACCTGTCTTAATTCTACTACAAAGCCACCGATGGGGCGGGATAACCCCTCGGTAGATTTGCAAAAATCGCATTTTTTGGCTTTGATATTCATGGTATGCAATGTTAAATAAGTCTATTTATCATTCTCAATTACTTAATAAGAAGCATTTTCTTAGTTAGTATTTTATCCCCTATTACGAGGCGATAAATGTACATACCAGTAGCCAAGTTCCGAGCTTCGAATTGAACATTATATCTACCTGGCTGCTTGGTTTCGTTATTAACCAACGTCATTATTTTTCGTCCGAGAATATCGAATACTTCCAACTGTACTTTAGCTGTTTTAGGTACTCCAAATTGAATCATTGACGTTGGATTGAATGGATTAGGATAGTTTTGTTCGAGCTCTACAGAAGTAGGAATTCCCAAACCATCTTCATTTTCGCTACCTGTTGTTACAAGTGGTGATACTTTCAAGACAAAGAGCGCACCAGATCCACTTGCTTTTGCATTTGTCTTTGTTTTTGATTCAGTAACAGTTTTAACTAACAATGAACCTGTTAATAGAACTTCTCCATCTGTCTCTAATCCTGAAGAAACAATTTCACTATCCCTAATTTCTTCATTTTCCAGTTCAGTCTCTATCGTTTGGCTAATAGTATCCTTTGCAGCAATTGTTTTAGCTTTTACCCCATCATTAAAGGAGTAAGAACTTTGTGCTGATAAATCAATTTCAATACCAGTAGATACTTCTTTAAGAGTGAATTTGAAATCTTTTGGAAGCATTTCGTTGTTCCATACTAAATCGTATTCACCTGAAAGGGTTGCATCTAAATACATCGGATATTCTACATCTTGATTAAGACCTGTTGGAATATTATTAATTGTAAGCCTTTGATCTTCGACTTGAGTGTATAGATTGGCATAGCTCCTTGCATATGAGCCTAAGTAATAGCCATCATACGGATCAATACTTTCAGAAGCTTTCTCATCAAAACGGAGATATGAATGAGATTTTAACCCACTTTCTGAATGAACTAGTGTCAACTCAAATGGGTTATTAGCCACTTGTTTTAAAGGCGTTGCTATATCAGCATCATCATAATCGAAGCTTAGGTTTGCGGTTGCTCCGGAAGTGACGATTCGCACAAAGAAAGACTCATAGGCTTCAATAGCTCCAGTTGTAACCAATTGGTACTGTTTTTCAACAGGGTTCCAACGGTACACATAGCTATTGGCCAGTGCATCTTCACGTTTGATGGTTGCAATTACTGAGTCGGCAGAAAGTGGCCAGCCATAAGGATTACCAAGCAAGGCAAAACCTTCACTACCGGATGTTCCAGATAACCCATCATGATCCACATTTTTGATACTTATATCTACATCTGAACCAAATGGGGTTCCATAGTTCGTGAGAGTTTTTGGCCAGCCGTTATTCACTAATGGTGTTCCTGCATTATTATCATCATCGGCAAAAATGTAGGCTAATAATCCAGTTCCAGCAGCCAACTTAGTAGTATCAAGGTCGGTTGAAATTGCTACATATTTTGAACTGTCTTGGCTAAACGTAAACAAGGTTGCGTCACCGCCTGGTGCATCTGAATTTGGGGCTCCTTGAGTCCAGATATTATCTAGAAGCTCTCCTACTGTAGTTGTAAATGGATTGGATAATAGATACCAACCGTTTTCGCCGGCGTTACCAGAAATGGTTGGATCTCCATCCACGGTGTAAAAATCTAGTGAAACGGAATCTGCGGACGAACCAAGCTGCATCTTAATAGTTGCTGTTTCTTCACCAGCAGAAGATGAACTGTATCTCAGTTTAATACTCCCAGATGGGGTGTATTCTACTTCTTTACCAGCTGTAAGTAATGAATCAGTACCTACATCATATGCTCCATTCGAATTTTGATCGAGATAAAGTGATCCACTCAGTGTTGATTTTGAGTTTATGGTCAACACTGAATCTGCAAAATCATCATTGAAATCAAAGAATGAAGATGCAAATTCATAGGTACTGTCATTGTATGAAATAACATCTGCTCCATCTGAAATCTGTATATCAAATGTTGGTGGAACATATTCATCCGCAACTGACATAAACTGGCTGAAAGATGTGATACCATTCCAGGTAACAACCCCAGTAGAAGCATTTGCAGAACTCGCACTTGCAATCTCAGTCCAGGCTCCGGTGGAATTTGTACTACGGTGGTATAATTTCAGTAAGTCAGGATGACTTTCCTGAGTAGCAGTTATTACCCCAGAACCGAATGTTAATGTAAGGTTAGCCGAAAAAGTTCCAGGTGTACCAAATAGGTTGATTACAAAGTATTTGCCTCCGATTCCAGATGTATAACCACTTGGAAATACATTCGGGTCGGAAGACACTTCAGTAACCTGTACATCAACTGGATTATCGAAACCATCGGCCATTGTTAACGCTGCATTTCCAATTGTTGCTGTACCTGTTTGGAAAGCAGTGGACTCATCTACAGTTCCGTTACCAAAAGGAATAGTCGAAGTAACCCATGTAGCATCATTATCATCATAGGCTTCGCCTTTGATTTCATTTAGACTATCATAAGTGTCTCCTGAACCCTCAGTAAATTGGAAGTATGCAGCTAATGGACTGATTGGGCCTTCATAAGGACGGTGCATGTAAGATCGAATCTCAGATGGCGTACGAACAGTTTTCCAGATACGAAATTCATCTATGGTTCCATAGAACGGATAATCACCATCATAGTCAGCACCAAGGTACCAGTAATTCCCATAGTCTTGATCTTCAGAAACATCGGCAATTGAAGAAGAGGCTACCTCTACCCCATTTACGTAAAGTTTAAGGGATTCACCTGACTCACCGGTTAATGCTACATGATACCATTGGTCTTTGGATACTGTTGATGTTCCGGTAATTGTAATGGTACTCCCTTCGGAGCTACTTTGCGTATGGTAAGCATAGAACTGGTTTGAGCTGTTAATACCCATAACAATTTCTGGGCCATAAAGCTCTAAAAATACTTGTTCTTCACCCAATGTATCAGGTTTTACCCACATCTCTGTACTAAATCGATGACCAAATACAGGATATTCACCATCAGACGTAATGATTTCAAAATATTGTTCATAATTATCTCCATCGTCAAACTGAACAGCATACCCAGGAGAACTTTGAAATGATTGTGTTAAAGGTGTAGGTGCTGAACCATCTGAGCGTGTATAAGAGAAACTTCCTCCGTTATCCTCACCCCATTCTGAGAATTTAATATCGAAGTATAAGTTTTCATCTTCCACATATACTACCATGTCTTCACCTACAATATTATCTCCAATACTTCCATCTAGTGTATTATAGAATGAATCAAAACTTAATGACCCTATGTCATCAGTCGTCCCAAGTGCCCATTGAGTACCTGAAGGAGACGAATAGTCATCATTATCATAGAATGATTCATCGAACGCATTAAATAAACCTCTTTTAGCCGCTCGCGTAAACCATACATAATCCGTAATTCTATCTTGGTTAGCTTCCAATTTTGGATCAGCAGAGGCATTCTTAGTGAATGAAACTGTAGCATCATTTTTACTCCAAACTGTTGGAGGTGCTGCAGTAGTAAAGCTTCCTGTTGGGGCTGAAGATGTATAGAATTTTTCAGAACCTGGTATGCCGTTCATTTCGAAAATTTGAACATGATAATCGGTTTCTGAGTCAAGACCGGTAACGATTACAGAATTAGATGCTCCACCATAAACTGCGTAGTTACCACTTCCCAATTGGGTGCCACTCTCAAATGCTGGGTTTGGGTTGTACCCTGTGTTGTCAACTGGTGTAGCATTAACTGCACTGCCTTCTTTTACTACTACCAATCGTCTGGCACCATCACCGTTGGTCCAGCTTATTTTAGCTGAACTGGAAGTTATTGCACTTGTAGTGACGGAGCTTGCAGCTGTTGTTGGAGATGAAGAACTACCAACGGCATTTTCTGCAAAGGCAATGGATGAATTTCCAACAAGCGATGCAAGATCTAAGTCGCCATCTCCATCAGCATCAATCAGAGTGAAAGATTTATCAGCACCGTCATAATAGTATGGATCAGCAGTTGGGTATTCAAACAATAATTGGTTAGCAAATGCACCTGAAGAATTATAAGCGAACATCATGTGCTCTGTTCCTTCATCATCATCAGATATGTGCATCGCTAAATCGAGATCACCATCTCCGTCATAGTCAAATGTTGAAACCCGATCTGCCTGGTAAGGAGCAATAGAATATTCTTCAGCTGCTCCAAATGTGCCGTCCCCATCGTTAATAAAGACAGTGAAGGCAGATCCCTCTTCTGAGGCAACCACGATATCCAGATATCCATCTCCGTCAAAATCAGCGAGTTCTACATCTTCCGGATCTGCGGCTACCTCATAAGTCGATTCATCGTTAAAACTTCGGGATCCCTGATTAATGCCTATTACGACTTTATCTCCACCTATAAGTACGATATCCATATCACCGTCATTGTCAACATCTCCAGAGGTAAGAATCTTTGGTGTAGGATAACCTGAACCTCCCCCAAAATTATTAGTACCAGAGAAATTAAAGTCACCTAGACCCCAGTTAATAATAGTAATTTGGGCTCCATAGATGTAAGCTAAATCAAGATTCCCATCATTATCAAAGTCTTGAAAGACTACATCATCAGGAGCACTGCTAACTATCAGAGTGTCAATTATGGTAAAACTTCCGCTCCCATTGTTCTCCAAAAACCTGAATTGATTTGTCCCAACAGTCGGATGAACCGTAATATCCATGTCTCCATCACTGTCAATATCAGCGAAGTACAGTTTCTCAAACCCACCGCTAGGCATCGTAGATTGTGCAAGAAAACTAAATGATCCTGAATCGTATTCATATACATCGATAATAGAATTCGTAAATCCGATAAGATCCTCATCACCATCGTTATCAATATCTGCACTTTTAAGAGACCATACCGAGTTTGTAAGCCCTACAGAATCTCGATAAACCATATTCCCATTTCCAGAGGCTTCTACTGTAAATGAGAAGCTGTAAGAACTATAAAGTGCTGTTCCACCGCTGCTTTTCAGATCGTTTGTGAGTAATACTGTAACAATCTCGCCTGGTAAGAAATTATTGGTTGGGTCGATTGTAAGAGTTGGATTACTTAGTGATAATCCTCTGCCCAACACCCCAGATTTTGAGCCTGTAACAATTACAGATGTATCCTGAAAAGTAGCTACATCCATACTGCTGTTAAATGTAACTGTTATATTTGAACTTGGACTCACATCTAGACCATTGGCTGAAGGTGAAGTTGAACTTACATTAACCAAATCTCCATTTTTGATGATATAAAGGTCATCACTTGCCACTGCTGAAAGGTCAACGTCTCCGTCTCCGTCTACATCAGCAACAGCCATACTACGAATGTATAAACTACCCAGTGATAATGAATACGGTGATGCGGTGAAGGTTCCTGACCCGTTGTTATGATAAATCGATACAACTCCTCCATTGGCTGTAATTATATCTAGGTCTCCATCTCCTTCCATATCTAGCAACGCAAGAGCATTGGCAGTAGTAGCAATACTTGATGTTGAGGAGTAATCGCCTGATCCATTGTTTATAAATATGGTTAATCCTTCTACAGCATCATCATCATCATCTGTCTGGGATACTACCAAGTCCAGATCGCCGTCACCATCCAAATCGCCACTTTCAATAACTCCGGTATAAACTCCGCTACCCGTCATATTGAACGAAGTATGACTGGCAAAGGTCCCGTCACCATTGTTCTTAGCTACCGATATGGTATTGTCATCCCAGTCACTGGTTACTAGGTCCAAATCATTGTCTGAATCAACATCGATGAGTTTAGTTGAAAGGTATGGTCCACCCCCAACAGTAACTGCTGTTTGAGCCGTGAACGTACCATCACCATCATTAAATAAAACATGAACAGCATCCCCATTAAACCGAGTAGCTACAATATCAGGATACCCGTCTAAGTTAATGTCAGCTGCATCAATTCCGGCTGCGTAATCAGTTGAGTAAACATAGGCTGTGGGAGTATTAAAACTACCTGCCTGATCATTAATAAAAACTTCGATATTGAATACAGAACTCCCTTTAGTCGAAAGAGCAGCATCTAGATATCCATCCTGATCGAAATCAGCAATAGCTAATTTGTTACCATTTCTATCATTTGAAATTTTTGTGGTATCAGATAATGTATATGAGCCAGAGCCATTGTTTAAATAGACACCCACTACTGGGACTTCAATATTCTCTATGGTTACAATATCGGCATCACCGTCATTATCCATATCAGCGAATTTTACATCATAAGACGAACCTATAAGCTCATATGCTACAAATGACCCAAAAATTTCCCCAGTTGTGCTCCCAACTGTAAATGAATATTGATAGGGCACATCAAGAGTTGATCCAATGCTTGTTTCAATCCCGGTAGTTACAAATACAGTTATAATTTCTCCAGCTATAAAATCACTTGTAGGATTTAATGTAGCGGTATTAGTACCACCGTTATAGCTTACGGCTCCGGAGATGGGACCAGAAACGGAACCAGTTGCCGTAATTGTACTGGTTGTAACCGTCCCTGATGCTATACCTTGATTGAAAACGATATCGATATCAGAATCAGCAGCAATATCTAGTTCATGTTCTGTTGGGGAAATAGAGCTAATTTCGAGAGCTTCGCCTCCTAATAGCACAGAAACATTATCATCTACTGAATTTACTATAACCACATCCATGATTCCATCGCCGTTTACATCTGCCACTGCAATCTGTTCAGGAGTATCTCCGGTAGTGTATGAAGCATCATTTGTAAAGATTCCACTACCATCATTCAGAAATACGACTACTTCATCGAAATCTGTGTTTACTACTGCAATGTCTAAGTCGCCATCGCCATCTACATCCAGTGCGGATAACCCACCCGGATTGTCATTACTATTCCCAGAAAGCGTATAACTTACCGCTCCTGCATAGCCACCTGAACCATTATTTGCTGAAAAAGAAATGTAACCGTCTAAAGAATTCACCTTATATGAGGAAACAATATCAATATCACCATCCCCATCAAAATCTCCAGTAACAACTCCTCCTGCTACACTTCCAAAACCTGAAAGTGAGCTTGAGCCATAGGTATAGGTACCATCTCCATCATTCAATACAAATCGAAGGCTATTTCCGTTTACACCTACATAATCAGCTAATCCGTCTCCATTTAAGTCTACGGGTGGAGCTACAACTGTACTGTTTGTTCCCCAAACAGATTCTGAACTAAATGCTCCAGAACCATTATTACTTTGAGTGTACATTATATTATTTGCACTGTAATAAGCGTCTAAATCCCCATCATTGTCTATATCGCCCAGCGAAATTGAACCAGGACCTGAAGTGGTAGCAAAGGTAGACCTTGCTGCAAACGTACCATCTCCGTTATTCAGAAAACGAGAGAGAACATCATCACCGTTTGTAGTTACTACAAGATCAAGATCTCCATCATTGTCCACATCTCCAGATGCAACACCTGATGGTGCATCACCAGCGTAATAATTTACTGGAGAAGCAAATGTGCCATCACCCGCTCCAATAAGTACCGCGATACTGTCTGCTGAGGTGTTTGCAATAATAATATCAATATCGCCATCGCCATTTACATCTGCCATAGCAACCGCTGTAGGTTCATTCCCAGCGGTATATTCATTTGATGCACCGAAAATTTCACCGTCACCTGAAGCTACAACAAAATTAGTGCTGCTTCCAGATGATAATGGAGTGCCAAGCGGATTTTCAACACCTGTTGTAACAACAACAGTTACTGCTTCACCAGCTGCGAAATCATCCGTTGGGTTTATAGTAAGTGTACTGTCACCTGCTGTATAGGTATAACTACCATCATGTAATCCAGTTAACGAACCCATAACCAGTACTGTGGTTGCATCCAGTGTCCCAGAAGACATTCCTTCGTCAAATTTAATAGCAATATCACTTGATGTAGTGATATCTAATGCTCCATGGGCTGGAGTTATAGATGATACACTTCCGCCAGGATAATTTTTTATTATCGACAAGGTTCCATCTTGATTCCCTGCTACAATATCAACGTCGCCATCTCCATCCACATCCGCTAAAGAAATATAATTCGCGTATGTACCTGAAGTGGAATAATTAGTTTCTGTGAAAGATGCAGAACCATTGTTAATGAGAATGGAAAAGTTCTGATCATTAGCGTTAGATAAAACAACATCAATATCACCATCACCATCAATATCACCAGCAGCGATTGCTGTGGGACCGTCACCTACTGATTGGCTTACTGGTGTTTCCCAAAATGCATATAGAAAGGAATTATCTTCCGTAACCACGCTAATTTCATCATCAGCCTGATCTGTTGTAATTGCATCAATTGGACCGTTACCATTAAAATTTGCCAGAGCAAATTGAATAGATGATGTTGTAACCGTACTGTTAGTATTTGCTGAAAAGCTGCCTGTTCCATCATTTTTCCATGACCACAATTGACCCAACTCAGGGCTTACGCCAATCAAATCAAGATCTTCGTCTCCATCAATATCGGCCATTTTTAATTGCTCAAACCCACCGGTAGTAGATATTCCATCTGTCACGGTGAACGTGCCATCTCCATCATTTAAAAATACTTGAATACTATCTACAGCTCCTCCTATAATGATATCAATTAGTACATCCTCATCCCCATCGTTATCAATATCTCCAGTTGTTAACGCCTTTCCGTTCCAACTCGAGCCGTTCGCATAGTCATCTCTTGTTGTAAAAGTACCTGAACCACTACCATCGTTCATAAACACAGACAACATAAATGCATTGTTATTTGAGGTAACCAAATCAACAGAGCCATCCTGATCTACGTCTTTGGCCTCAACCTGCCAGCCATTCAAAGTTGTATAGTTTGTTGGTCCGGTATATGCTCCATCACCATCGTTTACAAATATAGACAACTTATTTTGCGAAGGAGTAAGGGTGACTATATCAATGTCTCCATCTTCGTCTATATCAGCAGTAATAGAATATTCTGTGAAACTTGTCCCATCTACGGTATAGTCTACACTTTCTTGGAATTCAGCATCTCCCGATGCTTCAGCAGTGAACATCGTTCTGTATGGTGCGGTTATTGGTGCATTTGATGCTTCGTTCTGTACTCCTTCTGTAACTATCACCGTAATTATTTCACCAGCAAAAAACGGCTCATCTGGATCAAAAGTAGCTGATGTAGCGCCATAAGAAAATGATCCACTGTAAACCCCTCTTTGTGAGCCACTTACAATTACCGTAGATGAAGTTACGGTGGCATCATCCATGGCTTCACTGAAGCTTATGGTAATATTACTGGTTACACTAATATCTCTGGTATTCAGTAATGGCGATATAGATGTAACTGTCTGTGCCAAAACAGCTCCGGTTAAAAACACAAAAATCGTAGTGGTTAGTAAAATTTGTTTCATTAGGTACCCCTGTTATAGGTGATGTTTTGTAAAATTTGCTTGATGTCGGATAGCTTATCTTTAGATATAAATCCCTTCACGTGGAGTCTCTCGGCTCTAGCTCTAAATGCCGGTGTGTCATAACTTGTTACAATCACCACATTAGCATTTGAATCCTGAGTGTATATTCTTTCGGTTGCTTCAAAGCCGTTCATATCTTTCAACTCAACATCCATCAATACGCAATCAGGATGATGTACTATATATTTACCAACCGCTGCCTCACCACTCTCACATTCGATTATTTCGGTAGGCTTTACGGCTGAAAATGAAACAATACTCCTTAACACACGCCTCATGTCCGCATGATCGTCCACAATCATTATTTTCATTAATTGATTTTTGGATTTATTTATAGATAGGGTTGTACCCCCCAAGCCAAATTGAAAATTGACTTTGTGGGAGTGGATTCCAATAGGAATAACTACTCAATCGTATAGGCACTAGTGCCTAATACGGATATTACCATCTCTTAAGTGAGTATTTAAAGCTCTGAGGCGTGTTCAACGGCAAATTTGAGAAGAGCGTGGGCGCCGTGTAGCCCAAGTTTGTTGCAAATGTTATTGCGATGATTTTGAATGGTTTTAATGCTGACGCTAAATTCTTCTGCTAACTCCTGATTGGTTTTCATCATAGCAAGCTGTTTAAGAATATTCTTTTCAGATGGGGTTAAGAAATTTATTCCATTCTTATCGGTAGGGGTAGTAATTAACCTTGTATTACGGTTAATTAAAAAATCTGAGATTGCGGGACTCAAGTAGTGCTTTCCTGCTAATACAGATTGTATACACTGCATTATTTCTGTGACCGTATTCTCCTTTAAAACATATCCTTTTACACCAATATCCATGGCTTTATTAAAGATTGCCTCGTCATTAAACATGGTAAGAAAGACTAAATCAATTGAAAGTGATTCTTTTTGAACCTGCTTAGCGACTTCAAATCCTGAAACTATAGGCATTTCTATATCAAGAATAGCGATATCTGGTTTCTTTTTCCGGATAAGTGTTAACGCTTCTTCCCCGTTTTTGGCCTCTATGACATCAAACAGATTCTGTGATTCAATGACTTGTCGCAACCCATTACGAATAAGGGCATGGTCATCTGCTATTAAAAGGCTTTTTTGTGTATCCATTCTTATTAATTGGTATTACTAATTTTATAACTGTTCCTTCACCTACACTGGACTGTACAACCAAAGAGCCTCCTAAATTCTCAACACGTTCCTTCATCCCACGAAAGCCTAAACCTTCCAGTCCTTCCATTTTTTTCATTGCAAACCCCTTACCATCATCCCATAAGGTAACTCTGATTTCTGTTTCAAATAACTTTACCATTACCGATGCTTGACTTGCCTCGGAATGCTTAAGAATATTCTTTGTAGCTTCCTGAAGCACTCTGTAGAAATTAATCTCTTTTTCCTTCTCAATAGTTTCATCTATGCTATCGATATGATAGCTCCATTCAATATTTGAAGTGCTTTTGATCTGATAGTATAAATTATTAATGGCCTCAGTTAGTCCAAATTTTTCTAGATGTACGGGGCGCAACCCATAGGAAATAGTACGCACATCCGAGATCGAAATGACTGCGCTTTTCGTAATTTCGGAAAGTTGTACAGCAATTTCTTCCGGGTTATCTACTTGTAGTTGAGCCAGTTCTGCACGATTCTTTATAACCAGTATTTGTTGCCCTAGCCCATCATGTAGTTCTGATGCAATACGCCGCCGTTCTCGCTCTTGAGAATCAATCAGCTGTTCTGTAAATCGCTTTTGTTTCTCTTTTTCTTTTTTGAAATACTTTAATCTCTTTTTGTATGCAAGAAAACCTGACATAAGAATCACTAATACCATCAGGCTATAAAACCAGAGTGTTCGCCAATACGGAGGAACCACAATAATCTGAAGAGAAGCTCCTTCCATATTCCATACCCCATCGTTATTACTGGCAATTACCTGAAAGGTATATTGGCCAGGTGGTATCTTTGAATACAGAGCTTCTCTCCGGGTACCAACTTCAATCCAGTTATCGTTTAGCCCTTCCATTCTATATTTAAACTGTACTTTCTTAGGATCACTAAAACAAATGGCTGTATAATTAATTTCAAGAAAAGGATTGTCATATGCCAAAGTAATCGTATCTGATAAAGGCAAACTCTTTTCATTGTCTCTCAAATTTTCAATATATACAGGAGGGGGAACTACATTGTGCCTCACCGATTCCGTAGACACAATTGCAACCCCAGCAACTGTTGGGAAATAAATATTTTCTAGTGAATCTACTATTGAGCTTGGTTGAAATCCTCCATTTGTCTCTGCTGAATTCATTCCATCAGAAATACCATAAGAATAGGAGTGTATTGTTCCAATTTTCCCATCAATGTAATCATTTAGTTCCTGTATGATTATTCGCGATATGCCACGGTTGCTCCCCATCCAAAAGTACCCCTGTTTATCCGCAATAATATGTGACACCACATTGTCAAATAATCCATCTTTCGTAGTGATGTTTACAATCTTCCCTTCTTTAATTCTAAATAGTCCATCACCGTATGTTCCAATCCAAAATGCTCCTTCTTTATCTTTATAAATCGCTCTAACTTCAGGCTGCCTAGGAATAGCATGCTCTGCATTGTCAAACAATTCGATCTTCGCCACAACATCGCCATCAATTGTATTTAACCCGCCGTTAGTTCCAACCCACATCACTCCCGATTCATCTTCATACAATACTCTAGCATCACTATAAAAAAGCCCATCATCTACTGTGATTTCTCTTACAAATGAATTCCCATCATAAATAAAAATTCCATTGGAGGAAGCCACCCAGATATTTCCTTTTGAGTCTTCAGTTATAGCAAAGACAAAATAACCAGTATATCCATCTTTCACTCCAAACAGCTTCCCTGGTTTATCAAGAGATTCTGTCATGTAGGGTGCGCCTCCTCCCACCCAAATCCTATCTTTAGAATCTTGGAATACAGACCAAAAGCATCCAATTTCCAAATATTCATGAATAGTAGACAAGCTAGCTTTCCCATCTTTCCATTCATAAATACCACTACAGTTGGTTGAAAGTAGCTTAGTTCCATTTTTTAGCTGAGTTATAGAAAGCATTTTCTCGTTCTGCAATCCTTGATCCTTATCAATCATCGAAATTATCTTATTCCGAAATCGAAACAGACCATTCCCCCCAGTTCCTATCCAATAATTTCCCTCATTATCTTGTAATATTGCTTTCAGCCGAATCCCCTGCTCCTTATCAAATGGATTAAATGGCACAAACCCTGACTCTTTTTTAGCAGCTATGCCGTCTGGTGTTATGGCAAAAGAATTAAACTTCTTATCAAATCGTAAACTTAGGAAATAATTATAGGGTAGTTTATCTGCTTTATAGTTAAAGTCGTCCTGATTTAAGTCGACTTCAAGAATACCGTCATAGCTTGTCCCAATTAATAAAATTCTACTATTGAGAGGATGTTCATAGACTCTAATTATGTTCGAAGTTAAACCTGGTAATGAATCATAAACTTCAACTACTGAATCTCTGAGTGTATGAAGAATCTTTTTCTCGTATCCAAACCAAACACCCTCTTTACTCTTTTTTGCTCTTTGGATAGATACTTCATCTTTTTTAATAGGAACCTCTAAAAACTCATTTCCATCAAAGCGATAAACTTTAGAAAAAGCGGTAAGCCATATAATTCCACGTTCATCCTCAATCATATCAATAACATCAGAAACCCCTTTACCTATTTTGTAGGTTGTGCAAACCCCATTCTTAAACCGAGAGACAATTGTGTCAGCAAAACCAGGGAACAACCATATACCCCCATCTTTGTCTGGGAAAATCTTTAACAATCTATCGGATATCAAACATGAAGTATTTGATCGGTCATATGTAGTAAAGGTATTTCCATCAAAGCGAACCAATCCTCCAAAAGTTGCTAGCCAGATGTATCCATCTTTTGTTTGAATGATGTCGTTAACCGAACTCTGGGGCAGCCCCTCCTCCATGCCAAACTGAGTGACTATATAGTTCTGAAGGTCAATATCCTGAGGCAATGCAGTTTGAGTTACAAAGCATAGGAGAACACCTAATAAAAGATTTTTGAGAACGGTAGTTTTCATGTTTAGCCTAATGTATTTCACAGCTCATAGAATGTCTAACATTTTTTTTACAGTTCAATATTAGTTTTTCTTTCCCATCTAATTCTGTTTCTAGCTTTTTTGAGGTGAAAGATGTCTGACATTAAGCAGTTAAATGAAGAAACCCTCATTCCTATAAGCTCTAAGATTACCACTCAAGTCCCGCCAAACAAAAATTCATCCAACTTTCACATTTCGTAACTATAGTAATCTACATCGATACTAAAACGGGAGTTATCATGAAGCGGATTATTCGAACTATGGATGGAAATGAGGCAGCTGCCCACGTCGCATTCAAAACCAATGAAGTAATAGCCATCTACCCAATCACTCCGGCTTCCCCGATGGGCGAATGGGCCGACATGTGGAGTGTTAAGAAACAGAAAAATATCTGGGGCGATATTCCCAAAATCGTTGAAATGCAAAGCGAAGGTGGCGCTGCGGGTACCGTTCATGGCTCACTTCAAAATGGAGCTTTAACAACTACCTTCACTGCTAGCCAAGGCCTCCTCCTGATGCTACCAAATATGTATAAGATTGCGGGAGAGTTGACTCCAACGGTATTTCATATTGCAGCTCGCTCTATTGCAACGCAGGCTCTCTCTATTTTTGGCGATCATACTGATGTGATGGGTGTTCGTTCAGCGGGATGGAGTATGTTATTTGCTAATTCCGTACAGGAAGTCATGGACTTCTCTCTAATTTCCCAAGCCTCTACCCTAGCTTCTCGAATTCCTTTCCTACATATTTTTGACGGATTCAGAACTTCTCATGAGATTCTAAAAATTGAAGTGCTCTCTGATAGTGTGATTCAGAAAATGATTAATATGGATCATGTAAATCAGCATCGAAATCGAGGAATGGATCCCAACAATCCATTCATACGCGGTACTGCTCAAAATCCAGATGTCTTTTTCCAAGGCCGCGAAACTGTTAATCCATTTTATAACGCCACTCCCGAGATTGTAAATAACGTAATGCGAGAGTTCGAAGAACTCACTGGCAGAAGTTATCACCTCTTTGATTATGTAGGCGCTCCTGATGCAGAAAAAGTTATTATTGTAATGGGTTCTGGGGCCGATACGGTAGATCAAACCGTACAACACCTCGTTTCTAAAGGTGAAAAAGTGGGCGTTATTAAAGTCCGTTTATTCCGACCTTTTTCTATTGAACACCTCCTCAACGTAATGCCCGAAACGGTAACCTCTATTTCCGTATTAGATAGAACTAAAGAACCTGGCGGAATGGGAGAACCTCTTTATCAGGATGTGATTTCTGCGTTGTTCGAAGACCAGTCTTCAGAAAAACCAAAATTCAGTCGCATTCCAAAAATTACCGGCGGTAGATATGGATTATCATCCAAAGAATTTACCCCAGCAATGGTAAAAGCCATTTTTGATGAACTTGGTAAAACACATTCAAAAAACCATTTCACCATTGGGATTAAAGATGACGTAACCCATACTTCCCTAGATTTCGATGCCGAATTTGATATCGAAACCAAAGATACTACTAAAGCGGTATTCTGGGGTTTAGGTTCTGATGGAACCGTTGGAGCAAATAAAAACTCCATCAAGATTATTGGCGAAGAAACCGACCTGAATGCACAGGGTTATTTCGTGTATGATTCTAAGAAATCTGGTGCTAAAACCATTTCTCACCTTCGTTTTGGTAAAGACCCCGTAAATCGTCCTTATTTGATTAAAAACGCTGATTTCGTAGGGGTTCATCAGTTTGGGTTCTTACAACGTTATGATACTCTCGCTTTGGCAGCAAAAAAAGCTACCGTTCTCTTGAACAGCCCTTTTGATGCCGATAAAGTATGGGGAAATCTTCCTAAAAACGTTCAACAGCAGATTCTCGATAAAGAACTTAAACTGTATGTGATAGATGCCTATAAAGTAGCTCACGAAGCGAAACTAGGCATTCGCATCAATACCGTAATGCAGACCTGTTTCTTTGCGATTTCGGGAGTGCTACCCAAAGAGCAAGCGATTACCAAAATCAAAGAATACATCCAAAAAACCTACGGTAAACGCGGAGATACTGTTGTTCAAATGAACAACAATGCCGTTGATATGTCTTTGGCAAACCTACATAAAGTACAAATTCCTAAGAAGGCTACTTCACATATTCAAGCCAGAGGAAGCATGCCGAAAGAATCACCTGAGTTTGTACAAAATGTAATCTCAGAAATCATTAATGGATACGGAGATGAACTACCTGTAAGTGCGCTTCCTTGTGATGGAACCTACCCTTCTGGAACAACCAAATGGGAAAAGAGAAATCTTGCCATGGAGGTTCCTATTTGGGATCCCGAAATCTGTATTCAATGTGGTAAATGTGTACTGGCTTGTCCTCACTCTGTAATCCGCTCTAAAGTTGTGGAACCAGAGTTATTAGATAATGCACCAGAAGGTTTTAAACACACAAAAGCACGCTTCAAAGAACTTCCTGATAAGGAATACACCATTCAGGTTTCTTTAGATGATTGTACTGGATGTACTCTTTGTGTGGAAGTTTGTCCTGTTAAGGATAAAACAAATGTGAGTCGCAAAGCGATTAACATGGAGCCTAAATTATCCATCCCGAAAGAAGACGAAAAACACTGGGATTACTTTGTTGACCTTCCTTCAATGAAGATTCAAGATCATCCTGAAATCGAGTTTAATAAAACCAAAGAAACTCAATTACTAGATCCTTATTTCGAGTTTTCAGGTGCATGTGCTGGTTGTGGTGAAACACCATATCTAAGTTTACTAACTCGATTATTCGGTAACAGAATGATTGTTGCTAATGCAACTGGATGTTCTAGTATTTATGGCGGTAACTTGCCTACAACACCTTGGAGCACAGACAAAGAAGGTTGTGGTCCTGCTTGGAATAATTCTCTCTTTGAAGATAACGCAGAGTTTGGATTAGGTATGAGATTGGCTCAGGATAAGAAAACAGAAACTGCAATCAATCTTCTAAAACAAATGGCAGGAAATGAGCTTCCTGAGGCGTTAGTGGATGAGCTTATTGCTGCAGACCAATCAACTGAGGCTGGTATTCAAGCTCAACACAAACGTGTAGAAGAGCTACTTAAACGTCTCAAAACAAAACCTACTAGCCAAGCTCGCAGACTCGAAGAATTTGCAGATTCTCTTATCAGAAAGTCTGTCTGGATTATTGGGGGCGATGGTTGGGCATACGACATTGGCTTTGGTGGTTTGGATCACGTCCTCGCTTCTGGCAATAATGTGAACGTATTAGTGATGGATACTGAGGTTTATTCTAACACTGGTGGTCAAGCTTCGAAAGCTACAGGACTTGGTGCGATTGCTAAGTTTGCCGCGGGTGGTAAACCAACGCCGAAAAAAGACCTTGGTAAAATCATGATGAATTACGGTTACGTTTATGTAGCTCAGGTTGCATTAGGTGCCAATGAAAACCAAATGATCAAAGCTTTCAAAGAGGCTGAAGCCTATGACGGCCCATCTCTAATCATTGCTTACAGTCACTGTATCGCACATGGTATTGATATGTCGAAAGGATTCAGCCAACAGAAACTAGCTGCTGAAAGTGGCCATTGGCCAGTATATCGTTATGATCCAAGACTTGTAGCGGAAGGCAAAAATCCACTTCAGTTGGATTCTAAAAAACCAAAAGTTCCGCTTAAAGATTACCTCTATAACGAACAGCGCTATAGTTTACTAGCACGTACAAGTCCTAGGAAAGCAAAAGAGTTCTTAGATCAAGCTCAAAAATCTGCAACCGACCATTGGGATATACTTTCCGAGTTGTCGAAAGCACCTATCACAAAAGAAGAATCAAACTAGCAGGAGAATATCATGGACCTTTCAACTAAGTATTTGGATCTTGATTTAAGCTCTCCAATCGTTCCTTCAGCTTCTCCTTTATCTCAGAATCTGGACAACATCAAACTAATGGAAGATAACGGTGCCGGAGCTGTTGTGATGCATTCCTTGTTTGAGGAACAAATTGACATCAATAGCATTGAGGTGGATCATTTTCTCACCCACGGCGCTGAAAGTTTTGGGGAAGCTCTGAGTTACTTCCCCGAAATGGATTCGTACGAAGTAGGACCAGAAACCTATCTGGAAAACATCCAAAAGGCGAAAATAATGGTTGACATACCCATTATCGCTAGCCTGAATGGAGCTTCTAATGGTGGTTGGGTTAAGTACGCTCGATTAATGGAAGAAGCGGGAGCTGATGCACTCGAACTCAACATCTATTTCATCCCAACAAACCCAGAGGTCTCAAGTTTTGAAGTGGAAGACATCTACTTGAAAACACTGCGTGAAGTTTGCAAAAGAGTTAAGATTCCTGTAGCAGTAAAGTTCAGTCCTTTTTTCTCTTCTATTCCCAATATGGCACAAAAAATGACAGAAGTTGGGGCAAAAGGTCTTGTGATGTTTAACCGCTTTTACCAACCCGATTTAGATATCGAGAATTTTGAAGTAACCCCAAACTTGGTATTAAGCACTTCGGATGATTTACGCTTGCCTTTACGTTGGACAGCCATACTGTACGGGCATATCAAATCTGATTTTGCAATTACTGGTGGTGTGCATACTGGCGAAGATGTTGTGAAAGGAATTCTCTCTGGAGCTACTGTAACTATGATGGCAGCTGAACTTCTCAAAAAAGGAATACCCCGTCTAAATGAAGTTACAGAAGAATTACTTTCTTGGATGGATAAACATGAATACGAATCTGTAACCCAAATGCGAGGTGCGATGAGCCAACGCAACATCAAAGAGCCCGCCGCTTTTGAACGTGCAAATTACATGAAAGTACTTCAATCCATTAAGCAAGATCCGACTGGGAAATTGTGGTGGTGATTTTAGTAGTTAGTATTGAGATTTTAGATTTTAGATACTAGCTGATATGATTCTTATTTCTAACAAACCTAACTACCTCATTCCTATGAAAACAGGAATCTCGATTAACATTGACGGGATGATAATGATAATGATAATTGGAAAGTGCTAACTGTTAAATCGTACTTACAATATTCCATTGTTTCGATAGCATAAAAAAGCTCCGAACAACTAAATGCTCGGAGCTATAAACTTAATTAGAATCATGAGGGAATGATATTTAATCATCCCCCCCATTAACCCAATCTTCCTAAATACCCCTAGTTGGTATAATTGGGTGTCCCCTTATTTCCCAATTTGCCCCATTTTTATTCCTGAGCCCTTATGTTGTCTTCTGGTTTTTAGTAATTGCTTGTTAGAAATCACTTTCAAACCAGATTCAGAAATACTATGCACCCGAAAACCCTTTTCAATTCTATTCTCAGACTTCTTTAATCTTCACAAAAATGAAAATTAAACACGTGTGCTACAATAGGTATTACTCCCCTACTTTATAGGTAGTAATACCTATACAAAGTTCATCTTTGACAGACTATTTTTTGAATAATGGGAATAACATCAGAAAGACAATCCTTCGCTACAAAGTCTCTTGCTCCTATTTCTTTTGCTTTATTTCTAGCAGTTGGGGAATCATAGCTTGTTACTATTATCACTTTAGCTAGTTTGTCTTGCGCATAAATGATTTCAGTTGCTTCAAGTCCATCCATTTTCTCCAATTCAACATCCATCAACACACAATCTGGTTTATGAATAAAGTACTTTGTAATGGCTTCCTCCGCACTTACACATTCTATTATTTGTCCGAAATTGATACTACTGCTCATGATGATACTTTTAAGCATACGAAGCATACTCGTATCATTGTCAACAATCATTATTTTCATTTAAGCTGCGGTATTTGAGGTGGCGAATAAAGAGTGGTTAACATCTTAATGATACCTTTGAACTACAATAGGAAGGGTTACTAAATTTTATAGGTAGGAGTACTCATAAAATCTCTTATTCTGAAACTTTCAGAATCTCACGAAAAGGCTCCACAGCCATTAAGCAACAATTACTTTGTTTGATTGCGAGGATTTTATAGCTGAGAGGATTGATCTACAGCAAACTTAAGCAATGCATGAGTGCCTTTTAAGCCCAATTTATTGCACATATTACTTCTGTGATTTTGCACAGTTTTAATGCTAATATTTAGCAAAACTGCAATCTCTTGATTTGTTTTCATTTCACCTACTAACCTTAACATGTTTCTTTCAGATGGGGTAAGGAGATATAAGCCACTAGCATCGGAAGCAGGAGATATAAACTTACTATTTCGTCTTAGTAAAAAATCTGAAATGGCTGGGCTTACGTAATATTTGCCATCCATTACAGCTTTTAAGCTCTGCACAATTTCAGAGACGGTATTTTCCTTCAATACGTACCCTTTCACCCCGATATCCATCGCTTTATTAAACATCGATTCGTCATTGTACATTGTCAGAAATATTATCTCAATAGACAAACCTTCATTTTGGACACTTTTTGCAACCTCTAATCCAGTTAGTACTGGCATTTCTATATCAAGAATTGCGATTTCGGGTTTTTGTTCACGGATTACCTCCAGAGCTTCTTTTCCATTTGAAGCTTCAAATAAAGTAAGGTTAGACCTCTCTTCTAGAACTTGTTTTAGACCTTTTCGAATAAGCTCGTGATCATCAACTATTACAATACTAACTGCTTTATCCATAATTACGTTATTGGCAAAATAATTTTAATTACCGTTCCCTCTCCAATTTGTGACTCTATAATTAGAGAACCTCCTAGAGTATCAATCCTTTCTTGCATCCCTAGAAACCCTAACCCACTTGAGCCTTGCTTTTCTTTCAGATCAAACCCAGTGCCATCATCACTCATAATCACTCTAATTTCAGTTTCAAAACGTCTTATTATGATAGAGGCTTGTTTTGCCGACGAGTGTTTTAGAATGTTCTTAGAACCTTCCTGTAAAACTCGAAAAAAATTAATGTCTTTATCCTTTGAAATTAGTCCGTCGATGTCATCTATATGATTAATCCATTCAATAGCTGATGTTTGTTCAAGCTGATTATATAAATTTTTTATCGCTTCTGTTAACCCAAATTTTTCTAAATGAACTGGCCTTAAAGCATGTGAAATAGCACGAACTTCTTGAATAGAAATAGTAGCACTTTCCATAATCTCATGAAGTTCTTCGTCTAAATTTTTGTCACTTTTAACATTATTCTGGGCCATTTCAACTCGGTTTTTTATAACAAGAATTTGCTGGCCAAGCCCATCATGTAATTCAGATGCTATCCTTCTGCGCTCTTGTTCCTGCGAGTCTATCAGCTGTTGACTGAATCTTTTCTGCTTTTCATTCTCTTTTTTGAAAAACAACAATCGATAATAAATCCCCATCCCAATGGCTGAAAGGAACAACAAACTTATACCCACAATGAACCAAGGAGTTTGCCAAAACGGAGGTATTATTTTGAGGTGAACAGATGCTCCTGTAGTATTCCAAACACCATCGTTATTACTTGCAATAACTTGAAAGGTATATTCCCCTGGTGGGATTTTGGAATATAACGCAACCCTACGATTCCCCACATCTATCCAAGAGTCGTCTAACCCCAGCATTCTATACTTAAAATTCATTTTTTTAGGAGAGCTAAAACTAACCGCTGTGTATTCAATCTCAAGAAATGGATTATCGTATGGTAACTCGATGAGCTCTGCATTAGAAATCCCACCATCAACTGTACGTAAATTTTCTATATAAACTGGTGGGGGCACGTTATTTGATATTATTTGCCGAGTTGAGACAACGGCTACTCCTTGCACCGTTGGAAAATAGATATTTCCTAGCGAATCGGTAATTGTACTTGGGGAGAACCCTCCATTCGTCTCAGGTGAGTTCATTCCGTCAGAAATTCCGTACGAATAGGACTTTACTTCCTCAATGTTTCCGTCAAAAAAAATATTTAAGTCCCTTCTGCTTACTCTTGAAATTCCTCTATTACTACCCATCCAGAAATTCCCCAGCTCATCCAAAACAAGATGGGAGACAACGTTATCGAACAAGCCATGTTCGGTTGTGATATTATTTACCTGTCCATTTTTTAATCGGAATAAACCATTTCCATAAGATCCTATCCACATTGTGCCATTTTCATCTTCAAAGAAAGAGCGAATGTTAGGTTGAGAGAATTTTGAGGTATCGCCTACATTATGGATTAGCTCAATTTTCGTGACTTTATTATCACTTATCTTATTAGCACCATAAGCAGTACCTACCCAAATAGAACCATTTCTATCTTCATATATAGTATTTGTGTAATCATTATATAGTCCGTCTTTGGAAGTATAATTCTCAAAAGAAACCCCATCATACTTAAAAACTCCAACATTTGATGCTACCCAGATATTTCCTTTCATATCTTCTAGAATACCCCGCACTCCATTGGTAGTAAAGCCGTCTTTTTCTATAAAATATTTCCCAGGTTCATTGAGAGATTTTGTCATATAAAGAGTGGCATCTCCTACCCAGATATTATTTTTTGAATCTTCAAAAATCGACCAATTACAAACGGCGCTCATATGTTTTTGTATTGCTGACAAGGTAGCTTTACCGTTTTTCCACTCGTAAATCCCACCACAATTTGTAGAGAAAAGCATCCTTCCATCTTTAAGCGTGGTGAGCGAAAGCATTTTTTCGTTTTCCAAACCTTGATCTTTATCTATCATACTTATGGCGGTAGGACGCAACTTAAAAAGCCCATCCCCTTCCGTTCCAAGCCAATAATTACCTTCGTAATCAGCAATTATATCTTCGAAGTATAGATTTTCGGGTAAGTCTGCCTTAAACATGAACGGCTCGAAGGTTTGCCCATTCCATAACAGCAGTTTACCACCAACAATTGCAAATAAGTTCTTATTATCAGAATAGTATCTTAAGAATTTTCCGGGCGGTAAGTCTTCTTCCTCTTGCAATATGATTTGCTCATCACCTTCAATTCTAAGTATCACATTTTTTTGGGTGCCTAGGTAAAGCGTATTCGAGCCTTTGGGAAACTCAATCATACCTAAAATTAATCCTTCGCTAGGCAGGAGTTCTTTATATACTGAAACTGAATCTCCCTCTGAATAGAAAATCTTATTCTCTTCAAACATCCACACATCGTTGGTTTTATTTAAAGCTTTACTCTCTAAGATTTTTGCTGTATCCAATGGTGCTTCTATAAATTTGTTGTTGATAAATTTGTACACCTTACCTGCTGCAGTAAGCCATGTATCATCATTATGCACATAAATTTCTAGTTTACTCTTTGACTCACCAGGAAAGGTGAACATTTTCATTTCACCATCCTTAAAATGTCCAATTATTGGTTCTATCTCTTCTGGAAGAACCCAAACATCCCCATCAGCACCTTCAAATACGTTTAATATTCTATCGTATTGAATACCTTCTACATTAGAACTGTTATATGTGGTGAATTTATTTCCATCAAACTTAACAAGCCCAGCGTAAGTAGCTAACCAGATATATCCAGACTTTGCCTGTAGCAAATCATTTACAGAACTTTGAGGTAAGCCCTCTTCAATTCCGTAGTGAGTTACAACAAAATTTTGTTCTTCAATAGCTTGAGAAAAAGCGTTCTGGGTAACTAAGAAAAGAATTATTGTTACAACTAGGTATTTGATGAGTTTTGTCCTATTGAAGCGTTATAAAAAGAAATCAGAAACTGATAAAACTATATGTTTATTAAAATACTTTTGGTGTAAAAGTATATAATTTTCTTAAGCTAAGTAATGTGAGGGATTAAGTTTTTTTCAGTATTCATATAGTAGTCTTAGTCCGCTACTATCTAAGAAAAGAATAAATACCAAAAGGACCACATTATAAATCCCTGTTTGAAGAAATTTTGAAGTGAATCCATATTCAATAAAAAAAGCCCCGAACAACTTAATGCTCGGGGCTATAATCTTAATAAGATTTATGAGGGGATGATATTACATCATTCCGCCCATGCCTCCCATTCCACCCATACCACTCATGTCTGGCATAGCTGGGCCACCTTTATCTTCTTCTGGTTTTTCAGAGATTACCGCTTCGGTAGTCAATAATAAACCAGCTACAGATGCAGCATTTTGGAGTGCATTTCTAGTTACTTTAGTTGGGTCAATTACACCCGCTTTAATTAAGTCTTCATACACTTCAGTACGTGCGTTGTAACCAAAAGCACCTTTTCCGTCAAGTACTCTTTGAATTACGATTGCACCTTCAACACCAGCGTTGTTTGCAATAGTACGTAAAGGAGCTTCAACAGCTGTTCTTACAATTGCGAAACCTACTTTTTCGTCGGCATTAGCAGCTTCTAAGCTATCGAGAGCTGAAACAGTTCTAAGTAGAGCAACGCCACCACCAGGAACAATACCTTCTTCAACAGCTGCACGAGTTGCATGTAATGCATCTTCAACGCGAGCTTTTTTCTCTTTCATTTCAACTTCAGAAGCAGCACCGATGTAAAGTACAGCAACACCACCACTTAATTTAGCAAGACGCTCTTGTAGCTTCTCACGATCGTAATCAGAAGTTGTACCTTCAATCTGAGATTTGATTTGGTTTACACGAGCTTTGATGTCGTCGTCTTTACCAGCACCATCAACAATAATAGTATTGTCTTTGTCGATAGAAACACGAACTGCACGACCTAAATGCTCTAGTTCTGCTTTTTCTAGGGTGTAACCACGCTCTTCAGAAATAACAGTACCGCCAGTTAAAATAGCGATGTCTTCTAACATTGCTTTACGACGATCTCCAAAACCAGGAGCTTTTACAGCTGCAATTTTAAGCGAGCCACGTAATTTGTTTACTACTAAAGTTGCAAGAGCTTCGCCTTCAACATCTTCAGCAATAATTAAAAGTGGTTTTCCTGTTTGTACTACTTTTTCCAATACTGGAAGTAGATCTTTCATACTAGAAACCTTCTTATCGAAGATTAAGATGTATGGATCTTCTAATTCAGTAGTCATTTTCTCTGAATCAGTTACAAAGTATGGAGAAAGGTAGCCACGATCGAACTGCATACCTTCTACTGTTTCTAGGAAAGTTTCAGTTCCTTTAGCTTCTTCAACAGTGATAACACCATCCTTGCCAACTTTTTCCATAGCGTCAGCAATTAGGTTACCAATAAACTCGTCGTTATTTGCAGAAATGGTACCAACTTGGGCGATCTCGTCACGTCCGTCAATATCCTTACTTAGTTTTCTAAGAGCTTCTACAATAGCTTCAACAGCTTTGTCGATGCCTCTTTTCAAATCCATTGGGTTAGCGCCGGCAGTAACATTTTTTAAACCTGCACTTACAATTGCTTGCGCAAGAACGGTTGCAGTAGTTGTACCATCACCAGCATTATCGCTAGTTCTTGAAGCAACTTCTTTCACCATTTGTGCACCCATGTTCTCTACTTTATCAGAGAGTTCAATTTCTTTGGCAACGGTAACACCATCTTTGGTTACATTTGGTCCACCAAATGATTTTTCGATTACAACGTTACGGCCACGTGGCCCTAGGGTTACTTTTACTGCGTCGGCAAGCTTATCAACACCGCGTTTAAGGGCGTCACGAGCTTCCATATCGTAGTGTATTAACTTAGACATAGTTTATCTTCTGTTTTAAATTATTTAATTGACTGTTCTTTTATTCAATCTGAGCTTAGGCCAAGATGCCTACGATATCAGATTCACGCATAATTAGGTATTCTTCACTATCTAAAGTTACTTCAGTACCTGCGTATTTGCCGTAAAGAACTTTATCACCTTCTTTAACCGACATTTCAATTTTGGTTCCGTTTTCAACTTTTCCAGGACCTACCGCCACAACCGTACCTTGTTGCGGTTTTTCTTTAGCTGTATCAGGGATGTACAGACCAGAGCTGGTTACTTCCTCAGCTACGTCCGCTTTAACGAGCACGCGGTCGCCTAAAGGTTTAATGCTAGCCATGTGTATGACTCCTATTTTGTTTTATGTTAACGTTAATAATCGGGATTGAACCCATTTTTTAATCTGCATCAGGTAAAGCAACTACCGTACCAAATAACATTGGGAGGTTTTCAAATTTTTAAGGCTGATGATTCTGAATAGTTGTAGGACAGAATAGAAAGCTTTTAAGCTAACTTGTCAGATGCTTCAAGTAACTCTGCCAAGTTTGCATATACTTCGGGTGCCCAATTCTCTGCTCGCTCGTCTAAATTAAAACCTTCAGGCACAAAGTCGCCCATTACTGGCTTTAAGGAATTGCTCAACTTCTTACGGCGCTGATTGAAGGCAGTACGTACTACCGCTTTCAATGCTTTGTCTGAACAAGCCATTTTGGGTTTATCGAAAGTGAGCCTGATTACAGAGCTCATTACTTTTGGCGGTGGATTAAATGAATTTGGAGATACATTAAAAAGAAGTTCGGGCGTGCTCATAAGTTGAGTTTGAACGCTCAAAATTCCATACTGTTTATTAGAAGGCACAGCTACCAACCGCTCTGCCACTTCCTTCTGCATCATTAGGATTGCATCCTCAAAAAGGTGTCTTGATTCTAACAAGCTAAAAAGAATGGGGCTGGTAATATAATATGGTAAATTTCCAATCACATACGTTTTGCCTTCGGGGGCAACAAGCTCTTTCCAATCTACCTTAAGTACATCTTTCTGATGTATAGTTAATCCTTTCAAACTGTGCTCTAAAACCGAAACCGCTCTCGGGTCAACTTCTATCGCGTGAACATCGTCATACTTGTCAACAAGCCATTTTGTGAGCGCACCTGTACCAGGACCAATCTCAATTATTCGATCAGTTCTATCCGCTCGTATTGCTTCTACAATATTGAAAAGCACGTTACTATCGGTTAAGAAGTGTTGGCCTAGGCTTTTTTTGGTTTTAAACGACATGTATGAAGTGTGATTTTTATTATTGGAAGATAGGTTAAATGAAGTTCTATTACTGAGTACAAAACAACGAATTGTAGTACTTAATTGAATAATTGATTTGTAAATTGCGCAACGCTTGGTATACTTCTTAGCGAAATAAGAAATTTATTTATGAGTTTACTCGAAAAATTTGGACTAGCTCCAAAAAAGAAAGAATTGGCCCCTTTAATTGGGGAGAAAATGAAAAAGGAACAAGAAGCTTATTCCTTAAAGCGAAATCCTTTTATTCGCGCTTTCATATTTGTGGTTTTTATAGCCATCTCCGTGCTTTCTTTGCCGCACGCCACCATCAATTCAGGTTTTAACTATACAGTAGGGCAACCTTGGCGCATTGATGATCTCACAGCTCCTTTTACTTTTGCCGTAAACAAAACGCCTGAGGAAATTGAAGCTGAAAAAGAGACAATCCAAAAGAACATCGCACCTATTTACCGAGTTGATAGCAATGCTCCTATTGCAATCCAAGCAAAAATTGACTCTCTATATCGTGGGATTCAGCCTGTTTTAGAAAGCTATTATAACTGGCAAAGTAGCAAAAGAAATAATTCTCAAACTACGTTTTCTGATAGTATTCGCTTTGTTCAAGCATTCACCACTAATGAAGTGGGCTTAACTGAACCGTCATGGAATATTCTCTTTAATAGCTATCTCCAAGTACAATGGAACAACCTACCCTCTAACCGTTTTATTGGCGCTACAATAAAAAAAGAACTCGAAAGCCTCATTGAACAACTATTAAATGAGGGTATTATCAATATGAGTAAAGCGGGGCTAACTCAAAATGAAATTACCATCCGTAATTCGGTTAATAGTACAGAACAGACAATTACTTTAGCGCGAGTACGAGACCGCAAAGAAGCGAATGAATACGCTCAGTTCCGGATGAACCGACAGTTTAATGAACAAGAAGCCCAATTAGCTATTGAGTTGTATAACAAATCAATTCTACCGAATTATTTGTACAACCAAGGCGATACTGACACTCGAATTGCTGAGGCCATAGCAACCATTTCAGAAACAAAAGGTGCCATAGCACAAGGCCAAGTTATCATCCGAAAGGGAGATATTGTAACTCAAGACCGTGCAAACATATTAAACAGCTTAGCTCAAACCCGATCCGAAAATGCATCTTTAGCAGAACGTTGGTTACGATTTTCTGGTGGTGTAATTGCCATTATTGCCATTTCATTAGTCTTTTTCATTTATATCTACCTTTATCGCCGAAACATTAGTAGCCATAACGGCCTTTTCTTTTTGGTGTTTCTTACTCTTGGCTTAATAAGCATCTGTAGTGCACTAGTTTTCAAATTCGAAATTGCTTCTCCTTATGTAATACCTATCGCAATCGCTCCCATTATTCTTACTATTATTTTCGACTCGAGAGTGGGAATTATTGCGTCCGTTACTTTAGCCTCTCTTGTTGGCCTAGTAAATGGAAACGACTTCGAATTTACCATTGCCACCATTTGTGCATGTAGCATGGGTGTTTTTTCTGTACGAGATATCAAGGATAGATCTCAGTTCTTCTTCACCACACCAGGCGTGGTGTTCTTAACCTACATCATTGTAACAGGAGGTTTTGCCTTAGCTAAATTAAGTGGCTGGGAAGCCTACTTGAACCAGAGCTTATTTATCGCAATTAATGCTGTTTTTATCCTTTTCACTTACCCTATCATCCTTTTATTTGAAAAACTGTTTGGTGTTACAACTGATTTCACCTTGCTAGAGATGAGCGATACCAATCGCCCTCTACTAAAAGAGTTAATGAATAAAGCGCCGGGTACATTTCATCATAGTTTACAAGTAGCTAATCTCTCCGAAGCAGCGGCTTCTGCTATTAGGGCAAATCCATTGCTATGCCGTGTTGGTGCTCTTTACCATGATATTGGCAAAACTGTTAAACCCGCATACTTTGTTGAAAACCAAGGTGGTGGCGTAAACGAACACGATAAATTGAAACCCCAAATGAGTGCAATGGTTATTAAAGCTCATGTTAGTGAAGGGGTGAAAATGGCAGAAGAATATGGCCTTCCTGAATCCATTATTGATTTTATAAGAACGCATCATGGAACTTCTGTCATCCGATACTTTTACGAAAAAGCGAAAGAAGATCCAGCGATGAAAGATATTCTTAGCGAAGATCAATTTCGCTACGATGGGCCCCTTCCATCCACAAAAGAGACCGGTATTCTTTTATTGGCTGATGGCATTGAAGCCGCCTCTAGAGCGATGAAAAATCCAAACTATACCAAACTAGAAAACCTTGTAAACCGAATGGTTGACGACCGTGTTTCCGAAGGGCAGCTTAGCCATTGTCCACTTACGTTTAGAGATTTACACATCGTTAAAGAAGCTTTTCTAAATATTCTTGTTGGCGTGTATCATAGTAGAATTGAGTATCCAGAAGGAAAAAAGGAACTGCCAAAAGCACCAGAAGCACCTATTGAACTTCCCAGCGAAATTCAAGGTATGAATACTGAGCAGACTGACGATAAGAAAATGGATTAATGAACCCTTTTAAGCCACATGTAGACTTATACATACAGTTTATTAAGCTCGAAAAAGGTCTCTCAAATAATTCCATCCTTTCCTATAGAAATGATATTGAACGGTATTTAAACTACTTATTGGCCGAGCATAAAATATCTGACTTATCTGGAGTTACGCTAAATCATATCGAACAGTTTTTGGATTATCTCATCGACCATGAGTTACTCTCTTCTAGTTCTATCGCTCGGAATATATCGAGTATAAGAGGATTTCATGAATTTGCTACCGCAGAAGGATTAGCGCAAGCCAATCCAGCCGAGCTTATTGAACTTCCCAAAAAAGCGAAGAAGCTACCAGAAGTTCTCAATCCCGATGAAATTGAAGCGCTATTAAGTACGCCCAATCTTGAAACTCCCGCTGGCATTAGAAATAAAGCCATCCTAGAAACACTGTACGGTACAGGAATGAGAGTGAGTGAATTAACAGGATTAGAAGTAGACAGAATGTTTTTCGAAATTGGTTTCATCCGAGTGATTGGGAAAGGAAACAAAGAGCGATTAGTTCCTGTGGGCGAAATTGCCCAAGATGCGATCTCGCATTATTTAGAATTTGTACGACCTCTTTTCTTCAAACCAAGCAAAGCTGAAAAGGCTAAAAACCGTGTTTTCTTAAACCAACGAGGTGGTGCTTTAACCAGAATGAGCATCTGGAATATCGTCCAAAAAGCAGCCGCAGAAGCTGAGCTACAAAAACCTGTTTACCCTCATATTTTTAGACACTCATTTGCAACTCACCTTTTAGAAGGTGGCGCAGATTTACGTGCAGTGCAAGAAATGTTAGGACATTCTTCCATTCTTACCACGGAAATTTATACCCATGTAGATCGCTCTTTTCTACACCAGGTTCACAAAGAATTTCATCCTAGGTCTTAAAGTCTCATTTCGATTTCTGTCAGTAAATCGGAACGAAGGCCAAGAGTATTTTTTAAGTTCTTACTACTTCTCTCTCCAATACTTGTAAGAACTCGTTCAAATTCCTGCATGAATTCATTCAAGTTCTTGCAAGAAATTTCTCCAATTGTTGCATGAATTTGATTACGTTCTTGTTACAATTCAGAAATTGGGAACAAGTAAGTCTTAATTATCCAGATATAATTAACAAAAACATTTATTTAAAACGCTCATTTATAAAATTGGACAAAGCTGAATTAGAAAAACCCGTTTATCCTCATATATTTAGGTGTTCATATATACGTACAACTGAAATTAATACAAATATAGACCGTTCACTTCTACACCAAGTTCACAAAGAATATCATCCCAGATGCAAATGAAATCATTTTTACTTAGTCTTTTCTTTCTCCTTTTTATTGGTAACCAAGTACAAGCCCAAACCGGCTGGACCAAAACTTATGATAACGGCCTAGTTGTTTCCGCAGATGTGTATGCTTCCTCAGCGGGTAAACAAATTTTAGAACAAGGTGGTAACGCCGTAGATGCCGCTGTTGCTGTTCAGTTTGCTCTTGCTGTTACCTTACCAAGAGCTGGTAACCTTGGTGGTGGTGGCTTTATGATGATTCGTCTTAGTGATGGAACAACCAAAGCGCTAGATTTTAGAGAAATTGCGCCGCTTCGTGCCACTGCGGATATGTATATTCGAGATGGGGAATTTCAGCCTGAACTTAGCCAACAAGGAATTCTTGCCTCTGGCGTTCCCGGAGCTGTAGACGGAATGATAACGGCTCATAAAAGATATGGCCGTTTACCTCTTGATGTAGTATTGCGACCAGCTCTTGAGTTAGCAAAAAATGGATATTACCTCTCTTATTCACAAGCAGAAGACATGAACAACCATGCTTCCAGATTTGCTAAATATGAGGGCTCTTCAAAATATTTCCTTAAAGCAAACAAGGAGCCCTTTCAAGAAGGTGAGCTTTTTGTTCAGAAAGATTTAGCGATGGTTATCGAACAAATCATTGAGTTTGGAAGAGAAGGATTTTACTCGGGTCCTGTAGCCGATGCTATTGTGAATGAGATGAAGTCTCAAAATGGAATTATATCTCATAAAGACTTACAAAATTATCACAGTAAATGGCGCGATCCAATTAAGGTTAAGTTTCATGAGTATGAACTTGCAATAATGCCTCCTCCAAGTAGTGGTAGTATAGCCGTAGCTCAAATTCTATCCATGATAGAAGATTATGATCTCAAAGCTATGGGCCACAATTCTGCGGATTATGTACACTTATTAGCGGAAGCAATGCGACGAGCTTTTGCAGATCGCTCTTTCTATCTAGGTGATCCAGATTTTTGGGAAATTCCACAAGGCGAACTAATTAGTAAAGCGTATAACAGTTCTAGAATGGAATCTTTTTCAATGGATAAAGTAACTCCTTCAAGTTCTTTAAAACACGGTGAAACAAAAGGCTATAAAGAACCTGACCAAACCACACATTTTTCAGTAATTGATAAAGATGGAAATGCCGTAGGAGTTACAACTACATTGAACGGCTCTTTTGGAAGTCATGTAGCAGTAACTGGTGCTGGTTTTCTTCTTAATAACGAAATGGACGATTTCTCAGCACAGCCAGGCGTTCCTAATATGTTTGGCTTAATTGGTGGTGAAGCAAATGCCATTGAGAAAGGAAAACGAATGCTAAGCAGTATGACGCCAACCATTGTTTCTAAGAATGGCAAACCAAGTATGATTCTTGGTGCTGCAGGTGGACCTAGAATTATTACTGCAACACTACAAACCTTCCTTAATATGGGAGTATTTGGGATGAATGCTCAACAAGCAGTTTCAGCGCCACGGATCCATCATCAATGGTTTCCAGATAGATTGTTTTTTGATCCTTACGGCCTAAGTCCAGATACCCAACGTCTATTGCGTGATAAAGGTCACGAACTCTCTCAGCAAAGCGTTGCACGGGCACATATCATATTTATTGACGAGGATGGGACAAAATCTAGCGGAGTAGACTCGCGCGGTGATGGCTATGCTTCTGGTTATTAATTAGAAGCGAGATTAGCAAAAACCTGTTCTACATTTTGCGCATTCACTTGTTGGTGAGAACCGCTCCAAATAACTTCCCCATCTTTTATAACAAAAAGCTGGGGAGATTCATGGCGAATGTTAACACGCTCAGCAAAGCCAAGGGAAATGGGGCGATGACGGATTACATCAATAATATGTAAACCTGCTTCTTTTCCTTCCCATAGAGACGGTGAATCGACATTTCGTTTTGCAAAAAAACTAACGCTGCAACTTCCGCTATGCTTAAAAACAACTTGTGGTTGCTCATTAGAAGCTAGGAAAATCGTATCCAAATCTTCTAAAGTTGTAACTGGGTTCCAAAGTTCTTTTCTGTCAGAACCATCGCCACTAAATAAATTATTTACTTTGTCAAAAAATCCCATGTTCTTATTATATAAAATATAGCAGTTTAAAATGTCTTAGATGGAACGCGTTATTGTAGCAAAACATTCATTAAGTTAAATATGAACTTAACCCTTATAAATTATGGAAACGAATATAAAAGGATATTGGCTAGGCCACTCTGCATTTAAATTTATTAGCCCTGATGGAAATATCATTTATGTAGATCCATTCCTAAAAGGAAATCCTAGTACACCTGAACACTTAAAAGAAGTTGAAAAAGCTGATTTCATTCTTTTAACTCACGGCCATGAAGACCACGTGGGCGATACGCTCGAGATTGCTAAGAATACAGGTTGTAAAGTAGTTGGCATTGTTGAACTTCTTGCGGTATTAAGAAAGTATGGACTTAACGAAAGCCAATGTGTTGAGATGAATAAAGGTGGCACCGTCAATTTTGATGATTTCTCTGTAACAATGGTTTCGGCAAACCATAGCTCATCATTCAAAGGGGAGTACACGGGGCAACCAGCTGGGCTTATTCTTTCTTTTGAAAGTGACTTATGCATCTACCATATGGGAGATACCAATATCTTCTCTGACCTTTCTTTATATGGCGAACTTTATGAACCGCACGTTGTTTTAGCCCCAATTGGCGACTTATACACAATGGGCGCTGAGGAAGCTGCTTATGCTGTTGAAATGCTAGATCCTGAGCTTGCAATTCCTATGCATTATGGAACCATGCCCGCTCTTGTTGGCGACCCTCATGAATTTAAAGAAGTGTTAGAAGAAATCTCTGATGCCATAGTTCTTATTCCCGAAGCTGGCGAAGATTTCCTAGCTTAACGGTAAAAATAATTCACTTTATATTACCTATTTGAAAGAAGCTGCAATTCCATTTTGTAGCTTTTTTTATAACAACGCCACTAATTTCGGGTTTCATCTACTAGCCGAAATTTAAATTCTTTTACCTCGTCATCTCTCCGAACCACAATGGAGATTTTTTTATTTTCTCTACTCTGGAAAAGATCGTACAACTCAACTAAACTGTATTTAAAAGTGTGTTTATAATCTATTTCCATTAAAATATCATTTTCCCGTAAACCAGCTTTTTCGGCTGGAGATCCTTCTCTGATTTTTGAAATTAAATAGAATGGGATTCCTAAAAACGGAGTGCTTAACTCTATTCCAGCCATGTTATAGTTAAAGTCTTTGTTAGATTCCTTATTTGCTTTTACAAGCATACTCCCATCTTCATAATTAAAAAATATAGTATACCTCTTCAACAAATCTGCCCCAATGCTCCCATTTCTATTGCTTTGTAGAAGAGCTCTTCGGGTTCCTTCTTCTTCTGGATAATACACTACGGGCTCCTTCAAAGTTAGATCCCCGAAACTCATCGATTTTATGCGCCCAATTTCACCATAAATTTCTCCGCTTAAACCAGAACCTAAGTAGGAATATAAATTTTTGGGAGGAATACTAATTTCAGGATTTGAAGCTGGATAAATAGAAATGGCATGACTTGCCCCTGAATCAATAAGAAGTTTTGTTTCAATTACGGATGAATCGTGTTGGACAATTGTGGAATTTATGTACGGTTTTCTAGCGTCTATTTCTATCGGTATTTCGGTCCAGAATCTACTTTTTCTTTTCTTCTGATATTCTTTCCTAAACAAATCTGGATCATGGAAATAGAGTCTTTTATCCTGATAATCTATTTCAACAATAAAATTCTTGAAAATATCGTACCCAATTAGTCCATTCACTTTTCTTCCCATAAATGAAGATAAATTGAAACGATCTTCCATCATTAGAACTACATCTAAACTATCACCAATAATGCCTTCCAAATACACCTTGTTTCCTGAAGAAAATAAGGCTTCCATAGGAGCGTCTTCGCCTAAACCACTTAGCTTCACTTTTCCTGAATACCGAATTGTAAACTCTTCATTGTCCGATAATTCTGTAATCAAAGTTCTTCCTACGCCAGTATCTAACACAAAGTGCATAGTGTCTGAGTCGTTGATTCGCAATGGGATAACCACCAAATTGTTTATAAGCTCAAAAGGCATATAAACCTTTTTGACATTGGGATCTTCAATCTTAATCTCACGCTCTACCCTTTGTAACAGCTTAGATTCTGAAGCGCAACCAATCAGACTTATAAAAAGTAATGCCGCATAAATAATAATAATTCTTTGTTTCAGCATATTCTGTTTTTGCTAATTCTTAAAATTTTGAGCCTCTAATCCAAGTATCTGAACGAGCCCAACTTTTTTTAAATGCTAAATTAACATCGTTGTTTTCAATTCCTTGAGCTTCTAAAGCCTGTTTTATGCCAAACAAAGACCACCCGTTATTGGGATGATGCTTCAACTCTGTCTCGTAAACTTCAATCGCTTCATCAAATTTGTTTTGAGTTATGAGAACTGCTCCCAACCAACTACGTGGCGAAAACGGTAAAGGTTCAGGTTCATCATAAGTTAGTTTATCATAAAACTCTGTGGCCTTCTGAAAATCAATTTCAGCTTTCTCAAAATCTCCTTCTTCCCAAAAAATCTCACCTTCAAGTATATACCCCAAAATGCTTAACAAATTCTCTCCAGAGTGAAATCGGAATTTATCTGTAGAGACTGTGGCTTCTTTTAAAATCCGATCTGAAAATTCACGGGCTTTATCAGCATTACCAAGTTTCAATGCGGCATACCCTTGTGCAAAATCCCAAATTCCACCTTGAATGGATTTATCAGAACGATTATCTATACTTAAGACTTCGTCAAATCGACCAAATCGAATTAGTGTTAACAGATGGTACATAGTGTTACCTGTCAACTTTGCGTAATCTTTGCCCGCTTGTATAGCAATAGCACCTTGTCCATCCATACTTGCTGCAAAAGCTAGCATATGTAAATTATGAGAGGGGTAAATAGCGAAACCTTCTCCAACAGAAGCTTTCATATCAGAATGCCAAGCCATGATATTGGCACGTACAGCATCTTCCCATCGCCCAATTTCATTCCAAGTATGAGATGGCATGTGGTTTATGTGGCTCGCTCCAGGAATGGATGTTCCTATAAATTCTGCACAACCAGCTGCAAGTTCTGGCTCTTGGCTCGACTCGGTTGCATGAATATACAAATGACATGCACCAGGGTGTTTAATATCTATTTCCAGAATTCGTTCAAGTTCTTTGTGTAAAGCCATCACATCTGGGTCGTTAACGTCACGAGTTCCTCTCCGAGGTTCTAATAAGAATAGAGACTCCGCATATAATGTCGCGATGTCCAAATCCTCTGGATATTTCCGTGCTACTTTCTTCATAGCTACGGAATAAAGTGTATCCTGTACGGCTTTCTCACTTTCTGTATAACTTTCTACATAACGTACGGCAAGTGCTCGTATTAAATCTTGTTCTTTAGGGCTTGCATTACTGGCATACCGCAGTGCTTTTTGAATGTTTTCGTAAGCTCTTGGAGCTTCTTCTTTTGTCATGGCTCCGTTTAAATACGAGCCCCAAGCCCAAGCTTCTCCCCAATAACAAATGGCACAGTTTGGCTCTGCTTTCTGAGCTTCTCTAAATGAACGAGCTGCATCCACTTTGGTAAATGCATACATCATCTGAAACCCTTGGTTGAAATAAGCCTGCACTTTTTCATTTTTTGAAGATATAGGATAGCTAAAGTCTCCTAGTGCTTTCTCAAAGAGAGGAAAATCATCTTGAAATGATTCTGGATATTCTACCTCTTGTGCATTAATCATATAAAGTGGTAACAAAATAAATGCTACTAATACACTTAACTTTTTTCTCATATGAACACCCTGAGTTAATCTAAACTTCGAATCCTGTTAATTCTACTAAACAATAGTAAAAGGACACCTTTCTACAAAAAATTTTCTCATTTTATTTTTAAATAATCATTTATCAAATTTTATAGTTATCTAAATAACATCTTGAATCTACCTTTCGCTTTGTTGAACTTGTTTTAAAATTAAACTCTCTTCTTATGGCAGACATCTTAGCTACTCTTGCGCTTCTTATTGGTCTAGAATTGGTTCTAGGCGTAGATAACATTCTAGTAATCACCATTTTTGTAAGTAGACTTAAGAAAGAGCAGCAACAAAAGGCACGAGTACTTGGTTTAGCATTGGCGATGGTAGCGCGCATTATTCTGTTGTTTATCTTAATCAAGCTAACAGGTTTAACCAATACTATCATTTGGAATTTATCCATTCGTGATTTAATACTAATAGTTGGTGGTTTATTTCTAATCTATAAAGCAGTAAGGGAAATTCACCATACCGTTGAGCTGAAAGATGAATTGATTTCAAAAGAAGATGCTGCCAAAAGAAATACATTTAGCTCTGTTATCACTCAAATCGTTCTATTAGATATCGTTTTTTCAATCGATTCTGTGATTACTGCCATTGGCCTAACCGACCACCTCTATGTCATCATAATAGCAGTTGTAGTTTCTTTCATAGGTATACTTATTTTTGCGAAACCAATCGGCGAATTCATTCTTGAAAATCCTGCTCTAAAAATTCTAGCCCTTTCATTTTTGATTAGCATTGGTATTACCATTTTCATGGAAGGATTTCATAAAGATGTTCCAAAAGCATACATCTACTTACCGATGGGCTTTGCGTTACTAGTTGAAGTCTTACAAATGCGCTATTCAAAAAATAAACGAAATCTCAGCAAGTCGAATGAATCTGATTCGGACGACTAAAACCAAATGCATTGAAAACACGACCATTTGATATAATCCTTATAGGAGCAACCGGTTTTACAGGGCGCCGAGCCGCACGTTACCTTAAAACTCACGGAAAAGGACTACGTATTGGTTTAGCAGCAAGAAACTCTGAACGGCTGAATATTCTGGCAACTGAACTGGGATATAGTACAGATTCCGCTTTTGTTGTGAACACGCTCCAGAAAGAGCAAGTAGATAAAGTCACTGCTCTTACTAAGATTGTAATTTCTACCGCAGGACCTTTTTCTTTATATGGTGAACAAGTAATTGCAAGCTGCGTTGAGCATGGCACTCATTATCTAGATATCACTGGAGAAGTTGACTTTATTCATGAGATGATTGAGAAATATGGAGAAATGGCCCTTCAGAATAAATGCAAACTAATTCCCTTTTCGGGTTTTGATTCAGTTCCTGCTGATATTACAGCATACTTACTTAGCAAGAAATTTGAGTCCCCAAAAGAGCTCAATATCAAATCTTACTACAAAATTAGTGGTGGCTTTAATGGAGGCACCATTGCTTCGATGATGAATAAATTCGAATCAGGGGATTTCAAATCGATGAATAATCCACATTTGATAATGCATGGTTCTGAACAACAAATAAGTTCACAATCTGATTCAAATGCTCTAGGTTTTAATACTGATATTAAGAGATGGACAGCTCCATTTATTATGGGAGCAATCAACTCTAAAGTAGTATATCGAAGTGCCAGCCTTTTTAGAGCTTTTGGACAACCTTACGCTGATGCTATTTCTTATAGTGAACATTCTTCATTTGGCAAAAGATTTAATCCTTTTTCCTTCATCATACTTACTACTCTACTAATAGCTTTAAAAGTATTGGGGCCTTATAGCTGGTTTAGAACCCTAGTGAAGAAAATTGCACCAAATCCTGGGGAAGGTCCTTCAGAAAAAACCATTGAAGAAGGTTTCTTCAAGCTAAAAGCCATCGCTAAAGACCAATCTGGAAACGAAAAAAGTTTAACGATGTCGTATTCTGGCGACCCTGGAAACAAGAGTACCGTATTCTTTCTATGTGAATCGGCACTAGCACTTTTAGACGATCAATATATCATAGACGGGCGTTTTGGATTTTTAACAACCACTACCGCTTTTAAAAGTAATTTCATTGGTAGGTTGACAGACAAAGGCCTTAAAATTTCATGATGAATGGATTCCATACTGGAATTTGTTTATATGCATGATACTTTCAATTTTTGTATTATGAAGTCTAATAATCAAAAGGGTAATGGCAGAAAAGGTAACTTTTAATAACAAAATTGACCGTGAATTTAGTAAAACGGTTAAAGCACGTGTAAACGCATACTTTGAAGAGAACAATCTTTCTAAGAATGCTAATGCTCAAATGATTCTGAAAACAATCATTATTCTAAGCGTTTATATAGGTTCATACGCTTTGATTATTTCAGGTCAGTTTTCATTGAATACCATGTGGTTTTTATGTGTAATGATGGGTGTTGGAATGGCTGGTATTGGTTTTTCCATCTCTCACGATGCCCTTCATGGAGCCTATTCTTCCAACAGTAAAGTAAATTATATTATTGGCCTAACATTCGATATGGTAGGTGCAAACGGCTATATTTGGAAGATTACACATAATATTATTCATCACACTTATACTAATATTCATGGCCATGATGAAGATTTAGAAGTTGCTGAATTTATTCGTCTTTCTCCACATTCTGAGCATAAACCTATCCACCGATTACAACATTTTCTTGCATTTCCTGCATATAGCTTTGCTACCGTTTTCTGGGTTTTTATTAAAGATTATTGGTACTTCTTTAAACCAGAATTAGGTCCATACGAAAACAAAAATCACCCTCTTAAAGAGTGGGTAACTTTAATCGTTTCAAAAGTATTTTACTACGGATACATACTCGTACTACCGTACATAATTCTAGACATCACATGGTATCAATTACTCATTGGTTTCTTTTCATTACACTTAACCGCAGGTCTCATTTTAGGCATCATTTTCCAATTGGCACATGTTGTTGAAGAAACGACATTCCCAATTCCTGACGAACAGAACATGATTGATAACCACTGGGTTATTCACGAGATGTTTACTACCAACAATTTTGCTCGACGTAACAAAGTACTCTCATGGTACATTGGCGGGCTTAATTACCAAATTGAACATCACCTCTTTCCAAAAGTTTGCAGTATTCATTACCCACAAATTAGCCCTATTGTGGAACAGACTGCCAAAGAATTTGGGATTCCATACAACTGCCACGATACTTTTGGCGAAGCTGTAGCATCTCATTATCGTACTTTGAAGAAGTTTGGCCGTTCTGATTTTAAATTTTCTACCTCTAGCTAATTTTTTCATTAAATTCTTTATTAAAGAAACTTCTTTTACAAGGATTTAATACCTTACCCATTCAAAATAGCTAGTGTTTAAATGGGTGAATGCGGTATCTGGCACAGAGTATCTGTATCAATATTTTTTATTTTCTTTGGACTACTTCTTGCACCTGAATTCACTCAGGCTCAGCCAGAAGCAATAAGAGGCACCTTAGATTTACGGACAGTAAACTTTGCAGAAGACGATCCCATCCCTCTAAAAGGAAGTTGGGAATTCTATTGGAAACAGCTCATCCAACCCACTGATTCCTTTAAAACCCAGAAAGCAGAATATATACAGTTTCCAAAAATTTGGAATAAAAATAAAAAGTTAGGCTCTTTCGGTTATGCTACTTACCGATTAAAAATTCTACTACCCAACTCAACACCACCTTTAGCTTTTAGCCTACCCGATTTTTACACCTCCTATAATTTTTATGTAGATGGGGTTCTCTTAGCGAGCAACGGAACTGTAGCAAATAATGCAGAAGACTACGAACCTAAATGGTTGCCAATTACAGCATCTTTGTATGATTATCAGAAAGATTCTTTAGAGATTGTCCTTCAGGTTGCAAATTTTAAACACCACAAAGGTGGGGCTCGATTGCCCATTGTAATTGGAGCCAATAAGAAGCTCGTCCAAACCCGTGAACTCCATTTAGGCTATGCTTTTATACTGACAGGAGCACTCATAATGGGTGGTTTATTCTTCTTAGGGTTGTACCTCTTTGGAAGAAACGAAAAACCAATTCTTTATTTTTCTCTCTTTTGTCTATGCTATAGTTACCGAGTTTTTGGAACCGAGCTTTACCCTCTTCACCTTCTCCTCACTGAAATACCTTGGATTTATACTCTTAGAGCTGAATATATTTCATTGTACCTATCTCCCGTACTTTTTGGGTTATTCTTAAAACATCTATACCCTGCTGAATCTTCAAAAATTGTAGTGTCTGTCTTTCATTCTCTTTTTCTGATACTTGCGGCAATCGCCTTAGTCTTCCCCGCCTATTACTTCACTCAGCTTATCAATCCATTCTTCTTATTCGGAACAATTTATATCGGCTATGCGAGTTGGATTTTCATTAAAGCAGTTAAAAATAACAGGCAAGGTTCAAAATATGCCATTGCTAGTGGCATCGTGCTATTTGTTGTTTTTATTCTGAATTTGTTGGAATACTATGTGATTATTGAAGAAAATCTACTCATCAATGTAATTGGCTACCTCTCATTTTTCTTTCTTCAATCATTAATCCTTTCTGAACGATTTGGTAGAACTCTGACAGATGCAAAAGACCGAGCTGAACATGCGTCTCTAGCTAAAACGCAGTTTCTTTCTACAATGGGGCACGAACTTAGAACTCCTTTGAATGCTGTAATTGGATTTTCTGAGCTTATTGTGGACTCACCTTCTCAAGAAGAGCGCGTTGAATTTGCATCCATCATTAAGAAAAGTGGTGAAAGCTTATTAGGTATTATTAACAACATTCTCGATTATTCAAAAATTGAGACTAAGAACATCACTTTAGAAAATGAGCTTATTGATCTTCCCGATTTTTTGGAAGATACCATTAAAATGCTCTCTGCCCTTACCATTAATAAAGACGTAGAGCTTGAACACCATTTCGATTTAGATGTAGAACAAATAGAAAGCGACCCTACTCGACTTCGTCAGATTCTCATAAACCTAATTGGTAATGCCATTAAATTTACTGCCCAAGGTACCATTAGCATTCTAGTTAAAAAATCCCCCGATAATCAAAAGGGAAACATACTCTTTATTGTTCGAGATACGGGTATTGGAATTCCATCCGACAAATTCGAACTCCTTTTCAAAGAATTTTCTCAAGTTGATGCAAATATCAATCGCAAGTATGGTGGAACTGGCTTAGGTTTGGCTATTACCAAAAAACTTGTCGAAAATATGGGGGGGAATATTTGGGTAGAAAGTATAGAAGGAAAGGGAACCGAGTTTTTCTTTACCATTCAATCCACAAAAATTGGATACCCTGAAAAAGAACTTACAACCCAGAATGTAAATTCAACAGCTAAAAAACGTGCAGATTTAAAAGTCCTTATAGTTGAGGATAATGTCATAAATCAAAAAGTAGCTCAGAAACTACTCAAACGTTTGGGATACGAATCTACTGTTGCAGAAAATGGATTAGTAGCCATCAATATGGTCCAAGAAACATCTTACGATCTAATTTTTATGGATATGGAGATGCCTGGCTTAGACGGCATTGAAACTACCATCAAAATTTTAGAACTCGACCTTCACCAAAGACCCGTTATAATAGCCATGACAGCCCTAGCTACACCTGAGGATAAAGAACGCTGCCTAAAAGCTGGAATGAGTGATTTTGTACCAAAACCAATCTCTCTTCAATCGGTAAAAAGCGCAATTGCCAAACAATTTAATTCATAATTTGATTTATTTACCTATTCTATGGTATGAGAGCCCATAGAAACCATATCATACACCTTCTCACTTTGTTGTTGGCATTGCTTTCTTTTGAAAGCGCATATGCTCAAAATAGCGTTGAGTCGGGAATTCTAGATTTATCTCAAGTAACCTTCGAAGAAAATAAGGCATTTGCGCTAGATGGAGAGTGGGAGTTCTATTGGAATAAGTTATACACCCCTGACAATTTCGACACTTTACAAAACAAGCAATACAGAACTTTTCCAGGTATTTGGAATAATGATTTTGGCGCTTACGGATACGCAACATACCGCTTAACTATCCTCCTCGATCCAAAACATCCTTCTTTAGCTTTAAGCATCCCAGATTTTTATTCGGCTTATAAACTTCATGTGAATGGTAGAGAAATAGCGAATAATGGGCAGGTTGGCACCACAAAAGACAACTATAAGCCTCATTGGGTTTCAAAAACCGTTGCTTTAACCAACATCCAACAAGATTCTCTTGAGTTAGTTCTTCAAATTTCAAATTTCGATCATAGTAAAGGCGGCCCAAAAAACTCCATCATTATTGGTGAAACAGAACAACTCTCCAGTGCTAGAGAACTTGAACTAGGATATTCTTACGGTTTAACGGGAGCGCTTATAATGGGTGGTCTTTTCTTTTTTGGGTTATATCTTTTTGGCCGCCATGAAAAACCACTTTTATATTTTTCTCTTTTTTGCCTGGTATATAGTTATAGAATTATTGGTTTTGGGATTTATCCGCTCCATTTTCTATTACCCGACATTCCATGGATTGTTACTCTAAAGCTCGAATATATTACATTATTCATTTCTGGTTATCTTTTTGGAACCTTTGTTTTAAGCTTATATCCACGAGAGTCGTCACGAATGATAATCAAATCATTAAGTGGCATTTCTATTCTCTTTACCGGTATAACACTCTTTTTTCCGCCAGCTTATTTCACCTTACTCATTACTCCATATTTCATAGCAATTGTATTCTATATCTTCTATGCCTCTTATATTTTTATTGCTGCTACATTGCATAAACGAGATGGCTCTGCATTCTCCCTTGCTAGTGCAGGAGTAATATTTTTTGTTTTTATCCACGAGATTATGGTCTACTTCGACCTAGCTCAACACTCACTTTTATTCAATTTTTTCGGTTATATCTCTTTCTTTTTTCTACAATCTCTGGTGCTTTCTTTTCGCTTTGCTAAATATTTAAAATTGGCAGCAGTTCAGGCCGAAGCAGCATCTAAGGCAAAGTCGCAGTTCCTTTCAACAATGAGCCACGAAATAAGAACTCCACTCAACGCTGTAATAGGTCTTTCTGGGTTGTTAAATGATACCTCTTTAGATGAAAAACAATCCGAGTTCGTAAACACCATAAAAATTAGCGGAGAAAATCTACTCAGCATTATTAATAACATTCTGGATTACTCAAAAATTGAGTCTGGCAAGTTAGAACTAGAACACTCCGAGTTTAATACACGAGAAGTTGTGGAGAATGTACTTGATGTAATTGCATCCTTAAACCACAACGACAATTTGGAATTAGTGTACACTATGGACGCCAATGTGCCAAATTATCTAATTGCTGATGTTAATAGACTTCAACAAGTGTTGGTGAATTTGGTTGGAAATGCATTAAAATTTACAAAAAAGGGTGAGATTTTAATTTCTCTAAAATTAATTGAAATGAGCAGTAGAGATCTATTAGAGATTTCTATAAAAGACACTGGAATTGGAATTCCTGAGGATCGATTAAACCGGCTTTTTCAGAGTTTTTCTCAAGTAGACGCAAGTACCACCCGTAAATATGGAGGTACTGGTTTAGGCTTAGTAATTAGTAAAAAGCTTGTTGAAGCAATGGGTGGAACCATCCGTGTTGAAAGTGAAGTAAACAAAGGTACAACCTTTACTTTTAGCTTAGAAGTTGAAAAAAGTAACAGAGAAGTTGTTCCTTTCGAAACAACTTACTTTAAAGACAAAAAAGTTTTTATTCTAGATGACAACCACACAAATCTCAAAATTCTTAAGAAACAATGTGAGAGCCAGGGAATGATAGTTCATGCGGAAACTAATCCTTCCGCAATTCTCAAACTCATTCCAAAATTAGGTTCATTTGATTTTGGAATCATGGATATGCAAATGCCAAAAACAAACGGCGTTGAAGTAACAAAACAGATAAGAAAGCAATGGAGTAATGAAGAGCTACCAATAATTTTATTAAGCTCCATCCATGAACTATCCGATGCCAATGACAAGGAATTATTCAATCTCTACTTAACCAAGCCCGTTAAGCAATCTCAATTAATCATGAATTTGGATTACCTTTTTTCAAATTCAAAGCGTCAACACACCGAGTCACCTCATAACGAAACCGCTAAAGACTACACCAAGAATATTAGAGTACTCCTTGCTGAGGACAATCTAATAAATCAAAAAGTAGCCACAAAAATTTTAGAACGATTGGGGATTAAACCAGACATTGCAATAAATGGATTCGAAGCTTTAGAGATGACCAAGAACAATGCGTATGATTTAATTTTCATGGACATGGAAATGCCTGTTATGGATGGGATCGACTCCACCATTAAAATACGATCTGAAAAAGAAACCTTGCCCCAAAACCCCATTATTATTGCCATGACAGCTAATGCTTTGCAAGAAGACCGTGATAGATGTTTAAAAGCAGGGATGGACGATTTTCTTACTAAACCAATTACGTTAGAGTCGGTACGAGCAATTGTAAAACATTGGTTCAGTTAGCCTCATTAGCATTTTTTTACTTCATCCTAGAAGAAGGTTCATTATCATTGAAAAAATAAATTATTTAGGATGATGAAAAATACAAAGTTCTTCCATTTAGCATTACTACTACTATTACCTGTTCTTTCTCAGTGCCAAGAGCCCTACGAAATTACTCAAGAAAATACCGCTAGAATTCTCAAAACACTTAGCTCTGATGATATGAGGGGGCGTCAAACCTTCTCGCCAGATATTGAAAAAGCAGCTGCTTTTATTGAAAGTGAATTCAGTTCTATTGGCATTGAGCCTCTTGATGGACTATCTGATTTCCGCCAAGCTTTTAATGTTTATAGCATTAGCGTAGAAAATTCTTCATTTAAGCTAAACGGTAAAACCGTAAAGCCAGACAACTATTTTATAGTTTCTGATTCTAAAAGCTTTAGCTGGAATAAAGATGACGTAACTGTTGTTAGCATTAAAAAAGACGACAACCTTCGTCAGAAATTCTCAGAATACTCTAGCTCTAAAGAGCCTTTACTTGTACTTATTGATTCAGAACACAAGACGATGTTCAGTCGATACCAAGCTTACTATTCTAGAGCAGCTCGTAAAATTGAGCTCGGTAATGCAGCAAACGTTGTATTTCTGCTATCAAACAGCACAGTTAAATCACTTGACCTTTCAGTTACCAATAAAATAGACACACTAGAAATTGCCAATATTGCTGGCAAGATTGAAGGTAAATTGAAAGACGAAATCGTAGTTTTCTCTGGTCATTATGATCACATTGGTATTCGTCCTGCTGTAGATGGCGATTCTGTTGCAAATGGCGCCAACGATGATGCATCTGGTGTTACTGCAGTAATAGAATTAGCTCGCCATTTCAAAAGCTTAAAACAACCTGAACGAACTCTAATTTTTGTCGCTTTTACTGGCGAAGAAGTTGGTGGTTACGGCTCTAAATATTTCTCTAAGCAACTTAACCCAGACGAGATTATAGCCATGTTCAATATTGAAATGATTGGAAAACCGGCTGTTGACGGACCAAATACAGCATGGATTACAGGTTTTGAGCGTTCTTCTTTTGGGGAACTTCTTCAGAAGAGTACAGAAGGAACCATTTATACGTTTTACCCAGATCCATATCCGCAACAAAACCTTTTCTACCGTTCTGACAACGCCACATTAGCTCGCTTAGGTGTTCCTGCTCATTCTATCAGCACAACACCTATCGATGTTGATCCAGACTATCACAAAGTAAGTGACGAATTCGAAACTATCGACATTCCTCACATGACTAACACCATAAAAGCTATTGCAAAAGCTGCTGAAGGAATTGTATCAGGAAAAGACACTCCAACTCGTGTTGATCCTTCAGAAATGAGATAGTAATTATTTGCTACTTTTAGACAATGCTTGGTCGATATCTGAAATTATATCGGCCACATTTTCTAAACCTACTGAGATACGAATAAGACCTGGTTTTATCCCTACCGTTTCTCTCTCCACTTCTGTTAACTTACTATGTGTTGTTGATGCTGGATGAGTAGCTATACTTCTACTATCACCAAGATTCGCAGTAAGTGAAAGCATTTCTAATGTATTGAGGAATTTTCTTCCCTGCTCAACCCCACCTTTCACTTCAAAAGTAACAATTCCTCCACCTTGGCTCATTTGTTGTTTAGCAAGTTCGTACTGTGGATGAGATTCTAAATACGGATACTTAACAACTGCCACTTCATTGTGTTGCTCAAGGAAATGAGCCAGTTCTAGTGCATTGCTGCAATGTCTATCCATTCTCACCGCAAGTGTTTCCAAACTTTTCGACAGAATCCATCCATTAAAAGGAGATAACGCAGGGCCAGTGTGACGTCCCATAAACATCACTTCTTTAATCAATTCTTCACTTCCTAAAATAGCGCCACCGATTGTACGACCTTGTCCATCAATAAACTTTGTAGCCGAATGAGTCACGATATCGGCACCCAAAGCGATGGGGTTTTGCAGATATGGCGTTGCAAAGCAGTTATCTACATTCACTATGATATTGTGCGCTTTCGCAATGGCACTAATTTTTCGAATATTGATTAAGTCTAGCGCTGGATTCGAAGGCGTTTCCAAAAAGAACATTTTCGTTTTGGGTGTAATTGCTTTTTCCCAACCTTCTTCGTCATAAATATCTACATAAGTATGGCTAATCCCCCACTTTGGTAATAATTTGGTCAATATTTGATGAGTGGAACCAAAAATAGATCTACAAGCCACGATGTGATCTCCTTGTTCAAGAAAAGAAGCAATACTAACAAACATTGCTGCCATCCCAGATGCCGTTGAAATCCCAGCCTCAGCCCCTTCTAACAAACATAATTTTTGAACAAACTCATCCGTATTCGGATTGGAATATCGTGAATAAATATTTCCCTTCACCTCATCCGAAAATAAAGCTCGTGCATGTTCTGCATCATCAAAAGTAAAACTTGAGGTTGCATAAATAGACACAGAGTGCTCTTGTTGAGCCGTTCGTTCAGATTGGTGCCTTATAGCTTTTGTCTCAAATGCTTTGTTCTTCATTGTCATTAATTTTAAAAGAGGAAGTGATTGTTGCTGTTTTCTCTAGCGTTTTAGATACCGAGCAATAAGTATTGATTGAAAGATCGATTGCTCTTTGTACTTTTTTAATATCTAAGTCACCTTTAAGCAAAAATGTTATATGAATGCTTTTAAAAAGTGATGGAACCTTCTCCTCATCTCTAATTCCATCTACCAAAACTTCATATTCATCTACTTCTTGGCGTTGTTTTTTCAAAATGCTAAGTACATCCATAGAGGCACAACTTCCCAGCGCTACTAGCAAAAGTTGCATAGGACGAACTCCTAAATTCTGCCCGCCAATTTTCTCAGAACCATCAACCAACACAACATTTCCTTGGTCGTTGGTTGCTTTAAGATGAACGGCTTCATTTACCCGTTGAATTTGAATCTGCATGGTGTGCTATATTTTTGGATGAAGCCATTAATATAATTGAATGAATGGTATTTATGACTTTTAAAGTGCGAAAAGAATCATTATTTACTGGAAGCGGTTTTTTAACTCCTCACTAAATCTTGCATTATGAAATATTTTCTTTCACTATTAGCTTTCATATTACTTTTCTCAGTTGCCACACCTGCCCAAGATTATGCTATTAAGCAACTTGAGGAATCCCCTCGGCATCACGAATGGGTTACCATAGAATCAAGCGGTAGAACAATGCATAACTTTGTAGCCTATCCAGAACGTGCTGACAAAGCACCTGTAGTCATTGTAATTCATGAAAACAGAGGCTTAAACGATTGGGCAAGAAGTTTCGCAGACCAACTCGCAGAACAAGGCTTTATCGCCATTGCACCAGATCTTATTTCCAATACGGTAGAAGGTGTTGAGAAAACAACAGATTTTGAAAATACTGATGCAGCCAGAAGCGCCATTTATGCACTCAATCCAGATAATGTAACCGCAGATTTATTTGCGGTATTAGAGTATTCCAAAACTATTAAAGCAGGAAATGGCAAGATTTCTGTAGTTGGCTTTTGTTGGGGAGGCTCACAATCTTTTCGTTTTGCTACAAATGCTGGTGATAAAATTAAAGCAGCACTCGTTTTTTATGGAACTGGCCCAACTAATGAAAACGACTATGCCAATATAGAAGTTCCTGTCTATGGGTTTTACGGTGGCGCTGATAACAGAGTAAATGCCACCATAGAAGATTCTGAGAAAGCTATGACCAAGTTTAAAAAGAATTACACATACGAAATTTATGATGGTGCAGGTCATGCTTATATGAGACAAGGCGACAACCCTGAACTTCCTAAAACCGAACCAAACGTGGTAGCCAGAAATTCCTCTTGGGAAAGAATAATCTCCATTCTTAGTGAGCTATAATTATATTTATGTATTTACATTTATTTACAACAAAACCCACTTAATCACCTCTTGTATTGCATTAGTAAAAAAGTGTGAGTCTTTTTTTTTAAACCTCTAAAAATTTGGACTTCAATGAATATTATAAAATATTATATAAGTGGGTACATAACGTCTAGAACTTGAAATTTTGGAGGTTTAAACAATATTTCTAATATAAAAAAGCATTAAAAAAGCATTTTTTTATTAGGAGTAATCCACTGTTTATAATATTTTTACATTAACCATTAATTGATAATTAAGGGAGTTTTATGACTCAACATTTACGAAAATTAATAATGAGCTTTGCTGTAAGCGCTTTTTTATTTGGCGCTCTATCAGTACAAACAAACGCTCAAGAACTGAGAAAAGTTTGGGAAAGATCTGCCCGAACTGGTGCAGCTGAAGGGCTACCCAGCTGGTTTATTGCTGGCTATGTAAGAGGTATGGATCTTAATGGCCAGAATCTTTATGCCGTTGACCGAACTAACACTGAAATTAGAGTATTAGATATAGCTACTGGTGCTGATGTTACTTTAACTACTCCTTACGATCTTACTGGAGTTGCAGGTGGCACTTATCCAGTAAACGATGTAGCTTTTTCTGATGACGGAGCTATGTTTCTTGGTAACCTCACGACAAACGCTAGTGATACTGCTATCGTAAATCCAAATCCATTTAGATTATACTGGTGGACTACAGAAGGTGGAACATACACTGATTCACTTACATTCTTTACTCAGCCAGGCCATCGTATTGGAGATAAAATCTCTGTTGTTGGTTCTCTAGCTGACAATACTGTTGAAGTTTGGATGCCTGCTGCAGGAACAACTCCTGGCATTATCTATGTGGCAACTACTTTAAACCAAGGTGCTGATTGGAGCATTGAAACAATTATTCTTTCTGGTGATCAGAATGTATTAGGAACTAATGCTGATGTAGAACCATTGGCTGCTGGTCGTACTTCAGATTTCTATATTGCAGGTAACTCATCTGCTCCAGCTCGTTACGACAACACTGGTGCTTTCATTACAGGAAGTCAATTGTCTTCAAGCTCTAGAAATGGTCTAGACCTTTTTGAAGCTGACGGAAAGAATTATCTATCCGTATATAGTTACCGACCTGAAGGTGTTAACACTGGTAGTAAAACAGGAATGATTTCTATTTTTGATATTACCACAGCTTCTGCTCCAACTTTAGCTTACCAAACTCCGCTCTTAGGCGATGATGCTGATACTTACAGCTCTCTTTATGGAGAAGGAAAAGTTATGGTAAATGAAGATGGAACTTTTAATGTTTATGCATTAGAAGGCGTAAATGGTTTTGCTGCTTTTACTAATGCTCCAGCTCCTTATTACGGTGCCGTTACAAATAAGGTGTTCTTCTCAGAATACATCGAAGGTTCTGGTAGTAATAAAGCATTAGAAATATTTAACAATACTGATTCTACTGTAACTTTACAGAATTACCAAATTGCACAATCTAGCAATGGTAGCGAATGGAAATACTTTAACAGCCTTGCAGCTGGCGCAACTATTGCTCCTGGCGGAGTATACACAGCGATTGATGCCAGTTTTGATACTGAACTTTTCGACTTTGAACTAGCTGATGAAGTATTAAGCTGGCCTCACTACTTAGGCTTTAATGGTGACGATGCACGTGCTCTTATCCATATTGATCCTATAACAAATGATACAACATGGATTGATATCATTGGAGAAGAATTGCTTGATCCAGGTAGTGCTTGGGCAGTTGCTGGAATAGAAAATGCCACTGGAGAGCATACGTTAATACGTAAGCCTTCCGTAACTGAAGGTAACTCTACTCCATTAGGCTCCTTCGGCACCAATTTTGGTGATAGCGAATGGTTAGTAAAACCTCAAAATTTTGTTGCTAACTTAAGTAAGCCAAGTGCTGATTTGTTCGAAGCGTTAGCTGGTGATTATTTTGTACCTCAGCGTGAAGGCGATGCTCAAGGCTTTGGTTCTTTAGTTGAAGCATTCTACTCAATAAGCCAAGCTGGTTTATCAGATGCAACTACACTCTACATTACAGGTGACTTAACAGAAACTTCAGGCCTAAAGATTGACCGCGATGATTTGACTGAGTCAACTCCTCTAACTATTAAGCCAGCAGATGGTGTTACAGCTACTCTTGATGTTGTTAGTGGTTCAGGTGGAGATGGTATCTGGATTAATAATGCTGATTATGTAACTATTGATGGTTCTAACACTATTGATGGTGATACTCGTGACTTAACCATCACAAGTTCTGATGCTTCATTATCTGCACTTATTTATACATATGCTACAATGAACACAACTATTGCTAACACTAATCTTTATTTTACTGGTGAAAGTGTTACAGTATCTGCAATCGTAACTAACGAGTCTGGCCCTACTGGAACAAGTGGTCTTTCTGTAATCAATAACACAATTGGTTCAGAAAATGGCGATTTCCAAAATGGTGTTGGCCTTTGGGGTACAAGTTCTGCTTACGCATATAACTCTACGGTAATGAATAACAGAATTCATGCTACTTATAGAGGCGTAACTACTTGGTACAGCCAAGGTAATGAGATTGTTGGTAATACTGTATCTATTGATAGTCCAAGAGCTGACAGATCAAGATATGCTGGTATTTATGCAGCTTTAAACTTCGGTCTAACTAATATTTCAGGTAACGAAATTGTAGGTTTAAAAGTTAATCGTACTACCTCTGCTGGTTATGCTGCTGGTATCTTGTTTAATGCTTCATTAGACACTGTAATAGTTTCGAACAATATGATTCATATTGACAACTTTGAAAACGTTGGTGCTGCTACTGAAAACAGTGTTTACGGTATTGCTTTTGATAATGCTGCTGGTAACTCTTATAACTCAGTGTATCATAATACAGTACGCATTGGTACTAGTGATGAAACTGGAACTCACGCAGCTTTCGGTTCTCACCTAAAAACTAGTACTGCTCAATTCTGGGACGTAAAGAATAACATCTTCCAAGTTGACCAAGATGCATCTAATGCTAATGTTATTAACTGGCCAATTGATTCTAACGCAAACTTAGATGCCGACTTTAACAACTATATTGCAACTGGAACATCTACTAATGTTGGTTTATATAACGCAACTTCCGCGATGTCTCTAGAAGATTGGCAAACCGCTTCAGAAGTTGACGAAAATACTACTGACGTTACAGTTGAATTTGCTTCTGCTACAGACTTAAGCTTGACAGGTGCATCTGTTGGTGACGAAAACCTAGCTGGTACTCCACTAGAACTAGTTACTACTGATATCTTCGGTACTACTAGAAGCCTTACAGCTCCTTACAAAGGTGCATTCGAAGGTGACGTAGCTCTTACAGGACCTCCTGCTCCTAGCGTTGGTGAGTTCTCTCTAATTGCACCAGATAACTTTGCTTCAATCAACCTAACTGGTGACTCTACTACTGTTGTTGAGTTCACTTGGGAAGTTGCTGAGTCTGAAGGTGATGTAACTTATATGATACTTTTAGATTCTCTTAATGGTGATTTCTCAAAACCACTATTTAGCACAGAGTCTGATAGTAATGGTATTAAAACTAGTTCATCTCCTACTTTCGCTGACTTAGACGAAACATTGGATGATTTAGGTTATGCTCAAGGTGCATCTGCTGAACTAAAATGGACTGTAGTTGCAACAGTTGGCGATAGCTCTCGCTTTGCTAATGCACCTAATACTATCACAATCTCTAGATTGTTAGGCGTTGGTACAGAAGAAGAAATCGAGAAACCATTAGCGTTCTCTCTTTCTCAAAACTATCCAAATCCATTTAACCCTACATCTAACATCCGCTTTACTTTGCCACAAGCAAATAACGTGAGACTTGATGTATACAACATTAATGGTCAGTTAGTACAAACTCTAGTTAATTCTAGAATGAGTGCTGGCGAGCATACTGTACAGTTTGATGCTGGTACACTTGCAAGTGGTGTTTACATTTACCGTATCATCTCTGGCAACTTTGTACAAAGCAAAAAAATGACTCTTATCAAATAAATCATAAGTACTAATTCTATTTATGTAAGAAGCCCCTTTGTGATGAAGGGGCTTTTTTTATGGCTATGAATTAAGCCAAGCTCTACTAACAACTTCTATAGCTTTAATTTCATCAATTTTATTTTTTTTATAAGTGCTATTAAAGTATACTCTTCCAAACAAATTATTTGGGGATGGATACAGCAACAACAATTTCTTCGTGGTATAACACTAATTGGATTATTGATAAAAGAACAGATTTAATCTGGTTTATTGGCGGGGCGCTTGGTGGTTATATCCTCATGTTTATGTATGCCGGTTTAGGCTGGGACATGGTAACTATCTGGTTTTTCTGGGTCGCTTTTATCGACAGCCCTCACTTTTTTGGAACCTACAGCCGTACTTATCTAGACAAACAAGAATTTAAACAACGGAAGAAACTGCTATTAGGTAGCTTACTCTGGTTTTTAGCTGGCCCCACAGCAATACTCATTTCTTATTTAATGTATGAAGGTGGCTCAAAGGGCTATGAAACACCCTGGATACTCTTCACTTCCCTATTCGGTCTTTGGGCTTACTGGCACGTAGTTCGACAACACTATGGTTTTCTAGCACTTTACAAGAAGAAAAACAAAGAGGTTATGAAATGGGATTACTACCTCGATTCTTCTTTATTGTATACCGGTCTAATGCTCCCATTTCTTGTATTTATTGTCCGATTTCCTGAGACAAATCAACTGATAGCCCCTGCTTTAGTTGGCGTAGAAAACGCACTTGGCATTTCTATGATTCAGTTAGTTTCAGTAGGTACCATTTCAATTATTGGGTTATTGGCAATTGCATTTATAGCTCGCCAGTTTTACTTAGTTAGAAATGGGAAAGAAGTGAGTTTACCAAAAGCTCTCTTTCTACTTGCGGTAATTCCACTTCACATTTTTATCTGCTACTCTGATGCAGTGCTAACAGCTGGTTTACTAGGTTTCGGAGCCTTTGTTACCATTTTTCACGATTTACAATATCACGCCATTGTTTGGTTTCATCACAAAAACCGATACAAAAAAAGTGATGATCCTAGCAAGTTTGGCTGGTCTGCAAAGCTCACTAAATCTATGCCAAGATATATAATAACCGCTGTAGCTATGGGTATTATATTTAGAGTAATTGGCTGTACTTTTGAAGTGCATCCAGGCTGTATTCCTGTTATGATTACAAGCAAAGTTATGATGTTTGCCAATTTTGGGACAGATCGTTTACTCCAAGCAATGCTTCTAGGCTTTGCCCTGCACCACTATTTTCTCGACCAATTTATCTGGCGAACAAGTAAAGACAAAGAACTCGCAAAAGATCTAAAATTGGATGATTAGCACCTTTTAAAGAGACCACTAGAAAAACTGTTCCAGTTCTTGCAAGAACTTCATTCAATTCATACAAGAATTTGAGTAAATCCTTGCAAGAACTTTTTATAACTCATACAACAGTTTGGTTCAATCCTAGCTAATGTGAGTATCAAACCTTCGATTTTTCAAGTTGCAAACTTGCTGTTCAACAACTCTAAAGCCCAAGACTTAAGATATCTTTAGGTATATTATACTTATTACTTGATGTCTATTTACTGATGGCTGTAAAACCGAAATTGAAATGAACATTTTCCCACCAAACGATTCTCAAAAACCTTATTTAAACCTTTTAGATACACTATCTGACTTGGGTGTTTCCAAAAAGTATGAAGCGGGCGAAACAATAGTCATGGAACATTCTAAGGTTCATTCTATCCCCTTTATAAAAAGTGGTAGTGTTAAGGTGATAAAATCGGATGACGAATATAAAGAAATAACTCTCTATTACTTAAGCGCTGGCGAAACCTGTGTAATGTCTTTTTTAGCTGGATTGAATAATGACACCAGCAAAGTAAAGGCCATTGCTGAAGAGCCTTGTGAAATTGTTTTTGTTTCTATTCAAGCCATTTCAAACCAAATAAAAGAACATCCTGAATGGCTTACTTACTTCTTCCAAATTTATCATAAACGCTTTGAAGAACTTTTGAACGTAGTAAATGATATTGCTTTCAAAAAAATGGACGAACGTTTACTAAACCTATTGCAACATCGCGTTAAACTTGCCAAAACAAACACATTAAGTATTACCCACGAACAACTAGCTCAAGAGCTAGGAACCGCACGTGAGGTCGTTTCTCGCCTACTTAAACAAATGGAACGTAACCAATTGGTAAAACTCGCTAGAAATCAGATAACGCTTTTGAGTATTAAGTAATTAGAGGATGGTTTGATATTTGTAATTTAACTTTGTTGCAGTTAATAGGTTTTGAAGATTCTTTGGAGGTATTCTCGCAAAGCACCTAAATTTTTTTATAATCCAGAGTGTCAATACGCCCACCAAACCAAATCGACGTTTAGAATTATTGGCGTAAAAAGAACGCAATGGAACCGACGTCTCCGGCAGGAGCAATTATTCCACACAGGCTCGGGCTTGAATGTGGTAAAAGGTGAACGTGGACCTTTGGAATAATTGAGTCGATGTAATGGAGTTCGCGCCAATAATTCTTGTCGAGAACTTTTGGTACGTGCAAAACCCGAGATTCGGGGGCGGACCAAAAGTACACCCCTCAACGAGATGAATGCATTAGCGAACACGAAAATAATGTAATAGTAAGATTAGATATCACCTACGAACAAAACCACTGCTTTTTAATAGCTTGGAAGATCCTTCAGAGGTATCTTCAGGATGACGGAGAGCGTTGATCGATTTATTAAAACTGTCAACGAATTACCTAACATCTACAGGAATGACCTAGACCTAGAGAACGAACAAGTTCGTTATTGAGTTATCTAATACCTACAAAGCTATGTGACAAAAGTTACGGACTTCCATTGATGTAGGTGTTAACTTTGGTATTCAAATCGGTACCTAAAACGGAACATTATTTTGATACAGAAATTATTTTCAAATTGGCATACGCGTCGTTGGATAGCCTTGATTGCAGGCCTCTTTTTCGCATATCAGGCATTCACTAATTCAGAGGCAATAACAGGAGTTTTGAGCTTCTTATTGCTTTTCCAAGCGGTAACAAATAGTGGCTGCTTTGGTAGCCAAGGTTGTGCAATCCCAGCCACTGACATTGAAGGCGATACAGAAAACTCAGAAATAACCTATACCCAAATTAATTCGAAATAGGCATGAAACAGACCGATGAACTTACTCCTTTTCAAGAACTGGTAAATGGCGACACTCCCGTGTTAGTCGATTTTTTCACAGAATGGTGTGGACCTTGCAAAATGATGGGGCCTATTCTAAAAGAACTAAAAAGCAATATGGGTGATCGCATCCATGTAATCAAAATTGATGCAGAGAAAAATCCGGCGGCAACAATTAAGTATCAAGTTCGAGGAGTGCCTTCCCTAATTCTATTTTATCAAGGTCACATTCTTTGGCAACAAGCAGGCGTAGTTCAGGCTAAACAACTTCAATCTATCATAGAACAAAAAGTACCAGCATAATGGACACTACAGAACATTTTTACGATGTACAATTAGAATGGAATGAAGGCAAAATCGGAACTCTCTCCTCGCCCGATCTTAATGAGGAAATTACGGTAGCAACTCCTCCTGAGTTTGAAGGCGGTGTAGCTGGAATATGGTCGCCCGAGCACCTCTTTGTGGCGGCGGTGAGTAGCTGTTTTATGACTACTTTTACTGCTATTGCTGGATTTTCGAAATTGGAATACAAGAGTCTGAATGTAGCTGCCGTTGGTAAAATGGAAAAAATAGAGGGCAAATTTGTTATCAGTTCAATCACATTAAAAGCCGAATTAACCATTCTAGATGAAGACAAGAAGGACAAAGCTATTCGTATCATGGAAAAGTCGGAATCAGCTTGCCTAATCTCTCGATCTATTAAAACAGAAGTCCACTTAGAACCGACTGTGATTGTTTAATACAAAGATAAAGAACTAGCAATGAGATTTGAGCTCTAAGTTTTGAGATGCTAGGTTTTAGATAATTCTACCAATCTTTCAAGTTTATAACTTGAAAGTACTAGTATAGGAAGTCTCCTGACTTCCGTTACCTGCTATTCTATTGCAACATGATTGTTCTTGCCACTGTAAACGATATCGATCTTAATGCAAGGCATATGCTTGCTGTTCTATCAGTTTTAAGTCACAGACTTAAGATATCTTTGGATATCTATGAGGTACTAGGAAATAAAATTTCGAGTAATCCACATTAAACCTATAGAGACCCAAATGGTTACTATACACCACAAGAATAAAATTCCATAAACAATGAGCCCTGTAAGCCAATCAGTACTCCGTACAGCCGGGGTTTGAGAAAATAACCATATAAAGTAACCTACCAATAAGCCAACCGATACCCCTATAATTCCATAAATGCCAACTTTAGCAAAGGTATAAGTTAAATCTTCGTTAAATATACTACCACCATTTGCATACATAGCACAAATAACAGTTAACAAAGATAGCAGTACACTATTAATCAAGAACTCTACTTCTGTATCAGTTCCTGTACCTAACAATATTTGCAATAATATTATCTCAATTGCTGCAAAAGCTATTATAATTTAATCGACATTCTAATTCCTCTCTAAAGTGATATAATTTATTCCCCCAACCTAGCGCAAGCGTCTCGCTTGTGCGGTTAATATATACATTCAATATCTAAAAGGCCTTTCTTCCAGAGTAAGACTTACTGTTCTATCAGTTTTAAGTCACAGACTTAAGATATCATTGGGGGGGATAGCCTGTAAACAAAAAAGGTCCAAGTGAGACACTTGAACCAGTTTTTTATTATATGCTTGGACTAGATGGGGGTAGGTTAGTTAAAGAGTGAACCATCAAAAATGCGCTTATCATCAATGTTATATTTAAATTCTCTTTCTCCATTTGAATAACGTACTTCTGATAGCTGGGTAAAAAAAGCATATCTTAAAAAAGAAATGATATACTCCTTTGAATTAGCATTAATCATGACAAATTCATGAATGTATTTAATACTCCATTGCCTATTCTTTATTTTTTCTCCTTTAAAGAAAAAGCCACAATATCTATAATCCCCAGCATCTTTATTTACAAATTTTCGGTATTTTTCATCGTTTTCTATTGTTTCTACTACTAAAAACAAAACTTTAGATCCAGATTCATCAAAAAAGGCATTAATAATCTCTAGGTTAATCGGCTCTTTCCTTTCTTCCATTTGACACTTTGGTATAATTGAAGATGAGACTACGTATTTTTCTAGGATGGGTGTTATATCTAAAATTTCCTTTGAAAAATTTCCTGATTCCAACGAATTTGTATTCTTAAAATTCTTTGGTGTTCCTTTACAAGAAATGAAGTACAACACCACAAGACTTAAAGTAATCGACAAAAGTTTTTTATTTTTCATCTTCATCCTTTCCCCAACCTAGCGCAAGCGTCTCGCTTGTGCGATTAGTATATACATTCAACATCTAAAAGGCCATCTTTACCCCAATAGTTTCTAGCACTACTATATAGCCAATGTTCAGGACTTTCTACATAGCCAGCAGAAACAGGATTATAATGTAGATATTCTAGCTTTTGATCTATTATTGAATTTGAAGATAACTCTATGGGATGATTATTCTGTTGCCAGAATTGCCAATCTTTGTTATTTCCATTACTCAATCCAGCTAAGGTCATCATTGAAAGCATCCATTCTTTTCGGCTTTCTTTTGGATTTTTATATATCTCTTTTCTGATAGACCGAGAAGTAAAGCTTTTAAAGTCTCTTAGGATATTCTGCATTGACTCACCTCTAGTCCCTATAATTAAATGAACATGGCTTGGCATTATACACCAAGCATATAGAATTAAACCTTTTTCTTTTTGGCAGTATTTCAAACTCTCTATAAGTATATCACAGTAAATTGTTCGTGCAAATACATCAATCCAATGTACTACGGCAAAGCTTACAAAATAAGCTTGTTGTTGATTCAAGAATTTATACTTCCTACTCATTGTATATACATTTTCTCCTGAGTAAGACAGGTTGAACAATTATTCCTTACAGAATTAGTAAAACATAAAAGCTCTTAATGTAAACCATGCACGCAAAATATTTTATTGCTTTTAATCGCACAAGCGAGACGCTTGCGCTAGGATGGGAACCGACTGTGATTGTTTAATACAAAGATAAAGAACTCGTAATGAGATTTGAGCTCTAAGTTTTGAGAGGCTAGGTTTTAGATAATTCTACCAATCTTTCAAGTTTGTAACTTGAAAGTACTAGTTTAGGAAGTCTCCTGACTTCCATTACCTGCCATTTTATTGCAACATGATTGTTCTTGCCATTGTAAACGATATCGATCTTAATGCAAGGCATATGCTTACTGTTCTATCAGTTTTAAGTCACAGACTTAAGATATCATTGAGAATCTTTGCTTCTTACCATTAACAACTTTATTAAGGCTACCAATCTTAAAGCTATTCAGGGTGGTCAAAATAGTATGTTTGAGCTCTTAGCTTTATTTTTAATTGTTTGAACTAGGTAATTCTTCTATAAATTTAAAAGCATAACTCCGTTTTTCACTTATTCTTATTTTGGGTTCAAAATTTGAATAAACAAAGATTGTATCATTTCTCAGCTGAACCCTATCATAACCCTCTATTTCAAAAAAGATATTATGCTGATCAAAAGTAACATTAAACATCTCTTTATCTTTAAAATTTGTAATTGTGACTTCATAATTTTCGCTTCTGAATGGGAATTTTTGCTTAAACACCACTAGGTAATCATTATCATTCAGATGTATATAATCCTTGATTTTAATAGGTACTCGATCACAACTCGTATTCAGCGATATCACACATGCTATATATATAAATATTATATTCCTCATAATAAATCCCCCCAATCCTAGTGCAAGCGTCTCGCTTGTGCGGTTAGTATATACATTCAACATTTAAAAGCCCCTTTATTCTAAAATAAGACTTACTGTTCTACCAGTTTTAAGTCTCCTAATTCACTTCAAGCTTAAAACATCGTTAAGGGACTTGCTAACTACAGAAACATCCATCATTAGTGAGTTAAACTAAACTCTTTTTTATAAAAAGCTTCATATTCATTTTTGAAATTTAAGAGGCTCGCTTCAATTCTGAAATCATAAGTTTGTCCTTTGGGGAGTACAAAACTAGTGCGATAAAACTCTCCACTCATTTCAGACTGCTGAACAGTAAAAATAGTAGTCCACTGTGAGGAATTCTGTTCTTTATACTCAATGGTGATACGATCATCAAACGCAGTTTCTCTAACCCACTGTACAAATACGGTATCATTTTGAGAGAAATGACCAATGCTGGTAAGCCCTCCAAAGTCTATATATCCTGTTTCATCAATGTGCCCCAAATTAATTTTATTGCCTCTTAAATAGTATGAAGAAACCTGATACTCCATCTCCAAGCTATAATCGGTCAGAAGTTCAGTATAAGAGGGTGCAGAAATAGTATCAATTGGCTCAAATTTCCCTTCTGACGAATATCTACGCTTCACTATAAAACCATCATTATATGCCGAGCGATCAACCCACGTGATTAAAGCTCTCTTTTCTGTAGTGGGTACTTTAATTTTCAAATTCGTAAATAGTGGTTTGAAAATCTCCGAACTAGGATCATAAGTATTAATTCGAGAAGAGTCTGGACCTGATAGGCATCCCAAAAAAATAAACAGGCTTAAGCCACAGACATATAGTGTAATGCTTTTCATGATTAGAATTTAAACTCCGCGCCTAAAGTTAGATATTTTTGAAATTTTGGAGCTATATAAACGTCTAATTCGAGCCTTCCAGGCTTTCTACTCCGCTTATTAATTCTAAATTTATCAATTATATCTATCGCCACAACAGTGATAATTCCACCAAGAGCAAGATTTCTCTTTACGTTTACAGACTCTACTTCATCTGCTTTCTCTTGCATCCGTACGCCTAAAATCGCTGCGGAAGTCTCGTTTTTTTCTTCGAGATATAAACTACGAATGGAATTATATTCAGGTAATCGAGACGAATACTCATTATCGTAATGTAGGAATAGTCCCGTTGAAACGGCTAAACCACTAAGAACTAGGGCCATTTTGCCGTATTTCTTTTCTTTTATATACGAGAACCCTGGCAGGACCTCGTAGGCTTTAAAGCCTCCTTTTTTTTGGTAAAAGGAAGCATACTCAATTTGAACTTCGTCTTTTTTATAAATTTTGGAAATTCTATCATCGAAACGCTTATTCTTTATTATAAGATCTACACTATTTCTAAAATCTAAACTACTTTCATCTAGCGAAAAGATGGCAAACTCATTGTTAAGATATTTCTCTCCTATATAAATTTCGCTGTCCCAATCTGTAAGTACAACTACATCCCCACCTAATAAATATTTTACTGAAACATTATTGGATCTCAGGTCAATTTTCTTTTTTGATAAATCAAAATTGTGTGAAAAAATATATGTGGAGTCACGAAGTGCATTTTGGGGAATGTACACATCCTCATTTGTTGGATAAGATAAATAGATATGATAGAATCCATTTTTTACCGTAAGAGTGTCGCCATTAGCAATTTTTTGAACCGTAGGATTTGATTGCCCAAATTGGACATAAGCGGTATCTACATTAAAATTGAATATAAATGTAGAGGTAAACGTACCAGAGCCTTGAGCGACAACTTGAGTCCTCAGAAAGAGGATAAAAACCAAACTAATCGTAGAAAACGAAGCCTTGCTAAACAATGTAATACGCTTATTTTTTAATTAGTTAGAATATTACTCAAAACTTTACTTTTATAGAAGTGTAAATTTATTATTTAAAGATTTTTTTTAGTAAAGCAAGCTTCTTTTGTCTTTGGATACTTCCCTACAATCTTTCAAACTTGGAACTTGGAAGCCTAAAACTTGCTGTTCTACCAATCTTAAGACGCAGAATTAAGATCTCATTGGGGGGAGTTAATAAAACCTGAAGTCAAAAAAAGTTGAATCAGATATTCTATAATTTATAGTGAAAACAAGACTATCAGCATCTTGAATAATTAAAGGCATGCTTAAAAGTTCATCTCTAATATTTTTAATAGAAACTAAATTTATCCAAATTATATTCTCACCTAGAGTATCTTTATAACCAATGTATTGTCTAAAATAATTATTGAGGTTATCAAAGCCCAACGAGTCTTTATTATATACAAAAAGGTTCTGTTCTGTGATTTCAATGTCTTCGAAAGTTGGATCCCAGCCTTCAGAAAAAGAGCCTGGCACAAAGTGAACCGCCCTCTCTGCTTCTCCATCAGTAAAAGTCACACTAAAGTCTTTTTTGAAAAGAATGCCTTTGTACTCTTCTTTTTCTATGAAAAGAGTTTGGCTTGATTGTTCACAACCTACAAGGATACATAAAAAAAGAATGCTGTAGTAACCATAATTTATTTTCATAGAATGTCCTCAGTTCTTTTTTTCATTTCGTATAGCTGTATTTGATGTAGGCCCAGTTGTTAGTATACGTTTCACAGTTGGGTCTTCATGCTTCTGTGGACCTTGTCCCCACGATCTTTCAAGTTCGCAACTTGGAAGTCTCCTGACTTACATAATACCCAGAATTGAACTCTACCAGTTTTCATCTAATTCAGGAAAATAGCAAAGCTCAATCTATCTCAAACTTCTCATTTTTACAAAGCTTGGGGTGTACCACCATTTGTACCCCCAAATTCAGATTCTAAAGGAAATCCATTCCTAACCAACTACAAATCGTTCAGTGCTAGAAACAAAAAAAGCCGCTTAGAATATCTAAACGGCTTTTAAAATGTGGGCCCAGAGGGACTTGAACCCCCGACCAATCGATTATGAGTCGTTTTAAATATTGTATTTATAATACAATAAATACTATTTTCTTATATAGTGTACCACCAAATGTACCACCATTTTAGTTCACTAATGAGAGCTTTTAACGTAAAGAATTTCCAAATATCACCAACATTTGAGAGTATAATAGCTAGGATAGAAAGCATTTTAACCATTATTATAGATAGTATTCCAAATTCAAATCACCCCAAGAAACACGTTTATAACTAATTAATTTCTTATTTGAATATTCAGACTTTATTACCAGTCACTTCAACTGTAGTAGACTTATACAAGCTCCCTGATTGGTAGAAAACCAAATCCAATTGAATACTTTACCCATGTTAGTATCGTTTTTATTTAAATAGATTCAATTGTTAGGTTAAGTGGAAATGATAAACCAACCTAGATTCAGACTATGGAATCTTTTTAAATTATAAAGCCAATAAAGACGACGAAATCCGACTTTAAATAGTGGTAAAGTCTATTTTCAATAGAATAAGCTTCTGTTAAATACTTTCATTTCTGTATCACCTAGTGTGCAAAGTCTATAAATGTGTAGATTGAATTGAATTCCCATTACTTTTTTGCACTCTGGATTCATATCAGAAATTTTAATTATTGCGAAAGTATAACTTCAATAGTTTTTAAAGACCGTTTTACCACAGAAAATAACTACAACATCTTATTGAATGATTTCCTTAGCAGCCAATTTAACAACCAAGTTTAGCTCAAATTGGATAGAGTTAACTAGAATTGCCTTGTTTTGTATAACATTGGCTAAAATTTTTAAGGTTTCTGAGTATTGAATAATCTGATTTAAACTCTGCCAACACACTACCTCTTTCTAAAAACCTAAGTTTAATTAGTAATGAAGTTCATTTTTGGTGGTTGGGTTGATGGCGATTTTCTTAATCAACTCCCCTTTGTATTACAAACTAAACATTAGATACTACGTTACTGATTTGGCTTCTACTTTTACCGAGTAAAGTGAGATATTATGTTCAATTACATTTAATGATTAATTAAACACTTTCAATCTGTATATCACCCTCCAAATGCACCCACAATTTACTTAACCATAGAATGACTGTTGTGATATGATATAATTAAAAATGACTTAATCACAACTTAATGGTCTTTTGAACACAATCAACCAATCACATTTACTAGCTCGAAAATTGGTAGGTATAATGCCACAATAATCGCACCGATTATTAGCCCAATAAAGACTATCAAGATTGGCTCAATCACGGATGTTAAACCTTCTACCATAATATCTACTTCGTCCTCAAAAAGATCCCCCACTTGATTAAGCATATCGCCTAAACTAGCGGTTTCCTCTCCTACACTGATCATCTGTGTAACAATGATCGGAAATATTTTACTATGTTCAAGTGATTTATTGAGACTCTTTCCTTTCGTTAAAGACTTAGACATTATCTGTATCTCTGAAGTGAGTATACTATTAGAGGAAGAGTTCTTTAAAACTTTCATAGACTCCGATAAAGTAACTCCACTATTCAAAAGTGTAGCCAATGTTTTAGTGAACTGCCCTACTAAACTTTTCTTGTACAACTCTCCAAAATAAGGTATTTCCAATTTAATCTTATCAATGCTATGTATTCCCCTATCTGTCTTAATGAAATAGCTAAACCCAATTATAAATATGATTAACCCGACAAGAAGTAATAGAATATTACCTGTTAAAAACTCACTTATCGATAGTATTAATTGTGTTGGGCCAGGTAACTCGGCGTTAAAATCCCTATACATATCTACAAATGTTGGAACTACAAACACCAGTAAGAATGTCACTGCCGAAATCGCCACACCAATTATAATAGACGGGTATACCAAAGCCATTTGGACACGTTGTTTTAACTTCTGCGATTTTTCTTGATAGGATGAAAGCCTAAGCAATATATCATCCAGTATTCCAGAAACCTCACCTACTTCTGATAATTGAACATAGATCTGATCAAAAACGTTAGGATACCGCGAAAATGCCTTAGATAAACTCTGACCTTTTTTAACCTGCCTCCGAACTTCTTCAATAATGTGTTTAAATTTTTTATGCGATATTTGCTTAATAGTAGTGTCCAATGCTTTAATCAAAGGCAGTTTTGCTTTTAGCATTACAGCAAGATTTCGGGTGAATTCTATCACTTCTTTATCAGGCACTTCTTTAAAAAAAGGAATGGATATCTCTTTTGATAAAAGTCCTGAACCGGAACTCTTTTTCTTTTTTTGATTGGCAATATGCGGAGGAAGTTTACCCACTAGTTAATAGCTCTTATTGGTTTCCAATATATCGGCCTTCGTGCACTCAGTATCTGCTTTATCATAAGTTCTCTTTCTTCGGTTTTATGAATTAATTCCCATTCTATAATTCCTTCTTTACTATGGCCAGGTATTAGATACAAGCTATCAGTCGTTTCTTTTACAAAATGAGTTTGATTTTTTTTTAAGGCACCATCGTTCCAATTATATACTTTTTCTTTCCCATCTCGAACCAAAATCATAGTGCTATCTGTAACGGTTACAACCTCAGCTTTCAATACATCTTTATATATTTGCGATTGAACAATCTGAGTAGTGGAATAGAACTCTGAGGACTCCGACCACCTATTTAGCCGACTACTTGCAAACACAAACACTGTAGAGGCTACACCTAGAACTATAGAAACTATAGTAATGGCAATAAGCATTTCTACTATGGTATATCCGTCTTCTTCTTTCAGTCTTTGTACCATAACCTCGACGTTTCAAGCTCTATAGTAGGAGCACTAGAAGTATCTTTTTTAAAAGCACTCACCTGAATATTATATAAATCACCCTCTTTATAAATCTCTGTTTTAACCCACCAATTACTATCGGGCTGAAATACAAATGAACTATCCACTTCTTGCGCTATAACTAATTCCATTTGATTGCGAACATGATTAAATCCTGTAATTTTATCTTTTGCAATAGTATTTCCTCCAATAAATACCAAGAACAATGCAAGAGGAACAAGAATGCCTAATAGTAATGACAGAGCCACTAAAGATTCTACTAATCCATACCCATTTTCTTCCCTCAGCCAATTCATTTCTAAATCTCCTGCCAGCTAAGAATGGCATATTTTGTAGAGTCCGAGAACCCAATGGGAGTAACAAAATTAAACGGCCGTTTTGATACATCGATTTCGCCATCCTTTATCCAATTTGTGTAACTCGTTGGAGATTCATAAAAGTAAAATTGTCTGGTCAAAACCGTACCCATTACTGTTCCTTGTAATTCAGTTTGTCCTAAGTTATACAAAGCTCCCCGTATAACAGCCCCCTCATCTACTTTAACTCTGAATTGATTTTCATTAAAAACTCCAGTCTCATTAGTGTATATAACCATTCCATCTACTATGCTTTTGTCCTTAAAATGTATAGCCTCTTTTTCTTCACCTAGATAGGTATCTTTTGAAGAATAGATTACACTGGGATAGGTAAGGTAGGCTTCCTCTGAGAGGGTTACCCTACCCTTAGTTAGTATTTGAGCACTCATGCTCGCCTGTCCTGCAATCTCAATGAGTTTCCCAGAATTGAGCGCTACATGTGAACCTTTTATCTTACCAGCGATAGATAACGTGTCCTTGGCAATTATTGTGGCAAACGCTCCTAAATCACCAGATCCTGAGATGTGAAGATTTCCCTGAACAATAACTACCGATTTTTTGGGAACATAAAACTCATCTGATAATTCCCAAACCTCGCTTCCATCAAAATAAAGTGTATCACCATTCTGCGAAGTTTTAAAATCTGTTAACCCATTTCTTTTGAATACACTCAAATCCTTTTTGAATATTGATTCATATTTAACTATTTGGCTCTCCAAGTTAGTTTTATTGAATTCAGGGAAAAACTGCTCCATGTTTTTTTTATTCGTTTCTCCTATAAAAGAACCACTAAAAGGAAATCCTTTGAAAGAACTGGTTGAAATTTCATCATTGCCCAAAGCAACATTCCCTTTTATAATCGTACTCCCCGTAAGATTTAGTGCTGAATTCGAGTCCTTAAGTGCAACTGCGTATTTAAATACTGAGTCCTGAACTTCACCAACCAGCACTTCCAGTTCTACTTTTTCATTTCCCTTTATTGACGAAGAATTAATTAACAAATAACCACCATAAGTAGAAGTTAAAACCATTCCAAGAGAGTCAGATGCAGCTCCAGAATAAAGATATTGATAGATTTGCTGTTCTGCTTTATATAAGGCTTTTGTTCTATCTATATCCTTTTGAATAAATATGGACTGCAAAAATATTCCACTCAAAACCGCCCCAATAAACAAGGAAATAATTAGTGCTATGATAAGTACTGTTATAAGTGCTGAACCCTCTTCCTCCTTCAATATTTGATGTACTTGAACCACGTCTCATAATACTAATTGTAATTAGTATTTGGTATTAAATATTAAACATACCTAGTTACCTTAACTAGGCATGTACAGTAGTTTTACTTATACATTATTTTAATTACTTTAGAGGAAAATAATATAATTTTCTTATGAAAATATTAGCCTTAACACTATTCGCTTTATTGGTTGTTTCAGGAATCACAACCGCTCAAAACACATATCCTGACAGTGGGAAAGCCTTCGTTTATGGGCTAGACATGCAAAAACAAAGAAACCCTTTAGCTTCAACTTTTGGTTTAAATCTGGGTTATACACCCTACACTAGTATAAATATTACTCATGAAGCTTGGAGTGGGTCACATGGAATTCTGTTCAATGCTTATCAGAATAATGGATCAGCTATAGGTGGGTTAGATGTACATGGTAATACAAACTACTCAAATAATGCTGGAAATTATGGCAGCGGTGCCGGGAGTATTATTTTTTTAGCAAATGGTGGGGTTTTAGATTTTTACATCACACCTTCATCTATAGGAAGAAGCGGCTAAAATGTCAGCGACCCAAAATTACGTATCAAGCGCAATGGTTTTGTGGGAATTGGCACTAAGAATCCTGATCAAAAGCTAACAGTAGATGGGAAAATACATTCCGAAGAAATCATTGTAGACTTAAATGTTCCAGGACCTGACTATGTATTTGAAGAAAACTATAGCTTAACTTCACTTAAAGAACTCGAAGCTTTTATAAAGGCCAATAAGCATTTACCAGAAGTGCCATCAGCAGAACAGTTACAAGAAAATGGCATTATTCTCGGTGAAATGAACATGTTGCTACTCAAAAAAATAGAAGAATTAACTCTACACACCATCGCATTACAAAAACAAATTGATTCTCTTAGGGTTACTGTCAACCAGAAGAACTAAAATTTAGTTATAGAACATGGGGTTATTATAAGCATCAATTGCATTTCGGGTAAGCTCTCTTTTTTTGAACTCGGGGAGCCAAATACCTCCTGTAAATACTGCTATCCCTATTACAGGACCTACTAAATTGAGTTCATCTTTGTCTAACTGAGGAGCTAATGTAGCAGCAACAATTGCAACACCAGTAAGTGCTCCAAGAACTTGTATTGTAGTCATTCCGTCTCGATCTTTTAAAAATTTCATACTTACTTCATTATCTGCAAGTGCCCTTTTGAGATTTGTAGCATTAACTTTCTGTAAATCTCCTCCATTTTTAGAAAAATATTGAGCTTCTGAGCTAGTTGCCACACCAGGTATGTATGTAGATGTGCCACCAGCGGCTGGCATATACGTAGGCGGAGTAAACCCTGTTACTTGCCTAGAGTATAAATCAATATTTCCTTTTTTTAATCTTTCTGCAAAGTTATCTCCATATCCTTTATCAATTCTCAAAAAATATCCATCAGAGGTTTGATAGGCTCTAACATCTGATAATTTGATTTCCGTGGTGTCATTGACAATTAGGCGCCTTCCCTTGAAAAGATTATCACTCACCTTCACTTTTCCTCGAATAATGGTGCTATCTCGTAATTCTACAAAATGGAGGAACTGACTTTTTACGGCACTACTTGTTACCAATATTAATGCAATGAACAGTATAATTTTTCTCATTTGATAATGCTTTTGTGCTTTCCCCAGCAATGGGAGAGAAGATTACATTTCGAGTTAATGTACTATATATTATGATAGTTACAAATCATATAACTCAGAGTGGTATTATTTCATGGCATTCTACCACAGCAAAAGTAATAAAATGAACTTGATGGTGATTATGAATTTTGAATAGCATAGTTAAATAATGTCATTTCTTTCCCTTAATGCAAGTTACAAACTTGCTTAACTTCAACTCTTTAAGTCACAGACTTAAGAGAGCTGGGGGTATTACTCATTTTGAAGTGATTTCTCCTCAATAATTTGTAATACTTTTAATGGAAAATCTACATCTGATATTAACCTCATATCAACAATTCCAATATGTGTATTCATAAGAATTATATAACCGTTTTTATTATTAAAAATACCTGATTGAATATGGAAGATCAAATCTTCCTCCTTTCCATACACTAACATTACGAAAGAATCTATATGTGTATTTGTTGGCAAATACTCAAAATGTGGGTTTGCTGTTTTTTCCTTAAGTATTGTGAAAATTTCACAAACTCTATTTTCATCTGTGATTTCAATTTTGTTTTCAGAATTATCATCAAAATCAGTCAACACAATTTTTACAATTTCCTTACATGATGTATTTAATATCTGTTTCTTAATCTTTTCAGGATTTGGAGATGAACAAGATATTAGAGTAATTAAAACTAAAAAAAGAATTTTGTATGGAATCATTTGTCTTCAAAATTATAAGTTTGTCCATTGACGATATTCCGAATTTGTCCCTTTAGTCCAGGTATGTTAAAATTTCCAGTTTGAACCGAATTCCCTGTTTCAAGTATAAACCCCTCTGTATTAGCCCATATTATATTAGCCCCTACAGGCGTAAGTAAACTTGAGCTTAAAGTTAAACCATTTTGTAAACCCCAATATGCATCAGCATTAATTTGGGCAATAACAAAAGGACTTTTTGATACCGTTGTAATTTGAGATGGCCCAAGTAGGTCTTGGAATGTAATAGGAGAACCATCATGTGAAAAAAGACCTCCTATCATTGCCCCAGCTCCCATATCTAGTCCAAAGCCAAGCCCAGTAGTCTCTAAAAGGATGAGGTCATTTTTATTTGCGCCACTATTTGGGATAACAAGATCATGACTCTTCCCAAAAGCAATTCCTAATGCCAAATCATAACCTAATGAAATTATGGTAGCACCGGATTTCTCCCCAATTGAACTGCCAAATGTCACGGCTTCATCTAATATTGGTATAGGCATAGGAACTTCTTCGAGACCTGATTTTAAAGGTAATCCCCCTCGGTTATATCGAGTTAAAGTTATTTCGCCAAATAACGTTTTTGACTTAATGGTATGAACTACAAAACCATTTGCATCTCTAATTATAACATCTAACGGAGCTGCTCCATCAGGATCAATAAAGCTAATAGGATCATTTAAGGAATAAGTGTACGGACCTATTTCAAAATCTTTTGGATCCTTAGCCCACCACCTACCCACCGTAGGGTCATAAAACCGTACTCCATAATGATACCAATCTAGACCAAATTCGTCTTCGAGTTCTTTGCCATTATAGGTGAATTTGTTTTCGTTGGATCCATTATTCAAATAACTGTAATCGGGCATCTTTAAACCGTATGGGTAATAATCATCTGCTTGAAGAAGCAATGCTGTAAAATCATCATTTCTATAAGTGGCTCTCACATTTCCTAAATGATCTTTATAATCATACTCATAACGTAACTCACCTCCTATATTTCTAACCCTGCCTTCCCCAAAACCGAAGAAACTCAGCGTACTATCTTGATAAACAAAACCTCCAGCATAATCTGTGGTTACCCCCAAATTACCACCAGTATAGGTTTTCTTAGAAAGTTTAGCACCAGAGGCATCGTACAAATACACCATCTTATTTCCAGTATTAAAAGTAATAACCTCAGGCAAGTTCATTCGGTTATAACGTATATCAGTAATACCTTTGTTTTTATCTAGTATCATATTTCCATTTGCATCATATACATATTCGCCTGATGTACTATATGAGCCGTTATCTGAAAATCCAACATTCTGTGATCCATCAAGATCTGTAATGGCCACTATTTTATTACCCTGATAACTATAGTACATGTAATCTGCAACATAGGTTTGGGTTCCTCCATGCCGCCTTATTTCAGTAATATTACCATTTCGATCGTAATTATAGGCAGTTTCGTAGTTCCCCTCTCCGCTATTGGTCCAACTGCCTCCAATTTTTGCTTTAAAAAATGAGCCCTTTAGTTGGTTTAAACCATCATAAGTATAACTATACTGCGCTCTTTTTGTAGTCGAACCATTCCATTTTGTTGCCCAGTTCATACCCACAATATTACCATTAAACTGAGCACTTGTTTGCCCCCCTGGTGCAATCTGATCATAATTTAGTTTATAGGCAAACAAGTCATCTCCTAAATAATCTGGGTCATTCACACTTTCTAACCAACCACGTACGTGGTAGGTATAGTTTAGCGTCTGCAAAAAATCTCCCCCACCTAAATAATGAAGTTTTTTGGTGGTTAACTGGCTGAGTTCGTTATACTCATTCTCTATGATTTCTACTTCAGTATCATTATTATTTTTTTGGTACTGGGCTAGTAACCTCCCACTGTGATCGTACACAAAACGGTTCCTTACTGTAGTGGTAGTACTAAATCCACTATGTTCTAGTTTAGTGCGTTCCACTTCGCCATCAAAGTGATACAAGGTCCAGCTTTTATCAGTCCCACCTATGTGATTTGTACTTTTGGTGTAAATAGACCGTCCATATTTATCAACAAATGTTACGCCTTCTAGCCAGCTTCCTTTATTATATTCATCAAATACAGGACTAGGAATAGAATTTTCGTTACCAATTACCACTTTTTGACCAGGGTTGGTTTTAAAACCAGGTTTAAGAGTAATAGAACCCCCATTGTTACCAATATAATACACCTCAGGAGCGTCATAATTATGACTATCGTATTCTACATTTGAGTTACTCTCAATCACCGTTGGGTAAGAAAGTATCCGTGTTTTACTTCCAGTTACCATCCCATCTGTACGCATCAAATCCACCTCATGTAGACTTCGATTATTTCCACTCAGCGCCGTAAATTCGCTGTTGGCTTCAAAACTTTCATCTGGACTGCCGTCGTAGTCAAAGTCGTAATCATCATAATAGGTCACACTCCAAATCTGGCTTTGTGTTAAATCTACTGGAAAGGTACGGTCAAAAGTGTAGCCATGCTGAGTATCGTAATTTGCAGCTGTTCTATTTTCCCAAGTGTAGCTGTTCCATGAATTTAGGTACCCTTGCATTTCTTCGATAGAATCTCTGTTGATATCCGTTTCTGTATACACTCCTGTCATAATAGCTCTTCCACGAATATCATATTTGGTAAAAAGCCATTCGTTTGCTTGTCGCATGTTGCCGTCTTGAGTTAGGGCTACTCTTCCAAGTTTATCATACACCGTGTACACAGGATCGGCTTCAGGAATTTTTTTCCAGACTACACGGTTAAAACCATCATATCGTATTTCTGTAAGCCAAGTAGTTCGAATGGTATGTGCTTCCGTTAATTCAATGGTGCTATTTGAGCCAATACCCTTAACAGCTTCAGGAGGTATAATAAACCTAAGATTACCATATTTATCATAAACATAATACGTTTTTATGCTTGTATATGCCGATGAGTAACCTACTTTGAGAACTTCCCTTCCTTCGCGATCGGTATAAGTATAATTAGTATTACCGTTTTCGTCAGTGGTTTTACTTTCAATCAATACTCCTTTATCATACCCTACTGATGTAGCACCGTAATAACCAATTGCCTCAGGATTTCCATTACTGTTTACTATCCACCTAATTACCTCACTGTTCGATGTATTTGCGTGCATTTCTTGCTTAATCGTATTTCCAGTTCCTGGTTGATAGTTTGCTCCAGATGCTCCTTGCTCTATTACATTTTGCAATGGAGATTTTGCGACAATTGCCCTCGAATATGGATGCATATTTTCAGTAATTTCAGTAGTTGTATTGCAACAGTAAAATTCTTTTTGAGCTTCTAGCGCAAACTCTTGAAAAAGCCCGTCTTCAGAATCAGTGGTATATTCCTGATGCGTTTCTGTTTCTGCACCAATTTCGTTATATACATGTGTCGAAACGATATCTTTTTGCGACGGACTTTGTTTAATTGCTATTGTCTGCCTCTTTTTTCCAATACCATCTACATAACTTATGCTCTGTGTCATATCATTACTAGCTAAACTAAGAATCTGTGTTTCGGCTTCTATCGGAATTCTTATGGTTGTACTCTTTGCCACATTTAAAGAGAAAATATCATTATTTGCAGGAATAATTGAAAAATGTCCGTCCTGAGCATCAGTAATTGAAATATCAGTATCCTGAACGTATACTTCAAAATCGTTGTCCAAATGAAAATCTGAAGGTATCTCCCAATTAAAACTATTCCCGGTTGCATTTGTTGACAATACCCATGTATTGTCCTCATCCTCCACCCAAACCCGAAATGTACCTCCCGAATAGTTAGTGTTCCATAAGATTCTCGGATTTGAGCCCTGCTCTAATACTACCTTATCATATGGGTATGTAACGATAATTCTCTTTTCTTCAATAAAAAATGGATTGGTTTCATCAGTTACTCCGTTTTGTCCATAAGCCACAATGCTATATTCTCCTTCTGGCTGATTCACCGGAATATCCCACTGGTTACCGTTCAATGAGATAGCATTTTCTGCAGAAGTGTTCTCATTCTTAAGTTTGAAAGATATTGGAGATGAATTAGTGTTGTATAAGACCTCAACAGAACCACCAGGATGGTAAATATCCCCAGATGGCTGCGTAATTTCAACATATGGGGCTCTGTTAATAGTAAATTCATCGGAATAGGTATATATATAAGATTGGGTCCCAGAATCCTGCACAAATCTAATTTTGTATGTACCAGTAGTGATATTTGATTCAGGTATCCAATTGTAAGAACCGTTACCATCATCAGCATAACCAGAATATATATTATTCCATATGCTTTGTGTGATCTCTTTATATTCTATTTCAATATCATCCCCACCTAGTATGAGCCAAGATATAGTGCAAACACTTCCCCCAGTACAGACACTATTTGATGTAGGGATAATATTAGTTATACCTTGTCTAGCTTGCACTGTAGTTGAAATAAATGCAATTATACCAAGAGCAAAACATATAAAACTTGATAGTTTTTTTATAATGTTGGTCATGACTAAACTCACCTTATTCAATATTTGAAATTGTTTTCTGAACTTCTACCACATTCTCGTCAAAGTCTTCTATTACTACTTTTAATTCAAAAACCTCTCCCGTATTAGTAAGTGAGGTTCTTTCTCCAACAGTTATATCGTTACCTGTATCATCAAGCAGGACCCAATTATTACTATTGGAACAATCATTTGTAGAGCTACATTTTGACCAACTGTAAGTTAGTGGAGGTACTCCTCCAGAAGCATTTGCTAATGCTTGTATCATTACATATTTAAAACCAGTTCCATCAGGCTCTTCAATTTGTAAATCACCTCGATTAGATTCGCCATAATTGTTTTGATTGACAATTACGATTTCTGCTGTCAGAGGGGTGCCTATTTTAAAAGTTCTAACAGCTCGTAGGGTTTTGTTTAAACCATCCTTGTAAGACACACTCACAGTATAAGAGCCAGAGTTGGCATATCGATGACTAGCTTCCAAAGATGTTGTTTCGAATCCTTCTCCATCACCAAAGTTCCATAAAAAACTACCAGATATTTCTGCACTAGTATCTAATTGAGTGAGATTAAATTCTACTAAATCTTCAGGATTATAATATTTATCATTCGTGTCTATGTAAAAACTATTTCCGAATCCATAGCTGTTGTTCTGAATCAACTTCTTATTTTGATCTCTAACTGATTTTAATCTCCCGGTATCGTCATATTCATAAAAAGATGTCCTGTGATCTGGCCCTGTCATTGCTTCAACTCGCCATGTAAGAGGATCATATGAGAAATAAGAAATAGAAGCGTACTCAGGAATAATGGTAATATCGTCGAAATTCTCAGCAGAACTAGTTACAATACTCTGATTATTTGCTAGTTTAATCAGTGCAAATTTCCATTCATCAGCCTCTGTTCCAGGAAAAGTAATCCCATTAATATTCAAAGGGGTATTGTTGTGCGTGTTATACCAAATACCTGCCTTATATCCACCTCCATGAATGGGAGAATTCGAAGGAGCCGTTGCGACGACAGGGTCTATAGCTGAGCCATAATATTCACCCGTTCGAGCATTATTCCCCTTATAACCAGTACCTTCATAATCTACATACTTAATTTCTGAGAGTTTTGCATTTGAGACTACAGCCTTTACTAAGCTATTATTCTCATCGTAAAGTACCGCTTGATAAGTACCGTCAGCGTTTACGGTTTCTAATGCATGTCCGTAACCATCATAACTAACTACATTAGAAGTCATTTTCCAAGGGAATAACGAAGTAACAGAAGGATAAGAATCAGATGCATTATTTAGTGAGTTAGAAGGAAAGTCCTGATAACTGTAATCTGTGATGAAAGAATATGTATCATTTTTTCTCCAAATTGAATTTGGGAACCCAGACCAATTATTTGACCAAGTTGTTACATTAGAACTTAGAACGTCCGATGCAGGATACGAATAACTTAATAATCCAGATAAGTTATCAATATCTATATTTGCTAGAAATGTAGTCTCTTGGAAAACCTGGCTGAGCATATTCTTATCTTTTAATCCTTGATACTTCCACCAGGCTGGAGTAATTTTTTGAAGTATCACCTCATCATCCACTGATGACTGTTTGACAGTTACAATAGGGGCTCCAGAATACGCGTCATAACCAATTGATTTAACTTTGTTTAAAATAGAAGAGGAAGGAGTTCCCGAGGTTTCACTGTCATAATAGTACTCAGCCTCAACTTGTCCTACTCCATAAACGTTTTGATAAATATGCTCAATCCTTTTTTCGTAGTACCCACCATTAGCTTTCTCAATTCTAGATATATATTTTTGTTGTGTAATTCCAAGTTTTTTGGTGGGATCTGAGTTTACACTTCCACCTTCAAGATAAATTTCGGCTACGTCATCAAGCGTGCTGCTGTAATCGTATAAAGTCTCAGTTCGTTTTACTGGTCTAAATTTTACTACTGAAGACTCTGTGTACTGCTCATAATAAGTCACGGATTTAGGTTTACCATAAGTACCTGATACATCATTAATATAAAAATGGTTATCTGCGTAGTAAGGTTTATACGGAAAGTCCTTAGAACTTAAAAACTCGTATTCTGTCATTCCACTTAAGGGATTTCCATATTTGTCTACATTTAAAACTTGTACTTTTGAGTAAATAACACCCGGCGAAGGACGACCATAAGACGATTCATGATCCATAAAAACCGATTCAAACTCATCTCTCATTGTAAGATTAATACCAGCAGCACTTGGAACTTTCACCTCCTCTCGATCTGCTGGGAGAGAGGCAGTGCTCCCCGAAGATGCTTCACCATTTTTATAAACATAAAGTGTTCTATTAGTATTTATTCCATCTCTAGTAGAAACTTCTTTAACTCTGCTACCACCCCCAAATGTTCTTTTTGGTAACGCTACAAAATAATAGCTGTACGATTCATTAAAAGCGGTTGTAGTTCTAAAAGTTGGTTCAGAGTTCAGAGTTATTATATCATTTAACTCATCAACATCTTCAATTTCAAAGAAACCAATACTTTGAGAAAATACTCTATCATCTTCACCATCTGGAAACAGCTCATTGTCATTATAATAAGTTGTAACACTATGTTCTTCCATTATTATTCCAGAAGAATACTTCTCCATTATTAAATCTGAGACATCGGCTACTTCGATATTGACCCCACTAGAACTTCCGGTGTTAATTAAAGTTGCTACTGCATCTGAAAGAAAAAATGTATTATTGACATAGAAGAAGTCATCACTTTCATATTCAACCTCTACCTCAGCGCCAGTTGGAGTAGTGATATTTGTCAATGCCCAAACTGCGGCTAAATCTGCCTCTCCTTTTTTTTGAGAAGTATTTCTATCAATAAACCCTGTACTGTATTGAGGTAGGTCTTTATAACTACCCCAAAAATCATACCCTTCTTTATCATATGATGGATTAAAGCCTGCCCCTGGAGCATCACCATTAGCATAGCCAAAACGATATGGTGGAGAAACCAAAACATCGTTTTGGCCAAAAAAACTAACATCATTTAATGCCATAACTCCTTCAACCACTCCATCAACAATTAGAGTTGATGAAGAGCCACTTGAATTTGGTCTTAAGTGGTAATCATAGCCAAATTCAACTTTACTTATTTCTTCACTTAAATCTACTTTATTGAATAATTCAATTTTTTCAAGTTTTTTATGGGTATTTGCATTTTGATCTATAAAGAATAATGACGGAATACTACCTTCACTTTCGTAGTATGTAAAGCCAGAACAAATGGCTGCTGAAGGGATTCCGGAAACAGTTGTTAGCCCCGTGGCTGGGTCAAAGCTAAAGTTGACTTCAGTCTCATCGTAATATCTAAGATTTGAACCATAACAATCCTCAGATTCATCGCTTGGAAGTTCACCCGAAGTAGGACGGACATAATCACGTACTGAAAGTATCTTTTGATTTCCAGATATTGATTCTGCGTTATCTTGAACCCACTCAAAATCACCTTCAAATACCAACGTTGGATTTGTTCCTGAAAGATCTCCCCTACTCTTTGGATCAATTCTGTTGTCTGGAAACTCAGTAAGATCAACATTCGCATTTTTCCCATTCTTAGAATCACCAGCTGTGAAAATTGCTTTATGTGTTTCTGTTTCTATTGATGAAAGATAAAATACTTCCCTAACACCTAAACTATAATTATGGTTATACGAATCTATACCTTGAGCATATCCTGTATATGGAGCCCTCCATATTTGAGGAGATTGTATTCTGTCATATTCAAATTTTATCCAATATCCCCAGTCGCCATTACTTAAATTATTGTCGTTATCCCTATCAATATAATCAGGACCTTTTATTGATGTAATTAACCAAGAAGTAGCAAAAGAAGTGTTTAAGGTGTTCCAATTTGAAAAATGCTCTTGGGCGCTATCGAATTTTGATTCTGAATATTGGAATAAATTATTAACAGGTTGCATGAATTCATAAATTATTCCATCAGTAGCTACTATAGTATACCCCTGAATTTTACCTGTTTGCTCTGATATAAGTGGCGTTATTTTTTTCCCACCTATATCATCAGAATCGAATTGATTATACACCTCTCCATAATTCAAATTGCTCTTATCTGTAAAATTCAAACCTTGATCATCCAAAAATCTGAATTGTATTGGGTCGCTTGGAATGTGCGCATTAGATCCAAATGTATTAGACTGCCAAGTACGACTCAACTTTCCTTTTTCATCATTTTCCAAACCATCCTCTAGTACATAAGCGTAGTCTAGGACTGGTGAAAAACTACCTCCAATTCCTTGGGCTGCTACATTATATGCATCTTTTGAAGCTAACAACTGCTGTGCGGTTGTTTGATGTTCGTTCTTCAACCCTCCACTGTTGGTGTTTTGCGCCTGATGTAAAATACCATAACTACTTTCAGTATAGGTTTCGTTTAAAGACCATTTCCATTTAGAATAACCAAGACTTATCCAAGCAGAATTAGGAAGAGGAATCCTTATGTTTCCACTTTTTTGGCTATAATTTCCATTGCTAGAACTAGAATTTGTACTAAACCCTGAACCAGCTATTGAGAAACTAGCGCCAGAACCAGCATTAGTTAAAGATGCATCAACAGATGCTAAACTTAGTGTCCCTCCTTTGTCAAGCTTATTTTTAGTAACCGGCTCCCCATAAATATTTTGCTTACTTACTCCTCCTCCAAGACCTACGCCATTTGTGCCAGCAGAAATCCTACCTGATCCCATTCCCATTGTTCTTGTAAAACTCCCATTAGCAGAAAACCCACTGGTTCCATATGACAAAGTTACACTAAGACTTTTAGTCTTATCCCCACGACTAAATATACTTACCATTGCATTTACCCCTAGATTTCCAGAATAACTATCATAAGACATATTAATCCCAACTGGCCCTAGCCCCATTCCTAATTGTAGACCATAACCACTTTTACTTTGTGCCTCAAAATGAGTCTTAACTATATCCCCTTTATAATCATCAGGATAACCACTAATAGTCCGGTTAATCGCACCAGGATTCAATGTCCAACCAAGCCCTACCCAAGTAGCTGGTTGGTTTGGACCAATCCCTGAATGATAGCTGAGTACAACAGGGTAATCTCCTTCAGGGCCCGGCACACTCATTAAGGGGATAGTATACACGAAGTCACCAGTTGCTAAATTCACAACATCCGTAACATCCACGGGCTCAAATTGCATAGCCTCTGGCTGTACTGGTCCTTGGGCTAAAGCACTTTGTTTTACAAAAGCTATGAACACAAAAGCAATACAGATTATTCTTAGAATTGTACTTGGTTGATTTAGTTTGTAAGTCATTTCTGTGCTGTTAATTAATTTCATTTTGATACAGATTCGTATTTCAAGCCCACTTCTGGAAATGGAAGGTCATAATTCAATTGAACCCTTCCAATGCCTAAACCAAACTCATCGACTCTGATTGTGAGGTATTTCCCAGTCTCCACTTCTTTGTTCTCCCATTTCCTAGGAAACGTTAACAGAAATGATCGGGATGTAGTAGTGCCATAATTTCTATCCATTTGATAACTCAGCAATGGAATCTCTTGCTTTGACGCTGTTACAAGAGTGATATCTTCTTTTATTCCAAATAATAACTTTTGAAGCCATTGACTGTATGAATCAAATCCATTTCCCATTTTTGAATAAATAAGATCCACATCTTCTATCGGCGTAATAACCATCTTGAAATACAAGCTTTTCTCATAGCTTTTTTGGTATTTACTAATGAAGTTTTTTTGCTCCTCTATTTGCTTTTCATTCGCTTTACGTACTGTAAGCTCATTCAAATACTCGACTTCATTAGCCAACATTAAATCCAGTGGCAAATAGGTTATTGATATTTTAAAATCTCCTTGTGTAGTTTGATTGCTGAAACCATTTTCGGAATTATAAATATGTTTTTCTAGATCTGCTTTTGTTTCAAAAACACGATTTTCTGAACAGGCGATTAAGATCAGAAACACACACACGTAATATTTTTTAAAAATGGTCATCAATGCTACTCAGTTTCGCCTTCCAGATACTTAATAAAATCCCAAGTCACATTTACTGCCTCGTCTCCATATAAAATATTTCCGCCTTGAACAGTACCAAACACAATTTTATATCCTCTATCTTTTCCAAAAGCTTTCATTCTACTATTTATACTTGTATAAACTGGATCCATAAGCTCGGTCTCAAGTTCTGTAGCCTTCTTATTCACAGCTGCATTATATCTTCCCAGCTCCTGTTGCTTTTGTTGCATTTTTCCTAAATGCTCTTCCCTTTTACTTTTACTCCAAGACTCTGCTTTTTCCACCAATTCTGTATTCAAGGCTTCTAGCTCATTATTGAGGGTATTAATATTTGTTTGCCACTCTTTGATTTTAGCGTCCAACTCAGTACGAGCTTCTTTGGATTCTGAATATTCAAGTATTAAAACATTGCTTTCTACATAAGCTATTCTAGGTATACTATTAATTTGGAAAAATGAAACTACTAATGCAGCTACTGCCAATAGTAAAGCGGATAAAGATATCCAATTCAATGAGTTAGTTGAGCTTTTAGTCATTTAGGTCGTTAGTTCTTATTTGTTTTAATATTTTTGTTTAATTCGTTAACCTGTTCTTTCAAAGAGTCATTTTCTTTTTTCAAGTCAATCATATAAAGTGTCAATTCTTCAATTTTTTTAAGAAGTATCTGCTGTGTTTCTCCGAGGCTTTGACCTTTTTCAGTCACCTCTTTTTGCGAAGGTACTCCAGGAAGATGTTTATTGGTTTGAATAAATTTCTCAACCTCTATTAAACTTGGAAGATTATAACTCCCCGAAAACACATAATCAGGCCATCCTGTAGCTTCTACAATAACTTCCTTCGTTCTAATAGTTCCATTTACTTCTAAAGCATTACTTGGGTCTTCTATCCCAACACCCAAATTTCCATCTATAAAAACAGGGCTAAGCATAGCAGTTTTCTTTCTATTTTGAGTTGGAGAATAAGTGGCAACGTTGGCAACAGAGTCTGACGGTAACACGAATAAATCTGCTTTATGTAATACTCCATCAAAATACCCTGCAGTAAGAATTGTACTAGTTGAACCAGGGTCAATTTTTATTGCAACATAATTCTCTCCTCCATAATCTAAGGTAACAGATGATATTCTATACTTATGAGTACCTCCAGAGACTGAGGAATATTGAATATTTACATCATGAGCAGTTCCAGTCCCTCTACCTGCTTCAATTAACATATTTAATGATACCGGGTTACTTGAACCATGACTCCGAATCCCCAAAAATCTACCTAGCACTCTTGTTGCTATATCTGATGATTTAAAAAGTATCAAATAATGTGTTTGTTTATCAGAAACAAAACCCGTAACTTTTTTTCTTAAAAAACTATCATACCCAAATCCTGAATATTTAATATTACCAGCAACCTCTAATTTTTCGTCGGGATTACTAGTGCCTATTCCAACTTTTCCGGAATTGTAGTAAACATCATTTCCTGAAGTTGCCCATTGAGCATTCACAGTTTCTCCTGTGAAAAGCAATACTAAAAATCCAAAAATGTATATTCTTGTTTTAGTTTTCATTGTCTAATTTTTTGTTTCTAATTTTTCAATCCGCTTGATAAGCTGATCTATTACTTTTGATTGAGAGTTCTTGCTTTTTTCTAGCTCTATGACATATAGGGTTAACTCTTCCACCTTCTTTAAAAGTGACATATTCATCTCTCCCAAGATTATTCCATTTTCTTCTATTTCTTTGGCGGATGGTATTTCACTAAGGTGCTTATTCTTTTTGATATAGGATTCAACTTCTAATAACGTAGGGAGATTATACTCCTCTGCAAACACATAATCTGGAGCGGGTACACTCAAATCAACAATGATTTCTTCGGAATGAATTTTACCTTTTACTGTTAGCCTTTGATCTGGTGATCTTGTACCAATACCAACTTTGCCGTTCTCTAGAATTACCATACGTTGTTTTTGATGCCATTCTGCAGCACTATAATAGGGGTAAGTAGTTACGTTGTCAGTATCTGTGTAAAATCCAATCCCCCCTCCATTTAAGAATTCTATTGCTGCTCGATCGTATTCAGCATTATTGGATAGATTGTACCGATTATTAGAATTTTCATAGTATACACCAGAGCCAATGAAAAAACGATCATGCCCATTATCTGCATCCTGATGCCCCTGAACATACCCCCTTGTCCCAACCTTCATTACACTTGTAAAAAGAGAAGTACCTAAAACATGTAATTTATAGTTAGAGGGAACAGTTCCAATTCCAACATTCCCGTCATTATCTATATGAAGTCTTTCATTACTATCTGTCCATAATCCAATAGATGAGTTGCTACCTTGGTTTGATTTTAAAGCTAGTTGGTATGGTGCTAAAGTGTTTGCACTTCCATATGAAATAATATAATTATCGTCCCCAGCATTTTGCGCACCAAAATATAGAGCAGTATAGTCACCGCTTGAATTAGGATAACTCCTTATAAAATGAGTGCTTGTTCCTGCCTTAAACCCACCAACAACATGTAATTCTTCGGTAGGATTCAACGTACCAATACCCACAGTATCTGCAAGTATTTTTGATTGTGCTTTTAACGATTGAGAAAAAAACATTGTAGAACAAACAATCAGTACTTTAAAAAAGGTATGCATTGGAATTATATTTTATTATATATTATTGACTATATAGGGATTATAGTTAAATATATATGTAAATATTTGTGAATATTCATATTCAAACACAATATTATTAAGGGAAAGAAAAAATACCTATTAGCTTACTATTAATTACCATTACTTGGTATAAAATGAAACTTATAAGTACAAATGGGGCTAAGCTTAACCTGTCTTTTAGTTTAAGTTTACCTTTTAATATCATCATCAGTGCAAAAACTCCGCTTAGAACTATTGCCATGTAAAAAACCATCCAAACATCAGTTCCAATATTTAAAGCTAGCAGAGAAACTAGCTTAACATCCCCCATCCCAAAGGCATGTCTCTCAAAATATTTATCAGCTATGTAAGCTATTAAAATACCCGCTATCAAAGTCCCAATGCTTATTAAAAAATTTATGTAAGTTTGATCACTGTGTAACTTATAGATTATAATTATTAGTCCAATAAATAAGAGCTTATTGGGTATAACCTTAAATTTTAAATCTATCCAAGAAATAATGAGCAAAAGATAAATCAAGAGAAGAAGAGTCCAATCACAGTTACTTGAGGAGCTCAGAAGTATGAAAACTACCAGAAATAATAACAGAGTTGTTATATACTTATATGAAGCTTTATAAAGGGTTGCTTTTTTTATGTTAATTGAGAGAAGCTCAGGTTTCGAGAAAGAAAAGTAACTACTTATTAAAGCAAGAAATACTACCAGCAGAAATTGATATAAGTTAAAATCAATCTGCAATTAGCTGTACCACCTTCCCTTCTTGACTAATCTCCCATTTATTAAATATTCCATCACCATCAAAATCTATAATAGACGTAGCTGTTGCAGTATAGCTTTGAGGCTCAGCAGATATAATCTCTATAAGATATCTTGCTTTACCACCCTCTGTAATCATAGCTTCATGTTCAAAGCCTAACGTTTCGAAGTTATCTGAATATATATCATGTTCTAGATGATATACCTTTTGCAATGTGTGGAGAAAACTAAGCTGTGTTTTTGCTTCCGTTGTTTTGGCGCGTGTAGTAACATTTTGATAAATAGGAACTGCAATCATTATAAGAATTCCGATAATTGCCAAAACTATTAGCAGTTCAGTAAGTGAAAATCCATCTTCATTTTTGATTAAGTCTTTAAAGTATCTACTCATTGTTTTGTCTCATTAAATGTAATTTTAAAGGTTTTATTATAGCTTGACAATACTACTAGCTCCTTTTGTATTGCCAACACCAAAGCAGTTCCTATACTGTCACCCTTCGATACAATAAACGAATTGCTATTTTCATCTGAAAGTATTGCTGTATTTCCGATTATTCCATTTAGAAATAAAACAGGCCTTTTTTCTACTCTGGGTATAGGCTTATTTTTGATTACCGGTTTCGGCAGTGGCTGCTTATTCACCCCAGTAAAAGGGTCTCTTTTTTGAGGCTTATAATCAAACTTTGAAAACTCCGGTATCTCTAAATCAAATTCTAAATTTCGTTCAATTTTATTTACTGATAAGCTTTCATCATCATCTTCCATATTTTTGAACTGCAAAAAATTAATTGCCCATATACCGATAACAATTACGGTCAAAGCTAACTTTCCGCCTGGTGAATCTATCAAAGTCTTAATTTTACTACTGAACATACAATTCAATTAGCATTTTAGCTTCAAGATTTTCTGAAGACCTATTCTCTATGTTAATTAAATCAAAATTTCTTACAAATATAAGGTAAGGCCCTTGTTCAATTTTGTTTACAAACATACCGATATTTTGATATGAACCTGATAATTCAAATTTAATTTTTTTAGATAGGTAACCATCAGAAAGCTCTTCTGAAATTGGTTCAATTTTTTTTACTTTAATATCTGAGTTTTTTGAAACTGAGAATATGTATTCCAAAACATTTGGAATTTCAGTCGAACTAACCAAGCCTGTTCTGAGCAAACCCATTTGATCTAAAATGTTTTGCTTTTTTTGATTCAAGCTATCAAGCTGTTCTGACCAATTTTTAGCTTTTAAAATATCTGCATCCAACTTCTTTCTCAGACTTAAATTATCAATTCCAGAAGTCATATATGGGATTATGTAGCTAATTGAAATAAAGAAGGTCAAGGCAAAAATCAAAATGCTACTAGCTCGCCAAAAGTATGTTAATTCTGATCTAGTCATGATTCCTTTTGAATACTACTCTGAATGATATGTTATTGCTATCAATTATATCATTCGTAGAAACTAGTATTACCTCGCTAACAGATTTTTGGTCTTGAATATTTTTCATAAACTCAGTCACTTTAATCTCACTTTGAGCTTTACCAACTAATAATGCAGTAATTGATTCCTCGGAAAATTCATAGGTAAAGTGATCTAACCATAAATTGGGGATTATGGAATTATCAATTATTTGAAATACTTTCGAAGTGTTCACCCTTTTCGCTACGAGTTCTTTAGTAGATTTAAATGATTTATAAAGATCTATCAGCGAATCTTTCTTGGATTCAATAATTATGTTTTTGCTATTAATTTGATTGTAAATCTGAGTAGTTTCGTTGAGTTGATAGCTAGCAACTGAATTAATGCCATAAAAAGCTAGTACTAATAACAATAAGGGTAGCACTAACATTTGAGTAAATCTAAAAAACGTCTTTCTTTCAATCTCTAAGATAGACTCATCATTTCCAATAATACTTAAAGAAAAACTCAAACCTTCGTATAAAGAAACGTTAGATGAGCCTAAAACAACCAAAAATTTATCGTCAAGTCTCTCATCATGAATAAGTGTTATATTCTCTACAGAATAATTCATTTCAAATTTGGTTCTGAATAAATTCGGCACCATAACACTACAATGCTCAGACTCAACATTTAAGTTCAGAGCTTCAGTTTTTACAAGAGCCGCAACTTCTTTGAGTACCCTCTCTATACTATCTGAAGATCCTAACTGCATCTTAAATATATTTGTAACCAATCCGTCAAAGTAACTAACAACGTAAGTTTTTTCTGCTTCAATACGTGATACACAAAACGCTAAACCCTCTGAAAATACTCTATTCTCCAACTGCGAATAAGCGACTTCGGAAATACCCGAATAAAGAAAGCTAATAGATTTATCCAATTCTTTAAAAAGCCCTTCAATAAATTCTTTTTTATTTGAATTTATGCTCGTAAAAGTTGCTCTTATAAAGTCTTCGTCAGTTTTATAAAGTGTGTGCTTTACAATCAAATTTTGATTGTTTTCTAATTCTTTAGTCTTTTCAATTATCCAACTTTCTACTTCATCTTCAGAATCAAAATATGGAAGTTCAAAAGTTTCAGCCTGTTCTAAGAGCGAAAAACTTGTAACTGCTATTTTGAAAATATCAGATTTAATCTCTTCAAAGATATACTCTAAAGCCATCAATAAGCTTGATTCTGAATAGTTATGAATCTTACTTCCACAAGAAAGTATTTTTCTTGCATTAAATCTTTTACTTACCTCAACCCATAACACCTCCCTTTCTTCTATTTGAATGGACACTATAACTTCATCTATATAGGGAATATTCATATACAAGATTAGTTATCAGTATTTACATTCAGCTTAGACTTCAAGCTATCCCATTTTGAATAATCATTCTCATCACCATAAAATACATGTGGCGTAATAAAGATAACAAGCTCAGAGCGATTTAAATTAGTACTCTTATTTCTAAACAAGCGCCCTATTAATGGTATACTTCCTAAGATTGGAATTTTATTAATAGTCTCTGACTCTGACTCTTGAATTAGCCCCCCAAGAATAATTGTTTCACCATCCCTCAATCGAACTGTTGAGTCGAGCACTCTCCTACTAATGGTAGGTGGAACATCTGGGTTTAGCCTTCCTACAGGAGTGTTAAATTCAGGGTGAATTTCAGCTGTCACTTCACCAGAAGAGCTAACCCAAGGGGTTATTTCCAGCAAAACGTTGGCTTCAATTTTTTCAAATCTTTGACTCTCTTGAGTCACAACTTGATTTGCAGATTGCAGTGGAGTGGTTGTGGTTAATAAATAGTACTGTGTTGTACCTACTTCAATACTAGCAGTATGTCCATTTAAAGTTGATATCTGTGGTCTCGACCTAATATTGACAATTCCCTCTTGATCCAATGCTTGGATTTTAAAGAAAAAATTATTTGGGAGTTTGCCAAGATTTGCCACCCCAAACAAATTTCCTCCTGGGCTAAATGCATTATTTACATCATTATTATCACCCTGTATTGTTAACCCTCCATTTTGCGCAGAGCCTTGACCAAAAAGTACTGAGAAAGGATTAAAGTAGCTACTATCTGGTGCACTACCCTGAGAGAGTGATAGCCCTAGTTCATACATATCAGACGTTTGAACGTCAACTACCAATGCCTCAATCATAATCTGAGGTGTTGGATAATCAATTTCATCAATAAAGCTCTGGAGCTCCAAAATAATATCGTTAGTTCCAATTACCATCAATCCATTTTGCTCTTTTACTACCTGTATTGTTGCATTTCGCTTGATTGATTCAGGTATTAACTCAATAACGACATCTGAACGAATATGCTCTAATCTCAATAACTTTGTTGAAGCAATGCCACTTGTAGATTTATCACCTATAATAAATATATTTCCTTCTTGCCTATATGTAAACGAAGTACCTCTGAAAAGATAATTCAGAGCTTGATCAATGGTTAGATTACTAGTCTTTGCAGTAATTTTACTGTCTGGCAGACCGTATGTTATCATATTGATTTCAGTTTGATAACCTATTTCTCTAATTATATCAACAATGCTCACGTCTACCATATCCATTGATATAGTACCGTCATCATTAACTGAAATCCAAAAATTAGAATGTCCATTTTGATTACCTGTAGAACTCCTAAAACCTATTCTATCTACTATAAAAACATCATCCTTCTTTCTTAAGGAAAGTCCATTATTTGTAAGAATTGTGCTTAACCCAATCTCAAATTCAATGTCTTGCAGGTAACCAGAGATTTTTCCATTCACTCCATTTCTGATTATTATATTTTTACCAGAAACTTGAGATACTTTCTTTATAAAAGAATCAAGATTTGCTTCGTTTAAGTCAAAACTTAAATTACCATCAAGAAAACTAATCGATTGTTCTACGACTTTTGGTATAGGCTTTTTTTTCACATAATTAGTAACTCTAAAAATTTGCCCTGAATGTTGTAGACTTAAGTCATTTTCTTGACAAATTGTTATTAAGGCTTCTAGGACAATTACATCTGTAAAACTTTGCGTTAGTCTTTTATTCAGCCTATTATCTACTATAATATTCAAATTATAAATTCTACCAAAACTTCTTAGAAAATCTCGTGCATCTACATTTTTTGTGTCAATATCTTCTGTTTTACTAAAAGCATTTGTGGGTAATAAGTCAAAATTAATACTAACTTTATTTGTATCAATTATTGTCTTCAAATAATTGATTCTATTTAAAGAGTCGGAATTTACAGAGTTAGATACGGCTGTACTATCTTGAGCAGAAGCCTCTATTACTAAACACGTAAGAATTAGAATAAAAAAGTGGGTTTTAAGCATCAAAACTATTTAAAAAATTTTAAGGAGAATAGAGAATTTTTTAGAAACAAACTGTTACGCATTATATGTTTGTTTCTCGAACAATTTCTTCAACAGTTGTAATTTTCTTTTTAATTTTTTCAATTCCAGCTTCTCTCAACGATTGCATCCCGTTTTTAATCGAAATTGCTTTTAAGTCTGCTGAGTTTACTTTATCTGTAATTGCTTTCGCAATTTCACTATCTAAACAAAAGGATTCTATTAATGCAACCCTTCCTCTATAACCAGTCTGATTACAACTTTCACAACCTTTACCTCTCATAAACTGAATGCCCGAATCAATACCTAAGTCTTTAATAAGCTTCAAATCTGGCTCATACTCTTCTTTGCAATGTATACAAATCTTTCTTACTAATCTTTGTGCCAAAGCCATGCGCACAGATGACGAGACCAAGAATGGCTCCACACCCATTTCAATTAAGCGAGTGATTGCTGAAGCTGCATCATTAGTATGAAGTGTCGAAAATACTAAATGTCCAGTTAGTGCCGCTCTAATTGCAATTTCCGCTGTTTCTCTATCTCTAATCTCACCAACCATAATAATATTAGGATCCTGACGTAAAATAGATCTCAATATATGTGCAAATGTCAATCCAATTTCTTCATGAACCTGAGTCTGATTAATCCCATCTAGATTATATTCAATTGGATCTTCAATGGTGGTTATATTTATTTCTTCATTATTAATCTCATTTAGTGCTGAATACAATGTAGTGGTTTTACCGGAGCCGGTTGGACCTGTCACCAAAATCATCCCATAGGGATTTCGTATTTCTTTTCTGAATGAAGTCAAAATATCACTTGAAAACCCAAGGGATTCTAAATTCAGCTCTAAATCTCCTTTATCCAAAATTCTAAGAACTACTTTTTCTCCATGCTTGGTTGGAAGCGTTGAAACTCGCAAATCGACGTCGTTTCCTTTCTGAATTCTGATTTGAATTCTTCCATCCTGTGGCCTCCTCTTTTCAGCTATATCGAGTTCTGCCATTATTTTAATCCTTGAAACTATGGAGTCTTTTAAACCCATTTGTAAATCGATAATTTTCTGAAGTACTCCATCAATGCGGAATCGTAGCCGTAAACTATCTTCAAATGGCTCTATATGAATATCACTAGCTCCTTGGCTTATAGCTGTTTTAATAATTTGATCTACTTGGGTTATTACGGAACCAGAGAATTGTTTGTTCATTATATAGAGAAATAACTTTTGACTTATAGTATTAATTATTGATTATATATAGCTATAGTAAGCTACATATTTACAAATATTTTCCAATTTTTTTACACCACCTATTTATTCAGTCATTTCAACTTATTCTAAACCTATACAACCACTTAGATCTGTATTATAATCATTTAATTACTTTACAAGCTGCCTCATCGGATTACCTTCCCTATCTTTTTGATCAAGCAAAATAACAAAATCACTTTCTTTAAAATCTTTTTCAAAAACCATATCGAGCATCTGTGAGTATGTAAATAGACTATCTGCCTCTCTATTCATATCATTCTGAATAGTTTCTAAATATGGGAAGAAGCAAGCTGGGTTATGTAACAACTCTGGCTTCTTTGTTTTATAATACTCTGCCTGAAGTCGATTGTCCATTGCTAGGACAATTTCTTTAACACTAAACTCAGTTAACGCTTTGTTTATGTGATTCACCATATTTGAATCATTGATTTTAACCTTCTGTTTAAACCTGTTATTCCATTCCTGAATGACTTCAAAAACCTTTTCACCATTAATAGTAGTACTACTATTTGTATTAGTTTCTTTAGGGTTGTTCTTTTGAGTGTTAATTTTTTTAACCAAACTATGGTTAGAATTATTAACCATGGCTGGTTCAATAACTTTACTAGAGTTAAATTTTTTATCCTCTATTTTTAATTGTTCTACCGCTTGCAAAAACTCTACATTTAAAGAATAAGAATGTGGTGTAGTATGTACATTCTTAATGATTAATCTGTGTTTAATTAGTTTCCTAAGGGTACTCGAAACCGTTGGTTTTGTTAAGCCCGTACCTTTTATGAATGTTGAATATGCAATTCTATCAGATTTTTTTTGAAATCCCACTGTCTTTCTACATATAAAAACTAGAATTGTTAGTTCAGCACCATTTAAAGTCGACATAAAATTATCCAATATTACATTCGGCACTTTTGTATAGGTAAATTCTTGGCTACTCATGACCTAATCCTCTCTATATCCAAAGAATTCTTTTATAGATAATTCATCAAATTGTACTTCATTCATATTTTCCTCATTAACCATTTTTGAAATAGCTTTTAGTATTCTATCAACAGAAAACGTCTTTAGAGCATATTTAATCCACTTTACATGCATTTCATCATGAATATCCAGCCATTTATGTATGTAGGTATTCCATAAATCAAAAATCATTCTAACCTCAGGTGGAAAACCTACATCTTCAAAGTATAGTTGTTCCACTTTCGTTTGTGTCCTAAGTACAGAATTAATTGTTTCATCTTGGTTTTTGGGGATAGTTCTAACTTCGTGGATTCTATCTCTGTTTAAAGAATAGCTATAGACATTTGTTGACTTATTTATCGTTATTAATGATAACTCCGAAAGTTCTCTGAGTGTTTTAATAACTGTTTTTCTGGATAATCCAGTTAATACCTGTATCTGATCTAGTTTTAAGTGAACCTGGTGTAAATTTTGCTTTACTGTTAGAAATGCTATAATTAATAAGCACTTTAGCTGTCCTCCAGATAAATGTGGAATAGAATTAATCAGTATATCCAGTGTCCTTTCGTAGAATGTAATCTTAGTAATATCATTCATCTTTATCACCTCAACCTAAAAATTCTTTCAATAACTATTCTTTCGAAATACTTTCTTCGGCTGCCACCAAATTGTATTGAGGGGATAAATCTAGGGTGGTTTTCGGTGAGGTTAGAACGATTTAAGATCGTTCTATGATCTAAACCGGTGAGATGTTGTACATCTTTTGCAGTGATATACTTCTTTTCGTTGACTAAGTGTTTTTTTGAATTGAGAAGGAGATCAAGTTTTTGTTCAATTCTATCTAGTGTTGGATTGTTCATAGCTCTTGTTTTCATTGGTGATTTGTTTTCACCAATTTCATAAAGCTTGAATAAATTAGTCTAACGCTAACTAAAAATATATCTATAGCAAATTATAGAAATTTGACACTTCACTATAGATATATCGATTTCTCTATAGAAATCATTGGAAATTCTATAGATTGGATTTTTTCTAAAATTTTCTTTGTGCGTGAAAGTCTAACTATTGTATTTATTCTTCTCATGATTAATCCAGGCATTAACTCTCTTATTTATCGTACTCAAGTCTTCTAGAATTTCACCATTTTTCTTAATAATTACAGATTCGTTAATCCACTCTTTTAAAGCTCTTATGTCATCTTCGCTTTCTAAATCGAAGTCTTTTAAATTTTTCTTTCGATAAAACCGACATGCATCAGGTACAAATTCAAATTCTTCAAATCCTTTGTAACTCCCATTTAATATGGCTTCTTCTTCAGCTTCTACAAGAATTTCTAGCTTTAAATTCGCCTTCCCTAATCTCATCAGTATATTATCCCACTTAGCAATTAAATTATCTGGAATAGTTATTACGTCTACCTTTTCTCCAATTTCTTTCTCGCAAATAGAATGAAATTTTAAAAGGACTTCATTAAACTCAGGACTCCTTGATAATTCAAATTTCGAAGTCACCTTCTGATCTTCAGATGAAATTGACCTTGTTGTTGTTAGTTCTAATTGCAATTTAGAAATCAGTTGTACTATTTTTTTACGTTTAAACTTTTGCGCTTCAGAACCAAACGATTCTCCTTTTAACCCTATTAACTCTTGCCTGTACTCCCTCTTAATTTTTGAATAACTCCCATCAATCTCTAAATAGTAAATTGCCAACTTAGAACATGGTAGGTTATCTAAAAGGAATCTACTTAAACAGTTACTAGTATATAGTATGCTTAACAATAATTTTTTTTGCTCTTTTTTATTCATATCAATCAATCCCTTTTAATGCTTCACTAATATTTTTGGAATCTAAATGTTCGTATATCATAGTTGTATTTATTGACGCATGACCGAGAATTTTTTGAACTATTACTGCTGATACTCCTTTGCTAAACAGATCAGTAGCACAAGAATGTCTTAGCCCATGTAGCGTTATTGTATTAGGCACATTTTCAGCAAGTTTAACAAACTTCTTAAATGACTTAGAGAGTGCAAGTTCATCCATTTTATGCCACTTATCAAAACCAGTTGCACTTGGGAACACATAGCCCTCAGAAGGTTTTCCTTGGTCTTTATACCACTGTAAAATCCATGGATAGAGAGGTTCCCTTATTGGTATTATTCGTTCTTTACCTGATTTACTAGTATTCTCTTCTGTATTTGATATTCGAATAACTCCAAAGTTACCATTTCCATCTAATTTTGAAACTAAACTTACATCCTCCCATGTAAGATTTACAGCTTCCTTAGCTCTAAGGCCACAATAGTATATTGTATTTATCATTGGTTTAAACCATAACCTTTGCTGCTCAGGTTTGCTTACATATCCTTTTTCAATCACTTCCTTACTATACTTATCAAACGCATCGAATATCATGTCCAATTCGGATCTGGAAAGAGTTTTTAGAGCTATTTTCTGAGGAATCCTAGGTGGCTTAATATTTCTAGTCAAATCATTTTTTAATATTTCATTCTCAAATAACCATTTAAAAAACACCTTCAAATGTCTCAAATAGCTTGCCTGAGTAGCTGGTGCTAGATCTGATCTAAAGCAAAATTCTCTAATATCACTCTCCATAATTTGAGTAACAGGCATTGTTCTACCTAGAACTTCCATTAACATCCCTAAGTGAGTACGATAATTACTTTTGGTTCGCTCATTTGCTTGACTTCTCTCATTTATAAATTGTTCCGAAGCTTTTTCTAATGAAATATTTTGACCTGATAATTTCTGTCTTCTTCTTTTCGCTTCGACACCTGGAGTCCATCCATTAAAGGGGTCGATTCTGCCTCTTTCATACAGTTCTTCATATTCAAGCAGCATCTTCTCGGCTTCACGTTTAAGTGTTGTTCCAAGACCTAGTTCTTTTTGCTTCCTTACCCCATCCACACTTCTTGAAAATCGAATGTAATAAACGTTATTTCGTTTCCTCAAAATTGCCATGAAATAATCCTTTTCAATTAATTGTTATGGATACTTTTGATTTTGCCCAACTAAAAATTCATTATTTAAGTCGATTTAAATAGATCGGCTCAAGATTTGAGCAAAGGTGATTTTTCAACAGTGAACTTTTGTACCACATTTTGTACCACATATTTACAAAACATATGGGTAAAAGTGAAATTTATTCACTTTGCTAAAAGGCTAGATTTTGATTGCAAAACATAAAAAACCCGTTTAAATATTATCTAAACGGGTTTTTAGGGGTAAAAATAAATGTGGGCCCAGAGGGACTTGAACCCCCGACCAATCGATTATGAGTCGACTGCTCTAACCAACTGAGCTATGGGCCCTTTTTAAGAGCCCGCAAAGTTACAAGGTTTCGCATCGATTTGAAAGTATTAATTGTCAATTTTATGAACCAATTTTTACAATGCTATTTTTTTGCTTCTTTGGTTTTGCTTGGGCGAACTGTCAATAATGGTACACGAATGTGTTGTGCTACTTGTTCAGTTGTTGAGCCCAAGAATAATCGTGTAAGTCCAGTATGGCCATGTGTACTCATTATTATGAGATCTGCATGTTCATTCGCATAATCGACAATGTCTCTATTTGCAGAAAATCCTTTTCTGATTTCTGGAACAACTTCAATTGAGAATTTTTTTCCATCAAAGGTTCCATCTATAGAGAACTTATCTTCTTTTTCATCTCTTACAAATTTAAGGTTAAGGTCTTTTCTTTTTTCTAGAAAATCTTCAACCTTATTCAATAACGATTGGCGAATTGCTTCTTCATTATCGAAAGGAGGATAAAGAGGAATCATTTCAACATCTGCGGCATATAGCTCTACGCTATGGAAAAGTGTGATTTTTCCATCATACATTTGAGCTAGCTGTACGGCTATAGGTAATGCTTGGAATGATACATCAGACAAATCGAGTGGAACCATAATATTTTCGAGTCCATCTTCGTCAAATGGCTCGTCCATTGATAATACAGGAATCTCGCTATGTCGAATTACTTTTTCTGTAACACTACCTCTTAAGAACTCAGAAGCATGTTCACCTTTAGCGCTCATTAAAATAAGATCATACTTACCACTATTGGCCTGGTGAGTTATTGCACTTGAAGGAGAGCGCTCTATGATGGTAATCATTTTACCTCTATGCTCTTTCTTGATGTACTTTTTTGCCAAGCTTTCTAGCTTTTTATGAGCAACATTTAGTGCTTTTGGATAAAGTTCTTTTTCTAAATCGTAAGGATATCCGATGTGAGCAAAACTCTCCGCAAAGTATTTTGTTACGGGTACAACATGCATTAAATCTATGGTGCTACCCAAGTCCTCTACAAAAGAGTTTGCAAGCTTTAGAACAGATACTGATTGTTCAGAAAAATCGGTTGGGATTAATATATGATGTGCTTTCATGGTAACCTCCATTAATTGTTACACTATCTAATTAGATGGTATCTATTCTTAATGAAGATTTAGTGAATTTATTTCTTCCAACAATTTATCATTATTAGTAAATAAACAGGAACTTACTAGCCTTTATGTTTTAGAACGGAGCAAATCGAGCCCACCTACCAAAACAATTCCAATCAGCATCCCAATAATGCCTTCCCATACTTTGGGGTTGTCGTTTGGATTTTCACCAAAATACCCTGGCACATATGGCTTTGAGGATAGCAATTTCTTCTTAACGGTTTGAACTTCTACTTTCTCAGGCTTTGGCGTAGTTGTTAGCGATAAACTTTGGTCTTTCAGCTTCTGATATTCTGGCAAGTTCTCGTTCACGCCATGCTCTAGCATTTCAATCACTAATGGATCTGAAATAGAATACTCTTCAACTTCCCTAACCGATTCAACAAATTCACGGTGTTGGTATGGCCAAATAACGAATAGAGAACCTATCAAAAAGCCGATTAGTACAGAGATTGTTTGTGAATGATATTTAGCTAACAACCATGATAAAAATCTTGAAAAAACGGCAATTCCCACAATGGAGCCTAAGGTAAATGGCGCAAGCCCTAGCAATCCATCTAGTGTATTTTCGCCTCCAATTTTCCCAATCTGAGTGAGTAGATAATCATACTTTCTCATAATGAGTAACAAATACGAACCCGAAATTCCTGGCAAAATCATTGCAGAAATGGCGATGCATCCACTTAAAAATACAAATGCGGGATGCTCTGGAGTATCAGTTGGAACAAGTGTTATAACCCATAACCCAAATAAAATTCCAGAAACTAGCATTACACCTTCATACCAGCGGAATTGTTCTAGAGTTTTTATGAGGATGTAAATGGAGCCTAAAATCAAGCCAAAAAAGAGACCATAAACAATTTCTGGATCTGTAAACATATACACTTGTAACGGCACTACTTTTGTGAAGAACGCAAGTGCACAGGTAATCCCAAAAAACAATGCTGCTAAAAACTTAAAGTGTAACTCTTGAAATGCTTCTTTAAAGTCTAATTTCATTAGAGCTTTTAAAAATGGTCCGTTTACGCTTTTAATTGCATTTAGAAGCCGCTCGTAAATTCCTAAAATAAGAGCTAACGTTCCGCCACTTACGCCCGGAACAATATCAGCAGAACCCATTAAAAAACCTTTTATTACCAAAAATGGAGTTTCTTTAAATGTGGTTTTGTCTTTGTTTGATGAAGCCATTAATTACTATCCCACCCTTTTTCGCCGATTAGCGGTACAAATTTAAAATTATCGAATTCTTCTTGACTGTATTCCGTTTCAGAAACCCTTGTGATTCGAAGCATCATCTGTTTTACTTCGTCTCCAACAGGAATTACCAGCAGCCCACCTATTTTTAACTGCTTGATGAGGTCGTTTGGCACAACAGGCGCACCAGCGGTTACTATAATGCCATCGTAAGGCGCGTAAGTTGACCAACCTAGAGTTCCGTCGCCTGCCTTTAACAAAGCCTTGTAACCTTCTTCTCTCAACGCTTCCTTTGCACGGTGGTAAAGCTCATTATGTCGCTCCACACTATACACTTCAGCACCAAGTTCGCACAAAACCATACATTGATACGCTGAACCCGTACCAATTTCTAAAATCTTATGGCCTGGTTGCACTTCCAAAAGTTCTGTTTGTGCAGCTACGGTATATGGTTGCGAAATGGTTTGCCCCAAACCTATTGGTAGAGCGCTATCAGTATATGCTCGGTTATGTAATGCGGTATCAACTAATTTATGCCTAGGAATTTTACCAATGGCCATAAGCACACGCTCATCTTTAATTCCTTTTTCCCGAAGTTCCTCAATAAGCTTTTGTCGGGGACGCATAAATTTTCGATTCATAACCAAAATTACACCATTGTTACAGTTTCAGATAGTTCGGGAGTATAGCCAATTCGTTAATTAGTTAGTGCTATTTTTTCAAATTCTATAATTTTTTTAGAATGTAGGATTGAACGGCTCCCTTCTATTTAATCCTATTCTAAATTACTTCTATTGTTGGCTTAGAACAATTACACTGCTATTTTACTTTCTACTTAAACTCACTACATGGACTGGCTTCAACTTCCGATTACTCAGGTATTTATTTACGCGCTTATAACCGCACTTGCCACAGGGCTCGGTGCATTGCCATTCTTCTTTATTAAGAATATTTCGCCCTCATTTCTTGGTAAATCGAATGCTATTGCAGCAGGATTGATGCTTTCTGCAAGCTATAATCTAATTTTTGAAGGTTATAGAATTAATGAATGGATGACTCTATTGGGTATGCTAGCTGGTGTTATTCTTGTAGTTTCGGCAAATGCATGGCTCGAAAAGAAATCAACCGTAGAAGTATCAGACATTATTGGTGGGAAAAAACGTGATATGCTACTTTTCTTGGGAATAATGACAGTTCATTCTTTTGCAGAAGGAGTGAGTGTTGGCGTTTCTTTTGCGAGTACTGCGGAGTTTGGGATTTTCATTGCCATAGCCATCGCAATACATAATATCCCAGAGGGTTTGGCTATTAGCTTAGTTATGGTACCGAAAGGAACTTCACCAATAAAAGCGGTGTGGTGGAGTATTTTCTCTAGCCTTCCTCAACCACTTATGGCAGTTCCTGCCTTTCTATTCGTTGAGTCGTTCAAAGCATATCTACCTTTTGGCTTAGGTTTAGCTGCCGGTGCAATGATTTGGATGGTTTTTGCTGAACTTATCCCTGAGGCTTTAGAAAAATGCGAACCTCACAAAATTGGGTTATGGATTACAGTAGCAATTATAGGAATGAGTTTATTCCAAGTAATTATTAACTAACATCTCTTTTTAGAAAGCTGTTTATATTTTTTTGCAACCCATCAGCTTTCAAATAATTACCTTCATAGGCTTTTAAACTTCCAATACACACCTTTGTACTAATTAATGCACAAACTACTCGGCGCAATTATTCTCACGTTGGCATTATTATCGCCATTAAATGCTCAGGTAAATTATCATACAATCTCCGTATATCTAGATTGTAGAGGTTGCAATGAGTCTTTTATTCAGTCTGAAATTAGTTTCGTTAACTTTGTTCGCGACCAAACCTTAGCAGAAGTTCACCTGCTAATTACCTACCAAGGAACTGGTGGTGGAGGCAGACAATATACGTTAGAGTTTATAGATCAAAATGAAATTTCTGGAAGTAACTCCACGCTAAGTCTCGTTTCTCCAGAATCTGACACAGAGGAAGAACGTAGAAATAAGTTAACTCGCTACATTAAGCTTGGGCTTGTGTCTTATATGACTAAATCTGACATGCTATCCAATCTTGATCTGGTTTATGAAAAACCATCGGGAACTCCAATTACAACACCACAACATGACCCATGGAATAACTGGATTATTGAATTTGGTGGTGATACCCGATTTAGTGGTGAAGAAACAAAATACTCCATCGATTTAAATGGATACACTAAAGCTCGAAGAATTACTGAAAACTGGAAAACTTCGTTCGAGTACTATCAGCATTACAAAATTAGAAGTTATACTACTACGGAATATCAAGAAGTATCTCCTGGTGATTCAGCTGACGTACAGGTTACTAGCCGTTATACCATCAAAAAAAGTAATTTCTTTGGTTTGATTGGAAAAAGTCTTTCTGATCATTGGTCAGTTGGCGTTTATAGCCGCTTACACACTTCCACACAAGATAATTTCGATTTATCCATAGGAGCAACTCCCGCTATTGAGTTTAGTTTATTCCCATACGATGAGTTTACTCGCCGTGAAGTCACTTTCCGCTATGGACTTTTTGCGAGTTATAATGATTATTCAGAAGAAACTATTTTTAATAAAACTTCAGAATTTCTCTATAGAAATGAGTTAAATATTAATGCCGAATTTACCCAACCTTGGGGCGGCATTGAGGGCGGTATTAATGCGAATGCTTATTTACATGACATGTCCAAAAACAGGCTCCAATTTAACGCACGCCTCGATATGCGCATTTTTAGAGGATTTACCGTGTTTATGTCGGGGCGCTACTCTGTAATAAACGATCAACTTTCCTTACCACTTGGCGATGCTTCAAGTGAAGAGGTTTTACTAAATCTCAGATCTCAATCCACCTCTTACAATTTTGGTGGCTCACTAGGTCTTTCCATAACTTTTGGTTCTATTTACAATAATGCGATAAATCCTCGCCTTTAAAATGAACTAAAACGTTTAAGACGTTTGTTACCTATTCAAATTATTAACTCAATACATTTTTTTATGCAATTATTTTCAAAATTAATTCCAACATTGTTACTTGTTTTCGGACTAACAGCTACTAGTATTATTGCTCAAAACATTCCTTCTTCTACCGATAAAATTACACCTCTTCTTATTGGCGCTACTATTCCGGATGTTTCTTTAAAAACCACTGCTGGTGAAACAGTAAAACTTCGTGAGCTAGCAAGTGAACGTCCTACCGTGCTTGTTTTTTACCGTGGTGGATGGTGCCCTTACTGCTCACGCCATATGATGGATCTTCAGAAAATTGAAAAAGACTTGGTAGCACTTGGTTATCAAGTATTGGCCGTTAGCCCCGATCGTCCAGAAGAATTAAGTAAAAGCATTGACAAAGGAGACCTCAAATATCAATTGCTATCTGATAGCCCAATGGATGTAACCAAAGCCTTTGGTATTGCTTACAAATTAGATGATAAGACCGTAGCTAGATATAAAGAGAATGGGATTGATCTTGAAGTAAGTTCTGGCTATAAACACCATTTGCTACCCGCTCCTGCTGTTTTTATTCTAAATCAAGAAGGAAAAATCCGATTTAGCTATGTAAATCCAGATTACAAAGAGCGCATCGATGGCGATGTATTATTAACCGCCGCAAAAGCGTATAAATAATTTAAAAAGCCATTTCTTCAAAGAGGAAATGGCTTTTTAAATACCTGATAATTTGTTAATTGTTATCCTCTCTTCTTAATAGTGTACTGCAAAATCACTATTCGGCTGTATATAATATTCTCCTTATCTTTAGGGATGACGATGACTGAACCCACTTCCACAAAAACCGATTTAAAATCTTTAACTAAAGCCGAATTATTTGAGTTTTGTAAAGAACTTGAATTACCGCGCTATAGAACCGACCAGATATTTCAATGGCTGTATGAGAAAGGTGCTTCTTCTTTTGAAGAGATGACCAACCTTTCAAAAGACCTCCGAGCTAAGCTGGCAGAAATTGCTATCATTAACCGAGTTGAGCTTTCACAGCAACAACGTTCTTCTGATGGTACTATCAAGTTTCTATTTACATTACACGACGAAGGAAAAGATTTTAAAATTGAAGCTGTTCTCATTCCCGATTTTTTCCCAGATGGGGTAGCTAAACGACTTACCGTTTGTGTTTCTTCTCAGGTTGGTTGTGTATTCGGCTGTGCTTTTTGTGCTACTGGGAAAATGGGCTTTTTCAGAAATCTAAGTCATGGAGAAATCGTTGACCAAGCACAATACATCAACCAAGTGGCACTTGAAGAGTATGGTAAGAAAATCACCAATATTGTGTATATGGGAATGGGCGAGCCACTACACAATTACAAATCAGTGATTGAATCCGCTTCTATAATCTGCGACCCACTAGGAATTGATTTATCTCCAAAACGTATTACTATTTCCACCGTTGGATTGACCAAACAGATTAAAAAGCTAGCCGACGAAAGTCAGCCCTTTAATCTCGCTATTTCTCTGCATGCTGCTTCGGATGAGAAAAGAGATAAGATTATGCCCATCAATAACTCTATGAACCTTGATGAGTTAGAAGAAGCAGTAAAATATTATCATGCAAAAACGGATCGACGCTTAACTTACGAGTATCTATTATTTGATGAGTTTAATGATACTAACCATGATGCACGAAACCTTGCCAAAATTGTAAAATGGGCACCCAGTAAAATCAACATCATTATGTACAATAATGTTGCTGGTGTGGAATTACACCGTGCACGTGAAGAGCGTTTAGATAACTTCCTAAAAGAACTCATCCGCAATGATGTTAGAGCGACTGTGCGCCGGAGCCGTGGTGATGACATCGATGCTGGTTGCGGTCAGCTTGCCATCCGCGAAGGTGACCCTAGAGGTAAAACCATCGCCAAAGTTTAGTCCAAAAAAAGGCGTTAGAAAAGTCTTCGAATCCTTTTCTAACGCCTTTTAGAGTAAACTAATTTAGTTCTATTTGATAAGTTTCAACACTCTATCAAATCGAGGAATGCCTTTATCGTGAGAATACCAAACGATAACAGCATTACCGATAATGTGATTTTCAGGAATGAAACCCCAGAAACGGCTGTCTTCACTATTGTCTCTGTTATCTCCCATTCCAAAATAGTAGTTCGACTTGACTACATATTTATTCGTCTCAACACCATTGATGAAAATCTTACCATTTCTTTGTTCAAGTGTATTGTGCTCATAACGCTCGATAAGATCTTTATATACATACCAATTCTCGTTATTCAACTCAATTTCTTGTCCTTCAAAAGGAATGACAATTTTTGGTAAATGATCTTGATTTAAGAATGCTCTCGAGAAAGAACCACCACTTGTTATATACCCTTGTGATGCTTGTCCTTCAGGAACCATATATAACCAAAGAGAGTCAACTTCTTGCCATTCTTGTATTTCTTTAGCAGCTATTTCTGAAAGATTCACACGGTAAGTATCTTCGGATAGATAATCCCAATAAGTATCACCGTAAACGGGACCAGCACCTGCAGCTTTCAACTTAGCTTCGCTTAGTCTCACTCTGTCTTTCATTCGTAGCAAATAATGACGTTGTAATCCTTCATGAGGTTCTTCACGTTGCCCATTTATGTACACAACCTTGCCTCTAATCTCTAGGGTATCGCCTGCTATTGCAACAGCTCGTTTAATGTAATTTGTTTTCTGTGAAATTGGTTTCACTTCAAAAGGCACATTAAAAACGATAACGTCGTTTCTTTCAATATCTCTAAATCCAGGAATTCTACCTGAAGGTAACTTTATACCAGGAAGGCACCAATCGGTGAACGGAACACAAATTCCCATTGGAGTTCTTGGGCCGTAAGTAACATTTGAGACAATTAAAAAATCGCCAACCATCAAACTTTTTTCCATTGATGGAGTTGGAATTTTATACGAGCCAAATAACAACGCTCTTAAAATTGCGGCGGCAAAAAAGGCGAAAACTAAGGCGTCAAGCCATTCCCGAATCCACGATTTTGCTTTTTTATCGTCTTCAGTATTATTTTTTTTACGTTTCCAAATCGAACTTTTCTGCTCTTCTTCGGATGATTTATTCTCTTCCACGTACGTTAATTAATTAAAATTTTATGTGTGATGGTTGCTTAACTTCTTCTTTCGAATACTTACCATTGGCATAACTTACTTTATACCATTGGTCTCTTTCAGGTGAATAAAAGTAATCAACATATTCTTCTGGCTCGGTCTCGGTTACGATTCTAGTAAGCGTTCGTTTCACTTGAGGCATTAAATCTATATACCTACTTGCACCAACGTAAACTAACCCATTTTCAAACGGGCCATCAAGATCTAGAACCATCATTGGAATTTCCCCATCAATAATAAACCAATATTCGAATTGAATTGCTTTACCCGCTCTATATTTGCCGCTTTCAACAATTTCCTCAATAGTTTGAGTTGGATCGCCAAAAGCGCCTTGAAGATGGGCTCGAATTTCAATGGCAGGCATACGATCTAAACTGTTGTAGTTAAAGCCCTGCCCTGTCCATTTTATTTCATCAAATGTACTTTGAAATTTCGCTCTATCAGAAGCCTCAACCTTTACGATTTCGGGTTCTTCGAACTGTGCAAAAGTTGCTGTTGATAGCATGAATATTATTACTAGAAATAAAAAAATACGCTTTTTTGGGGCGTTCATCATAATTACCTGTCGTCTTCATCCATTGATAGTACAGCAAGAAACGCCTCTTGAGGAATTTCAACTGATCCTACCTGTTTCATTCGTTTTTTACCTTCTTTTTGCTTTTCAAGAAGCTTACGCTTTCTGGAAATATCACCACCATAACACTTTGCTGTTACATCCTTACGGAGCGCTCTTACAGAATCTCGAGCAATGATTTTACTTCCAATGGCTGCTTGAACAGCCACTTCAAATTGTTGACGTGGAATAAGTTCTTTTAACTTAGCACAAACCTTTCGTCCTTGATAATACGCTTTATCTCTGTGAGTGATACATGACAATGCATCAACAGGTTCCGCATTCAACAAAATATCTAAACGCACCAAACTACCTTTTCGGTATTCAATAAATTCATAATCAAGAGAGGCGTACCCACGAGTACCAGATTTTAGTTTGTCGTAGAAATCAAAAACAACTTCGGCCATTGGTAATTCATACACAATTTCCACTCTGTTATTCTGCATAAACGTTTGGTTCAAATAAACACCCCTACGTTCTTGGCAGAGTTTCATTATTGGGCCAATATAATCAGCAGGCGTTATAATACTTGCTTTAATATATGGCTCAAAAATAGTGTCAATTTTGCCAACATCTGGCATTTGACTAGGGTTATCTACTTTTACTGTGCTACCATCATGAAGCTTCACTTCGTACTTCACATTTGGTACAGTTGTAATAATATCGATATTGAACTCACGATCTAATCGCTCTTGAACAATTTCCATGTGAAGTAATCCAAGAAACCCTGCACGGAACCCAAAGCCCAATGCTTTAGAAGTTTCTGGCTCGTAATTAAGGGAAGCATCATTAAGTCTCAGTTTTTCTAACGCTGCTCTTAAGTCCTCAAAATCTTCTGATTGAACTGGAAAAATTCCACTAAACACCATCGATTGAGCTTCTTTGTAACCAGGAATTGGATCTGATGCACCATTTTTAACCGTAGTAATGGTGTCACCTACACGCACATCCTGCAAAGATTTCACACTTCCGATTACATATCCAACTTCACCAGCTTTTAGCTCTTTGGTTGGCTCATAGCTCATTTTTAGGAACCCAACATCTTCCGCATTGTATTCCATGCCATTAGACATGAATTTAAACGCTTCTCCTTTCCTTAATACGCCTTCAATTACTCGAACATAAGCAACGGAGCCTCTGTATGTATTGAAAACAGAATCGAAAATAAGAGCACGGAGTGGTTTTTCCATCTCTCGTTTTGGCCCCGGTATACGTTCGATAATAGCTTCTAACAGTTCTGGAACACCAACACCTGTTTTTCCAGAAACGTGCAAAATTTCCTCAATATCGCAGCCTAATAAATCTACTACCTGCTGACCTATACCTTCTGGGTCGGCACCTGGCAAATCAATTTTATTAAGTACGGGAATAATTTCTAGACCTTGCTCAATGGCCTGGTATAAATTTGATATAGTTTGAGCTTCGATACCTTGTGCGGCATCAACTACAAGAATAGCACCCTCACAAGCTTTTAGAGCACGCGAAACTTCGTACGCAAAGTCAACATGACCAGGAGTATCAATTAAATTGAAATTATATATTTCACCATTTGGGCGCTTATAATCAATTTTAATAGCGTGGCTTTTTATAGTGATGCCACGTTCACGTTCTAAATCCATATCATCTAGAACCTGCGCCTGCATTTCTCGTTCACTAATGGTACCCGTCATCTGTAACAACCTGTCCGCGAGGGTAGATTTTCCGTGATCAATGTGGGCGATTATGCAAAAATTGCGAATATTATTCATGTAAATGTATCTGTTCGGCTCATCTTTAGTCTACAAAGATACAAATAAGGTAGGAGCTACTAAAAATATTGTTTTAGATTTGAAAATGAATCGCGTTAACCCTTCACCCAAAGGTCTCTAATACATTCCCAGTATGGATTAAAAGTATCGAGTAGCTGTTTTTTCTCACAAAATGGCAGGCTTTTTAATTCAATCTCTCTAGAAACAGCGTCTTCTACATTCTCTATTTCTTCAACATACACTAAATTTTTGAGTCCAAAATTACCCTTGAAACTGCTTAATCGCATTTCTCTGTGCTTTGTAAGCATTCTATCTAAATCTGTAGTTAGCCCAACATAAAGCATTCTAGATTTATTACTCAGTATGTAAATGTAGTATTTGTCGCTAGTCATTATCCGTCCATTTTTTAAGTACGACCGGTTCATGAACAACTCCTTACACAAATAATTAAAATATTTTTATAGTAAATGTCATTTTTGAGAATTTCACCTTCTCCAATTTATAAGAGAAATTGAGAGTGACACCCGCGCATAAAAAAGACGAGTATGAACTCGCCTTTTAAACCAAATAACAAATACTATGATTCTGGACTTAATAACTCCACATGAAATCTAAAACTCTCAGCTTCCATCGCCATAGTGGTATAAATATCTTTTAGAAGTTCAAAAACAACATCTGTCTCTCCGATTACTGTAGTAGACAGATACCCTACTTCAATTTGGATGTCATATTGCGCTAAATGTTCTAATAGTTCTTGAACTTTCTCCCGAGGTTCATGGGTTGCAAGTGGAATAAACGTTAATTGGGCAATGGTTTTCATAAATACGAGTTAATTCGATGTGATAATTTTGCTAAAATATAAACAACCCTGACATGCAGACCAATCACACAATTTTTAAGTCTGAATTCTAATTCAATAAAGTTTTGTCATTTATTTCTGTTTTTTTGAAATAATGCTTTTCTCATCCATGTCTAATCCCTATCTTTTTGCAAGTGAAATGCACAGCTACACATATTACCTCTCTCTATCATGGTGTCCATCATCCCCTCCAAGGTCATCATTGCGTGCACTAATCTCACGTTTCTTTTTTCTTTATTAATTTTACTTACAACCCATTTACTTACTGACTCATGACCCGTTCGAAAGATTCTTCGACCTCATTACGCATTGCTATTCAAAAAAGTGGCCGTTTAACTGAAAAAACCGTCGATTTGCTGCATGGTATTGGTATCGAATTTGATAACTACAAGCGAAACTTGATGGTTAAAACTCGCAATTTTGATGTAGAATTACTTCTGCTTCGCGATGACGACATCCCCGAATACGTACAAGATGGTGTTTGTGACTTAGGATTTGTTGGCGCCAATGAAGTTTTCGAAAAAGATGCTGACGTTACAATTCTCCGAGGCCTGAATTACGGAAAATGCCGTCTCTCTTTAGCAGCTCCTGAAAATGGCTCTATTAAAATAGCCGAAGATTTTGAAGGAAAAACAATTGCTACAAGTTACCCGAACATCACAAAATCGTTCTTTACAGAAAAGAACATCTCTGTTGATATTGTAGAAATATCTGGCGCTGTTGAGATTACTCCACAGCTTGAAGTTGCTGATGCCATTTCAGATTTAGTTTCAACAGGTGGTACACTTCGAGCAAATGGTTTGCAGGAGTTATTCTCTATTCTTGAATCTGAGACAAAGTTGATTCAAACCAACCAAGAGCTTTCTCCGGGGAAACAAGATTTAATAGAAAAATTTCTTCTAAGAATCGATGGTTACCAACAAGCAAAACAAAGCCGTTATATTATGATGAATGCGCCTACTTCTGCGATAGAAAAAATTCGAGAGATAATCCCCTCCATGAAAAGCCCAACGGTTATGCCTTTGGCGGAGTCTGATATGGTTGCGATTCACACCGTTATCCCAATTACAAAATTCTGGCCTGTTATGGAAGAACTCAAATCTGCTGGCGCGTCAGATATCGTAATGCTACCTATTGAAAGCATGATCCTTTAAGCCATGAAAACTTATCTTTTCTCTGAACTTTCTTACGCTGATATACAGAATTTGGTTAAACGACCAAAAATGGATTTCACTGCAATTTTCGGAACGGTTCAGCCAATTATCAAAGCGGTTGAGGAGAATGGAGATGATGCCATTCGTACATACACTAAACAATTTGATGGATTTGAATTAACGGATGTTAGTCTCTCTCCTTCTAACATTGAAGTTAATCTGACCCCCAACGTAAAAGCAGCTATCGATACGGCGTTTAGTAACATCGTTCAATTTCATGAGGCACAAAGAACAGAGAGATTAGATGTTGAAACCATGCCTGGCGTAAAATGCTCTCGTGTAAGCAGACCAATAGAGCGTGTTGGAATTTACGTACCGGGTGGAACAGCGGTTCTACCTTCTACTGCAATGATGCTCGCCATCCCTGCAATGTTAGCGGGTTGTACAACTATTGTATTAGCAACGCCTCCAAGAAAAGACGGAAGCATTGCTCCTGAAATTATTTATATCGCTCAGAAAACCGGCGTTCAGAAAATACTGCTTGCTGGTGGCGCACAAGCGGTGGCAGCGATGGCTTTTGGTACTGAATCGATTCCAAAAGTGGACAAAATTCTTGGGCCAGGAAACCAATTTGTTACGGCTGCAAAGATGATTCTGCAAAATTCAGAAGCTCAGATAAGTATAGATATGCCCGCGGGTCCATCAGAAGTGCTAGTTATAGCAGATGGACAAGCAAATCCTGCTTTTGTTGCGGCTGATTTACTTTCTCAGGCAGAACACGGAAAAGATAGCCAAGTAGTTCTGGTTGCCACATCAGAGTTTGATATCTCCGAGCTAGATAAAGAGCTTGATCAACAACTAAATGAGCTTTCCAGAAAAGAGATTACCGCACAAGCATTAACAAAAAGCTTCGCTGTAATTGTAGATTCTCTTGAAAAAGCCGCTTCATTTTCAAACGATTATGCTCCGGAACACTTAATTATTAATATTGCCAATGCCGAGCAGTTTGTAGATCGGATTATTAATGCTGGCTCTATTTTCTTGGGAAATTGGACTCCCGAAAGCGTTGGTGATTATGCATCGGGTACCAATCATACCTTGCCAACTTATGGTTATGCGAAAATGTACAGTGGGGTGAATTTATCTTCCTACCTAAAATCTATTACCATACAAACACTCAGTGAAAATGGACTTCGAAATATTGGCCCAACCGTTGAGACTCTCGCCGAAGTTGAAGGCTTAGATGCTCATAAAAACGCTGTTAGCATTCGCCTAAAAGAATTAACATAGATTATATCTACACCCCAATGACTAAGAAACTCGATATAGAAAAACTAGTTCGCGATAACATTCGGGACTTAAAACCTTATCGCTCGGCAAGAGATGATTTCGATTCAGGCATTTTGCTGGACGCCAACGAAAACGGACTTGGTGCTCCGTTCCAAAACGATTTAGAATTACATCGCTACCCGATGCCTTATCAGGATGCTTTGCGGGATAAAATTGCAGCTTTCCGTTCAATTAACCGCGAACAAGTATTTGTGGGCGTTGGAAGTGATGAAGCAATAGATTTACTCTTTCGAATATTTTGTACACCAGGGAAAGATCGAGTAATCACTAATCCACCAACGTACGGCATGTATAAAGTCTCTGCCACCATTAATGATGTTGCGGTAGACGAAGTGTTGCTCACTGAAGATTTTCAGTTGAGACCAAATGCTATACTAGAAGCGGTTACTCCTTCAACAAAACTCATTTTTGTTTGTTCGCCAAATAATCCAACAGCAAATAGCATCAACAATCTTGATATCATATCTGTACTTGAGAATTTTGATGGAATTGTAGTTGTGGATGAGGCTTATATCGACTTTAGTAACCAACAGAGTTTTGCGAGTATACTTGCTGATTATCCAAACCTTGTAGTGCTACAAACTTTGTCTAAATCGTTTGGTTTAGCAGGAATTAGATTGGGAGTAGCTCTAGCTTCACCTGATGTGATTGATTATATGATGAAGGTTAAAGCTCCATATAATGTGAATAAACTCACATCCAAAGCAGCTTTACAAGCATTCGACAATCTTGAGAAAATGAATGAGAATGTTCAAACTCTCATTGGTGAGCGAGACCTCATGACTAAGAAACTTGAGGCCATCCCTGAAGTACTAAAAGTATTTCCTAGCGATGCCAATTTCTTACTCTTCAGAATAAATAATGCCTACGATGTTTACCAAAAGTTAGCAGAAGAAGGTGTTGTTATTCGTTATCGTGGTAACGAGCCTTTTTGTGAAGAATGCCTACGTTTGACCATTGGAACCCCTGAAGAAAACAACGTATTTCTAACAGCTTTAAATAAAGTACTCACTGCTTAAATCTGTTTTAAGAAACAACCAATTTTTGCCCTTTAATTTTATTTCCATGATTATTGAACTTGATATAAACGCCTTAAACGACAAAGATTCAAATTTCCTATTTAGGCAAGGAAGTATTGCTGCATTGCAAAAAATTCAGGATGCTGGACATGATTTCTTTATTTCGGGTGGCTCACTAAGGTCAGAGCAACTGAATATTCTTTCTCAAGAAGAGCTGTTGCCTATTTCATCAATTACAGATCTAGATTATAAAATTGAAGCTGCACAAAACGAGCTCAATTTGGTGAAAGATGGAGACATTATTTTCTCTTCAGCATCCTTAAAAGAGATCGCTGTATTTCTATCTAAAAATGCCCGAAAAGCTTCCCTTAAAAGAACTACCAACGAAACAGACATTGCTATTGCAATAAATTTAGATGGCACTGGTAAATCGAATATTGATACAGGTCTCAAATTCTTCGATCACATGTTAGATCAAATTGCACGCCATGGCTTGGTAGATTTAGACCTTAGCTGCAAAGGAGATTTAGAAGTTGATGAGCATCACACCATCGAGGATGTTGCAATTGCTCTTGGCAAAACCATCACCACTGCATTAGGTAACAAAAAAGGAATAGACCGTTACGGTTTTGTTTTGGCAATGGATGAAGCACAAGCAACCGTAGCCATCGACCTTTCTGGGCGTCCATATTTGGTTTATGATGTCCCGTTAACTCGAGAGTATGTTGGTGACTTCCCTACCGAAATGTTAGAGCATTTTTTCTACAGCCTTGCCATAAACTTAAAAGCAACGTTACACATTAGCTGTACTGGAAGTAACGATCACCATAAAATTGAAGCTTGTTTTAAAGGTTTTGCTCGAACTTTAAAAGCTGCTGTTGAGCAAAACGATCGCATCAAAAATCAAATCCCTAGTTCAAAAGGCTCGCTGTAATTATGATAGCAATTATAAAGTATCGCGCCGGAAATACCGCGTCTGTAGCTAATGCATTAAATCGCCTTGGAGTCGATTTCTACTTTGCTGAAACGCCTGCTGAACTCGATAAAGCAGCAGGTGTTATTTTCCCAGGTGTTGGTCATGCCAATTCAGCAATGGAGTCTTTGAAAGAACAAGGTGTAGACGTATGGCTAAAGCAGACTAAAAAACCTGTGTTGGGAATTTGTGTTGGGATGCAGCTTTTGTTTGAATCATCTACCGAAGGTGACACAAAAGGACTTGGCGTTATTCCTGGAATCCTGCAAAAGTTTGATTCTACAACCCAAAAAGTACCACACATGGGTTGGAATACACTCACCGATATTGTTGAACATCCTCTCACCAAAGGCCTTGATACGAACACGCACCTTTACTTTGTACATAGTTACTACGCTCCTGTAAACGAATATTCTGTTGCTAACTGTTCTTATGCTCAGGATTTCATCGCTATTGTAGCCAAAGACAATTTCATGGGCGTTCAATTTCACCCAGAGAAATCTGGAGAAGTTGGTGCGCGTGTACTTCAAAATTTTATTGACTCGGTTTATTCCAAATAGGTTAACTCTAGCCTTCATTTAAAATTTAAATTTTGGTTCTATATTTATTTCAATTACTTTTTGACTGAACGATTAGTCAATATAAAATGAGTCCAAGAACATCCACACAAAACAAAGAAATCAGAGAGTCTAGCAAGCAGCAGATAACTGAGGCAGCGTTCCGGTTATTTGCTAAAGAAGGCTTTACAAAAACAAGCATTAGCGCCATAGCAAAAGAGGCGAAAATCTCAAAAGGACTGATTTATCACTATTTCAAAAGCAAAGAAGAGATATTAGAGACTATATTTTTTCAACTACTGGAAACTTCCGATCAAATTTTCGCTTCAGTAAAAGATCTTGCCCCAATTAAAAAAATGGAAACGATTCTTGATTCTATTTTTAATTTCATTGAACAACACCCTGATTTAATGAGACTTATAATTTCTCTCACGCTCCAACCTGATGCTATAAAAAGCATCAAACCTCTAATTGAAGAGACAAGTACTCGACAGGTTTCCATTTTTACAGAAATTTTAAATGAACTTGGACATCATAACGCCGACTATGAAGGATATTACCTTGGTTCAAAATTGGATGGTATCACAATGGGATACATTACTCTTGGCAAAGATTATCCACTCGAACACATGAAACAAAAATTGTATGAAGAATATGTTCACACTTAAAAGTATTACTCTCTTATTAACAATTCTTTTTACGTCTCTAAGCATTAGGGCCCAGGATGCAACCGAGATCATCAAAAAAATGGATCAAAAAGCCAGAGGCGAATCCTCTACGGCAGAAATTACAATGACCATTATTCGCCCCAGTTGGCAACGATCCATTTCTATGAAAACATGGAGCCGAGGCATTGACTACTCTATGGTTTTGATAACTTCACCTGCACGCGATAAAGGAACTGCTACTCTTAAACGCAAAAATGAAATCTGGAACTGGGTACCCAACATTGGGCGAACTATAAAGCTACCTCCTTCTATGATGATGCAATCTTGGATGGGTTCAGATTTTACTAATGACGACTTGGTTCGAGAATCGTCTATCGTTAACGATTACAGCCATGAAATTGTGGGCGACTCAACCATTGCTGGATTTGATTGCTATAAAATACAGCTAATTCCTAAACCTGAAGCGGCCGTTGTTTGGGGAAAAATTTATGTCTGGGTTTCTAAAACTGAATATTTACAACTAAAAACCGAATTCTATGATGAAGACGACTACATCGTGAATATTATGGAAGGTAACGATGTGAAAGAGTTTGATGGGCGACTTTTGCCATCGAAACTGGAAATGATTCCTGTAGATGAGCCGGGAAATAAAACAGTGTTAGAATATAAATCGATGAAGTTTAACCAAGGCATTTCTCAGAATTTCTTCAGCGTCCAAAATATGAAGAGGGTAAAGTGACTACTTCAGTGAACAGTAAACAGTTAGCAACAAACCGTACTTATTTAAATTTGTTGATACGGGTGGTTTTCAGAATTGAGAACAGAATCTTAGCCAGTTCATCAGCATCTTGGAACATGCTTTCGAATGTTTTCTCGTCTATAAAATCAGTGTCTTTAAGCAAAGAAAGCCAATATTTAGTTTCAAGGCACTCCTTATATGAAATTGAAATTTTTACTGAAAAATCAGTTCTAGACATCGCTCCATTTGCTTCTGAGATATTTGCACCTATACTTGTACCGCTTCTTAACTACTGTTTTGAAAGTACAAACTCTCTCTTCTCTTTACTAAGAAACTGGTATCCCTTAACTATCCTGATTGCAAATAGATATGCTTTGTCATATAAATTATTTTCCATTCCAACCGATTTATTGTTTTGGGTTAGTAGTGTAAGTGAGAACCTTTCAAAGCCAACTCCTTACAAAAAAGAATTTGAAACCTGTTCACTGCTAACTGTCTACTGATATGTTATACTTAAAACTTGCTTGGAGAAATATTTGGAGGAACAAAAGGCGCACGCTTATTACGATGATTTCTGTGATAATGGCTGTGCTTTTTTCTTCTTTGATGGCTTCGATGCAACAAGGTCAGTACGATCAGATGATCAATAATTCGGTAGGATCATTTTCGGGGCATATTCAAATTCAAGGCTCAAAATATTTTGATGACCCCATTCTAGATAACAGCATCGAAGTCGATTCAACTTTGATTAAAAATCTCAAAAAGAATCCTTTGCTGCTTGAGGTTATCCCAAGGATTGAGTCTTATGGATTGATTGGTGGGGACGAAAAAACAAAGGCGGGCATGGTGCTGGGCATCGATTTTAAAGCCGAACAGACACTTAGTAAACCCAACGAAAAAATAATAAGTGGCGAATATTTTACTTCTAATTCAGAAAATACTCTTTTAATAAGCGAAGGGTTGGCTAGCTATTTAGAGGTTGCTGTAGGTGATTCTGTGGTAATTCTAAGCAGTGGATATCATGGCGTAAACGCTTCAGGAATATTCCCTGTAAAAGGAATTATGAAGTTTGGAATCCCAGAACTCAACAAGGCCATGGTTTATCTCCCACTAGAAACAGCTCAAAAACTTTACGGAGCCAATAACCTTGCTACCTACATTTCGCTACTAGCAAACAATCCAAAAGATGTAAATGAAATTGTTTCAGAAATTGAGCCAACACTTGGTAAGGATTATCGAATTTATGGTTGGCAAACTCTGATGCCAGAACTCATCCAAGCCATTCAGGCAGATCGAGGAAGTGGATATATTATTTTGCTAGTGCTTTACATCATCGTTGGTTTTGGAATCTTCGGTACGGTACTTATGATGATAGCTGAACGTCGCTACGAGTTTGGAGTTTTAATAGCAATTGGGACCTCAAGAATGCGCTTAACCAGCATGATAATTATGGAAATGCTAAGCATCACTATTTTTGGGACTTTGGGTGGAATTATAATCAGTTTACCAGCCATCTTTTATTTCAACATAAACCCACTGCGTTTTTCGGGAGATATAGCTGCCTCAATAGAAGAATATGGGATGGAGCCTTTTATTAGGTTCTCTACAGACCCCGAAATTTTGTTTATACAGGCAGGTATTATTCTAGTGATATCACTTGTTATTAGCATCTATCCAATTGTACACATGCACAAACTAAAAGCAGTGGAGGCTATGAGACATTAATGAGTATTTGGCCCATCATACGATTAAGCTGGAAAAATATCTGGCGAAACAAAACTCGAAGCGCTGTTGTAATTATTGCCGTAATTCTAGGAACTTGGGCGGGAACATTCATGGCTGCATTTATGAATGGAATGGTTCAGCAGCAAATTGAAACCCAGCTCGATAATTATATTGCACATATTCAAATTCACACCAAAAAATATCAAGAAGACGAGCTACCAAAGTTCTATATCCATTCAGCAGATTCTTTACTGAAAGATCTTCAATCAAAACCTTTTGTTTCAAGTATCACCGCTCGTAGTGTAATAACAGGCTTGGCATCAAGCAGTGCAAGCACATTCGGTGTAACAATCACCGGTGTTTATCCTGAAACCGAAAAGACAGTTTCCGAATTATATACAACCATAAAAGAAGGCAACTATTTCGAAGGAAATGCACGAAATCAGATAGTTATTGGGGAGAAACTAGCCACTCGGTTAAAGCTTAGATTAAGATCAAAAATTGTGCTCAATTTCCAAGATGTAAACGGAACTATTTCTGCTGGTGCTTTTCGTGTAGCAGGTATTTACAAATCCACTAACACCTCATACGACGAAAGCCATGTGTATGTACGTATAGAGGATTTAAATCGCTTAATTGGGAACCCCGACGCTGTTCACGAAATTGCGATGAAAATCGATAACATTGAACAAGCTGATACTTTAGCAGCACAGATTGGCAACCTAAACCCTACCCTTTCAGTTGAGAGTTGGGGAGATATTTCTACCACCTTACGCTATGCTAGTGCGAATATGGATACTTATCTCTACATCATTATGGTGATTATCCTAATCGCACTAACCTTCGGTATTATCAATACAATGTTAATGGCTGTTTTAGAACGCCAACAAGAAATTGGAATGCTGATGGCTATTGGAGTAAACAAGGCGCGTACGTTTTCTATGATTCTTTCTGAAACGTTCTTCTTGGCGATATTTGGGGCGCCCATTGGTTTGTTCCTTGCATGGATTGGCATCCACATACTTTCTAGCACTGGCGTTGATGTAAGTGCTTTTGCCGCTGGCCTTGAAGAGTATGGATACAGTTCTGTCATTTATCCCATTCTCGAAGCCGATTACTATCTCAATGTGGGAATTTTGATCATAATAACCACATTAGTCGCGGCGATTTACCCTTCATATAAAGCGCTAAAACTAAATCCTGTAGAAGCAATCCGAAAAATTTAAAGGCATATAATATGGCAATCATCGAAGTTCGGAATATCACAAAAGTTTATAACAAAGAGAGCCTCCCCGTTCATGCATTGAATGGAATTGACCTTGATATCAATGAAGGAGAATTTACAGCCATAGTAGGACCATCCGGTTCTGGGAAAACAACTTTATTAAATATTATCGGTGGGCTGGATACTCCATCTGATGGAAAAGTAACTATTAATGGAGTAGACATGTTTTCTCTAAAAGAAAACAAATTGATTGACTTTCGCCTCCACCACATTGGGTTTGTTTTTCAAGCTTATAATTTGATTCCCGTATTAACAGCAATTGAGAATGTCTCTTTTATTTTGCAGATGCAAGGTCGACCACAGAAAGAATGCTTTAACAGAGGGCTCGAATTATTAGAAGCTGTTGGCTTAAAAGACAAAATTCATAAACGTCCATCAGAACTTTCTGGCGGACAACAACAGCGCGTTGCCGTGGCCAGAGCTTTGGCTTCTAAGCCTGATTATGTTTTGGCCGATGAACCCACAGCCAACTTAGATTCCAAATCAACTTCCGATTTATTAGATATGATGCTCAGTTTGAATGAAAAATCTAATACTACTTTCATTTTCTCTACCCATGACCAACGAGTAGTTGAACGAGCAAAAAGAGTTGTTACCCTTGTGGATGGTAAAATCGAAAGCGATAAATATTCAAAGTGAATGCATCCTTAAATACTGCTTTAATTATGCGAAAAAAATCAACACGGTTTTATGAGGCTCTTAAGCCAATAAATTCCCTACTAATAAGAGTTGTTCTCATATCTGTGCTTGCTTGTTTTTTTGCGTTCCTTCCTGTAATCAGTTTTGGACAGACAGCTAACTTTAAAGGCTATTTGAAAGAGTTAGGTAACCTAAACTTGAGCAACGATTTATCAAGTGTTCAGTACAACAATATTCTCCATCACCGGCTAGAAAATAACTTTGTTTTTAGCAACGGTTTTGAATTTCAAATTGATGTTAGAAATAGACTTCTGAACGGGTACACCGTAAAGCACACAAATGGATATGCCGATTTGCTAAATCAAGATCCAGGTTTTGTTGATATGAGTTGGATACTAATCAATTCCGAAAACACTATTCTAAACTCATCTATTGATCGGTTACAAGTCTCTTACTTTAAAGGGCCATGGGAAGCTACTTTAGGCCGCCAACGCATTAATTGGGGCAAAACATCTGTCTGGAACCCTAACGATTTATTTAATGCTTACGCCTATTTAGATTTTGATTACGAAGAACGCCCAGGCACCGATGCCCTCTCAGCCCAATACAGCTGGAGTTACGCCTCTAGCCTACAAGGAGGATATAAATTTGGAAACTCTTTCGATGAGTCCGTTTTGGCATTTATGCTACGAAGCAACTGGGGAGAATACGATTTACAATTTCTAGCAGGAAATTATTACGATAAACTGATTTTTGGAATGGGATGGTCTGGCTATTTACAAAGCGCTGGCTTTAGTGGGGAGGTTTCTTATTTCCAACCAAAAAACGATTTATTCAATCAAAATGGCCATGTTACGGCAACATTAGGAAGCAATTACATGTTTCCTAATTCTACATTTCTTACAGTAGAGGTTCTATACAACGGCGGGTACACACAAAACCAAAATCCGTTAGCAGCTCTAGTTACCCCACCAACAGCTAACAACCTTTTTATTGCAAAAACGGGTTTTTTCCTTAATGCCTCCTATCCAGCTTCGCCACTATTGACAACAAAACTTGGTTTCATGGGAAGCTTTACACGCTCAGTATTTATTGTTATCCCTGAGGTTTCTTATTCTATTTCCGAAAATATAGACCTCACCATACTAGCTCAATTACTAAAAGGCACTGTTTTAAAGAACCTTGTTCCCGAACCCAACTCCCTTTTCATTCGATTAAAATGGTCATATTGAAACTTGAAGCTAATTGAGAAAGTCAGTAGCATTGAGGCACTTTTAAATCCCAAAAATATTCATGCAAGTTATCCCCGCCGTTGACCTATTGAATGGTCAAGCTGTTCGCCTCCACAAAGGTTCCTATGAAGAAGTAACCGTGTACCATGAAAACCCACTCGCTTTGGCTAGTGAGTTCAGACAAGCCGGTTTTAAGCATATTCATGTTGTTGACTTGAACGGTGCGAAAGAAGGTAGATTCGTAAATCTATCTCATATTCAAGGTATCATCAAAGACCTAAACATTTCTGTTCAATCAGGTGGTGGAATAAGAACGTACAAAGATGTCCGAGCTTTGATACAAGTTGGTATCTCTAAGATTATTTGTAGCTCAATGGCTGTGAAGAATGAAAAGGACTGGCTAAAAGCTCTTACAAAGCATCCCAAAGAAATGATTTTGGGAATGGATTTAAAAGATGGCAAAATAGCATACGCTGGCTGGCTAGAAACAGCTGATGAAAGCATAGATTCCTTTCTTTCAAGAATGATTGAACACGGCCTTAAAGAAGTGCTTTGTACAGATATCTCTAAAGATGGCACCTTATCAGGTCCAAACCTTGAATTGTATATTGGGCTAAAGGAACGTTTTCCTCAAATCCGATTAATTGCCTCAGGCGGTGTTTCATGCAAACAAGATCTTATTGAACTAGATAAAGCAGGAATTGATGCTGTAGTAGTTGGTAAAGCATTCTACGAGAATCGTATTACCTTAGAAGAAATGATGGAAATTCATCAGGAAGTTTAGATTATATCGTTTAAAGGTTCTTTTTACCGAATTAATTCCATATCCGTGTTCTTTCAATAATTAAGAAGTTGTACCTTTAGCAATGCTTACAAAACGAATTATCCCCTGCCTAGATATTAAAAATGGACGAACTGTGAAAGGAGTCAACTTTGAAGGACTCCGTGATGCAGGCGACCCCGTTGAATTGGCGCAACGTTATTCGCAAGAAGGTGCTGATGAACTCGTTTTCTTAGACATTACCGCAACTTTAGAGAAACGAAAAACTCTCATTGAGTTAGTTCAAAGAATTTCTAAGCAAATCAACATTCCGTTTACAGTTGGTGGCGGTATTAAATCTGTTGATGAAATTGAAGCATTGCTAAAAGCCGGTGCTGATAAAGTTTCCTTAAACAGCAGCATTGTTAAAAATCCAGATCTCATAAACCAAGCTTCACTAGCATTTGGAGCCCAAGCTATTGTTGCAGCTGTTGATGCTAAACAAGTGTCCGAAGACAAATGGAATGTATTTGTGAAAGGTGGAACCGAAGATACTGGTTTAAATGCTATTACTTGGATGCAAGAAGTTGAACAGCGTGGTGCAGGAGAAATTCTACTCACTAGCATGGATAAAGACGGCACTAAATCAGGGTTTGATATCAACCTGCTTTCTAAAGTGAACGCACTTGTTAACATCCCTGTTATTGCAAGCGGTGGAGCTGGTACTATTCAGCATTGTATTGATGCCGTAAAATTAGCCAACGCTGATGCCGTTTTAGCAGCCAGTATTTTCCATTTCAAAGAAATTGAAATTGACCACCTAAAAGCAGAAATGAGAGACTCTGGTATACCAGTTCGGTTAAATTCCTCCATTTAGCATCCTTTTTCCATATTTTTACCATTTTATTTATTTAGTCATTTTTTCAAAAACAACTAAATAAATAAATCGCCCGAAAACATCACGAAAGCGCTTTTCCAATTTCAGTTTTCGAGTTTATCGTCTAAGCTTTTCTAAAAAAACGCTTATTCAAGGCAATAATACCTAATTTAATTAACCAGCTCACTTATTAGCGCATTTCAATAAGTTGACAAAGGCACGAAAAGTTGCTTTTTTGTTGGTTCAAAAGACTCTGTAAACAGTTAGTGAGATAAGCAATGAACCGAAAAAAATTAAGATACACCCCTGAAGAAAGTTCGGCTTGTGGCGTAGGATTTATAACTAGTCGAAATCGTGAATATAGCCACCATCATTTGCAGGAAGGAATCCATGCATTAAAATGTGTTGAGCATAGAGGCGCATGTGCAGCCGATGGTATTACTGGGGATGGCGCTGGTATTATGACCGATATCCCTTTTGATATGCTTGGGTTCGAGAAAGATACCGTAGCAGTGGCTACTCTTTTCTTATCACAAAATACTGTCAAGAAAAACACTTCTCTAAAAATCTTTGAAGAAACTTTCGCATTCTTAGGATTGGAAGTAATCGATTATAGAGACGTTCCAATTAATATAGACGCTCTTGGACCAGATGCTAAAGAAACCGTTCCCGCTATCAAGCAGGCAATTATTCAGCGTCCTGATAGATGCAAAACCAATCTATCTTTTGACAAGCGCCTTTACGCTGCCAAGCAACTAACACGAACAAAACTTGCAGAACGCTCTTTAGCAGACGCCTTATTCTTTACTTCTTTATCCGCTCAAACTATAGTTTACAAAGCATTATCTCAGGCTAATGCTCTTGATCAGTTCTATTTAGATTTACAGAATCCAAAATACACTACACGTTTTTGTTTATTTCACCGTCGGTTCAGTACAAACACACGGACCTCTTGGGATAAAGTTCAGCCCTTCCGTTTAATTGGGCACAATGGTGAAATCAATACCATTGCAGGAAACCGTTCTTGGGCAAAATCGCGTGAGAAAATGCTCGGTGTTGAACGTAATGAAATTCTCACCAGAGAAGGAATCAGTGATTCTGGAAGTTTGAATGAAATGGTAGAAGCTCTTCGCTACCGCAGTAGTATCCCAAACGTTGAAGACATTTTGGCTATTATGATGCCACCCGCATCAGAAAGCAACGATTTTTACAAATTCTGGAGCCGAGCAATGGAGCCTTGGGATGGTCCCGCTTTCATCTCGTATGCTAATGGGTACACAATTGGTGCTCGTTTAGATAGAAACGGTTTTCGTCCATGCCGCTGGGTTCGTACTAAAGATCATTTCTACCTCTCATCAGAAGCAGGAACTTTCCATATTGACGAAAGTGAAGTTGAAGGCAAAGGAACTCTCTATGCCGGACGTGGCGTAACTGTTGACCTTTATAGTGGCGATGTACTTTTTAGAGACCCAAGCCATTCAAAAGAAAATCACGATGCTAGTTTCGATGCGCGTGTTCGCCCAATTCCAGAGCATGTTGAAGATATTAGCGAACGTTTCGATGATAAATTACCTCTCTTCTCATACACTGATGAAGAACTCTCGAAAGTTATTTTCCCAATGGCGGAAACTGGAAAGGAAGCTATTGGCTCTATGGGTGATACTGCCCGTTTAGCAGTTCTTTCTACTGAACCTCGTTCTTTCTTCGATTTTTTCTATCAAAATTTCTCTCAAGTAACCAACCCTCCTTTAGATTATATCCGCGAGAAGGTAGTTACCGATTTAACCGTATTTCTTGGGAAAAAACCAAACATTCTAGAGCCGAAAGAACTTATTCCTGCAGCTCCTGCATTTGAGCTAAAGAGTCCTTTTTTGAGTTTAACTCAAATGAAATACATCCGCTCTTTAATTGACAAAAGAGCGCCAAGCGACCGCGTTGTGCCTTACGAGATTGCAACTACCTTCAAACGCACACATGGTGTTGTTGGCTTTAAGGCTCGTATTAAAGCAATTGGTGAAGAAGCCATTCAAGCTGTTAAGAGAGGTCATACAATTATCATTCTTAGCGACAGAACAATTAGCTACGAATATCCTGCAATTCCATCTCTAATAATTCTACGTAGAGTTGTAAACGCACTTAACGACGAAGGCCTCAAATTAAACGCTTCAGTAATCATCGATTCTGGAGAAGTAAAAAGCACGCACCATGCCTCAGCCTTAATTGGATTTGGCGCACAAGCTGTTTGCCCATACTTAGCGCTCGATATTGCTCGTAATAATCCTGCAAGAGCGCTCAAGAATATTGACGCAGATACCAAAGAGCGAAATTTACTGCACGCTTTCGACACAGGCTTACTCAAAATCATGGCAAAGTCTGGAATTTCTGTGGTTCGCAGTTACCAAAGTGCAAAACTTTACTCAGCACTAGGATTAGGACCAAAAGTAATTAATGAATACTTCCCTGGCATCCAAAGCCCCATTGGTGGCTTAGAAATCGACCAGATTGCGGAAAAAGTACTGGAACGCACCCAAGACCTAGCCGACCAAGACCTAAGCGCTCTAAAGCCGATTAAGAGTTACCAGTACAAAGAGCACACTCGTGGCATCATGGGAGAAAAGCACTCCATGACGAACACTCGCTCTAAAATTATTCATGACCTTGTGAGAGATAAGAAATTAGACCTCACCGACATGAGTTTATTCGACGAATATTTGAAACAAGGCTTAGATGATGAGCCCGTAACTCTTCGTCATCTCTTCAATCCAAAGAAAGCAGAAAAACCTCTTCCTCTCGAAAAAGTAAACCCTGTTTCACACATTCTTAAAACTTTTGGTTCAGGCGCGATGTCGTTTGGGGCAATTAGTGCAGAATCACAACGCGACATCTTCCTAGCCATGAAAGAAATTGGCGGACGTTGCAATAGTGGCGAAGGTGGTGAAAATCCATTTTATTTTACAGAAGGCGTTTCTGCTTCCGTAAAACAAATTGCCTCTGGTAGATTTGGAGTTACCGCTGAGTACTTAGTATCTGGGAAAGAAATTCAGATTAAAGTATGTCAAGGTGCGAAACCAGGAGAAGGTGGCCAGTTAATGGGACTAAAGGTAAACGCTGACATCGCTAAAGCACGATACGCGAAACCAGGCCTCGACCTTATTTCACCGCCGCCTTTGCACGATATTTATAGCATTGAAGATTTAAAACAATTAATCAACGATCTAAAACAACTTCATCCAAACGGACGAGTGAGTGTGAAACTAGTAGCTGGTGCTAACATCGGAACCATTGCTGTTGGTGTAGCCAAAGCTGGTGCAGATTCCATTCAAGTTTCTGGTGGCGAGGGTGGAACAGGTGCTGCATCTTTAAGCTCTATGAAGCATGCTGGGTTACCTTGGGAAATTGGCTTATTAGAAGTTCATCAATCCCTTGTTGAAAACCATTTACGTGACCATGTAATCCTAAGAACCGATGGTGGCCTTTCTTCCGGAAAAGACATCGTTCTTGCTGCCATCCTTGGTGCTGAAGAATTCGACTTTGGTAAACTTCTTCTTATTGCTGAAGGTTGCGTAATGGCTCGTATTTGTGAAAAGAATACCTGCCCAACAGGAATTGCTACACACGATCCTAAATTCAAAGCGAAGTACAAAGGTCATAAAGACCACGTAGTAGATACGCTTACTTATTTGGCTGAAGATGTTCGCCGAGTATTAGCAAGCATGGGAGAAACTAACTTGCTAGATATTATCGGTAAATCTGAATTGCTTACCATCAACGGACAACATTTAGATTTAATAAATGAACTGAATTTGGATTTAAGCTTTTTTATGGATGCACCAGCTTACCATAAATCAGAGTATCTACCAGGTCTTTCCGAACCTATCAGCCCATTAAATGCTCAGATAATCGCCGACCTTGAGGCTGACATCGCTAAAGACGTTGATATCGAACGCGAGTACGACATTATCAATACAGACCGCTCAGCGCTCGCTACGTTGTTTGGTAAATTAGCAGAAAATGTAAGTAAGGTTCGCCTCGCTAAGATTAAAGGCGAGCAAACTGATGCAAAAGCTTATTCCAAAACCATCAACCTTACTTTTAGAGGAAGTGCCGGACAAAGCTTCGGGGTTTTCCAAACTGAAGGTGTGAACTTACGCTTGATAGGTGAAGCAAACGATTCGGTATGTAAATCGATGTCGGGTGGAAAAACAGTTATTGTTCCATCTCCAGAAGTGACCTATAAGCCAGAAGAAAATGCCATTATTGGTAACTGTGCATTATATGGCGCTACAAATGGAAAGTTTTATGTTTACGGCCAGGCAGGCGATCGTTTTGCAGTGCGTAACAGTGGTGCAACCGCTGTTGTTGAAGGCACAGGACTCCATGCCTGTGAATACATGACCAATGGTACCGTTGTGATTTTAGGAGAAACCTCAAACAATATTGGGGCAGGTATGACAGGTGGCGAGCTCTTCTTGTTTGAAGATCCCGGCACAAAAGTAAACAAAGATTATATTAGCAAAGTGGCAATGACGGAACACGATTTCGCTAAACTACACGCAATTCTTGAAGACTACCAACAAGAAACAAGCTCAACCAAGGCAAAGTATATACTTTCTGACTGGGAGCAAATCAAAGATCAATTCAACAAATACATGCCTATTTCGATGATTAAAATAGGTGAAAACGATTCCGAAGAGTCTCCTATCGAGGATAATAAAGGAACCGTAAAATAGCTTTTTAAAGGGAATGTTAATTTTAGGGTAACCGTTGTATGGATGCCCTAAAATTAAGACCTTTAGACTCACTTACCTTAAACCTGAAATGTTGCATGCAGGATTATAAAAAATTGACTAAAACAGATTTTAAGTTTCTTCAGGAACTGGAAAACTTACTTTACGAACGCAAAGACACTATGCCTGCGGGTTCGTACACCACATCAATGTTCAAAAAGGGCTTAGATAAAATCGCCCAGAAAGTTGGTGAAGAGGCCGTTGAAACTGTAATTGCCTCCAAAAATGACAATGACAAAGAAACCATCGCTGAATCAGCTGATTTGCTTTTTCATTTGATGCTGTTACTTGCCGAAAAACAAATTCCGCTACACGACGTAGTTAAAACCCTCCGAAAGCGCCACAACAAAGGTAATCATAAGCACATCGGAGAGTAATACTCTTCGAATTTTTATTTCTAGAGTTAGCCTCGAATTAGCTAATCTTTCTTTTCTCTTTTAGTAAGAGCAGAATAGGCTACATCAAAAACCTAATCTTACCCAAAAGTTCTAATATTACTTAACTCAACCAGTTTTTCATTGAAATGAGAGGTATGAGCAGAGAAGCATTCTTACTCTGCTCATAATATTATTACCTCTTAACTAACACTGGTTCTTTTAACAGCTACTTTATAGAGCCATACCATAAATACTACTGCCATTGTTGCACCTAGAATTTCTGCAACCCAACCGTATTCGGCAGGCAGTATTCTAAGAGCTTCGGTACTTTCTAAGATGGCAAATGGCACTGCCAAAATGATTCCAATTAGTGCTTCACCTGTTATCAAACCAGATGAAAACAGCAAGCCTCGTTGCCCTGCTTCTTCTACGGCTTTACCCGCATCTTTACCTGTTCTATCTGCTCGATTACGAACTGCACGTGCAGAAGCCCAAGCTATCATCCCACCAATAAAAATTGGAACTGCTAACTCAATCGGTAAATAAATACCTACTGCAACTGCCAACACGGGCGCTCTAAAGCTACTGTTTCTACTTTTAAGAACTTGATCAATTACAATATTAACGATAGCAACTAAGCCACCAATTATTATCATCGTCCATTCTAGGTTTCTAGAAAACACACCTTCTGCAACCGATTGCATCAAGGTAGCTTGTGGAGCTGTTAGCATTTCGTCAGGATTCATGCCTTCTCTCGGCATAATGCCGCCCAATCCGTATGCATTAAACAACAAACTTAAGATAGGGGCAATCACCAAACCTGCTGCAATTACTCCTACAATCTGCATAATTTGTTGTTTATAAGGAGTAGCTCCAACAATCTGTCCCGCTTTCAAATCCTGAAGGTTATCGCCAGCAAGTGCAGCAGCGCAAGCTACCATAGCACCTACAATAATTGCTGCGGCTGCGGCTGTTGTAGCTTTACCTGTATCAGCTACAAAATCAACTTGGCTTCCTAATATTGCCAAAAGCAGCAATGAAGAAGCAAGTACAGTGGCAATAGTTACACCCGAAATAGGATTGTTTGAGGAGCCCACAAGACCTGCCATATATCCTGCAACAGAAGAAAATAAGAAACCTGCAAAAAGTGAAAAGATGACACCAAAAGTAATAGCTGTCCAATAGGTTCCGCTACTAACTTTCAAATGTTCAATATCAATCACATAAGTGAACACTAAAAATATAGGAACTGCTAAACCTAAAATACTCCACAACACTATGTTAATTGGGGTATCCTGTTCAGTTCTAGGCACATTTGCTGATCCTGATTTCTTCAATTCTTTAACTGCAGCCATGCTCGATTTAATACCATCAACAAGTGGCTTAGCTAATGAAATTAACGCCCAAATACCGCCAACAACCATGGCGCCAACACCTAAATATCGAATTTTGGCACTCCAAATAGCAAAAGCGGCATCATAACCAGAAGCACCATCAACAATAGAGGCTACTTCTGCTGGACTTGCCAAAGCCATGAATAGTGGGATACCAAATACCCACGAAATCACACCGCCCGCAAAAATAAGTACAGCTATGTTTAAACCAACTATGTATCCAACAGCTAATAGTGCAACCGATAAGTCGGCACCCATTCCAAATATTGATTTCCCTACTTTAGCAGACCCTCCAATAGAACCTGCAAAAATCTTTAAGCCTGTTTGTCCTAGCTTATACAAAGCGGCAGCCACACCAGCTTGGGCAATAGCTTTAATTCCATCGCCACCAGTTGTGCCAGCTTTTAGCACCTCACCTGTAGCAACACCTTCAGGAAATTGAAGTTCGCTTTCAACAATTAAAGCACGACGAAGTGGGATGGTAAACAAAACACCTAAAATACCGCCAAACACGCAAATTGCTGCGGTTTGTAGAAATGGGAAATCGAGCCAGTACTTGAGAAGAATAAGTGCTGGTAGTGTGAATATTGCCCCAGCCGCTAACGATTCCCCTGCCGAGGCCGCTGTTTGTACAATATTATTTTCGAGAATATTAGAGTTTTTGAATAATCTTAACACCGCCATTGAAATAACTGCAGCGGGAATAGATGCTGAAACTGTCATACCTACTTTTAAACCTAGATAGGCATTCGCGCCAGCAAGAATAGCGGATAATGCAAACCCTAAAATTACTGCTTTTACCGTTATTTGTGGTAAATCGTCTTCTGGAGAGACGAACGGAGTAAACTTTTTTGACATGACTTATTATATAGATTAGAGTAAAACATTAAGATGAGGTAGATTGCTTCTTGTTACAAGTACCCAGTTATCTTCTAAGACTCGAATATTGTAAAATTTGGTACTTTACCTCAATCTTATGAGAGCCTATTTCCCCCAAAGATAAAGATATACCGTTATTCTTAGCAATTCTCTTAATATGGAAAAGGCACTAAATTTCGGTTACCTTAACTTATAGAGTTAACAATAAATAAATTTCAAGCATAAACATGAACATCACAGTAAATTGGCTGAAGAAAGACTTCCATATGGAAGCAGGAAATGAAGAAGGTGGCAAAATACGCATAGACGGAAACACTGTAATTGGCGGACTTGAAGGCGGAATGAGCCCTATGCAGCTTTTACTTGCTGGTATTGGTGGGTGTAGTGCCATTGATGTGATTTCAATTCTAGAAAAGCAAAAACAAGAACTCACCGATTTGAAAGTAATTGTTGATGGCGACAAGCAAAACACCAATGTAGGCTATTCTGAATACAAAACTATACATATGCATTTTGTGCTTTCAGGCAATCTAGACCCAAAGAAAGTGGAACGTGCTCTAAACCTTTCTATTACCAAATATTGTTCGGTTTCAAAAGCTTTAGAAAAAGGTTCTGAAATCAGCTACGATTACGAAATTGTATAACCTTGCCTCATAGTTTTAGATGAAAGGTAAAACCCTCCTACCCACCTCTCATCTAAAACTATTTTTTTCATCTTTTGTCTTCCGACCTAGCATTCGTTATGTTGTTACTAAATAAAATTCAGTAAATCATATACTTAACTATGGCTAAATGCGAACTATACCAAGACGTTAAAGAACAATGGAGATGGCGCAGGCTTTCAGCTGTTGGTAAAATTGAAGCCTTTTCTAAAGAAGCTTTTTCAACTCAGGAAGAAGCTGAGAAAGATGGCAAGGAATGCGGAGAATGTAGCGGTTACCACAGGAAAGAGATTTAAATTTAATTTCTTTTATAGACGAGTATCCGTTAATTAAGCTTACACCTAAAGTGAACTTTATGAAAAACATTGTCTACTTCTCTATACTTTTTTTACTCCTTCTTGCTCCCAATATTTCTGCCCAGTCTTTTATGGATGGGTATAATTATACCCCAGAGAATAGTTTTAACTGATTATCTAATTTCAGCACTGCATTCAAGATAAGTTGTACCGATTTTTTGTAGAACTCCTGAGGAATAGTTTCGAACTCATCGGTTGCCTTGTGATAATGTTCATGGTCTTCTACTCCAAAGTACACAAATGGAATTCCTTTTTGATGAAAAGGCCCATGATCTGAAGCGGAAGTCCAATCATCATAGCCTAGGTCTGGAGTATCGTGCCCAAATAATAAATTAAGGTCGCCAGTTTCAACCGTTTCCAAAATAGGTTTTAAAAATGGATAATGGTAGGTACCTGCTGCATATATTTCATTCTTATCATTTTGGGAAATCATATCCATATTCACATTTAGTACCACTTTCTGAAGAAATACAGAATCCTCAACAAAAGCTCTAGCACCTCTAAGCCCACCTTCTTCGGCATCAAACGTTGCAAAAACTAGCGTGTGTTTAGGTGTTATACCCTGACTAAAATAATCAGCTAATGCTAAAACAGCAGCTGTTCCTGAGGCATCATCATCGGTTCCATTATAAATCAAGCTGTCTCTTACCCCCAAATGATCATAATGCGCACTGATTACAATCACGGAATCAGTTTCACCAGGCATCATTGCTAATACATTAGTTCCTTGAATTTCTGCTCCATTTCTTCTTTTAAATGAGAATGGATGAGAGTAACTATCCCCAAAAGGTGCAACACCAATTTCTTCAAATCTACTTATGATGTAAGCTCTAGCCTTCGCATTTCCTTCAGTTCCCACCAAACGTCCTTCCATCTCATCAGAGGAAATCACTTTCAAATCGGCAATAAGCTGCTCTGTATTTAGTTTAGGTTCTGTTTTTTGGCTATTACAAGCCAACGCTATCATTGTAATAAATAATACAGGCAGAAATTTCTTCATAAGATTCGATTAGTAACGTTTACATTTAAAGTACACAGTACTCCGTCATCTCTCAATAGAGAATTTTGTTTTAAAAAATTAAGTTACAAAAAAAGCCTCTCCGAAATCGAAGAGGCTTTTAAAAAGACAAATTGTTAAAGCTGTTCCGCTAATTAAACAATTCTAGTAATTAAGTCAGCTGTTCTCATAGAATAACCAGCTTCATTATCATACCAACCAATTACTTTAACAAGCTTTCCGTCAGCTTTAGTAAGTTGGCTATCATAGATATTTGAATGTGGGTTTCCAACAATATCAGTAGAAACTAATTCAACATCAGCATACTCAAGAATACCTTTTAAAGGACCTTCAGCTGCTGCTTTAAAAGCTGCGTTTACTTCTTCTGCTGTAGTTTCTTTAGTAACTTCGCAAACAAAGTCAGTTAAAGAACCAGTTGGAACTGGAACACGAACAGCACCACCATCTAACTTTCCATTAAGGTGAGGTAAAACCAAGCCTACCGCTTTAGCTGCACCTGTAGAAGTTGGGATAATGTTGATTGCAGCAGAACGAGCTCTACGTAAATCTTTATGTGGAGCATCCAAGATTCTTTGGTCACCAGTATAAGCGTGGATAGTAGTCATAAAACCTTTTACTACACCAAATGCGTCATCTAGTACTTTTACCATTGGCGCTAAGCAGTTTGTAGTACAGCTAGCGTTAGAGTAAATAGTAATTGATGGGTCAATTTCACTATCGTTAACACCAAGTACAACAGTTTTAACATCACCTTTAGCAGGTGCAGAAATGATTACTTTTTTTGCGCCAGCAGAAATATGCTTGCTAGCACTTTCTTTATCCACAAAAAAACCTGTAGACTCAATAACTACATCTACTCCAAGCTCACCCCAGTTAAGGTTAGCAGGGTCACGCTCAGCAGTTACTTTAAAGCTCATACCATCAATGCTAATAGTATCACCATCAACACTTACGTTACCAGCAAAAGTACCTTGCGAAGAATCATACTTAAAAAGGTGAGCGAGTGTTTTTGTATCGGTTAGATCGTTTACACCAACGATATCAATTTGGTCACTGTATTTTGAGAGTATAGCACGAGTAACCATACGTCCAATACGGCCAAATCCATTAATTCCGACTTTAATTTTTGACATATCAAATCCTATTTATGTAATTATTGATTGATTTCAGTTACATGGATTGAAATGAAACCAACAAAGATTAAGTTCTTATGAAGAACCTAAAATTACCATTAGTCGTGCCCATTTTCAAAGATTTTCGCAATGTTTAATTCCTGTTAATTTAGCTTTTAAATGGGAGCGCTTTTCTGACTACATTATGAACGTATTTTTTTGATGGGGATGAAAATAATTTTCAGCCATTAAATAGAATCCATCATTAATTTCATAAAATTTCATTTTTTTGAAAGAAAATTGTTTATTTATTTCAATTTCAGTTCGAAAATAGTTTATCGGTTGACAGCAAAAGAGCCTCTTTTCATTGAGAATCGAGGCTTTTTTTAATTACTTTAATTCAGTCTAACTTATTTATAAAGATGGCCAAAACACATTATTCTGAAGAAGATGTAAAAGAGATAATCCGAAAAGCGGCAGAAATGCAGCAGCAAACGGCTCAATATTCCGAGTCGGAAAAAGGCTTATCGATGGATGATCTTTTGGAAATTGGGAACGATATCGGACTCGATGTTAATCATATCAAAACCGCAGCCATTGAATATTCTAACCAAAACGTGCAGCGTTATAGTGGTTTGAATGATACTCATATTTTTGAAGAGCGAGAGTTTGAAGTAAATGTTGGTGAAGATTTAATCTGGGATGAAGTAGTTGCTGAATTAACTCATCACTTTGGCGTTGATATGTACGGAAAAACCAGTGAAAATGCTCGTAAAAAAGAATGGACACACACAAGTGTATCTGGCATTGCTACCGTTGTTACACTTTCAAAGCGAAATTCTAGAGCTAAACTGCGTTTTTCGCAACGTGTTGGTTTAGGTAGCCTACTTACCGAAGGGGTTGGTTACGGCGCTTTTTTTGCTTTTATACTTTTTGGTATGATTAGCCTAATATTACAACCATCACTGATTGAAAACATTGTACTCGGCTCAGCTCTATGGGCTAGTTCTTCCATTTTAGTTTATATTCTAGACGTTGCATGGCGCAAGAAAAAACTCAGAGGCCTCAAAGACCTAGCAGATAAGATTATAAATCAAATCCCGTCAGACCTTGAAGAATTAAAATCAAGAACTAAACTAAAAGAAGATATTAAACCCATTGAGATTGAAATCCCAAATAGTGATGCTACCGAAAGCAACGAGAGTAATTCTACATTAAGAAATGACCTTAGAAACAGATAACTAGTTAGTCTAAATCTATTTCATCAGGTGCTTCATCGCCTGAGACCAAATCATCAACATCAGCGGTATCATCTATTTCATCATCTTCGTCGTCGTCATCTTCAATAACAACAGGAGCTGGTTTTTCTTTAGGTGCTTTTACTTCTGCTACTGCACCGGCCCGCTGTAGCATAATTGCGATGTCATCATTTTCATTTTCTGTAGCAATCATCATGGCAGTATCGCCATTTTTGTCTCTCTTTTTCACATCTGCACCGCAAGCAATAAGGTGCTTAACTACCATGTGATGCCCATTTTTTGCAGCAAGCATTAATGCAGTATGCCCCCAACGCTGTTCGGCGTCAACATCTGCACCTTTCTCAATGAGTAATTTTACGGCTTCCAAGTTTCCTGTGCGAGCGGCAACAATAAGAGCTAAATCTCCGATCTCAACTCCTTTATCAAATAAGTAATTCATCATCTCAATATTGCCATTTTCAGCGGCTTTATTAAGTGCAGTACCACCCATTTTAGTTGCTAGGTTGAGATTAGCACCTGCTTCAACCAAAAATTTCACAACTTCGAAATGATTCTTTTCGCTAGCTAAAATCAATGCAGAGGCTCCACTTGAGTTCACTTCATCAATATCAACTTTTGCGTTTACAAATTTCTTTACGGCTTCTAAATCACCGTTTTTGGCAGCTAATAAAAATTCAGACTTTTCCATGCTCGTTACTTGTGCTTCAATTTTGCGTGATGATAAAAAACGCTTCGTTTAACTCAAACTAAATCTTTGTTAGAAAACTATTTTTTTAACTTAAAAAGCCTTCAACTTCATGTCCGCGAATGTATTCCGTTCCAGAAACTCTTTTCTTGCCCGGTAGTTGAATTTCTAGCAATTCTACACTTCCATCCTTGCAGCCTACAAATAACCGATTCTCCTTAACTAGGAGCTCGCCATTTTTAAGTTGTAAGCCTGTTGCAATCTCCGAACTATAGATGTTCATTTTTTTATCCCCCCACATAGCCCAAGCTGTTGGAAACGGACTTAAACCACGGATTTTATCATGTACTTTCTGCGCAGTCTCATTAAAATCGAGATGTGTATTTTCTTTAAATAATTTTGGTGCAGGGCTAGCAAGGCTATCGTCTTGTTTGAGTAATTCATAGTCTTGGCTTGCAATAAGTGTTACCGCTTTCAGAAGCTGAATACTTCCTTCAATCATCAGGCGCTCATATAAAGAGCCTGTAGTTTCGTTTTCACCTATCTCCATTCTTTTTTGTAGAAGAATATTTCCTGTGTCCACTTTTTCATCAAGAAAAAAGATGGTACAACCGGTTTCCTTTTCACCATTTATTATAGCCCAGTGAATTGGAGCTGCACCACGATATTTAGGTAGTAATGAAGCGTGTAAATTTATGGATCCAATTTTAGGAATTGCCAAAACATTTACCGGCAGTACTCTAAAAGCCACTACCACAAAGAGGTCGGCATTTAATGCCCGCAATTTAGCCTCAAACTCTTCCGACTTTAAATCTTCAACCTCAATAACTGGTAAGCCCAGCTCAATTGCTTTTGCTTTGATGGGGGTTGGCGCTTTCTCTGAACCCCTTCCTCTCCGCTTATCTACATTACTTACCACTGCTACAATGTTATGTTCAGAGTGGTGAAGTTTTTCAAGGCTAGGGATCGCAAATTCTGGCGAACCCATAAAAACGATATTCATCGTGTATTTAGTTTAAGAGAAGGGTTATACTTTAGGAACGGTAAGATATTCAACTTCGATCAAACCTTTCTCAATGTCTTCTAAATCTTTTTTGTGCATTCGCTTTCTAAAAACACTTAGGTAGTCTATGAATAAAACACCTTCTATATGGTCGTATTCATGCTGAATAATTCTTGATATCCACCCACCTATCTCCACCTCTTGTTCTTCAAAATTTTCATCTAAAAATCGAACTACGACTGTTTCTGGGCGAAACACTTTATCTCGTACATTCGGAATGCTTAGGCACCCTTCATCCAGAGGTACCTTCTTGCCTTTCTTCTCAACAATTACAGGATTAATGAACGCCATTGCAGGAAATTCTTCTTCATCCTCATCTTGCATTGCTGCGCCATCAATTACAAATAGACGAATTGATTTACCAATTTGAGGTGCAGCAAGTCCAACTCCATCAGAGTTGTACATAGTCTCGAACATGTCTTCAATGAGCTGCTTGAGTTCGTCGTTAAACTCAGTAATTGGTGAAGCTTTTTCCCTTAAAACGGGGTCGTTATAGGTTACAATAGGTAAAATCGCCATGTGAAAAGAGTTAATACGTTGCGTCTAGATAGTTCTGTAAGATAATAGCTGCAGCAATTCTATCCACACGTTCTTTTTGTCTTCTTTTCTTTTTTGGAATTCCAATTTCAACCATCATGCTTTTTGCAGTATTGGAAGTATAACGTTCGTCAATTTTTTCGATAGGAATAGTTGGAAACTCCTTGGTTAGCTTGGCAATAAAACGGGAAACCATTTTAGTAGCTGAACCTTCTTCTCCATCGGTTGTTAGAGGCCAACCAATGATAATCTTCTCAACTGGGTACTCTTTCGTGATTTGCTCTATTTTTGAAAGAACATCCTCAGGCGAAAAAGTACCCACAGGAGAAGCAATAGTTTGTAATAAATCGGTTTGTGCAAGCCCAATTCTCTTTGTGCCTACATCAATACCGATCAACCGTGCATAATTTTGCACTATATCTTTATTTCTTTAAGTCTTCTAAAGGCTGACGAAGAAACTCTTTTAACAGCTTACTAGGCTTGAAATGAGTTTTACGGTGCGCAGGCACGTAAATAACTTCGTTAGTTTTAGGGTTTCTTGCTTTTGGCTTAGCTTTGGTTTCTTTAACCTCAAATACGCCAAAATCACGGATTTCTATTCTACATTCGGTATCAGCTGAAAGCATGATTTCTCTCAGAGCAACGATAACTGAATCTACCCAAGGTTCAGCTTTAATCATTGGCTCATCCATAGCTTCAGCTACACGACGTACTACATCACGTTTTGTATATGTCATTATGATATTGATATTGTTTATCTTAAATACCGAGTTTTTCTCGGTCGTCCTTCCTGATTATTTCTCAACTCTATTATTATTTCCTTAAGCTATAAAGTAAAGCGAATATTAATCATTGGGCGGAATATAAATACATCCCGTCACTCTCGAAAATAAAGATTGTTAAATTTGCATTTATTCGTAGCGAATTACGCTTTTTACGCCCTCAACACGCTCTAAGCGCTTCATTATTTTGGCTAAATGACTTAAACCATCAACATATAAGGAGATAATTCCCTCAAACATGCCACTATCGCTATTCACATTTATGCTTTTCATGTTGGTTGAGAGCGATTTTGATACAACATCAGTGAGATCATTAATCAACCCAACTCTATCCTCACCAATTACCTTAACAGCTCCTAAGAATTTATTATCAATATTTTTGGCCCAACTTACGTCTACAATTCGCTCACTTTCTGTATCAATCAAATGCCTAGCATTATTACACATAGAGCGATGAATTTTTATATCTCCATTTCTACTTATAAAACCAATTACATCATCACCAGGAATAGGATTACAGCAATTCGCATAAGAGTATTTCACATTACTCAACTCACCATTTATAATTAAAGACTTACCGTCTCCTATAGCGCGAGCTGCAGCAATGTAATTTTCTTGAATTTCATTATCGGAAGTTGAAGCCCCTGCCGTTTGTTCCTCTTCTAGCCGGCCTGTACTTTTGTACTTTTTAACCTCTCTGTAAAGTTTATTTACATCAAAAGAGCCTGTGCCTATATCGAAGAATAATCCTTGAGTTGTTTCGAACTTGAATTTTTTTGCAAAGGGTGTTAACTCTTGATCTGAGATTTCTATTTTTCCTTTCTCGGCACGTCTATTCCAAATCTCTCTACCTTCATCAGCCACCTTTCTTTGTTTCTGTTTTATAAACTGCCGTATACGAGATTTTGCTTTGTGCGTAACTACATCATCAATCCAATCAACATTTAGATTGATTTTACTGCCTGTAATTATTTCAACCTGATCTCCATTCGATAGTTTGTGCCTAAGAGGAACCATCCTGCCATTCACTTTAGCCGATAATGCTCTTTCACCAATCTCACTGTGAATATCGAATGCAAAATCGATAGGTGTTGCACCACTAGGCAACGTTTTTAGTTCTCCTTTTGGAGTGAATACATAAATTTCGTGTTGGTATAGATTCAGTTGAAAATCTTTAACAAAATCGGTGGCTGCATCAGGTCGTGGATTATCTAGCACATCTCTCACCCAGCTCACAAAGCGATCTAAGTTCTCGGCACCCATATGCTCACCTTCTTTATACTTCCAATGAGCAGCCAAACCTTTTTCAGCTACATCATCCATTCGGCGGGTACGAATTTGCACTTCAACTTTTTTACCTCTGTTTGTAATTACAGTGGTATGTAGCGATTGATATCCATTGGCTTTGGGTACAGAAATGAAATCCCTAAACCGTTCGGGGATGGGTGTGTACCAATCTGTAATAATTGAATATACTCGCCAACAGTCTTCTTTGGCGTGTGGATCTTCAAGAATTATCCGGATAGCGAAAAGGTCGTAAACTTCTTCAAATGGCTTTTGCTGCCGCTGCATTTTCTTGTAGATAGAATAAATATGCTTTGGCCGACCTTTAATCTCAAAATTGAAATTCAACTCTCTTAGTTGTTGTTCAATCGGCGTCATAAATTCGCCAATAAACTTCTCTCTCGATTCCTTCTTTTCTTTTAGTTTACGCACTACAAATTTGAAGGAAGTAGGATCTATTGTTTTAAAACATAAATCTTCGAGCTCGTTTTTAATAGTAAACAAGCCAAATCGATGTGCTAACGGTGCATATAATTCCATCGTTTCGTTAGCAATCTTAATCTGTTTTTCTCTTTTAAGGTGATGGATAGTCCTCATATTGTGCAAACGATCAGCAAATTTAATGAGCACTACGCGAATGTCTTCTGCCATGGAAAGCAGAAGTTTCATAAAAGCTTCTGCTTGTTTGCTATTACGACTTTTAAAAACACCTGCAATTTTTGTAACCCCATCAATGATTACAGCTACTTCGTTGCCGAACCAGAATCGGATATCATCAATGGTTACGCTAGTGTCTTCAACCGTATCGTGTAACAAAGCGGCAATTACCGATATATCATCAATGTTGATTTCTCTTGCTACAATTTTGGCAACTTCGAGAGGGTGATAGTAATAAGGTTCTCCTGATGCACGAGTCATGCCTTCGTGAGAATAGAAACAAAGCTTAAATGCTTTAGAGACAAGCTCCTCATCAACTTCATCAATATGTTCGTTACACACTTCAATAAGTTGCTTTAAGTCTTCCCGCTGCACTTTTTTTAGCTTTAAGCTATCTAGATCTATGTCTCTTAATATTTTAGCTTCGTCCATCAACTATTTAAATTAAACTATACCGTTTTTATAATACACTTATAACGGTTAAAACAATTATTAAATATAAAAAAAGCGGCTATGTAAATACATAACCGCTTTCTTCAAATTCAGGTTTTATAAACTTAAAACCACACCAAACATGATGCGCCCTGTTTTGTCATCCATATTTGGAATTTCAATATCTCTACTGGTGAATCTATACTCCACAAAAGGCTTTAAAAGAGGTATTATAGTCACTTTTGCACCAACAAAAGTATTCCAATAAATGTTTGATTCGTCATCGTCCTCAGGGTTAATCCCTACACCTTGGAAGTCTTTGTATTTCAAGTCTACACTTTCCGAACCTAAACCTAAACCAACATATGGTTCAATTAAACCTACAGAAACACCACCCACAGCAGCGAGCCCGAAGTCGTAATTCTCTAAATTTTCAGAATAGGAAAACCCACCACCAGCATCGATAGAATTTTCCTCACTGAAATAACTGAAGTGAGCTCTTATCCCCAAATTCACAAAAGGAATGCTTTCTAAAATTCCAGACTGAACGCGCACACCAAAACCACTTTGAGGCTCCGCATCTCTAAGCTCATACGATGCACCAAGTTCAAATTGTGCGTATGCTGGAGCACTTAAACATACGAGTGCGGCTATCAAAAATATCTTCTTAATCATATTATTTTCTCGTTTTATGAAGTTGAATTGAATTTACGAAACCTTATTCGTGAAACAAGTTCGAAAATTCTAAAAAAGTGATTGAAGTAGATGTTATTAAAGTTGTATATTTGGCGCTTCCTGTTAACAGGAACTAAAAACCACGCCGCAGTGGTGGAATGGTAGACACGTTGGACTTAAAATCCAATGGGAGATAATCCCGTGCCGGTTCGAGTCCGGCCTGCGGTACTTATAAACCCTTGCTAGTCAATACATTATAGACTTGCAGGGGTTTTTTTATTGAATAGAGTTTATGCTAACTCTGTCTTGGGGGTAACATGGGGGTAACAGAATTCTGTTTGCCTACCCTATTATATCATTCTCTTTAAGCCTTTTCTGAGAGGTGTGAACGAAATACTTTGATAGATTTTCAAGACTCAAACCACTCTAAGATTTGAGTTGTTAAATTTTTTTAGTGTGCTCTACTCGAATGAGCAAATAAGGCACTACCCATTCCTCTCCAAAAAGTGAGTATTCCCTCGTACTCTTTCTAGGGTGTGTGCTTTGGTGAGGGTTCCTTTTCCGTACCGATTGTTAATCTGGTCAATGGCTTTGAAGCGTTCTAGTTCTTTGGCTTCATCGGTAAAGAATAGATTGAGTTGATCGGTCTTGTCAATTTCTTTGGTACCGATGATAATATTCCGAATCTCCATGTCTGCTTTACACGCTGCTTCAATGGCTGGGAGTATTCTGTCCATTAGAGCTTCAAAGACAAGCTTATCAATATTGGTATAACCATCTACGGCAAATCGGAATCCTACTCCTGGTTGGTCGGTGTTATTGAATCCAAACATCCCACTAAAGGAGCTCGCTTTAATCTCATAAGCTCTGAGTCGGTAGCACACTTGTTCTACAGCTATCGCAAACTCTCCTTTGATTTGCTCCACATCACAAGAACCTTCAGAAAAGGTATGGCCATAACTCACTCCCCACTTTGGAGTGTAGCTATCATTCTCCTCTAGGACTCTAGCTTGGTCTTGTCCCGTTATGGTTTGATAGAGCATCTTTCCAAAGTTGGCTCCAAAAAGACGCATAAACGTTTTCTCATTTCCTTTATCTACCACATCTCCAATCGTACGAAAGCCTTCAGCGAGGATATGCTCATACCGTCTACCACCCACACCCCAGACTTCATCAACATCTAGAGGATAGATATAGGCTCGTTCATCTTCTTCTGTAATAATGGAAGTGATCCCTTTGGGCTTGTCTAAACTACTGGATAGCTTGGCATAGGTTTTACTCCGAGCAATACCAATGGAGCCATACAAGTTGGTCGCTTCGAATACTTTGTCTTGAACGCTTTTAGCGAAGTCTCTGACCTTCGATTCAGGTTTACCCAGAAGGAAAGAAATGTCCATAAAGTACTCATCCATCGAGTACCGCTCTACGGTATGCGAGCATTGCCTAAAGATGTAATGCACTTGTTTTGAAATAGCCGTGTAGGTAGTGTAATCCACTTGTTTCATGCATACGTACGGACAAATTTTATACGCTTCTAAAGCGCTCATTCCCGTCTTAATACCAAAGGCTCTAGCCTCATAAGAAGAGGTAGCTACAATTCCTTTTACTTGTCCATTCTCCTTTCTCCATCCTCCGATAATCAAAGGCAATCCATACATCCGATTTCGGAGCTGTTCTACTTGAGCGTAAAAACAAGCGAAGTCGAAATGAAGATACAACCGCTCTTTTTTAGACCGGTGTTGATGCTCAGGATACACGGTGTTATAGAGGGTGATTCTATGCACATCGTTCTCTGGTTGATATGAAAAGTCTTTTTTAGTTGGCATTTTTTTCGCTCACATGTTGATATGTATAATATATGTGTATAGTTTAAAACGACCAACCCAATTTGGTCATGAATAAGTATCCGTTAGTAGAAATCTTAGTATTCTTTTGCAGGCACAGTAGGCTCGTTAAACCTACATGGAGACCAGAGTATGTGAAGCATTTAAAACGTATTCGCAGTTGCTACAGTAAGGTAGAAGGCGGTATTCGGAAATCTTTTTATACTATTGAAACCAAGGAAGGCACGATCTATGAACTCGAGTTTGACCAGGAAGAACTCTTGTGGTCACTACTGAAGACGGAGGAGCAAAAAGATCTACTCGTGGATAGAGTACTTGTACAAGTGAAGAGGCACAAACACCTTCCATCGGATGCGCATCGAATGGTGCCTTTACGTTTTGAGATCATTGACAAAGAAGCCGTGGAAAGAAAGAGTCCGATTGAGATGGCACTCATCGACAGATTAAGACCGTACCGCTTTCTAAGAGGAAAACACAACTCTATACAGGTAAGCAGGATTGAAAGCGCTCATATGGAGAATACGATGATTACAAAGCATCTTCACTACGTAACCGAAGACACTGACGAACGCTTCTATCATCTCGTGTACACCCTAGACCAAATGGACTGGCGCTTTATGCAGGAAGTAGATAAAGAGTATTTATTTGTACGATAAACCACATAATTAGGTAGTGTATTTAATCAAATCAGAGTGCTTATTTAGTGAAACACATAATCTAAAGATTGAATTATGAAACCACTAAATGATATTAAACACAATCTGCCTGACAGCCCAATTGATGAAAAAGAGAGTGCTGAAATAGGTAAAGGTAACGAGTTTGAAAATTGTAACTTTCAAGGATATAGCTATAGTCCTGGAGCGGTTATATGCATCAATGACCGTGACCACAAATGCAAGAAGAACGGAAGATGGGCTGCTCTTGGAACTCGGAGTAGTTGCTAGAATAAACTTGCGGGCTCAATCAAGCTTGGATTGTTATTTCTGACATTTCCGACTTCTTTTGAGACAATAAAAGCCTCTAGTGCGTCATCAGGATAAGGCCGTAATAAGTCTTTAAGATAATCATCGGAGTGATTAGGGTTCAGCCAATCGCTAAACTCGGTAGGATGCAGAAAGGCTGGCATACGATCATGGATATCCTTCATCAGACTATTGGGTGAAGTCGTGATGATAGAATAGGTTTTAATCTGTGATTCATCATCGAGACTAAGTTCGGAGTAGATACCAGCTGCCCCAAGTAACCCACCATCTTGGGGCTTAATGAGAAACGGAGTTTTATTCCCCTTCGAGCCTTTCCATTCAAAGAATCCATTCATAGGGACAATGCAGCGCTTTGATTTAAAAGCTCGAGTCCACATAGGCTTTGGGCCAATGCTATCATCTCGAGTATTAACGGGCGTAAAAGCCTTTTGTCCTGGTTTAGGCTTCCAGCCAACAAATCCCCAACTCATATCTTCAAGAACTCGTGTGCCATCACCATTAGCATAAGCAACAGGCATCCGATGTGTAGGAGCTACGTTATAATTGGGCTCAATAGTATTATCCCTTTCCAGCGTACCAAGAAAGTGATCTATTTCATCTAGCAGTTTAAATAAGGCGTAACGTCCACACATAGAAAAGAAGGTTTATGAGCATTTAAACCCTAATGTGATAAAAAAAGAATGGAATTGCTAGTGGGTTATTGGGGTAGATGGTTGTTGTGCTTCAGAGTTAAAGCTAGACCATTTTTTTGTATGCATTTAAAAACTCGAAATCTTGGACAATAACTTTACTGATAGCTTTATCAATTGAGATATATCTTTGTGAGTATGTCTCAATGATATTAATTCCCAAAGATTCACTTATCAATTTTTCTAGAGACTTGAGAGAGTTAATTCTGTCTTTATGATAGATTTTAGGAATTGGTTTTTCTGTATTTTTTAATTCTATCGCGATTGCTAAATGAGTCAAATACTCAGCAATCCAATGACATATTAAAGACTCTTTGGTGTTTAATTCATTGCCAATTTTTGATCTCAAAGTCATACCTAGATCAAAGATTTCTTTTGATAACTCTTCAGATACAATTATTGGATATTCCATATTTGGACTAAGTTTTTGCCATAACGACCCCGAGTTTAAGCGGCGAGCCGAGTTAAATTAACAGTTCCAGACCATAGTTGAATCCGACTTAACACACATGTTAGTGTCCTTATTCAGACTTTAGCATTAATAGTATTTAATTTTTCCAACATTTTAAAACCCATAAATAAAGTTTCAGAAGCATGACTTTGTGGAACCATTTTTCCATGAATTGCTGCGTGGCAGCTTTAAGTTTATACTCAAAAGAACCATAAATACCCTGATAATTGGGTTATTGTTGAATAAATTGCTTAAACAATGATAAAGTTATCTCCATACAGTTTTTCTAATCTCTTGAAATCAAGTTTAAATGCTGAGTAAGTCGCAATTAATTAATCTATAGTCCCTAACCAAGCTATATGGAACTATTCTAATCTTTGCCTGACTATGAAAATGATTGGATATCTTGTTCTAAATCACGAATTGTTCTAAATACAATTCTGCTAAACTGTTGATCAACCTCTATATCACTCATGGAAGAAATATTCTCTATTCCAAATATCTCACTCAAAACTCTCCGTTGTTGTTCATAATCAAATTTTGAAAAATTTGGAATATAATTTGTCTTTGAGAGGTTTTTAGTAATCTCAGAATATGTTCTGACAAACTTTTTAACATGAAGTTTTTCTTTATCAATTTCAAAACGAGTTAACATTCTGTCTATAAACCAATCCAAGTGAAATAGTAATTTATAATCATCTATCTGAGAAAAAAAGAAAAGCCATCCATATTTTTTTTCTTTATACATACAACCAGTAATTCTTAAATTAAGAGACCATTCCAAATTTTTGTAAGAACTTTTTGAGTATTTAAATTGTGCAATAATTTTAATAATCGACTCTTTTAAGGTCTCAATTGATCTATCCCTGACAGTTAAACCATTTTCAGAATTCTTATATCCTAAAAATTCAAAGTGTACGTCTTTCAAACCTTTTTCTTCTTTATCCTTATTTAGCTCAAGACCTAATTCTTCAACATCTTTTTCAAACTCATTTTTTATCTCTTGGTAATTATTTTCATTAATTAGGATAAAAATATCATCAACATATCTTAAGTATAAACAGTTTTCCATAGATTTGAACTTCCGGTCAACATCCAAAAAATAAATACTTGCTAGAACGTTTGAAATAGAAAGTCCTTGTGGTATTCCTCTTTTAGGTATTGGGATATTTGCCTTTGGGTGAGGCACAGTCCTAGTAGTTATTGATGACTCTAAGAGTTTTAGAATCTCCTTTTTCCTTATCTTTCTCTTAATAACCCTAAGTAACCTCTCATGCTCTATGGATGGATAAAAATTCGTTATGTCAAATTTTAGAAAATAATTATACTTAGGCTCTTCTAAACCTTTTTTTAATTTATCAATTGTTGTTTGTACAATTTGATTATTTATATCCTCCCTAAACACATCAAATAGTAATACATTTAGTGCTTTCAATGCTACTTTATCCCTAATAGTTGGTATTGAGAGTACCCTCGGCTCCCTGCCTCTACCTTTTGAAATAAGTTTTTCTTTGTACAGTGTTAAATTATATGTACCAGATAATACTTTTCGATTTATAATTTTCAAATTGATAAGAAGCTTATTTTCAAATGCTTTTCTATTAATCCTGTCGATACCAACAGTTGCTTTCAACTTAATGCTTGAATGATAAATTTCTTCAAGTCTATTTACAGAGAAGCATTCTTTAAAGTATTTATATGCTAGCATAATTGTTTAAAATAGAAATAGGAACCCTTGATAAGTAAGTAGACACCCAAAGCAAGAAGTTCAATGGGACTAACTTTAAAGTTAAATAGTGTAACACTATTGTTGATTAGTTATATCCCTGTAATTCAACAGGGATCATCCCGAAGGATAAGGGCTCCTATTTCAATAAGACTGAAAATTAGTTGTTGTTTTATAATAATCGAAGTGAGTCTTCGTGGAATTAAAAATAAAAGTTATTTAGCCCCCATCATCAGTATTATTATAATCGGTGGCGCTACGAGAGCTAAAGTTTTAGTTACAAATGGAAATACTGAAAATACAAATGGTGCCAAAATAGTTCTTTGGAATCTGTTAGGTGCATTTCTTCTCTTATTTTCATTGGCTTTATCAAAACTTTCATACCAAAAATATGATAAATCTATTTTTTTATGGTTCTCAAAATTATCTAGTATTTCATTGTACTTATCTGAAATAGCGGTAATTTCCTTTTTTGTACTTGCGGTTTTCAAATCAGAAAGTAATTTTCTAATTTTTCTTCCACATTCGTGCTGAAGATTTGAACGACGTGAAAAGTTTGCACTCTTGAGTAACAAAACTAACACTGTAATTAATATAGAGGATACTGTAATAAATAAATTTATTAGCTGATTATCTTTAATGTGTAAATATGGTATTAGTAAGGAAAATATTGTCAAATAGACCGATATCATTAAAAGTGTAAAACTTATCGTACTCTCTAATTTTTCATATCGTGTGCTCTGAGAAAACCTAATACTCGAAGTAGCCCATAATGTATAATCAAGCTCTTCTTTCATAACTTCTACTTTTTCTTGATCAATTGTCATTATATACTTTATTCTAATTTAATTTACAGCCACTTCTATGCAGTTTACTTATATTTATTATCAATTAACTGATTATTTTAACTACTGACAAAGATTAAAATATTCATCACTTTAGTAATAACTATCAATCACCTAAAAGGCTACCCAACCCTCTTATCATACAGCCTTTCTTGGAAGCTGATGAAGGTGTTTCGTATTTCTGTTATTGCACCTAGCTCTCGTTTGGCGTTGGCTAGGGCTTTGTATTTTAGCGTTAGAAGCTCTGGAAGCTTTGTGTCGTCTAGTTCACTTACTCCGTCTCTGATGTACTGGTCTAGGACGAAATTGATAAAGTCTTGCTGGTTTCTGTTGTATGAACCAAGATGCAGTTTCGCATAACTTGCTCGTTCTAAGCGCCGGACAATCTTTGAGTGAAATGCCACATAGGACAGCACGTCAAACAGGTCGCTGTCATCACCTTGAACGAGGCTCTTTAAATCGTCTAATTGCTGAGCGGTATACCCTTTATCACTTAACTCTTCGAGAAGGCGCTTTCTAGTATCTGGTAAGCTCCAAATCTTGCGTAGTTCGTCTTCACTCTTAAAGAACGATGGGAAGTCTCCAAATAAATTGTTGATGAACTCTTCATGACCAATTGGTTTTCCTTCAGGACTCCAGAAACTGGTTTTAACCATCGAGTCTAGTTCTCTAATTTTGTTATCTGATAACTTCACTCGAACAATGGTTCTAGGTGGGTTATCACACACGCAGGGAGAATTTCCACAGACTTCACACACCTTTGGTTCCTTCATACAAATACAAGGAGTTTGACCACAGGTATCACAAGGAGCTGGTGTTGACCGTGGTGTTGCTTCTTCTGGCTCGAGTGGCTCACCATCCCAGTCAGGATCGTTAAACTTGCTATGTGCGTTTCTAAAGAAGTCGTAAATAGTGAAATAGTCTTTTCCATCAAACAAACGAGTACCACGGCCTACAATTTGTTTAAACTCTACCATTGAGTTCACATTCCGCATCAGTACAATATTTCGAATCTCTGGCGCATCTACTCCAGTACTTAGTTTCTCGGATGTAGTTAGAATGGTTGGGATAGTCCGCTCGTTATCTTGGAATTGCTTTAAGTGTTGCTCTCCCCGTTTTCCATCATCAGCAGTTACACGATGGCAATAGTTTGGATTCTTAGAGTCTGACAGCTGGTTAATCAAATTACGAATAGCAGCTGCATGAATTTGGGTAGCACAAAATACCAGTGTCTTTTGATTCTGGTTAATCATCTTCATCAAAACTTCAACACGATATTTCTCAATATCCATCAACTCAATGATTCTATTCTGCTCTTCTTGGGAGTACTCTTTTTCCTCGTCAATTTCTCCTTCAATCACAGTGTCATCAGGCGTGTATTGATAACTATCACCAGTGGTAGATATCTCTTTTACTCGGAATGGAGTTAGGAAACCATCATTAATACCTTCTTTAAGGGAATAGGTATAGATGGGATCTCCAAAGTACTTATAGGTGTCTACGTTTACATCTCTTTTGGGAGTAGCTGTAAGTCCGAGCTGAACCGCAGGACTAAAATACTCCATTATTTTTCGCCAGCTACTTTCATCATTAGCACCACCACGGTGACATTCATCAATCACAATAAAGTCGAAAAAATCCTCTGGATAATCTCCAAAGTAAGGAGAATCATTTGGTCCACTCATAAAGGTTTGGAAGATGGTAAAGAAGATACTCGCATTTTTTGGAACCGACCCCTTCTTCTTAATTTCTTTTGGTGTAATCCTAGCTAAAGCATCTTCTTCAAAAGCGTTAAAGGCATTAAAAGCTTGGTCAGCTAGTATATTTCTATCTGCCAAAAATAAAATACGAGGTGAGCGCTCTCCATCTCTACGTAAATTCCATTTAGCCTTAAAAAGCTTCCACACAATATGAAAGGTAGTGGCTGTTTTACCTGTGCCAGTTGCCATAGTAAGTAAAAGTCGGTCTTTGCCTTCAGCTATGGCATCCAATGTTTTTACGATGGCATTATTTTGATAATAGTAAGGTGGATATTTTCCCTGATACAACTCATAAGGCACCGCTTGAAATCTCTTTTTCCAATCCCATTCATTTGGTTTTTTTTCAACTTCTTTTGTTGGATAGGTCATTTCCCATAATTCATCGGGAGTAGGGAAAGAACTTATTTCGCCTTCTGTACCTTCGTGCATATCCATCGCATAAATGCGTACCCCATTGGTAGAGTAAGTAAATCTGATGTTGAGCATTTCAGCATACTCTTTTGCTTGTCCAACTCCATCGGAATAATCTTTATCTCTTGCCTTGGCTTCAATTACGGCAATTCTACGATTCTTATAAACCAGCACATAATCGGCACTTAAAGCAGAGGCTCTTTTGTTATTCCCAATAAGCCGACCTTTATTGATAGGAAACTCTACTAGAATACGACTTCCATCCACCACGCCCCAGCCCGCAACTCGCAAGGCAGGATCTATTAGCTCTAGTCTGGTTTGTGCTTCGTTCATATCTCAGAATTTGGGTTTTCGTCTCTGATTCTACTGAAATCACTCACCACATACTTCTCAAATTGTGGTTTTACATGTTCTTTATTAAGCTTTGTATTTTTCCCATTTAACCAAACGGTTCGCTTGCCAGCATTTTTACCATTCTGGTTTTGACCAGACTCTTCGATAAACTCTTTAGAAGACATAATCCAGATTGTATCCATACGCTGGGAGTAGAATACAAACCAATAATTTGGACGGTACTCATGAGTTAGTGCAGCAAACAGTCCTGATGAGCCAAACTTCACAGTGTTTGAACGGGCTTTGATTTGAATTTCAACATACTCGCCCGAAGGTTTTTTAACTACAGCATCAATGGCATCATCATCAACCATTGGGATATAAACATCCAACCCTTCCTTAAGCATAAGACCAATTAAGTAATACTCCATTCTTTTACCAAAGGCAGCGCTATTTCGGAAACTGGAACTCATACCACTAGTTCTTCATTGGCGGTTAACTCTCCTGAAAATGCTTTTTGGAGAATGGATTTTTTGAGTTCTTCTAGTATCTCTCTCTTAGTAGTAAATCCTTCTATTATAAGACTAGTACTGTTTCTTAATGACTGAACAATTTCAACTATACTTTTTTGTACTTCAGTACTTTTTGGATAATAAAAAGGTAATTTCAATATTTTTTGGCTTGATAGATTTGCCTGTCTTGTACCACTAGCTGTATCATATAATTTATCAAGAAAGAATTGAGATAATAGGTAGCTTTTAAGAAAGCCTTTATTTATCAAGTTTGGTTTATCAATAATTATTTTCATGATTCGTTGGTTAAGAAGAAGTGCAACCTCAGTTTCAGGTAACTCTACTGTATAGCCATAGTCTCTTTTATCTACGGTACCAGTAAGGGACATAATTAAATCTCCTTCTGATAAAACATATCTTGCATATTCTGCGGCAAATGAATCTGGATAAAATACTGGGTTTCTTTCTAAATCTAATTTGTTTTGATATAGGTTTCCCATTCTTAATAGCTGTGTATTTGAGCTTTCAATTGCTTCTTTACTTTTAAAAGCATAACCATTCAACACATTGCATATTTCCCCAAGATTTACTTCCTCCCAACCTTCGCCTTTTTGGGAGAAAATCTCGTTTAGTTTGGATTGAAATAGCTCTTCGGCATTTTGGATGTTTTTCTCAATGTTGGCTTTGGCTTGGTCTATGGCTTCAAAAGCTTCATCCAATATCTCCACAATACGCTTTTGCTCGGGAAGTGGGGGGAGGGGGATTTGAAACTCATTAATTTGTTTAGTGCTCAAATTTGGTTGTGCTGAACCAGCAGAGATAGCTAAAGCCTCTTCAACTTTTGTAAGTAAATAGTAAAATAGAAAGTCTTTATTTAAATCATTTTTAGGTTCAAACTTTCCAACTCGTTGATTGAGTAAGAAGGTTTGGTCTTCCTCAATAAATCCAATTTTTCCAGTAGTTGCGCCTGACATTGCAATTAATAAATCGCCAATTCCAACTTCATAATTTGAAAGGTTTTTATTGTAAGCAGTTCTATCAACAAATACGATTTTAGATGTATCAACTCTTTCGTTTTGTATATCTCCAATTCTTATAACAGGTGTACCGCTATTTGTATATGAACTACTTTTAAAAGCAAACCCATTCTGGAACTTACAAATTTCACCAAGCGACTTTATATCCCACCCTTCCTTCACACCAACTCCCAAATAGATTTTAGTAAAGAGCTTGTTTCCTCATCCAAAGCTTCCATTTCAGCTAGAATTTCTTCTGGGCTTCGGAGTGGAGCTTCTTCAGGTGTGTTTGGGTTTTTAACACTGAGGTCAAAAGTATCTTGGGGAATATCTTCCACTTTCAACACCCATGACTTCTCCGTTTCGAGTTGGTCGGGCTGTAGGGCAATAAACTCTTTTAAGTCTTCATCATTAAGCGGATTGGTTTTACCCATGTTTCTACCAGGGTCAAAGGCATAGTACCACGTTTTCTGGGTTGGCTCACCTTTATCAAAAAATAGCACTACCGTTTTAACACCCGCCCCAAGAAAGGTTCCGCCCGGCATATCTAATACCGTATGTAGGTTACAGGTTTCCAACAAATACTGGCGCAAACTTACCGAGGCATTATCGGTATTACTCAAAAAGGTATTCTTAATAACAATAGCAGCACGACCACCAGCTTTCAGAGATTTTATAAAATGCTGGAGGAATAGAAAAGCCGTTTCACTGGTTTTAATATCAAAGTTCTGTTGTACTTCAGGTCGCTCTTTTCCACCAAAAGGAGGATTGGCTAAAATTACATTAAAGCGATCTTTTTCCTGTATCTGGCTACTGTTTTCGGCAAGGGTATTGGTATGAATAATATTGGGAGCTTCAATGCCATGCAATATCATATTCATAACGCCAATAATGTATGCCAGGCTCTTTTTCTCCTTTCCGTAAAAGGTGCTTTCCTGCAAGGTTTTCAGGTTAGCAGTATTTTTGTCCATGCGTTGGTACATGTAATCGTAAGCCTCACACAAGAAGCCAGCCGATCCCACAGCCCCGTCATACACGGTTTCACCTACTTGGGGATTGGTAACTTCAATCATCGCCCTAATAAGCGGACGCGGTGTATAATACTGCCCACCATTTCGCCCAGCATTGCCCATGTTCTTAATCTTAGTCTCGTATAGGTGACTAAGTTCATGCTTGTCTTCGGAGGCTAAGAATTGGAGTTCATCCACGTAGTCAATTACATCTCGTAGTATATAGCCACTCTGAATCTTGTTCTTTAACTCAGAGAAAATCTCACCAATCTTATACTCAATAGTTTGAGGTTTATCAATGTGGAGCTTTTTGAACTCACGTAGGTATTTAAACAGTTTCTCATTTACAAAATCAACGAGGTCATCGCCCGTAACCGTTTGGTTGTGGTCTAACTTGCCGTCTTTGTCTTTAGGAGCTGCCCACACATCCCACTGAAATTCTTTATCAATAATATAGGTGTAATCTTTGCCTTGTAGTGCAGCTTCATCGGCTTTCTCCTGCTCCAAATCGTGAAGGTATTTCAGGAATAGAACCCACGAAGTTTGTTCAATGTAATCTAGTTCGCTATCGCAACCAGCATCTTTAAAAAGTACATCGTCAATATTCTTGAAAGTCTGTTCGAACATGTATGGAGTTATAAAAGGGTAGCAGTTAGTATCTATCGCTAAAATGAGCAAAAATTGTTATATATGAAAGACTTTAAAGAATAGATTAAATCGAAGTAGATTGGGTACTGAACTAGTTAGGTGGGTAGGCTTTTTCGTAAGTGTTTCGTTAGTCTTTTTAGAAATCATTTAAGAAAGCAATTATCCACTTTAACTCATTTGGTTCTCACTGTAGAGGTCTCAAAACACCCGACCTTTTGCCGACCTTTTGACGAGTGTTTTTGTTAGTCACTTCAACACTATTATTAAGTAACACCTTGATACATAATGGCTAAATTGCGCTAGTCTTTCACTAGTCTTTTGTACGGGTGATGATTGATGTTTTACAGTAAGCTTTCTAGGCATTACCCTGCTTATTTTGGTATACTTTTGGTATACTTTTTTAGGAGTTATTTGAAGATAAAGCTTCCCCTTAGTACTTTAATACTGGTAACAGAGATGGCCTCAATATACCTGACCTTTTGCTGAGTCTTTTACAGTACATTTATGGGCTTTATTCCAACTACCCTAAGACTCGCTTTAAGGGTAAAATGACTCCCTAGATAGTGCTAAACACTCTTTTTATTGATTAGTACTAGTAGTCCCCTAACAGTTGTCGGGTTAGTCTTTTATTCTAGGCATATCACCTAAGTAAAAGAGGTCTCTTTAATGACCTGTTTTAACTCAAAAGTAGTCATAGCCCTGCAATGGTTTGGTTAAAGGTGTCTGCTAATAAGTTTTTAAACAGAGGCCACTTTTTAATGAGTTTTCTGCTAAAATTAGCGCTGATTTTACCCCTACTCTTCCCCCCCTTCACCACTACATTTTCAGGTTCCAATTTCACTCCCTAAGGTGCTGTCTCCTCCATCAAGAATACTCTCCATGCTAGATAAATCAGTAAGACTGCCATTAGTGGGGTTATTGGATCCATTGTATAATTTTTAAAATGTTACGTTTGATTTTGTCCACTAAAATCGCTCACTCTTCACTTAATCTATGCGACAGGCTTCTTGTAAAAGGATATTCATCCTCGTATAGTAGCTATCTCCATTTTCAGGTATCTTTGGCTCAATATCTTTTATTACAGCCATCTCATCTTGAGCTTGCTTTAATATAGCATTGGCACCAGCCTCATTGTTTACTAACCTAAGTTTGTCATGGCTTTTTTGGAGCTCAAGTAATCGATACCTCTTATTGGCAATAGGGATATCAATTATACCGTCTAAAAACTCCTTTCGATAATGAGAGTGCAAGTCTTTCCATTGCTTGCCTAATTTACCCCCAGTACTGACATCTGGATTGTAGTATGCAATCTGCTTGGGTTCGAGCCCAGTCACTCCATAAATTTCTTCTAGTTCAATAATCACCTCTGAGGGTGAACTATAACAAGCTATCTTCCTAACAATAAACTCTTTATGTTCGTTTTTAAGTGTTGCCATACTATTCCATTTAGTCTGAGTTAGTCAAACTTTTTAGTCCTCTAAAAGTTGTCGGTTTAGTTCTAGATCAAACAGATTAATCCCTCGTTCTTTCATCTTGAGCTCTAGTGCTTCGAGGTGTGTGTAGCTAGTGTAGAACGTTATTGTATTGATATATGGAACTATGCTAGCAATCAACTCCCCTTTAATATCCGTAATCATTATTGCACTACCAGATATACTCATATTCGAATTGTTTAATACTTCAACAATCTCTTTTAAACTCGACAGTTTCATACCCACCCCTTTAAACCTAATCCACAATCAGTGTCCTCGAACTGAAACCAGTGGTTCAAGTACTCAGGCTTATATCGAGTACGAGCTACTTTCATAAAAAGAGCAAAGTAATTCGCATCTTTACCCACTGGGTCAACCACTCTCCTACCAAGGGCATTGGCTTTTGTAAGCGCTTCATATTGATTGGGCCTGAACCCTATAAATATTATGGATGCTGCTTTAATTAACGCATTAGAACCATAAGCATCATAGACATCAGGTACGTGTTTATACCCAGATGGCATTAATGATCTACCCTCCGCATCTTTGGGACTTGTAGCGCCGGAGTTCTCTTTTCTGGCTTGATTTAGCACTGTGCACTGGAAGTTTAGTTTGACCATTAAATTTCTAAATCGCTCTGTAGCGATATTGATCTTTTCGTTTTCATTAGTAGGTCTACCAGATGGTTGTACTAACTGCATATAATCAACGACAACTTTATCTACTTCGTCCACTAGAACCGCTTCAGTAACTATTGCTTCTAGCTCGTCAAGTCCCACTATCCCATCCACTACATACAGTTGCTCTCGTAGATTCACCCACTCTTTCTGTAGGACTTGCCTGACATTGCCAGTAATATCTTGTTTACGACCTTCTAAAGTTAGATATAAAACCTTATGCCCCATTTTAAGGTTGTGAGCAACTTCCCAACACTCAGAACGAGTCTTTCCATGTTTCTCTCTCAGTATAACCCCTTTCATTTGCCCTTTTAGATTCCCTCCGTATTTATAAAGTTGTTTATCGTACAAGTCCAGTCCAGTTAAGATAGGTTCAGAAAACTCCTCTCTAAGCTCATCAATCTCTTTTCCGTTGTAGTATTGCTTTTCTGTGTCTGTAATCCACTCAGAAGCAAAGCGGAGTGCCTTAGCACTAATCGTGCTTATGGGTTCAGTGTTACTTCTCATTACTGAGAGTTCATAAATATGCTCCTCAATGGTATGATAGGTAGCAATACGCTGGAGTTCTTCAAATGTATTCTGCCAGTTATCGTCGTAATCGAGACAATAGTGGTAAATAAGTGTCGCGTCTAAATCGTCAATCCCAATTGAGTCTACTTGAGATATGAATACATGTAGGTCAACAACTTTTTTCATTTTGAAAAGACCTATAGCAATCTTAAATACCTTCCTATTTACACCCGAGAAGTAGTGAGTCTTCATTTTTGTGATGGCATATATAGCAGCGTCATCAAATTGGCATATAGCGGATAAACAATAATACTCGAGCTTCATTGGTTGCCCCCGTAGAGTTGTTTAGCGTGGTCTGGATTAAAAGAGTCTTTTGGTGTTGAAAGATTCTCTTCTTTGAACCACACCGACTGCATTTTCATCTTCCAGTTCTTGATCTGATTACCTTTTGAATCTCTCCAGTATTTTAATCGAGGGTTTGCTTCAAGTGATGTGTTATAAACGTTGAAAGCTTTCTCAGCTACCTCTGTTTTATAGCCATTATTCTCAAAGTATTCTTGAACTTCTAGCAATGAGGGGATCTTTGATCCCTCTTCTTTCTTCTTAATTTCTTCTTCTTGTTCTTCTTCTTCTTGCGAAGCAGTATTTATACTGTTTGATACAGTATCCATACAACTTAATACTGTATCTATACTGTATATCTTTTGAATTAAAGATTTGTCTTTAACACTACTCAATAGCCCTTTTATATGTTTAAAAACTTTAGGTGATGTAGAAGAATTATGGAACCAGAACTTAACTACCAGAATCTCTTGCGTCAGCCTAGATACTATTACTTTTTCAGCTTCCTCAAAATAATTTAATAGCTTCTCAATGGTGTCTCTATTGTATCCAGTTTCAAAACATGCTCGCTTATAGCTGAACTCATAAAGACCGATTTGATTAACACTTGGATTAGTAAGCAAATACAGGTAGAAGAATTTTTGTTCAGGAGTAAGCTCTTCTATATATGGATCTGTCCAAAACGAATCGTGTACTTTTCGATATGCCATCTTATACCTCCATTATAGACTTCGTTAAGCCTAAAAACTGCTCTTCTTGACTTTCTTGTCTTTTTTCGAAATACCCACTCATAAAATCTCCCGTACATAAGTAACAGTACTTAGTCTGCAAATAACGTCTCACAAAATTATTTACTTGGAATTCTTTTATCGCCCAATTGACAAGGGTTGACACTTCCTCCCCTTGACTTCTAGGACTCACTCGGCAAAGACAATTTTTATCACAAGACCGTTTTGTATTGATACCAAGGCTAAGTCTCTTGTCAATAGATTCATCAAGGATATCAATAATCTCTTTTTGTTGGATGGGAGTTAAGGGTCTCATTCTTCACTCCCCGTTGTTGCAACTCTTGTCTCTAACCAATTATTGATATCTGACTCTAACCAGCCAACCGACCTACCCTGCTTAGTTAATTTGAATGGTTTGGGAAAGTCCCCACGAGCAACCATATCATATATGCATTGTCGAGTCACACCTAACATTCCAGTAACTTCTGGAAATCTAAGTATTCTTTTTTTCATAATATCTCGATTTGTTTATGTTAACTTTCGAGAATTTATGGTGGAAGGCTTAATTTGATGTGCAAACAGGACAGGACATGATTATTAAATCGAACTTGTCCTGTCCTGATTATTTACTTACCAATATTTATTTCTTTGATAATGCTTAATAATTGCTTCAGAACTCCATCTAAATGTTGACTTTTGGTGATAGATAAAAGAAAGAGCTTTGGCAATTGAGGTTTTATTGATTTTTCTACTTATTGTAAAACCTTTTTTTATAGAGTTTTGATCAAACTCTTTCTCAAAATCAGGGTAAACCTTATTAAGAATAGCTATAACATCACATTCTTGTGGTAAATCTAATTCAACTAAATTTTTAACAACTGGATCCATCCATTCATCAGCAGAACCAAGATTAGTGGTTTGGTCTGTTTTATTTTCATACAGCTCTTCTGCTTTTACGTGTTTTTTTAGCTCACAATCTTCCCACCATTTTTTATATACATATAACTCATAATTATCAGTTAGGATTTTACTAACCCAAGGGTTATCAATGAATATTGAATCCCTTAAACTTGTATTATCATCAACAGATAATTCTATCGGCGGATTAAATGCAAACATAATTTTTAGCAACTTTAAATAAGCTTCATCTACATTTCTTACTCTTGTAAAATTAGGTTTATCAATACGTTGAACTATTAATCCTATTTCATTCTTTATAAATACAAGTAATATTTTATATTGTTCTATAGATATTTGGCTAAGCACCTTAAGCTCACTTCGGTATAACAACTTATACTTTTCAATATCTGATAAAGTTAATTGTACATTATAAGTATTCTTAAAATCCTTAAGATTATCACTGTACTTGTTGACTAACGAATTAATTTTTCTTTTATCCATTACCTTTTATTTCATAGTCCCAGCGTATCATATTTATTAAAATAATCTCTACTCTCGTAATCAATCTTTTTAGGAGCCTCCAATTTTAAATACTTTTGCGTTTACATTACCTAATAGCACTCTTTCTAAGTGATCACTCCAGAGTTGCAAGGCCCTTTTCTTTTCATCTAGATACTCGTAATGAGCATACCTATTTGTGATGACGTATTCTTTACCAAGTCCTTTATGCGCTACGGTCTTACCTACATGAACAAAGTCTACTCCAATACTTATCATACCAGTAATAACTGTATGTCTTAAATCATGAATTTTAAAATCCTTCAATCCCGTTCTCTTTCTTACTCTTTCAGAAACTGCACCAAAATAAGTTAATGGAGAGCCACTCTTTATTGACGAATTAAATACATGAACTTGATCACCCGTTTTGCTGTGAAGCTCCTCAAGCACTTTAATTGCGAACTCTGGCAATGGTACTACATGAGTTTTCCCTCCTTTAGTTTCATCTTCTGGTATAATCCAAAGTGCTCTGTTAGTATCTATATCACTCCATTTCATCCTGGACGTTTCGCCTAATCTTTGGCCACATATAAGTAGCATCTTAAGCAAACTGCTCAGTGGGTCATCTTCACTACAAAATGACTCCCATATACTCTTAATATCATCATTGGAATAATTCGGCTCTCTATTCTTTTCTTTACCAAACTTCTCAATTTTCTTCAATGGATGATTTGAAGTATAGTCTTCTCGTATTGCGAAACTGTACATTTTCGAAAAGATTGATTGAATCCTATTAGCATTATAGGGCTGAGTTTCAGCAATTCCTCTTAAAAACCTTTTTACTTCAGCTCTAGTTATTTCATCTATTGAAATATCTTTAAACTTATTCTCGATTTTTGATATCCGACTATTGTATGATTTTTGAGTACTACTTTTGAGGTTCTTGCTTACATATTGTTCTTTAAAAATCTTTGCCAGATCCCCTACTGTTGTAGGGGCTTCAATATTCTTCTTTCGTTGCTTGTCACCTTGAGGGTCATTCCCTTCAGATACTAACACTCTCAACGCTCGTGCTTTTTCTCTAGCAGTAGCCAATGTAAAAGTTGGGGGTTCATACTTCCCAATAGTAAAACGTCTAATCTTTCCACCAAACCTGTATCGATAGAAAAAACTCTTGTGTCCATTGGGGGTAACTCTCAAGGCTAATCCTGAGGTATCTTTATCAAACACCTCAGTTCTTTCATCAACTTTCAGGTTCTTGACATAGGGGTCAGTAAGTGTTCTTTTTGGCATAAAATTTATTCCATTACATCTTGGGGGTAACACGGGGGTAACAGAATATCTTTCTGTTAGCATATCTTACTTTACATTACTCCACATATAATATCATTTTATTCAATGACTTATAAAGTCTAAACAGATTTTAATTTATTTTAATTTACACCACATAATTGGACTTAAAATCCAATGGGAGATAATCCCGTGCCGGTTCGAGTCCGGCCTGCGGTACAAAACGCCTCACGAAACATTGTTTTGTGAGGCGTTTTTTGTTTCTGTAACAATCTCCTCTTCTTACCTCTCCTTTAATTTGTATAATTTTTCTATTACTCCATTTTAAATTAAAATTTTCTAGCTGATATTAACACTTACTATTTAGTACCTTACTCTTATAATTTTATTATCCAGATTAAATAATTTCGTTTAACGTCGATACATCTTATTATACTCTCTATTCTAAAGAATTGAATAAATAAAGAATTATGAAAGAAAAACAGAATAAAACGGTGATGATTGTCGAAGATGATTTGATCCTAAACCTTCTGTACGAAAGCTATCTAGAGAAACTAGGCTATTACGCTGAAGGTGAACTAGTTTATGGTAAAACTGCTATTGAAGTAGCTAAAAGAATCCATCCTGATTTAATCTTAATGGATATTTCTTTAGAAGGTGACATGGATGGCATTACAGCTATGAAAGAAATTCGTAAATTTTCTTCTGTTCCTGTAATTTATATAACGGGTAATTCAGACCCTTACCACGTCCAAAGAGCTAAAGAAACTGGGTATCTAGATTATCTAGTTAAGCCAATTGAATTTAATGACCTTAAAGAGTCTATGGAAAGAAATTTCGAACAACTTTCTTAATAACACACCTCAAACTAACTGCATTCAAATTATGAGCAGAAGATTTCTTTTCGCTCTGACTCTTTTATTCGGATCGATTCTAGCCTGTAATTCAACTAAATCCGTAGTTACCCCCCCGTCAAAGCTAAAAAGCTTGATTTCTCTTGAAAGGCCAATTCCAAACCCTATCGAGTTACCCTCCTATTTTCTAAACGCTGTCAAAAAAGGTACTCGTACAACTACCGGTGCTCCAGGAGAGTATTATTGGACACAATATGCGGATTACCAGCTAAACGCAGTGCTATCTCCAAAAGATACCACACTAAAAGGCTCGGCAATTGTTACTTATTACAACAATTCGCCAGACAACCTCCCTATAGTAGTGTTCGAACTAGCTCAGAATTTACATAAAAAAGGTGCCCCAAGGCTTGAAGTGGCCGAAGTAACAGGCGGTATGCAAGTCCACTCGGTTTCTATAAACGGAAGAGAGGTAAGTTTAACCACTCAACCCAGATTTGGCACGGCTTCCTATGGCATACAAGGAACTAATATGTTCGTTATGCTCAACGAACCATTAATTTCTGGTGGCAATGTCAGCATAGAAATCGATTACTCTTTCAAGATTCCTAAATCTGGAGCTTCGGCACGGATGGGATACGACAATGACAACCTCTTTTACCTTGGGTATTGGTATCCACATGTTTCGGTTTATGATGATTTAGAAGGTTGGTTTGGTGATACTTTTACGGGGAATGCAGAATTTTATCATGACTTTTCAGATTACGACATCACAATTACTGCACCTCAAGATTGGGTAATAATGAGTACAGGAGAATTTATAAATCCTGAAGAAACACTCGCACCTGAAATTTTAACTAGATATGAAGATGCCATAAATAGCGATACGGTAACTACCATTATTTCAGAGAATGATTTTGGAATGGCAACTTTATCAAATTCATCTGGGAAATTAGAATGGAAATTTCGCGCTGAAAACGTACGTGATGTTTCCTTTAGCGCAACCAAAGAATCTATTTGGGATGGCACAAGAGCTTTAGTTGGAGACCTAGACGATGACGGAGATCCCGATTATGCCCGAATCAATGCTTTTTGGCGAACTTCTGCCCCTAAATGGAAAGAAAGCGCTCGGTTTGCACAGCACTCTATTTCATATTTTTCCCGATTTACAGGCATTTCTTATCCGTGGCCTCACATGACAACCGTTGAAGGCGAAGGCATCATCGGTGGCGGGATGGAATTTCCGATGATGACAATAATAGGTGCCTACAACAATAGAACCCGAGAAGCACTGTATGACGTTACAGCTCATGAACTAGCACACATGTGGATGCCAATGATTGTAAGCTCAAATGAGCGACGTAGAGCGTGGATGGATGAAGGCTCCACAACTTTCCATGAAGCAAATGCTCGATGGGATTTCTTTAAAATGGATGAAGACTTAGCTACAGAATACACTGGCTTTCTCAGGATTTCAGGAAGTTACCGAGAAGGAGAGGTGATGCGATACTCTGATTATCATTACTCAAGTGCCGCATATGGAATAGCTTCTTACACAAAACCAGCTTCCATTCTTTTTACTCTTCGTGGTGTACTCGGCGAAGACCTTTTCATGGAAGCGTGGACTACCTACATAAGTAGATGGGCGTACAAACATCCTACGCCGTACGATCTTTTCAATACCTTTGAAGATGTAACCGGCAAAGATTTAGACTGGTTTTGGAGAAGCTGGTATTTTGAAACATGGGAACTAGACCAAGCCATTGATGACGTTACCTTTCAAGCTGACTCTGTAACAATACGTATTAAAGACGTTGGCAATATCCCAATGCCTGTAGATTTAACTCTCTTTTTTGAAGATGGTACTGAAGTGGAAACTAGAATTAGTGTAGACGAATGGTTGTTGGGTAAACGAACTCTATCAATCACGTTGCCTTTTAATTCGCCTTTACAAGAAGTTACCATAGACAGAACAGCCATCTTCCCCGACGTAAATAGAAGTAATAATACCTGGAAAAAACACTAGCTGTAGTTCACAAATAAACATAGCTATAAGCTACTTCTTCACGTTTTTTTACTTTATGTGTATATGCACGGCAAGTAAATTCGTTTAAATTGCCGTATTAATTAATTAAAACTCATGTTAGCACGTAACCGAGCATTCCGCTGGATTTTATTAATGATGGGGCTTGTTGCCATCATCGCTCTTACAGGGATGAATCTCTATTCTTTGTACGAAATACGTGACCGAGTTACTGAAGGTGAGAGTGAACGCCAAATACGAAAGGCAGAAGAAATCACACTAAAAGTTAGAAGTGAACTTTACTCTCCTTTTTTCAGCCTTTCCCGCTTGGAGCTAGAGCCTTTAGAAGAATCACTTAACAAAAAAGGCCGCTTTCCAGAGAATATCTTGAGCATCATGAAAGAGGTCTCAAACAATCCCATTTACACTTCTATCTATTACACCCCCGCTGATGTAGATCCCTGTGTAGAAAATTCTAGTGTCTACACATTTGATAGCAAGGCTTCTAAAATGCTACCAACTCAAACTTACAGCCCGCTACTTTGTGATGGTGTGGGCTTGGTAAGAACCAAAACTCGCATACAGCTAAACGACTTTGATTACCAATGGAATACGATTATTGAGTTTGATACACACCGAAGTATGAACATTGGCTTGATTAACCTCCCAGAAAACAGAGTTATTGGATATTTCACTTTTGTGATTGATAGAGACTATGTGATTAATGATTTAATAGCTCCAATGATACGTGAGTACTTTGAATCTGGTGAAGAAAATGGAACAATCGTTTGGTTACACGATTTTGGTAAAGGTGAAGTACTTGCTACCAACGATACTAGCATCGAATTCAACTTTGATTTGGTTGATGCTAGAGTACGTTTCCCAAGGTTTTTCGATAACTGGAATATCAAAATTGCATTTTTAGACTCACAAATTGCATCAGCATATAATGCAACTTTCGTCAAAAATTTAATAGTACTTGGCTTTGCAGTAATGTTCTTGCTCGGAGCCTTGCTCTTTATGTTTTATACCGCGCAGCGTGAACGAAACCTCTCTCAACGCCAAGCTGGCTTTTTAGCAAACGTTACCCATGAACTTAAAACACCCTTAGCCGTAATGCAGGCCGCTGGAGAAAATATCTCGGATGGGCGAGTAACAGAGCCAAACCGGTTAAAACAATACGGTGTTCACATTTACCAAGAGTCTATTCGATTACGAAAAATGATTGACAAACTCTTAGACGTAGCGAAATACGACTCTGGCCATAGCTTAATTGATACCGCCCCATGCCAAATTCATTTTCTTTTAGGTGAATACATTCTCCAAACCAAAGAGTTTATTGAGAGTAAAGGCTTTGAACTAGATTTCCAGGTTGATGGAGAAATTCCTTATAGTAACCTAGACCCTGTAAGTATCGAAACAATTATAAGTAACCTCATAGAAAATGCTGTTAAGTATAGCCTTGACGACAAGAGAATACTTGTTCGTGTTTTTACCGAGAAAAAAAATGTAGCTTTTGAGGTAACTGACCACGGAATGGGGATTAAGAAAAAAGAACTTAAGAACATTTTCAGAAAGTTTTATCGTGTTGAAGACTCCTTAGTAGCAAGAACAAAAGGGCATGGACTAGGGCTTAGTATTGTTCAAAGCTTAGTAGTTTTAAATCACGGTACCATTACCGTTAAGAGTGAATATGGAAAGGGAACTACTTTTAAAGTAAGTTTTCCAACAATACATCAGCAAGAAATTGCACGGCACTCAAAAAAAAGTGGTATAATCTCAACTGAACATTCTAAAGTAAATACCAGCCATGTCTGATAAGAAGAATAAGATTCTTGTTGTAGAAGATGAACCAAGCTTAATTTTTACACTACGAGATACGCTCGAAAGTGAAGGCTTTACTGTTTTCATAAGTGAAGACGGAGATAATGCCGTAAGTATGGTAAAAGAGCATAAACCTGATTTAATGATTCTTGATATCATGTTGCCAGGAAAGAGCGGATATGATATATGCCAAGAAATTCGTGAGCTCAAGTACACGTTCCCCATTATTATGCTTACAGCCAAAGACCAAGAGCCTGATAAAGTAAAAGGCTTAAACCTTGGCGCTGATGATTACCTCACCAAGCCTTTTGGTGTTAAAGAATTACTTGCTCGCATCCAAGCTAGATTGCGCAGAGCAGGTACATATTCAAACTCTGGTCAAGTCGATATTCTTCAATTAGGTGAAGTTAAAGCCGATCTGACTGAAAGTGAAGTGGTTCACCCTGGCGATAAAGTAATTGAACTTACCGCACGTGAAGTAGAACTTATTAGGTACTTACTTTCACACGCAAACAACCCAGTATCTAGAGACGAGTTATTAGAAAAAGTATGGCGCTATGAGTATAGCACCAATACTAGAACCGTTGATGTTCACATTTCAAAGCTCAGAGCTAAAATTGAACTTCACCCAGACGACCCAAAGTATCTCATCACTTTGCACGGTGTCGGATATATGTTAAAGCTTAACTAAGTTCTTTAGTAGTTTTAACAAATTGAGTGAAATTCTTTACTTGAGAAATGAGAAGACCTTGAGCAAATTCATTTTTCAAGCCCTCTTCAGGATTGAACTCTTGATGTACACGTTGTATAAAAACGCGCTCAGGAAACTGTAGTGCGTTTCTATAATTTACTATCTGCTGAAATTGCTCTACCGCTCTCAATCCTCCAAAAGCGCCAGATGCTTCACCGATAAAAGCCATTGGCATCTTCTCAAATGCTTTAGGGAAAGGAAGATAATCCACAAACAATTTCAAGATACCAGGGAAACCGCCATTGTATTCTGGAATTACAAACACCAATCCATCTGACTCTAAAATTGGCGTACGAAAGTTGGTAACAGATTCAATTTCCTTCCCATACTTACCCCCAACAACATCGGCAGCTGGGAAATCTTCCAAACTTACTACTGTTACTTTTACTCCCTCTGCTTCATATAATTTCTTTACGTAATTCGAAACCGCGAGGGCATTTGAATTGGGACGATCCGTAGAGCTTATAATCTTAATATTCATGTATACTGTTTTATTCTTTTTCCTTGATGAATGTCTTCTAGTACAAAAACCGTTCCATAGTTTAACATTAAACTATTTATTTATTCGATTTTCTAATTTCGTCTAATCTCCTAGCTAACAACCCTTCTCTTCCTTCAATTCCTGGAGTAAAAAATTTCTTATTCTTTATACGATCTGGCAAGTATTGCTGATCAACCCAGTGGTGCGGATAGTTATGAGGATATTTATACTCTTTTGATGCATTCTCTACATCCAAATAACGTGAATTTAGCTTATTCGCTGTTTTATCCTTTAAATAAGGTGGTACAGAAAAAGCGCCTCGATCTTTTATTAAGGTATTCACTTCAAAAATGGCAGCTGTACTATTACTTTTTGGGCACATACTTAAGTACAAGCAGGCATGCGAAAGAAAATACATTCCTTCAGGCATTCCACATTTCATAAAAGCTTCTTGGCAGGAATTTACAATTGTCAGCGCATTGGGTTCTGCCAAACCAACATCCTCGCTGGCAAAAATTAACATTCGCCGGAATATGAAATTAGGATCGTCACCACCTTCGAGCATAGCATTCATCCAATAGAGTGCGCCGTCGGCATCAGACCCTCTCAATGATTTTATAAAAGCAGAAGCATAATGATAATGCTCATCACCTGTTCGGTCGTAGCGCACATTACGCCTCTGGATACTTTCTTTGGCGATATCTAGCGTAATTCTGATAACTCCATCTTCATCTGGTTTGCTGGAAAGCACCGCCACTTCCATCGCGTTGAGTGCATTTCTAACATCGCCACCTGCATAATCTGCAAGGTGATCCAACGCTTCTTCTTCAACCACAATATTCTTGTTACCCAAGCCACGTTCTTCGTCTTCCAACGCACGAGTCATCATTCTGCGAACATCTTCAACCTGAAGAGGATGAAGTTCAAATAACTGGCAACGAGAAAGCAATGGATTTACCAACGAGTAGAATGGATTCTCGGTTGTGGCGCCCACCAAAGTTATAATTCCAGATTCTAGATGAGGAAGTAGCGCATCTTGCTGTGCTTTATTCCAACGGTGAATTTCATCCACAAATAAAATGGTTTTGCGACCATTTAGTTTGCGCAATTTTTCAGCTTTTTCAACTACTGCACGCAATTCCTTAATTCCATCGAGAACAGCGTTAATTATCTGAAAACTCGCTTTAATCTCTCTAGAAAGAACATGAGCTAGTGTAGTTTTACCAGAACTTGGTGGACCGTAAAAAATCAATGATCCGATAATTCCACTTTCAATCATACGGCGAAGCATCTTTCCTTCACCAACTAGGTGTTCTTGTCCTGCAAATTCTTCTAGCGATTGTGGGCGCATTCGTGTTGCTAGAGGCTCGTTATAATCCGTTTTAGAAGGCTCATTCACCGAGCTTGTAGGTTTATTTTCCTGAAAGAGGTCCATTAATAATGGGTAAAATTAAAATATGTGCAATGTATGTTTCACATTCACTCGAAACAAGTGCTTTAAGCAACTTTAGAGTAAGCTTTTTTGGCTTCCGAATTCTTGTAAATATTGTGTGAGTTTTATTTTCTTCCGTGCGCTGTCGCTAGTCATATATCTGAGTTTCCCAAAAACATGTCGCTCTTGCCAAGCTCTATCAAACCTACCAAAGCACCAAAAAATACCTGAATAGCTATTTGGATCTCTTCCATCTATGGCGTACTTGTTATTCAGTTCAATCAGATATTCGAGTGCAGTTCTGTGATTTGGCGTCCACTCAATTACCTTTTTGCCCCATAGCATCCTCAAATAATTATGGATGATACCTTGCTCCCGTAACTGAGTTTGCGCTGCATTCCAAAGTTCATCATGTGTTCGGGAAAATTCAAGTTCTTCCAAGCTATAAACATATTCACGAACATCATCACTATGCTTTTCCATCGACTTAATAGCCCAATCAGGTAAACTTTCGAATGCATCGTAGTTGGGCGTGTGATGTGCAAAATGGAAGCCAACTTCTCGCCAAGTAATAACTTCATCCATAAAACTCTCAATACTGGCATTGCCATTAAAAAAGCCTGCGTTCTTTCCTCCATTAGGAGTTAACGAGTTCAAATCCCAATCTTCGGGCTGTTCAGCTAAGGCTTCTTTAACAATTTCGTATTCACTGATTTTACCAAAATGTAGCCACGAGCTTAATCCACTTGTCTTTTTTTCGTCGGGATGATTTCTCTTCTCGTCATAATCCAGCAAATCGTTTGTTATAAACTCACTCAATCGTTCTAACGCCGCTTTTCTTGTTCCCTTCAGCTCTAAAGCTTTTACCTGGTGATTGATGTCGAGGCCAGCAATGGTTTTCGGAATGTCTTCAAGGTCCTTTTCAATTGGAGGATATTTCTCCAAGAACTCTTTTGGCAATTGGATAACGGTTTTATTCTCTAATGCCGATATCGGATTTTTCTTTGGTGGATTGGTAAAACCTTCCAAAAAATGTTGCTGCATAGTTCTACGGAAGAGGTAGGCTGAGTATGGAGCTTTTTCAGTAATGCCCAAAGGAATGATTCCGTTTGAATCGACAGTGATATAGGCAACCTTTACTTTTTTGGAAACATGTTCATTGTTTGTGCGCATGATGAAAACAGGAAATTCATCCGAAATGATTGCACATGCTCTTTCTGCTAATTGGTAAATAAGCCCTTTGCCTGCCCCAGTCTTTGGCTCCAAATAACTGTAGTAATTCAAATCATGTTCTCTGACAAAGAGTACATTTTCCTTCATCCCTTCCATTAAAAAGCTATGAAACCGATCACAAGCCCAAGGGTAGTCTATACTTAGTCCTTCATAAATTAAGAGCGGTTTGTTCAATTTATTGGCCCATGCAATGGCGTATTCTAAAGCATAATTATACTCGAAACGTCGATTAATTTGCATCCAATAAAGCACATAATCACCGTCTTCATTCACGGATTCAGTGTTTTTATCGAACTTTCTATAGCTATTTATATTCTTCATATATTTTTTATCTGTAGTAGCTCATCAACCAAAATAGCTTTGCGCACATTCCTTAATTTGTTGATTACTTAGTGAAGAGCCCTATCCTTTGTTCGATTAACACTCTTTTTTCCAAAGATTAAAAAAGCCATAGATTTTAAAACGTCATCTTCGTTAATTCATCTATGGATACAAACGCACAAGTTATTACCGATTTTTATACTGCTTTTCAGAAAAGAGATTATGCCGCAATGAATGCGTGCTACCACAAAGACTTACATTTTAAGGATGAAGTGTTTGACCTGCACGGAAAAGAAGCGCCTGCCATGTGGCATATGCTATGCGAAAGAGGCACTGACTTAGAAGTTACTTTTTCAGACATAAGTGCTGACGGTGAAACAGGAAAAGCTTACTGGGAGGCCATTTACACTTTCTCTCAATCGAAGCGAAAAGTTCATAATAAAGTACATGCCAGCTTCCGATTTAAAGATGGAAAGATTATTGAACATATCGATCAGTTCAATTTTTGGGCATGGACTAGAATGGCACTTGGAACAGCGGGTATGCTTTTAGGTTGGACAGGTTTTCTCAGAACAAAAGTTCAAACTACAGCAGGGAAGTCACTCAAAGCATTTATTGCTTCCCATCCAGAATATCAAGACAACAGTTCTTCTGATTCATAGACCTTAATTCCATTCAAGAAACCACATAATGCGACAAAATTTACTTAGCGAAGGAGCTAAAGAACTAAGTTACGAGATTCGCGAAATCGTAAAGAAAGCGAATCTACTTGCCAATGAAGGATTAGAAATAACTTGGGAAAATATTGGCGACCCCATCCAAAAAAATGCAACCATTCCTATTTGGATGAAAGAAATTGTTCAGGCGTTAGCGGGTAACGATAAGAGTTACGGTTATTGCGATTCCAAAGGGATTATTGAAACACGTGCTTTCTTAGCCGAACGAAATAATGCATATGGTGGAACTCAAATTACCGCGAACGACATTCTTTTCTTTAATGGATTAGGTGATGCCATTGCAACAATGTATAACTATTTGGATGCCACCACTCGTGTTATTGGTCCATCGCCAGCTTATTCTACACATTCATCGGCGGAGGCTGCTCATGCAAATCATCAGCCCCTGACCTACAATTTGGATCCAGAAAACCATTGGTATCCTGATGTTGAAGACATTCGTAATAAAGTAAGGTACAATCCCAATGTCGTAGCTATTCTCATCATCAATCCTGATAACCCAACAGGGATGGTGTATCCGAAAGAAATTTTAGAAGAGATTGTATCCATCGCTCGCGAATACGATTTATTTTTAATTTCCGATGAAATCTATCACATGATTACCTACAACGGTGCTCGCGCTTACGCTTTATCAGAAGTTATTGGAGATGTGCCGGGCATTGCAATGAAAGGAATTTCGAAGGAGATGCCTTGGCCAGGTTCGCGTTGTGGCTGGATAGAATGCTACAACAAAGACAAAGATGTTGAGTTCGCTCGGTTATGTAAATCCTTAGACGATGCCAAAATGATTGAAGTGTGCTCTACTACCCTTCCTCAAATGGCTATTCCAAAAATTCTAGGCGATGATAGATTCCTAGCTTACCGAGAGGAAATGAATATCAAAATTGGAAAAAGAAGTAAGTTTATTGCTGAAACTCTTCAAGAAGTTCCAGAGCTTACATTCAATCCTACTTATGGTGCTTTTTACAATACCATTGTGTTCAAATCGGGTAGCTTAAAGGACAACCAATCTCTCGAAATTACTAACCCAAAAGCCAAACAAATGGTTGAACGTTGGGTAGAAGGCGTTTCCTTAGATACTCGCTTTGTATATTATCTACTCGGTGCTACGGGCATTTGTGTGGTTCCCATTTCTTCGTTCTGTTCCGATTTAATGGGTTTTAGAGTTACGCTATTAGAGGAAGATGAAGAATTACTTAAACGAATATTCACAACCCTCAAGAAAGCTATTCGTCAGTATTTAGATTCTTGAAGTTGAGATTGATAATCGTCATAAACATCCGGCATTACCTTCCCAAAAAATAGTCGCTAAAACTATATTGAGAAGCACTTAAATCTCCGTACCTTCTATTTCTCAAATATTTAACGAATTACTGAAGTCTTGAGCGATCAAAAAATTATTTTCTCCATGGTTGGGGTTAGCAAAGTTCATAAACCCAACAAAACTGTTTTAAAAGATATCTATCTGTCCTTTTTCTATGGCGCTAAAATTGGCGTACTTGGATTAAACGGAGCTGGTAAATCTACCTTATTGCGTATTATTGCTGGTGAGGATAAAGATTACATTGGTGATATCAGTGTACAAAAAGGCATCACTTTTGGCTATTTGGCACAGGAGCCACATCTTGACCCAGACAAAACAGTTAAAGAAATTGTTCAAGAAGGCGTACAAGAAACGGTAGATTTAATTAACGAATACGAAGCCGTAAATGTGGCTTTTGGTGATCCTGATGCTGACTTCGATGCTCTTATCGCCAAACAAGCTAAGCTTCAAGAAAAAATTGACCATCTCGATGCATGGGATTTAGACAGTAAACTAGAGCAAGCAATGGATGCTCTACGCTGCCCTGATGGCGATACTCCTGTAACTGTACTTTCTGGTGGTGAAGCTCGTCGTGTAGCTCTTTGCCGTTTGTTACTTAAAAAGCCTGATGTGTTACTACTTGATGAGCCTACAAACCATTTAGATGCTGAGTCTGTTGGTTGGTTAGAGCAACATCTTGCGCGCTATGAAGGAACTGTAATCGCTGTAACTCACGATAGATATTTCTTGGACAACGTTGCTGGTTGGATTCTAGAACTTGACCGTGGTGAAGGTCTTCCGTTTAAAGGAAACTACACTTCTTGGTTAGAGCAGAAATCTGAACGTCTAAAGCAAGAAGAGAAGCAAGAATCAAATCGCCAAAAAACCCTTCAACAAGAGCTTGAGTGGATTCGCCAAAATCCTAAAGGCCGAAGAGCTAAAAGTAAGGCGCGTATTAACGCTTACGAAGAAATGTTGGCCAAAGAGAGCGAAAAGCGGAATGACGACATGCAGATTGTTATTCCTGCTGGTCCACGACTTGGGAACAAAGTTATTGTTGCTGAAGGACTTTCAAAAGGATTTGGAGATCGTCTATTAGTAGAAAACTTAGAATTTCAATTGCCTCCAGGGGGAATTGTTGGAGTTATCGGGCCGAACGGTGCTGGTAAGTCTACTTTGTTCAAAATGATTATTGGAGAAGAATCTCCTGATAGTGGAAATCTAGTTATTGGCGAAACAGTTAAACTTGGTTACGTAGATCAAAAACGTCCGCTAGACCCGAACAAAACTATTTGGGAAGAAATCTCTGGTGGACATGAAATCTTGAAATTAGGTAACCGAGAAATAAACTCGCGTGCTTATGTATCTCGTTTTAACTTCGCAGGAAGTGATCAACAGAAAAAAACTGGACAGATTTCTGGTGGTGAAAGAAACCGAGTTCATTTAGCCAAAATGTTGAAAGAAGGCGCCAATGTATTACTACTTGATGAGCCTACTAACGATTTAGATGTTAACACGCTCCGTGCACTTGAAGAAGCTCTGCTAGAGTTTGCTGGCTGTGCAGTGGTTATTTCTCACGATAGATGGTTCCTAGATCGCGTAGCAACGCACATCCTAGCATTTGAGGGTGATAGCCAAGCTTACTGGTTTGAAGGCAACTACGCCGAATACGAAGAGAATCGTAAACGTCGACTTGGTATCACTGAAGACCAACCGCATCGTATTCATTACAAAAAACTAACTCGCTAATTTCGGGTTTGGACAACTTGTCCATTTGTTTTTAGTATTAAAGAAGCCAGCCTTTTGCATAAAGGGTTGGCTTCTTTGTTGGTAAATGTTTTAATTCTGTCAAGAGGCTACGGGGTAACTATAACTATAAGAGCGCCTCATCCATTTTATACCATCGACCATGCATTTCTACAGGTCGTTCTTGCGTTCCTGATGGACGTTCTTGCATTTTTTCAGGCCATTCTTGCGTTCCCGATGGACGTTCTTGCATTTTTT
>JBLWXC010000008.1:0-174418 GCA_048267645.1 Balneola sp.
CTTTGAGCACATGCAACAGGAGCTCACCGAGTATGTCTATTACTATAATCACGAGCGAGCTCACCAAGGAATTGGTGGAAAAACTCCCGCTCAATTTAACCAAAACTGTCAGCGAATTACTTGACATCTACAAATGGGAGCTTCTGCCGCTTATCATTTGGCAAAACAAGGAGTAAAGGTATTAGGTATAGAACAATTTGAGATAGCTCACGAACAAGGCTCGCATTCTGGCCAAAGCAGAATTGTTCGCAAAGCCTATTTCGAACATCCCGATTACGTCCCATTACTTGAAGGTGCTTACAAAGGTTGGAAACATCTTGAAGAAGAAACAGGGCAAAAGTTTTATTTCCCAAGCGGAATCGCTTATCTAGGCGAGCCGGATCACTTTGTGATGGCTGGTATCAAAGAGTCAGCTCGGATGTATAATATTCCGTTAGATACTTTAACCAAAACCCAAAGCGCGGCATTTAATGTGCCAAAGAACTTTGAACAACTTATAGAACCCGACTCGGGCTTTGCTTTAACCGATCAAACCATTAAAACTTATAGTGAGCTTGCTAAGAAATTGGGAGCGGTTATAAAAACTGGCGAAGTTGTGAAAGGTTGGAAATTAAAAGAGGGAGAAGTGGAGGTAACAACTTCTGAAAATGTATATAGAGCAAGCAAAATCATTATAACAGCTGGAGCTTATACAAAAGAGCTTGTACCGAAATTAGACAAAGAACTAAAAGTAACCAGACAGTTTTTGAGTTGGGTTAAGCCTGTTAAAGAAGAGTTATTCCAATTAGATAATTTCCCTTGCTGGATGATTTCAGATAAAGCTCACCCTGGTATATTCTATGGATTTCCAATACTTCCCCAAAAAGAATTTGGTGGGAATGGCTTAATGAAAGTAGGTCATCATTTGCCCGGTGAAGAAATAGAAATAAAAGATTTGCATGCTTTTGATGCTCGTGAAGAAGAAGAAAAACTCACAAATATCCTGAACCAATTTATTCCAGAAGCTCTTGGTGAAATTGTAACGACCAGTGTTTGTATGTATAACAATACTCCTGATGAACACTTTATCATTGATTATTTACCAGATTCAAATCAACAAGTAGTAATCGCTTCGGGTTTTTGTGGGCATGGGTTCAAATTTGTGCCAATTATCGGAGAAATTCTTGCTGATTTGGCTATGAAAGAAGAAACGGATTGGCCAATAGACTTCTTAAGATGGGGGCGTTTTTAATATTGATACCTAAAAGTGAGAACACACTAAAATAGCTTCAATATTTTCTTATTATTGCGCATGCTTAAAGAAAAGAAACTACTCATCCTTGGCAAAGTATGGCCAGAGCCAAAATCATCGGCTGCCGGTAGCCGAATGATGCAGCTCATTGATTGTTTTTTGCAGGATGGGTGGAGCATCACATTTGCTAGCGCTGCAAACCAAAGTGATTTTTGCGAGACATTAGAGCATCGTGCCATCAATACTGTAGCGATTAAGATGAACGACTCTGCCTTTGATGATTTTGTACAGACATTAAATCCAGATGTGGTTCTATTCGATCGATTTATGACTGAAGAGCAATTCGGGTGGCGAGTTGCTGAACAATGTCCCAATGCAATGAGAGTGCTAGATATGGAAGATTTGCATTGTTTACGTCAAGCTCGCACTATCGCACAAAAAGCAAATAGAACTTATACCATAGAAGATTTACAAAACGATATTGCAAAACGCGAAATTGCTAGTATTTATAGGTGCGACCTCTCTTTAGTTATATCTGAATATGAAATGGATTTGTTAACAAAAGCTTTTAAAATAGATGAAAGCTTGTTGCTATATCTTCCATTTATGCTCAATGCGGTTAGTGAAAAAGAACAAAGAGAGTTGCCAACTTTTGAAGAAAGAAACCATTTCGTTTCAATTGGGAATTTTTTGCACGAACCGAATTGGGATGCAGTCCAAGTTTTGAAGAAGAATATTTGGCCTAAAATTAGGTCGAAAATTCCTTCAGCAGAATTACACATTTACGGAGCTTATCCTAGTCAAAAAGTGGAGCAGCTCCATAAGCCCTCAGAAGGTTTTTTGGTGAATGGAAGGGTAGAAGATGCCAAAGCTGTAATTTCTAATGCAAAAGTTTTGCTAGCGCCGCTCCGTATTGGTGCCGGACTTAAAGGAAAGCTCTCAGACGCGATGGAATGTGGAACCCCATCCGTTACCTCAAGTATTGGTTCTGAAGGGATGTCTGGAGATTATGATTGGCCTGGTGCAATTTCTGATGATGATACAATCTTTGCTGAACAAGCAGTTTCTCTGTATTCTAACAAAGAACTATGGGCTAAAGCTCAGAAACGTGGATATGAAATCCTTAAACACCGTTTCGACAAAGACTATTTCCAAAAAGTTCTGCTTGAACGAATTACTTCAATTACTAAACATTTGAGAAATCATCGTTCTAATAACTTTATGGGAGCAATGCTGTTACACCATTCATTAGCGAGTACTAGATTTATGAGCAAATGGATTGAAGAAAAGAATAAATAGAAATGTATAATGAATAGTATAGCTTCAATGCATCTCATGTAATTATGCATTGGCTCTTAACCACCCGTACTACCTATAACTATGAAAAAGTTTATTACAATCTGTGCTCTAATGATGCTCTGTGGAGCAAACCTTTTCGCTCAAGTTTTAAAAGAAGGAGATTGGAGAGGCGCAATTGTTTACGATATTGCTGAAGTTCCATTTATCTTTGAGGTCAGCTACAAAGATGATTTCTTAAAGCCGATAATTACCATCGTAAATGGTGAGGATAGAGCTGTGATTACGGATACGAAAATAGAGGGAGACAGCTTGAATTTCCGTGTTTTTGCTTTTGACATCACAATAAAAGCAAAAATTGATGGAGATAAACTCAGCGGTAGGATGATTAAGCACTATCAAAAAGGCTCGTACACTTTTAAGGCAGATTACGGGAAACCTCGTTTCGAAGTAAAAAATTCAACTCAACCAGAAATGATTGAGCAGAGATGGGAAGTCACATTTAAGCCTCGCAAAGACAATTCATATCCTGCGGTTGGACTTTTCGAACAGGATGGAAATAAGGTTTCTGGTACTATTGTTACAGAAACCAGTGATTTGCGCTTTTTTGAAGGCGTAATTGATGGAAATGAAATGACGCTCTCTTCTTTCGATGGAGCACATGCTTTTTTATTAAAAGCTAAGTTTGACAACGGAACGTGGAAGGGCGAATTGATTTTTAATAACGGTTACTCAGAGAAGTGGGAAGGAAAGTACAATCCTAATGCTAAAATCAAAGATCCTTTGAAAATCATTACTTTGGGTAAGAATCAAGTTCAACCAGACTTCCAGAAACTCAGCGGGGATGGACAACAAGGTATCAAAAAGGAAGATTATGAAGGTAAAGTGCTTTTAATTCAAGTTTTTGGAACATGGTGTCCGAATAGTTGGGATCAAACCAAGTACCTAATTGATTGGTACGCAAAGAATAAGGATAGAGAAGTCGCAGTTCTTGCAGTAAATCATGAAGCGAATTATTCCCAAGAATATGGTGAGCGCCGAATAGCAGAATACAAAGACAAATTGAATATTGAGTATGATGTTATACTTGGCGGAAGATTAAGTAAGTCAGATGCTGCAAAAGCTTTCCCTTTTATGGATAGAATTGCAGCTTTTCCTACCTTAATTGTAGTTGATAAAGCAGGCTATGCTCGCTACGTTTACAGCTTTTTCACTGGTCCAGCTACTGGTGAGTATTACGTAGACTTCGATGAAAAACTAAATGCCATTGTAGATAAATTGATTGCAGAATAACACTAATGAAAGAGGAATCTCCCATTATATTAACACTTGACGCAGGTGGAACGAACTTTAGTTTTTCTGCCATGCAAAATGGAGAACAAATTGGAGAATCCATTGTGATTCCTGCTGAAAGTGTGAATCTCGAGAAGTGCTTAGAAACTATTAAAAGTGGCTTTGAACAGCTGAGTTTATCGTTAGCAGATGCTCCAAAAGCTATTAGTTTTGCATTTCCAGGACCTGCTGATTACAAGAATGGAGTTATTGGGGACCTTCCAAATTTACCAGCTTTTAGAGGAGGAATTGCCCTAGGACCTTTTTTGGAAGAACATTTCAAAATTCCAGTCTATATCAATAACGATGGCGATTTATTTGCTTTGGGTGAAAGTAAAGCTGGTTTTCTTCCTTTTGTGAATGAGCTCTTACAGAATGAGAATATTGAAAAGAGATATTCTAATTTAATCGGAATAACGCTCGGTACAGGTTTTGGTGTAGGTATTTCGGTTAATGGAAATTTATTGGTTGGTGATAACAGCGCTGCCGCAGAAGGATGGTTGTTACGTAATAAGCAACATTCATATAGCTTTATCGAAGATACCGTAAGTATAAAAGCCGTTAGAAGAATATATGCCGAGCAAATTGCAATCGATCCAGCAAAAGCTCCTCAACCCGCTGAAATTTTCGATATTGCGACAGGAAAGAAAGAAGGAGTTAAGCCAGCCGCCATTGAAACTTATTTGAGATACGGTGATGCTCTTGGTGATGCCATTGCAAACATCTTAACTCTTATTGATGGAGTTGTTGTGATTGGAGGTGGTGTTAGCGGGGCGTACCCAATTTTTTCTAGATCGATGCTAGATGAACTGAATGGATTTTATAACACCCTAAATGGGTCTAGAATCAAGAGGCTAATTCAACAGGTTTATAATCTTGAAAATGAATGGGACACAAAACAATTCCTAAATTCAGGAGAAGTAATGGTTGATGTTCCAAATAACAGTAAAAAAACAATCTACAACAAAGAAAAGAAGACGCCCATTGGGTTAACCAAATTGGGAACTAGTAATGCCATCTCTAAAGGGGCCTACTATTTTGCAATCCAACAGTTGAAATAGAATTAGTTGCTAATTGCCTCTGTTTCAATTTGAGAACCTTTTTTCCCATACCATAGGATGTATGCATAGCAAAGTGCTGGAAGTATTAATGCTATTTGAAGTCCAAACATATCCGCTAACTTTCCATACAAAGGTGGAATAAAAGCCCCTCCCACAATAGCGGTACATAAAATCCCTGAAGCTTGGGCAGTATGTTCTTTCATGTTGCTAATTGCCAGTGTGAAGATGTTAGGAAACATAATGGAGTTGAATAAACCAACCATCAAAACCGACCACATGGCTGTATAACCTGTGGTAAGCATACTAATGCTCAGTAAAAGAATATTTACCGCAGCATAAACTGCTAATAAGTTGCCTGCTTGTACTTTTTGAAGAAGTGCTGAACCAATAAATCTTCCTACCATAGCTCCAAACCAATAAAAGAATACAAAGGTACCAGCAAGCTGTGCAGCGGTCATGTCGGTTAGCTCTATACTTGAGAAAATAGAGGAGAGAATGGATGCAACTCCAGACATCGTATCACTGTTTCCAACAAGGCTTTGTATATCTAAGTTTAGGAAATAGTTAACTAGATAACTGCCAATAGCAACTTCTGCACCTACATAAACAAAGATGCCAATGGCTCCAAACATCAAATGTTTAGTCTTTGTTGCAACTCGATAGCTACCATGTTTATGATCGTCACCTTCTAAAATGCTAGGAAGTTTAAATGAAGCAAACGCGAGTGCTAAAACAATTAATACTGAAGCTAAAACCAAAAAAGGTCCTTGCACAGCGGCAGCTTCAGATTCATAATATGCCTGTTTAGCCATGTCAGTCATAGCGCTAATTTCTACAGATGAAGCGACATTACTACTTAGAATAAAAGCCGCACTAACTAAAGGAGCTATTGTGGTTCCTAAAGAGTTAAAAGCCTGAGCGAGGTTAAGTCTACTTGAAGCCGTTTGAGGAGCGCCTAAAGCCGCAACATAAGGATTAGCTGCAACCTGAAGAATCGTTATACCTCCAGCAAGTACAAACATTGCTAATAAGAATAATCCAAAAACTCTGTAGGATGCAGCAGGGAAAAACAAGAGACAAGCGGCTCCCATAGTTAAAAGCCCAACAACGGCACCTTTTTTGTATCCAATACGAGAGATTAAAGCGCCTCCAGGAATGGAGAAAACTGCATAGGCAGTAAAAAAAGCGAATTGTACAATTCCTGCTTCAAAATAGGAGAGCTCAAAAACATCTTTAAGTCGTGGGATTAGGGCATCTACCAATACAGTAATAAAGCCCCACATAAAGAAAAGGCTAGTAACTACTATAAATGCAGGACGAAAATTTTTAGGCTCACTCATCGCTTTAATCTATTTGTTTTATTAAATCAGATTGGAATTTACAAAAACGGGGCAATGATGCAATTATATAATTGCAGAGGTAGGAAATAAAAAAGGCTCCAAACGGAGCCTTTAAAAATAAGGTATTAGTTAGCGACAGCTAATTGCCCTTGTAGGCGTTCGCTTTCAACAAATTCAGCACTATTTGGATAATCCTGAATGATTTTAGCAGCTAGGGCTTTTGTCTTTTCAAGGTTGCCAGCTTTTTTATAAGCAAGTGCGGCTTTATAAAGATTGAAAGGAGTTGTTGAGTCATTGATATCCCAAGAAGCAGCTTTTTCATAAATCTGAGCTGCTTGGTCGAAACTACCGTTTAACTCAAGTAACGCACCTTCAAAAGAGAGAGAGCCTACACCTAGTATGCCTTCAACATGCTTGTAATTTTGAATATAAGAAAGAGCGTCTTCATTCTTATCTAACTTGTAACTAGATACAGCAGCATAATAAGTTGCTAGGTTGCCTGCATTAGTGCCAGCATATTTGGTAGCAATTTCGATAAAACCAGCTGTGTATGAAGCTTCATCTCCATTTAGGGCTGTTTGGTAATCACCTTGGCTGTAAAAATTTTCAGCTCCAGCAAGTAAGATTTGAGCTTTAGACTCTTGGTTTGAAGAATAATAGTTATAGCCGAATAACACAGCAACAACCACAATTAAGGTTACTCCAACTGAAAGAATAGTGGTTTTATTAGCGTTGAAGAAAGTAAGCGACTTATTGATGAAATCAACAAGTGCATCATGTTCCAATTCTTCTTTAGTATTGTGTTTAGACATAGTTTCTAGGTAGTTATAAAGAGATTATTTTAGCCCTTGAAAATAGGACAGTTTGAACTTTTACCAAAATATAAATAGTTAACTGATGGTTCCTTTTTTTATCTCAAGAATTACATCAGATTTTTCGGCAATATTGTTTTCGTGAGTGATTAATAGAATTGCTACTCCAAACTCATCACGTAGTTCAAAGAGCATGTTTAAGATGATATCAGTGTTAGTTTCGTCTAAATTCCCTGTAGGCTCATCAGCAAGGATAAGTTTTGGGTTATTCATTAATGCGCGTGCCATTGCAACTCTTTGTTGTTCGCCACCAGAGAGTTGAGTGGGGCGGTGTTCTTTTCGGTTTGCAACGCCAAGTCTACTCATAATTGGGTAAGCTTTTTTTGAAGCTTCTGAGAATGAAACTCCAGCAATTAGAGCAGGCATACATACATTTTCGAGCGCGGTAAACTCTGGTAATAAATGGTGGAATTGAAATACAAAACCTAGGTATTTATTTCTGAAATCGGCCAGTGAATCTGAGCTTAACAAACCCAAATCTTTATCTCCCCAAAGTACTCGTCCTTTATCAGGTTTATCTAATCCACCAAGGATGTGTAATAAAGTACTTTTACCACTTCCACTTGAGCCAACAATAGATGTAATGGTTCCTTCTTTTACATCGAGGCTAACGTCATGAAGAACTTCCAGCGGTTCACCACCATCCTGATCTTCATAACTCTTAAAAATATTTTCTGCAGTAAGTAAGGAGGTTGTCATTCTGCTTCGGCACTTGAATAAAACTCAGGGTAGGTAACTTGTTCTATATGTACACATTTACCAGTTTCGGTATCAATCTTCGCAAAAACTCCACAAAGGTGATTGTCACCTTCAGCTGCTTGGTATTTTTGATGTACACCAGTCGTAAATCTCTTAATGGCTACTTTCTTGTCCATTCCCAACGAAGAGTTAAATGAACCTGTCATACCAGCATCGGTTTGATAACCTAGCCCATTTGGGAAAATTCGCGTATCGCCAGTAGGTATGTGCGTGTGAGTTCCCACTAAAACGGAAGCTCTTCCATCAACATGCCAAGCTAAGGAAACTTTCTCTGCTGTAGCTTCTGCGTGGAAATCAATAAATACTATGTTTGTCTCTTCTTTAATTTTTGAGAGCGCCCAATCTGCAGCCGAAAACGGATCATCAATGGGTTTCATAAAAGTTCTTCCTTGGAGATTAAGAACTCCAATCTTGTGGGTAGTTCCTGGGATATTGTAAATACTATATCCGTAGCCTGCATTACCCCTTGGGTAGTTAAGTGGACGTAAAATGGTGTTGTGGTCTCTCATATAAGGGAAAACCTTCCACTTATCAAAAGAGTGATCGCCACCTGTAATAACGTCCACGCCAATGCTATGCAGAGTTTTTATGATAGAATCGTTAATTCCATGGCCTTCATGCGAGTTCTCACCATTGGCAATAACAAACTGGGCATCATACCTTTTAATAAGGCTAGGAAGTACCGTTTGCATAAGTGCAACGCCGGGTGAACCAACAATATCGCCTACAAAGAGAACGCTGATAGTTTCAGCCAAAATAGTGTCCGTTTAATTTAGGATTAACCTTCTTTTATGGATTCTAGCAAGCGTTCTAAGCTTACATTTACACGAGTCATTAATTGTGCTTCATTATTCTCTGACTCTGAACTTATACTTCGCGCTTCAAAAAGTTCTTCAGCAATACTTAATGCAGCAAGCGACATTATAGTAGACTCTGGTTGCTTTACAAGTTGTTCCTTGTATTTTTTAAAACGATCGTCTACATACTGCGCAATACGAAGCATATTTTCTTCTTCATGCTCTTCAACCTTAAGAGGATAGGGTTTACCTAGAATAGTAATTTTAATTGATTTCATGACTCAGAACCTAAATGGTGATCTATTTTTTTTACTAGGCCTTGTACATGTTGCCTTAGCGCTAGTCTTTCTGATTCATTAATAGCAGAGAAAATATCTGTCTGCTTATCTCGAGCTTCTTCTAATTTTGTTTTAAGCTTGCCGTTTTCGCGTTTCAATTCCTTGATTTCTTGCCTTAAGCTAGAAACCTCTTTAGCTATTTCATCTAGTAATTGCTTAAACCGCTCGCTTTGTTCTGCAAGTTGATTCATTAGCTTTTTCTCTAAGATCTTAGTTTTGCCGAGAATTGCTTCTCAAGAGTTTTTAATACACGTTGGATAATAGGTTCTACGTCTTTGACATTCAAGGTCTTATTCGGATCAATGAAATTTAGTCTGAAGGCGATGCTTTTGCTTCCTTCCCCAATAGATTTACCTTCGTATACATCAAATATATCGATGTTTTTTAGGGTGTTACCAGCTTTGTTTTTTATCACTTTCATCATACTTCCAGCATCAATATCTTGGTTAACAACTACCGCAAAGTCGAATTCGAAGGCTGGGAATTTTGGAACTGGTGTGAATTTAAATGCTGGACGATTCTTTTGGACTTTCTGAATCGCATTAATATTGAACTCAGCTACAAAAACATTTTGGTCAATATCATATACTTTCTTCAAAGAACTTGATATTTCTGAAACGGTACCAAGAATTGTTTTCTTGAATGAATACTGTAAGGTATTATCATCTAGTAACTCAACAGCTACAGATTGAAGTATTCCTAATTTAGTAAAGAAGGATTCAACCAGAGCTTTCAAATCGAAGATAGAATATGCGATTGGTTTACTAGACCAATGTTCGATTTGTTTTAACCCTGAAAGGCCAAAAAGAACGTGTGTTTCTTCTTTTATTCCTTCATGAAACGTAGATTGTTCACTTCGTTCGAAAACATTTCCTACTTCAAAAAAGCGAATGTTTTGAGCGCTTCTGTTGAAGTTATACGAAGCTGCTTTTAAGAAACCGTGCGCTAAAGTTGGGCGCATCATACTCATATCTTTGTTGAGAGGATTTAAAGTCTCAATAATTTGTTCTTTGCTTACGAAATTAAGTGCTTCCTTTTCTGAAATAAGAGAGTTAGTATAAATCTCTCGGCAAGCAAGTTGTACACCAATTTCACGTATCTGAGAAACCAAAAGTTCCCAGTCGGTAAGAGGTTCAGTAGAAACGTAAATTCCGTGATTTGGAGATTCAATTTTGTTGTAATCGTATAAACGGCCAACTTCTTCAATTAAATCCACTTCACGTTCAAGGTCTGGACGGAAGGTTGGAATTTCGTAAGTAACGGTATCGGTGGTTTGGGAGATTAGTTTTAACTCCAAACCTTCAAGAATTTGAATAGTTTGAGCAACATCAAAGCTTGTACCTAAAAGTCTGTTCAAGTAGCTCATTCTTAGCGTAAGTGTACGCGAATTTGTTTTGATCGGGTGAACATCCAGTACTCCATCTTGAGCTTCACCACCGCAAATCTCCATAATAAGGTCGGCTGCACGTTGTGCTGCAACGGCTTGCATGTTTGGGTCAATTCCTCTTTCAAAACGATAGGAGGCATCGGTTTGTAGAGTTTGCAATTTGGCCGTTTTTCTGATAGTTCCTGGATCAAAGTAGGCACTTTCTAAAAGAATGTTAGTCGTTTTGTCTGAAACTTCTGAGTGTAGACCGCCCATAATACCAGCAATAGCAACAGGTGTTTCGCCATCACAAATAAACAATGTACCTGGGGCACATTTTCGCTTTAAATGGTCAAGAGTTTCGAATTCAACTTCTTTATCGAATTCTTTAACGGTGATGTTAGCCGTTTTAAAATTATCGAAATCGAATGCATGAAGTGGTTGTCCCAATTCGTACATCACGTAATTTGTAATATCAACGATATTATTTACAGGGCGAAGACCAATAGCTTTCAATTTGTTTTGTAGCCATTCAGGTGACTCTTCAATCTTGATATTTCTAATCAGCTTACCAACGTACCTGTGGCAATTTTTGCTTTCAATAGTAATAGAGTAATCGTCTGCTTTAGAAGTCTGAGTAATTTCGGAAACGGCTGGTTTTTTAAGTGGAAGATTCAATGCAGCCGATAAATCGCGTGCAACGCCAAGGTGACAAGTTGCGTCAGGACGATTTGGGGTGATAGCAATTTCAATAATGGTATCTTGGTACATATCAAACACCTCAGAGATAGGGGTTCCTACCTCAAGGTTTTCGTCCAAAACTAAAATACCAGAGTGATCTGAACCAAGCCCTAACTCATCTGCAGCGCAAATCATCCCATGAGATTCCTCGCCTCGCAATTTTGCTTTACGTAGTGTTAGCAGGCTTCCGTCATCTAATTTAATAGGGAGGGTAGAGCCAACAGTTGCAACGGGAACTTTTTGGCCTGCAGCTACATTTTTTGCACCGCAAACAATCTGTACAGTTTCAGTTCCTAAATCTACTTGACAAACTTTAAGTCGATCTGCATTAGGATGTTGGATGGTTTCCAAAACTTTACCAACGATAACGCCTTCCAGTTTAGAGCCAAACTCTTCAACACCTTCAACCTCAAGGCCAATGAGGGTTAGTTTTTCTGTGAGATCCTCGATAGATAAATCAAGGTCGATATATTCTTGTAGCCAATTATGTGATAAATTCATCTAATACGTATTGAAATCAATTAATTAAACTGCTCTAAAAAGCGGATGTCGTTTTCGTAAAAAGTACGGATATCGTCTATTTCGTGGCGAACGATAGCTATTCTTTCCACACCCATTCCCCAAGCAAAACCTGTGTATTCTTCTGGGTCAACACCAGAAGCAATAAGTACGTTAGGGTCTACCATTCCAGAGCCTAAAATTTCTAACCAACGGCCTTTACCATTTGCTTCCCACCAGATATCCATTTCTAAACTTGGCTCGGTAAAAGGAAAGAACCCAGGGCGTAAACGATACTTTACATCGTTGCCAAACATTAATTTAGCAAAAGTGATAAGCGTTTCTTTTAAGTCGGCAACGCTAACATTCTTATCAATATAAAGCGCCTCAACTTGGTGAAACAAGAAGTATGACTTTGCAGAAACGGCCTCATTACGATAAACTCTACCAGGCATGATTGCTCTAATAGGTGGTTTTTGTTTTTCCATGAGGCGGATTTGAACAGGTGATGTGTGCGTGCGGAGCACTAAATCGCCAACCGCTGGGTCGTCACTTTTACGCACAAAGAAAGTATCCTGCTCATCTCTTGCGGGATGATTAGGAGGGAAGTTTAAAGCCGTGAAGTTATGAAAATCATCTTCTATCTCTGGTCCATCGGAAATGGTAAAACCCAGTCGATAAAAAATCTTTTTCATCTCTTCGAGCGTTTGTGTGAGCGGATGCAAAGAACCAACAGGAAGAGTAGGAGCTGAGAGTGTAATATCGTCTAGCGCAGTTTTATTGTTGGTGGAGCCTGTGTCAAATTGAGCTTTAAGTTCTTCAAAGCGAGATTGGGCGGCGTTCTTCAAATCGTTCATAGATTTTCCGAAAGCGGCTTTTTCTTCTTTGGGAATAGAACCCATTTTTTTAAACATAGACTGAACTTTTCCGTTTTTGGAAATAAATTCTAGTCGGAAATTTTCAAGCTCGGATGCATTTGTTACAGAGAAATCAGCGATTTCTTGTAGTAAAGCTTTTATATCGTCAGGCATATAAAAAGTTGGTTATAAAATGGTGTTAACAGGTTCTTAAAATAAAAAAACCGGTAAACCTAAATTAAAAGATTTACCGGTGTATAATAAGCAAGATTGCAATTAAGCTGTAGCTTCCTTTACAATGGCAGCAAACGTGTCAGCATCGTGAATCGCTAAATCTGCAAGAACTTTACGGTTTATTTGCATATCCTTTTCTTTCATGGCGTGCATGAGTTTAGAATAGGATAGCCCGTTAATTCTAGCAGCGGCGTTAATTCTCACGATCCAAAGTCTTCGGAATGTACGTTTACGATTCTTGCGGTCACGGTATTGGTACATGAGACCTTTTTCTACCGCATTTTTCGCGATCGTATATACATTCTTACGCTTGCCCCAGTAACCTTTCGCTTGAGATAATATCTTACGGCGACGGCGACGGGAAGCCACTAAATTACTTGAACGTGGCATTTTGTATGGATCTTAGGGTTAAAATTTATAAGGGATAAGCTTTCTCATTCTTGGAGCATCTGCTTCTGTTACGATAGTAGATTCACCTAGCTGTCTCTTAGTTTTACTGCTTTTCTTAGTAAGAATGTGGCTCTTAAAAGCTTTTTTACGTTTAATCTTACCGCTTCCGGTAACTTTAAATCGCTTTTTAGCTCCACTGTTACTTTTCATTTTTGGCATTGTTTATATACCTGCTTATGTGAAATTATAAAGATTGCAAAGATAAATAGAATAACTATTCTTATCAATCTTTAATCATGGTTTTGTAGGAGTCATGATCATGCTCATTCTTCGGCCTTCCATAATTGGTTTAGACTCGATTTTTGCGATGTCTTCAAGACTCTTAGCTAGTTGTAATAAAAGCAGTTCACCCTTTTCAGTGTATAGCATATCTCGACCTCGAAATTGTACAGTTGCCTTTACTTTGTCTCCACCTTCCAAAAATTCTCTGGCGTGGCGAGTTTTAAATTCAAGGTCATGGTCGTCTGTGCGCGGGCGAAAGCGAAGCTCTTTAACAGTAATTGTATGCTGTTTCTTTTTAGCTTCTTTTTCTTTCTTTTTCTTTTCGTACATGTACTTACCGTAATCAATAATCTTACAAACCGGAGGGTTTGCGTTTGGGGAAATCTCCACCAAATCTAGATTATACGATTCAGCAATTTGAAGCGCACGCTCTGCTGTAGTAATTTCATGTTCGTTATCTGGTTTGATAAGTCGAACCTGAGCAGCAGTTATATCTTCATTAATTCTGGTTTTATCTGCAGGTTCTTCCCTGCGAAAATATCTCTTTGCGATGTTTTCCTCTTTTTTTTAGTTAATCTTCAGGAAGTTGTTTGGTTTCAATTTCTTTTTTTACAGTTGAAATAAAATCAGAAAAATTGAAAGTTCCAATATCTCCCTTACGATGCCTTCTTACAGAAACCGTGCCATTTTGTTGTTCTTTGGCTCCAATAATAAGCATGTATGGTGTTTTGTCAGTTTCAGCGTCTCGAATTTTACCGCCAATCTGTTCGCTTCGATCATCAAGTTCTACGCGAGCACCAATTTGTTTTAGTGAAGTTACACATTCTTGAGCATATTCGTTCTGATCATCTGAAATTGGCAAAACACGAATTTGTTCTGGTGAAAGCCATAATGGGAAATTTCCAGCAAAATGCTCAATTAAAATACTAGTAAATCGCTCCATAGAACCGAAAGGAGCTCTATGAATGATTACAGGTCGATGTTTTTCGTTGTCAGAGCCAATGTACGTTAAATCAAAGCGCTCTGGCATTACATAATCAACTTGCACTGTACCGAGTTGCCATTTTCTACCAATAGCATCTCTAATTATAAAATCAATTTTTGGACCATAGAAACTTGCCTCGCCAGGTGCAACAGTGTATTTAAGGTTCATTTCGTCCGCAACTTCTTTAATCTCTTTTTGCGCGCGTTCCCAGTGCTCCATGTCTCCACCATACTTCTCGTCGTTATCGTCACGGAAGGAGAGGCGGATGTCAACAGGCATTCCAAAAGTATCGAATACAAAGTTGGTGAGGTCAATGGTCTTTTTTATCTCATCCTTAAGCTGGTCGTGCGTACAGTAAATGTGCGCATCATCTTGAGTAAAGCCTCTTACACGAGATAATCCACTTAATTCGCCTGATTGTTCGTATCTGTACACAGTTCCAAATTCTGCGAGGCGAAGCGGTAAGTCACGGTAGCTACGCATCTCATTAGAATAGATTCTATGGTGATGAGGGCAGTTCATGGGTTTAAGCATGTACTCTTCGTCATCTACTTTAATAGGGTCGAATTGAGAGTCTTTGTAATAAGGATAATGACCAGAAGTACGATAAAGCTCTAGACTACCAATATGAGGGGTTATAACTTCTTTATATCCACGTTCAAATTGTTCGTCGCGTAAAAATGATTCTAAAGTTCTTCTTAATCGAGCACCTTTAGGTAACCAAATTGGAAGGCCACTGCCAACCATTTTGTCGATCATGTAAATACCGAGTTCCTTACCCAATTTACGGTGATCGCGTTTCTTCGCTTCCTCTTGGAGGTGAAGGTGTTCTTCTAGCATTTTTTGCTTTGGGAAAGTAATCCCATAAATACGTGTAAGCTGCTTGCTGTTATTATCGCCACGCCAATATGCGCCGGCAATACTTGTTAGCTTAATAGCTTTCACAACACCTGTATTAGGAATGTGTGGTCCACGGCAAAGGTCTGTGAAGTCGCCTTGTGTGTAGAAAGTGATGGTGCCATCATCTAAACCATCAATCAAATCTACCTTATACTCATTCCCTTTTTGAGAGTAAAAATCTAGAGCTTCTTGTTTTGAAATATCTCTACGAGTAAAGCTATTTTTATTTCGAGCTTTTTCTAAAAACTTTTTTTCAATGTTTGATAAATCGTCTGGTGTAATAGATTTATCACCAAAATCGATATCATAATAAAAGCCAGATTCAATGGGAGGTCCTATTCCAAACTTTGCTTCTGGGTATAAGTCTTGAACGGCTTCTGCTAATAAGTGAGCAGAAGAATGCCAGAATGTATACTTGCCATCGTCAGTATCCCAAGTATTAATCGAGACTGTAGCGTCGCTATTAATTGGGCGGTCTAGATCTAAAATGTCGCCATTTGCTGTTATACTGAGCGCAGCACGGGCTAATCCTGATGAAATTGATTCCGCAATTTGTAAACCTGTAGTGCCTTTATCATAAGAACGAGCAGAGCCGTCTGGTAAAGTAATTTTAATTTGTTCTGACATTAATCGAGTCTATAGCTTTTTTTCTAATGCTTAAAGATAGGAATAAAATAGACACGTGACACTCCAAAATATTGAGAAGCATCATAAAATATTATTGGATAAATATTAATGTTAAGTGCATATTCTTTTCCGAAAATGGAAGGACAACCAATTAGAGTTAATGCTAAAACCAAAAGATGGTTTTTTTGATACGCAGTGTTTGTTTGTGTGCGACCAACTTACGTCAATAATTCTTGATGTAAATGATGTAGCTTTAAATAGACTGGGTTATAAAAAACATGATTTAGTGGGTAATGATTTTGCCAAGTTCACTCAAAAAGTAAATTGGGACGAAAGTTTAGTTGTTTTAGATTATGAGCTAGATAGCCACGACGAATTGTGGAAGTTTAGAACTCAAAGCGGAGGGTGTTTATATGCTCAATTTACCTCGCATGTAATTAGTTATAAGAATAAACCCTCTAAGTTTATAATTGCGCACGAAGTTGCTTTAAGCAAAACAGATCGGTATGGGGTAATAAAAACAGTCTCTAAACCATTTAGTATCGCAAATCCCCCGCTAGCTGAAATTGAGTGGACTCCTGATAGGCGAATTTTACGATGGTCGAACAAAGCTCAAGAGATGTTTGGATGGGCGGAAGCAGAGCTTGAGGCAAATTCCTCAATCTTCGATAATTTGATACATCAAGAAGATTTTGAGAAAGCACAAAGTATGATGTGCGAAGCGAGTGCGAATAAAGAATCTAATGTGTCTATTACTACCCGGAATATCACAAAAAATGGGAAGCTGATTCATTGCGAGTGGCATAATTCATTGTTGTATGACGAAGCAGGAAATTTAGTTTCTATATACTCTATGGTTCAGGATGTGAGTGCACGTGTAGAAGTTAGCATGAAGTTGAGGCGAAGTATTCGGAGCTATTTAGAGTTGTTCAACTCAATAAGCGATGCAATTTATTTGCTGAATAAAGAAGGCATTATTTTAGAAGCAAATGAAGGCATTAATTACGTTTTTGGGTATAGCAGTAAAGAGGTTATTGGGCAGCATTATAAAAAGCTTGGAGCTTTTGGGAAGCTAGATCATACTCGTTTTGAAAAATTATTAGAAGATGCAAAAACAGGCACTTTTATAAAGTATGAGGGGTGGGGTAGGAAGAAAAACGGAGAAGTTTTTCCATCAGAGGTTTCTGCAAACGTAGGTTCATACTTTGGCGAAAAAGTACTAATTATTATAGAAAGAGATATTTCTCAAAGAAAAGAGTTCGAGGAAAAGTCTAAATCAAGAGAAGTTCTTTTTAATGAACTTTTTAACACAACACCTATAGGGATAGCACTTCTTAATAATCATAAAGAAATTGAAATGATTAATAAGGGGTTTGAACGCATCTTTGGATATAAAGAAAAGGAGATTGTAGGGCTTGAGTTAGATAAGGTAATTGTATCGGAAGAAGACTATGATGAGGCCAAAATTATTTCTGAAACCAATAAGGCAAAAGAATATGTAGGGGTTAGACGAACTAAAAACGGAAATCTCGTTGATGTGCTTATTTATGCCGTTCCAGTTCTTGTTGATGGTAAAACAATTGCTATCTATGGCATTTATGTTGATATCACAGATCGTAAGCAGGCCGAAGAAAAGTTAATTTCTTCTTTAAGAGAAAAAGAGGTGATGTTGGCTGAAATACACCATCGTGTTAAAAATAATTTAGCAGTAATTACGGGGCTTTTAGAGCTTCAATCGTATAACACATCGAACGAGAGTGCCCAAAGAATTCTTCGTGACAGCCAAATGAGAGTAAACTCCATTGCTCTTGTTCATGAAAAGCTATATCAAAGCGAGAATTTATCCGAAATTAAAATTCAAAACTATATAAAAGAGCTTTGTAGTGTAATACAGCGTGCAATGGGTACGCCCAAGATACCTTTAGAACTCAACTTTGATCTTGATGATGTTAGTGTTGTGATTACACAAGCCATTCCGTGTGGATTAATCTTAAACGAAATCTTGACGAATTGTTATAAACACGCATTCAAAGGAATGGAAAACGGAAAGGTTTGGATTTCCTTTAAAGAAATCGATAATGAATTGGTTTTCATGTTAAAGGATAACGGTAATGGATTCCCTGAAGAAGATTTGAAGGTGCAGTCTAAATCGTTAGGTATGACTCTCATCCGCACGCTCGGCAAACAGTTAAATGCTGATACTCTTATCAAAAATGATGACGGGGCGTTCTTTAGCTTTACATTCAAGAAAGATGGGTGTTAAATACACTCAGTTTTACGCGCAATACAGTTTGTAGAATATCGCCAAGTGTGTAAGGGGGGGTAGGGGTTGAATGGTTTGTTGTTGTGGTAAAAGTAATAAATAGTGTTTTGTTTCTTAGCTATAAAGTTATAAAAGAGTGTAAGGGTATTTGATTATTACATGCTAAAAAACAGTTGGTTGTAGGGGTGAAATTTTCAGAGATGATTATAGTTTTGAATAAATGATTAAGGAGAAAATTTACGGGAGGGTGCTAAAGTGAGAGGGGGTTAAATAGTTTCAAAAATTAACAAATTGATATTGCATATATAAAGTATACCTAGCATATTGAGCATACACTTTGGAAGCGCTTTGCAATTAAGCCTTCTTCTTTAGCAAATAATCAACATAAAAGGTGTATGTGTTTATGATTTTAAGAGGCTCAACTAGAAAAGTATTAAAACGATTTGCATCGTTAGGTCTTTTAATGTTCGCATGGGTATTAGTCTCAAACGATGCATCAGCTCAAAAAGTTGGAGCTATACAAGGGAAAATAACAGAATATTCGAATGGCGAACCAATTTTTGGAGCAAACGTTTTTATTGTAGAGCTCTCAAGAGGCGCAGCTAGTGATCTTGATGGAAAGTATGAGGTAGAACGTATACCTATCGGTTCTTATTCGTTAAGAGTCTCGTTCTTAGGGATGAAAACAAAATTGATTGAGGTTACTGTTAAGGCAAATGAAACACTTACCCTTGATATTGCTTTAGAAGCTGAACTAGTAGAAGGAGAGGTCATAGAAATAATGGGGCAGGCATTGGGGCAAGCAGCTGCTATTAAAGATCAAATGAATTCTAATACAATTGTAAATGTAGTTTCCGCCGAAAGAATTAGTGAATTACCTGATCAAAATGCAGCTGAATCTATTGGTCGTTTACCTGGTGTTTCAGTTCAACGTAATGCAGGGGAAGCTTCGAAAGTGGTTGTTAGGGGATTGTCACCAAAATTTAACTCTATTACTGTAAATGGTGTACGCTTACCTGGTTCTGACCCTAATGATAGATCCGTAGACCTTAGTTTAATTCCTTCAGATGTGTTAAGTGGAATTGAAGTTTATAAAGCGCTTACTCCTGATAAAGATGGTGATGCAATTGGGGGGACTGTAAACTTATTAGTAAGAAGAGCTCCTGAAGGGTTTAAAGGCGATTTACGCTTACAAACAGGTTATAATGATTTAGAAAATGAGTATGGTCAGTATAAATTTAGCCTCAATTTAAGTGATAGGTTTTTAGACGATAAGCTAGGAGTTTTACTTACAGGTAGCATTCAAAAAGCAAATAGAAGTTCAGATTTATTAGATGCGGACTATTCTTATCGCCAAGAAACAGGAAGTGTGGAAATTGATAACCTGAATTTGGCTGATATCCAAGAGGAAAGAGATCGTTATGGTGCAAGTTTGGCACTAGATTATGATTTAGACGCTACAAAATTTTATTTGAATAGTTTTTGGGGGAGAACAGATAGAGACGAAACTAGAAGACGAAAAAGATATAGAGTTAGCAATGGTAGAGTTGAGTATGATTTAAGAGATAGGACTATTAATAGCCAAGTATACTCAAATTCATTAAGAGGAGAACACAAGTTAAATTGGATAGATGTTGATTGGCAAGTAACAAACTCATACTCGTTAAGAAAGCAACCTTTTTCGGTTTATTCCCGTTTTCAAGAGCTTACAGCATACCAAACAGGTTTAATAGATAATCAAGGTCCTGAGCCCATACCAGAGTTTGCTAAAAATGATCTAAACAAGACGTATTTCTTGTACAGCACATACAGTCCCGAAAGAGGTACGGATAGAAATTACACTGCAGAAGCGAATTTTAAAGTTCCGTTTAACTTAAATAACGGAATCGATGGGTTTGTAAAGTTTGGAGGTAAACTAAGAGATAAGAAAAAGGTTGAAGACATCAATCAATATCAAACAGATTTTAACGTAGTTAGTGAAATTGGACAGGCTAATACCGATATCTATGACTTGTATAATGATGAACATATTAAGATTAGCAATTTCATTGACCCAGATTTTGAAGCTGAAAATTTCATGAATGGTAGGTACGAATTCGGGCCTGGTTTAGATAAAGACTTATTGAATAGTTTTTATGAGAAATATCAAGATATGTATCTCTTGAATAGAATATATGAGCTTGGTGATTATACGGCAGGTGAAAAAATTAGCGCGTCCTACATTATGGCCGAAATTAATCTCGGAAAAAGAATAATGATTCTACCTGGGGTTCGCTATGAATGGACAGAAAATTATTACGAAGGTGTTGCTGGAGCAATAAGAGGTAATCTAGGAAGTACAGGTACATTATCAGATACTACAGGTGGGCAGAGTTATGGAGAGTTGCTACCTATGGTACATGTTAAGATAGATGTTGCTGACGGTATTAGTTTGCGTCTTGCGGCTACAAAAACATTATCCCGTCCTGATTATTATAACTTAATCCCATCTGTGTTAGTCAATGATGCAGAACAAACTGTAGCTCGTGGAAATCCGAATATTAAGCATACTACTGCTACCAATTATGATGCTTTCTTATCTCTCTATAATAGTCGTATTGGATATTTAACAGTAGGGGGATTCTATAAAAAACTTCAAAACATCGATTACATTACTGAAAGCAGAATTTTTGGTGGCGATTTAAACGGATATAGAGTTACAGAACCAGTGAATGGTTCTGAGTCTACTGTTTATGGTGTTGAATTTGATATACAAACTGATTTCAGGTTTTTGCCAAAACCTCTAGATGGTTTAATTTTAAATACCAATTTTTCAATTATACATTCTGAAACCTTCTTTCCATATCTGAAATTAATAGGTAATGATCCAAACCCACCTTTCCGCCCTATATATGCAGATACCTCAAGAGCTGGAAAATTACCCGGTCAACCTGATTTTGTAGCTAGCTTAAGTATCGGATATGAAAAAGGTGGATTCTCAGGGCGAGTCTCGTATTCCTACCAACGTGAAATTCTTGAACGTGTAGGAATTTTAGCTCAAGAAGATATTATTTCTGACACATATGGATACTGGGATTTATCCATCAATCAGAAATTTAAGAAACTAGACTCAATTACCTTCTTTTTAAATGTGAACAACTTCACTAATCAATCCGAAAGTTCATACACAGGCTTGAAAGCGTTCACAGGAGAAGATGAAATCTTTGGAATGACGGCAGACGTGGGCCTGAGGTATCGATTCTAGAAGTTCAAGACAAGACAATAATGCTAAGATAACAACAACATACCAGCCAAAAGGAGGCTTATATGAGCAATTATACAAACCAGAAAAGTTTTAATAACTCAAGGTTATACAAACTTGCAACCAAACTGTTAATATTTGGAGTAGTACTTGTGTTTACGGGGTCTAATGCCGTTGCACAACGTATCGTTAAAGTAGCACCCGGCTTAGGAACACTAAATGAAGCCATAGATAGTGATACAACCGCTAGTGGAGAGCGCGTAGATTTAAACACAATCTATGAACTTAAAAGAGGAGGGTATTATGCCCTTGAAGGAAGCATTCAGAATCGCTTCCCATTAACCATTGTTGCCGAAGAAGGTGATGGTGACAGACCTATATTACTTCCTGCAGCAGGTGATGGTGGTACATCTAGTCGCCCATTTAGAGCCCGTGCTGATTTAACCCTAAAAGGATTATACATTACAGGGATCGATAATTTAGATGCATATAACGCTGACCAAAGAATCATTCGAATTAGTGAAAATGATGTGAGAATTGTGATTGATGATTGCCACTTGGACGGTGATACTCAAGCTGCTTTAAGAGTAGATAATTCTGGTAATAGAATTTTTATAACAAATTCTATAATAAGTAATATTGGTACTTCTGCAAGTCCTGATAACGGTAGAGCTATAGATGATCGTGGTAGCCAAATTGATACGTTGGTATTAGAAAACAATACTTTCTACAATCTGACTAGTCAAGTACTTAGAGATGCTGGTGGTGAAATTAACTATGCTAAAGTTAATCATAATACAGCAGTGAATATTGGTAAAAATGGTGCATTCGAATTTGGTCAAGCCGTAGAAGTAATTTTTACTAATAACCTTGTTATTGATGGCGCGTTTTATGGAATTCCTGAATCTGAAGATGAGGTTTTAGCAGTAGTTAGTGTAGATTCTCTCTCACAAACTCAAGTAGATTCTTTAGGTACAGCTTCAATTACGATTAGCAATAACAATATCTACAGTAGCCAAACCATAATGGATAGCTATCCAGACACTGTTAATGCTCCAGTATCATTTAATGCCGCAGCATTAGCTTATATTGAAGAGAATGGTGCAGCAAACACTAATATTTCTGAAAGTATTACTTTTACGAATGGTCCTGCTGTTCCATTAAATGTTATGACTGCATATTATCTAGATCCTACAGGCGAACAACCTGACTTCCCAACTGATGGCGAGCCATTTGATTTTGGGTATAACAGCTCTTTTGATTCTTATACAGCAGCAATTGCAGGCCAACAATTAGGTTCTTTAATCTGGCATGGTGGCTTACATGTAGCTAATGAAGAAGAAATAACAGCAGATGGTCCTGATACTTTTGTACTTCATGGCAACTATCCAAATCCATTCAACCCAACCACTCAAATTTCATTTAGCTTAGCACAAGCTGCTAATGTTCAGGTTGATGTTTTTAACGTAATGGGTCAGAGACTATTAACCGTTCCTTCACAAAGACTAAGCGCTGGTGCTAGCCAAAGTATCCAAATTGATGCTTCTTCTTTAGCATCAGGTTTATATATCTACAGAGTAACTGCAGTATCAGCAGGGCACTCTTTTGTAAACAGTGGACGAATGACTCTTATTAAGTAGTAACAATCTTACGCTTTGGAGGGTTTGTGAAAGAACTCTCCATATTTAACTTTTCACCTTTTCTTTTATGTGTTTGATATTAGCAAAAGGGAACTCATTACAATGATTTGAAGGAATAAAATCACTCATGTTTAAAGCCCTCATCTTTTTCTTAACCGTTTTATCTATGCCAATCAGCTGTGTTGGCACTCCTAAGCATCAACCTGAATCAATTAAGTTTAAGCAGGCTCCATATTTTTTTGATGCAGGTGCTCCAACTTCTGCTTTAGCGGGTGGAAGCTATCCATTAGCACCAGGCTTTGTTTACACAAAAGAAAAAGGATATGGCTGGTTAAAGGTTGAAGGAGAATCTTTTAAACACACTGAATGGGAAAATTCAAGAAATGCTTTTTTGATTGATGGTATTATGGCAAACAATCTATCATTTCGAGCGGATTTACCCGCTGGAGATTGGCAAATTAGTTTGTGGTATGATGGTGGAATGCAAGATTCAAACGCTGTAAGAATAGTATTGAATGGTGTAGTACAAGATAATGCATTACAAACTTTCGGTGAGGGTGCTGAACCACGAACTGTAATTCAGAAAATGTATAGAGTGGCACAGTTCGTATCTCCAGTTAAAAGTGATGGTTTAATAATAAACCTAACTAACCAAGGCGACAAAGTAAGACTACTTGGTTTATCTTTAATTCCGGTTCAATCTGAAAGTTCTAGTCCTAAACTAGATCCTATTGTAGCGAAACTGAAAGACGTTGGCTCATTTGATAGTGAAGTCGATATCAAGTCTGTTATTGAGTTTATAACTCCATACACCAAAGATAGTGAAGTCCAAAATTTTGCTACGTACTATAAGCAACAATTAGAACTCTTAGCAGAAGGCGAGAAGTACTTTTATTATCGCGGATGGAGCCACTTTTCTGAAGAAACAGGATTAAGCCTATTTGATCATATAAAACAATCTATCATGCTTTACGATGCTGTTTTAAGTTCGCCAAAGGCATCAGAAGGCTTACTTTATGAACGAGCCCTGTGGTATAGAACTCGACTTCTTTATTGGCTTTGGTTAGAAGGAGCTTCAGGGCAGGAGAAAATTTCGGCACTCAGAGACATAAAGACGATGAAAGAGTTGCAACCGAATAATGATTTAGTTCGCATGTACAATGGAGAACAAATCGATACACCCGATCGTTTTGATAATGTGATTAAGCCAAAAAATGCACCAGAGTGGTCGTTCGCACAATGGGAATTGATGAATCGATTAAAAAGTGTTGTTGATTGGTGGGTAAATGAACAACAGTCTGCTAATGGCGAGTTCGGTGGTAAATTTGGAGATGATGTTGAAATTCTAAGATGGTGGTCTCCGCTTATTCTATCTGGAGATACAACAACTTACATAGGTTGGAAACGTTTAGCTGATGGAGTTTGGAATAGTAGCAAGGTTTATAAGGGGTATGCCAAGAAACCAAGTGATGTAGAGCATTCTTCTGAGTTTATTTCAGATACAGCTCCATTAATGGTGTTGTATAGTGATGACGAAGAATACATCACTCGTCTTGGTTATTCAGCAGATTACTTCCAGAATTTGTGGACTGGAATAAACGACGAAGGATTTAGATTTTTTAAATCGGCTTGGTTTAGTTCTACAGAAATTGAAACCGAAGCACCAAAGAATAGAGATGTATCCTACAATGCACGTGCAGCAAAAGCAGTGCGCTATTACGCATGGAAAAGTAATGATAAAGCAACAATTAAAGCTTTAGAAGAATGGGCTGATGCTTGGTTTGCAGCTTCTCAGAAAACAACTAAAGGGAAACCAAAAGGGATAATTCCAGCATCCATAGATTTTCCAACTGGAGAGATCAACGGACCAGAACCAACATGGTATATAGCAAATATGTATTGGGATTACTTCGATTGGAATGGGAGTACAGCTATATTAGATGAACTTTTGTATACCTGGACAATTTCTGGTGACGAAAAATATTTGTTACCTATTACTCAACATCTTGATTTAGTTTCAAAACATAGAAAAGTCCTATCTCAAAAATCAGACATCTTTGAAAAAGGCTCGGAAGAGTGGGCTGTAAGCATTTTAGGAAAAAATCCAGACTTTTGGAGCGTGATTGGAACTTGGAGATTATTAACTGGAAACGGAAAGTACGATAATCTTATTCTGGCTCATGGCTCATCTTTTGTGAAATATCGTCTAAGTGAAAATGAGAAATTTCTAGTAGAAGGCATGGAACCATACTTGGAAACAGTTCGATACAATACCCCAATGATAAGCAGTGAGGTAATTCATACGGATAGAGTTCATGTAGGCCCGAATAACTCTCGTCAAGTGGATATTCTACAAGCAATGGTAACAGGATATGGAATAACTGAAAGTTCTTCACCATATATCGCTACAAGCTGGGAAAATGCAAGTAGAGACATGACCTACTTAGTAACGGATAGTGACTCTTCAAAAATTTCTGTTGAGCTATACTCTTATTCAGAGTATTCCGAGAATTTAACTATGAGAGTATGGCAACTTGCCCCAGGCACATACACACTTACACAATCGGAAGGAAGTAAAGTTGTACGCTCTGAAAAAATTCAAATCAGCAAAGGTGGAGAGCGTTTTTCTCTAACCATTCCATCTAAGCAATTAGTTAAAATAAATATTAAGTAATTAATAATATAAAGGTTAAAATGTCTAAAGATACTAAGAAAGGTTTTTTTGAGAGGTTTAAATTATTTATTCTATCTATTGGACCAGGACTTTTTGTTATTGGCTATAATATAGGTACCGGAAGTGTAACTACTATGGCTGCAACTGGTGCTGAATATGGCATGACACTCGCTTGGCCGTTGTTGCTTTCTTGTATTTTCACTTACATACTTATTTTGGTATTTGGGCGCTATACAGTTGTTACTGGTGATACAATTATTTATAGCTATAAAAAGTATTTTGGAAAACCCTTTGCCATTATTGTACTACTAGCACTTCTGTTTAGTGAGTCTGTATCAAGTATCGGTGTAATGGCTATTGTAACTCAAGTAGTACAAGAATGGTCTCGCCCACTTACTGAATCTGGAAATGGAATTAACCCAATTTTTTCAGCACTGTTTTTTGGTGCTATTCTTTACACTCTTTTTTGGAACGGTAAACAAAATTTCTTTGAAAAAGTATTGGCTGTTTTTGTGGGTGTAATGGGATTAAGTTTCTTATTAACAATGTTTATGGTAGTTCCTGACCCTAAAGAAGTAATTATGGGGCTAATTCCTAAAATACCAGAAGGATCAAATGCTCCTCTTCTTATTGCAGGAATGGTTGGTACCACTATGGGAGCTGTTATATATGTAGTTCGTTCAATTCTCATTAAAGGAAAAGGATGGGATTTACAAAACTTCAAGCTCGAAAAGAGAGATGCGATTATTTCGGCAACTTTAATGTTTGTACTAAGTGTAGCCGTTATGGCCGCAGCCGCAGGAACACTTTATCCTTTGGGCTTGAAAGTTGATAACGCTATGGATATGGTAAGTTTATTAGAGCCATTGGCTGGTCGTTTTGCTGTTTCAATTTTTGTTGCGGGAATTGTAGCTGCAGGTCTTTCATCACTTTTCCCAATCATTATTCTTGCGCCATGGCTAATTGGTGATTATAAGAATGAAACAGTAGATATGACGGCTTTGCCTAATAGATTAATTGTATTAGGTGTTCTTTCGTTAGGCCTTATTGTACCAATAATTGGTGGGCGCCCCGTGCTAGTAATGATTTCTTCTCAAGCCTTCTTAGCAGTGGTTACACCATTAGTTATTCTTCTTATGCTCATTCTTGCGAATAAAAAAGATGTTATGGGTGAGCACAAATTGAGCCCAGCTAAAAATATTTTAGTAGGTATAACACTGATTTTTTCAATCGTAATGGCTGTGTTAGGTATCCAAGGAATTTTAGGACTATAAATTTAGAATTTTTAAAAAATAAGAGTTAATAAGTATGCTATTTCCTCAGCAGAACAAATATAGAACTGTCTTTGATTTAGATGGATATTGGGACTTCAAGGCCGATCCATCTGATTTAGGAATACAAGAAAAGTGGTATGAAAGTGCTTTAATGGACGATGTTCACTCAATTGCTATTCCCGGTGCGTGGAATGAACAACTCGCTGAGCAAGGTCTCAAAAACTATGTTGGTAAAGGATGGCATAAAACTCATTTCTCTATTCCGAACGTACTTCTTATAGGACACAAAATCTGGCTTCGTGTTGGTGCCGCAGACCATAAAGCCGAAGTTTGGGTAAATGGACATTATGTAGGCGAGCATTTTGGTGGATATCTCCCTTTTGCATTCGATGTTACAAAGTGGGTTAACAAAGATGGTTCTGTAAATGAACTTACCATTTGTGTTGATAGTCGTTTAACGATGCACACTTTACCGCAAGATGTGGATACGGAGTCGGAGCAGTACAACACAAAAACATACGAACGTAGGCACCTTTTCCCAGCTACTCGTTTTGATTTTTTCCCATACGGTGGGCTAACTCGATCCGTAAACATTGTGGCCACTCCAGAAAAGCATCTTTCAACTATCAAAATTGATGCATTAGTTGATGGATCGGCTGAAATCAAGGTTAATGCCTCAAAGGGTTACAAAACCAATGTAAAAATTATTGACGCTCAAGGAAAAACCGTTGCAACAAGTTCGCCCTCAGAAGAAAACAATCATCAACTAAAAGTTGAAAACCCAATTTTATGGTGTCCAGCAAATCCATATCTATATACTGCTAGAGTTAGCTTATTAGATGGCGAAGTTGAAGTTGATAGCTATGACGAACAATTTGGTTTCCGAGAAGTAGTAGTAGAAGGTGGAAAGATTTTACTGAATGGCGAAGCTCTTTTCATGAGTGGTTTTGGGAAACACGAAGATTTTCCAATTGTTGGCCGCGGACAATTCAGACCTGCTTATATCCGAGATTATGAGCTAATGCGCTGGATAGGAGCCAATTCATACCGAACAAGTCATTATCCGTACGATGAAGAATGGATTCGCCTTGCGGATAAATTAGGATTCTTAGTTATTTGCGAAACACCAGCAGTTAGTTTAGGCTTTTGGTCGAATGATTTTGACGAGTTAAACCCACTGCTAACAAATCATAAGCAAGCTTTAAAAGAGCTAATTGAAAGAGATTATAATCACCCAAGCGTAATTTCATGGTCGGTTACAAACGAGCCCAATCTATGGGCGGAAGAGTTTTATCAGAATGAAGCAAGTTCGCAGTATTTCAAAGAAATATACGACTTCACCAAAGCGCTAGACAGTTCACGTCCGATTATGGCGATTTCAATGGCTGCCTTCAAGGAAAATGATGTTGTTATTGAATGGTGTGATGTAATTGGTATCAACAGATATTATGGATGGTACACTAAGCCTGCCGACATTGAATTAGCGGTGAAAAATCTAGGGGAAGAACTAGATCGGACTTTTGAGAAATACGGCAAGCCAATCGTGATTACAGAATTCGGAGCCGATACTGTTGAAGGTTTGCATTCTACAACCGCACAAATGTTCACCGAAGAATTTCAAACAGAGTTTACGCTTCGGTATTTAGATGTGATTGAAGAGCGTGAATTTTGCGCAGGAGCTCACGTATGGAACTTTGCGGACTTCTTGACGCCTCAGCATTTCCGTCGCTTAATACTGAATAAAAAAGGTGTATTCACTAGAGATCGAAATCCAAAAAGTGTGGCATTCAGATTACGTGAACGTTGGAATGCTTTTGAAGGAATAGCAGATAACCACCGTCCTAAAAAACCAAAACCAGGTTTTTTAATAGCCGACATTAAAAAATAAGTAAGGTTTTATTTCACAATGATACACCCAAGAATTACCTGTTGTTATCTGTATCCAATTACAAAATACGGATATCCTCCTGCGGCTGAAGACACGTTGAAGTATATCGACGAGTTTAAGTCGCTTGGATTTTCTTCTATTGAACTAGAGGGAATAAGAGAGGAGCATTTAATGAAGGTGTATAGCCGCAAAACAGAAATTGCGGAGTATGTGAAAAAGAACGAATTGAAAGTTCCTTATTTTTGTGTTGTTTTGCCGGGATTGTCTTCGGCAGATGGAGCTGAACGCGAGAGAAATCTAGCTCTTTTCGAAAAAGGCTGTGAAATTGCTAAAGATTTGGGTGCTTTGGGTGTGTTGGATAATGCACCATTGCCTCCATATCAATTTCCTGAAAACATTCCCATTGTACGCCATTATCATGAAGATGTGATTCTAGCAGCTCGTTTTCCAGATAATCTGAATTGGAAAAGCTATTGGAACGACATGGTTTCTAATTATCGTCAAGCTTGCGATATCGCTGCCTCATTTGGATTGACTTATCAAATGCATCCAGCTTTAGGTGTGCTGTCTTCTACTACGGATGGTTTTTTGCATTTCCATGATGCAGTTGGCCGAGATAACCTTCGTTTTAATTTCGATACGGCAAACCAATATATGCTAAGGGATAATCTTCAGCTTTCGCTAAGACGGCTTGCAGACTATATCGACTACATCCACATTTCGGATAATAGAGGAAGTAGGGTAGAACACTTAGCAATAGGAGATGGCATCATTCGGTGGGATGATTTCTTCGAAACGCTCAACGTTATTGGCTTTAAAGGTCATTTTGGGATAGACATTGGTGGAGCTGAATCTGATGTGCAAGATTTAGATAAAAGCTACAAGGACGCCGCACAATTCATTGAAGAGAATCTAAAAACCCATACCTTATGAGAAATAGAACCAAGTTTACACTCTGTTTAATGATTCTATGCATGAGCTCCTTTGTTGAGCTTATTGCACAACAAGTTTCTATTGTTCCTGCCCCTCAACAAGTTCAATTCACGAACGATTCGTTCGATTTGAAAGGATCGTTTCATCTACAGAGTTTCCTCAAAGACAAACAAGAAGTAGAGTTTCTAGCAAGTCAGTTAACAGGTGAATTTCAGCAAAGCATAGATGCGGATTTCCAATTCACATCGAACAAGACTAGCAGAAAAATCATTATTGGAGTAAAAGGTTTTAATAATTCGTTTTCTAAAATTTTAAGAGAACATGGACTTGAAGTTCCAATTTCAATTGGAGAGGAAGGTTATCAAATCAAGGTTTCGGCTTCTGAAATTATTGTTGTTGCTGCTACAACAAAAGGAGTGTTTTACGGTGTTCAAACTTTAAAACAGATTATTAGAACCAATAGAATTTCTGGAAATATTCCAGGATTACTAATAACAGATTGGCCTGACATGGAAATTCGTGGAATGATGGATGACATAAGTCGAGGTCCCGTTCCTACAAAAGAATATATGCATCAACAGATTGAGCGTATGGCTGAAATGAAAGTAAATATGCTTACTTACTACACTCAGGATGTTGTTAAAACAAAAAGCCATCCAGAGTTTGCTCCTCCTGGAGGCGCTTTAAGCATTGAAGAGTGGAAAGATCTCGCCGACTATGCACAAAAATATCACATCGACTTAGTAGGTAATTTCCAATCGTTTGGGCACTTCGATCAAATCTTAAAGCACCCTGAATTTGCACATTTAGGAGAGAATGGAACATTACTTTCGCCAGCATTTGAAGAAAGCTATGAACTGCTAGAAGATATTTACAAGGAAATGATTCCAGCGTTTCACTCCAAGTACTTCCATGTGAACTCCGATGAAACCTTCGATCTAGGTTCTGGGGCTTCCAAAGCCATGGTTGACAGTCTTGGCTACGACGTGGTTTATGCAAACCACATAAAAAGAATTTACGATATCATAACTCCTATGGGGAAGACCATTATGGTGTGGGGAGATTTGGTTTTAGAACATCCTGCGCTCCTTGATTTGCTACCAAAAGACATCATTCTGGTTACTTGGGGCTATGATATAATGGATGATTATTCGCATAGAATATTGCCGTTTAAAGAAGCAGGTTATACGCAATTAGTTTCAACTGGTATCCTAAACTCCAGAAGTATTATGCCTGATTTTAATACTGCAATTGGCAATATCGGAGGTTTCATGGAAGAAACAGTGAAGCAAGGTGTTTGGGGAATGTTGAATACTGTTTGGGATGATGGTGGAGCTGCGTTGTTTTCTAGAGATTGGTATGGAGTTGCATTTGCGGCAGACCAAAGCTGGAATAGCAATCCTACTGATGAAAGCTATGATAGTAGATTTAACCAAGCTGTGTATGGAAGTACCAACAACGGATTATCTGAAGCAATCCATGAACTGAATAAGTTAGCAGATATCAAATCTACGGAGAAAATGAACGAAGCCATCTTTTGGGATAGAATCATTCCTGAAAAAGGTAAATCGAGACTAATCAACATTAGTGATTGGGAAAAAGTAGACGAAATTGTACAAAGTGCTGAAATGGCCTTGAAGAATTATGATCCACTGATTTATCCCGAAGATGTAGAGTACATCCAGCTTACTATCGATCAATATAAGTTCTTGGCAGAAAATCGCCCTGCAATTGTATCTGCATCGGAAGCATACCGTGAAGCAGTTTCCATTCAAAATTCAAATCCTGCTGAAGCTAGAGGACTGCTGGTTAAAGCATATCGAGCAATTTCGAAATCCTACAGTGATTTAGAAACTTTGGAGCAGTTGAATAGTGAGTTATGGATGCAAGAAAACAGAGTGTATGCATGGGATAGGATTGCTAGGCAATACAACGATTTAATCAGTGATTTGGGAGAAGTGAAAGACTCTCTCATGAGTGCCACTTATGCTTTTGACAGAGGCGAAACTTTACCTGAGCCTTCAGAAATCCGTTTAGATATTCAGAAAACAGATGGCTGGTATTTTAGAGGCTGGTTGATGATAGAGCCTATTCCAAATCCAATGGGCTATAAAGATTCAGGGATAGATCATCTAGAAGATACTGGTGGTATTTCAAAAACCTTTCCTAGTGTAACAGAGGAATTCTACTACAATGATGTAAAGTATAGATGGAGAAGAGTAAATACTCCATATTTCGCAAAAGTTGACCTAGATGAGCTTTATGAGCAAAGTGAAAATTCTGTGATGTATGCCTTCGCTCATATCGATGTTGCAACAGACCGAAAAGTGAGAGCTTTAGTTGGTAGTAGCGATGGGGTAGAAGTTTATGTTAATGGAGTTCAAGTTTATAAAAATATTGTAGAAAGAGCATTTAAAGCCGATGAAGATGAACTATTTCTACCTCTTAAAGAGGGGCGAAATCATCTGATGGTTAAAATAACTAACGGGAAAGGAGATTGGGGTTTCAGCTTTAGACTTCCAGACTCTGAAATGAGAAGCACTAAAAACCGATATAAAATTATTGAATAACAAGAGGACATTAAAGTGAAAGAATTTGAGATAGACACCTTAAAAGTTGCCGTTTTTCCTGATAGAAAAAGTATGGGTAAAAAAGCTGCCGAACATGTAGCGTCAATAATCGCAGAGGTTTTGAAAACCAAAGAAGAGATACGAATTGTGTTTGCTGCTGCTGCGTCTCAACGTGAGTTTATTTCAGCATTACTGAATATTGATAGTATTGAATGGAACAAAATTGTTGCCCTCCACATGGATGAATACAATACTTTGCCCGCTACTGCCCCACAACGTTTTGGGAATTTTTTGAAGGAGCATCTATTTAAGCATAAGGATTTCAAGCAGGTACATTACTTTGGCGAAAGCCTCGATGAATATGCCAAAATTGTTGATGAAGCTCCAATTGATTTAGTTTGTTTGGGGATTGGAGAGAATGGTCATTTGGCATTCAATGATCCTCCGGTAGCAGATTTTTACGATAATAAAACAGTGAAAGAGGTGGAACTAGATTTAGTATGTCGACAACAGCAAGTAAACGATGGTGAATTCTCACATGTAGATGATGTCCCAAAAACGGCCGCTACTTTAACAATTCCTGCATTGATGAAAGCAACGTATTTATCGGTCGTAGTTCCCGGACAGCAGAAAGCAGAGGCTATACAGAAAACGTTATTGAGTCCAATATCTACTGAATGTCCAGCAAGTATTTTAAGAGTTCATAATAACGCCAAGCTTTTTATCGATAGTGAGGCAGCAAAATTTGTTATGGAGAACGAAAATGTATGACATAGATAAAAACCTGAATGAACCTTTTGAGCTAACATCGGAACAAATTAGCTACTATCAAGAGCATGGTTATATAAAGCTAAAACAAGTTTTGAACACCGAAACTCTTGAGTTCTTTAATAAAGAAATTACAAAAGAGGTAATCGAAAAGAACCCATTGCTCAAAAAGCCAATGGAAGAAAGAACAGCTTTTGAAAAGGCTTTTATTCAGATAACTAATCTTTGGAAGGATAACGAAACTGTCAGAAAGTTAGTTCTGAGCAAAAAACTCGGCAAAATAGCTTCCGATTTGATGCAAGTAGAAGGCGTTCGCCTTTATCACGACCAAGCTTTATACAAAGAACCAGCGGGTTCAATTAATAACATTACTCCTTGGCATGCTGATCAATTTTATTGGCCTTTAGCCAGTGATAACACCATTACAGCTTGGATTCCACTTCAAGAGACAACAAAGGATATGGGACCGCTCGCATTTAGCTTAGGAAGCCATAAATATGATTTTGGTCGAGATTTAGAAATCAGTACAGAAAGCGAAGCCATCATTCAATCTAAACTCACTGATGCAAATTTAGAGTTGGACGATTCTAGCTTTGATGCTGGTGAAATTAGCTTCCATTCAGGTTGGACATTCCATAGAGCTGGGCCCAATGTTTCGGATAAAACCCGTGCTGTTATGACCATCATTTACATGGAAGATGGAATTAAAGTAAGCGAATTTACAAGAACACCACATCTAGCCGATCGTGATGCTTTTCTTCCTAATCTAGATCCTGGAGACATTGCTAAAACAGATCTTAATCCATTGATTTACAAAAAATAATCCATCGAATTCTGAAACTAATCGACATGAAATATTTCCCCAAAATAGAACTCCTACTACTTGTACTAGCTGTAAGTTTGTATTCATGTTCTTCGCCCAAAAAAGAAACATTATCCCCCAAAGAACTTACAAAGCATGTTTCTGACATAATCGTAAATGGGACTACGTTCGAGTTTATTCCAAAGGTGGAAGAATTTGAGCAAGATGGTTCTTATTTAATAGATTTCCCCATTAAAGAAGCAGGTGTTTTCTATGCAAGATCAAAAGTTATTGTTTCTGAGGAAATTCAGTCTTTACCGGAAATGGAACTTGGGGTAACTCATGCTGCAGGGGCAATTAGTGTTCAGATTGATGGTAGTGAAGTTTTTAGCAATTCTTCTTCCAAACAAGGAAGTTTAAGTCATGATGATTATGGATTGTTCAATTATAACGACAAAGTAAAAGTATCCCTCACAGAAGGAGAACACACATTAGTTATTCGTTTTGAACCAAAAAATCATGCTAAAAACAGAATAAACTTTGGATTTTTACGCTTTGATAATGGACTAGCTCATCCAGCTGTTAAATTACATGCACCTTCAGACGATGAAGATTTTGAATATTTTGGATATTGGTGGTTAGGACCACTTTCAAAAAAGTTTGATGTTTCCCAAATTGAAAATCCTAATATTTCAGTCACAGAAATGCTGACTGAAGAGTATCCCAGCAATACTGGTAAATCCATTCGTTGGAATCTGCCTAAATTGAATTTAGTAAAAGGATTGCCTGGGAAGTTAGCCTATCAAGATTGGCGCTATTTTACAGGTACGTTTTTGGATGCAATGCGCAGTGCTGATCGTCATTTTTCAGACTTAGATTATTCAGAATACATCAACAATCACCTCAATTTTTTCCTAGATAACAGAGATGATATTCAGCAAATGCGAGATGATTACGGACTTAGAGAAAGTCCTTTTGGGCATTATTTTAGATACTCTTTGTTGGATGATATCGGAATGCAAACAGTGCCTTATGTAAATCGACTTCTTGATGAAGGCTTAGAAGGAAATGAAGTTGAAGAGCAATTAGCACATGAAGTTTCTGACTATATCTTAGAAAAAGCTTCTCGTTTACCAGACGGCACATTTGCTCGTTTTACGCCAGATACCATGAGTGTTTGGGCAGATGATTTATTTATGAGTTCCATCGTTCTCTTAAAAATGACTGAACTTACAGGCGACCAGAAATATTTGGATGAAGTAGTAAACCAAGTAATACTTTTTGATAGTCACTTACGAGATGATGCTAGCAATCTATATTGGCATGGTTATTTTTCCAGAAAGGGAGAACATTCTCCAAGTAAATGGGGCAGAGCCAACGGTTGGACAATGATGGCCAAAACTGAGTTGTTACTTGCAATGCCAATAAATCATCCTAAAAGAGCACAAATTATAGAGATATTTAAGAATCATGCCGAGGGCTTATTGAAAGTCCAAGCCGAAGATGGTAGATGGCATCAAGTGTTGGATAACTCTTCTACCTACCTTGAAACTTCAGCAACAGCGATGTTTGTAAGAGCTTATGCCGTTGGTGTAATGGAAGGTTGGTTACCCAAAGAAGAATACGCTGAAAGCATTGATAAAGGTTGGAATGCTCTTGCTCAGCAAATTGATGAAGAGGGCAATGTAATTGGAATCGTTCGTGGAACGCCAATTATGTTCTCAGATCAAGAATATGCAGATTGGGGAGCTCGATTAAATGACCCTCGAGGTTTAGGTGCGGTAATTTACGCAGCCATTGCAATGGACGAATATAAGAACATGGAAAACTAAAATGAGTGTATACTTTTTAGGAATCAGTGTTTTAGACTGGATTATTCTCGGCATTTATATATCAGTAATTACGGCGATTGGTTTGTATTCAAATCGAGCTGTTAAATCTACTGGCGATTATTTTATGGGAGGACGTAAGTTTGGAAAGCTACTTATGGTTGCCCAGGCTTTCGGTGCTGGGACTCGAACCGATCAAGTTGTGGCCGTAATTGGCGCATCTTCACAAATTGGTTTAGCTGGAATCTGGTACCAATGGCTGTACTTATTTTCGACTCCATTTTTCTGGTTAATTGCCCCTATTTATCGACGCTTACGCTACATTACTATTGGCGATTTCTTTGAGCAACGTTATGGAACTGGAATGGGAGCTGCGTATGCTTTTGTAGGCTTAACTTGGTTTGCCGCAAACATAGGGGTGGTTTTAAAAGGAACTGGAGTTACTATTGAAGCGGTTACTGGAGGCGCTATTTCAACAGAAGTTGCGGTTATTGGGATGATGCTCTTCTTTGTAATTTATGGAGCATTAGGTGGTTTGGTTGCCGCTGCTGCAACACAGCTTATTCAAGGCTTTTTCATTCTACTACTTTCATTCTTAATCATTCCTTTTGCATTAGAAAGAATTGGGGGGATGGAGGCCGCGCATGCTGCTTTACCAGCTGATTGGTTTAGCTTGGTTGCAAATGAAGAAGTGACACTCTTCTTTATCGCGATGGCGGTATTAAATGGCCTGATTGGGGTTGTAGTTCAGCCTCATCACATGTCAATAAATGGCTCAGGTAAGACAGAAATAAATTGCAGGAGTGGTTGGACCTATGGAACTTTCATTAAACGTTTCGCAACACTTGGTTGGGCTTTTTCAGGTATTTTGATTGCCGTTGTATTTCCATCTATCGTAAACGCAGATTCTTCGGAAAGAGAATTAGCTTTTGGTAGAGCCATAGTAGAATTACTTCCAACAGGTTTTATAGGTTTGATGATAGCAGCAATGGTTGCAGCTGTTGTTGCTTCCTGTAATAATTTTATGGTTAATGGCTCCGCTCTTTTTACTCGAAATTTCTACCAGCGTTTCTTAAAACAAGATGCCGAAGAAAAACACTATTTAAGTGTTGCGCGAATTAGCTCATTTTTTGTAGTTGCAGCTGGTGTTGGAATTGCATTATATATCCCAACAGTAGTAGAAGGATTACTTTTAATCTGGAAAATTATGGCTTTCTTGGGAATAGCTTTTTGGGCTGCCGTTTTTTGGAAAGGTGCAAATCGTTATGGTGCTTGGTCATCCATGATTATCACAGCTATAATTTCATTCACTACAAGTTATTATGGCTGGAGTTTTCCTGAGCAAGTAGCATTATACATTCCGATTGGTTTTGCTACAATGGTAACGGTAAGCTGGTTTACTAAACCTGAAGACGAAGCGATAGTGAATCGATTCTATTCGCTTCTAAATACGCCTGTTGGGCAAGAGCAACGCCTAGAGGATGTAGGAATATCAGTTTCAGATTTGGAGAAGCCTAAGCAAAGAAATGCTCAATCTGAGGAAAACATTATTCCATTATTAGATAACACAATAGCACTTGAAGCAGGAGAGGGATTGATACTTGTAGACTTATTCAAGAAAGATAAGAAGTTCAGTTTCAAGAACTATAAAGTAGATATGAAAGGCTTTTTAATCTCTTGGGCAATTGTATTAGGCTATCTAATTCTAGCATTTTTACTTAGCCAGATTTAAAATCAATTGAGCAAAGTACAATTAGAAAATAATTAAAAGCTAAAAAAGGAAAGATTTATCTTTCCTTTTTTATTTAGAAGAGATGGCAGCGCCACAAGACTCACGAATTACCAAGTGAGGCTCAAAAAGTGTTCTAACTTCCGCTTTTTCACCTTCAATTCTTTTAATAAGTTTATCTATTGCCGCTTCACCAATTTTCTCAACTGGTTGATGAATGGTAGTAAGTGGACTTGAAGCGTATTTAGCTTGGTCGATGTCATCATAGCCAACTAAGGCTAAATCTTCAGGAATACGGTATCCGAGTTCCTGTACGCGTTTCATAAAGCCTAAAGCAGAAGTGTCATCGTAGGTAAAATATGCTGTTGGCTTTTCATCTAATTCATGGAATCTATCGCCAAGTTCATAACCAGCTTCGTAGCTTATTAGTGTATCTCTGGTATTCTTACTTAATCGGAATGTTTCATTGTATTCAATTCCAGCTTCCTCGAGTGTTTTTTTGTAGCCTTTAAAACGAATCGTATCAAGAGGATTAGTTTTAGGACTTAAATATCCAATTTTTGTATGACCTAAATCTATAAGGTGCTTAGTTGCCAAATAGGCACCAAGTTCGTGATCTGTTCCTACATACCAAATGTCGGCATCTGCAATATAAGAAATCATTACATACGGGAAGTTATCGTTATGTAACTTTCTTATGATAGGAGGAGCTTGTAATTCCTTCCGTAAAGTTGCAATTATAAGACCTTTAACCCCAAGTTCCCTAAAGTGCTTAATTTGCCCTTCTTCTTTTTCGATTTGGCTAGAGCTATTAGACAACAGAATATTGAAATTCTTTGTATACGCTTTTTCTTCAACAATCTGAGCTATTAAAGAGAAAAACGGATCTTTTAAATGCTGAAGAACCATCCCAATTGAAGAGTGACGAGTAATACTTGCATCTCCATTCTTTTTAGCTACAAATGTTCCTTTTCCAACTCGGCTATATAAATAGCCTTCATCGATGAGAGTAGAGAGGGCACTTTTTATAGTTATTAAACTTACGTTGTATTCTTTTGCCAATAATTTGTGGGATTGTAACTGTTCCCCGATTTTTAACTCATCACCATCTATTTTTTCTTTTATGTCCCTTACAATTTGAACATAAAGTGGGGTTGAATCCTGAAAATCTATCGACATTTTTTACTTTTATTATAAATTATTTCTATACCCAATATACCTAATAATCCTAATTTAAACTAATCAGTATCTAAAAAACGATTCCTAAATACTGATATATAGGCAAAAATTAATACTTTGTTAATGGTTACTCATCAAGTATAGTTTAGCTTATCGCTCTACACGACCGCTACCGCCGTTTTGAAGTAGTTTTTCCACCTCATCAGCCCGAACTAAATTAAAATCACCAGGTATAGTTTGTTTTAAGCAAGAAGATGCTACAGCGAACTCTAATGCATCTTTGGTATTTTTTTTAGTAAGTAAACCGTAAATCAATCCACTTGCAAAAGAATCCCCACCACCAACTCGGTCTACAATTTGTATATCATAATGAGTGGAGCGTACTGGTGTTGTGCAGTTCTTATCATCATGTAGTATAGCACTCCATCCATTTCGGGAGGCCGAATGACTTTCTCTTAGTGTGATAGCAACTGTCTGGAAATTGTATTTTTGTTTCAGTTTTCTGGCGAGTTCGAAATATCCAAACTCATCCAATTCTGCAGACTCAATATTTGTAGTACCAGCTTTTAGGCCAAGGCTTTTGTCTGCATCCTCTTCGTTAGCAATACAAACATCAACATATTCCATTAAGGGGTTCATCACTGCTTGTGCTTCTTCAGTAGTCCAAAGTTTACTTCTAAAGTTCAAATCACAACTAATGGTAAGTCCAGCTTTTTTGGCTGCAATACACGCTAAGCGTACATTTTCTTGAGCTTTTTTCCCCAATGCAGGAGTGATTCCTGTCCAATGAAACCAATTTTTTCCTTCAAAAACAGCATCCCAATCAACTTCATTGGAATCCATTTTTGTGATGGCAGAATCGGCTCGATCATAGATTACTTTTGAAGGTCTTTGGCTGGCTCCAGTCTCAAGAAAGTAAATGCCTAAACGATCGCCACCACGAACTATAAAACGTGTATCTACACCAAACTTCCGAACTTGATTGAGGGCACTTTCGCCAATTTCGTGTTTAGGAAGCTTGGTTACAAAATAGCTCTCGAGGCCGTAATTACTTAACGCCGCCGAAACATTAGCTTCGCCACCGCCATAGTTTACATCAAAGTTCTGAGATTGAACAAATCTTGAAAATCCTGGTGTGGAGAGTCTTAACATAATCTCTCCGAAGGTTACTACTTTTTTGGACATGGTATTAATTATTAGCCTGACGGATGGTTTCCATCAGAAGTTTTGCGTTGGATGTTAAGATGTGGAAATTGCGTTCTTGAATGGCTTTTTTATCCATTAAGGCGCTACCTAAACCTACTGCAAATGCACCGCTTTTTAGCCATTCTCCAGCGTTGGTTAGTGTTACACCACCTGTTGGTATCAAGTTGAGATGGGGCAGAGGTGCTTTCACTCCTTTGAAAAACGCCATTCCTAAACAATCAGCAGGGAAGACTTTAATTACTTCCGCACCTGCTTCATAGGCATGTTGTATTTCGGTTGGTGTGAAGCATCCCGGAATGGTTGGGATGTTATGAGATGCCGTAAAAGCAATAATTTCTGGTTTGAAAATAGGACAAACTACATACTTTGCACCAGCTTGGATGGCTTTTTCAGCTTGTTCAATATTTGTAACCGAGCCAATTCCTACTAAAGCATCAACTGCGAATGTAGAGCTAATTTGCTCAATTACTTCAAAAGTGTTTGGGGTAGAAAGCGTGATTTCAATTGCGGTCACGCCACCTTCTAGTAATGCTTCGGTAACGGGAATTGCATCCTCAGGATTAGGCAAACGAACCACTGCAAGAGCGGCTCGTTTCCTAACATCCTCAATAATGGGAGATAATTTATTCATGATGGAATATGAGTCTTTAAACTAAATTAAAGTGATTTACCACTCGTTATCAAAACCTGGTTTATTAAGCACTTCTGCCCAATCACGTCGGCCTTCAGTAAATGAAGCTAAACACCAAGTAAACATAAATTCTATGGCAGGAGGCGCAATAGTATCATGGTAACCATGTGTTACGTTGATGGCTTGCTCGTCAAAAATATGGGTATAAATCCCAACTTCTTCGCCTGGTCGAGAACAGTTCTGAAGGACGTAAGGCTTATCGCCTTCAATAGTTGATTGTACACGAAAGTGATAGATTTCTTCTTTGGCATCTTTACCAAATCCAAAAGGACCATCAGGACCGTGAAAATGTGGAGGATAACTTCCAACCGCGCCAGGCTGTTGCATAAAAGTGTCACCAAAAAGCAATCTACATGCTTGAACATTGGCGCCATCAACAAGTTTGTATACCGTTCTTACACTCATAGGGCGTTTTGAACCAACAGTTGCTGCTAGTTCGGTTTTCTCGAGCTCTTTGTGTTTGATGTGCTGAACAGGATATGAAGTATTACAATCCACAGCTCTGAATTCACTTACATCGGTAAACTCGGTTGCTGAGACAACAGCTGTTTCATTAATGCCGATATAAATCACATCACCAGTTAAAAGAGTGTGTGTTTCACCATTCACTGTAACTTGAGCAGAACCTCGATTTACATAGAAAACGAGTTCTTCGTTACTGGTTGAAATTTCTTGAGGTGAATAATCATCTTTGCTAGGATCTAAAACAATTCTAGCTAAACGGAGATACTCAAAAGTTGAGTTGTCTTCTGTAATGATTGGTTCTCTCTTATTTAAAACTGGTACAGCATCAAAAGTCTCTACAACTCTTACATCATCCGTAAGAGGAATTTGAACTTTAGCGTCTTTTCTACGCTGTTCTGGGGTTTTAGATTCGGCTTGTCTGTTGGGTCCTATTAACTTTGGATTTACCATCTTAAAAGGTCTTTTGTAATTAGAAATTAAATTTATCGAGCCATCCAACCGCCGTCTACGGTAAGGGTATGGCCGTTTACATAGTTGCTTGCTTGCGAAGCTAAAAACACGACTGCTCCAGCTAAATCGGAAGGAGTTCCCCACTTTCCAGTAGGAATGCGTGCAGTAATTTGTTCATTTCGCTCTTCGTTATCTTGTAACACTTGAGTGTTGTCAGTTTTAAAATATCCAGGGGCAATGGCGTTAACTTGGATGTTATCTTTCGCCCATTCGTTGGCCAATGCTTTTGTAAGTCCTGCAACGGCGTGCTTACTTGCAGTATAAGCTGGAACTGTTATCCCACCTGAAAATGATAGGAGAGAGGCGATATTTACAATTTTCCCGCCACCGCGTTCTATCATTTTACTGCCAAAAGCTTGGCATAGTTGAAATACTGAAGCAAGATTTACTTGTAGAACCATATCCCATTCTTCGAGGGGATATTCTTTTGCAGGATGACGGGTTATCGTTCCTGCATTATTAACGAGTACATCTATTGAGGGAGAAATCTCAAAAACTTTGGCAATGAAAGTTTCAATCTGAGATCTGTTGCTAAGATCTGCGGTTACTTGATGGGCCGTTCCACCTAAGCTCGCTATTTTTGAAACGGTATCATTACAGCCACCATCAGATGAACTTGAACAAATAACTTCAGCGCCAGCTTCTGCTAAAGCAATGGCCATTGCCTGGCCTAAACCTCGACTTGCTCCTGTTACTAACGCTGTTTTTCCGGCTAATGAAAAACTCTCTAAAACTGACATATTCTTTTATTTTTTGATGGTTACTTTTAGCGGATGTTGCCATTGCTTGGCTACTTGATCAATATATTCTTCAAACTTCTCTACAGTTGGGATGCGAACGGTTTCAGGCTCTAATTCCCACACAGCTAAAAAACGATATTTCACTTCGGAATTTTGGCTATTTAAACTAAACACGTAGCTATCTTGAAATTCACCTTTATACTCAGGAGAGTAGTTTCCAGGTAAAATTACAGCCATTCCTAAACCTTCTTCTAAATCTGTTTGATTTCCCCAAGTATATCCAAAAGTGTAGTCGGGTGTTTCTGAAATACTAATTTTTTCCACATTCTTGTGAGTTACCAAACCAGTAGCAAAAACGTCATCGGCAGCGTCTGTTTTCAAACTAAGCTCTGTATAACGATGATGTGCGTGAATTTCTAACTTCATCACTGCATTCATTGTTTTGTCGCCAACCGTCCAATCTGGGTAAGTTACTTTGATGATAGAACGAAGAGGGCCGTTACTTATGGTTTCAAGTGTGCTTAAACCTGTTTGTTCAATAGCGTAAAATTTGTTGTCTTGAAAAAGAGCCGGAGATCCAATTCCTAAGGATGAATTTACTTTTAGGATGTCCGCGCCCCAATCTCTACGCTCGTGGTAGGTTTCTGTGATGGAACCAAGTGAAGGCTTATCTGTTTTCTTTCCGAAGATGTCGAAGCGATTGCGGTTATCGAAGTAGAATCTATAACCTACTAAATCGGATTCCCAACCAGGACCTTCTAAGAAAATAAGACCATTGTCTTGCTTAAAATTGAAAGGCTGAGTGTAGCTATCAACAAACTCGAAATCATCGCCAATTTGCATGCTTTCAGGATCGGCTTTATCACGTACTTTAATTACAGCAGCAGTTTTGGTAGTGAACTCAGGAGCTTTAGTGACTTTTTTGATGCTAAGGGTTTCAGAGAAATTTGCTCCCAGTGTCATCTGTAAAAATAGTGTTTCTTGGGTGCCGTTTTGGTCCAAATCGTCCAACTGATACGGAATCTCAGTACCTTTACTATCTACGATGCTAAAAGCAGTAGGAAGTACAATTTTTGAGCTTTCTAAATTAACGCTTACGGCTGCATTTTGAACTCCAAAAGTATTTGAGTTCGTAATTTCTAGCTGTAAATCACTTTGTGAGGAACAAGCAAAAGTAGTGGCTAGCAAAACACCGACTCCTGTAGTTCTAAGTGTATGTTTAAATGTTGTGTTCATGAATCTATTCATTTCATTGTGAATTAATAACCAAAGAGTCTTGGTAAGAAAAGGCTTAGATCTGGCACAAAAGTGACCAGTATTAAACTGACAATCATTACTAAGAATAAAGGGAGTAAAGGTTTTATAACCTTTGTAATGGGAACATCGGCAACTGAACATCCCACAAAAAGAATGGTGCCTACTGGCGGAGTACATAAACCAACGGTGAGATTGAATACAATTATAATCCCAAAGTGTACAGGGTCTATACCAAGCTGAGTTGCTACCGGTAAAAAAATTGGTGTGAAAATGAGAATTGCTGGCGTGATGTCCATAAAAGCACCAACAAAAAGTAATATCAAATTGATAACTAGTAAGATGGCAATGTCACTGTCAAATAGAGAAATAAGTCCTGCTGAGATGGACTGTGGAATATTTTCGAATGAAAGCACCCACGACATCGCAACCGAAGTAGCAATTAATAACATAACGATGGATGTGGTTTTAGCTGCTTCTAAGAGCACATCGGGTAAACTTTTAATCGAAATCTCTTTGTAGATAAATGAAAGTACAAGTGCGTAGAGTACGGCAATGGCTGCGGCTTCTGTAGCTGTGAAAATTCCGCCAATAATCCCACCAATTACTACGAAAATGAGGAACAAACTAGGAATAGCATCGAAAAAACTAAGAACAGCTGTTTTGAGAGAAACACGCTCGGCAACTTTATACTTTTTTCGAAAAGCGATGTAGCCCGAAGTTACCATCAGGCCAAGTCCTACTAATAAACCAGGGATGTATCCGGCTAGGAATAGAGCTGCGATAGAAACACCGCCACTTGCTAGCGAATATACAATTAGAACATTACTGGGTGGAATTAGTAGTCCTGTTGTTGAGGAAGTAATATTGATGGCAGCACCAAATTCAGGATCGTAGCCTTCTTTTTTCATCTGTGGAGCCATAATGCCACCAATTGCTGAAGCTGCGGCAACGGCTGAACCAGAGATGGCTCCAAAAAGCATGGCTGCAATTACATTAACATATGCCAATCCACCAGGAAGTGTTCCAACCAAAACTTTAGCAAAATCAATCAGCCTCTTTGCGATGCCACCTTTGTTCATTAATTGTCCTGCAAGAATGAAAAAGGGGATTGCTAAAAGAGTAAAACTATCTAATCCCGTTGCCATTCTTTGTGCTACCGTTGTAACCGCAGGTAAAGGAGCAACACTCACTAAAATAGTTGCCAAGGTCGCTAAACCGATGCTAAACGCAATGGGCACACGTAGAAATAACAATACTACAAAAACTAGAATGAGAATAAGTATGCTTTCGAATCCCATTTTATTCTCCTGAATTTTGTGCGTTGCTGTTTAAACTACGTGAAGTTGCAAGATTCTCTAGGATGAAATGAATGCAATAGATACACATAATTACTCCACTTAGTGGAAGTACCATATAAACATATCCCAAGGGGACACCTAAAGCTGCAGAAGTTTGGTTTAGGAAAAGAGTAACAAACACGAGTCTAGAGCCACCAATAAGAAGTACTGCAATTGCAAAAACTAGAATAGTTATTTGAATGAAATTATCATATCTAAGAGCTTTGCGTTCATCGAGTTTGTGAGAAATTAAATCGATGGCTAGATGCATTTTTTTACCCAACATGTAAGCTCCTCCAAAAAGGCTTAGCCAGATGAGTAGAAAACGGGCAAGCTCATCAGTAAAAGAGCTGGGATCTCCCAAAATAAACCGGCTGGCAACTTGCCAAAGCACATCAATTACTAGCACTGCCATAATACTTATAATCAAGTATTCGAGAAGTTGATCTAAACGAGTTATGAGTTGTTTCATTAGCCTTCTACTTTTTGAATGCGTTTTATCAATTGATCCATTTGAGGATCTTTTTCGTAGCTCTTATAAAGCTCTTGTACTTTCCCTTGAAACGCTGATTTATCAGGGTAGATAATTTCTACACCAGCCTCTTGTACTTTCGTTAGAGCTTCATCGCTAGCCTCTTTCCATAATTTCTTCTGATACTCAGCCGACTCTAACGCAGCCTTTTGCAAAATTTGCTGATGTTCTGGGCTTAATGAACTCCAAACATGGGTGCTTATAATCAAAACATCTGGAACAGCAGTGTGTTCATCGATGGTGTAATATTTACTCACTTCGTAGTGACGAGATGTATAAAAGCTTGGAGGATTATTTTCGGCTCCATCAACTACGCCTTGTTGTAAAGCGGTGTAGAGTTCCCCAAAAGAAATCGGAGTGGGAGAACCACCTAACGATCGAACCATGTTCATCGCAGTTTGGCTCTCCATCACTCTGATTTTCTGTCCTTCCAGATCCTCAGGTTTGTAAACGGGCTTGTCTTTGGTATAAAAACTCCGACTCCCCGCATCATAAAAGCAAAGTCCGTGAAACCAAAATTCTTCACCATCTTTTAAAATTTCTTGTCCAATTTCACCCTCTAAAACATTAAAGCGATGTTGTTCATTTTTAAAAATGAAAGGAATGCTGAATACTTTATAGGAAGGGGCAAAGTTTTCAAGCACGCTAGCCGAGACTTTTGTAATTCCCAGACTACCTATTTGAAGCAACTCCACCAACTGTCTTTCTGTACCTAATTGTTGGCTCGGATAAATTTCAATCTTAAGAGTTCCATTAGATTCTTTCTCAACCTGTTGCGCCATAAACACCATACTTTTATGTACGGGATGGTTAACATCTAATCCATGGCCAAGTTTAACAACTCTGGTGCTAGAGACTTTGCCACAACTGAGCATCGTAACTAGTAAAAAAGCAAGATAAAATGTCTTTTTAAGAAGCGCTTCCATTGTTTATTCTTTTGAATCACTATTATATATACTTATTATACCTAATATGCTTATATGGAGCAACCGATTTCCCAAAATTGTTCCATAAATTGCTGTAAAAATTTTAACAGAATCAAAAATTAGCTTTATGAATCGGTTTAAGGATAGGATTGTAATTGTTACGGGTGGGGGTGGAACCTTAGGGGGAAGCATTGCCAAGGCATTTATAAATGAAGGTGCTAAAGTGGTACTTATTGGTAGAACGCTAGTTAAGCTTCAGGCAAAGGCCAATGAAATTGACCCAAGCTCAAAAGCTACCTTATGTATCGCTACCAATGTATTAAGTATAGAAGGGCTCAATTCAGCAAAACAGAAAATTCTTGATGAATTTGGAACCATTGATATACTAATTAATGCTGCTGGTGGAAATAAAAAAGGAGCCACCATTGCTCCGGAGCAGACATTTTTTGATATCTCAACGGACGATTTTGAAGCTGTATCTCGTCTGAATCTGATGGGGACCGTTTTACCGAGCCAAGTTTTTGGGAAAGTATTCGCAGATAAGAAAGAAGGTGTTGTGTTGAATATCTCTTCGATGGCGGCCGACCGAGTTATTACTCGTGTAATTGGCTATTCGGCATCAAAGGCAGCGATGGAAAATTTCACGAAGTCACTTTCCGTAGAAATGGCGCTGAAGTTTGGGGAAGGTATCCGAGTAAATGCCATTGCTCCAGGGTTCTTTATCGGCGAACAGAATCGGTTTTTATTGCTGAATGAAGATGGCTCGTATACTGAACGTGGCAATACCATCATCCAAAATACCCCAATGAAACGTTTTGGGAATGAGGAAGAAATTAATGGCGCAGTATTATTCTTATGTAGTCCTGAATCGAAATTTATAACTGGTGCAGTACTTCCAATCGATGGTGGATTCAGCGCTTTTAGTGGAGTTTAGAATATGGCGTTAATGCAATCTTGGCGTTGGTACGGACCAAATGATATTGTTTCACTTTCTGATATTGAACAAGCAGGAGCCTATGGAATTGTGCATGCACTACATCATGTACCAGTAGGTGAAGTTTGGACAGTGGAAGAAATTCAAAAACGCCAACGAATTATTGAATGGAACGAAGAAACTCAACAACCACGAAACCTTAAATGGGCCGTTGTTGAAAGTCTAAATGTACATGAAGCCATTAAAAAAGGTTTGCCTGAAAGAGATCAGCTGATTGAAGACTACAAAACTTCATTACAGAATTTGGCTAAATGTGGCATAAAGATAGTTTGCTATAATTTTATGCCCGTTTTAGATTGGACTCGCACAGATCTAACATTCACATATAAAGATGGATCAAAAGCTTTACGCTACGATGCCATTGCGCTAGCCGCTTTCGATATCCATATATTAGAAAGAGAAGGAGCCAAAGCTGATTATACAGAAGATCGGCAAATAGAAGCCTCCTCGTATTTTAATTGCCTAACGGATGAAGAACAAGCTCAGCTAACTAAAAATATTCTCCAAGGTGTTCCCGGTTCAGGTGATATATTCACCATTGAGGATTATAAAAAGCAATTAGCCGAATACGATCATATTTCCGAAGAGATACTTCGCGAAAATTTGAGTTATTTTTTGCGAAATGTAGTGCCAACAGCTGAAGAGTTGGGAATGAAATTATGTTGCCATCCAGATGATCCACCCACAGCAATTTTTGGTTTACCAAGAATTGTGTCCACGGAGGCTGATTTGCTTGCTTTAACACAAACGATTGATAGCCCAGCAAACGGAATTACTTATTGCACCGGTTCTTTAGGACCTCTACCAGAAAATGATTTACCAGGAATTATTGAGCGATTAGGACATAAAATCCATTTTGTGCATTTGAGAAATGTACAACGTGAAGGAAATGGAAGTTTTCATGAAGCAGATCATTTAGATGGCAGTGTGGATATGTATGCAGTTATGAAAGCGCTCGTTTTAGAGTCGCAAAGACGTAAATCGGAGGGAAGAGATGATTTCGAAATTCCATTTCGGCCAGACCACGGGCACCAAATGCTCGATGACCTAAATAAAAAAATTACCTTTCATGGATATTCTGCTATAGGTCGGCTTAGGGGTTTGGCTGAGTTGCGCGGTCTTGAACTTGGTATTATTCATAATATCAAACCATAGTAGATTAAAATTGGAATAATCTCCGTTGTTCTAATTATTGTTAAATAGGAAAAAGAGGTTGATAGCCTCTTTTTTCATTAGTGGGTTTTCCAGCAGTTCAAACAGTCGTTCTACTTCATGTATCGGCAGGAAAAGGATGATTAAACTGTAACAGTTAGCCCCAAAATGGAAGCGCTTTTTTTTAATTTGTTTAATAGTTCTATTTAATATATGTTTGAAACTAATCAAACATATCAAAAGAACTTAATTACCGAATGGAAAAAGAAAAGCTGGTACATGAACTTATACAAGCCTACTCAGAAGCGTATGTAAAGCTTGGTTATAGTTCGTTAATGGGCAAAATAGTTGCTTTGCTAATTGCTTCGCCCAAACCGCTCAGCTTAGATGATATTGCCGAACAGTTACAAATGAGTAAGGGGCCAATTTCACAAATTTCAAGAAAATTGAAAGATCATTTGGTGATTGAAAGAGTTTGGGTGCCTGGCGAGCGTAAAGATTATTACAAAGCCGCGCCAGATATATTTGGACAAGCATTTGAGAATTATGCCTCTTCTATGAAAAAGAATGCAGAGTTAGGAGCTAGAATAGGTGCTCTCGCTGCAGAATCGAATTTGGAAGATGAGCAAGTGAAACATATAAAAAACAGAATGGACGAAATGAAGCTGTTTTATAATAAGATGGAGAAGTATAACAGAGATTTTATCAAATCTTGGAAAACCGAGATTAAACCATCACTTAAAGAAACATCTGAAGCATAAGACTTCATCAATACTTAATGATTAAATACGATATTTATTTACCATTAACATTTGAAATTTTTCAAACATACAAAACACTATGAATTTTAAAGATCAAATTATACTAATCACAGGCGGAGCAGCCGGAATTGGAAAAGCAACAGCAGAAGCCTTTAATAAGTTGGAAGGTACCGTTGTTATTTGGGATTTGAACGAAGAAGCTGGTAACAAGTTAGTTGAACAACTTGGGAATGCGTTGTTTCAAAAAGTGGATGTAACCAATTTTGATGAAGTTGGAAGCGCTATCACCACCATCATCGAGAAGTATGGAAAGTTGGATGTGCTCATCAACAATGCGGGTATAACTATGGACAAAACGCTTAAGAACATGGATCCTAAAACATGGCAAAGCGTGATAGATGTAAACTTGACGGGAGTTTTTAACTGTACACGTCAAGCTGTGCCACACATGCTAGAAGCTCAGAAAGGTGTGATTTTGAATGCGAGTTCTGTGGTTGGCTTGTATGGTAATTTTGGACAAACAAATTACGTGGCTACTAAAGCGGGTGTAATTGGTATGACCAAAACTTGGGCACGTGAGTTAGGTAGAAAAGGAATTAGAGTGAATGCCGTAGCTCCAGGTTTTATAGCTACAGAAATGGTTCAACAAATGCCAGAAAAGGTAATTGAACAAATGGTTTCAAAAACTCCATTGGCACGCATGGGTAAGCCAGAAGATATTGCAAATGCGTATACATTTTTAGCATCAAAGCAGGCAGACTTTATCACAGGAACTGTTCTTAGCGTTGATGGAGGAGTGATTTCATGAGAAATGCACGAATCATTGGAACAGGAATGGCAGTACCAGATAAGGTAATGCCAAACAGTTGGTTCAACGAACGCTTGGGTGAAGATGTAGACACGTGGCTACAAGAAAACCTGACTATCAAAGAACGTCGCTGGATGAGTGAGGGCGAAAAGATGAGCGACTTCATTGTTGAAGCCATCCAGAAAGCATTAGATATGGCAAAGCTCAAGCCAGAAGAAATTGACTTGTTAATTGTTTCTACCGATACGCCAGAGTTTATCTCTCCATCTACTGCTTCAGTGGTTTGTTACCGAATGGGATTGACGAATGCAGCAAGTTTTGATTTGAATACAGCTTGTGCAGGATTTGTGACAGCAACTGAATCGGCAGTAAACTTCATAAAAGCAGATTCCCGATATACCAACGCTGTTGTGGTTGGCGCGTACGGAATGAGCCGTTATCTAAATTTAGATGACAAGAAAACAGTTACTCTTTTTGCTGATGGAGCTTCCGCTGCGGTTTATCAAGCCACAGAAGATGAAGTTTCACATCATTTAGCTTCGGATATACAAACCAAAGGCGAGTACAACGATTATATGGGGATTTATCACGGTGGTTCTGCTCATCCTGTTGATGAACAAAGCATCAAGCAAAACATGCACAAACTTGTGTTTGCTAAGAAATTTCCAAAAGAATTGAATCCACTTATGTGGACACAAATGATTAAGAATGTAGCCGAGCGGGGTGGGTTTGATGTTAGTGAAATCAAGCGTGCTTACATGACCCAAATTAACATCAATCAAATTTTTGAAACGATGGATAATTTGGGTTTACCCCGCAATACTGCCACCACCATTATGAGTAAATATGGATATACCGGTTCTGCTGCAATTGGAATGGCGATGGATATTTCAGTGCGGAATAATGAGCTCGAGAAAGGAGATGTCATTGTAATGATGGGCTCAGGTGGTGGACTCACCTTTGCCTGCAACGCATTTAGATGGTAAAACAGAAAACTAGGGTAAATCAATATGGAATTAGCTTCACAAGAATTAGTTATCGCAGGTTGGGTGCTCATAAGTATATATGCTTTGGCTATCCTTTATTTTGTGATTAAAGGTGCGCGTAGTGTCAAAAACATCGACGATTACGCATTGGGCAGTGTTTTGTTTTCTCCTTATGCGGTAGGGCTTTCTCTTGCCGCATCTATCACTAGTGCAGCTACATTCATTATTAACCCTGGTTTTGTGGCACTATATGGTATTAGTGGCATTTTGGCGATGGCGATAGCATTACCCATTGCGGCTCTGCTTTCTCTTATTCTTTTAACAAAAGGGTTTCGTAAACACGGCAAATTAGTAAAAGCACTTACGATGGCGCAGTGGATGGAAACTCGTTACAAGAGTAAGAAAATGGGACTGTTTTTCGCCTTCTTGTCTATGCTGATGATCACTTTCATAGTGCTTATTTGTGTTGGCCTTACAAAGGTGTTGGCTAGTACATTAAACATCCCTGAGTTTTATGCTTTAGTTGGAATCGTGGTGTTTGTGTTTGGTTACATGATGTACGGTGGCGCAAACTCCATGGTTTATACTAACACAATTCAAGCGCTTTTAATGTTGGTAGTGGCTTTTATTCTACTTGGCTCTGGATACGAACATTTCAGTAATGGAATTCATGGGTTTCTAGATAAACTTGCTGCAATCGACCCTAAGCTAATTTCAACAACAAACGATTCTAGTTTCTTATTTCGGGATTACTTTGAGATTTTCATCGCTCAATTCATAGTAGGGGTTGCCATTATTTGCCAACCTCACATTCTTACAAAATCTCTTCTACTGAAAAGTGACGATGACGTAAACAAATATCTTGCCACTGGTATAACCACACAGTTCTTATTCTTTTTAGTAGTAATTGTAGGTCTATATATCAGGTTAACATTCCCTGATTTAACAGTGAATGGCAAAGCTGTACCAATGGACGGACTTGTTTCCACATACGTGGTAAGTGAGTTTCCTGTTTTTGTAGGCTTAATTTTAGTAATGGGTTTAATATCAGCAGGACTTTCAACTCTCGAAGGCTTAGTACAAACCCTATCAACTACCATCACTAAAGATATTTTACAGCCCTTAGTTGGCAATAAGTTGGGAATGAATGCTGAGAAAAGTAACTCAGTGCTAATTAACAAGATTGTGATAGTTGTAATGGCTATTGCTACAATTATCCTCTCTTGGGATCAAATTGTAAATCCAAAATTAAGCGTAGGGATATTTGCTCAAAACGGAGTGTATGCCTATTTCTCAGCGGCTTTTGTTCCCATTTTATTTGGGATGTTTTTTAAAGGTGTTTCTCTCCGAGCTGTTTTTTCGGCTTCTATAGTTGCTGTAATTACTCATTTCACCATGTACTATGGAATGCTACCAGTTCCCTTTACAAAAGCAACAGGAGAGAATCCTGGAGTGGCAGCTGCCGTAGCAATAATACTTTCGCTAGTAACAGTTTTTGCTGTATCAACTCTGGAAGGCTCAAAATTAAGAACGGTTAAAGAACTAGAGATAGAGGAGGCTTAGATGTCAGTAGTAAGTTCTAAATATTATTCAACCTCGCGCATTAAAATTCATGCACTTCAAAACTCTTTTAAATCGGGTAGGGAAACCATTGTTTTCTTGCATGGAAATGCTTCCTCGTCCATTTTCTGGAAGCAAATCATGGAGTTTTTGATAGAAGATTTCAACGTAATTGCACCAGACTTACGTGGGTATGGTAAAACTGAAGATAAGCTTATTGATGCAACCAAAGGATATTCAGATCAATCAGAAGATGTGATTGGGTTGTTGGATGAAATTGGTGTCGACAAATTTCATGTGGCGGGCCACAGTATGGGCGGCGGCGTTGTTTATGATTTGTTGATTAATCATTCACCAAGAATTCGAACTGCTACCTTAGTAAATCCTGTATCGCCTTATGGCTTTGGCGGAACAAAGGGAAAAGAAGGTATTCCTTGTAACGATGATTTTGCTGGCACGGGTGCAGGAAGTGTAAATCCAGAGTTTGCAGAAAGAATTAAAGCCAAAGATCGTACGGAGGAAAATCCGAATGCGAGTCCAAGAGTGGTAATGAATGCATTTTATTGGAAACCACCATTTAAAGCCTCGAATGAAAATGAATTACTAGAAGGTTTACTGGAAGAAAAAATTGGGGACAAAAAGTATCCTGGCGATTCCGTTGAGTCAAAAAACTGGCCATTTTTTGGTCCTGGTAAATTTGGACCTGTAAACGCTGCTTCTCCTAAATACAATCAAAATCTTGCTCAGAAACTTATTCAAATTGCTGTTAAACCAAGAATTCTTTGGGTGAGAGGTTCGGACGACTTGATTGTATCTAACAATTCCCTATTTGATATAGCTGTTCTAGGTAAAATGGGGCTTATCCCAGAATTTCCAGGCGAAGAAAACTATCCACCACAGCCTATGGTAGATCAAACTCGATTTGTTCTTCAGGAATATGACAACGAGGGCGGTTTATCTAAAGAAGTATTAATAAACGATACCGGACATACCCCTTTTATTGAAAAGCCAGAAGTATTTATTGCCATTTTTAAAACATTTGTAAAGGAGGCTTCATGAGAGATTTAGACATGCACATTGAAACAGATTGGATTAAGAAATGGGCTCAGTATTCTCCAGATAGCATTGCTATTAAAAGCGTTGAGGACGGCACTGAACTAAGTTATAAAGAATTTTATAAGCGTATAAACCGTACTGCACAACTACTGCGTGATACGTACAAGGTTGAAAAAGGTCAGCGAGTGGCGGTGCTATCCATAAACAGCATAGAATATGTAGTTCTCTTTTTTGCTATACAGAAATTGGGAGCCATCATGCTACCGTTAAATTATAGGCTTGCAGTTCCTGAATTATCCTATCAGCTAGAAGATGCCGATGCACAAGTGCTTGTGTTTGAATCTGACTTTCAAGAATCAGTAAGTAAGTTGGAATTCTCTCCAAATTCTCTCATTCAATTTGATGGTGAAAATGGTCTTAAAGCCGTAATGGAATCTTCAGAAGCGGTTGAGGAGATTGAACACCTAGGTGATTTTGAAGACGCCTGCATGATTTTGTACACCTCAGGAACTACAGGAAGGCCAAAAGGTGCGGTGATTACCAATAAGATGCTTTTTTGGAATTCCATCAATACAGGTTTGAGATTGAATCTCACTCAAAATGATGTATCAATCACTTTTGCACCATTTTTTCATACGGGAGGCTGGAATGTTCTCACAACACCGTTGTTGCATCGAGGCGCGAAAATACTGCTCATGAATAAATTTGATGCAGACAACATTCTGAAATTGTGTGATGAAGAGAAAGTAAGTATCCTTTTTGGTGTGCCTACCATGATGGATATGATGTACCGCTCTGAGGTATTTAAAAGCAGTTCACTTAAAACAGTTCGCTATGCAATTGTAGGTGGTGAGCCAATGCCTTTAAACTTAATTGATGCTTGGCAAGATAAAGGAATTCCTGTTCGTCAGGGTTACGGATTAACAGAGTTTGGTCCAAATGTGTTCTCCTTAAATCAAGAAGATTCAAAGCGAAAAATTGGTTCCATTGGCTTTCCTAATTTCTACATCTCTACACGTGTAGTTGACGATAAAGGCATGGATGTAGCACAAGGTGAACTTGGCGAGCTAATTCTGAAAGGTCCTGTTTGTATGGATGGATACTGGAATAACCCCAAAGCCACAGCCGAAACCATTGTTGATGGTTGGTTGCATACGGGAGATATCGTAAGAGTAGATGAAGAAGGATATTTCTATGTAGTTGACCGCAAAAAAGAAATGTTTATCAGTGGTGCTGAAAATGTGTACCCAGCCGAGGTTGAACATGTTTTCCGTACTCATTCAGCCATCCGCGATATAGCTGTAATTGGTGTTCCTGATGAGAAATGGGGCGAAAGCGGAAAAGCTTTTATCGTGTTGGAGTCAGGTGAAAATATATCGAGTGCAGATTTAATTGAATGGGCGAAGGGACATCTCGCAAAATTCAAAATCCCAAAGCACTATGTATTTATTGATGAGTTGCCAAAAAGTGATAGCGGTAAAATCCTCAAGAAGTTACTAAAAGAGAAAGAGTAATCATGAAGGCATTCAGCATACACGAATTAGAGATTGGCCAAGTAGCGGAACTCACAAAAGAAATTTCTGAACAAGATGTGTACGCCTTTGCAGAACTAACGGGAGATAAAAACCCAATCCACATGGATAAAAAGTATGCAGAGCAAACCTTCTTTAAAAAACAGATTGTACATGGTGCATTACTTGGGGGTCTTATTTCTGCGGTGTTAGGAATGAAGATGCCAGGACCAGGTGCTATTTATGAATCTCAAGAGCTGAACTTTTACAAGCCCGTCTATTTTGGTGATAAAATCACTGCCTCTGCAGAGGTTGAAGAATTACTGAAAGACAAAAACAGAGCCATTTTTAAAACAAAATGTATCAATCAAAACGGTGCCATAGTAGCCGAAGGTAGATCCGTTTTATTACCCACAAAATCTATACAAACCAAAAACAATTAATTATAAAAAGGAATAAACCATGAAAAAATTAGTATATAGTTTATTAGTAGTAGCATTTGCCGTAACTGGATTTGCATGTAGCTCGAGTTCATCAGGAAATGGTGACGACGATGTAGAAGCCATTGTTAGCGATTGGGTTTCTGAAGGAGCTACCAATGTAGCCCCTGGTCTTCAAATGCTTGCTAAAACAGCAAGAATTAATGCATCTTTCGCTGAAAACAATACCTATAATGTTGTTTCAATCGATAGTTCTGGAGCAGAAGTTACTTTTAAAGGAACCTTTACTTTAGGTGAAGAAACTGCATCAGGTGTGCGTTCAATCACACTTCAGCAAACTGAACCTACTACTGTAGTTTCTGAAGGTATTTTCCAGATTGAGGGCAATACTATGACTTACGAAGTGATTCAAACCGAGCCAAACATTGGAGCAGAAGCACCAACTGTAGAAGGTGGTTTTGGTAGTACCATGGTAAATGGTAGTGCAACAGGTACATTCTGGATTCAGAAATACACAAAGCAATAAACACTATTGAGTAAAGATGTGAATCATTCCTGATTCACATCTGTTTTTTTTAAGCACCTCTTTTGCTGAAAATGCTAAAAGAGATGTCTTAGTTATATAATCGCCTTAATCACTCAGGCTTTTTATACCAAAGTTCACCACAGTAAACACATGCTACCATGAGAAAAGCTATTTTAGTTGTCTTTTTGATGTTATTGATAGGAGATATGGCATCGGCTCAACTCCGCGATAATGATGATGCAACACTCACTAAAACTGAGCAAAAACAGAAAGAGAAAGAACGTCTCGAAGATCCGCTTCCCAAAGAACTTACTTATATAGGATACTCTTTTTTTAGAACTACAGTATCAAACATCACACCAACAAACGATGTGCTCCAAGGGCAAGTAATTGGGCGAATGTTTGGTCGAAATTCAACAGAAACGGTTGATAGAGCTGCTATCTATACTGAACAGAGATTTGTGCCAATGTTTATCTATCAACCTCGAATTCTAGATGGTTTTGCGACTTTCAGAGGACTTTTTAAAATAGATTACACTTGGGGTGATCAATCTTATGGAGTTGGAAATAACCGTGGTGGTGGCTTAAGCGGCGGACAAGTTAACTTGCAAACCTTAATGGCTAATGTGGATTTGAGACCTAAAGACAATTCCTGGAATCTAGTTTTAGGTATGCAACGAATTTTTGATGGAGCAAATGATCCAAATACTGAGGGCTTAGATTTGTTCCAAACCACAGGGTATAAATTATCGTTTTGGGGAACTCAAGCAGTAGGAGCAAGTTGGTTTGCACGTCCGCACCAAGCTATAAAAGCTCGTTTGGGATTTTTCCAGTTATGGGAAAACCAAGTGAGTAGAGATCAAGATGTGTACATAACAATGGCTGATGTTTTAACACTGCCACATCCAAAACTAGAATTGGGCTTTAGTGCTTGGTATTTACGCGATACCGCGAAAGGCGCTGGAGGTATATCCATCCTTGGGCAAGGACTTACAAGTGCTTTAGCAGACTATAATGGAGCTACTCGAATTGATCTTGGTGGAATAAATCAACGTTACAAAGCTGATATATTTTGGTTGGGAACGAACCTAAATTGGAATAGAAATTTTGTTCAAGGCCCATTCCAATTTGATGCGTATGTAATTTCAAACTTAGGAAAAATAAATCCTGATGATCCTGCTGTCGGGAATGTTAGTGTATTTGGAACTAGTGTAGATGCATCGTTCTCTTATCGCTACGGCATGACGAATAAAGACAAAATCTGGTTCGAAGTATTATCTACTACTGGCGATAGCGACGGCGCCGATGACGGAACTCTAAATAGCGTATTAACTGGAAACGTTTGGGGTTCTCCGGTTGGCATCTATAGTGCTCATAAATCATTATTGTTATTTCCAGATCCTCAAGTAGTAAGCCGTTATTATTCTATGGTACACGATATTTCTAATATGGGACTAGGTGTTACAGGTGGTTCTGTAAACTTCATGAAGGCACTTATTCCTCATAAATTCAGTGCAAAAATTGGTGGAGCAATTGCATACAGTAACTATAGAATTGACAATGGTGGAAACCACATCGGTACAGAGATTAATGCCGAATTGAAATATGATCTGAAAGTATTTCTAACGCTAGGATTAAGTGGAGGCTATGCAATTACAGGTGATTTTTATGATGCTCCCGGCGCTACTGAACAAGGGGTAAAACCTCTCAATCCTTGGACGATGTTTGTAACGCTAAGCTGGTTAATGTTTTAATAAGGTGAATGAAATGAAAAAACGGATATTAAATAGCATCAAGTTTTTAGTACTTGCAGGATTTATAACTAGCTGTGCAGGGATTAAATATGCAGATAAAGAACCTTTAGCATTTAAAGATATCGACTATGGTTTTCAGATTGAATACCTCGCTGGAGATCCTTCCATTGCTTATATAGATGAAGGAACGGGAGATAGAACTCTGTTATTAGTTCACGGTTTGGCGAGTAATGCCGGTTTTTGGAGATACAACATCGCAGAACTGGCAAAAACTAACAGAGTAATTGCCATAGACCTTCCTGGTTATGGGAAATCGGATAAAGGAGATTATCCTTATGGGATGAGCTTTTATGCTTCACAAATCAATGATTTCATTCAGAAAATGAATCTAAAGAATGTCACCTATATAGGCCACTCAATGGGTGGGCAAATAGGTATTACTCTTTCGATAAATCATCCTGAAGCAATTAAAGATTTAATCCTTGTCGCGCCGGCTGGAATCGAAGAATTTGACAAAGGCGAGGGCACTTGGTTAGCAAATGTATTAACTAAGAAAGGAATTGCAAATGCCACTGAACCACAAGTAAGAGCAAATCTATCTATCAACTTTTATAAGTGGAGCTCTAACTGGGAATGGATGGTAGAAGAACGTGTTAGGATGGCAAAAACAGACGAAATGAAAGAGTTTGCCTACACGGTGGATCAATCAATCAAAGCAATGATTGCAGAACCAACTACCGATTATCTTGAAGATATTACACATTCAACCACCATCATTTATGGGAAGTATGACGGCCTAATTCCAAATAGATATCTAAATCCTGGATTTCCATCTGCGGTATTTGAACTTGGTAATCGCCTAATTCCCAATAGTAAGTTGGTAGAAATTGATAACGGCGGCCATATGATAATGATTGAACAAGCGAATGAGTTTAATAAAGCGGTACTAAATTCGCTGAACTGATATTCAATCGAAATGATTTATCTCAAAGCTAGTTTAGGTATTAACTTAAACTAGCTTTTTTTGTATTTCTGAAGGCTCAAAATTCAAAATCTAAAATTCATCATTTATAATTTCTATTTAATCAACATCATTTTTCGAGTAATACTACCTTCTGGGGTCGTTAATCTGTAGAAGTACATTCCACTTGATAAAGTCTGAGCATTCCATGTTACGGAATGTTTCCCCATCGATTTAAATGAATCCTCTAGCATAGCTACAGTCTGCCCAACAGAATTATATACAGAAAGTGATACATGATTCGGATTGGAAAGCGTATAATCTATTTGGGTAGTTGGATTAAATGGATTCGGATAATTCTGTTTTAGATCGAATTTTTTTGCAAATAACTCTTCATTCTCAGAAGTAGAAGTAGCCTTAGATTCCATAAAATCCATGATAAGATTCATCACTTCAATTCGAGCAGATTCTGGGTAGATAGTTTCAAAAGGGAAACCTAGATAAACCATCTTTCCTGGAATATTTCCATTTGGGAAAACTCCTTTAAATTGAACTGCAGCAACTTGTTGAGTGGAAACTCCAGAGTAAGTCAGAGCATTTTCACCACCATTTGTGGCGGTTAGCACATCGGGGTATTGCACATCATAACTGCCTTTTGTTCCATTATCAAAGGAGATAGAAGAGATGCCATCAAAGAGAGAGCCTGAAACAGCTTGGGTAGAATAATATGTCGAAGTTTTATTGTCTGGCGAATCCAATTGATAGGAAGCTTTTAGATAATCATTTATGAAAGCTTTATCAGAGGAGCTTCCTTTGTTATCAAGATCCCAAGCAATTTCAGCACCAGAAACCATTAATGAGCCACCATTTTGGAGATATTCTTTTACGATTTCTTGCTCCGCAGAGCTAAAGGTTTCATCGGCGGTACTTTCAGTTCCCAAAATCCAATGTACGACCTCATAATCGCCTAAAGAAACCAATTTGGATGAAACAGCTTCATTACTAGCCGAATCAAATTCATATCCATTGCTATAAAGAGCTTGCCCATGTTCTTTGATAAAATCATAGGTGTTTCCAGAGGTTGCTCTGTCAAATCCGTTAACAACTAAAACTTTGTTTGGTGCTTGAGATGGAACCACTGCAAGCACTTCAGAATAGATACTTTCATCAGTTTCAGAAACAGCTTGAAGTTTTAGATAGGTTATTTTGGAAGGACTTAATCCCGAAATTTCAAAATTACTTGAATTGAAAGAATCAGGCTCAGAAAATGAACTCCCATTTAAGCTTACAGAGATTTTATAAGAACTTACATTGGGATTCTCTTTGATAATAATCTGTGCCGTTGTGGAGTCTTTTGATATAACGCCAATATGTTTGGGTGGCTCAAGCTCTGATGTTCCCTCTAATGGATAAAACGGCTTTCTGATGGCACCTTCATCACTAAAAAGAGAAGCTATTGCTGGATTTTGTAACACTTCAGAAATACGATAAAGCTGATTGTTTATTAACACGCTATCTCGAACAAGTCTGATACCGTGGCTATAATCTGCATAGCTTTCTCCATGGCCAGCATAAACGGGTTGGATTGGCGTTCCGTTTAGATAATGCCATCCGTAAATAACAACTCGTTTTGTAGAGTTCCCGTAAATCCTATTCGAGATAATCACGTCTTTTTTATGTCCTGCTACTAAAGCTCCAAGCGGGTATTCGTTAAGCTTTTCTGCACGTTGAGCATTAACGGTAACATTGTGATCCCACATAACAGGAATTGTGGTCATCTGTGGACTTGCTGTAATGGGAGAGGGCGAAAGTTTAATTGATGCATTGCTCCAAATTTGATCAACCATTTGTTTAGTTGGAAGCATATAATCCAAGCTATTGGAAAGCTTTTGCGCTAAAATGGGAGTCATTGGCATAAGAAAGTAATCGCTGTTGGAGCCAAGTGCTAAATAATCGGGGAGGACGTAATAAGTAACAGCATACACAGAATCATCGATTGTTTTAGAGTATGAGATTGGAACCAAATCACGAAGAAAATCGGGGATATTGCCAGCCAAAATCTGATTAAATATTTCTTCTTCTCTATCCTCAACAGAAAGGTTTTCGATTTGAGATTTTATCTCGCTACCTGAAAGGGCATCAGTTGCCCGAGAGGGCAGAGGAAGGGTTTGTGCAAGGATAATTTCAGGAGTACCAATTAAAAGAAAGAGCACGGTAAAATTTCTAAAAACTCGCTCTGCACGAATAACAGCCCATTGTTTTAGTAGTGTGTGAGGCATCATAATAAGTTTATTAAAGGCTTCGTGGTGATTTATAAACTAATGTAGTTATGGAATGCCTATTTGAAAAGAGCGACCAATATATTTTAACGAATTTATAGCTTGATGATAATTTTACGACGTATCAGATAGAAGCCAAATTAACTTGATTTGAATGCTCATTCAACGCTCAAGTATTTATCTTTAAGAAGATTAAGGGAATGCTTATTTAGGAATTAAACAGAACTAAAGTCACAGAATTACTTAAAATTTGTGCATGAAAATTTTTGGAGAATGAAGATAGATGCAGTGATTTTAGTAAAATTATGAGCTGTTATAGATGGATAAAAGAGGGACTTATCTGCTCATAAAAATGCCTTTCTAAATATTAAAAAGGCATTTTATCTTAGTGCGTCCTACTGGATTCGAACCAGTGACCCCCACAATGTCAATGTGATACTCTAACCAACTGAGCTAAGGACGCTTTTTAAATTCGTTGCAAATATAGGCAAGTTTATTGCATTCCTTCAATCATTATTCTAATCAATTTCTTATCTTTGTGCTCAATTTAAGTTATTTGAAATGATCAACAGACGTTTAGTTCGCGAAACAGTGCTTCAAGCCTTGTATGCCTATCAACAAAGTGGCGATACCGTACAGTATATTACCGACACTGTAATAAAGGAAGCACTTGGCACAGACAAAGAATTCCGCCGTTTCGCAGAGAAATTATTTTTCACCACGCTGCAAAATCAAGAAGACCTCGATACGGTCATCACAAAACATATTCAGAACTGGGAAATTGGCCGTTTAGCTTTAATAGACCGGTTAGTGCTTAGAATGGCACTTACTGAGTTCCTCTTTTTCGAAGAAATTCCTACAAAAGTAACCATTAACGAAGCAATAGAGATTGTTAAGAAATTCTCTACCGCTAAGTCTGGTCGATTTGTGAATGGTATTTTAGATGCATCCATAGCTGAACTTCAAGCTGATGGAAAAGCTCAGAAAAAAGGACGCGGACTTATCCAAGAATCGCAGAAAAAGTGAGCAGTTCCGAATCACCCACTTACATTGCTATCGGCGACATTCACGGATGTGCCAAAACATTAGCTGCACTTCTATCTGATTTAGATGCCAAGTATGGTGCCACGGTAGAGTATGTGTTTTTGGGAGATTATGTAGATCGAGGACCTGATACGCAAAGTGTGATTAACCAATGTATTGAATTTTCAAGCACACATAGTTGTATTTTCATTCGTGGAAATCATGATTTGATGATGTTAGAGGCGCTTGGTAAAACTGGAACTAAGGCTATGATGAATCATTGGCTACGTTTTGGTGGTGATGAGACGATGGCTTCATATAAGTGTGAAGTATCTCAAGAGCATCTCGACTTCCTAGAAAAAACCGTAATATTTCTTGATACTGAAGAGTATTTCTTTGTGCATGCAAGTGCGCCTATCTCGGTTACCATTGCGGAAGGAATGAGACAAAAGGATGCAGAATCTTCGTATCTTTGGGGAAGAGATCATATCGGGAAGACAGATTTACCGTGGGAGAAAACTGTAGTTTTTGGACATACACCTTTTAAAGAACCGCTCGTCACCAAACAGATGATTGGTTTAGATACAGGCTGTGTGTACGTAGAAAGAGATTTAGGCATGTTGACCGCTATGGCATTGCCTGGGATGGAAATCATCCAAAAAGAGTGTATAGATTTTAATTAAGTAAATAAATAAGAAGTATTATGAGTTTAAAGTGTGGTATTGTTGGGCTTCCAAATGTTGGTAAATCAACATTGTTTAATGCGCTAAGTAATGCTGGTGCCGAAGCCGCTAACTTCCCGTTTTGTACTATCGACCCGAATGTGGGCTTAGTTTCAGTTCCAGATGAACGCCTTGTCAACCTTGCAAAAATGGTTGGATCCAAAAGCATCATCCCAGCGACTATCGAATTTGTTGATATCGCTGGCCTTGTTAAAGGTGCATCGGAAGGGAAAGGAAAAGGAAATGCTTTTCTATCTCACATCCGTGAAGTAGATTTGATTATCCATGTTGTTCGTTGTTTTGAGGACGATGATGTTATTCACGTTGAGGGTGATGTTAATCCAGAACGCGATATCAGGATTATTGAAGAAGAGCTTATCCTCAAAGATTTAGAAAGTGTTGAAAAACGTATTGATACACTCAAAAAACAATCGAAAAGTGGCGATAAAGGCTTTAAAGCACAATTAGATGTTGTTGAACGTTTACGTGAGCATCTAGAAAACGGAAAATCAGCTCGCCTTTTTGAAATTTCAGAAGACGAAAAAGAAGCATACAGAGACCTGTTCTTACTTTCTGCAAAAGAAGTTCTTTACGCTTGTAATGTGGGCGAAGGTGATCTTGAAACTGGCAACGAGCTAGTGGATGTAGTTAAAAAAATTGCAGCTGAACATGACGACGAAACTGTAATGTTTTGTGCAAAAATTGAAGCTGAAATTGCTGAACTCGACCCTGAAGAAAAAGAAATGTTCTTAGAAGAACTTGGGCTTACTAGCGCAGGTCTAGACCGTTTGATTCACTCAGCGTACAAAGAGTTAGGCTTGGCAACTTACTTTACCGTAGGCCCGAAAGAAGCACGTGCATGGACAATACACCAGGGTGATAAAGCTCCACAAGCAGCGGGTGTAATCCATACCGACTTTGAAAGAGGCTTCATCCGTGCAGAAACTATTGCTTACGAAGACTTTGAAAAATACGGCTCAGAAAAAGCGGCAAAAGAAGCTGGTAAAATGCGCCAAGAAGGTAAAGAGTATGTAGTAGCCGATGGCGACGTAATGCTATTCAGATTTAACGTATAGACGTTTTATCCTGAATTATCAGTTTAGAAATATATAGGAAGCAATGATGTTGCTTCCTTTTTTTCTGTAAATTATAAGTATGAACTTAGATGAGATAACACCTACCTAAAAAAAGGATTACTTTACCTCAATAAAATCCAAAGCTTTACCGGCTTTTCCGTTCCCATCGTAATCAACGCCTAGTATCTTGGCAACCGTTACTGCAACTTGATTGGTATAGTATTGTCTTCCATTTGTAAGTTCACCCTGGGCATTAACTCCGTTACCAAATGCAATTATCCAAGTAGCGGTAGCTCCGATTACGTTATCGCCATGGCCATCCCAATGGCTAGGTTTTGATATACCACTTCCTCGCCCGTGGTCGGTTGTAATAATGAAAGTTGTTCTTCCTTTATAAAATGGATCGTTTTGAGTGAATTCCCAGAGATCTTTGATAAGTTGATCGGTGTTATGAGCGGCTTGTAAATAGTAATCGTAGCGACCATCATGCGCAAAGTCGTCGGTTTCACCGTAAGCTACATACACTAAAGATGGATGCTCTCTTTTCATCGCTTCAATAGCATATTGATGAGTAAATGTATCAAACCGAACACTTCCCCAACGTTTTGGTGTTTGGTCTTGAATCTTATTAATAAGTAGCTCATTATCAGTTGGTTTATCGGTAATTGCATGGCTGTAACCTGCGTTTACTGGAATTCCAGAACGTTCTTCATTAATTATATAAGGGAATACATCCCAGCTACCAAAAGCTAAAACCTTGCCATTATATTTTTGAGATTTATTAACCGTTTCAAGTACAGTAATATTTGGGTTATTCTTTTTAGCGTTACTATTAATTCTGTCGTCTGCAAAACCAGTTAGAATTTCATTATAACCAGGATAAGAGAATACACCTTTATTAGTGAGGTTAACATTACTGTTTTTCCAGCGGTTACCAACCAATACACCTTGAGTGCTTACAGTAGACCAAATGAATGGAAATAAAGTTTCTCTACGCTCTTTTATTGAGTCTTTCCAGACTAGCTTTTTAAGATAATCTATATCATCAACTGAATTTTCATCATTTACTATAATGGAATCGGCACCACCAAAAAGCTCTTGCCAACGTAATCCATCTAGCGAGATAAGTACGACTTTATTTCCATTTGAGGTAGATTGTGCTTGTATTCCAGCAGTGGAAAGAATGAATAATAGGAAGAGACTGATATTTTTCATGAGTGAGAAATGAGTAATGAATTTTATCAGCGAATGTCGACTAAAAGAGTGATTAGAATATTAACCAAGTATTAACGAACTGTAAAAGAGCAAAAGTGATTTGATATATATTCGAAAAGTTATGCTTAGCTACGAGTTTGTTAGATAGCATCTAATTGCAATCCAATTCAGAATAGGAAGCCGAAGGTTTAATTTTTGTTCAAATTCAATTAGACTTTGAACAAAAATATTCGGGTAATAAAATCATTAGCTAGCTATTTTTCTAACTGAAACATACCTGAGGTTGTTACTTTTTCATAATTATTTAGTGTACCTGTAAAAATACTTACTAAGATGTGTGTATGAGGTTGGTTATAATGATTCAAAAGCGTTTCGAACCGTTTTTAAGAAAGTATCGATATTAAAGCCCAACGAATATCGAAACAAATACAACAAACCTCATACAGTAAACTAAGAGGCAATTATTCTTATTCCGTTTTGCACGTTTTGATACCAAAGATGGTATAAAGTGGGCAGAAGCTTATAAAACTAGTTATTACAAATACAGCTGCTAAAACAATTAAAACGATACCTAAAGTACCTGCAATTGTTCCGTTATAGTATAGAAATGCAATAATCAATGCTAATACAATTCTAACTGTTTTATCGATGGAACCCATATTCTTTTTCATTCTGTAACCTCATTTTTTATATCTAATTGTTCAAAGAACAAGGATAACGTACACAAAAATTGTGAAGAATTCGTTAAGCCAAAGTTTTACGAAATAAAGATATCAATTTCGGCATTATTCCAATCGGAACTCCGTTCGTCATAAACTTCAAAGTCATATAAGTAAGCTCTTTCTGTAACGGTGTCCCAAATATGTTTCCAAGCATTGCTAATGCACTGTGGCATAACACCTTTTGCAGTAAATTTCTTATAGTTTTTTGAAGGGATTAGCAAGTAATCTAAACCTTCTGGGGTTGGCGTTTTCATTGGAACTTTACAGCCAATAAAATAAGAGAAGGGAGCATTATAGTCGCCCACGTAATCAAAATAAACAGCATATATATTATTGTTTATTTTGTCGGGAATTTGGTCTTTAAAGTTTTGAGTTTCAAACTTTTGCCAAAGATTGCCACAGTCGATAGCTGATTTACCATCTTTATTGGTAGTTTTATGTGGAAGTTTTAAACCAATAAGTTTGAAACTATTCAATTTCAGCGTTTCCAATTTGTAGCCTCGTATAATTTATTCGTTAATGGTAATTACAGTAATCATGAATAATTATAGAATGTTTGTAAATCAAATTTACCAGAATAAATAAAGCTATAATTTCTGATATCTGTAACCAAAATTGTTTGGTCATATCAAATGAGAGAATACAGTTTAATACAATAACGAAAACTAAACTCTCTATTATGAATTCAAACATTCCGTTCGTAACAAACCTTTTAAAATATACTTATGGATTAGTTCCAATAGTAGCTGGCCTTGATAAGTTTACAAATATTTTAACAGATTGGACTAACTACATTTCTCCTGGTTTTGCAGAAGTACTACCTATAAGTGTAGGTTCATTTATGATGATGGTAGGCGTTATAGAAATAACTGCTGGGATATTGGTTTTTTATAAAACTGAAATAGGTGCTTATGTAGTAATGACATGGCTTATTTCCATCTCATGTACCTTACTCTTTAGCTTGAGTTATATTGATGTCGCAGTCAGAGATATTGTGATGGCTATCGGTGCATTTACACTTGCAAGGCTTGCCCAAAAAGAACCAAAAGACCAAGGCCATACTTAAAGAAAGAGAAGGAATATCTTTCATGAGATATTCCTTCTAATTTTTATGATTCTAGCGGTATTCGGGGTTTTCAAAACTCCAGCGTGAACCTTGATCCCAATCACCTCTTGAATTTCCATATTCTGAATAGCCATTGTTGGATTGTAGCATTTTGGCAAGGTGCATCAAATTATAAGTCATAAATGTTGTATTGCGATTCGTAAAATCGTTGTTTTTAGCATTCGATTCTTCATCTAAGTAACTAGCGCCAGGTCCTACTTCTCCAATCCAGCCAGAATCAGCTTGTGGAGGAACAGAATAGCCAATGTGCTGTAGAGCGTAGAGAATCCCCATAGCGCAATGCTTAACGCCATCCTCGTTGCCTGTAATTATACAACCGCCTGCTTTTCCGTAATACAAATACTGACCTTTATCGTTTTGTTTGCCACTCATGCTATAAAGTCGTTCAATGAGTTTTTGTGCAATGGATGATTTCTCACCAAGCCAGATTGGTGTTCCAACAACCAGAATGTCAGCTGCAAAAATTCTTTCAAAAAGTTCTGGCCATTCATCAGTATCCCACCCATGTTCTTTCATATCGGGATAAACACCTGTTGCAACGTCATGGTCAACAAAGCGAATTCGATCTACCGAAACCCCTTCTTTTTCCATAATCTGAATGGATAAATCCATAAGACCTTGAGTGTGGCTAATATCGGGCGATTTTTTTAAGGTGCAGTTAACGTAAACGGCTTTGAGGGTAGAAAAATCTGGTTTATTCATAGTAGCTGTTAATTTGTATGAGAGTTAAAATTTCTCAATTAATGTTTCGATTTTGTTTAATAACAAAAGCATAGGGTGTATAATTCTGTTGATATATACAAATAGTTACCGGTGAGAATAGAATGAAAACTAAACTCGTATATATCAAATAAATGGAAAAAACAGCCATCAAATATTAAGATGATGGCTGTTTAATTCGCATTAAGTGTTAGCCCAGTAAAACTATTCGGACTTTGGTTCAATCATTTTGGCAACAACAACACCGTAAATAATGTGGCCGATAATGCTACCCATCATAATGAGTACTAATGGCCCAACCATATCTGGCATTGGTAGCATAGTTTTCATAATTGCCATCAAGATTTGGGCACAAATGAAAACAGCGAGGCCAAAAGCTGCTCCTTTTAGGTAAACATTATTGATTGAAATTTTTGATGTAAATAAATAAGTGTAGATGGCTGCAAACATAATACCTGTAACAAAATGCATCATCCAGCCAACAATCACGGGAACACCCATTGTGGTTGCTAACATATCGGGTGGCGACATTTTAGGCATTCCCATAAGTGGTGCTAGCATTATGATTATTGTCATAGCTACAGTACCAATTAGGCCACCAATAACAGTTTTTCCTAGTTTATTCATGGTGGTTATTTCTTAGCGTTCAATTCCATAGGGATGCTGATAGTAACTTTGTCTCCAACAACCATAGTTGCAGCCCAATCGCCAGTTCCAACACCATAATCAGTTCTGTTAATAGTTGTTTTAATTGAGACACCAAGAATTGTTACACCTTTCATCATTGGGTGTTCCATTTTTCCAGTAATTGTGAATGGTAATTTTATGTCTTTAGTTACGTCGCGAATAGTAAGTTTTCCATAGGCTACGTAATCATTACCATTAACCTTCTCAATTTTTGTAGAAGCGAACTTAATAGTTTTGAATTTTTTGGCATTAAAGAAATCTTCAGATTGAAGATGGTCATCTCTTTTGGCATTATCAGTGTCAACGCTAGCTACATCAATAGTGAACGTGAACTCGCTACCTTTAAGATTGTTTGGATCAAAATGAAAGGTGCCGTTATAAGAGTTGAATTTTCCATTAACTTCAGAAAAGAAATGATTAATAGCGAAGTTTACGGAAGTGTGGTCTTTATCTACCATCCACATCTCTGCTTTTTGAGCGAAAGCGGTGGTACCACTAATTACAGTTAAAAATAATACAAGGGTAAGTTTTTTAATATTTGAAATCATTGCTTTAAATTGAATTAATAAATAATAGTTGTATCTATTAATACCAACGATTTCAAAAAATCACCCATTCATTGAAAAAAAATTAAGATTTTTTTTCTGAGTCGCTTTCTTCTTTAACTTTTCTAATTTGGCTAATGCACTTATGTTTTTGATTTATAGCATTATGGCGAGATGAATATCCATACTCTTTTTGAATTTCTTCAATCAATTTCCCCTTAAAAAATATATCGTTTATAAGGCGATTACAGTGCGTTGTAATTTTTTTGAGGTAACCTTGTACTTTTTCGCGGTAACTTTTTTCGGCTTCAATGGCGGAGTCTATCTCTTCGAAAAACTTTTCCTCATCAAAGGCTGTAGTATCAGTTTGGAGGTGGGAATTCCGTAGCTTTTTGAACCAAAGATTTTTACTAATGGCCATGATGTACGTTTTTAATGAGGCCGTGAGCTGAAAGTGGTCTTGGCGCATCTTTTCAACTAAAACAAGCATGGTATCTTGAAAGATGTCTTCGGCATCGGCTACCGTCCCGTTATTGGAGGTTACAAAGCGTTTAACCGTTTCGAAATAATTTTTATATAGCTCACCAAATGCGAAGCTATTTTCTCCCTTTAAATCAGTAAGAATTTCTTCATTCATACGGCTGTTTCAAAAATTTCAACCTTCTAGGTTTGTAATGTCATTTTACCAAATTGGTATTCCATTACAGTAAAAGGTTAGAGGTAATAATCAAAAATATTTGCTAATTCTTTATCGAAGTTGAGTTCTAGCTTAGGCTCGAAAGGAGCACCAGTTAGCATTTCAAATAATTCAGCATAGCGTTCATAAACTTCCATCCTAAAAGAATTAGGTAAGTCGGGAAGAGTTTGTCCATCCAAACCTTGGAAATCATTAGCCATCAACCATTCGCGTAAAAACTCTTTAGACAGTTGTTTTTGAGGTTCACCTTTAGCTAGGCGTTGCTCATATCCTTCTAAATAAAAATAGCGGGAGGAGTCGGTAGTGTGAACTTCATCAATTAGGGTGAGTTCTCCCTTAAAAAGACCAAATTCATATTTTGTATCAACTAGGATGAGCCCTTGCTGCTCAGCAATATCGCTACCACGTTCAAACAGTCTAAAAGCAATATGCCTGATATTATTCCACAGTTCTTCATCCACAATATTCCGAGCAATTATATCCGCTTCAGAAATGTCTTCATCATGGCCTTCGGTAGCTTTGGTAGCAGGGGTGAGGATAGGAGTTGGAAACTTCTGATGTTCAACCATTCCTTCTGGTAAAGTAACACCGCAAAGCTCTCTAATTCCTGACTTGTAAGTGCGCCAAGCATGGCCTGTTAAATAGCCACGAATAACAACTTCAATAGCAATGGGCTCACATTTCTTCGAAATGGTAACATTAGGATGTGGCACATCGATGATATGAGTAGGAATGATATCTGTAACTCGATCGAAAGAAAAAGCAGCCATTTGATTCAAAATTTGTCCTTTAAAAGGAACTGCTTGCTTCATGATATAATCAAAAGCAGAAATACGATCGGTTACAACAATACCTAAAGTTTCGTCATTAAGAGTGTATACTTCTCTAACTTTTCCTCGGTATGGTTCTGGTAACTGAGGGATATGAGTTTCAGTAATACAATGGTCTAGCGCTTCTTGGGTGCTAAAAGGCTTGTTCACGTCAGGATTTTAAATTTTGAGTGGACCCACGTTCAATTAATACGGGGTTTATAGTGGTTTGATAAAGCTGATCGGTTGGTTTTTTGATAATCTCTGCTAATCTGCTTGTAGCTTGTATACCAATAGTGTGCATTTTTTGGTCGATAGTAGTCAAATCCATGTATTTGGTGAATTTAATGTTATCGTAACCCATAAGAGCAATGTCTTTTGGAACACTTAGTCCAAGTTTAGTAAGTGCATGAAGAGCGCCTAAAGCTTGAGTATCATTCGCACAGAAAATAGCATCTGGGTATTTACCCATTGCGTCATATTTATAAATAGCTTCAAAGCCAGCTTCTTCTGTAAATCCACCGTGCTTATCTGAATCGCCAGTTATAAAGAGGTCTTTATCGATCTTCATTTTGTAATTCTTAAGCGCATCCTTAAAACCTCGTTCGCGCTCTAAAGAAGAACGAGTTTGAGTGCCAGAAGTAATCATACCCAAACGTTCAAATCCCTTTTTAACTAAATGCTCTCCTGCCATATAGCCACCGAGGTGATCGTTCATCATAAAATAGTTGTACGATGGGTGAGAAGAGTTTACAAGAACCAAAGGAATTCTTGAAGCTTGGAAGATTTCGTGAATCTCTGGTGTAATGTCTATTGAAAGTAGAATTAAGGCATCGGCTGTGCCACGGTCAAAGAAATTGTGAACGGCCTCTTCTGGGTTGCGTGATCCAGTGTTGTACATGATGATATCAAGATCCATTTTCTTAATCTCATCTTTAACACCTTTAAGAACCTCGTTGAAGAAAGGGGTAGTAAAAGAAGGCACCGCAATTGCGAGCATTTGGGGTTCTTTACTTGCCAACTTACGAGCACTAACTTGAGGGCGAAAATTAAGTTCTTTAATCGCTTTTTTGACTTTAACTTTGGTTTCTTCAGAAACGTTAGGTGAGTCGTTTAGTACTCTAGAAACGGTAGATATAGCTACCCCGGCACTTTTTGCTACTTCGTAAATGGTTACTTTCTTAATCATAGGCATTCTTAACTTTTAGTCACAAAAACAGAAGTTAACTCCTCATTATTAACTTAAAATAACTTCTTTGGAGCTTCGGCTAAGTATAAACAACTTAAAAGGAAGATGTAACGTCTCGTAAAATTTAATTCTGTAGTTAATAAAGTGGCTTTAAACACCTCTAGAAAGGCTTGTTTAATCCAAAAAACAATGTGTTAACTAAACGGATGAGAACTTTGGCATTCATTTTAGAATATTAATTTCTTGTAAAGAGTAAAGAACATTGCGTTTTCAAGACTTCAATATTTCATAATCGCAAAGAAAAGAAATTTTCAAAAGCTAGCTAATGTAATGTTAGAATGATGGAATTAGCTTAATTCTGGCTTGGTTAATCATTCCGTAAAACCCTATAATTGGGTGAACTTGAATTGATAGGATATCATGCCGGATATAAAGAAAATTCTTATTGCAAATAGAGGTGAAATCGCCTTAAGAGTCATTCACACATGTAAAGAGCTTGGAATTAAAACCGTAGCTGTTTATTCACGACCTGACGCAACCTCTCCTCATGTTCTCCATGCAGATGAGTCCGTTTTTATTGGAGAAGCAGCTTCTTCAGAAAGTTACCTCGTACTCGATAAAATAATAGACGCCATTAAAACAACAGGCGCTGATGCAGTACATCCCGGCTATGGTTTTTTAAGTGAGAATGCAGTGTTTGCAGAGCGATGTAAGAAGGAAGGAATTATCTTTATTGGGCCAGAACCCAAGGCCATGACAGTGATGGGAGATAAAACTTCTGCCCGAGAGTTGGCCTCACAGTTAGGTATACCAACGCCTCCTGGTTTGGAATCGGAATTAAAAGATTTGGCAGAAGCCTCTCGTGTTGCTGATGAAATTGGCTATCCCATTTTGGTTAAAGCGGCAGCTGGCGGTGGCGGTAAAGGGATGCGTATTGTTCATAAAAAAGAAGAGTTCGAGAGTAGCATAAAAGCTGCTAAATCAGAAGCTAAAAATGCTTTTGGCGACGATAGAATTTATATAGAGAAGTACTTAGAAGAACCGCGCCATGTTGAGTTCCAAATTATGGCAGATACACATGGCAACGTGTTACATGTTTTTGATAGAGAGTGCTCCGTTCAACGTAGACATCAGAAAGTAATAGAAGAAGCTCCATGCGCGTTGCTTACTCCAGAGCTAAGGCAAGAAATGGCCGAGTGTGCAATAAAGGCTGCAAAAGGTTGTGATTATGTAGGTGCTGGTACCATAGAGTTTTTAGTGGATAAGCATAAGAAATTCTATTTTCTGGAAATGAACACAAGGCTTCAAGTAGAGCACCCTGTAACGGAAATGATTTCAGGATTAGATTTGGTAGCGCTGCAAATAATGGTTGCAGAAGGTAAGCCTCTTCCATTCAAGCAAGAAGATTTATCCATAAAAGGTCATGCAATTGAATGTAGAATTTATGCGGAAGACTCTTCGGATAATTTCTTGCCAAGTACTGGTTTGCTAAAAAAACATAGAGTACCAACAGGTGATGGCATCAGAGTAGATGCCGGTGTAGAAGAAGGGCAAGAAGTTACAATAAACTACGACCCGATGATTTCGAAGTTAACCATTCATGGTAAAGACCGTAAGCACGCTATTCAGAGAATGCTTAGAGCTTTAAATGAATATGAAATTTCTGGGTGTAAGACTACAATTCCATTTTGTGAATTTACGCTAAAACACCCTGCGTTTGTAAGCGCTAAATACGACACGCATTTCGTAAAAGATCATTTTAACAATAAAGACTTAGAGGAGGGGCCAAGTGATGAAATTATTGCTTTGGCAGCTACCTTATTAAAAATAAACGAGGAAAATACCCAACAAACTTCCCTAACTTCAGAAAATGTAGCTGTTTCCGAGTGGTGGAAAAATAGACGGTAATAAAAATATATATGAGCGATAGAAATATAAAGTTATTTGAGAAACTAAATTATCTCGCAACAGAGCAACGCAATCTTGATACCATGGAGATTGATGTAGCGGATTCATTGGAAATAGCCCGTTTAATTAACGAGCAGGATAAAAAAGTAGCTGAAATTGTAGAACAGCGACTTCCCGTTATTGCAGAAGCAATTGACGCAATTAGCCAGAGTTTTTCTCTACAAGGTAGATTGCTTTATTATGGTGCAGGAACAAGTGGGCGTTTAGGCGTTGTGGATGCTTCTGAATGTCCGCCAACTTTTGGTTCAAAGCCAGAACAAGTGCAAGCTTTTATGGCGGGTGGAGCACAAGCTATGTTTGTAGCTCAAGAAGGTGTAGAAGATTCTGAAGAAGCTGGTGCAGGCGATGTTGCAAAAGCCGATGCTGGCGTTCCTGATGTTGTTTGTGGCTTGGCTGCAAGCGGAAGAACACCTTACGTTATTGGTGCTCTTAAGGAAGCTAAAAAAAGAGGATGTAAAACTATTTTGGTAACTACGGTTCCTTCCGAGCAATTAGATTATCATCCCGATATTGTGATTGATGTACCCGTTGGCCCAGAAGTAGTAATGGGTAGCACAAGAATGAAAAGTGGAACGGCTCAAAAAATGGTGTTAAATATGCTTACAACAGGCGCAATGGTTCGCCAAGGTAAAGTGTATGAAAACGTTATGGTAGATTTGCAACTATCTAATAAGAAACTGGTTGAACGAGCTAAAAGAATCATCATAATGTTCACTCAGGTAGATTACGATAGAGCTTCTGTATTGCTTAAAGAAGCTGATAACCATGTAAAAACAGCACTGGTTATGGAATTAGGTAAAACTGATAAAAAAGAAGCTGAAGAATTATTAAATCGTAATCAAGGATTTATCCGAAAAGCTATCAAGGAGTTGCAAGGTTAATGAGAGTACTATTTAGTATTTTTGCATGGACGTACTATAATATTTTATTTCTCTTATTCTTTATAATTATATCAATAGCCTTTTTGTTTACGTTTCCATTCGATCCGTATAGGAAAATACCTAATTGGTTGTTAGCTCGGATGGGATGGCTGATGATGCAAGCTAGTCCAGGATGGAAGAAAGAAATGCATGGCTTAGAAAAATTCAATCCTGATAATCCAACGGTATTTATTGGGAATCACCAGAGTTTTCTAGATATGGCTTTTGTGTTTATGCTGCCTTGGCAGATGAAATGGGTAACCAAGCGAAGTCTCATGCTCATCCCTGTGATGGGGTGGATTGCTTGGTTAACGGGCCATCTAGCTATCGATAGGAAAAGTAAGTCGGCACTTAAAAAACTTGGCAATTTAGTTGAGCCAATAAAGGATAAGGTACCGGTAATGATATTTCCTGAAGGCACCCGATCTATTGATGGTGAGATTAAAAGCTTTAAGAATGGTGCTTTTTTATTAGCAATGGAGAATGACTTTTTTATACAACCCATTGTAATTGATGGGGGATATGAAGCGTTAAAATCGGGCTCTCGGGTTATGAATCCTTCTGTAAAGTTTAAATTATCTATACTTGACCCAATTAAATCTTCCGATTTTAACAACATGAACGCATTAAAAGAGCATGCACATCAGTTAATGAAAAAGGAATTAGAACGAATAAGGGCGAATTGAGTTGGTTTAATCCAAATACTCTATATTTTAAAATAAACTATCGTAACAAATTATTGTTTACGTTAGTTATTTCGGAATTGCTTTTGTTGTGTGTTTTTAGATTTTGGCCAGTTAAAGCTATAGAGCCTAAGCCTATAAGTTGGGCAGATGATGAACCAATTATTTTTACCGAGGAAATGATTCAAACAAAGCAGGTAACCACACCTGCTCGTCCTCCTAGGCCTCAAATCCCAATACCAGTTCCTAATGATGAAGTGCTTGATGAAGAAGTCGATATTCTAGACTTCGATAATCTACTTTCTTTAGAGCTATTAGGGGAGGGTGATGTTGGCCAACAAGGCGACTCCGACGAAATAGTAGGAAGCCCACAAGAGAAACCTCGCTTATTAAAAGTTGTGGAACCTGCAACACCAGATGCCGCACGTGAAGCAGGGGTTAAAGTTGAGGTTTTCGTTACATTTTTAGTAGATAAGAAAGGGTTTGTGGAAGACATCTACATTTCTCAGATACGAGAATATGATAGTAAAGGGAAAAAATACAATGTGGTGCAAAGCATTGGGTATGGGGTTATGGAAGCAACCTTAGTGGCGGCTAAACAATGGAAATTCAGACCCGCAAAAAATAATGGTAAAGCGGTAAGAGCATATACCACACAAGTTTTTTCATTTGGGTTTTAATACGTTGCTATAAGCGGTAATTAATTCTATCTTAGCCGCCCTTCAAATACTGGAGAGGTGCCGGAGCGGTCGAACGGGCTCGCCTGGAAAGCGTGTGTGCCTCACAAGGGTACCGAGGGTTCGAATCCCTCCCTCTCCGCCAATTAAAGCCTTTAGTTTAGCTAAGGGCTTTTTTTTTGACAGGTATAAAAATTTTTCCTTTTGATTCAATTCCACCTATTTGTGTAGTACATTAATGATTATGTATTCTTAATATTAAAACTCATACTATCTACTTATACTAACAGGATTGTTTATATCCGTGAACAATGAGGGTATTTTTAGAATTAACATTAAATTGATTGAATATGGGAAAAACTAATCGGTTAATCTGTTTATTGGTAGGGTTCATACTGTTGTATGGATGCGAAATACCAAAAAAACCAGACTTTACTACCTCACACAAAATAGAAGCTCCGTTACTTTTTGATAAAGAGTATCAATTCCTTGGAGGAGAAGGAGCTCTCTTAGATACAACTAAATCTGAATTCGATTCTTTATTTACTGTACTAGGAAATGAGCAAATTGTAATCTCAATTGAAGAAGATTTTGACTTTGGTGATTTAGATGATGCCATTCCTGTAGTAAATGTAGATCCAACAAGTTTTCAATCTCAAGTTGGTGAACTAGAAATAGGGAGCTTTTCTTCTGGTAACGGAAATTTAGGAACTGCAAGTTTCGAAGATTTAACAGGATTTAATCCAGCTTTAGTTCCTTCGGGCACTCCAATTGTTGGAGGTACAACTCCTAGCCCTGTAATTATAGATGTAGGTAACAATACCGACTTTTTTGCTAGTGCAACTGTTAAAAGTGGTGGAATTGAAGTAGCAGTAACAAATAGCCTTGGTTTTGATATTAGTAATATTGGTTTAAAGCTAATGTCTGGTTCAACTGAAGTTACAACGGGAAATTTGACAGATGTCAATCACGGGGAAACAACTTCAACAACTCTTGGTTTTAATGAAGGTGATGTACTCAGTGATTTGAAAATTGAGGTTACAGTAACTTGGGTAGCCCAAAATACTTCAGCAGAACCTGGCGAATTAGTTGTTGAGAATATCGTAGGGGATAATTTAGTTGCTTCTGCTGTAGAAGCAGCTTTAGAACCTCAAGACTTCTCTTCATCAAATACTTCTAATTTTGATGCTTCTGAATTCGACTTTGGAACTGATGATAGCTACTATGTTGAATTAAAGTCTGGGGATTTAACAATAGCTCCCATCCAAAATGGGTTAGATATAACCATTGAAAATTTGACTATTTCTTTTCCGGGAATTAGATCATTTCCTTACGGTGAAGCTGACTCTCTAGTGATTACATATTCGAATTCAGGAGGAGTTGATGAGCGTATTTTAAGATCATCTAGTTCAGTTGAAAAGAATATAGATTTGAGTGGATACCGATTATTTGCTCCAAATAATGAAATTTCTTATACCATCTCAGCTATTACAGAGAATACTCAAGATGCTCCATCTAGTGATCAGATGCGTGTTTTGAGTGAAGATCAAGAGATTTCATCATCTGTAGAAATTTCAAACCTTGTTATTAAAGAAGCATTTGGAATTGTAAAACAACAGAATGTATTACTAAATACAGATGAGGGTGGCGATGAAATTCTAGATATATTCAATGACCAAGAATCAGAACTTACTGAAATTGACGGTTTAGAAGATTTATCAAAACAACTTGATGGTCTAGATTTCACCAACCCGAGATTAACTATCAATTATGATTCAAACATTGGTATTGCTACAACTATTTATGGTGTTTTTGTAGGAACGAATGGTAACGACGAACAAGTATTCTTAAGTGGTTCAAATAGAGATGGAACTTTTGAAGTTGATCCTACTGACCCAATATCAGGTTTACATGCGAATGGTATTCAGTTAACAGCCGACCAAATGATTAAGTTTGAGTTGGAAAAAGTAATTGGGGGTGGTACTGCTTCTTCTAGTATTACTTTTAACAAGGATAATACGAATGTTGATGAGTTCTTAAATAATTTGCCTAGCGAAATTCGTTTTATTGGTAAAGCAGTTGTTAACCAAAATGAACAAGAAGGAATAATTGGCGATTCTCTAGTATTTGAACCAATGATAAGTGTTGATTTACCTCTTACATTCACTTCAACGGGTTCAACTTTTAAAGATACTACAGACCAAGATTTGTCTAACTTACCATCCTCTCTAAAAGGTGACGATAGCCAAATTACTAAAGGCGAAATTGTGATTAGTTATTCAAATGGTTTACCTATTGGTTTTGATCTAGAGATTAACTTTTTGGATAGCTTAGATAACAATGTTACCACCATTCCTTTATCAACAGATGATCCTCTAAATTTAGCTCCGTCTGAAATTGATCCTGTAACATCATTTTCGTCTACAGCTACAAATGGAAGTCTTATTGTAGCTCTCAATGCAGATCAACTTAAAAAATTATATCGGACTAAAAAACTGGAGGTCAATGCTACATTAATTACAACAAGTGTTAATGGAGTAAATCAGTCTGTAAAACTCAGGTCCACGGATAAAATAACGCTGAGTGTCAGAGCAAACATTTCAATCGAAACTGATGTTAAATTATAAGGTAGCAACGATGAATAAACTTAAAACGCTTCTAACGATCTGTTTTGCTTTTTCAGCTGCCTTAGTGGTAGCTCAAGGGCGACATTACACAACATCATCACTTGGCATGGGTGGTGGCGGAACTGCTTACGTAGATGGATATCATGCTAATTTCATAAACCCAGCAAACTTGATGCTTAAAACACACCGCCCAAAGAGGTCTTTGGGGCTTATTGGTGGTGTTGGTGCAAGAGTTGGCGGTACTCTTGTTAATATTAGTAATTACAACAAGTACCTGACCAAAGGACTTACAATTGAAGGACAAACTCGTGTTAATATGCTCAATGATTTTTTTGGGAGTAATCCTGAAAACACCAGAGAATTATCAGGAACTGTGAACATTGTTCCATTTGGTTTCTCTAATAGAGGAAATAAATCTGCATTTAGCTTGAGTTCTCGTGTTAGAGCATCTGAAGATTTAGTTATTAATAAAGGGCTTGCGGAGCTAGGATTTTATGGGCTTGACTCAGAGAAATTTGGTTCACCAACTGCTGTAAATTTTGATCTTAATGTGGTTTCTTTTGGTGAAATATCCATTGGTTACGCTCGTGAGGTTATGAATTTTGATAATCTCTTTTTTGCTAAAGATGTCAAAATTTATGCAGGTATTGCTCCAAAGTATCTGATCGGTGCTCAGTCTTCTAAGATGGATTTTAATTCTGACATAAAAGTAACTGGTCCCAATAATATTAATCAAGGGTCAGTAGTTCATAATTTCAATTACTCAATTTATTCCTTCGGTGATTTGTCTCAGCAACTACAGGACTATTCAGGAGCCCGTAAATTAGATCAAGAAGCTAAACTAAAAGAATATGTAGATTATTCTGGTTCTGATGTAGGAACAGTTGGTTCAGGCTTTGGTTTAGATATGGGTGTTACTGCAGAAATGGATATCTCTCATATTTACATTCCTGTACTTAATTTCTTTGGAAAGGACAAAACACTACGTTTATCTATGTCACTAACAGATTTAGGTAAAGTATCTTTTGATGATAATCCTTCTAGAATTTATGCGGATGGTACTTTCACTTTTGATGGAGATATCGGTGATACTGAAATTGGGGATTATTACGATAGCCTCCAAGATAGTTTGCAGAATGACATTTATGGAAACTTCGATTCAGAAAAAGTAGGTGCTGTAGATTATAGACTACCAGGCATGTATAATTTTGGTGCTGCAATAACTGCTGGTAAACTAATGTTAGCTATCGATTACGGTTTCGGTTTTAATAATAATGGAACCAATAGTAAAAGAAGTTCTTTAAACCTTGGTGCTGAATATCGCTTGCTAGGATTTATGCCATTAAGAGTTGGTACTAGAATGGGTGGATATTCTGCTGCAGCTTATACAGCAGGTTTAGGTCTAGACTTTAACTACTTTGAATTGACTGTTTCAGGCTCAATTGTGAATAATTCTAAGGAAAATGGTGGCTCTGCTACTGGTGTTTGGAGTGGTTTAGTATTTAGATTCTAAACCAGTTCTACAAATTTTAAAGGCTCACTTTTTATGAAAATAGGAAGTGAGCCTTTTTTATTTCAAGAATCTTTTAATATCAACTTCTGGAGGAAGAGAAGAGGTGTTGAGCAATAAATCTTTAAGAGCATTAGCAAGGTAGCTACTGAACAGTAATCCTTTGGAGCCCAGCCCAGTAAAGATATAAAAGTTATCAAAATCAGGATGTTGTCCTAAAATGGGCATTCTATCTGGAGTTGAGGCCCTAATTCCAGCCCATTGTGTCGTCTCAACAATAGTTTCTGTAATGGAAGGCATTACGAGAGCGAGCTTTTTCAATATATAATTAAGCCCTTCTGGGTCGGTATGAGTGTGCTCAAAGTGATGCTCGTAGGTGCTACCTGCAGCAAAACTCTTTGCATCGTATTCTGAAAAATATCCCAAAGCAGAAACAGAAGCGTCGTATGGGAAGGGAGTTTCAGTTTCAAAAATAGCTATTTGCCCTTTAACGGGATGTAATGTCAGAAAATCCCAATGGGAAATACCATTGCTTTCAATTCCAGAGGCTGTGATAACGGTAGAGGCTTCAATATTAGAATCATTAAACTTCAGATACCAACTGTTATCACTTTGTGAAAGATCAAACTCTTTATTTGTGATAAATTCAACGTTCCTACTTTTCAATAAGTTTGAATAAGCAGTTAGGAACTCAGGTAATTTCACACTTAAACCTATTGGAAGCCAAACTCCACCACCTAAGCAGTTAATGCCGTGGTAAAGTGCCTTTAGTACTTTTTCATCAAGCCAATAGCACCAATCTTTAGGCCAAGAAGTTGAATCAAAATTCGCCTTCATTCTTGTTGCAATCTTAGTGTCTAGAGCTGGACGTAATACCCCCGTTTTTTTGTAGAAGGATTCTTGAGAATGTCTTTGAACTTTTTCTAAAGTTTCTAAAATGCTTTGGTAACATTCTTCAGCCTTCCAAGTTTTAGTAGCAAACCTACCCGTCGCAGGATTCACTAAACCCAGTGGAGTACCAGAAGCTCCTCCAGCAACACCATTGGGGTCAACAACAACAACTGAAGCACCAGTTTCAGAAAGTTTATCTGTTAAAGAAAGGCCTGCTAAACCTGCACCGAGTACACAAAAATCAAAGGCCATACAATTCTGTGAGGTAGTTTATTACATGGGTTGTGTTTGTCAATTTGACCCCATTAAGTTTCATTTCTTTAAGAGCCAAATCAACCGAGTTGTCTAAGTCAATTCCTCGAACAGCATCTTCAACCAAGTACACTTCAAAACCCTCATTAATAGCATCTATTGCCGACCATTTCACACAAAAGTCTGTAGCAAGGCCTGTAACAAAAAGAGTTTTAATATTTAAAGCTTTTAAATAACCAGCTAAGCCTGTAGATGTAGTATGGTCATTCTCGTAAAATGCAGAATAAGAATCTACGGAAGCCCGTACACCTTTCCTTAAAATAAGATTGGTTCTAGTGGTGTCTAAGTCTGGATGGAACTCTGCGCCAAAGCTCCCTTGAACGCAATGTTCAGGCCAAAGAACTTGAGTTCCATAGCTCATCTCAATGGTTTCGTAAGCTTTTTTATTCTCGTGTTGAGATGCAAAACTAGAGTGATTTCCAGGATGCCAATCTTGTGTCTGGACTATATGCTTGAAGTATCCAAGAATTCTATTAATGGGTTTAATTACCAAATCTCCGTCAGGGACAGCTAACTCACCCCCAGGACAAAAGTCATTTTGTACATCAACGATTAGTAAAGCATGCATGGCTAATGTGTATTTGAGTTTAGAAGAGAATCTCTTAGGGCTTTTAAGTTAGCAGAAATTCCAACTTTATAAACGTGTGGATTATCAAAGCGTTTATGTTCAGGGTTTAATTTACTAAGCTGTTCCTTTGCATACAGAGCGCTTTGGGTTGCCGTAGGAATTTCAGTGACTATTTTTCCATTATGAACAACAAGCTGTAATAAATCACAGGATTTTAAGCCTTTTAAATCAGCTTTTTTAGCAGGGTAAAATGGATGCTGAATAGTGTCTAACTCAGCTTCATTTAATAAGGCAATTCCATCAGCATAAAAGCTTCCGTCTTCATTAAAATATCGAGTTACTTTCTTTGCGCCAGGAAGGGTTACTTTTTCAACATTCTCTGAGATTTTAAGTGTTGGTCGTTGCTGTATAGAACTCAGTTTATAAACTCCATCTAAAGCAGGGTTATCGTAGGCAGTTACCAGCTTTGTTCCCACTCCAAAAATATCGATAGGGGCGTTTTGGTCAAGCAAACTTTTAATTAAATGCTCATCCAATTGATTCGAAGCCGCTATCTTAACGTAGTTTAAGCCAGCAGCATCAAGCTGTGCCCTAGCATTTTTGGAGAGATAAGCTAAATCTCCACTATCTAAACGAATAGCTTTTAATTGATGACCTTTTTGTTCGAGTTCTTTGGCAACTGTGATGGTGTTAGGAATCCCACTTTTAAGCGTGTCGTAGGTGTCTACAAGAAACACACTGCTATCAGGATAATAATTAGCATATGCTCTAAAAGCCGAAAGTTCGTCTTCAAAAGATTGAATCCAAGAGTGCGCCATAGTTCCGCTCACATCAAAGCCGTATAGCATTCCTCCATACACGTTCGAGGAACCATTTAAACCGCCGATGATTGCCGCTTTGCTAGCTTGTATACCCCCAAAGCCTTGCGAACGTCTGAGGCCAAAATCTAAGACGATTCTATCGCCAGCCACATAACGAACTCTAGAAGCTTTGGTAGCAATTAGAGACTCAAAGTTTAGAATATTCAGAAGTAAGGTTTCGATAATTTGAGCTTCGATGAGGGTTCCTTCAACTCGCAAAATGGGTTGGTTCGGGAAAATGATTTCACCTTCTTTTGCGGAATAGATATTTCCTTTAAAACGGAACTGTTTTAAGAACTCAAGAAATTCTTTTTTAAATCCATATGATTTCAAAAATTCTAGTTCATCTTCATGAAATGTGAAATCTTTTAGTTCTTCCAAGAAGTCTGCAAGTCCTGCAAATACTACATAACCACCCTTAAAAGGAAGTTTTCTGAAAAAGTAATCGAATGTGCATTGTTCTTGATGTCGATCTGTAAGAAAGTACCCCTGCGCCATGGTAAATTCATAATAATCAGTATAGCTGGCAGGACGATTTAGTATCATTATGTTAGAAATGGATTAATTGATGGGTATAAAATAAGTGAACAATTGCCGTTCTCAAACCTAAAAACTCGATTATTTTGTTGAGTTTGCTTAATCTTTTATGCTTGTAAGTAAGCCAAAAAATAATATTTAAAAATACTCATCATCGAGCCACTTAAACCTTATATTGAGGGCTACATTAAAGATTCCACTTTCTTCCATTTATGACATATTTATCTACAGAAAACCTTTCTAAACAATTTGGGCTAAAGCCGCTGTTTCAAAATCTTACTTTTGGTATTTCCAAGGGAGACAAAACAGCACTAATTGCTCAAAATGGTACAGGTAAGTCAACTTTTCTAAAGATTTTGGCAGGTAAAGAAACGGCTGATGCTGGCGAAGTAATGGTGCGGAATGGAATTCGTATTGGAATTTTGGAGCAAGAGCCAGAAATGGACGACAGCATGACCATTAGCCAGTTTATTGCTCATGGCGATAACGATATGGTTAATATTGTGAAGGCTTACGATAAAGCCGTAGCTGCCCAAGCAGAAGATTATAATACTGAAACTCAAAATGCATTTGATAAAGCTCTAGCAGCAATGGATGCAGCAAATGCTTGGGATTATGAGCAACGCTTACACCAGATTTTGAGCGTTTTAAATATCACCGATTTAGACCAGTCTATTGCATCACTTTCGGGTGGACAAAGAAAACGTGTGGCTTTAGCTTTTGTACTGTTAGATGAACCAGATTTGTTAATTCTTGATGAGCCAACTAACCATCTTGATGTTGAAATGATTGAGTGGCTGGAAGCTTATCTTTCAAAAAGTAAGATGACATTACTTATGGTAACTCACGATAGGTACTTCTTAGATCGTGTTTGCAACCATATTTTAGAAATTGAAGACAGCAAATTGTACCATCATAATGGGAATTACGCATACTTTCTCCAGAAGAAAGAAGAGCGGGAAGAGGTTTATGCCATTGAAGTTGCTAAAGCGGGTAAGCTTGCTAAGAAAGAACAAGAATGGATGCGCCGCCAACCTAAAGCCAGAACTACGAAGTCTAAATCTAGAATAGATGCTTTTTATGAAACCGAAAAGAAAGCAAATTCTGGCAAAGTTAAGCAAGAAATTAAGCTTGATGTAAGTGTATCTCGCATTGGAGGGCAAGTACTTGAACTTCAAAAAGTAAGCAAGAGTTTTGGCGATCTCACCATCCTGAAAGATTTCGACTATTCCTTTAACAAAGGTGAAAGAATAGGAATTATTGGCAAGAACGGAGTTGGTAAGAGTACATTCTTGAAAATTGTAACTGGCGTTGAACCCGTTGATTCGGGACAAGTTCTTTCTGGTCAAACCATTGTGTATGGTCATTACAAGCAAGAAGGGATTAAGTTTAAGGAAAGCGAACGCGTAATTGATGTAATTAAAGAAGTGGCGGAAGTGATTAAACTTTCGAACGGAGATCAGATTTCGGCATCTCAGTTTTTAGAGCACTTTATGTTCGATTCTAAAATGCAGTACACACCCGTTAGTAAACTTAGTGGTGGAGAAAAGCGTCGCTTAGGTTTAATGATGGTGCTTATTAAAAATCCGAATTTCTTAATTCTGGATGAGCCTACGAATGATTTGGATCTTATCACCCTCGAAAAATTAGAAGTTTTTCTATCGGAATTTGGCGGCTGCCTCATTATCGTTTCCCACGATAGATATTTCATGGACAATTTGGTCGATCACTATTTTGTATTTGAAGGAAATGGCGTAATCAACGACTTCAACGGAACTTACCAAGAGTATAAAGCCCTCAGTGCTGAGTTAGAAGCTGAGTCTCGGAAAGATGCAGACAAGAAAGCGAAGCAGACTTCTAACGCTCCAAAATCTGCTCAAAAAGACGAAAAGAAGCTTAGTTTCAAAGAGAAGAAAGAGTACGAGACCTTAGAAAAAGATATTGCAAAATTAGAAGTTGAGAAAACTAAACTCGAAACTGAAATAGGTTCGGGTACGGCTCATTATGATAAGCTACAAGAACTGACTTATCGGTATGGCGAAGTAAAGGATGAGTTAGAAGAGAAAGAATTGAGATGGTTAGAACTCGCTGAAAGGCTTTAAAAATCGGCAACTAGTCAAATTAAACGCCAACTGCTTTGGCAATTCTATTCATCAATGCGGAATACATTGGATGATTTGAAAATGAATCAAGCGGTTCAATATTGATGAACTCGTATCCATCAATATCTGCTTGGCGAAAACGATCGTAGATTTCACGAGCCATTTTAGCTAAATCACCGTTATAATTAATGACGTTCGAACTTTCCATTTCCATATTCTGTAGTAAAAATAAAGCCTTATTAGACTCGGTGACTTTTGTCTGGTCGAGCCAACGAACTTCAGCATTTGGTTTGTAATGCGAATACTTCTGTCCTGGGCTTTTGGGAGATTCTGGAGCTTTCGTAGAAAATTGAACTTCTAGCTTTAAGATGTTTTCAATTTCAATTTTACTGATGGCACCTGGCCTCAGAATTGTTGGTATATCAGAAGTTAAATCTAGAACAGTAGACTCTAACCCGATTGAAGTCGCACCGCCATCTATTACAGGGAAATCTGGTCCAAAATCTAGTAAAACATGTTCAGCTTTGGTAGGGCTTGGCTTACCCGAAGTATTTGCTGAAGGAGCGACTAGAGGTCCAGTTTTGGAAATAAATTCAAGTGCAATAGAATGGTTTGGCATCCTGATGGCAACCGTGTTTAAACCAGCCGTTACAACATCTAAAACAGTAGGTACTTTTTTCAAGACTAGAGTCAAAGGTCCAGGCCAAATTGCTTCCATCAAACGAGATGCGGAAGCTGGAATTTCAGAAGCAAAATCATGTACTTGTTCGATTTCAGAAATATGAACAATAAGCGGATTATCTGAAGGTCGTCCTTTGGTAGAAAACACTTTTTGTATTGCTGATGGATTCCAGGCATCGGCGCCAAGGCCGTACACAGTCTCAGTTGGAAAGGCGACAATATCGCCAGATTTAATAGCTTCTATGTAACTTTTTGAAATCAATGGGTGTTTAGTAGTTGCTTTAAAAATGGTGTAACCGCAAAGATGTCTTCAATATCTTGAATTGCGAAACGCATAGTATCATTTTTTTGAACGAGCTGATATTTATCAGTGCGGAGTTTACCAAGACCTTCCATAATTGCTTGGAACTTACCGCTATCATAGAAATGAGTTCCAATTTTCGATTCTGGTTTTGGACAAACAGCCCACATTCTTTTTGAGCGGATGGTTACCTTGGTAAACATGCATTGCGAAGCGTAAAGTTTAATTTTGCTGGCCTCAATTAAATACTTTGCTTCTTTTGGAGCAGGACCAAAACGATCCACAATTTCGTCTTCCCATTCAGAAATCTCTTTTTCCGTTTTCGCTTGAGATAATTTGCGGTAAAGATTCAGTCTCTCCACGTTATCGTTCACATAATTTGTAGGAAGAAGTGCCGACTGATCAAACTCGACTACAGTTTCTGGTAAATCGATTTCAGCTTCTATGCCCTCAAACATGTGGCTAAACTCAGATTCTTTCAATTCTCGGACGGCATCGTTCAGAATTTTAGTATATAAATCGAAACCAATATCGTTGATAAATCCACTTTGTTCTGCACCTAGAATATCGCCAGCTCCACGGATGTCTAAATCGCGCATGGCAATATTAAAACCGGAACCTAAATCAGAAAACTCTTCTAAAGCTAGTAAACGCTTTCTTGCTTCAGGAGTGAGTGTTTCGATAGGACGAGTGATAAGATAACAAAAGGCTTTTTTATTGGAACGTCCTACTCGTCCACGTAATTGATGAAGCTCTGCCAACCCAAAATTATCCGCATTGTTGATGATAATGGTATTGGCGTTGGAAATGTCGATGCCGTTCTCAACGATTGTTGTGGAAACTAGAACATCAAATTTATGCTTGTAGAAATCGCCAATGATTTTTTCTAATTGAGGACCTGTCATTTGCCCATGACCAAATCGAACACGGATGTCGGGAACCAATCGACGAATCATTTCAGCAACTTCTTCAATATTTTTCACCCTGTTGTGAATGAAGAATATTTGTCCACCACGGCTTATTTCTTGAAGAATGGCATCTCTAATAAGCTCTTCATTAAAGCCATGAATTTCGGTGTAAACCGGTTGTCTGTTTGGTGGTGGTGTATTGATGACACTTAAGTCGCGAGCTCCCATCAAAGAGAATTGCAGCGTTCTTGGAATTGGTGTTGCCGTAAGTGTTAATACATCAACTGCGGCTCTAAATTCCTTAAGCTTTTCTTTGGCACTCACTCCAAAACGTTGCTCTTCATCAACAATGATAAGTCCGAGATCTTTGAACTTAACGTCTTTAGAAAGCAATCTATGAGTACCTATTACGATATTTAAATCACCGTTTTCTAAATCTTTGATAACCTTTGTTTGTTCAGATTTTGTTCTAAATCTGGACAGAGCTTCTATCTTTACCGGGAATTTGCCTAAACGCTTTTCAAAAGTTTTAGCATGTTGTTCAGCTAAAATGGTGGTAGGCACCAAAACACCTACTTGTTTGTTATCCATCACAGCTTTGAAAGCAGCTCTTACGGCAACTTCAGTTTTACCAAAACCTACATCTCCACAAACTAGGCGATCCATGGGCTGTGTATTTTCCATATCTGCTTTTACAGCAACTATGGCAGCGTTTTGGTCTGGAGTTTCCTCGTATTGGAAATTGGCTTCCATTTCAACTTGCCAATTATTATCTGGACCAAAAGCGTATGCCTTTTGAGCTTTTCGTTTGGCGTAAAGGAGGATGAGTTCGCGGGCAATATCTTTTACCCGCTTTTTAGTTTGAGCTTTTTTACGAGCCCATTCACCGGAACCTAATTTCGTAATTCGTGGCGCAGTTCCTTCTTTACCAGAATATTTTTGAAGCTTATGAAGGCTGGTAACATTTACATAAAGAACAGAGTCGTCTTTATAATGAAGTACTACAACTTCTTGTTCATTGTCTTTTACCAGAATTTTTTTGAATCCAGCAAACTTTCCAATCCCATAATCCACATGAACAACAAAATCCCCAATTCGGAGGTCTTTGAGTTCCTTGAATGAGATTCCGCCTGAATACTTACGGCGCTTAACTTTAGGGCGGTGATAACGGTTAAAAATCTGATGATCGGTATAAAGCGCTATGTTAGCTTCTTTGAGTATAAAGCCTTCATGGATGGATTCAATAACTAGGGAATAGTTAAAGCTAGGAGAGGCTTCACCTAAAAGCTCTTCAAATCGATGTTTTTGGCCGTCGTTATCGCAACAAATAAGAACATGAATACCAGCCTCACTGTTTTTGGTGATATCTTCGCGAACGAGTTCAAAGTTACCATGGAAATCAGGCTGCGGTTTACTACCCATTTTTGCGATAGCAACGTCGGAGCTTTTGCTAACCTCCGAACTTCCAAAAATAACGGAGTTCTTGAACTTACTTAGCTGAGTTTCTAGTTCCTCTTTGCTAAGGTATAGTATTTCTGGTGAGGTTAATTCATCGTTATCTTTGGATAGATAAACGTCGTTAGCCCTTGTAAAGCGTTTGTCAATTTCAGCAAATATAAGCTCCGGATTTATAAGTACGACCACAGTATCGTCTTTGAAGTAAGATAGGAAGCTATCTTTATCGCTATCAGGTAAATTGGATAAATCAGGAATAAAACGAGTTTGATTTAGAAAAGCGATGGAGCGCTGTGAATCTGGATCAAATTCCCGAATGGATTCTAATTCATCCCCAAAAAATTCCAATCGAATAGGATATTCACCAGCATAAGGGTATACATCAACTATACCACCTCGAATAGCAAATTCACCAGGTTCATCTACAAAACGAGTAGGGGAATAGCCTTGGTCTACCAGTTTTTCTTTTAAAGCGTCGAGTTCAATCTCATCGCCTTTGGTAAGTATGATACTTACTTTATCTAGTAACTGAGGTGGAGCTACTTTTTCGAAAATTGCTTCGGCAGAAGTAAAAACAACTTTCTTTTTAGATTTTTGAACAGCTTCTAAAGCTTCGGAGCGCTGAACGAGTAGAGCGGAGTCTAGAATTTGTTCATCATCATATGGCTTATGATTTGTGGGAGGGAAGCTAGTGCTTTCTTTTCCAGTTAGAACTTCTAGATCCGATTTAACAAAACGTTCGTTTTCATCGGTATCGGTAATAACTAATATCGTTTTAGCTTCTTTTTGAAGCCTACTAATTATTAGAGCATTTAATGAGCCAACACTCTCTTTTATATATAGTTTTGAGGAGTCTTTGAGCTTATCAGAAAGCTCTTGAAAAGCAGGAGTACTATGAATACTCTTGATAAGTTTTTCTTTTTTCATGAAAAAAGGGAACGGCTAATACTAGCCAATTTAGGATATCATTCAGAAAGTAAAGTTACCAAAACTTCTACTGAATTAAGAATTAACAATACTGCGTAAGTAAAAACGATCGACTACAAGAGCAGTTAGAAAGAATGCGAAAGAAAGTCCCAAATAAATAGGGTATTCGTCCTCGTAATCGGTATAAATAAGTTCTTCAACTTTAGTTTTTTCGAGAGAGTCGATTTCTTCGTATACCTTATAAAGCTCATTAGTATCGGTAGCTCTATAATATTTACCGCCGGTAAGTTCAGCAACAGAGCTTAGCATTTCCTCGTCAATATTAACTTCAATATTTTGGCGACGAGGGCCAAAAATAGGATCTTGGATAGGATAAGGAGCTGTGCCTCTAGTTCCTGCGCCAATGGTGTAAATCTTAATTCCATAGGTTACAGCTAAATCCGCGGCCGTTACAGGGTCAATTTCCCCAGCATTATTTTGACCATCGGTTAAAAGAACAATCACTTTGCTTTTTGCTTCACTGTCTTTAAGACGGTTTATAGCTGTTGCAATACCCATTCCAATAGCTGTACCATCTTCTATAACTCCCATTTTAAGGTCATCTAAAAGGCTATTGAGAAGTTTATAGTCGAGAGTTGGAGGGACAACGGTAAAACTTTTCATAGCAAAAGTTACGAGACCTATTCTATCGGAAGCTCTTTTCTCAACAAAAGATTTAACCACACTTCTAGCGGCCTCAAATCTATTTGGTGTCAAATCTTCTGCCCGCATTGAGGAAGAAATATCTAATACCATAACGATGTCTATACCTTCCGCGTTTTTTTCTACGGTTGTTAGGGTAAGCTGAGGTCGGGCTAGAGCAACAACTAAAAGAAAGAATGCAGCCCAAGAAATAATGGCAGTTAACCAATGGAGGTGAACTTTCCAGTTTCCTGGTAATTTATGAGTAGCATTAAGAGTAGAAAGAGTGAAAGTGGCTTTTCGTTTACTAAAAAATCGATAGATGTATAAACCTATTATAATAGGTAGAAGTAATAAAGCCCAAAACCATTCAGGATTAGCCCATTCCATTAATATTCTCCTTTAGGTCTAATTCTTCTTCAGTTTCTTTGAATTGTGCTTCAAACCGCTCTTTAAGTCTTGAAATGCGTTGAATATCATAAACTCGCGCTCTCTCTAAAAACGCCTGTGCATGTTGATAAGCACCCCAAGATTGATCAAGTGTTGGAATCATTTTTGCGAATTTAATCATATCAGCTTCATTTAAAATGAGGCGTGTAAATTTGATGAGTTCAAGATCCACGCCAAAAGCATCCATATACCTAGACAATTCTCTTGTTGTAGACTCTAGAGCAGGGATGTTGTATAAATCTTCTAAATAAGTTCTAATCGCATCGCCGAGTTGGCTATAAAACAATTTGTAATCTTTTTCAGCCCTCAGTGTATGTTCTTCTTTAATGGTGTTTAATCGCTCTTCAAGTTGAACCAATGGACTAACAAACTCAGGGATTTCTACTACTTTAGTTTCTATTTTTGGCTTGTTTTTATAGAATTTATGATATAGGAAATAAGCCAACGCTGCTAGAATTAAGGCAACAAGAATCCAAGGCCAAAGAAGAATACTAAATTCGAAATTTGGTTTAAGCGGATTGAAGTCTTCATTTTCGGAGGTTAATACTGTTTTAAAGAACAGTGGATAAGCTTCAGTAAAAAATAAGGTGGTATCATTTCCAGAAACAAGCTTAACGGGAAGTGGGGGGATTATGATGTCTTTATCAGCAAAAAATTGAAGCTTATAATTAGCACTATCTGATAGAGATGGAAGCCTAAATTGTTTCCGACTAATAAACTCTAAATCATCATTAAAAACGCTAGAATCAGGAAAGATAATTCTATCGTACTCAGAGTTACTATGTAACGTGAGAGAGAAATCGAATAAGGAACCAACAGAAAGTGAATCGGTTGGTCCAGATACACTAACATTTTGAGCCGTTCCTAGAAACGGTATAAGAGATGTTATGAATATAAGGAATAGTAGTTTGTATCTAGTCAAAAGCGTCTGGTAATATGTCAATGATGTTAACAATATAAAAAGGGGAAAATCTTAAGGGCAAGAATATATAGTAAAGCTATTTAAAATGATGCCTGAATCCCTCATGTTTATCCAAATTTACAACTCTTCTTTTTTTATGAAAATATGAAATTATCCCTTAGTTTCTTTTTTGAAGGAAATCATCTACAATTATTCTATGTCATTAAATTCGGTTAAGAAAGCAGTTTTCATTGCTTGTTGTTCAACCATTGTTGCATCGTGTCAGTTTTCAGGGCCTAAGCAAGAAAACGATAATGTATCGGTAACAGAAGCTAACCTTGTTGAGATAAAGGAATTGCCAGGTTACGACTCCTACGGCTTTTTGAAAGACGGTTCTGAAATAAAAGAGCATCGTGTAAGGAAAAACGAGAGTTTATATCTGATACTTCGTTCCTTAGATGTTTCACCCCAAACCATTCATGATTTACAAGAAGAGGCGAAGGGAAAATTCCAATCTAATAGAATTCGTCAAAATCAGAAGTACTATACTTATTTAGATTCTGAGACAGGTAAGCCTAGCCGCATGGTGTTTCATAATTCAGCTACCGATTATGTTATTTTTGATTGGCAGAACGGGATATCGGTTACTAAAGGCGTAAAAGAAGTTCGTAAAGAGGTTGCCTCAGCTTCGGGAACTATAAAATCATCTTTATATGAAGCCTTAGTTGAGCAAGACGTTAATATTTTGGTTGCAAATAGACTAAGTGAAATTTTTGGCTGGCAAGTTGATTTTTTCAGGTTATATCCTGGAGATGGCTTCAAGGTAATTTACGAGAAACAGTTTGTTGATGATAAACCCTATGGTATAGGTGATATTTTAGCAGCCGAATTTATTCATCAAGGGGAAGTGTATAACGCTTACTGGTACGATAATGATGGTAAATCAGGTTATTTCGATGATCAAGGTAACAGTGTTCAAAAAGCACTTTTAAAAGCACCGTTTACCTATTCACACCGAGTTAGTTCAGGGTTTTCATTGAATAGGTTTCATCCTGTGCTTAAAGAAAATCGTCCTCATTACGGTGTAGATTATGCGGCACCATTAGGAACTCCTGTAATTGCAGTAGGAGATGGTGAGATTATAGAGTCTCGTTATAGAGGCGCAAATGGAAATATTGTTAAGATCCGGCATAATTCAACCTATACCACGGCTTACTTACATCTGAATGGCTTTGCCAAAGGCATCAAAAAAGGTGTGAAAGTTCGCCAAGGACAAGTAATTGGTTATGTTGGCCGAACTGGCAGGGTAACGGGTGTTCATTTAGACTACAGAGTGTACAAAAATGATAAGCCAATGAACCCTCTAAAAATAAAATTACCACCGTCAGAAGGTATTTCTGAGCAGAATATGGATGTTTTCAAAGTTCGCATTTCTAATTTGAAAGCTCAGCTTGATGAAATGAGTACTGAGAAAGAAGTAATTGCTAAGCTAAACTAGGCTAAAACATTATTCAATATCTGTTTACGCGTCTCATTAGGAAGTTCATAAGAGGTTGAACGTAAGACTGATTGGTGCTTACCTCAACTGAGTCAATTTTCATTTTACGAAGCTTCTCGGATAGATCTTTTTTAAGAATAAATCTGCGTTTTTTGTATTCTTCACGAACTTTAGAACTGGAGGTATCAATAAGGATTTCACGATCAGATTCTGAGTCTTTAAATGGAATGATACCCATATTTGGCAATTCATCTTCCATTGTGTCGTTAACTATTATGCTAACTAAATCGTGCTTCTGGTTAGTTATACGAAGCTCTTTGTCAAAATTTGAGTCTTGAAAATCAGAAGCTAAAACTACAATAGCCTTTCTATCTAATAACCTGTTAATGTATGATAGGGCACCGCTGATACTTGTTCCTTTACCAGATGGTTTTGTAGTATATAACTCACGGATTAAACGTAAAACGTGAGTTCTTCCTTTCTTTGGAGGCACTACTTTTTCAATTCTATCACTGAATAAAACTAGCCCAACTTTATCACTATTTTTTATAGCACTGAATGCCAAAACCGCACAAATTTCAATGGCTAAATCCATTTTTGTTTGTTGATGGCTACCAAAAATTCCACTTTGAGAGATATCAACACAAAGCATAAGTGTTTGTTCTCTCTCTTCTTCAAAGATTTTAATATAAGGGTCGCCTGTACGAGCTGTTACGTTCCAATCGATTTGACGAATATCATCACCATAATTATATGCTCGTACCTCAGAAAACTCCATTCCACGCCCTTTAAACGCAGATTGGTACTCACCACCAAAAAGAGTATTAACGATTCCTTTAGTTTGAATCTCTAGCTTACGAATCTTTTTTAGGACTTCTTTTGATATCACAGTATTTGCTATTCATTTTATACAATTCTTGTAAAAATTTAGATAATAAAAATCTATTATACTATATATTTAAAGAAACAATTATAAGGGATATTTTTGGTGATTGATTTCATATAGTGTTTTACAAATATTAGATTTTTTATTCAGTAAAACATGGGTTAAATGGACGTGTTAGGGCATATTTATATATTAAAATACTCTAATGTTTATAATAGAAAATAGTTCGGCTTACATTAGAGCGATTTAACGGGGTAGAAGTGGTAGGAGCGGTATATTTGCGAGGCCTAAAATGGGTTAATAAACAAATATGCAAGAATTATGAAAAATAAACCGCTTTTTATATTACTAATAATAATGATCTTACCTGCGCTAGTAATGGCTCAGGATGGTGGGCCGGTTTCTTCTGTTTTATCAGTGTACAGAATCACACTTGATGATGATGGGAAAGAAATAGCCACTATGACAAATGAGGTGACTCCTGGTGATTTGATAGAATACAGGGTCTCATACACTAACAACGATACAGGGGCAATCACAGCGCTTCAACCGATGCTGCCAATTCCAACTGGAATGGAATATGTGAAAGACTCTGCTCGTCCTGCCTTAATAAGTGCCAGTGTTTCCAGCACAGGTACTGATTTCCAATCACTTCCTTTAACCCGACAAGTGCGACGACCAGACGGAACCGTAGTTACCCAAGAGGTACCTGCACGCGAATACCGCAGATTACGATGGATGATAGAGTCGCTGGACGTAGGGGAAAGTGTAATTCTTGTCGCCCGGGTTAGGGTGATTGACAAATAGTCATTCGGAAATCAAAATTAATAAAACAAAACAATCAATAATTCTAATCTAATAGGATAGAAAAAATGAACAAAAACAAACAAATACATAGTAAGAAAGCATTAAGCTTTGTTGGTATGCTGTTGCTTTGCGGGTTGTTTATCGGGCTTTCATCATCTGATGTATTTGCTCAGGTACCTCCTGCAGGTCAAAGCATTGGTAACACTGCTTCTGCAACGTATAAGGATACTGGTGGGATTACCCGTCCAGCTACTTCAAATACAGTAACGACTATCGTTCAGCAGGTTGCTGGCTTGACAATTACTCCAGGTATTTCTAAAACAGTAAGTCCTGGTAACAACATTGCGTTCTCGCATACAATTACCAATACTGGTAACGGTACTGATAACGTTACAGTTGGTGTTGTTGACGCTAACCCATCTGGTGGTGATTTTGATTATACCAATATCAAAATTTACGGTGATAACGGTGGAGCTCCAGATTTAGGTAATGAAATTACTGGTGCAATTTCAATTCCTGCTACTGGATCTAACACATACAAAGTTTGGATTGTTGCTTCTGTACCTGCTGGTGCTAATGATGGCGATACTGAGAACTTAGTTATTACTGCTACAAGTGGTGTAGGTTCTAACCCATCTGTAACTGCTACTGATATTGGTACAGTTGAAGAAGATGCGGTAATTAACGTTGTGAAAGCAGCAAATACAAACACTGCTGAAGTTGGCGATACTCTTACTTATACATTCACGTATAGTAACACTGGTAACGCTGCTGGTACTAACCTTAGAATCTCTGATGAGCTTCCAAGTAATGTAACTTACATTCCTAACTCAGCAGTTTGGTCTGGTAGTGCAAGTAATTTAACTGATGCTGCTGCTGGTGATCCAAGTGGTATTGCTTACGAATACAAATCTGGAGCAACCGATTCGGTTATTTATGTTATTTCTACTGTAAACTCTGGTAATTCAGGTACTGTTAGCTTCAAGGCTAAAATTAATACAGGCTCTGAAGGAACAACTATTTCCAACGAAGGTTTCTATACTCATGATGACCTAACTGGTTCTTCTTCAACAGGCCAAGTTGATGTTACTATTGACGAAGTTTATGGTATCGTAGTTCAAGGCCCAAATGTTGTGTCTTCTGATTCAGTTGATCAAGGTTCTACTGTAGATCTTTTGAACAAGTTCACAAACATTGGTACTGATGTTGATAACTTCACGATTACCTACTCTGGAAGTACTTTCCCAGCTGGTACTCAAGTATTGTTCTACCAAACTAACGGTTCTGGCGTTGCCACAAACCCTTATTCTGGTAATGTTGTAACAGGTGTATCTCCTGGTGCTACTATTGAAGTTGTAACTCGTATTAGCCTTCCTTTAGGAGCTACAGGTGGTCCGTTTAAATTAGACAAGACCTTAACTTCTGCTAACGACCCAAGCAAATCTGCAACAATTCGTGACTCTTTAGGCGGTATCTTTACTGCAACTGTAGATCTTACGAATGATTTTGCTGCTGGTACTGCTGGTGCTTTAGGTGAAGGTGTAACTACAAATGGTGAAGCTTCAGCTGTTAAAACAGAATCAGCTCTTCCTGCTACTTCAGTTAACTTCACTTTATTCGTAAAAAACACAAGTGACATTGATGACAACTACGGTTTATCTGCTAGTACTGATAACACTTTTGGTGCATTAACTCTTCCTTCAGGATGGAGTGTTGTATTTAAAGATCCATCAAATGGTAACAGTGTTATAACAACTACTGGTAATATAACTGCTGGTACAAGTAAAGAAGTTATCGCATCTGTAAGTATTCCTGCTGGTTATGCTCCAGGCGATGTTGAGATGTTCTTCCGTGTTCTATCTTCAAATACAGGCGCTAAGGATATTATCCATGATAAAGTAACTGTATTAGTTAACCAGAGCATCACGCTTAACTCAAGTCAGTCTGGTACTATCTTCCCAGGTGGTTCTAAAACTTTCGTTCACTCATTTAATGTGAACTCTAACGTTGACGAGAACGACGGTACTAACTCTGAATTTGAAATCACACTTTCTAACAGTCAGTCTGGTTACAGTGCTCAGGTTTATGTTGATAATGACAACAACGGTATTATTACTAGCGTAGATTCACTTATCACAAGTGCAACTAGTGGCGCAAATGGTTTCCCTACTACAGTAGGTACATTAAACTATGGCGACGTTGTTAAACTGATTGTTAAAGTAACAGCTCCTGCTGGTGCTACAGTTGGTGACAACAACACTACTACATTATCTATCGCTGATCTTCAATCTAATGTTGCAACACTTACCAACACTGATTTGGTAACTGTACAAACAGGTGTATTGAAAATTGAAAAATACCAGTCTCCAGATTCAGCTAATGTTGCTTTCTCTCAAGCAAACTTAACATCTGTTCCTGGCGATACTATGTACTACAAGCTTGTAATCTATAACGATGGTTCAGGATTTATTTCTGATATCGACATTAGTGATTCAACTCCTGCTTACACAAAAATTGTAGGCTCTGCAGTGTTGGATTTCAATGCAGCAAATTTTGCCGGCACTGTAGGTGATATGGCTCCATCAATTGTATCTCAGCCAGCTGATGGTACAAGTGGAACATTGAGTATCCATATCGATAGGCTTGACGCCTCTGATGATAACGTAGTTATCATATTTGCCGTGAAAATTAATGGCAACTAAGAAATTGCATTAACCCAATGAGGTTAGGGTTGATAGCCCTTTCCTCATCTTATAAAAAAGAAAGAACTTGAAAAACATCCTTAAACATATATTCCTTTTCATTCTGCTTTTAGCAGGTATGGGAGAGGTATATGCTCAGGATGAAGTTCCTCCACACAACACACAAATAGTAAATATTGCAGACGGTACTTATAATAGTGTAAAAGGTCCTGGTGTTGTACAGTCTAATTCTGTTTTAATCAATATTGACAATCCAGACATTCTAGAGTTATTCCCTAACCACACTATTACAGAGTTTAGAGGAAGGAATGTATCATTTACTCATACACTTACTAATAAATCTACCAATGAAGGTTCTTTCGAAATTCAAATCTTCAATGATGAGAATGACGATTTCGATTTGGAAAACCTCGAAATGGTTTCTGAACAGAAATTTAAGGCAGCTTCAACTGATACTCTAAAAACACAAGTTACTCTTACTGCGGGGCAATCATTTGAGTTTACATACAAAGGTTTCATTAACTCAACCATCCCAACGAGAATAACCTCTAGGATGATTATTAGAGCAATATCTCTAACTAATTCTGAACAAGTTGATAATATCGATACCATTACAATACTTAATGGTACTGAAATAGAGCTAAATAAATCATTTGAAGAGGGTGCAGAGTTTGTTCGTGGAGAAACTTTCAACTATGTATTAGAAGGTGAAAACGTTGGCGATATAGCTGCTAAAGGAACTACTGTACTTTTAGATGGCTCACCAGCTGAAAAAGTTATTCTAAGAGATAAAATCCCTGCAAATACTACTTTTGACAAATTTGTAAGCACTTCATCTGGTACTCCGGTTTATCACATTTTTGGAAGTGGTGAAGTTGAATACACAACTAACATTCCATCTGTTTTGGAAGATATCGATGAGATTGCCGTTCTTTACGATTCAATAAGTGTTGGAGAATCTTTTAGCACCACTTTCAGTGTTCGTATTAATGAGGCAGCCTCAGATTCGCTAGTTAATGTTGCGGAAGTAACTTATGTGGATCCAAACGGGGATATCACAAAAGCAGCAGCATCTCAAGAAGTGGTTGCTGTACTTACAGAAGGTGATGCCGACATAAATTACTACACCGATGAAGACTTTGGCCAAAAAACGGGTACATCTACCATTGGCAAACCTTTATACTTACAAGCAGACGCAGGTGCATGTAACGAAAACGCTGCTTTAATTGAAACCGCTCTTATCGAGATTACTTCTACACTTACAGGTGATATGGAAGAATATGGTGCCACTGAGACCGCTCGTAATAGTGGAGTTTTTAGAGTAGATAATCCAATTCCTACAAGAAATGCTAGAGATTTTCAGCAAATCAGTGGAAACATGATTTTGGAAGTACTTGAGGAAGACGTACTTATCGCAAAGCTTGATTGTCAAAACTCTAAGACACAGAATGCTTCAATCACAACAAAAATAGTATTAGATCCTTTTGGAATTGTTTTTGATTCTGAATCTAACAATCCTGTTGAAGGTGCTTTGGTGAGATTGATTGATGTAACTGGTGCAGGTAATGGTGGCAACGCTGGTGGTTTAGCGAATGTGTACGAAGTTGATGGTGTAACTCAAGCTCCTAACGAACAAATTACACCAGCAAATGGCGAATATCGTTTCCCTTTTGTTTTCCCAAGTACTTATAGGATAGAAATCGAAGCTCCTAAAGGTTATGAGGCTCCATCTCAAGTAAATAAAGGCTTGCTAGACCCATCAAGGGTAGTAGATGACTCACTTTCTTACGGAGGGATGTTTACACTATCTGGTCTTCCTCAAGCAATTGAAACTGATATACCCATTGACCCAACAGGAACTAATGTTTTATTTACCAAGAAAACAGTGGATAAGAGTTCTGTAGAAATTGGTGACTATGTAACTTATACCATCACAGTTTCTAGTAAAGCTATTAATGATATTGATTCAACTAAAATTGAAGATCATCTTCCATTTGGATTTGAATATCAACTAGGTTCTGCTCGTTTAGATGGTGTTGCATTTCCAGATCCTGTTGGCGGAACAGGCCCCAATTTAATTTTTAATATCGGTACTGTTAAGCCTTTATCATCGGTTGAATTAACTTACAAAGTTTATGTAGGGCCTGGTGCAGAACGCGGTGATGGTATTAACACAGCTATTTCAAGTAGTGAAGAGGGTGTTATTCATCGTCAAAGTTTACCTGCTAAGGTAAAAGTAGAAGTTAGCGGTGGCGTTTTCAGTACTGATGCATATATAATAGGTAAGGTTTTTGCTGACCTTAACGAAAACAAAGTTCAAGACCCTGGTGAGAAAGGTGTTCCAGGCGTACGTTTATACCTAGAAACAGGCTCTTATGTTGTAACTGATGTACGAGGTAGATATACTTTTTATGGTATCACACCAAATAAGCATGTTCTAAAACTCGACAACACTTCACTTCCAAGAGGTGCTCGCCTTAATATTCTCGATAACCGCCATGCTAACGATCCATCGAGTAGGTTTGTGGATTTAAGAAATGGTGAAATGCAAAGAGCCGATTTTGCAATTTGTTATTGTGCTGGTGACATTGTTGATGAAGAAATTGATCGCCGTATTGCTGCATACTCTGAAAATAGCGATGAGTTAAAGAATTCGTTAAACCAAAGTTTTTCAACAACTGAGCAAGTATCCTCTAAACAAGGTGGATATGGTAATATTAGTGGTGTTGTTGGTGGAGAAGAGGTAAAACTTGAAACTCCTGATAAAACAAAAAATACTACATCAACTAAAACTGAAGACAAAGTTGAAGAAGTTGAAGAAAGAGATTTACTCTTAGAAGCTGTAGAAAGTGGAAATGCTGAGCTAGAAATGCTAAACATCTCTGATGGTGATACTCTCAAGTCAACTACATTGAAGCTTCAAGTAAAATCATCTTCTAGCGCTACTGTTTACTTATATGTAAACGAAGATCTTATTGGTGTTGATAATGTAGGGCGTACTGAAATTAACGAGAGTACTGGAGTTCAAGGACTTGAGTTTTATAATCTTGGCTTAAAAGCAGGCAAAAACGTACTTACGCTTCAAGTAAAAGATCCTTTTGGAAATATTCGAGAAGAACAAGTTGTTACACTTTTTGCACCAGGTAAACCAGCCCAGCTAGAAATAACTATTCCTAGAAATAATATAGAAGCTGATGGCGAATCTGAAGCGATAATAAATGTTGATGTAACTGATGAAAATGGAATTTACATCGGTTCAGAATTTCAAATTACTTTAGATTTATCTGAAGGAAAACTACTTGTTGAAGATGAAAACCCTAAAGAACAAGGCACACAAGTTACCATAACTGATGGAAAGGGAAGTTTTGCATTAAAAGCTCCAATTGATCCAAGAACAGTGAAGATAGTTGCAAAACTTGGTGCTTTATCTGATGAAGCTCGTTTAAACTTCGTGCCTAACTTAAGACCTCTAATTGCAGCGGGTATTATAGAAGGTACTATTCGCCTTAACGAGCCTTTAAATATTAGTTCTACTAGTAGTGCAGATGGTTTTGAACGTGAACTAACAGCTCTTTCTCGTAGCTTCGATAATTTCACTTTAGATGGTCGTTTTGCATTCTTCTTAAAAGGTAAAATTGCTGGTAGCACTTTATTAACTACTTCTTATGATTCAGAAAAATCTGAAGAAGAGCGTTTGTTCAGAGATATCAGGCCTGATGAATTCTATCCGGTTTATGGCGAAACTTCGCTTAAAGGGTATGATGCACAAAGCTCAGGAAGGTTGTATATCCGTTTAGATCATAACAAAACATATGCTGTTTATGGCGATTTCATTACCCAAGAAAGAGATCAAGACCGTCAGCTTGGGGATTATAGTCGTGCACAATCAGGTGTTAAAACACATTTCGAAAACGACTTAGTAAAAGCAACAGCTTTTGGTAGCCAATCTTTCTCAAATAGATTAGTAAGAGAGTTTTCTGGACAAGGTATTTCTAGATACGAGCTTCCTGATGAAGACATTGTTATTAACAGTGAAATTATTGAAATCCTTGTTTACGATAGAGACCAACAAGATGTATTGCTAAGCAGTACTCGTTTAACTCGTTTTAAAGACTATGCAATTGAGCCTTTCACTGGAACTTTAGTATTCACCGAAGCAATTTCTAGTGTAGATGAGAATTTCAACCCAGTTGTAATTAGAGCTACTTATGAAGTAGAAAACGGCGGCGAGAAATACTTAATTGGTGGTGCTGATGTAACTCTTAACCCAGTTGATGGACTTGAGATTGGAGCTAGTATGGTTCAAGATCAAAACCCAGAAGATAATTTCAATTTAACTTCGGTTAATGCTGGTTATAACATCGGCAAAAGTACAAAAGTAGTTCTCGAAGGTGCACAAACTATCACCGATAGTAAAGGTATGGGGCAGGCTGGTAGAGTTGAGATTCAGCACAAAAATAAAGTGGCCAATGTAAGAGTTCAGGTTGGTAGATCTAATAAGGACTTCGCAAATCGCTCTACAACATTAAGCAGTGGTAAAACCGAAGCTAAAGTAAAAGGTCGTTTGAACTTAGGGAACTCATCTAGTTTCAACACTGAAGCTTTATACTCTCGTAACGACACTACCGGTAATGAAACTGTTGGTGGTTTGATGACTCTACAAAAAACCTTCTTAGGAAATATTAGTACTGAACTAGGTTTCCGTTACTCAAGGCAAGAATCAGGTACAGGTACTGCTTCAGCTGAGGTTATTGAGAACACAAACTTAAGGAGTAAGATTTCTGCTGACCTTCCATTTTTAGATGGATTTTCAACATTTGCTGAATATGAGCAGGATTTGAATAATGCTGATAAACGACTTTTTGCCCTAGGTGGCGACTATAAAATTAACAACTTTGCAAAAGTATATGCTCGTCATGAGTTTTCTTCATCTGCTGATGGTTTATACACCTTAAACGAGAATGTAAGAAAGCAAAATTCGGTATTTGGTATTAAATCGAGCTATATGAAAAATGGCGAAGTTTATAGTGAGTATCGTATTAACGATGCTGTTGATGGTGAAAGTGGTCAAGCTTCATTAGGCTTGAGAAATAGTTTCCAGTTAAGCGATGGTTTTAACTTGAATGCAGGGTTTGAACGAATCTTTACAGTGCAAGGAGCGAAGGGTGGCGACGGTACTGCTATTTCTACTGCTTTAGACTACACTGCAAATCCTAATTGGAAAGCTACAGCAAAAGCAGAAGCTCGTTTTACTACCACCGATAGAACATATGTAAACAGCCTTGGTTATGGCCAACGTATTAATGAGTCTTGGACGTTCTTAGGTAAAAACATTATTGCACTAGCTGAAAAAGCAGGAACTTCAGGCTTTAGCAAAGTTCAAGAAAGGTTACGTTTAGGTGCTGCATACAGAGATGTAGACACAAATAGATGGGATGCCCTTTTCCGTTACGAGTTTAAGTTTGAAAACGACAAGAATATTAGCGCTGATTACGAAAGAAGTGCACATGTTTTCTCAAATCACACAAACTACCATCCATCAAACGATTGGACATTCTCAAGTAGATTGGCTGCAAAATATGCTGTAGAGAATGATACAGACTTTGAAGAATCTAGTTTCTTAGAATTAGCTTCTGGTAGAGCTTTGTATGACATCAACGAAAAGTGGGATGCAGGTGTAAACGCAAGCTTATTAGCTAATAGCGATTTTACAACTAAAGATTATGGATTGGGAGTTGAGGTAGGTTTTATAGCAGCAACTAACTTGAGAATTGCTACTGGCTTTAACTTCCTCGGTTATGATGATGAAGACCTTGTTGATAATTCATACACAAGAAAAGGTGCATACTTAGGCTTTAGCTACAAATTCGATGAGCGCCTATTTGAATCATTAGCCCCTACAAGACAAAAACCATTCTTGGATCCAAACTTGTACTTAACATGCGATGCTGTTGAGATTTGCAATCCTATTCTAAATCTAGACTTTGAAAAAGATTGGTTTGCTGCAAGTTTAACTCCTGCACAAATCGAAGCTGTTGATTTTATATACGAAGAACTTGAGTCTCAAACATTGTTACCAAAACAAATTCACTTTGATAACAACTTGACTTACATCAATCGTCCTGCTGCACAAATGCTTGATAAAGTTGCAAAATTCTTATTTGAAAGAGATGATTACATCATCAACGTAACTGGCCACACTGATAGCAAAAGCACTTATGCTTATAACTTAGATCTTTCTAAGAGAAGAGCAAAAGCTGTAAGAGCGTACTTGGTTGCTTCTGGTGTTGACCCTGAAAAGCTTGTATTTGACGGAATGAGTTTCGATGAAAATGCAGTTGTTGAGAACGATCCAATTGATATGGCAAAAAACAGGCGTGTAGAATTGGATCTAAACTCAGAAAACTTAAATGTACGCTTTGTTGACCAAGTAGAAGATATTCAGGTAAACCAAAAAATACCGGCAATTGGCGGTTGGGATTTCATTTACAATCCAGAGCATAAAGCAGTTCCTGCTAACATCAACCTAACAAACGGATTCAATCAATTAAGCCCTATTAATAGCTACATGATAGAGCGAATTGCAATTGCATTAAAAGAATATACTGAAGTAGATGTAACAGTTGGCATTGCGGATAGTCCTGAGTTTGAGAACATCAGCGAACTTATTGAAGCTGAATTTATTTTTAACGGCATTTATGATGATAGAATTAGCTTTAGCAAGACAACTGGGGCAAATCCATTTGTAGTTTCATTGACTTATACGAAACCACAATTATTGGAAATTATTGAGCAAAGTGACGATGTGAAATTTAAAGGGGACAAAAAGGCACTCAGTATGATGCACAACTTATTGGATGTAGTTAAAGGCCGTGATGACTACACTTTATTACGTGATTTCTCTCAAACTTATGTTGTTCCAGATAGAATTAAATACGAAGCTCGTAGCTCAAAATTAAGTAATGAGAACCAAGCAATTCTATCTAGAATCGGGTCTTATTTAAGAAATAGCCAAGGCGTTTATCTAGAACTAAAAGCAGACGGTTCATCTACTGGCGTTAAGAGAATGAAAGCAATTAAAGATTATCTAGTTAATTGGGGAATTCCTGAAGGACGAATTAGTATTAGCGAAATGGTTAGTGGTTTAGATAGTAATAGAGTGATGTTTAAATATCTAAAAGCAGACTCTATCAATCTGTTAGATATCGACATTCTGTATAGAGGTGGTAAATAATGAAAGGGTTTTTAGCAATTTATAGAATGATAACGGTGCTAGCACTATCGCTTATGTTTGGAGCTATTGCAGTTGCACAACCAGCGGGCTACAAATATTCGAAAAGTGTTACAATTAATGCATCTCAAGTTCAAGGCACAAACACTAATTTCCCAGTATTAATAAACGTTACTGATACAAATCTTCGTGATAATGTTGAAAATAGTAACGGGTATGATATCATTTTTGCATCTGATGCAAATGGCTCAAATTTATTAAGCCATGAACTCGAAAGTTTTGATTCAGGAACTGGCAAATTAACTGCTTGGGTTAAAGTTCCGTCCATAAGTTCTAGTAGCAATACAACAATCTATATGTTTTATGGAAGAAGTTCCGGAACCTCGAATACTTCTACCACAAATACTTGGGACTCAAACTTTAAGCTAGTTATGCACATGAATGCAAACCTAGCGGATGCCACAGCTAACGGTAATAACGGTTCTAACAATGGAACAGCTTCAGCTACAGGTATTATTGGAGATGCAAGAGATTTTGAAAGATCAGACAATGACTATATAACTGTTGCCGACGATAACAGCCTCGACTTAACAAATCAGTTAACCATATCATTTTGGGTTAAGTTAGAATCAAATAGCTCTCCAGATTATATAACTAAAGGGCAAAACGAGTCTTACGAAGCAACTTCTAGAAGTAATAGACGACCTCAGTTTAAAAGAAATAATGGCAATAACTTAAACTCTGGAACTAACTTAACTCAAAATTCTTGGGTATATCTTACGTATGTAAAAACTACGTCGCAAAAACTTATTTATATTAATGGAAATTTAGATGTCTCGCATAGCGACAATGGGAGTTTTGATACTAACAGTGATGCACTTCAAATTTCTAGACAATATGATGCAGTTGACGGCATTATGGATGAGATTCGTATTTCAAGTATTCCTCGATCTGCAAATTGGATTAAAACAGAATATAACAACCAATTAAATCCAGGTTCATTTATAACACTAGGGCCTCAGGTAGAATATATTCCTCCTACGGCACCTCAAAATGTAGTAGCAACTTCATTGCCAGGTGGTAGTATTAGAATTTCGTTTGATGATGTTGACGAGTCTGGTTCTGGCGTAGCTAGTTATTCTATAAAACGCTCTACAACTCAAGGTGGCTCATATACTCAAGTTGGCACAGTAACCGATAACGAAAGTGCAAACTATAGCTTTGATGACAACACCGTTTCTAACAACGTTACCTATTATTATGTAGTAACTGCTATTGATGGCGATAACAACGAAAGTGTAATTTCTGCGGAAACTTCGGCATTATCTGATGCTATAATACCACCAGCGCCTACAAATGTAAGTGCAACAAGTCAGGCTGGAGGGGGAATTCTCATAGCTTTTGATGATGTTGACGAAACGGGAACAGGTGTAGCAAGTTATTCAATTAGAAGAGCAACAACTTCAGGTGGTGCCTATAGCGAAGTTGGCACAGTAACAGATAACGAGAGTGCGAGTTATACTTATACAGATAATTCTACGGTAAGCGGTACTTCTTATTACTATGTAGTTGTTGCAATTGATGGTGCAACAAATGTGAGTTTAAATTCGAGTGAAGTGTCTGAAGTATCAGATGGAAGTGCACCAAACGCTCCAAACAATGTGACAGCAGAAGGAATAGCAGGGGGCGGTATCCAAGTTTCGTTCGATGATGTTGATGAAATAGGAAGTGGAGTTACAAGCTACTCGATTAGAAGGTCAACTTCACAAGGGGGGCCTTATACTCAAGTTGGAGTAATTAATGATAATGAGAGTACGAGCTATACTTATACAGATAACACAGTTTCAAATGGCACAACTTATTACTACGTAGTTGCTACGGTTGATGCTGTTGGAAATACAAGTTCTAACTCATCCGAAACTTCATTCACCTCAGATTCAATTGTGCCAGTGTTACAGTCGGCATCAGCTGTAGGTACGATGTTAGTACTCGATTATAATGAGCCTTTAGATAATTTACCGCTTCCTAGTATTGGTGATTTCGATGTTAAAGTGAACAATCTTACTAGGAATGTGGCTTCTGTTGCAATAAGTAATGATTCTGTAAAAATCACACTAAGTAGTGCTATAATTATTGGTGATAATATTCAGATAAGTTATACCGCTGGAACCAATCCAATTCAGGATATTTCAGGAAACGATGCAGCAAACTTTACGAACCAAACCATTACTAATAATACTCCTGATAACACTGCGCCTCCCGCACCAACAAATGTAGCTGCTTTTGCTCTTGTTGGAAGCAATATCGACATAAAATTTGATGATGTAGATGAAGTAGGCAGTGGCGTTGTTTCTTATTCCATTCGAAGAGCTACAGTTTCAGGTGGTCCTTATTCACAAATTGGGACAGTTACAGATAATGAAAGTGTAAACTATACTTATACCGATAATACAGCGTCTATTGGCACTACTTATTATTATATAGTGGTGGCAATTGATGCTTCTTCAAACGAAAGTGTAAATTCATCCGAAGTAAGCGCTGAATCTGGTACTGTTACTGATGCTACACCACCAAGTGTATCATCAACTACTGTTTCAGGAAATTTGTTGATATTAGATTACAGCGAGAACTTGAATGAAAGTTCAGTTCCAGCAACTACTGATTATGTGGTTAGAATAAATGGTACACCGGCAACAATTTCTTCTGTTGGTGTAAATGGCGATAAAGTTAGTCTAAGTTTTTCGCCGAGTGTTCAAGCTGGCGATAATGTTACAGTCGACTATACTGTGGGAGCCAGTCCTATTCGTGATATTGTAGGAAACAATGCAAACAGTTTTAGTTCTCTATTAGTTAATAACAGCGCATCATTTACCACTGGTTTCGGTCCAGATCCATGTCCAATTATAAACGGACAGGATGGTGCTTGGACGTGTTTTGATGGAACTAATAACGGAACAACAATGCGTGCTGAAGTTGGTGGGCTTGAAATAGCAACTATCACAGCTGCATCAGGTAGCCAAACAACGTTCTCTCCGAACGCACTACAAGCTTGGACAAGCGGTGCTTTTTCTGGTGATGAATTTAACGGTCCTCAAGTTAATGCAACTGGTAACGGTGGTAATGCAACTTCCTTCGATATAAACATCCCCGCAGGTGTTCCATCTGATGCCATAATATTATCTCTAAACAGATTACGTCCCGATGGTGGAGGAACTTCATACACACTAGAAGCTTTTGATGGTAGTAACGCAAAAGTGCCACTTAATGGCTGGTTAACGGGACAAGGTTCTGATGGGGGAGTTTGTTCTAACTCGGTAAATATTAATTACACAAACGGGAATACAACTATACAGTTCCAACCTACGGTTTCTGGTGATCCAGCTTGTGCGTCTTCTTCAACTCCGGTTTGGTTTAGAATTACGAATGATAACGTTCGTAGAATTGAGTTAAGAAAAACAACAGCTCTACCAGATAACATTTATTTAGGACTCGCGTTGGTAGCAGATTTTGGTGATGCGCCAAACGTTTACGGAACTAGCTATAGTTCAAGAACAGCTCCTCCAGCTTTTCACATGTTAAACAACAGTGCACCAAACCTAGTTTACTTTGGTTCTGGAGTTGATGGTGATGGTAACGGAGCTCCTAATCCAGCATCCAATGGAGATGACTCCGAAAGTACTGGTATTGATAACGGTGACGATGAAGATGCAATCGCAATATTCCCAGTATTAACTACCGCACATACAAGCTACTCTGTTGTACTTAGTTGTACAGATGGCGGAAGTGTAGGGGGATGGATAGATTTTGATCAATCTGGATCTTTTGATGCAGGCGAATTTGATTCAGGCATTTGTTCCTCAAATAGTGTAACTCTGAACTGGTCAGGCCTTTCAGGGATGATAACTGGTACAACCTATGCGCGTTTTAGAATTGCAAGTAGTGCAAGTGAAGTTGCTACACCAACTGGCGCGGCTAAAGATGGTGAAGTCGAAGATTATCAAATAACAATTTCGGAGCCTATTACTCCAGACTTGAGTCTTGTTAAATCTGTTAACAACTCTACTCCAATTGAGGGAGAGACGATTACCTATACTTTATCGGTAACAAACCCTGGTGAATATATTGCCACCGATGTAAGAGTTACTGATGTGCTACCGGCAGGTGTTACATTTGTGAGTTCTACGGCTAGCCAAGGTAATTATAATAATGTGACAGGTGTATGGATTATTGGAGATTTTGTCGCAGGTGATACAACCACGGCAACATTAGATATTCAAGCAACGGTTGATACAGGAACTCTTGGGACGGTAATTACGAATTCTAGTTCGATAACAAATTTAAATGAGACAGACTTAAATCTCGCAAACAACTCTTCGGAAACTGGTATTACTGTAGTACCAGAATCGGCAGACATCGCTATTACAAAAATTGCAAGTAACTCAAATCCTATTGAAGGTGAGTTCATGTCGTTTACGGTTTCGGTTACCAACAATGGACCGAAAGCAGCTACAAACCTTACAATTATTGATCAATTGCCTACGGGTATTTCGTATCAGGATTCTTTGCCTAGTGTTGGGTCATATAATCCAACTACAGGAATTTGGGATATCGGAACTTTAGCGAATGGCGCGAGTGCATCGTTGATTTTGAATGTAAGAGTTGATGGCAATACTCAGGGCAACACCATAAATAATACGGCTGCTTTAGATGGAATGGACCAAACGGATTCTGATTCACAGAATAACACAGCTACCGCTTCAATAACTATTGTTCCTCCAATAGCTAATTTGGCTTGTGGGCTTCCGTATTTAAAATTCCGAAATGCATCGCTAATTTCTGGAAGTCCTCTGCAAATAGGCGCTGTATATAAGTTCCCGAATGTTCTTACTGGTGTTTATGCAAAGGTTGAAATTGTGACTATTAATAATGCTACCATCAAAAACATAGATGACGGTGCAACTAGTGGCTTACCGAATGAATTTTCTCCTTTTATAGAAAACACATCCGGTGGCGATGGATATATCGATTTTGAAATTTCTTTTTATGATTCAGCTTCAAATCTTTCTCGATATCTCTCTTTTGCGGCAACTACTTCTGACGTGGATGGTACGGGAGATTTGAAAGATTTTGTTGGATATCAAAACCTCAACTCTTTTGTAATTGAAAATACAACAGAACTTGTTGTGGATGCTGAGGGGCTATATACTACCTTCACTTCTAGTAATTTTTCTGATACACAGCCAACGTATAACAATTACTCAGAATACAAAGTGTATACTTCCTACACCAACGAACCTTCTTTTAGACTTCGTGCAGGAATTAAGGCAAACAGTACAATCGATGATAGAATTATATCTGTAAACTTTGACCCATGTGAAATTAATACATTTAATAACCCAGTAACTCAAAGTGTGGTTGATGTTGGGGTTACAAAGTCGGTAGATGATAATTCAGTTACAGTAGGGCAAACAGTTACTTATACTGTTCAAGCAGCTAACAAAAAAGATAATGCTGTTGGAAATGTAAAAGTTACTGATCAACTTCCATCGGGTTTAACTTACGTTTCTTCTAACCCAAGCCAAGGTACTTACAACAGTAACACTGGTGTTTGGAATGTGGGTTCTCTTTCAGGACTTCAAGTTGCTACTATTGATATTGTTGCTACCGTAAATAGCGGTCAACAAGGAAATACTATTACTAATACTGCTACACTTACCGATAATACAGGAGTTGATGGTGTGGCGGCTAACAATACCGCCTCTGCTGCAATATCAGTATTTGATCCAAATTCAAACTTAAGCTGTACAGAACCTCCTAAGTACTCCTTTATTAATTACAATCTTGAACAGGGTACAACTAATCAAGTAAACTCGATTTATCGTTTTTCTAATGTTGCTTCGGGTGTAGATGCCAAGGTTAAAATTATTGGAATTACCAATGCTACTATAACCGCTTTGGATGATGACGGAACTGTTTCAAGTGGACAAGCTACCACAACTAATTTTTCTCCATTGTTTGTTACTAATAACGGTACGAGTGCAGGTTATGTAGATTGGGAAATTACGTTTGTAGAAGCAGGAACAAACACTCCAATCAAAAGCGATTTCTCAGTTACCGCATTAGATATTGATGGTACAAGTTCAGGAGGGCAAACAATTCGAGATTATTATGGATTCGCTCAAAACCTGTCTTCTACAGTACAAGCTGGTAACAATATTAATATAAGTACTCAAGGGCCGTTTCAGATATTTGAGTCTTCGGTAACAAGCGATGCCAATGGTTCATTCGATATCGATCACATGGCGTATATTTCTTATAAATATACTTCTGTATTTCAGGTTAGGTCAGGTTCTTTCCCAACAGGAGGGTACTCAAGTCAACGTATGGTTGAGTTCAACTTTACTGAATGTTTGAATCAAGAGTTTACTAATCCTGTTACCACAACTAGAGATGCCGATTTACAGGTTACAAAAGCTGTAGACCAGCCAAATCCTTTAGAAAATGAGACTGTTAACTTTACTATTAGTGTAAAGAATAATGGCCCAGAAGATGCTACCGAAGTTGCAATTAACGAGGCTCTCCCAGCTGGAATAACCTTAGTTGAAGCCGTTCCTAGCCAAGGTACTTATAATCAAATTACAAAGTTGTGGAACCTAGGAACATTAGCAAATAACGCAACTGCTACTTTAGAACTAGAAACAACTATAAATCAAGGTTTAAGCCAAGATTCTTTGATTAACAAAGCATATGTAGAAGGTTTCAACCAGTATGACCCAACTATTGCTAACGATACTTCACAAGTTGTTGTAAAGGTAAGTGTGCAAGTAACAGGTACTGTTTTTAAAGATAGGACAGGTGATGGAATTACCGATGGCGACACCAATTTTGGCGATGCTTCAGGTGATCAACAAGCACTTGAAAATGTAGAAGTACATTTATTTAAAGACGGTGGTGATGGTTTAGCTAACGGTGTAGATGATATTTATACTGCAACCGAGCTAACAAATAATCTTGGAAAGTATGTATTCCAAATTGGAGAAAATGCTACTTATTGGGTTGTTGTAGACTCGAAAACAGGTGGGCTTTCGAATAACACCACTTGGGCTGAACAAACGTATGCTCCAATTAACGCTTTATGCAACGATGGAAATGGCGGAACCGATACAACAACGGTTGCAGGAAATTGCTTTGGAGGTAGAAGAGGTGGCGTTTCAGATAATATCTCTTCAACTCCGGTAAACAGTGATTTAGCCAATGCTGAACACGTCGCAAAAGTAGCTGTAAATGGTGGCGGTACTACGGGCATCGACTTTGGATTTAGTTTTAATGTGGTTACTAATGTTAGAGATGGAGACGATGACGGATCAACGGGGCGCTCTATTCAAGGTTCTCTTCGTCAGTTTATCACAAATGCTAATGCTATCACTGGAGCAAACTCTATGCGCTTTGTACCAGCTGTACCAACTAATCAATCAGGTGGTGGTGGCAATTGGTGGTCTATTACGGCTTCATCAGCATTTCCTGACATTACAGATGCCCTTACAACAATTGATGGTACTGCTTTTGATCAATTTGCTCCAACAACAGAAATGGATGACAACCCAGGCTCCATCGGTTCGGGGGGAAGTGTAGGCTTGGATTTATTATCCGTGAATTCTGCGAATTTAAAAGAACTTGAAATTAATTTGAACGATGTTGGAGACAATGGTTTAAACATCAATAGCTCTGGTGCTGTAATAATTCGTGATTTAGCGATTTATAACAACACTGTTGGTATACAGGTTACTTCGGTTTCTAGTGGTACAATAGAGAATAACTTGATTGGTGTACGTGCAAATGGTGTAGACCCATCTAGTTCATCTAGACTAGACAAAGGTATTTCTGTAGTTGGAAATGGATCGCTCTCGGCTTTAATCACAAAAAACTATATCGCATTTGCAAATACAACGGGTGTTTCTGGTGATAATCCAAGTTCGAGTGTAACTCTTTTTAAGAATGAGATTTATAGAAATGGTTTAGGCTCTGCCGGTGGGGATGGTATCGAAATAATTGGTACTTGGTCGGTAGAACAAAACTTAATCCATGAATCTGGTAATTCTTCAAGTAATCCTGTTTCTGGAGGAAACGGTATCGAAATTGGTAAAACCACAGGATTAAGTACAGGAAGTACCATTCGAAATAACACCATTATTAACAACAGTGTTACTGGTATTAACGTATTTAACAACGTGACCAACACTGTAATTGAAAAGAATATAATTACTGGAAACGGAACCAATTATTCTTCAGCAAGCACAAGGCTTGGAGCGGGTATTAAGCTCACTTTCCCAAATACTCAGCCTCAGAATGGAATTAAGATTACTAACAACAGTTTTGCAAATAACTATGGTCTAGCAATAGATGTAGTTACTTCCGGCTCTGGTCAATCAGATGGAGTTTCTGGTAATGATGGTGTGTTAGAGTCTACTTCTACTGAACCAAACAGAGGTCTCGATTATCCAGTATTTACACTTTCAACGTTAAACGGATCGGTGCTACATGTTGAAGGTTACATTGGAACTGCTGCCACAAAATTAACAGGAACGTATACCATTGAAGTATATAAGGCGAGCAACGATGGCGACAACAACGGAGCTCTTGAAGAAGGTGATGGACAGCTTGAACCACACGGTGAAGGTCAATATTTATTGGGAACGATTACTTCTAACCCAAATGGATTATTTAGCCAAGACATTACAATTCCAAGTTCTGTATCTCTAGTATTTAATGATAGAATTACTGCTATCGCAATTAGTTCATCAAACAACACTTCTGAGTTTAGTGCAAATCAGCGTGTGGTACCTACAGGAGTAACCGTAAATGGTACAGTTTACCACGATACAAATTTCAACTCTGTACTAGAAAGTGGAGAATCAGGAATTCAAGGTGTCACCATTGTGCTTTACAATGTATCCCAAAATAACTGTAAGAGTGTTCTTACCGATGCCAACGGTTTCTACCAATTTGATAACGTATTGAATGGTCAGTACCAAGTTATTGAGGCTTATGGCGAAGCGGTGCCAACACCGAATGTTTGTACTCCAGCGGAAGCAGATCCAACCGACCATGTTTCTACAAATTCTAACTTGCGAGATGTAACCATTAACAACTTACCATCTATTCAAAACTTTGGAGATTTTGAAGGCACCAAGGTTCAAGGTAAAGTATTTAAGGATAATGGTATTGGCGGTGGTATTCCTAACGATGCCGTACAAAATGGTAGCGAAGTAAATTTGGGTAATGTAGTTATTCAGGCATTAAGCAATACAAACGGCTTGATTCGACAAACTACAACTAACGCTTCAGGCACTTACACATTCTATCTTCCTAAATCTTCGCTTCCAAATGGAAGCATCGTTAAAATTAAGGAAAACAATTTATCTGGTGATATTTCGACAGGAGGGAAGGTTGGAAATTCTGGTGGAACTTATGATATCACTAACGACGAAATTGTATTCACAACCACGGTAGGTTTTAGTTATACAGGGCTTAATTTCGGTGATGTTGAAACAAGTACATTACTTAACGATGGACAAAGAGTTGTAGCTGCCGGTTCTTCAACGCAACTAACACACATTTTTGAAGCTAAAACGGGTGGAAATGTTACATTTTCAACAGCCAATACATTCGACCCTAGCGTAAATTGGCCAGTTATAGTTTATAGAGATTTAAACTGTAATAGCATCATAGATTCTGGAGAACCAGTGTTAGATGGTAATACAGCTATCGCAGTAACTGCAAATGAGAATATTTGTATAGTAGTTAAAGTTACAGCACCAACAGGATTATCAGATGGTGCTTCAAGTACATCTATTGTTACTGCAAGTTTTGAATTGGTAAATACAACACCACTTATTACGCAAAATCTCTCGCGAACTGACTTAGTTACTGTAGACAACTCTCAGGGTGGTTTTACAATCATAAAAACTGTAGATAAAAATTCTGCACTGCCAGGTTCAATTCTTACTTACACCGTTACTTATTTAAATAACGGTGCAGATCCAATATCTACTATTAAAGTTTCAGATACGGTTCCAGCTTACACCACATTTAATTCTGCAACTTTCGCAACACCGCTTCCTGATAATTTAACAGGATGCACGATTACAGCACCAGCAGTTGGTGCCACAGGACAAATAAAATGGGAATTTACAGGTACGCTACTTCCAGGACAAACGGGGACTGTTTCCTTCACGGTTAAAATAAACCAATAATGCAAAAAGCTATCACACACCATAAAATAGGAAAGCCACTTGTTTTCATCGTTGAAGACAACGAGGCTTATCGCGTACTTTTAGGCCGTATTCTAGAAAAGAAGGGGTTTATGATAATGATGTTCGAAAACGGACGGAAAGCAGTAGAAATGCTCGAATATTGTAAACCCAGCCTAATCATCTCTGATATACAAATGCCCTGTATGGATGGATTTGAGTTGTACATTATGATTAAAAAGAAGTACCCCAAACTAAATATTCCTTTTGTGTACCTTTCATCAACAACTTCATCAGAAGAAATTGAGAAAGCAACAAAATTGAGTGCTCGTGAAATGTTGGGCAAACCTGTTAGACCAGATGAACTTCTTGTTTCAATTAACGAAGCTCTCATTTCAGTTTAGAAGAAAGCTTAAATAAACTATTCACCATCTTAAAAATTTAGATAAGTTATTAAGAGAGTGTTTCTTTTTGTTGGTTGGAAGAATAAGTTGAAGCCATGACAACTACCAGCCAAATAGTAATACTTAGATGCATTGATTATCAAGAATCAAGCAGAATTATTACTGCGTTAAGTAACGAACATGGCAAAATTGCTCTCATTGCAAGAGGGGTAAAGAAACCCAAAAACAAGTTGGCTGGCTTAATTGAAGTCGGCAATGTTTTAGATGTTGTTTATTATTACAAAGCCTCTCGCGAAGTTCACACCCTTACCGAGGCTTCCATTGCCTATCAATCCTTAAGTTTTCGCCAAGATTTTGAGAAAGCCTCCGTGCTCTATGCAACGTTAGAGTTAGTGAGCCAAATCATTCACGATAATCAAGAAAACGGTGAAATCTTCACTTTTACTAAACGTTTTATCCAATGGCTTGGGGAACAAGAAGAGCCTAAAATAGCTGTATTTCCTTACGTACAAATTAGGTTGGCTCAATTAATTGGCTTTGCACTAGTAAACGATTGTGAAAATTGGAATGAAACTGTTTTCCTAAATATTAGTAGTGGAACTTTATCAAACGAACCTGATTCTGAATTATCATATAAACTTACATCACTTCAATCAACTTTTGTTCTTAAAGCGCTTCAATCCCGTAGAAATGATATATTTCAGCTAGGCTTGGCAAATAGAGAACTAAAGCAATTAATTTATCATTTAGATGTTTACTTTAAGTACCACATTGAAGGGTATAAAGAACGAAGATCAGATTCCATTTTTGAACAAATGATTTAGGCTTACTCATGAAAAAAAGAGACATTTATTTAACATCGATTCTCCTACTTCTAATTGGTGTAACCTTAGGAACACTAATTGCCTTGTATGTTCTAAACGATGATTTAACACCACTTGCTGAAGTTAGATTTACTGAAGTTACTAAGAGCAATGAACCTCTTTTCGATGAAGAAATTCTCGCTTCTAACGATGCTCGTTTTCTTTTCAAATCCGTTGCTGAAAAAGTAACGCCCGCCGTAGTTTATATAGAAACCATCGTTCCCGTAGAAACAACCGCCCCAGCAGACGAAAATCACGAATTTGACGATACTTTCTGGGATAAGGTCATGCCAAGAAGAGCTAGAACGGTTGGTTCTGGGGTAATTATTTCTACCGATGGATACATTCTTACAAACAATCATGTGGTGGAAGATGCCGTTAAGCGAGGCATAAAAGTAGTTCTAAGCGACAAAAGAGAATATCAAGCAAAAGTGGTAGGCCTAGACCCAAGCACTGATTTGGCTGTTATTAAAATCTCGGCTGATAATCTCCAAGCCGTAACCGTAGGAAACTCTGAGACCGTTGATGTTGGTGAATGGGTACTAGCTATTGGAAATCCATTTAGGCTCCGCTCTACCGTAACAGCAGGCATTGTGAGCGCATTAAGTAGAGATGTTCAGATCATAAACGACAGTTTTAGAATAGAAAGCTTCATACAGACGGATGCCGCCATCAATAAAGGCAATAGTGGAGGTGCACTTGTTAACACCAGTGGACAGCTTATTGGCATAAACACAGCTATTGCTTCTCAAAGTGGTTCATACCAAGGCTATGGCTTTGCAGTTCCTAGTAATCTCGCAATGAAGGTTGCTACCGACATCATTGAATTTGGCAAAGTAAAACGAGCACTATTGGGAGTAACCATCGCTTCGGTAGATTATGATAGAGCCGTTGAACTTGGAATGAGTGAAGTTAAAGGTGTTGAAATTATTGCAACTTCTGAAGAAGGTTCAGCTTATAAATCTGGCATAAGAAGTGAAGACGTTATATTACGTGTGAACGGTTTTGCGGTAAACGAATCGAACCAACTTCAAGAAAAAGTGGCAGTTTTACGCCCTGGCGATACCGTTCAGCTAGATATCCTTCGCAAAGGAAAAGAATTTACCAAGCAAGTATTACTCACCGATATCGCACCAGAAAGGGTAGAAGAGCTCTCTTTTGAAGATATCCCTGTTGATGTAGAAGAAATCCCAGAAGAGAATAGTCTTAAAGTTGACACCCACGAATTTGAATTAGGCTTTAGAGTTATAGAAGTTCCAAAAGAAGAAACTGAAGGGCCTAACACCTTATTTGTAGCCAAAGTGTTTAAATATTCTGAAGCATGGAACCGAGGATTACGTGCCGATCAAAAAATTATAGCAGTAGAAAAAGAAAAGGTTGAAGATATCTCAACTTTAAAAGAACTTATCAAAACTAACTTAACTAAAAACGGAACGGTTAAAATCGAGGTAATTAATAAAGACAATGCCCGTGGTTTTATCGAATTGAAGAACAAATAATGAATCGAATTTACTTATCACTTGCAGCAATAACTCTCATCTTAATAGCTGCATGCTCTAGCACCGAAACGGTTGCTGTAAAAGAAAAAGTCGTAGCCTCTATCTATCCAGCTTGGTATCAACAAAGTGGCTTTTATGCCGATTCAAGTTCTTTTGCTATGAGTGCCACTGCAGTGGCTTCAGACTCTGTAACAGCTATCCAACGCGCTGAAAACGAAAGTAGAATGTTATTGGAAAGTTATATTTCTAAAGAAATGGAAAAAGTTCGCACTACTCTTGAACGTGCTGGCTCAAAATCAGTGAATAAAGCAGATTTCATCCTAGCTCTTAGAAATGCACATGCTGCAGTAGAAAAAGAAGCCCAAGCACAATCTCAGTTAAGTACCAAAACCGAAATGGGATATAGAGGTTTTGCAAGAGTGGACATCACCAAAGCCAAACTAGATGAACTTATGAAAAAAGGTTTTGCTGGTAAATCTGCTTACTGGAAAGAATTCAGCAGTAGCGAAGCTTACCAAGCACTTGTGAATTAGGATTAGTTGCTAGTTGACTGCATCCAGCCGTTAGCGTCGATCCATTTATCTACGAAACCATTAACAGAATCATTACTGTGTAGGCTCTTTTGCTATAACCTCAAATTGTTAAACCACGCCATACATCCTTTGCTGTTAATTATAAATAAGTATATACGCGTTTAGCGAAGTTGCAATTATTAGCCAAAGCAGATAGGGTAGTAAAAAGACACTTTGTGATTTTATAATAGGGTAATAGTTAAATAGAAAGAACCCAACGAGCAAAGTTAGGCTACTAATCACGAAAATGCCTAGCAGTGCGCTATGGAAATAGAAAAACACAGGATTCCACAATATATTAAGTACCCACTGTAAAGAGAAGAGGCCTATCAAGAGTTTTTTGTTTTGAACAGAAGGCCATAAATACGCCATGTAAAAGGCAAAGCATACCATGATGGTTGTCCAAGCTACACCGAATGCCCAACCAGGAGGAGTCCAAGGTGCTTTACTTAGATTGGTGTACCATTCAGAAGTGACACCATTTCCAGTAAACATACCTCCAATACCAAGTGCAACAAAGTTGAGAATTAAGAAAGCTATTACTCTAGTTATCATGGTATTTAATTATGCATGGAAACAGAAGTAATATGACTAAAACCGGTTGTATTTCAAAAATTGTATTTCAAAATGGGTGTATAGCTAGAAAACATTACGTTATTTATGATTTATAGCTTTTCTTTTGAATTTATTCTCTAAAGTAGTAATTGAAGAGTTTTGGAGCATTGTTGAAAAATATGTAGATCCTTTACTATTTAAGTGGACAAAATCACCGTAATAATCATCAAGCATTTCAAGCCGTGAAAAATCTAAAAAATCAATATTTGAATAGTTAAGGTCATAGAATTGATAAAAATCTTCAGTTCCATACTTTGGATATTCAAGTAATTCGCTTCTTTTTGGAAGGTTTACTAAATACAGTTGTATACCGTTCTTTTTGGTTAGTTTAATAATTTTGTTTAGATAGGTTATCTCATTTTCGGAAATAGAGAAATTGGTTGGTATATCAAAAAAAGGAAGTTTTTCACCATTCTTGAGTTTCAATTTAACTTCTTCAAGAATGTTTCTATCTAATTTATTAAACCCTCCATATATACTACTAATACTTTGCCCCCGTAATCTTTTCCCAGTATTCTTTATTGATTCTCGGGCAATAGAGGGAATGGAAGAAATAACAGCGGCTGAATTTTTTGAGAATAAAAAGCTAAAGTCTTCCCAGTCCATTAAAAAGTAATATTGTCTGAATCGTGAATAGATATTTTTTTCACCTTGTAACCAGCCGTTATCAAAAACATTGTGTGGTGAAAATGATATAAACACAGTATCAATATTTTGATCAGATTTGATGAAGTCCTTCAATTTAAGATAGGAGTAAAAGTAAGAGTCAGAGGAATGCGCTTTATTGAAGCTGTGTTCGAAAATGGTGTCGTTTATTGCACATTCCATTGTTGAGTCGCCTAATAACAAAATATTAGATGTTTTCTGAATTTCAGAAACCTTCTCAGAATTATACAAAGCATAATTAATGAAGGCTAGTAAGTAAAATGAAAATGCCAGAAGTGAGTTGAATAATATAATCTTTTTTAAAAAATTCCGCATAAACCTAAAATTGGAAGTAGATAAATTCCTGTTGGCCACCCCTAAAAATTATAATCAAATATACTATTGAAAGGTATAAAGCCCAACGAAGAGGACGTTTCCATTTAATGCCTAATTGCTCAATAGCATGTTTGCCTTCTCGCCCATTCCATTCAATAAAAATCAAAAATACAGTTAATAGCATTGTGCTTAACACATTCTTTGCTCCTATTAAATCTGGGACTTCAAAGAGGGATGGTGAGATAATCGCAGATATGTAATTAAAGGCATGTTCTATATTTTCAGCCCTAAAAAATATCCATGCCAAAACCGTTAAAGAAAATGTAAGTAGAATCAGTGATGAATCTTTTATGGAGGGGAAGAACCTACCTTTAGAAACTATATCTAAGTTGTTTCTATTATTCTTGGTAAGTAAAAGAGGCAGAAAGTAGATAGCGTTTAAAGCACCCCAAATAATAAAAGTCCAATTCGCCCCATGCCAAAAACCACTTACAATAAAAATGATAAATGTATTTCTAATCTTCATCCATGTTCCACCTCGACTTCCGCCAAGGGGGATGTATAAATAATCACGAAACCAAGTTGATAAAGATATGTGCCAACGTCTCCAAAACTCTGCAATATCACGGGAAAAATAAGGAAAGTTAAAATTTTGCATAAGATCAAAACCAAAAAGTCTTGATGTACCAATAGCTATATCTGAGTATCCTGAGAAATCACCATAAATTTGGAATGTGAAAAACAATGCTCCTAAAACTAATGTACTCCCCGAGTAATCACTTGAATTATTAAAAATCAAATTAGCGAATTCAGCACAGTTATCGGCAATTACTACTTTCTTAAATAAACCCCAGAGTATTTGACGCAAACCATCCACAGCTTTATCATAATCAAAATGCCGTTTTGTATAGAACTGAGGAAGAAGGTGTGTGGCTCTTTCAATAGGCCCAGCTACTAATTGAGGGAAGAAACTAACAAAGGCAGAAAAAGCAATAAAGTCGGTAGTAGGTTCCAGCTTCTTCTTATATACATCAATGGTATAGCTGAGTGTCTGGAAAGTATAGAAACTAATTCCTACGGGCAAGATCACATTCAATGAAGTAGCTTGTATTTCCATTCCAAAAAATGAAAATGCCGCAATAAAATTATCAAGGAAAAAATTGTAATATTTGAAAACACCAAGGAATCCAAGGTTTACAACAATACTTATCCAGAGTAAAACCTTCCTAGCTTTTTGACCTTCTTCGTTTCGGAGTTTTCTACCAACTGAATAATCGACAAGAGTGCTAAAAAGTATTAGAGATAGAAATCTCCAATCCCACCAGCCATAGAAGACATAACTAGAAACGACAATTAATGAATTCTGAAATTTTAAATTCTTGTTTGCAACAAACCAATACGCCAAGAAAACAATGGGCAAGAAAATCGCAAAGTCAATAGAATTAAAAAGCATTCTGTCTGTTTAAAATTAAAGTCTGTAATGGTATTGAATTTCCATTACTATCAAAAGCTTAGTTTTTATGATAGAGTTATTATTTAGCCTCCCTCTAGCTAACCGTTTTTCTGTTTAAATCGCCAACTAGATTAGGTAAGTAGAAGTAGTGTAACCCAAAGTGAAATAGTTGAAAATACACGGCTAGGGTTATAACCAATGAAAGTAACCATGCTGGGTTTAAATAGTAGATAGGATAAAAAATAAGTGAGATGCCAAGTTCGAGTAAAATCATCTTATTTAAGCGCTTCTTGATTTGAGCTACTTCAAGTCTATGTTCAAATTCTTTTAGATAATTAGTTACTCTGTATTGATTCCACCACGTTTGGTACAACTCAAAAAGGAGGATGAAAATGGTGGTAGTTATCAAAAAATCATTCGTGTTAAGAGCCGTAATAATATAAGCTCCAATAATAGCAAGACTACCTAAATAAGGTAGAAGGTCTGTCTTAACCCAAATATTCTCACGAGTGCTCGCATAAGCTGATTGATTCCACCAACCATCAATTCTACTGGTATCAAACCCAGAAGCGGATAATTCGTTGAACAATCTTTTTGAGTGGATGTATTTCCTGTTATGATGAAGTCCTTTCCCTAGCTCGTATTTCAGCTCATTAAGTTCTTCTGAAGGATTAAACTGTTTTTCTAAAGGTTGAAATGCTTCTATATACAAGTAGTAAACCGAAGAATATTTCTCTTTATTATTGAGAGTCTTTGCCAGTCTATGAATGATTTTAGTGGCAATCTCAATGTCTGAATTAGCCGTTTTGAGGTGTTCCAAAATTCTAAACTGTCCATGTTCCCAATAACTCAAAACTTGAGCATCTGTTTTTAAGGTGTGTAACTCAGTCCAAATTTTGTTAAGGCGGGGCATTGAAATGTATTGAAGTCGAAATAATCCAATGTTTTAGTGACTAATGTACTTTATTTGCAATAAAATTCCCATCTATAAAATCACGCTTTTCATAGAGTCAATATGCCGACTCGTCTATTTCGGTTTTATAAAGCATCCAATACCATGACCTTTCTTGTGGAAACCAAAAACAATCAAGAATGAATAGGTCATTCTATTTATGGATTGTTTTTACCTCCATTGAAAACATATTCAATTCGGGTAATAATCAGTGAAAAGACACTAAATTTTAATCCACATCAAGATGAACAAAAAGAAATTAATCATAGGCATTATAATTTTAGCAGCAGTTACTATTGGGGCTTACGGTCTTTTTAGGGATAATAGCACTGTTATAATTGAGGCAGAAACAATCCTAGCTAAAAAAGCGAATGTTACCACCATGGTTACCGCTACAGGAACCATAGAGCCAATTACACAAGTTGAAGTTGGTACTCAAGTTTCAGGAGTTGTAGAAAAAGTATACGTTGACTATAACAGCGTTGTAACTGAAGGACAATTGATTGCGGAATTGGATAAAACCAATCTTAAAGTTGCTACTACTCAAGCTCAAGCAGCTTACGATAACGCCGTAACACAAACTACTTATTTGAAAACGATTTATGATCGTCAAAAGGATTTATACGAAAGAAATGTAATTAGTAAATCAGATTATGATTTAGCTATTTACAATTACGAAACCGCAAAAGGTACAGAAATACAGCGCCTTTCTGATCTTGAAAGAGCTAAAACAAACTTAAGCTACGCTGATATTTACTCTCCTATAGATGGTGTTGTATTGTCTAAAGATATTGACGAAGGGCAAACCGTAGCTGCAAGTTTTAGCACACCAACGCTTTTTACCATCGCCCAAGATTTACGAGAAATGCAGGTAGAAGCAGATGTTGATGAAGCTGATATTGGCTATGTAAAAGAAGGCCAACGTGTAGAGTTCACAGTTGACGCTTATATCGGCGAAACTTTTGATGGTGTAGTCACTCAAGTTCGATTAGATCCAACAGTAACATCAAATGTAGTTACTTACACCGTTGTTATAAAAGCTGATAATGAAGATTTGAAGCTTAAACCAGGTTTAACAGCAACTATCTCGATTTATACGCTAGAGTTGAATGATGTTTTAACCACTCAGGCCAAAGCTGTTAACTTCAAACCGTCACCAGCAATTTTAATGGCTTACAACCAGCAAAAACAGCAAAACGCTGAGCCACCACAAGGCCCGCCACCAACTGAAAATGAACAAAGTGAAGGTTCAACACTCTGGGTTCTTGATGATGACGGTACTATTTCACCTAAAACAGTAACACTTGGTGCAAGCGACGGAGTGAATGTTCAGATAATAAGTGGTATCCAAGAAGGAGAGAAATTAGTGTACAATTTGAAAAGTGTAAGTGAGATTGAAGTAAGTCCATCAGGCACTAATGAAAGTCCATTTATGCCACAACGTCCAGGCGGCAGAAAGTAGGTGTTAGGCATGAGCAAAGAAATTATCAAAATAGAAGATTTAAAGCGTGAATTTGTCATGGGAACTGAAACGGTTCACGCTTTGAGAGGTATTTCATTTACAATAAATGAAGGCGAATTTGTTACCATAATGGGTTCTAGTGGTTCTGGTAAAAGTACCATGCTTAACATTTTGGGATGCTTAGATCAGCCAACATCTGGATTGTATGAAATTGACGGCGTAAAAGTTAAAGACTTAAACAGAAATGAACTTGCCGCAATCCGAAACGAAAAAATTGGATTCATCTTTCAATCATACAATTTGTTGGCACGAACATCAGCAATAGAAAATGTAGAACTTCCGCTTTTATACAATAGCAAGGTATCTACAGAAGAGCGCAGAAAACGCGCAATTAAAGCGCTAGAAATGGTTGGTTTGGGGGATAGACTACATCATACGCCATCCCAACTCTCAGGTGGACAGCAACAGCGTGTTGCCATTGCTAGATCGTTAGTTAACAATCCCGTTATGATTCTTGCTGATGAGGCTACAGGAAACTTAGATACTAGAACTTCTTACGAAATTATGTCGCTTTTCCAAGAGCTAAATAAACAAGGAATTACCATCACTTTTGTAACTCACGAACCTGATATCGCCACTTTTAGCAGCAGAACGATTGTTCTGAAAGACGGTCATATTGTGAAGGATTATTTGAATGATGACATCCAATCAGCTAGCAAAGAGTTAGCAAAACTACCTAAGGAGGATAATTAATCATGAGAGTATTTAACCTAGTAAAAATTTCTTATAAAGCGATTGTTCTCAATAAAATGAGAACCTTGCTCACCATGTTAGGAATTATAATTGGTGTGGCTTCTGTAATTGCCATGTTAGCTATTGGTGAAGGTTCCAAAGAAAGTATTCGTGCCACTATTTCAAGTATGGGTTCTAATATGATTACGATTAGACCTGGCTCTGATGTTCGTGGCGGTGTAAGGCAAGATCCTAGCGCAATGGAAACATTAACGTTTAGCGATTACGAAGCCATCAAAGAACAAGCCGATTTGCTAACCTACATTACACCTCTTGTAGATGGCAGAGGTCAAGTTATTAGTGGCTCAAACAACTGGCCATCTTCAATTTATGGCGTAAACCCAGACTATTTAAATATTAAAGTAGTAGGCTTACAAAGTGGAAGCATGTTTACGGATGCTGAAGTTAAATCGGCAGCAAAAGTGGCTTTGATTGGTCAAACCGTGGTAGATAATGTTTTCCCCGATATTGAAGATCCTGTCGGACAAATGATTCGCTTTAACAACATTCCATTTAAAGTGATTGGTGTGTTAGAAGTAAAAGGGGAGAATACCTTTGGGCAAGATCAAGATGATATTGTTATTGCTCCTTACACAACCGTTCAAAAACGTATTCTAGCGATCAGTCATTTAAATCAGATTATAGCATCTTCTGTTAGCGAAGAAGACGCACCTGAAGCCGTTATCCAAGTCTCGGAAATTTTACGTACCCAGCATAAAATATCAGACTCGGACGAGGAGGATTTCAATGTGCGTTCTATGGAAGAACTCATTTCAACATTTAGTTCAACAAGTGAAATGTTAACCATACTTTTAGTTGCTGTAGCTAGTATTTCTTTGCTAATTGGTGGGATTGGAATCATGAACATCATGTATGTTTCTGTGAAAGAACGTACTAAAGAAATTGGTTTAAGAATGGCTGTAGGAGGTAGAGGAGCCGATATCTTAATGCAATTTTTGATTGAAGCAATTATGATTAGCATTACAGGCGGAGTTCTTGGAGTAATCTTAGGGCTTAGCGCAACGGTGTTTATTGAGGAATTCCTAAACTGGCCTACAAGTGTTGCTTTGTACTCTATCATCATTTCCTTTGCCGTTTGTGCAATAACAGGTATCTTTTTTGGATGGTATCCGGCTAGAAAAGCATCTGCTTTAGATCCGATAACTGCTTTACGTTATGAATGATGACTATGTATAAAAACAAAAGAATAATAGCTTTTTCGCACTTACTTGTCTGGTTTGTCTTGTTCAGTATGCCTTATCTTTTGTCATACGGACAAGGCCAGGACTTGAGTAGGGTAGTTGCCCATTTCTGGATTCCAATGATTTTTTATGGGATTGTTTTCTATCTCAATTACTTCTTGTTAATCGATAAGCTGCTGTTTACTAAAAAAACGGTCCAGTTCGTACTCTTAAACATTGTAATTATTACAGCTTTCATTTTACTGAAAGAGTGGATTGAAGACATTTTCTTTCAGGATATAATCAGAAAACCGTCTGAGGAAAATAGATCAGAAGGTCCTCCTCTTAAAATGGTTTTATACATTCAGACGCTGTCGTATATGGCTCCGCTTTTTCTTTCAATTGCGATGAAAACAACCAAGCGATGGATTAAAACAGAGGCCGAACAAAAGGAATCTGCGAATATAAAATTACAGTCTGAGCTGCAACATCTTCACTATCAGCTACAACCGCATTTCTTTTTTAACTCTCTGAATAATATTTACTCTTTGGTTGATATTTCTCCTGATCAGGCTAAGAAGTCTATTCACAGCTTGAGTAAGCTGATGCGCTACATGCTTTATGAAACAAATATGGAAAAGGTTTCCCTTTCAAAAGAAATAGATTTCATGAAGAAATACATCGATTTGATGAAGTTACGTGTTTCGGATAAAACCGTGGTGAAGTATAATTTTCCTTCAGAAGAAACAGGGATTCAAATAGCGCCGTTACTGTTTATCTCGCTAATTGAGAACGCTTTCAAGCATGGCGTTTCTGCTAGTAAAGAAAGTTGTATTGAAATCAACATGACAGCAAATGACAATGCCATTTCTTTTGAAATTAAGAACAATAATTTCCCTAAAAAACATGACGATAAGAGTGGTTCGGGAATTGGACTTCAGAATTTAGAAAAACGTCTAGATTTGCTGTATTCTCATAAACACCGTTTTACCACCAATGTGCAGGGCGATAACTTTATAGCTCATTTAGAGATCGAGACAAATTGATATGGAAAATCTGAAAATCACATGTGTTATTGTTGATGATGAGCCCATTGCCCTTAATTTGGTTGAAAGCTATGTAGAGAAAACCCCATTTCTAGTTCTTAGAAAGAAATGCAGTAGCGCTATTGAAGCGATGGAGTTTTTGAAAGAAGAACCTGTTGATTTATTGTTTTTGGATATTCAAATGCCCGATTTAACTGGGATTGAATTTTCAAAAATGTTACCTAAAGAAACACGTGTTATTTTCACAACGGCTTTCGATGAATATGCTTTAGAAGGCTTTAAAGTGGAAGCTCTAGATTACTTATTAAAGCCATTCGATTACGCCGAATTTTTAGCAGCAGCCAATAAGGCGAATACATGGTTTAGTTTAGTGAAAGGAAAACAGCAAACGACGCTTTCTAAGGAGAAGGAATTCCTTTTTGTTAAGTCTGATTACAAACAACTTCGTATAAAATTAGCCGATGTATTGTATTTCGAAAGCCTCAAAGATTACATCAAAATATGGTTAAAGGATAATCCAAAGCCCATTTTAACACTCATGAGTTTGAAATCTCTTGAGGAAGAACTCCCAGCCTCAGAGTTTATGCGTGTTCATCGCTCTTTTATAGTGTCTTTAAAAAACATTGAAGTGATTGAGCGTAGTCAAATCATCATTAATAACCAACGCATTGCGGTTTCGGAACAATACAAACCAAAATTCATGGAGTTTGTAAACAGAAATTCCATCCATTTTGATTGAGGGTAGGAGTTAGCAACCAGCTGTTAGCCGTTAATGATTAGTCCCTCGTTTCGTAGCTCTGCTCCAAATACATTTGGTTTGGCTTCCTTGTTAGTTAAAGGTTTTTGAAGATTCTTCTGAAGTATCCTCAAAATGACTGTCGGCGTTATTTTTATTATTAAACAAACAATCAACGACTTCCTACATCGTCATCCAGAGGCCACTGCCGATGGATCTTCGGGATTAGTTTTTAGCAGGGATTCAACCTCCCAATCCATAACCCATAATCCAAAATTCTTAATTCTGAACTCTCAATTCTTAATTAATCCCCCTAATACATCGTATTCTCATTCGCGGAGTTCTTCGGAATTTGCTGAATAGAATCCCAATGTTCACAAATCTTTCCATTCTCATCAAAGCGGAAGAAATCCATGGTTACATACTCGTCGTTATCAGGCCAGATTTGATGCGTATGCAAAGCCACCAAATCACCTTCGGCAATGCAACGAACAAACTCAATAGACTTCTCCGGATATTCCAGCTTCATCCGCTCGAAATATTCAATAAAGCCCTGAGTTCCATCGCTAACATCAGGATTGTGCTGTATGTACTCTTTGCCCACATATTTCTGAATGGCCTCTTTAGGTTTCCCCTCATAAGCCGTTCTGTAAAATGCAATGGCGTTACTTTTATTCTCTTCCAAATTCATAATTCTCAATTCATAATTCATAATTCTCAATTCTCAATTCTCAATTCTCAATTCTCAATTCTCAATCCCGATTCCCTTCCTCTTTCTTTCCTTCAACAATCATTTCTTCCGCTTCTTCCAATTCCTCTTTCTCTAAATGCTCGGAAGGCTTCTCATCAACAAGTTCCTCTGGGGCAATATAAAAACGAGTGTACAGAGGGAAGTGGTCCGACCCGATATCACCAAGAACTTTAAACTCCTCGATAACGATGTTGTGGGAATGATAAAGCAAATCGATGGGAAACTGCATCAGCCTGTATTTGGCGTGATAGGTAGAATACAAACCGCGACCAATTCGGGCATCTTCCAATCCCGATAACTTCCGAAATAGAACCGTAGACTTAGACCAAGCCACATTGTTGAAGTCGCCCACAACTATCAAAGGCTTGGTAGCATTTTTCGCTTTCTTGCCAATCACAATAAGCTCGCCATCTCTCTCTTTAGAAGTAGACTCCTCAGTAGGACTTGGCGGCGGCGGATGAATACCGAAGAAGGTGAACGTTTGTTGATCCGGAGTGATAATATCCGCTTGGATGGAAGGCAGATCGTCCGACATATAATAATTTACGCTGAGGTCGGTAACTTCAAGCTTAGAATAGAAATGCATCCCGTAGGTGTTCTCGAGTGCTATTTTTTGATGATAAGGATAGGATTCATCCAACACCGAAAGCGCCTGCTCCCAATCGGAGTTCGTTTCTATGGTTAAGAAAATGTCGGGCTGAACCTCATTAACAAGATCGATTAGCTTGTGATACTCCGTGTTGAACTGAAGCACATTCGCAGAAATCATGGAAATAGAAGGCGTGTTCTCAGGTTTAGCGGGCGACTTGAGTTCTTTCTTTAACGGGAAATAAGGGGCAAGTATAAAAATGTGTTGGGCGATGAAGAACAGCAACGCCGCTTGAACCCACCAAATGTAACTACCCGAAGCAGGAGACAGCAAGAAGCCTCCCAGAAAGATCAGCGATAGAAGAGCCAGTACTTGGATGCGTGCAAACTCGCAGACTCTAAAAATCCAATATTGATGCGATACAAACGGAAACACCGAAGCCAACACCAATAAAGCAGCAAACAAAAAGTATACGATGTGAAAAACCATAAACAACCAATTAAAAGGTCAGAGGGATTATTTCCGAAGAAGTTAAGGTATTATGGGGTTGAAGGTGGGGTTAATTAGTAATGGCTATGGCAAAAATCTTGGGCATTAGACATAGAGTTTCAGAAACTACTTTCTACACTATGATTTATACGAATTGTTAAGGTGCATTTTTTATTTTTTTATTCAACTTTTTAGTCAATTTATAGAACTCTTCAAAATGTGAATTGTCGTATTTTATATTATGCTTAAATCTCTTCAAATACAGTTCTTTTAACTTTCCCCTGGCTGATTTTCTTTCTTCTTTTATCTCGGATTGAAGTGCAAAATTTAAATCAGGATTTTCTGAATTTACCTTTTCCCTTATTTCATCTGGAATTAGACCCTCAATAAATCGATAACCTGGTTTGTCCCGTCCAACTAGAAAATAGTCTTCATCCTTTACTAGTCCTGCTTTTTTGAAGTTTCCTTTAACTTGTGGGTATGCATCTAAATCAATAGTAATATATAAGTTGCTAAATCGTTCTTTCATAAACTTTAATAGAACAGGATTATTAAGAAACCCAAATCCATAATAAGGATAAAATTCGCCATTAAAGGATAGTTTGTTCTCACCATGTCTTTTGTCAGTTAGGAGCTTGAAGTATTCAACATCCAATTTACCTTCAACAAGCATTATGCTGTTTCCTTGACTGAAAAATGCTTCTTTTAAAGACTCAAATTCAGGGCCAATCATACCTAGCGCTAACTCAAAAGGCTCGCGCCAATTTTTATCATCTACTTTTTCTATAAAACTCTCTCGAGCTTTTTTTCTAGTGACCTTTCTTTTTAAGAGTAGGTTTGATTTTGGATTATGGTGGCTTAAAAGATATGGGCTATGTGTAGTAGCAATCACTTGTATTTCAAGTTCTTGACTAAGGTCTTGGAGAACTCTTCCAAACTCAGCCTGAGCAGATGGGTGCAAGAATGATTCAGGTTCTTCAATAATTACAATAGGTGTAATTCTATTTGATTCATCATCAAGCTCTATTTGGTTCTTTGCTTCGAAAATGCTACTCAATATTAGAGTTCTGTTTTTTGTACCTGATCCCCAATCTTCTAAGGGTAATTCAAAGTTTTTTTCTCCAAGCGATATTTCATAAGGTATTCTATCAAATTCCATATCCATCCCGCTATAAGACAAACCAACTTCATATTTATCTTGTAACCTACCTATAAGTGTTTGTAATTCGGATTTGTGCTTTTCCAAAGCTTTCGATAATTCTTTGTTGACCTGCTTTAGTTTCGTCTGAATAGATTCTTTTGATTTGCTTGGGAGGCTTTCTAAATAGCCATGACCACTTCTTCTAAATGATCTAGAGTGTTGTGTAGAGTTATGGAAGCTGATAACTGGAGAAAAATGTATTCTACGCAGAAGTTCACCTACCTTGTATTTATTGTCAATAATCTCACCATCAATTATTATCTCTGAAGTAGTCCCTTTTTGTTCAAGTACTATCTTTATCTCAAGTAGTTTGTCATTTAATTCAATTTCTTCTTCCTTTTTCTTATCAGATAGAAAAAACTCAATGAATTTCAAAAGACCTGAATCAGCAACGGAGTCTAGTTGTAATTTAAGGCAAATTTCAGTTTTGTCATTTTTATCTTTTGTTTTCCATACAGGAAAGTCTGAATTGAAATTAAATCTATCGTAGTGTCTGCTTCTTTCTAGAGTGTTAAGAACTGCTCTTAGAATATTGGATTTACCTGAATTATTCTTTCCACAAATCGCAGTGTAATAATCTTCGAACTCTATTTTGCAATCTTCAAAAGATCGATAATTCTTTAATTGTAGTTCCTTTATTTTCATATCGTTTTTAAGCACCCAACAATAGAGTAAATTGAATTTTATTCATTTTAACTACTGTATGTGAAGGTTTTATTCCGTTTATTCTTCAAAATTCTCGGCATAAGATGATAAATACCAATTCTATTTCAAAATCAAACATACGAGTTATCTCTATATAGAATATGTTTTTACACAAGGGGGTTTATAGACATAAGACATAAGATGTGAGATGATTGGAAATAGGAAAGAGGTGAAGGGCAAGTAACTTGGAGAAAGTTTTGTCTCGTTTAAAAACCTCAGTCATCCAGAGGCTACTGCCGATGGATCTTCAGAATTGGTGAAAAGCTGTTAGTTTGGGATTCAATAACCTAATCCAAGGGATGGCTAGATGTAATCCTGCACATCTTAATAATTCTGAAAATCCTGGTTCAAAAGTGAAGGGATGAGTTGTCAGCTGTTAGCGATTAGCGTTTAGTTGGAGACTTTATAGCATTATGTGGTAGAAAGGAAAAAAAGCGTCATCCAGAGGCTACTGCCGATGGATCTTCAGAATTGGTGAAAAACTGTTAGTTTGGGATTCAATCCCCTAATCCACGGGCTGGCTAGTTGTAATCCTGTACATCTTAATAATCCTGTAAATCCTGGTTCAAAAAAGAAGTGAGTAGCTATCCGTTAACCATTAACAAATAGCCAATCACAAATAACAAAAACTACTAACCCAACTCATCATATTCTTTCATCATTGCTAGAGCCTGTTTATGAGGTCTGCCAGTAGCTTGTTCGTAATCGGAGGGAATGTCGTATGCACCATCATGGATTCCTGTGTAAATACCAGCAATTACTCCTCCAATAAATTCACCTAATTCTTGCTTTCTTTCTTCAGTATAAGCATCAATGGAAATCGGATTGAAAACAAGCTGTGTGCCATATACTTGATTGATAAGCTCCGCTAGTTCTTTCTGGGAGATTGCTTCCCCAACCAAATTATACGTTTTACCATTATGGATATCTTGAACGAGCATTTTTGTGTATGCATACCCCAATTCAGTTCGGCTGGTGTACGCGCATTTTCCATCTCCGGCACAATTTCTGATTTCGCCTTCTTTCTTGTACGTTTCTATGTACTCTAAATCAGGTTCTATATAGATTCCATTTCTTCCAATAGCCCAAGCTAGTCCGGAGCTTTTGACATCTTCTTCCGTCAAACGATTGCTTTGAACAACAGGACTAAAAGCATTGTTCTTTTCATCGCCTACAATACTGGTATAGACAATCTTTTTAACACCATTCTGCTTTGCAGCTTCAATTACATTCCGGTGTTGTTGAATTCTTTTTTGAGGATCATCCATTCCTGAAATCAGCATCACACTATCAACGCCTTTCAAAGCAGCATTAAAATCTTCACGGCTGTTGTAATCACCTTTTCTAATCTCAACGCCAAGGTGTGCGGCTTTCTCGGGCGACCTTACAATTCCAATTACATTCTCTTTACCAATCTCCCTTTTAAGTTCATTGATAATTGATGAGCCTAATTGTCCATTTGCTGCCGTAACTGCGATCTTCATTTCGTTCTGTGGTTAAATGTTTTGCTAATTAGTTTAAATAGGGGACTAAAGTTCTTTATGCATTCTCTTTTCTGCATGTAATTTACAGGAATTTCTGAGAAGACTTATTCCCAATTCCTGGTGTGAATTATAATCCATTTCTAATTCCAAAAATAGGAGATAAAACCACTAAAAACCGATAGTGTTTAAAAACGGATGAAGTGAGGAGTTGCCCAATAACCAAACCACACCAACCAATCACCTAAACTGCTTTGGGAGCTGCTGTTGTGCTGAATGAAGAACCACTTCAGAGATTCTTTTCATTCTAGTTTCAGTTCGTTTTGCACTCATAACCCAATACAAAAGAGACTTTCGTTTAGATTTACTCAAACGGAGGAAATAGCTTTTGGCGCCTTCCTGATTGTTTAAGGCTTCATCTAAATCTGTTGGGATAATCAATGCTTCAACTTCATCTAAGATGGTCCAAGAGCCGTTTTGCTTAGCTACTTCAACACTTTCAAATCCAGCTTTGGTCATTAATCCTTGAGAGGTAAGCATTTCAATTTTCTCTTTGTTGATTCTAGACCAATTACTTTTGACTTTCCGTTTGCTGAAAAACTGTTTGTATCGATTTTCATCTATCGTTTTTTTGGTGCTATCAATCCAACCAAAACACAATGCTTCGTCTACGGCATCACTCCAAGTAATAGATGGCACACCTGACGAAATTTTATAAAACACTAGCCACACAGATTGATGGGATTCATGGTGTTGCTCCAACCAATCCCGCCAATCCTGCCTGCAAGTCGGACAAAAATAAAGTTCGTTGTTATCAGACATTAAGTGAATGAGTTTGTATTTCCCCAATTATAGGAATGGATAATGACAGCCCTATGTCAGTGGTTTGATGTTTAATGAAGAGTTTAAATCAAATTACCTAAGAACTAAACGCCTTTCAAAATAAATCTGAACCTTTCCTTTTTTTAAACGACTATGCATATGAAATGCAGAAACAGACAGATCATATCATAAACGAGGAACTTGCTAGGAGGTATCAATCTGGCGATAAGAGTGCGTTAAAGGTGTTGATTAGACGATTTAATTCCACATTAGAGGCTAAAGTTTACGCTCACACCAGAGACAAGGAATCGTTAAATGATATCATTCAGGATTGTTGGTTCGCGATTATTAACAACTTGCATGAAGTAAAGTTTCAAATTGGTTTTGAAGCATGGGCACTGAATATTGCTCGTAACAAAGCGGTGGATTGGATTCGAAGGAGACAGCAGCAGCGAAGGAAACTTGCAGAAATTTTGAATGAAGAAATGGTAACAGCTGATGATTCCACCGACATTAGAGAAACTCAGATAAAAAAGCTGCGAGTTAACATGAACTTGCTGCCTGAGTCTCAAAAAATAATACTCGAACTGTTTTACAAGGATAATCTTTCACTTTCAGAGGTTTCTAAACTTTTGGGGGTTCCAGAAGGAACCGTTAAATCAAGATTATTTACAGCAAGAGAACAGCTTAAAAAATTAATTCACTAAGAAAAGAGGATTATCATGAACATGAATATGAAAAAAGAAGATATAGACAACCTCATCGAAGAATCATTAAATGAAAAAGAAGTCAAATTCTATAATGAGTTGGAAGAAGGGGGCATGGCTAAGCAATGGTTTGGCCTTTACAAAGGTGCTTTTAAAGGCTGGGCTATCTTAATTACCATCGTACAATTAGTACTTACAGTTCTGATGTTCTACCTCGGATATGAGTTTTTCACCGAGAGTTTGTCCACAGATCTAATTCATTTTGGAGGACTGTTCTTCATCGTCTTTGTTGCGGTAACTATGCTTAAGCTTTGGCACTGGATGCAAATGGATAAGAATTCCATTCTACGCGAAATGAAGAGAATAGAATTTCAAATTGCTGTGCTTTCAGAGAAAATTAGTGAGAAAAACGAGGAGTAATTCTCTGTCCAAAATATCTGCTTTAAACCTACTTATTAGAGCTAGATAAAGATCTAAAAGCGACTACCCATTTATGCGTTTTAACTTTCAATTTTATTCAATAACCTCCGATAATCAATAAATTAACAAAGGAGATGTCATGTCAAATGGATTAAAATTTCAAAATGGGTTAAACATTGATGTGAAGGTAGAATCGGAAGTAGACAAAGGTGGAAGAAAAGGAATAGGGAGAAATGGTGAGTCTCGTGTTTCTAGAAGATCTACTTCAAATAATTATGGAGAGCTTGATTTTACCAACTACAAACCAAATAAAGAAGTAAAGGTATTTATTGAAATGGAAGAAATACCCGATGATGGAAAAACAGTAGGTTTTGAATATGATTTTGGTAGTAACATAAATAGGATTCCACATCACATTCAATTCACGAAAAAAGGAAATAAGTTTGAACTAATCATACATTATGCTGATGATCACCCAATCACTCATATTGATCCTCAAATAAAACATCCTGAGGGAATTTAGTAACATTCAAATCAATATCGTGTTTGTAAAACGTATAAGTATAACCATACTTATTAGTATTGTCTTAAAAGGCTGGGTTTTTGCTCAGCCTTTTAATGCGTATGTGGTGCATAATTACACGGTAGAAGATTTTAAGAATTCGCGCCAAAGCTGGGCGGCCATACAAGCCGATGATGGAAAAATGGTGTTTGGGAATTCAAATGCAATTAACCTGTTTGATGGCGTTCAATGGCAATATATTCATGTTCCCATAGGTCAAACTACCTATTCTTTAGCAAAGTCTGATGACGGAAGAATCTATACTGGCGGCGAAGGTGATATAGGTTATTTAAGTGCAGATGAGCTTTATCAGTTTGAGTTTAAAAGCCTACTACCTCGGTTGGATTCCACAAAGCGCAATTTTCAGTTTGTTAGGCAAACGCATTATTTATCAAACCAAGTTTATTTCCGAACTCGTACACAACTAATGATGTACAACGAGCAACAGGATACCGTTTTGGTATATAAGCCCGGCGTAGAAATCTATAATTCCTATCTAATAAAGAATAAGATTTATGTACAGGTAGAAGGCAAAGGATTGGTAGACATCACTAACCTTAAAGAAACTGTTGTTGATAGTTCTAGTTACTTTCTTACAGATAGAATTTTTGGAATGCTACCAACTGAACAAGGGCTACTTATCTATTTCAGAGAACATGGTTTGCAGCAATATTATGGTGAACTGTTTACGTCCTTTTCACCTAGCTCGCTAGATTATCTAAGTGAGCAAAAAGGCTACAGAATGCTTCGTCTTAGTAATAATAGAATAGCTATCGCCACACTATCTGGTGGGATTATGTTTTTGGATGGAAAAGGTCAACTTCTACAAATTCTCACTCAAAAAACGGGCCTTAACGACAATCACGTTTACGAGCTTTTCCAAGATAACCAAGGTTTGCTTTGGGCAATGTTAGACGACGGAATCTCTGTGATTGATGTAAATAGCACCTTCACACAGTACGATATCAATTATGGAATTGATGGCTTGGTTAATGGCGTATTTCAGCAAAGGGATGAAATTACGGTTACCACAAACAATGGTTTTTATTATTGGGATGGGAAAGACATTCCTTTTTTCCAAAAAGTAGATGGAAGTCCTGAACATTCTTTTGTAGCAATACAACTTCAAGATAAGGTTGTTTCTTCAAGTCAGGCTGGATTATTTGTAATAGAAAATGGGAAAGCCACTAAAAAATCAGAGCTGATATTCCCGAAAATTATTGCCAATGGTGAAGGTAGTTTTTTGGGGTGGGGAAGTGGAAGTTTGAATTTGTATGAATTTAAGAATGGGGCGTTAAACCTTACCAAAACTTATGCAGATATTCCGTATCCCAAAAGTTGGGTGATAAACGGGCAACAGCTTTACATACTAACTATAAACGGCCAGCTGCTAAAAGTGAGCCTGAGTAGCGGTGTAATCTATAATATCGAAGCGGAGTTGGTAACTAGCGAGAAACTATACATTGGCAAAATCGGAAGCACTGTAATGCTGGGTACAATGGAAGGTATTTTCAAAGTTGATGAAAATAAGATTGTCCTTTCAGATAGTTTGTATAGCGGGTTAATAAACATCACTCTGTTTAAAGACTGTGGAGATGAAATTTGGATTCGATCAAGTAGCGATTTAGTAAGGTTTGCAAGAAATGGTGATGTTTGGGAGAAAGAAGTAAATACGTTTAACAGCATTGGAGCTAATGAAGGTTTTTTTGCGATGAGTTGTTATCCTACTTCAACTTGGTTTGGGTTAGAGAATAAAATCATTCAAATACCGAAGCAGTTCAAACAAGAAATACTTCCATTTCAAACCAACATTACATCGGTTGTGATAAATTCAGACTCACTAATCTACAGCGGTTATGGAATCCCAGATGAGAAATTTGTTTTAGAATACAGCAATAACCAAATGCGATTCAGTTTTGCAGCGGCTAGCTTCTTGAACCCAGCTTTCAATACCTACCAATATAAACTAGAAGGCTTTGATGAAGAATGGAGCAATTGGACACCAGAAAGCCAAAAAGATTATACAAACATTCCCGAAGGTGATTATACCTTTAAAGTTCGTGGACGCAATATTTATAAGAAAATAGGACGAGAAGCGGCATTTCAATTCCAAATTCTTCCACCATGGTATAGAACTTGGTGGGCATATTTGATGTACTTAGCCATTATCTCAGCCATTTTATATTCCATTCACAGAGCAAGGGTAAACCAAATTCTAAAAGTAGAAAGGGTAAGAAACAGAATAGCTGGTGATTTACACGACGAAGTAAGCGCCACACTAAGCAGTATCTATTATTTCGCGGAAGCTATCGAAAGGTATCCTGAACAATCGAAATCAGGGCGGTTTGTTCATCTAATTCTTGAAAGTGCATTTGAAGCCAAAGAAAAGATTACCGATATCGTATGGTCAATAAACCCGGAAAATGACGATTGGCAAGACTTCTTAGCGAAATGTAGACGCCATGCATCGGATTTACTAGAAAGCAAGAATATTAAGTACGAGCTCAAGATTCAGGGTGATGAGAAAGGCAAAATGGATATGGAATTTCGTCAGCATATTTGGCTCATTTTCAAGGAAATACTTACCAACTCGGTTAGGCACGCAGAGCCATCAAGAGTGGATATTATTCTAAGCGTACAATCGGGAAAGTTAACCCTTGTTGTACAAGATGATGGCAAAGGATTTGATGTGAAAAACACCCCCAAAGGTAACGGGCTTTCAAATATCCAAAAAAGAGTAGCTCAAATTAATGCTGATGTAGATTTTAGCTCAGAAAAAGACTTTGGCACTCGCTGGATGTTAATAGCGGAGATTTAAATTCCGCATATACGGGTAGTTCGCTTTGTGTGTTAGCCGAGTATTTTTTAGCATAAAGAATTATAGGTAACTGGAGTTGGCTTGATAAACGTTGTAATTATTGAAGATAATAAGTACTTGAGAGAAGGGTGGAAGACCTTTATCGACTTCGCCCCTGATACGGTAGTAGAGAATGTTTTTGGGAGTTGTGAAGAAGCTTTCAACTCAGATTCTCTTCTAAAATGTGATGTAGCACTGATGGATATTGGTTTGCCAGGTATGAGTGGAATTGATGGCATTAAAATCATCAAAAAGAAATATCCCAATATTGAAGTAATTGTAGCCAGCGTATTTGATGACGACGATAATATATTTGAAGCGGTAAAAGCCGGCGCGGTAGGATATTTGATGAAGAAAGTAACTCCCGATGAATTAGTTGCCGCCATTAAAGAAGCGCATACCGGTGGCTCGCCCTTAACACCCTCAATCGCAAGGCGTATAATCGACTCTTTACAGCCCAAAAAACTGGCGGGTGGAGCTATTGAACTAAACGAAAGAGAACTTGAAATCTTAAATGCATTAGCCAGAGGGAAATCATATCAAGAAATAGGTAAAGAAATCTACCTTTCAGTTGATGGTGTAAGGCATCATATCAGAAATATTTACCAAAAGCTGGAAGTGAACTCAAGGTCTGAAGCGGTTTCTGTTGGAATTACTAACAATATTATAAACCCATAACCACATAAACAGGCGTTTTAATTAAGTATCCAATTATTTAGTATCGCAAGTAGCTTTTAAGGAAGACCGTCCTTCTTCCTTTTTTAATCACCAACCCCTAATCATTGATACGGTTAGGGGTTTTCTATTCTGCAATTTGGGTAGTTTTTTAATGCAAAAAATTTATTATCTATCTAAATGATTAAAATTTGCATCATAGAAGACAATGAATACATGAGGGAAGGGTGGCAAACCATTCTTGATTTCGACCCTGAGCTTTGTGTGATTGGTGTTTTTGGAAGTTGTGAGGATGCTTTGAAATCGGATGAACTTCCTAAAACTGATATTTTGCTTTTAGATATTCAATTACCTGGTATAAATGGAATTGAGGGGGTAAAAATCATCAAGCAAAAGCAACCCGATATAATTGTGTTAATGGTAACCATCCATGATGACAATGAACGGATATTTAATGCTCTAAGAAATGGTGCAGATGGCTATCTTCTGAAAAAAGTATCGCCGAACGAGTTGGTTGAAGCTGTTAAAGTTGCAAATAAGGGAGGCTCTCCCATGACTCCAAATATTGCAAGAAAGGTCCTAAATTCATTCCAAAAACAACATTCTCCTGCAGTTGAGCTATCAGATACTGAAAAAAAGGTTCTAAAATGTCTTGCAGAAGGTCTTTCTTATAAGTCTATTTCAAATCAGATGTTTCTCTCTGTAGATGGTGTTAGATATCATATACGGCATATTTATCAAAAATTAGAAGCAAAAAATAGATCCGAAGCAGTAGCAAAAGGAATTAACTTTATCAATTACTCGAGAGGTTAATATTGGAATTTATAGACATAAAGTTTGCAATCTAAAGTAGATATAGTATTTTAAATTAAAGTTGAAAGTAATAGAAGTTGCTTTAGCTAGACTTAAAATTAGTAGCAGTAGAACCATCAAAAAGAGTGGTTAATATTAAGAGGTACAAGTAAGTAATAAATTTCTGAGATTACTTTTCAATGACATAGGTTTAGGTCGGCTAATATAATAGGGGCATTTTTTGGGAAATAATGATGAGGCGGTACAGTTTAATTCAAAGCCAAAGACTAAAAGAATACAAATTCAAACAGAGTATGAGAAGGTGTCAAACTCTGAATTTGCTACGATAAATATTCAAGCTTCAATTACTTTAACAGAGAAAGAATTAAGGCGAATAGAGGACATTGTTGATACTACTATTAAAGGCTTTGTAGAGCAAAAGGCCCGAAGGTTACGAAAACAAATATCGTTTATAAAGTCTCGTAAAGATCAATTTGAATCATTGACCAAGAGGGAAGTTCAAGTTCTTAAATATCTGGCAAGAGGAAAAAATAATCCCCAAATAGCTGGCATCCTGTTTATAAGTAGAAGAACGGTTGAAGAGCATCGAAAACATCTCAACAAAAAATTAGGTATAAAAAATAATGTTGAGCTTTGGGAAATAGCTAGGGCTTTCGAACTTATTTGATAATAACCATAGTGAGTATAATCTCGGAAATACCAAAGCTTCGGTATTTCTTGCTCAAAAAATTAGATGAATCTTTTGATAATCATTTCACTGGGGAATACAATCATAAGAAATGATTTCTAAGTAATATAATAATAACCAATAAGGGTACAATTTTGAATAAAAATATACGAAAGCTATATCTTTTTCTCGCTCTATTCTTTGGCTTTACTATAAACACGGTTGCACAGAATATTGTGCAATATCAAGATCGTGATGTACGGGCAAATAGTATTGTAGTTGTGTTTGATAACACCACTATCAAAGCAAAAGGTAATAATATAACACCACAGCAGTTAGCTGCTTCATTAAAGAATGATTTTGACGTTACAGTTAAATCATCTGTAAATAATTTAAACGCAGAAGAATGGGAGACTACAGGAGATATTGCACCTCTAATGAGTCGCCTAAATAAAATTCCAGGCGTTAAAGCTTTTCCTAATTACGTCTTTTCTCGTCCAGATGTACAAAGAGAGAAGTTGGTTAATAATACTTCCGCTAAACAAAAAATGCTAACAACTGACCGAGATGATAAGTCAGTTGACTATTCTGGTTTAGCTATTAGCAATTCAGCAAATAAGTTTAAAGGCCAAGCTGGGTTAGCAGTAGATGTTACTAAGTATGAACTTGTAAACGCTGTTGAGAGAGATGCTGTAATTTATCATGAAACTTTTGACGATTCATTATCAGCTTCAACTTGGAGTGTATCGAACTTCGCAGACAGTACAAACTGGAGACGTGTAGAATATATCGATGAAGGTAACTATTTATTTTTGGCTGGCGATTTTGATTCAATGTATAAAAGAAATAGTTGGACAAAAATAAGTTCTCCAAGGTTAGATTTATCTGGATTATCCTCAGAGTATGAGTATGGTCTATTCCTCGACCATTCATCCGTGATAGACACTTTAAATGCTTCATTGATTTTCAATATTTATGCAAGCAACAGTGCAGACGAGAGTTTTTATGTTGATACTCTAGACATCACAAAAATGGATGGACTGGCATATAGAACCCATGTTAACATATCCGAATATGTGGGCTATGATGAAATTTGGTTTGAAATTTCATTTCGTTCTAATCAAGAAACTCCTATTGGGTTTGGAGCTATATTCGATGATTTGGTAATCGCACAATATAAAATTCCACCAGTAAACGATCCATTTTACGCTCTTCAGTATGCATTAGAAAATGACGGAACTTTCACTGAAGGGGCTATTTTTGGAGCTGATATTTCTGCCGTTGATTCTTGGGAAGTTACTACTGGTGGCGACGAAGTAATTGTTGTTGTATACGATGATGGCGTTGACTTTAACCATCCTGACCTTGCAAATAATGCCTGGGTAAATAGTGGTGAAGATCTTAATGGCGATGGCCAAATCACACAAGACGAATGGAACGGTGTGGATGATGATAACAACGGTTATGTAGATGATTTCTGGGGATGGAGTGCTGTTTATAACGACAATTCATTCTTAAACCCTGGAAGTTTTCATGGTACACACGTAGCAGGAATTATTGGAGCTGAGGGAAATAACGGAATTGGTGTTACAGGTGTAGCTCAAGATGTTTCTATGATCTCAGTCATGATTTTTGATGAATTCGGAAGTACAGATGCTATTTCAATCATGAGAGGGTATGCTTATATAAGTAGCCTGTTGGAAAATGGTGTAGAAATAACTGCAATTAACCAATCTTGGGGCGGTGGCGGTGCATTGATAGGTGAGAGCGAACAACAATTTGTTTCTGTGATGACCAACTATGCACAACACCACGCTTCTTACGATGCTCTTTGGGTTGTTTCTGCAGGTAACGACGGATCAAATAGAGATGACCTACCTTATTATTCGTATCCGAATAATATTCAATCTCCAAACATTATTACCGTAGCAAATACTGATTGGGCTGATGAACTTTCTGCTTCTTCAGATTATGGTGTTAGAACAGTAGATGTAGGAGCTCCTGGTTCTACAATCGCTTCAACATTTCCTAATAATGAATATTATTATCTCTCAGGAACCTCAATGGCTTCCCCACAAGTTACAGGTGCACTTGCTCTTGCTAAAGCTGCCCATCCAGAGGAAAGTGGTTTAGCATTAGCTACAAGAGTTACTGCAGGTACTGATATCATTACTTCTTTTGTTGGAGCTTTTGGCGAAGGTGGAAGACTTAATGCTGGTGAAATGGTTAATCCTACACAAGAAGGTTTAATTCCTAGTAATAACATCGCCTTTTTACAACGTACATTTTTTGATGGCCCAGCACAGAAATCTGTTGGCTTTGTGAATAATACGGATGGTGAAGTAACTGTAACAGGTTTAAATATAACCGGTGAAGACGCTGCAAAATTCGATGCACAATTCGAATCAGTAGTAATTCCTGCAGGTGGCGCTTATGGTGTTGCTGTTACGTTTGATGATTTAGGAGAGGATGGTGAGTTTCTCGCTTCTTTGAGTATTGCTACAAGCAATGGTTCAGTAGACATCGACCTTAATGGTCGTCAGCAAGCTTTCAGTTCAATTGAGATTACTCCAACAGTAACTGATTTAGGTGCGCTCCCTTATGGTACTACAGTAACGGCATCTTTTGATATTCTAAATACAGGTAGTAAAGAGCTTATGTACGGCACTGGACAAACTCTATACTTTACTGATTTAGAAGGTTCAGTAAGTGTTGATGCAATTAATACTTTTACTCCATCTCCTTCATTTCCATATGAAAAGAGTGAAGTTTCTTCAGAAGATTTATTGAATCGTGTTGCCACACAAATATTTCTTGAAAGAGGAAATAATCCAAAATCAAAAATCACTTACACCCCAACGGCAGCTCTCAAGGCTATTGGCGACGAAGTAGTTTTCTATGATGACTTGAATGACGTTTCAGTTACCAACGAGCAATGGGAACTTTATGCTGAAGGCTCTGAAGAGGGTGAATTGGCAACTTGGGAACTATTCGATCTAGATGATACTGAAGAAGGCACTGACAATGTATTTCTCGCTGGTGATTTTGCAACTGGTTATACGAACAACATGATTGCAATTGCTTCGCCACCTGCATTCGATTTCTCGGCTTTAGAAGAAGGTAAGTATCCAACATACTTAACCTTTGATTATGCAGCTGGTTTAGATGTCCCATTTGATAATTTCTTTGTAAATGTAATTTCACATGGTGAACGCATCATGACATTAGAAGGGACTGAATTTAGAAACCTCGTAGCTGATGGAAACAGATATACAGCAAGTGTTGATATTTCAGCTCTTGCAGGAAATGATGATGTTGAGCTATGGTTCATTGTTAATACAGATGCAGAAGCAGTTGGTGGTTTCGGTGCATTTTTTGACAATGTTAAAGTCGTGGTAAGGGAAAGTCCTTGGTTCGCTTCTAATTTTGAAGGAACCATCCCAGCTGGTGGAAGTGAAACGGTTGATGTAACTGTTAAAACTCATCTAATTCCTCCAGGCGACTTTTTTCTTGTTACAACGGTACAAAGTGATGCAACAAATGCATTTTATTATGGTCCACCTCAACATACAACTTACTTCCAAAGCCGTAATACAAACCTTACTATTTCAAATCCGGTAGCAGATTTAGGTGAAGTTGATGCAGATGTACCATTTGCCTTCGATTTTGATGCAACTAATACAGGTGCATTTGATTTGGGTTATTATGCAACTGTTCAAATAACTTCTCAAAGAAAATTTGCTGGAACCTTATCAGAATCTATTACTTCTGCTAAAGAATCTCTTGCAAGTATTGAAACAGAAAAGGCTAAATCAGATTTCGACCTGAATACCCACAAACAATTAGTGTTAGATGCTGAATCATCTATAGGTGTTAAATCTAAAGTTGGAAGCAAATCTCCTCTAGTTCGTTCACAGTTTTCTATATCTAATGCAGAAACAGAAGCAATTTTTGCAGAGGATTTTGAAAGTGAAGAAGTGCCTGAAGGTTGGATAATAAATGATGGTAGCTTTGGTTTAGGTCATAATTGGAATGCTCAGAGCCTTGGTTCTGAAGAGAATCCTCTTAACGCATTATTTGTTGGAGATCCTGAAAATATTATGATCTATAACAATACTAGAACTGCGGCATTAACTCCGCTTTTCGATTTAAGTAATATTCCAAATAGTGAATTTCCAGTATTAGAATTTGATTACGGATTCTTACTAGAACCTGGTTATGATATAGCCACTGTTTGGTTAGGCGTTTTAGGTGAAGGTGGATCTGAATTATATATGCTTGGGACTTCGGAAGATGTGTTTAACAACGATGGTTTCTTATATAAAACAAGACTTCAATTGTCTCAATTTAGTGGTCAATCACAAGTATACCTTGCGTTTGTCGTTGAAACAGATGAGAGTGACGAGTCTGCTTTTGCCTTAATTGACAATGTTGTAATTACAACAGATGAGAAACTCGCTTACATAACCCCTGAAACGGGATTAATTGATTCTGCCGCAACAGAAACATTTACTGTTAATGTGAACACTAACTTACTATTGCCAGGTGATTATAGTGTTACTTCTTATATCGACTATAACAGCGAAAATAATTTATCCATTAATACTGGAATACAAAATACGTACTTCAGTATTGCTAACCAGCCTCCGGTAGCAGTTGACGATGCAATTGGTGTGCTATCAGGAGATGTAATTACTTTTAATTCAATTCTAGGATACATTACTAGTAATGATACCGACGAATACGGACAAGTATATCTTGAATACGTTAGCGACCCAATATATGGTAGCATAAAGTATATCAGTGATGAAGTTGGCTTTGTTTATGTTGCTCCATTAAACTATGATGGTACTGACATTATGCGATATTCAATTACAGATGGACAGAGTAGTGATACTGCTACAGTGTATATTTCTGTATTTGCAAGTCCAGAGTTTGTTAAAGGAAGTGATCAACAATACGTTTTCCTTGAAGACAACGAACTTGTGTTAAACACAGCTGGTATGGCCGCTGGTGTTGGTGGGTTAGATACTGAACTTCATGTGTGGGCTCGTCCTCATAGCGAAGACTTAAGTATTGAAACAGATTCAGAAAATTACAAGCTAACTTTATCTGCTACTGAAGATTACTTTGGACAAACTTCTGCTACACTTTATGTAGGCCATGAAGGAAGTCCACTTGATTCAATGGTAGTATCAATAATTGTTGTTCCAGTGAATGACGCACCAGTTGCTGGTTTCACTTTCGACAATGCTGATGGAACTGTTGCCTTTACAGATGCATCTACTGATTTCAGAGATGTTAGTGATGGAGCGGTTGTAGCTTGGTCTTGGGACTTTGGCGATGGTAATACCAGCGACGAAAGAAACCCCGCGCATCACTATACTGAGATTGGTACATATGATGTAACTTTAACAGTGACTGATAATGGTGGCTTAGCAGCAGAAAGCTTACAGAAAGTAGAAGTACTGAACATAGTTTCTAATGAATCTATGGGCGATATACCTTCTACTCTTGAGTTGGATCAAAACTATCCAAACCCATTCAACCCTACTACAAATATTCGTTTTGGTTTACCAAGCTCAGGCTTTGTTAATCTAACCGTTTATAATACGCTAGGGCAGAAAGTGGCAGAGCTAGTAAATGATAATAAAGCAGCGGGCTGGCATACAATTGCTTTCGATGCTTCTAAATTATCTTCTGGAATCTATTTTTATAAAATACAGTCCGGAAATTATGTGAAAACAAATAAGATGCTTTTAGTAAAATAATAGCACTTTCAAAATTTGTTAAAGCCTCGTATGATTTTCATACGGGGCTTTTTTTTGTGAATGAAAGTTAAAAGCTGGGTTCATTAAACATCTAACATTGAAGAGTGTACGAGATTATAAATATTAATTAAGCTTATTTAGTGTTTGTACAAATGGTAGTAATCGTATCTATATTAGTGCCTAGGTTCAATTCTCATTAAACTTTAAAAAAGCGCTTTTTTAAATATCTAAATGAGTTGTCTTAGTCGTATATTTGCAAATATCATTACATATTTTGATTTCAAAACCAATCAAAAATTATCGATATTAATTGTGAAAGTGAGTTTTAAATAATAAAATCATTTAATTAAAAGGCGTTTGTGAAAGATTCTATTCGTATTGCATCAGGACAAGGTTTTTGGGGTGATTTACCCATAGCTCCAGTTAATCAAGCAAAAAGAGGACCTATTGACTACCTAGTTATGGATTACCTTGCTGAGGTAACAATGTCTATTATGCAAAAGCAAAGAATGAGAAACCCTGAGTGGGGCTACGCTCGCGACTTTGTTGGTGTTGTAGAACAAATTTTTCCTGAAATCAGCGAAAAAGGCATTAAAGTGATTAGCAATGCTGGTGGTGTAAATCCTCTTGCATGCAAAGACGAGATTCTTAAAGTCGCTAAAGAAAAAGGTTACACAAACCTTAAAGTGGCCGTGGTAGATGGAGATGATATCCTTCGAAATATTGACCAACTTATTGCAGATGGTCACGCTCTCAAAAATATGGAAACTGGTGAGCCTATAACTACTGTTAAAGACCAATTGCTTAGCGCTAATATTTATTTTGGTTGCCGCCCAATAGTTGAAGCTTTGAAGTTAGGTGCGGATGTGATTATAACGGGTAGAGTTACCGATACTGGCTTAACACTCGCCCCAATGATTCATGAATTTGGTTGGGACTATGACGACTTTGATAAGATGTCGGCAGGTACTATTGCGGGGCACATCCTTGAATGTGGCGCACAATCTTCGGGTGGAAATTTTACCGATTGGGAAAAAATTGAAGACTTCACAGATATCGGATTTCCTATTGTAGAAGCTTTCCCAAATGGCGAGTTCTTTGTTACCAAGCATGAAGGAACAGGAGGCTTGGTAAGCGCACAAACCGTAAAAGAGCAATTGCTCTATGAAATTGGAGATCCTAAAGATTATATCACTCCAGATGTTGTCGCTGATTTTACTTCTGTTCATGTGGAAGATGTAGCACCAAATAAAGTAAAAGTATTTGGAATAAAAGGTGCAAAAGACACTGATTTTTATAAAGTATCAGCAAGTTATAACGATGGATATAAATTAGCAGCTACCTTAGTGTACTGTTGGCCAGATGCTTTGAAGAAGGCTGTAAAAGGTGCTGAAATTCTTGAGAAAAGAGCGGAAGCTTTAAATCTTAAATTTACAGAATTTAGAAAAGAGTTTGTGGGTTTTAACGGGGTAGGAGAACAACCAATCAATCCTGATGTTGATGCAATAGATGCCGATGAAATTCAAATGAGAATTTCTGTAAGTGGCCAATCAAAAGAAGACCTCTCTAGGTTCGGAATGGAAGTAGCACCACTTATTCTTACAGGTCCTAGCGGAGTTACGGGCTTTGCTGGCGGAAGGCCTAAAGCAAGTGACGTTGTCGCTTATTGGCCTGCGTTGTTAGCTAAAGATGCCGTAAAGCCTAGAGTTACTGTTTTTGAAGTTTAAATCAGAAACTTAGATTCTTTAAAAAAAATCGAAAAGAAATAGAGAAAGAGAGAATGTTAATTGGTTTAATTCGGTTACTCCAAAAAAACAGAGACCTATTTTGACTTCACTAAAGCAATTAAATTCATATTTAAAGAAATATAAAGCTTCTACCATTCTAGGGGCTTTATTTCTTACTGGTGCTAACTTTTTCTTAGTATGGATTCCTATAATTATTCGTAGAACTCTCGACGAAGTGGAGTCTTTAAATGATGGAAATTACCAAGCTGCAGATACTCTTTTTGAAACTCTGTTTACTTCAGAGGCAGGAAGAATTTTAGCTGTAAATGCTGCTTTTCTAACGGGCTCAGTAATTTGCTATGGAGTCCTCCTTTTTGCGACAAGGCAAACATTAATTGTGTCATCTCGAAAAGTAGAATATGACATGAGAAATACTATCCTGAAGAAACTGATGTCGTTGCCCCAACGATTTTATGCCGAATTTTCTTCAGGTGAGGTTTATGTACGTGCAACCGAAGATGTCAATAAAGTACGTGAGTATTATGGCCCTGTAATAATGTATAGCGTAAATACCATTACAAGAGCTGGTTTTGTTATTACAATGATGTACTTAGTAAATCGAGAATTGATGTTTTGGGCTCTCGTGCCACTTCCATTAATCTCTATTTTTGCATACTGGATTACAAGCTACATCCATAAGCATTCCATCATAATACAGGAGCAATATTCAGTGTTGGCAGGTAAGGCTAAAGAAACCTTTTCAAGTATTCGATTGATTAAAGCCTACAACCGCCTTGATAATGAGCAAGCTAAGTTCGAGTTGCTAAGCGAGGATTATAGAAAAAAGAAGCTTAGACTTGATATGATTGAATCCTTATTTCATCCTTCATTAAATTTCCTAATTGGTATATCTCTAATTGTTGTTATTTGGAAGGGCGGAAGTATGGTAATTGAGGGCTCAATAACGGTTGGTAATATCGCAGAGTTCTTGATTTACGTAGCGTATTTGATTTGGCCTGTTGCCGCATTAGGATATACAACCAATCGATTTCAACGTTCGTTAGCTTCTTGGGGGCGTATTAGCGAGGTTCTCGAGCAAAAAGAGGAAATCAACTCTGATAAGGCACAAAACTTCCCAAAAATTAAGGGAGAAGTCGAATTCGTTAATGTAAGCTTCAGATACCCAGGCGCGCTCACTGATGCTTTAAAAAATATAAGCTTTAAAATACCCGCAGGTCAGAATGTTGCTTTTGTTGGGCGAACAGGAGCAGGTAAAACAAGCTTAATTCAGCTAATTCCCCGGCTTTTTAATCCAACGTCGGGCTCTATTCTTATTGACGGAAATAACATTGAAAGCTATAATTTAGAACAATTACGCTCATCAATTGGCTTTGTTCCTCAAGAAACTTTCTTATTTTCAGATACCATTGGCGAAAATATTGCTTTTGGTGTTGATGGCGCTGATTCAGAAGCAATTGAAACCGCAGCTGAGCACGCTCAAGTGAAAGAGAATATTTTGGATTTCGATAAAAAATTTGAGACTATATTAGGTGAAAGAGGTATAACACTTTCTGGTGGACAAAAACAGAGAACAGCAATTGCTCGTGCTCTCATTAAAAACCCAGAAATTCTTATTTTTGATGACTCATTAAGTGCTGTAGATACAAAGACAGAAGAGGCGATACTAAAACATTTAAGAAATAAATTGAGCGGAAGGACAACAATAATGATTAGTCATCGTGTATCAACAATAAAGGATGCCGATATTATTTACTACATACAAGATGGTAGTATTGTTGAAAGTGGTACTCACGAAGAGCTTTTAGAAAAACAAGGACATTACACAAGTATGTATAACAAACAAATGCTAGAAGAAGAATTAGCAGAAATATAAAAAAATAGGGGTCAAGGCTTGAACGTACAGCCCCTCCATTAATAAAAACCGGGAGATGAAATGATTGTAGTTCCATTAGGTGTAGCCTCTGCAACACCAACAGCTTTAAGACACTTACCAGCTGTAGCCTTATGGCGAGAAGGAAGTGTGTTTCTATTTGATTGTGGCGAAAACGCCCAAATGCGCATGTTACAGGCAGGTATAAAACGTTCTAAGATTGAATGTGTTTTTATATCTCACTTTGATGTAGACCACTATTCAGGGTTAATTGGGTTGCTTTCTACGCTTCAACTTCAGCGTCGCGAAAAGCCTATCCGCTTAGTTGGACCAAAAGGTTTACAAGAATACGTAGAATGGAATTTGAATTTTTCAAGCATCGAAATTGGCTTTGAAATAATCTTCATTGAAGTTGAAGATACAATTGACGAAGCTGTTGTTATAGATGAAGAAGATTACTTTGTAGTTGCTCGTGCACTAAAGCACAGAAGATTTTGCTTAGGTTACCGTTTCCAAGAAAAGGACAAACCAGGTAAAGTTAATTCTGATCTAGCTAAAGAATTGGGAGTTACTGAGGATGCTCACTTCAAAGCATTAAAAGCGGGAGAAGACATCACCTTAGAAGATGGAACGCTTATTAAATGTAATGACATTGTAGGGCATCCTCGTCCTGGCGATAGTTTTGCTTACGTTACAGATACTGAATATTGCCCAAATGCTGTTAAACTAGCCCTGAACTCTAATATTCTTTATCACGAAGCTACTTTTAGCAACACTCTTTCTGACAAAGCTTCTGAAACTGGGCATTCTTCAGCAAAAGATGCAGCTCGAGTTGCCACCGAAGCACAAACCAAATTGCTAGTAATTGGTCACTTCTCAGCGAGATACACTAATGCTCATTTATTGTTGAATGAAGCAAGAGAAGGTTTTTATCCAACATGGTTGGCAAACGAATTACGCCCTATTTTTACCGATCCATCGCACGAGCGAGGAATTATTACACCTAAAGTAGAGTTGAAAGACTTAACAAAGCAATCTTCAGGTGGCTATGCCGGAAGAGGTAATGACACCCGCCGTAGTGGAGGTAGAAATTTCCGTCCAAGAAGAAATGATTCAGATCGTGGAGGCCAAGGTAGTTACAGGGGTGGCGACTCAGACCGTAGCGGACGTGGTGGCTACAGAAGTCACGACTCAGACCGCGGAAGAGGTGGATATAGAAGTGGAGGTTCTGACTATGGAAGTCGTTCAGGCGGTTACCGAAGCGATGATAGAAATCCAAATCGTGGGCGAACCATTAAGGTTAATATCAATAGAAGAGATGATAAAAAATCAAACGAGCCAGATAATCGCTCAGGTTCGTCAAGGTCTTCTTACGATGAATTCAATAGATTTTAAAAATTAGCTCATTGAATAAAAAGGAAGTCAAAAAAGCCGTCGATAGAAAACTCATTCGGCGGCTTTATTATTTTATTAAACCTTATCGATGGTTCGTAGTACTTGCTGTTGTACTAACGTTATCTGCATCTTTTTTAGGAACCATTCGGCCAAAACTTACGCAAATTGCGGTAGATGATTATATCGCAGTGAAGGATAATGAAGGCCTTCTGAATATAATTTTCTTATTAATTATAGCGTTGGTTGGCGAGTTTATTCTTCTTGTCATAAATACATATCTAACCCGATGGTTTGGCCAAGGAACTCTGTATTCGCTAAGGAATGCGGTCTATAAAAAAATCCAATCTCTTAATGTTCAGTTCTTTGATAAAACACCAATTGGGCGTTTAATTACAAGAACAACTAGCGATGTTGAAGCTCTTAGCGATTTACTCTCTGATGGTGTAGTTGCCATGATTGGAGACTTATTCAGGATATTCTTTATTCTGTATTTTATGTTCTCCATGAGTTGGGAACTTACCTTGGTTACCATCTCAGTGCTTCCGTTTCTCTTCTACGCTACTTTTTGGTTTAAAGGTAAGGTAAGGGTTGCTTTTCTAGAAGTACGTGACCAAATAGCACGTTTAAATTCTTTTGTACAAGAGCACATCAACGGAATGGATGTCGTTCAGCTTTTCAATCGAGAGAAAAAGGAGATTGAGAAATTCGAAAAAATAAATGAAGCTCATAAAAAAGCTCATATTAAAACCATTTTTTACTTTTCAGTGTTTTGGCCATTTGTTGAAGTTACAGCCAGCTTTGCGATGGCATTAATTGTTTGGTATGGCGGTGGTAGAGCTTTAACGGGCGGAGTTACTTTTGGTGTCCTACTAGCATTTATACAATATGCGCGCCAATTTTTTATGCCCATTCAAGGCATTTCTGAGAAATTCAATACGTTGCAATCGGCATTAGCTTCTTCAGAACGAATCTTCGATATCCTAGATACCGAGACGAAAGTTGTTGAAAGTGATAACCCAGTTGATTTGGTAAATTCTGAAGGTAAGATTGAGTTCGAAAATGTATGGTTTAAATACAACGAAGACTCTGATTATATCCTCAAAAATGTATCATTTGTAGCAATGCCTGGGGAAAGTATTGCAATTGTAGGTGCAACTGGTGCCGGCAAAACGACGATTATCAGTTTACTCCTTCGATTCTACGATATACAGAAAGGAAGTATCAAACTTGATGGTGTTGATATTAGAGATCTTCGCTTGAAAGATTTAAGATCTCATTTCGGATTGGTTCTTCAAGATAATGCCTTATTCTCTGGAACAATTCTAGAAAATATCACTTTAGGCAATGATGAAATTTCGAGAGAGGCTGTTATAAAAGCCGCTCATGAGGTTGAAGCTCATCGGTTTATAGAAAATCTCCCAAATAGCTACGACTATAAATTACGTGAAAGAGGAGCGTCTCTTTCGATGGGACAGCGACAATTAATTTGTTTTGTTAGAGCGCTAGTTTACAATCCTCGGATTTTGATTTTGGATGAAGCTACTTCAAGCGTAGATTCCGAAACGGAGGCAATGGTAACCGCAGCAAGTGATAAAATGATGCAAGGGCGAACTTCAATTGTTGTAGCTCATCGGCTTTCAACTATTCAAGGAGCAAGTAGAATTCTTGTAATGCACAAAGGCGAAATAAGAGAGTCTGGTTCGCACCAAGAATTATTAAAGCAAGAACAAGGTCTTTATAAAAAGTTATACGAGCTACAGTATAAAGAACAACTTGTGGTAAAAGCTTAAATAAGCTGATTACCACATCAAATATTTGTGGCAATAAATAAGCTATAGATCCAAAGTCCTGTATAAGCTGAGTAACTCTCGGTAATGTGTGAGGGGAATTGATTCTTAACGGTAGAGAAAATATTCCCTGACATTTCCACAAAATTCACTTTCATCCAACGGGTAAACCAACTAAAACGCGAGAAATCAAAATCGATTGCTGCAAAAGAGCCTTTTGGTTTTAGATGGTAGCGGATAGCAGAAAGCATGTCATCGGTGTTTTCCATCATTGTAAGCGAGTAAGAACACACTACAAGGTCGAAACTATTCTCAGGAAAGCTTGATTTATTATATTGTTGATGATGTAAGGTAACCTTGTCACCAACTTTCTTCTGAGCTTTTTTGAGCATGTCTTTTGAGGCATCAATACCAATTATTGTAGCTTCTGGATATCTCTTTTTAAGCAATTGTAATTGATATCCCGTTCCACAGCCTAAATCTAGAATAACCGCATTTTTGGGAAGTTCAGGCAAATAACGAACTAATTTAGATCGTCCAAAAAGAAAGCTCCATCTTGTTAAATCGTAGATGTGTGATTGAACTTTATAGTATGTGCTAATTGAATTATACATAAAAGGTTGCTAAGTGAGTGCTTGTGTATGTTCCAACTCTATCTTGTTCGAGTATGGAACTATCAATTTTTTCGAAGTGTAGTCGATTTAGAACAAATGAGGGTAAAAAATCGGGGTTAGGGTATGCTGAACGAAATAGAATTTTTGCTCCAGGTTTTGCTCGTTTAAAAATAGCTTCCCATTCTAAGGCGAGTTCATCCATATTGTTTGTTGCAAGCCAATCCATGTGATCTAGAAGTATGAAATGCGAGTATTTTTTAGAGTTCGTATTCAGTACATCTAATAAGCTAGAGGTGTAGGTAGTTATACGGTATGAGTTCTGTTTAATACTCTCAAAATTTGTTTTTTTAAGATAATCAGGTAGATAGGATTCATCGTATCTACCACTTAAATAAAGTCTCCAAAAATAGTTTTCGTGAGCTTGTCTTTTAACAAAAATGGAGCGAAAAACGTTTGTCATAAATTCATTCAAATCACCTATGGCATCTTTTTGCTCTTTTGGAATGCCTGCTAAAGTAAGTAAACCATCCCATTTCCAAATATACTGACTTATACCGCTCCAAAGCTTGGATTCTATTTCAGAATATAAGCGTTCTCTTTTATCAAGGTCTGGCTCAACAATCAAAGATTGAATTAATTCACGGAGTTTCTTCTTTTTCAGAACACGATTTATATATCTAGCAAAATATCCAGATAAGCCAGAATAATAGAATCCTTTATATTGTGGGGAAAATGTTTTTATATGGGCATCCCAGAATTGTTGTGATGATTCCGAAATCCGCTCTCGAAGTTCGGAATAAATGCTGTGGTAATTTTCTGTTTGTCCATCACCAAATAACTCCCAAAGTTTAGAGTGAGTTGAACTCTCAAATAAGGCTAATTTAAATTCTAAAAGTGCGTTTTGCCTGAAATTCATATCTACGCAATCTATGGCGGCGGGGTAATCTAACAGATAAGAAAGTGCATTATCGCCCGCACTTGTAATCATCAGTACTTCGCTATCAGAATCTAAGTTAAGGAGCTTTCTGTCTACTTTTGGGTCTTCCCAGCAGGTATTGTAAATCAGAAAATTTGAAGTTATGGTCTTAAACCACCATTTAGATATCGAACTCATATGGAATATAAGTTACCAAAAAATGTAGGAACATGAAGTGAGAAACAAACTAACATTTACTAACCAAATTTGTATTTTTATACATGTAAACTCAATACAAGAATTATGACTACTCCAAAACCAGCTGAAAAAGCAAAGAAGCAAATTGAAGAAACTCTCGACAATACTGTAGAGTATTTAGAAGATAAAGCTTATGAGAATTACGATAAAGCTATCAATCGTTTAAAGTACGAAAGAGACCGCATAGAAAATGAGTTGCGCCATGAGTACAGAAATGCTCGCCGTTATGTACGGGCTAATCCAGAAAGAGGGCTCGGAATTGCTTTTTTATCGGGGTTAGTTATCGGAATTCTACTTACTAAAGCGAGTAAAGACTAAAAATTAAGACTACATATCATCAATAATGAGTATAAATAAAGATCATTTGAATGAACTTTATGAGCGATTGGACTCGCTCAGGAGGTATCTTTGACTACGACAAACGAAAAATCAGAGTAATAGAACTCACAGAACAAACACAAGATCCAAATTTTTGGGGCGACCCCGACGCAGCTCAGGCTGTTATGAAACAGATTGACCACGAGAAAGGCTTAGTAGAAGCATGGGATAAGTTGCAAGCTCTTCGCGAAAGCATTACTGTATTTCTTGAGTTTGAAGAAATGGGAGAGGACGTTGAAGAAGAACTTGACGCCGAATATGCTAAGCTACAAAAAGGCTTAGAAGACCTTGAACTTAGGAATATGCTTAATGGTCCAGATGACCAAAGAGATGCCGTTGTAACCTTTAATCCTGGCGCAGGTGGGACAGAAAGCCAAGACTGGGCGTCCATGTTATATCGAATGTATGTTCGCTGGGCAGAAAGAAATGGTTTTAAGGTTTCGGTTATTAACTACCAAGATGGTGATGTAGCAGGAATTAAATCAGCAACACTAGAAATTTCAGGTAACAACGCGTATGGATTTCTAAAAGCTGAAAGTGGTGTACATCGTTTAGTCCGAGTTTCCCCATTCGATAGTAATGCACGTAGGCACACATCCTTTTGCTCGGTGTTTATCTCGCCATTAGTAGATGATACCATAGAATTAAACTTGAATGATAGCGATATAGAACTCCAACGTTTTCACTCGAGTGGTGCAGGCGGACAGAATGTAAACAAGGTAGAAACTGGTGTACGTTTAGTTTGGACTGGTACTTTATCTGATGGCCGTTCGGAAAGAGTTGTTGCTGAATGTCAGCAAGAGCGTTCTCAGCTACAGAACCGAGAAAAAGCACTCGTATTACTTAAATCTAGAATTTATGAGCTGGAACTTGAAATTCAAGAGGCTGAAAAATCTAGATTAGAAGGCACAAAAGGCAAAAATGAGTGGGGCTCTCAAATACGTAGTTATGTATTTGATGACCAGCGTGTTAAAGATCACCGAACTAATTATGAAACCTCAAATGTGAATGCGGTTATGGACGGCGATTTAGATGAATTTATCAAAGCATATTTACTTTCTATTTCTACTCAAGCACAGTAATGATAAAAGTTGGAGTTACAGGAGGAATTGGTTCAGGCAAGACGACATTTTGTAAAGTCTTAGAAGAACTTGGTTCCTTTGTGCTCTATGCTGATGATTTCGCAAAAGAATTAATGTCTACAGACCAAGAGTTAAGGCAGAGAATAATCCAAACTTTTGGAACTCAGGCATATACTAAAGATGGAGAGCTAAATAGACCATACCTTGCAGAGCAGGCCTTTTCAAAGAATAGAGTGGAAGAATTAAATGCCTTAGTTCACCCTATATTATGGGAAAGAGTGGACAAACTGATGCAAAAGAAAGAGCAAGAGGGAGTTAAAGTATTTGTAAAAGAAGCTGCAATATTGCTCAACAATGGCCGCCCAGCCGACTTAGATTTTGTTATTCTAGTAAAAAGCCCAAGAGAGAAAAGAATTAAGAGAGTTCAAGAAAGAGACCAAACCACAGAACTACTTGTTACTAATCGTATTAATAAACAGCCGAATTTTGAAGACTTGGAAGTTTTATGTGACTTTGTGATTGATAACTCAGGTACTAAAGAAGCCCTGAGAAACAAAGCAATCTTGACTCACCAGCAGATTCTAAATAGTTAGTTTTTTTTGAATTTTATTTAGGCGTTAAGTAAAAAACATTCCTATATTTCAGAAAAGCGCTTCCAACTAATAAAAATAGGATCATGAAGGCAGACTTAAAGAACAGAATAGTAACACTAGAAGAGTTTATTATTCAAGCTCAAAACCGATTCCCTGGCGCCACAGGTGAACTCTCTCAGCTTTTACGTGATATTGGCTTAGCTTCTAAAATTATTTCAAGGGAAGTTAACAAAGCTGGTATTACTAATATCTTGGGATATGAGGGCTCAACCAATGTGCATGGAGAGGCTGTAAAAAAACTTGATTTATTTGCGGATCAACAATTGATTTCGGCATTAGAACGCTCCAAAATAACTTGTATGGTTATTTCAGAAGAGAATGACGGTATCATTCGTTTAGAAAGTACTGGCGGTAAATACATCGTATATCTTGATCCTTTAGACGGCTCCTCAAATATTGATGTAAATGTATCCATTGGAAGTATTTTTTCTGTTTATATGAGAGAACCAAAATACAAAACCCAAGTATCTGAAGAGGATGCATTACAGCCCGGAGATAAGCAAGTTGCAGCAGGCTACGTATTGTATGGATCTAGTACTACATTGGCTTATACAACAGGTTTAGGGGTTACGTTGTTTACATTAGACCCAAGTATTGGCGAGTATATTTTGAGTGAAAATAGTGTCAAAATCCCTGAACATGGGAAGATTTATAGTATTAATGAAGGAAGTTACTACTCGTGGGAATTGGGTTTAAAAAAATACATTAAGTATTGCCAAGAGGAAGAAGAAGAGTCCGGCAGACCATATTCTGCTAGATATATTGGGTCGATGGTTGCAGATATACATCGCACACTTATAAAAGGTGGAATATTTATTTATCCACACAGTAAAAAATATCCAGAAGGCAAGCTCCGGTTGATGTACGAGTGTAACCCACTAAGCTTTATCATTGAACAAGCTGGAGGAATGGCAACGAATGGCAAAGAAAGAATCATGGAAATTGAACCCAAAGCCATTCATCAGCGCACACCAATCTATATTGGTTCTCCTGAGAATGTAACACATGTAATGGATTTCTTACATGAGTATGAAGAGGTTACTCAAGAAAACAACCACTAAAACTTAACTTTTACACCTTCTTTAATATCATTATTGATACAAAAGCCTGCGTTTGTTTCTACAACAAATTTTGCAGGCTTAAAAGAGGGTAGAGACTGCTCTGAAAACGGTGTTGTACTATGATATACAGTAACTATGGTACTATCAGCACCTACGTAAATGATATCTAGTGAGAGCGGTGTATTTACCATCCAGAAACTTTGTATAGCCTCTGTATCGAAAAAGAAAACCATGCCAGCATCTTCTGGCATGGTACGTACATTCATCAAGCCTTGGTTACGCTCATCTGGTGTGTCAGCAGAGGCATAACGCAACTTGGTAATCTCGTTTCCTTTAGAGTCTATAAAACTAAGTTCGTTGGGAAACTCAAGCACTCTTCCAGCTGGTACTATTTCCTTTCCTTTCTTCTCTTTAGAGCCACAAGAAATTATTGTGGCTACTAAGATTAGAGGAATTATAAACTTATTTAATTTTGAACGGTACTTCATGCTTGTTTTTTCCAGCGGTGAAAGTTATGGTGTATTCTCCTTTTTCAAGGAACTTTGGCTTTTTGTTTTTACCAGAACCAGTTACTAAATCCCAAGTAAACACATTGAATCCATGTTCTGCTTCAATTTTTGTACTGTATACTTGCTCATCTTTATTGTTCTTAAAAGTAATATCAACATTAGAGCTTGAGCTTTTGCCTAAATAAAATAGGAAGTCTATGGAAGGCATAAAAGCATCTCTATATGGACTTGAACTTTGTCCCCAGCGGTTATTGAAACGTACATCATCAGGTTTGAAGGCGGTAATAGCTTCGTTTAATCTGGGCACTAGATTTTGTAATGGTTTTACATCCATCACCCAAATACTTCTACCGTGCGTTCCAATTACAAGTTCATTTTCTCTTGGGTGAACTACCATGTCATAACTTGCCACATTTGGTAAGTTCGCTAAATAATGCCACTCTTTACCATCATTAAAGCTTACATAAGTGCCGTGGTCTAAGCCAGCGTAAAGTATGGTTGGTTCAACAGGATCTTGAACGATGACATTTGCAACTTCATCTGGAAGGTTCCCTTTGATGGATGTCCAAGTTTTACCGAAGTCGGTTGTTTTATAAAGATAAGTTGTAAAATCATCGTAACGATAGCCATTTAAGGAAACGTAAGCTGTTCCTTTGTCATATTTGGAAGGATGTACTTCGCTCACCCAAAGACCTTTTGGAATGCTACCGGTTACATTGTTCCAAGTTGTGCCTCCATCTCTAGTAAGTTGAATGTTACCATCATCAGTTCCTACCCAAATTACATTGAAGTCTAATGGAGACTCACCAATAGTTGATAGGGTGGAGTAAGGTACATCACCATTAGGATGATCATTAGTTAAATCAGGGCTGATAGCTGTCCACGTTCTGCCTTGATCAAAAGAGCGGCTCAATTTTTGAGAACCGAAATAAATAACATCAGGGTTATGATGACTTAAAGCAATTGGGCTATTCCAGTTGTAACGGTAGCGTGGTTCGCCAACTTCGTGAGAAGGCGTTATTGATTCTCTAATGTTCTTGCTTTGCTCAATGCGGAAATAATTTCCATACTGAAAACCAACATACACTAAATCTGAATTGGTTGGGTTTGCAAATACGTGCATTCCATCACCACCAAAAAGGCGTTTCCAAGGGCGATTACGATTTGGTGTTGATGTTGATGGCCCGTAGAAAGTTCCATTATCTTGTAAACCACCATAAATATTATAAGGCTTTTCCATATCCACACTTACAGTGTAAAATTGGCCAACTGCTTCAGTGTTATGATGAATGAAGTTATCACCGCCATCATGGCTTTCATATAACCCACCATCATTTCCGAGTAGAATATGTTCAGAGTCATTAGGGTCAATCCACATTGCTTGCTGGTCAGCATGAACAGGATCGTTGTTAGCTTTAATAGTCCAAGTTTTTCCACCATCGGTAGACTTAATTAAAGGGACACCCAATGCATAAACTGTGTTTTCGTTGTTAGGGTCAACTCTAACTTCCCCGAAATAATATCCATAGGTATTGTAAACTCCCGGAATTTGATAATCATGTGTACGGAACCAGCTTTCGCCACCATCATTAGAGCGATAAACTTCCATTTCCTTTATGCTGGTGTTAAAAAGCGCTGCATTTGCATCACCTAGAAACTCACCCAAAGCTTTAGGTTTATACTTACCATTCTTAACATCTCTTTTTACTGATTGAGCAGTGTATTTTTCAGGAAAACGATTTCTTCTTAAAAAAGTCTCAAGTTTTTTATTATCTAAAGCCTCAAACTCTTTATTAGTCATTTTGATAAAAGAAGACTCAGTAAGATTATTACTATTTGAAGAAGTCTCTTTTTTAGTTTCATACTGATTGTCAATCAGGGCATAAAGTACATTTGGATTTGATTTGCTAATGTCTAAACCAATTCTTCCTACAAAATCACCTTGTGGTAAACCTTTAACCGATTTTTTCCATGTGTTACCACCATCGGTAGACTTATAAACAGCTGAGCCATTTCCACCTTCCTTAAAGTTCCAAGCCTTTCGGTCTTTTTCCCAAGTGGAAGCCCATAAAATATTTGGGTTTTTTGGATGAATGATTAAGTCGATAACGCCAGTGCTATCGTTCACGAATAAGGTTTTATTCCAAGATTTTCCCCCGTCAGTTGTTTTGTAGATTCCACGTTCGCTACTGTAAGAGTACAGCGGTCCAACAGCGGCAACCCATGCTGTATTCACATCGGTAGGGTGGGCAATAATTCGGCCAGTGTGTTGAATGTTTCTTAAACCAACAAAATCCCAGTTCTTGCCAGCATCCATGCTTTTAAAAATCCCGGCACCTGCGTAGGTGGAGCGGCTACTGTTATTTTCACCAGTTCCAACCCAAATAACATCTGGGTTTGAGGGAGAAATCGCTATATCTCCAATTCCTAATGCATCTTGGTGGTCGAAAACAGGAGTCATTGTATTACCTGAGTTGGTAGTCTTGAAAACTCCACCAGAAGCATAAGCAACATAAAAAATTCTGCTATTTTCAGGGTGGACTGCAATATCTGTAACTCTCCCGCTCATAATTACAGGACCAACATTACGGATAGGATAGTTTTTGAATATCGAATTGGTTCGAAGTTGTTGTCTTTTGGTTATAGATTCTTCAAACTCTTTTGCAGATGTGGGCTTAATTTGTTGTGCGTTAATTAACGAGCTAGAAAGTACGATTGCTGTTAATAGGCAAGCTAGGTATGTTTTCTTCATTAATGGCATAGTTAGTTAATAGTACTAGATGATATTAAATGGAAATGAAAGAAGTCGAAAAAAGATATAAATCTGTAAATATGGCGTATTCATAATAAACAATGATTCTACCTTTGAAATCTTGGCTAAATAAGGGTATATTCAATTCTCAGTGAGCGTCGAAAGGCACTTGCTTTTTTTTGTCCTTGTTTTTTGAGTGTGCGAACAGATACCATAGAAAATATTAAAGATTTAATTGCTCCTTTAGCTGAAGCTGAGGGGCTTTTTCTGGTTGATATAGAAATTAACACCGGTGGTGGTACCGAAGTGTGTATCTTTTTGGATGCTGAAGATCGAGGCGTAAATCTGGATGAATGCGCAAAAATAAGTCGTGAATTAGGGTTTTTACTCGAAGCACATGAACTTTTTGATAATGAATATAGATTGAACGTTTCTTCTCCTGGGCTTAGTAGACCTCTCGTAGATCTACGGCAGTATGGAAAAAATGTAGGGCGTTCAGTAAAAATGAAATATAAAGCAGATCAAGATTACAAAAAAAGTGAAGGAATCATCGCTTCAGTTGAGGAAAACCTCATAACTGTTGAGGTTGAAGACGGAAGCGTAGTTGAAGTTATGTTCGACGATATCTTAGAAACAAAAATCGTCCCAAAAATTTAATCATCATACAAAGCAAAAAGCTGATGCAAAACGATTTATCAAAACAAATTATCTCTTCTTTTGCGGAAATCGCCAAAGAGAAAGGCATTGATCGCGATCTGTTATTATCGATTCTTGAAGATGTTTTCAGAACTATGATTCGTAAAACTTACGAGAATGATGATTCATTTGAGGTAATACTTAATGCTGATCGTGGAGAAATCCAGATTCTACATGTTCAAGAAGTTGTTCCAAAGGAAGAGCTCACTGACCCTGTTTCTGAAATTTCACTTGAAGATGCAAAAAAAGTAGACCCAGATATAGAGCTATATGATGAGTTAGCGCAAGAGGTTCAAATTATTGACTTCGGTCGCCGTGCAGTTATGATGGCACGTCAACAGTTGGCGCAGCGCATCCGTGAAATTGAGAAGGACAATATTTATGAAGATTACTCTGACCGTGTAGGTGAGATTATTCTTGGCGATGTTTATCAAGTTCGCCAAAACAAAGATATTTTAGTTAATCATAACGGTGTTGAGCTGTTACTTCCTAAAAACGAACAGATTTATAAAGATCGTTATCGTAAAGGTGATTCTATTCGTGCCGTAGTTATTGGTGTGCACATGCGCAATGGTAACCCAACGGTGCTTATCTCAAGAACTTCTGACTTGTTCTTAGAAAGATTATTTGAAAATGAAATTCCTGAAGTGTTTGACGGGATAATTGACCTAGTAAAAATAGCACGTTCACCTGGTGATCGTTCTAAGGTTGCAGTACGCTCTCATGATGAGCGTGTTGATCCAGTTGGCGCTTGTGTTGGTATGAAAGGTATTCGTATTCATGCAATTGTGCGTGAGTTACAAAACGAAAATATTGATGTAATCAATTACACTGATGATAAACTTGAGTTTATCAAACGTGCCTTACAACCAGCAGACGTAGTAAAAGTAGAGCTTGATGAGGAAGGCAAGCGTGCAAGTGTACTAGTACCAGCAGACGAGGTATCGAAAGCAATTGGTAAAGGTGGCGTGAACATTCGTTTGGCGTCTAAACTTGCGGAATGTGAAATAGATGTATATCGCGAAGTAGAAGAAGAAGATGATATCGATATTTCAGAATTTGAAGAAGATTTTGGCCCACAAATAATTCAGCAATTACACGATATTGGTTGTGACACAGCGCGTTCTGTACTCGAAATGAGTGTAGAAGAGCTTGTAAGCAGAACTAATGAAGAAATTGATGAAGAGTTGGCTCGAAAAATCATAAATGTTATCGGTTACGAGTTCGAAGACGAAGGCTAACTCAAATTTTTATCTAAAAATTGATTAGTTTTCGCACACATAGTTAAAAAGTATTTATGCCCATAAACAGACCTAAACCATTATTTAAAGTTGCATCAGAATTCAACGTTTCAACACAGTCAATTATTGACTCGCTGTTAGGCCGAGATTTTGAGGTTACTAATCGTCCGAATTTTAAAATTACTCCGGAGATGTATTCGGCTTTGGAGGGGATTTATGGCGAAGACAAAGCAAAAAGCCTAGACCACGAACGCACTCGCGAAGAGTATGAGAGTCGTCGTAGTAATATCATGAATCAACGCAACGATAGCGTTACTCTTGATAATGTGCTTGAGCCCCTTGAAGACCTAACTGCATTAGAGCCCATAGAAGATGAGCCTAAACCTGAACCAGAGAGTATTCTTGATCCAATTGAGGAAATTGAAGCTATCGAAGAGCCTCAAGAGGAAGAAGTACTTCCAATTGAGCCTGTTGTTGAGGAAGTAGTTCAGGAAGAGAAGGTTGAAGAAACTGTTGAACTGGAGCAAGTTGCAAAAGTAGAAAAAGAAAAAGAGGTTAAGGAAGAAGTTTCAGAAGTTGAAGCGGAAACTGAATCCAAAGAAGAGGGAACAGAAGTAGTAGTAAAAGAAGAAGAAGTTGCTGAGGTTGAAGCTAAAGCTGAGACAGAAGTTACTGAAGAGACAAACGAAGTAGAACCTCAAGAAACTGAAAATGACGCTGTAGCTGAGAAAGAAGCTGTAGTAGCAGATAAAGAAGAAGTTAAGGAAGAGCCAGCAGCTAAGGAAGAAAAGAAAACTGAAGAAGCAGCTCCAATAGAAGAAAAAAAGCCCGAGACTAAGGAAGAAAAAATTATTCGTGGTCGTGCTAGCAAATTAAAAGGAACTAAAGTTCTTGGTAAGGTTGCTTTCACAAATGACCTTTCAGCACCTCCTACAAGAAAGAAACGAAAGAGACGTAAAGACCAAGACGAGCCTAAAAAAGCTGGAGATAAAACAGCAGCTAAAACAACAACAACTCCTGCTAAGAAGAACGCTAAACCTGCAGGTAAAAATGCAAAACCAGCAGCTAAATCTAAGAAAACTGAGGTTGCTGAGTTTGATGTTGACCGCATGATGCGTGAAACCCTGCAGAAAATGCAAGGTACTGCATCTGTTGGTAGTAAGAGATCTAAACGCCGTCGTCAAAGAAAAGAGGAGAGAGTTGAGGAGCAACAGCTTCAAGACGAAATGCAAGAACTAGAAGCAGGCGTAATAGAAGTAACAGAGTTTATTACGGCTAACGATCTTGCTGAAGAACTTGAAGTTGGAGTAAATGAAATTATTTCAGCATGTATGAGCATTGGTTTGATGATTACAATCAATCAACGCCTTGATGCTAGCACCATTGAACTTGTTGCAGGTGAATTTGACAAAGATGTTAAGTTTATCGACGCTGAAGAAATGGATGAGGATCTTGAAATTGAAGAAGATGCTCCAGAAGATCTTGAATCTCGCGCACCAATCATTACGGTTATGGGGCACGTTGATCATGGTAAAACTTCACTTCTTGATTATATAAGAAACGCAAGAGTAGCTGATGGCGAGGCTGGTGGTATCACACAGCACGTTGGTGCTTACTCAGTAGTTCTTAATGATAAGAAAATTACGTTCTTGGATACTCCGGGTCACGAAGCGTTTACCGCTATGCGTTCTCGTGGTGCTCAAGCTACCGATATTGTAATTCTTGTAGTTGCTGCCGATGATTCTGTAATGCCTCAAACTATTGAAGCAATCAATCACGCAAAAGCAGCGGGTGTTCCAATTGTTGTTGCAATAAACAAAATGGATAAGCCTGGTTCTAGCCCAGATAAAATCAAACAACAACTTTCCGATCACGGTGTAATTGTTGAAGATTGGGGTGGAGATAGCCAGTTTGCATTAGTTTCTGCAAAAACAGGAATGGGAATTGATGAACTTCTCGAAAAAGTATTAATTGAAGCTGAAGTTCTCGAATTGAAAGCTAATCCTAATCGTAGAGCTGATGGCGTTGTACTTGAAGCTCGTTTGGATAAAGGAAAAGGTATTATTGCGAACGTTCTTGTTCAAGGTGGTACTCTGAAAGTTGGAGATCCATTTGTTGCAGGTCCTTGTTTTGGGCGTGTTAGAGCAATGGAAAATGATCTTGGACAAAGAATTAGAGAAGCAGGCCCAGCCACACCAGTTCAGTTGATGGGTTTTGATGAAATGCCTCAAGCTGGTGATAAGTTAATTGTTGCTGTAGATGAGAAATCAGGTAAAGAAGTAGCAGCTCAACGTCAGCAAATTAGACGTGAGCAAGCAATGAGAAAGAACAAGCACATGACCCTTGACGATATCTCTCGTAGATTGGCTCTTGGTGAAGTATCAGAACTTAATATCATTATTAAAGCTGATGTTGATGGTTCTATTGAAGCTCTTTCTGGTTCTCTTCAAAAATTAGGTAACGAAGAAGTTTCTGTGAATATCATTCACACTGGTCCAGGTGCAATTTCTGAGTCTGATGTACTATTAGCTTCGGCTTCCGATGCAATTATTATCGGTTTCCAAGTTCGTCCTACAGTTCAAGCTCGTAAACTAGCTGAAACTGAAGAAATTGATATTCGCTTATTTAGTGTTATTTACGATGCCGTTGATGAAGTACGTGACGCACTCGAAGGTCTGCTTTCACCAGAATTGAAAGAACAGATAATGGGTGTTGTTGAAGTTCGAGAAATCTTTAAGGTATCTAAAGTTGGAACTATTGCAGGTTGCTATGTAACCGACGGTAAAATCGATAGAAATAACCCAATTAGAATTATACGTGATGGTGTTGTTATCTATAACGGTAACATTGGCGCTCTAAAACGCTTTAAGGATGATGTTAAGGAAGTATCAGCGGGCTACGAATGTGGTATTAGCATACAAAATTACAATGATCTTAAAGTAAATGATTCTTTCGAGAGTTATAAAATTACTGAGCATCAGCGTACTCTCGAAGACTCAAATAAATAATAGAGCTAATAGGTAGCAATGAGTATTAGAACAAAACGCCTAGGCGAAGTAATTAAAAAAGACCTTGGAGAGATAATTCAACGTAATTATCAACCTGAGGGAGCTTTTATATCTATTACAAAAGTTCTACTAACTGTCGACCTTTCTATTGCTAAAGTTTATTTGAGTATTTTTGCACCAGGCAGAAACGAAACGAAACTATATGAGCACTTAGACGCTCATGTAGATACAATCCGTCACAAACTTGCCGCAAAAATTAAGAATCAGGTTCGAAAAATTCCTGAACTCCATTTTTATGTTGATGATACTTCCGAATATGTCGACAAAATGGAAACTCTCTTCAAAAAGGTGAAGGAACAGCCTAAAGCTCCCACCGACGAAGAAGAGTAATTATGGCCAAAGCACTCCCTTTGGATCAAATTGAGGTATTTGATAATAATAACAAGCCTCATCCTAGCTTCGACTTTGGTTCAGCAGGAATTTTACTCATCAATAAACCACAAACGTGGACAAGCTTTGATGTGGTTAAATATGTTCGTAGTCGTCTAAAAACTAGGAAAGTAGGTCATGCTGGAACATTAGATCCAATGGCTGAAGGATTGCTAATATTATGCTCGGGTAGAGCAACAAAATCAATTTCCGAAATTCAGGAAATGCCAAAAACGTATATTGGTGAAGTTACTTTTGGAGGCTCAACACCAAGCTATGACGCTGATAGCGATGTAGATGTAGAAGCTCCCTTCGAGCACATCACACTAGAGATGATTGAAAAAGCACTCAAGGATGAGTTTTCTGGTGATATTCAGCAAGTTCCTCCGATGTATTCCGCACTTAAGAGAGATGGACAACGTTTATATGATTTAGCACGAAGAGGTAAAACTGTAGAGTTAGAACCTCGTCCTGTAACGATTTATGAGCATCAGGTGTTAGAATTTAATGGGAATAAACTATTGCTAAGCATTACCTGCAGTAAAGGTACTTATATCCGTTCCATTGCACACGACCTAGGAATTACTTTAGGCTCTCGAGCTCATTTAAGTAAGCTTATAAGAACAAGTATTGGAACGTTTACTTCTGCAAATGCGCTTACCCCAAGTGAAATTGATGAATTATTAAGATCAAATGACTGAATTAATTCTGCTTGACGATATAGAGAGAGTTGCCAACACTGTTGTAACAGTTGGTACGTTTGACGGAGTACATGAAGGGCATAGGGCGCTTATGGAAACGGTAGTTAAAAAAGCAAAAGCTAGAAATGCTCGAAGTGTTGTAATTACTTTTGATCCTCATCCTAGAGATATAATAAGTCCAGGTAGTGCGGGAATTAAGATGCTAACCACACTCACCGAACGAAAAGAAATTTTAGAAAGCATCGGTATTGATGAAATGGTTGTGATTCCATTTAATCGAGATTTCTCTTTGTTAACCTCTGAAGAATTCATTAAGAATGTAGTTTTTAAGAAAATCGGCGTTAGCGAATTTGTTATTGGTTACGATCATCATTTCGGTAGAGACCGTTCTGGAACTATAGAAACCGTAAAAAGAATAGGAGAGGAGCTTGATTTCGATTCTTATGTGGTTTCAAAAAGGGAGATGGGAGATATTACTATAAGTAGTACGGCCATCCGAAAAGAGTTACAGGATAAAGGTAATGTTGAACAAGCAGCTAAACTTTTAGGAAGAGAGTATATTCTGAATGGTTTAGTTACTCACGGCGATGAGAGAGGCCGAAAGATTGGCTTTAGAACTGCAAACCTCAAACCAGAACATCCTAACAAAGTTATCCCGAAAAATGGGGTTTACGTAGTTAAAGTGAGAGTTTCTGGAAAATGGTATGGTGGCATGATGAATATCGGCGTGCGCCCAACCTTTGAAGATGACGGACGTACTCTTGAGGTACACATCTTTGACTTTGAACAAGAGATTTACGGCAAAACCATTCAAGTTCGTTTCCTAAAAAGACTCAGAGATGAGAGAAAATTTGATGGGATTGATGAGTTGAAAATTCAACTTATCAAGGATAAAGAAGAAGCCTTAAAAATTCTTTAGCAAGTGTAAGGCTAGGCTTTTTGTTCTAACTTAAAAAGGGTTATTTCAGGTCGAACATTAAATCTTACCTGCCACAAATGCCCTAGAGCTCTGTTTATATATAGTGTTCGCCCATCTGACAGTGCAATTTCACCTGAAGAATAGTTCTTATTCATTACAGGGAGCATTGGAGGGTTTAAAAAAGGTGGTTTACATTGCCCACCATGCGTATGTCCTGCTAGAATCCAGCCCGTGTAATCTTTCCACACATTTAAATCGCAAACATCAGGGTTATGACATAGAATTAGGTTGGCTTTAGAACTATCGAAATGATGCATTGCTTTTTCGGGATCGAAATTCAGTCCCCAATAGTCGTCAAAGCCTGTAATGGTTAAACCATCTACTTCAATTCCTTCATTTCTTAAAACTGTAATTCCTGAGTTATTCAATTGGGTTACGATTTCATGCACTACATGTCTATCAGACCAGTTTTTTCCATAATCATGATTTCCTAAAATGGCCACCGTTCCAATGGTACCTTTTACAACATGTTTCAAAACTTCAGCTAATTGCTCGAATTGCTCTTCATTTTCATAGCTAATATAGTCTCCCGTATACACCACAAAGTCAGGCTTAAATTCTTGCGCTTTTTGGAAAGACTCAATAATGTATTGGTAGTCAAATCTATTACCAACATGAACATCGCTAATTTGCATCAATGTTTTACCAACAAGGTGATTTGGTAAATTTAGAATGGGCATTTTCTTTATTACAAATTCAAGCCAAAAGGGTTCTATTTGCCAAGTGTATAGTCCACTTAGAAAACCAATTCCGATAGTACTTAATGTAGCTTTCTTTAAAAACTCTTTTCTATTCATTCACAGCTATGTTTAAGATTATGTAGTAGCGTTTTAATGAAAATATTTAGTCATTGTTTCTGCTATAATGAGGGCGCTCATATTCATCATCAAGTTTATTTCTCAATATAGAATGATTTGATAGTGTATATACTAAATAATAGAGTTGAAAAAGGATTTCTTTAGATTTAATAAAAAGCCATTTACCTCAACCTATTGGTTAGGAAAATACCACTAAGAAGGAGTAGTTCTTCGGTTTGATTATGAATGGTTAGTTCGCCCTTCTTATAGGAGGAAGAGAACATAACGAGCTGGCCGTCTTTATTTTTTATACTCCATTTAGATTGAAAAACGTTGTTTAGCTTCCAGTAAAAGGTTTGATTCTTTACAAGAATTGTTGCTTTCATTCTCATTAAACCATAAGGCTTAATTCCACCTAATAATTTTTTATTGCTTAAGTCAATTATCTGTGCACTTTGGCTTAATAAGTTACTAATTTCAAAAAGATATTTACTATCACCGAGGTTAACGAGTGCTCTATTTGGGAGTGTTTTGAAAAGCATGCGACCAAAACGTTCATGATTACTATAAAAAGTATACTTTTGTGAGAAAAAGTGTTTTTTCCATTTAAGGTGCATACCGAGTTATCTCGAAAAATTAGAACTTATAAATATTAAAAGAGAGTAGGGTTTTATATCTTCAACTTCCATATTATAAGGGCAAAAAGTGGAAGGTCGTTTTATTTGATAACTATACGTTGTTGCTTAGTTATAAAAAACGTATCTTTGCAAACTATTAAATCGTTTTAAAGTTATAACAGAATTGTAATGAGCATTACAGCAGAAGAAAAAATAGATATTTTCAAAAAATTTGGCAATGATGAAGCCAATACTGGTACTACAGAAGGTCAAATTGCCCTTTTTACTCATCGCATTAATCACTTAACTGGCCATCTTAAAGAGAACCAGAAAGATCATGCCACTCGCCGTGGCTTATTAAAGTTGGTTGGTAAGCGTCGCCGTTTGCTCAACTACTTAATGAAGAACGATATTGAAAAATACAGAGAGCTTATTAAAGAACTCGGTATTCGTAAATAAATTGAAGGCTCCGGATATCGGAGCCTTTTTCAATTCATCCCCCTGTATTTGTTAGTTTTTTCTAAAACAACCTGATGTTTGCGGGTGGGATTAAAGCAATAAATAAAAGAAAGAAAAATAAATGAAAGAAGATTTTAGAAGTATAGAATTTGCACCAGGAAAGGTGCTATCAATAGAAACAGGCCGGATTGCCAAGCAAGCCGATGGCGCTGTTGTGGTTAGAATGGGAGACACAATGGTACTTTGTACTGCTGTGAGTGCTAAAGAGCCAAAACCAGGGCAAGATTTTTTCCCTTTAACGGTAGATCATAAAGAAAGTTTTTCAGCGGCAGGACGTTTTCCTGGCGGTTTCATGAAGCGCGAAGGTCGTTCTTCAGAAAAAGAGATTTTATCTAGTCGTTTAATCGACCGTGTATTACGTCCGCTTTTCCCTAAGGGTTATGTGTGTGATACTCAAGTAATTTCAAGTGTTATCTCATCTGATGATGAGAATGATGGAGATATGTTAGGTGCAGTTGGTGCTTCTTTAGCAATTCACCTATCTGATATTCCTTTTGACGGCCCTATGGCTGAAGTTAGAGTGGGTAGAGTAGATGGTAACTTTATCATTAACCCAACCATTTCTGAGCTACAAAATAGTGATATCGACATGTGTGTTGGTGGTACTGAAGACAGTATCCTAATGATTGAAGGTGAGATGAAAGAAGTTTCAGAAGCAGAAATGCTTGCTGCAATTAAAGAAGCTCACGCTGCTATCAAGAAATTATGTGATTTTCAGAACGAACTTCGAAAAGAATTAGGTAAAGAAAAGAGAGAATTTGTTGCTCCTGTTTTACCTGAAGAAATTGAATCAAAAGTTGCCGAATTAGCTACTGCAAGAATTAACGAAGTAGTTAACATTGGTTTAGGAAAAGAAGAGTACAACGATAAAATTCGTGAAATTAAAGACGAAGTTGTTGCTACCCTTGAAGAAGAGTTTCCTGACGATTTAGCTATCGTTAAAAAAGTGCTCGGTAATATCGAAAAAAACGAACTTCGTAATATGATTCTTGAAAAAGGTCGTAGAATTGATGGTCGTTCAACTACAGATATTAGAGATATCTGGACTCAAGTTGGTTATATCCCTAGAGCTCACGGTTCTGCATTGTTTACACGTGGCGAAACTCAAGCTTTAGTTTCTGCAACTTTAGGAACTCGCCGAGATGAGCAAAGTGTAGATACTTTATTCGATCAAGAAGCAAAACAATTTTACTTGCACTACAATTTCCCTCCATATTCTGTTGGCGAAGCTGGTTTCTTACGTGGACCTGGTCGTCGTGAAATAGGTCATGGTCACCTTGCTGAGCGTTCGCTTAGAATGATGATGCCTACTTTCGAAGAGTTTGGTTACGTTGTACGTGTTATTTCTGACATTACAGAATCTAACGGTTCTTCATCAATGGCTTCTGTTTGCGGTGGTTCTATGGCGTTAATGGATGCTGGTGTACCTCTTAAAAAACCAGTTTCTGGTATTGCAATGGGTATGATTGTTGGCGAAGAAAAAACAGCAATTCTATCTGATATCCGTGGCGAAGAAGATTTCATGGGAGACATGGATTTCAAAACGGCTGGTACTGTTGATGGTATCACTGCTTGCCAGATGGATATGAAAGTCCAAGGTATTAGCTTTGAAACTATCGAAGAAGCTCTTGAGCAAGCTCATGCTGGTCGTTTACATATTCTTGGTGAAATGGCTAAAACAATTTCAGCTCCAAGAGAAAATATTTCTCAGTACGCTCCACAATTCCTAAAAATGGAAATTGATGGTAGTGATATTGGTGCTGTAATCGGACCGGGCGGCAAAGTGATCCAAGCTCTTCAGAAAGAAACTGGAACCGAAATTATCATCGAAGAAGATAAAAACGGTAAAGGCCAAATCACTATTTCGGCTAACGACCTAAGCAAAGCTGAAGAAGCTAAGCAACGTATTAAAATGATTGTTGGTCATCTAGAAGAAGGTGCAACTTACAAAGGTGTGGTAAAATCAATCAAAGACTTCGGAGCATTTATTGAAATTGCTCCTGGTAAAGACGGTTTACTTCATATCTCTGAAATTGCTCACGAACGTGTAGAGAAAGTATCTGACTATCTACAATTAGGTGATGAAGTTGAAGTTCAGCTACTTAAAGTTGAACATGGTGGAAAGCTTCGTCTTTCTAGAAAATCATTAATTGAAAGAGAAAACTAAGTTCTCTTTTAAGATTATAAAGGCGCTTTTCAGAAATGGAAAGTGCCTTTTTTTTGTCCATGAATTATCAATTTTGAGGGATAGACTCAAAAAAGATATAAAATTATCATATATCGTTATGTATAGATGAATTTATATTTCTACAACATTATTGTCTATACACTGAATTATAAAAACAGAGAGTATTTAAATGGCGAATGTTATGCGAAATCTATTTAGAAACTAAAGTTTAGATGAATTATAAAACACATTGTAACAAGTATTAAAAAAGTTTATCTACGCTTAGAATAATTTTAAGCTTACTTATTAGGGCATAAGCGCTTCAAACGGGTATAAAAACAGGACAAACTACCAGCCTTCGCATTAGAGTCCCTTCTTTTTAGTTGAGTTCGGTATAGGAACGATTCATAATTATTTATTGGAAGGAGTATGCCTAAAAATGAGCCCCTCTAGATTATCTGAAATTGAAAAACAAACCAAGCTATCATCACAATATGAGATCAATAAGATCAATGAGATTTAAACATCTATTTTTAACTACGATAATATTATTTATCGTTTTCAATATACAAGCCCAAACTATCACAGAAACGGATGGTGATTTCAACTTATACAACAATGGAATAGTAAAATGTACTAATGCTACGAATTTAGATACGGGTATATTAAATGGTACTACCTACACCAAACGTACAGTTGCTGAAATAACAACAGCTAATGCAGCGACTACTTGTACAAGTGGTATTACGGACATGAAAGATCTTTTTGCTTCAGAGAATAGCTTTAACGAAGATATTAGTTCTTGGGATGTTAGTTCTGTAATTGATATGAGTGGAATGTTTAATTATGCAGGTGTATTCAATCAAGACTTGGGTAATTGGGATGTTAGTGCAGTGACTGATATGCAGAAAATGTTTAGCTCTGCACAAGTATTCAACCAAGACTTAAATAGTTGGGATGTAAGTTCTGTGACCGATATGCAGCAAATGTTTTACTATGCTGATGCATTTAATGGAGACTTGAGTAATTGGGATGTAAGTTCTGTGACAAATATGCTTTTCATGTTTAGTTCTGCACAAGTATTCAATCAAGACTTGAGTAATTGGGATGTAGGTTCTGTTACAAATATGAGTAATATGTTTTCTCATGCTTATGTATTCAATAAACCCTTGAATAATTGGGATGTAAGTTCTGTGACTGATATGAGTTATATGTTTTATTATGCATATAAATTCAGACGAAATTTGAGTAGTTGGTGCGTAACTGCTGTAAGTTATAACTTTAACTATTTTGGAAATAATGGCACTGACCCTTCGTGGTATTCATGCCCAGGAGATCAAGAGATTTCAGGAAATGAAGGTTGGCGTCTACTATCTTTCCCAATCACAGGAGGAACCGTTTCCGATATTTCTGATGATACTCCGATTCAGGGAATTGCTGGTGGAGATAATGCTGACATCGACGCCAATTTCTATCTCTATGATGATACGGGAGTCTTCTAAGAACCTACTGATGTTGCAACCGCTTTTGGTGACGGAAAAGGTTTTGCCGTCTATTTTTACGATAATGAGGATGGAGGGTCATCTGAATTACCAATATCTATATATACAGCGGGTTCAGAGCCTTCATCTAATGTGGCTGTTACTTTAAATCCTGCAGCAAATGGGTATACGCTGGTCGGTAATCCATTTAAATCTAATTTTAGCGCTGATGCAACCAATCTTTCTGTTAGTGGAGCTGACTTCATTCAGAACAACATTAGTTTCTGGAATGATGGCCTAGGAAGTTACTCTGTACAAGATCGTACTACACCTTACATCATAAAACCTTGGCAAGGGTTTTGGGTTCAGTTGGGAGCTACAGGTGGCGCAACAACATTGACCTTCAATACTGCCGGCAAAACGACTACAACCGCGACAGGAAGCTTTTTCTCTAAAGAAGTAGCCGCCAATCGTGGAGATATTAACTTCACCATGAGTTCAGATAGCAGCTACGATGAAGCTATTCGTTTGAGCTTTCGTGATAATGCCACCATCGATTACGACGCTGACGATGCAGGCAAATTAATGCCACTACTTAATCAGTACGCTGTAATGGGATTCCAATCCAATGATTTGTTTAAAGCCGTAGAATCTCTTCCTTGGGATTTGAAAGAAGAAGTTA